>JAGBFA010000013.1 GCA_017936685.1 Alistipes sp.
ACGCGGCGTATCTCCTCGTCGCGGCCGATGACCGGATCGAGCTTGCCGCTGCGCGCCTGCTCGTTGAGGTTGATCGCATACTTGCCCAGTGCGTCGAACTCCTGCGAATCGGTCTGCGAAGAGATCGTCTGACCCTTGCGGAACTCCCTGACGGCCGCTTCGAGATCCTTGACCGTAGCACCCTCGGCTTTGAGCAGGTCGGCCGCCGCGCCGCGCTCGGTAACCAGGGCCAGCAGTATGTGCTCGACCGAGGCGTAGCGGTCGTTGAATGTGCGTGTGAAGTCGACGGCGCGCTGTATCACGCGCGAAGCGTCGCTCGAAAAGTAGGCTTCGCTGTTTCCACCCGAGACTTTGGGCAGTGCCGCCACGGCACGGTCTGCGCCCTGTCGCAGCGTGCGGACGTTGACTCCGACCTTGCCCAACAGGAATGCGGCGAGCGAATCCTCCTCGGCCACGGCGGCCGAGAGAATGTGCAGCGGGTCGAGTGCCTGCTGCCCCGATCGCTGCGCGATGCCCAGTGCCGATTGCAACAGCTCCTGAGCCTTGATCGTTAATGAATTGATGTTCATAAGCTATGTCGTTTATTTTGTTTCTGCACCGACTCTCGGCAAATTTTCTGCCACAGGCTTCGTTGCGGAAATTTTGTCACTCTCGCTTGGCGAATCGTCATGCGGCGGGTGTCAAAGCGTCGATAAACGGCGACAAAATTGCATGTCGTGCGACAAAATGCTATATTTGCGATATGAAACATCTGATCAGCATATCGATGCTGTCGCTCGCGATTGCGGCGGCGGCATGCGGCGGCTCGCAGTCTGCCGCTGACGGCCACGGCCGCAAGGAGTATCGTCTCTCGCAGGTGATCGAGGTCGAGGGACGGCAGGGCGTGGCTGCCGACGGCGAGTATTATTATGTGTCGGGCTCGACCGCCCTATATAAATACGACAAGCAGGGGCGGTTAGTGGCCGAGAACACCTCGCCTTTCGAGGGGCTGGCGTTGGAGGCCAACCATATAGGCGACATCGACGTCCACGACGGCGAGATCTATGCCGGCATAGAGTGGTTCGAGGACGGCGTGGGGCGCAACATTCAGGCGGCGGTCTACGATGCCGCCACCTTGCAGTGGGTGCGTTCGATCGACTGGCAGCCCTCGTCGGGGCAGGTGGAGGTGTGCGGCCTTGCGGTCGATGCCGCGCGCGGCAAGCTCTATATGGCCGACTGGGTCGACGGCCGCTACATCTATCGCTACGATCTGTCGACGGGTGCCTACGAGGATAAGATTCAGCTGCGCCCCGTGCCGGCGTTGCAGCAGGGTATATGCGTTGCGGGCGACGAGATACTGATCTCCTCCGACGACGGCGAGGCCGACCGTGGCGAGGCCGACCGCATCTATTCGGCTCCGATAGCCGATCTGTCGGCCGCCTCGGCCGATGTCGGGGTGTGGCGCACGATGGAGGATTTCCGCCGTGCCGGCGAGATCGAAGGACTTACGGTCGACCCCTCGACGGGCGAACTGATCGTGCTGAGCAACCGCGGCGCACGCATCGTCTTAGGTATGCCGCGCGGGTTCTACGACGGCTACGATAGGGAGATTCACGAGCTGTATATTTACGAGCCGGTGGAGTAGCGGTAATTGTCACTCCGAGGGAGGCGCAGCCCGACCGTGGGAGTCTCGCGGTCGGGAGCACGTTTGTCGTCTAAAATAGAGATTCTCACGTCGGACGTTCCGTCCTCCTCAGAATGACAACAAACGTCGATCACAGAGTTACGGCTTACGCCGTTATATAATTCTGACCCCACCCCCAACCCCTCCCTCGGGAGGGGCTTTTGTCGCGCGATTTATCGCGCTCCATGTGGGGCGTGGCAGGCTTTGTTCTGCGTCCCGTGGTGGGGTGTTGGCATGTTGTCTGTCACTCCGAGGAGCAGTCGCAGACTGCGACGTGGGAGTCTTGCCGTCGGGAGCGCGGTTGTTGTCCAGAATAGAGATTCTCACGTCGCGTGCATAGCACGCTCCTCAGAATGACACGGTGGGCATATCGTCCTCGCACATCTTTCCCAACCAGATTCTTGACCTGCGGTCTTCCTCCTTCGCGTCTCGGCATAAGAAATAAATTTCTTCTGCTCTCGACTTGTCGTCGGTTCATTTCGCTCTGCTCCACTCAGAATGACAGGACGTGTTGTCATGTTGAGCGGAGCGAAACATCTGGTTGTGGAAGACAAGGCTTATCGTCCATGCACATCATTTCCAACCTTTTTTGATTCGTTGTCTCCATTTTTCGCTCTTGGCAGAGTTTCCGATTTGTCCCCGATAAATCCGTATGTATTGAAACGCAAAAGCGCGTACGAAGCATTCGCCGCACGCGCTTTTGGATAGTTGTCTCTGCCGTTACTCCTTGGCGATGACCAGCTCCACGCCCGATTCCTCGATATATTTGCGTGCCTGCTCGGATATGCCTTCGTCGGTGATTATCATGTCGATGCGGTCCAGCGAGCATATCTTGGCGAAACCTCTTCGACCGAACTTCGTGGAGTCGAGCAGCACGATCACCTGCGAGGCTGCGTCCATCATGTCGTTGGTCAGGCGAGCCTCCTCCAACGTCGAGCAGGTTATGCCCGACTCGGCATCGATGCCGTCGGCACCGAAGAAGACCTTGGTGCAGTGTATGTCCTTCAACTCGGTCGCAGCCATGTCGCCGCGCACCGACAGGGTGTTCTTGTAGATGCGTCCGCCCAACTGTATGATGTCGATCTTCTCGTTCTCGTTGAGCAGCACCGCCACGCGCAGATCGGGTGTCACGACATTGAGGTGCATGTCGGTCGAGATCTCCTCGGCGAAGGCGTAGAGAGTCGAACCCGAGGCTACGATTATCGAGTCGTTGTCGGATACCAACTTGGCCGCCTCGCGGGCTATGATGCGTTTGAGTTCGGTGTTGATATGGCTCTTGACGTGTACGCTCATATCCGTCACATGGGGGTTGACCGGCGATGCGCTGCCGTGGGTGCGGTACAACACCTTCTGCGACTCCAAAAAGCGTAGGTCTTTGCGGATCGTGGCTTTGGTGACGTTCAATTCGTTGGCTATATCGGCCACACGTATATAACCGTACTTGTTGAGTTGTTCCTGAATGTACTTGTATCTCTCGGCAATACTCATCGTAAAAATATATTAGTAGTCAATAATCCATGCTCAGCGGGACTCTTCACGCCGGTCGTGCAGTCGGTACGCCGACGGTGAAGACTCCGTTTCCGGCCTTCAACGGCTTCCGTCTGCTCGGAGATGCGCAATGCGCTCGTGTTTGTCGGCGGCGGTGGCTCGATCCCACAATACAAATATACTGTTAAATTTTTGTAAAACCGCCGCTTTGCGGAATATTTTTTTGCGCATTGGCAAAATATTTCGTCCGATGAGACGTTTGCGACGGACTCCGCCGTTTGCAGCAGATATGTGTGCCGCCCCGTCGCTCCTTACACGATGCTGTGTTATCGCTCCACCTCGCGGCGGTTCATCAGCGCGTGGGTTATGGTCAGCTCGTCGACATACTCCAACTCGTCGCCGAAGCCTATGCCGCGGGCTATGGTGGTGACCTTCACCTCGGGAAAGGCTTTCAGCCGGTTGAGTAGATAGAACAGCGTGGTTTCGCCCTCCACGGAGGTGGATATGGCTATGATGACCTCGCGTATGCCGCCTGCGGTGAGCTTGTCGCACAGCAGGTCGATCTTCAAGTCCGACGGGCCTATGCCCTGCATGGGCGATATGACGCCGCCCAGCACGTGATAGACGCCGTGATACTGTGCCGTGTTTTCGATCGACATGAGATCGGCCACCTGCTCGACGACGCAGATCGTCGAGCGGTCGCGGCGCGGATCGGTGCAGATGGGGCACAGATCGCCATCGGAGAGGTTGTTGCAGCTGCGGCAGTAGCGTATGTCGTGACGGAACGAGGCTATGCTCGCAGCCAGCGAGTCGACCGTCGAGGTCTCCATTTTGAGTATGTGCATCGCCAGTCGCAACGCCGTGCGGCGGCCTATGCCGGGCAGGCGTTGCAGTTCGCCGGTGACATTATCCAGTAGTTTCGACACTTCGTGCAGCGTTTTAGCGGATTATCTCTATGTCGCCGTTGCGGATCCACCCCTTCTCGCCGTCGGCGAAGGTGATCTCGCGCCACTCTCCGAGCGAGCGGCCGACGGTGACGGTCACACCCTGGCTCGGTTCGCGTATGATTTTGGTCTCGCTGTCGGGCGACGAGTGTACGGGTGCCGTGTCGCGGCATACCACGACGGCCTGATCGTCGCGGCGTTCGACGGCGCGCTGCGAGGCTGCCAGCAGCGTGGTCAGTACGAACAGCACGGCCAGCAGCAGTGCCCCGTAGAATCCTGCCTTGCGTCGGGCTATGTTGCGCGAGAGCAGATACAGCATGGCCAGCGTCAGCATCAGTGCCAGCAGCACGATGGAGAGTATGCCCCACGCATTGCTCGACAGCATGTCGCGCAGCGAACGCCACACGCGTGCGAGGACGAACTCGGGCACGCCGTCGGTGTCGTTGGTGTAGTCGACGGCCAGATCGAGGTTGTACTGAGCGTCGCTCATCGAGGGGTCGATCTTCAATGCGCGCCGGTAGTTCAGCACGGCGCGTCCCAGCTCACCCGAGGCGAAGGGGCGGCCGGCGGCCGAGATGTTGCCCTGTCCGGCCTTGAAATATGCGTTGCCGAGGTTGTAGTATAGCTCGGCCGAGCCGTATTCCATCTCGGAGATGCGGGTGAATGACTCTATCGCCTCGTCGAAGCGTTTGTCCGAGTAGGCATCGGTGGCGTGCTTCCACAATGCCCCGACGGCATCGCCGTCCGAAGAGCCGTCTTGTGCTTGAAGTGCTGTGGGCAGCAGCATGGCCGCCGCCGTCATGACCGACAGTAATATCTTTATCCGTTTCATGGCCGTCTAACGTTTTACGATTGATTCGATTTTGGAGATCATCTCCATTGCGTCGGCATAGACCTCCTCCATCGAGTTGGAGGTCGAGGGTGCGTACTGCGCCTCGTCGCAGCGCGATATGATCTCGCAGAAGAGTTCGGCATCGGCGGCCGATACGCCGCGGCGGTACAGCTCCTCGCGAATGGTCTCCTTTGTGAGGTTGGCCACCGGAATGTTGAACTTGTCGCTGATGTATCCCCACAGTGCTTTGAGCATCTCCTCGTAGAACGAGTGCCGCTGCTGCTGTTTCATGTAGCGTTCGGCCATGCGCAGACGCTGCACGGCCACCTTGTTGGCGCGTTTGATGCGTCGCTGCACGATGTTGCGGTTCTCGCGTATGCGGGCGCGCATGACGGCGTATATGACGATGAAGGCCGCCGCGATGATCACGACCAGCAGGAAATAGAGCGGCGAGAACATGAACAGCCTCTGCTCGCGGCGCAGATCTCCGCTGTCGGTGTGAATGAAGCGTATGTCGCGGTCGAGCTGCTTCATCTTCTCACCGTAGGAGGTCATCATGCGTGCATCGGACGGCATCTCGGGGACCGAGCCGTCGTTGGTGACGGTGAGTGTCATGGGCTGGGTCGAGAGTGTCACGTACTGGCCTTTCGAGGGGTCGAAGAACGAGAACTCCACGGGCGAGATGCGGAACTCGCCCGACGAGCGTGCCACGAAGGGGTATTCATACTTGATCGTGCCTGAGGTGCCTACGGCCGAGACCTTGATCGAATCGGAGGTCTTGGTGTCGTAGATCTCGAACGACTCGGGCATCGTCACGCTCGGAGCGTCGATGAATTTCAGATTGCCGCGGCCGGAGATGGTCAGCGAGATGCTCGCCGCCGAGTTGACGCTGATCTTCTCGGGCGGCATCGAACCCTGCATGGTGAACTGTCCTACGGCTCCGTTGAAACTGCGCGGAGCACCCTCGGGCAGGGCCTTGACATTGAGCGTTATCTCGGGTGTGGTGACCTTGCGGTTGACGTTGTGCACCTCCTGTCCGCCGAAGAAGGGGTCGAACCCGCGGTTGCTCTGCGTGACGACTTGTGCCACGGCCGTCAGTTCGGCCGGTTCGATGCGCAGCTGTCCCGACTGCTGCGGATAGAGCAGATACTCTTTCAGAAGATATGTCGTGTAGACCTTGCCGTTAAGCTCTTCGCGCGACGACGAGTCTTCGCCCGCAGGCAGCTCCTGCGACCAGAAGCCCTCGAACGAAGGCAGCTTGACGTTGTTGATGGCGGCTATCGAGGTGCGCGTGTACAATACGATCGATGCGCGCACGGCCTCGCCCTTGTAGACCGATGTCGACGATAGTTTTATTCGCAGCTGTATGTCGTCCTTGGCCACGTGCGCCTCGGGTGAGGTGTCGCCGCGATTGCCTCCGGCAGGTCTTCTTTCGCCCTCGTCGACGACCTCCACGGGCAGCGGCTTGGTCGTGTAGCTGCGTCCGTCGACGCTGATGCGTGCCGCACCGATGGTGTAGGTGCCCTTGGCTTGCGGCATCAGCACGTAGGTGTAGGTGTAGCTCTCGGTGACGGTCTGCTTGCCGTTGACCCAGTAGACCTGCCGTCCTGTGGCCACGGTCGGACCTGCCAGAATGTCGAATCCGGCGAAGTCGGGTGCCTCGAACGAGTCGTCGTCGGGACGTGCGTCGGCCACGAACTCCACGCGCAGGTACTCTCCTAACGGCGTTATGGTCGGGGCGTCGACCTTGAAGCTGACGCCTCCGCCGTCGGCCGACACGGTGCCGATCATGCACGACAATGCCGCGGCCAGAGCCGCGACCATGCGTAAAAAGTATCCTTTCATCTCTGCGATGTTATAAACGGTTCATCGATAAAGTAAAACGCTGCGGCGGCCGTATTATTATACGGCAGCCGTAGGTTTTTATCGTTTCGTGCAGACAAGGACTGCCCGGACTCGGGCAGCCCTCGTTTGCCGTGCGGTGCTCTCCGAGGCTCTAATGAGCGAAGTCGGCGAAGAAGTCGTTGCCCTTGTCGTCGACGATGATGAATGCCGGGAAGTTCTCGACATAGATCTTTCTGACGGCCTCCATGCCCAGCTCGGGGAAGTCGACCACCTCGACGCTCTTTATCGAGTTCTTGGCCAGTATGGCTGCCGGACCGCCGATCGAACCTAAGTAGAAGCCTCCGTTGGCCTTGCAGGCATCGGTGACGGCCTTCGAGCGGTTGCCCTTGGCCACCATCACCATCGAGCCGCCGTGCTTCTGGAACAGATCGACATAGGGATCCATACGTCCGGCCGTGGTGGGGCCGAACGAACCCGATGCCATGCCTTCGGGAGTCTTGGCCGGGCCGGCGTAGTAAACAGGGTGCTTCTTGAAGTACTCGGGCATGGGCTTACCCTCGTCGAGCATCTGCTTGATGCGTGCGTGGGCTATGTCGCGTGCCACGATCAGGGTGCCTTTCAGGTTGAGGCGCGTCTTGATGGGGTATTTGGTCAATATCTCGCGCACCTTGTCCATGCCCTCGTCAAGGTCGATGTCGACGGCCGGAGTCATAGACGGGGCCTCGGCGGGCAGGAAGCGTGCGGGGTTCTTCTCTAACGCTTCGAGGAAGATGCCCTCGGGCGTGATCTTGGCCTTGATGTTGCGGTCGGCCGAGCAGCTCACGCCGATGGCCACCGGACACGAGGCCGCATGGCGCGGAGCGCGTATCACACGCACGTCGTGTACGTAGTACTTGCCGCCGAACTGTGCGCCCAGACCTATCTCCTGACATATCTTCTGCACCTTGGCCTCCCATTCCAGATCGCGGAAGCAGCGGCCGCCCTCGTTGCCCGAGGTGGGCAGCTCGTCGAGGTATCCGGCCGAAGCCTTCTTCACGGTCGACAGACACATCTCGGCCGAGGTGCCGCCAACGCAGATGGCCAGGTGGTAGGGCGGGCAGGCCGAAGTGCCCAGATCGGTGATGTGCTCCTTGATGAACTTCGTCAGCGACTCCTCGTTCAACAGTGCTTTGGTCTGCTGGTAGAGGAATGTCTTGTTGGCCGAGCCGCCGCCTTTGGTGATGAACAGGAACTCGTACTCCATGCCCGGGTGACCGCCGTAGATGTCGATCTGTGCCGGCAGGTTGCTGCCCGAGTTCTTCTCGTCGGTCATGGTGAAGGGCACCACCTGCGAGTAGCGCAGGTTGCGCTCCTTGTAGGTCTCGTAGACACCGCGCGAGATGCACTCGGCATCGTCCGCGCCCGTGTAGACATCCTCGCCCTTGTGGCCTATGCAGATGGCCGTACCCGTATCCTGGCAGGTGGGAAGCTCGCCCTCGGCCGCCACGCACTGGTTCATGAGCATGGTGTAGGCCACGAACTTGTCGTTGTCGGTGGCCTCCTTGTCGTCGAGTATGTTCCTGAGTTTCTGCAAGTGCGATGCGCGCAGATAGAACGATACGTCGGCATAGGCCTCCTTGGCCAGCAGTTCCAGACCCTTGGGGTCGACCTTCAAAATCTTGCGTCCGTCGCACTCGACCACCTTCACGTAATCTTTCGTCAACAGACGATACTCCGTCTTATCGCACTGGATAGGAAACGGTTGCTGATAGATAAACTCTGCCATAATGTTGTGTAGTTTCAGTTTTTATTGTCGTTTGTAAATTTCAATCAATCGATCAGTCCGAAGACGAACAGCGCCGCAACCAACGGCGGGCACACCCAGCGGAGCAAAAATCCGACCGTCGGGAACATCTTTGCGTCGATGCCGCCGCTGCGTGCGACTTCGCCGCGGAACTGTCGGCGGTCCCATATCCAACCGGCGAATATGCAGGTCAGAAGTCCCGATGCGGGCAGCAGCAGGGTAGCCGTCAGCGAGTCGAGCGCGTCGAAGATGTTGCGGCCGAATATGCGTATGTCGTCCCACGCCCCCATCGAGAGCGAAGCCGCTACGGCCAACAGTGCCGCACCGGCCGATACGCAGCGGGCTGCGCGGCGGCGTGTCATGCCGCGCTGCTCGGAGAGGTAGACCGTCACCACCTCGTGTATCGACACGGTGGAGAGTATGGCCGCCAGTGCGAGCAGCACGAAGAAGAGCGTCGACCAGAATCCGCCCCACGGCAGACCCTCGAAGACCTCGGGCAGCGCAACGAACGCCAGCGTCGAACCGCTCTGGTCGCCCACGCCGGCCGAGAGAATGACGATGCTGGCTATGACGGCAGCCAGCGTATCGAGCAGGGCGACGTTGACGGCTGTCGGCAGCAGCCGCGTCTCGGATTTGAAATAGGATCCGTATGTTATCATGATGCCCATGCCTATCGACAGCGAGAAGAAGGCCTGCGAGAGTGCGGCCAGCACCGTAGAGGCATCGACCGCGCCGAAGTCGGGCGTGAGCACCTTGCGTATGGCCTGGCTGCTGTCGGGCATCGAGAGCGAGTAGACGGCCAGTGCGAGCAGTATGGCGAAGAATATGGGCATCAGTATCTTCGATGCGCGCTCTATGCCTTGCTTGACACCCCGCTCGACGATGTAGTGGTTGACGGCGATGAATGCCGCGGTGTAGAGCAGCGGCTGCCACGGGTCGGTGATGAATCGGGCGAAGAAGGTGCTGTCGACGCGTCCTGCGGCCGAGTTGACCACGTAGGCCACCGTCCAGCCCGATACCACGAAGTAGTAGCCGAGGATCAGAAACACCGTGGCGACGGCCATTGCGCCGAGCCAGCCCCAGCGGCGGTCTATGGCGCGGAAGGCTCCCACGGGATTCGACCGCGTGTGCCGTCCTATCGAGAACTCGGCAACCATGAGCGGCAGACCCATCAATGCCACGCAGACGATGTAGATGATGATGAACGCACCGCCGCCGTTGGCATCGGCGACACCCGGAAAACGCCACACGTTGCCCAGGCCGATGGCACTGCCGGCCGCGGCGAGTACGGCCGCTATGCGGCCGCCGAATGTGGCTCTGTTGCTGCTGGTTGCGTTCATATCTCGGATTATTGCCCTATTATGCCTCTATTGTCACGCCCACGCGCTCGATCTTGCCGCCCAGCGGCGGTGCGATCTTGGCCACGGTGCACTCCACGCTGACGATCTGCGGGAACTCTGCCTTGACGGCCTCGATGATGTTCATGGCGGCAGCCTCTATGGTGCGCTGCGTGCGCTGCATCGTCCGCTCGACTATACAGAAGACGGTCAAGTAGTTGACCGCCCGTGTGACGTCGTCCGACTGCGGCAGGTCGCCCAGCGGCGTGCGCAGTGCCAGATCGACGCGGAAGCGGTTGCCCACCTTCTGTTCCAGATCGTAGCAGCCGTGGTAGGCGCGCACGTAGATGCCGTCGAGGCGTATGGTGTAGAGCTTCTCCGACATGGCGTTACTCGACCGTTATCAGATAGTAGTTCTTCTTGCCGCGCTGCACGAGCAGATATTTGCCGGCGATAAGATCGTCGGTGCCCACCTGCTGCATGGGGTCGGTCACCTTCTCCTTGTTGAGCGAGACTCCGCCGCCCTGTATCATCTTGCGGCATTCGCCCTTCGAGGGGAATATCGAGGTGCGCTCGGCGGCTATGTCGATGAAGGCACCCAGCTCGGCGGCCGAGATGCGGAACTGCGGCACGCCCTCGAATACCTGCAACAGGGTCTGCTCGTCGAGACGGTGCAGTGCCTCCGAGGTGGCTCCGCCGAAGAGAATCGACGAGGCCTCGACGGCGCGCTGCCAATCCTCGCGCGAGTGGATCATGCAGGTGATCTCCTCGGCCAGACGCTTCTGCAACGTGCGCAGATGCGGCGCGGTGTCGTGCTCGGCGATGAGCTGCTCGATGGTTTGTCTGTCCAGCAGCGTGAATATCTTGATGTAACGCTTGGCGTCCTCGTCGCTCACGTTGAGCCAGAACTGGTAGAACTTGTAGGGCGAGGTGTAGCGCGGATCGAGCCATACGTTGCCGCTCTCGGTCTTGCCGAACTTCGTTCCGTCGGCCTTGGTTATGAGCGGGCAGGTGATGGCGAACGCCTCCTGATCCGAACCTAACTTGCGGCGGATCAGCTCGGTGCCGGTGGTGATGTTGCCCCACTGGTCGGCACCGCCCAACTGCACCTTGCAGCCGTACTCCTGATAGAGGTGCAGGAAGTCGTAGCCCTGCAACAGCTGGTAGGTGAACTCGGTGAACGACATGCCGTCGCCCTCGCCGTTGAAACGCTTCTTGACCGAGTCCTTGGCCATCATGTAGTTGACCGTGATGAGTTTGCCTATCTCACGGGCGAAGTCGAGGAATGTTATGTCTTTGGTCCAGTCGTAGTTGTTGACCAGCAGTGCGCGGTTGTCGGCATCGGAGTCGAAATCGAGCAGCTTCGACAGCTGACGTTTGATGGCCTCCTGGTTGTGGCGCAGGGTGGCTTCGTCCAGCAGATTGCGCTCCTGCGACTTGCCGCTCGGGTCGCCGATCATGCCCGTAGCACCGCCTATGAGTGCTATGGGACGATGGCCGCACAACTGGAAGTGTTTGAGTATCATGACTCCTACGAGGTGTCCTATATGCAGCGAGTCGGCCGTGGGGTCGATACCCAGATAGGCCGTGGTCATCTCTTTGCACAACTGCTCTTTTGCTCCGGGCATGATGGTGTGGATCATGCCTCTCCATTCGAGTTCCTCTACGAAATCCTTGTTTTGCATAACTTTTATCTTTTTTATCTTTTTGTCGTTACTCTTTGTAAGGTTGTATGTTGCGGTTCTATTCCGCTTCCAGATCGAGCGCGTCGCGCATCTCCACTATCAGCGGGTTCTTGCGTATCATGTGTTGCAGTCTGTCTTCGAGCTTTATGGGCTTGGCCGCCCGTATCTGCTCGTTGATGTCGACTTGCAGGTCGATGAAGCCGTCGACGCCGGCTATGGCCGCGATCTGCATCATCAGCTCGGTCTTCGAGTGCATGATGTCGTCGGCCAGCGTGCGCGTGGGTGCGGCTATGCGGATCGTGTTGCCGCCAATGCGCATCGAGTCGAAAGCCGCCATGAAACGCGGGCGCGACCGGCCTATGTAGTCGAGTATGCCCTGTGCCGAGGCTTTCAGCTTGCTCTCGGCCTCGGGGTCGACATGCAGCTGCGCGGTGCTTTCCGACTTGACGGCGGCCGCCTCGGCCTGCATCTCGGCCTGCTCGTCGCCGCCGAGAAGATCCGCAAGCGAAGTGCCCGAGACCAGCGGTTTGCCGCTTCGGCCTGCGCTCTGCGGCTTCGGCTGTGACACCGCTGCTGCCGGCTGAGGCCGTACAGCGTCGGTTTGCGGTGGTGCCGTCGTCGCTGACTGTTGTCCGGGCTGAGGTGCCGTCTGCTGCGGCATGGCCTGTCGGGGCTGTGCCTGCTGCGGTGCGGTGTCCGGCTGTGGTGCCTGTGCCGTCTGCGGTTGGGGCTGCGGCGCGGCCGGAGCCGTATTGCGCGGCTGCGCGGCGTTGAGTTCGGGCAGCGGTGCCGAGACGTTGAGGGTCAGCGCGTCGGTGTCATAATTTTTTTTTTGACCGAGACCCGCAATCTTCATGAGCCCCAGTTCGACCAATAATCTCTGATTCGACGACTGCCTTATCCGCCCGTCGGCTTCGGTCAGAAGCGATATTGCCCCGAACAGGAATGATTCGTTGCATTGCTCCGCCTGCCGGCGGTATCGCTCCAAGAGCGTGCCGGTAAATTCGATGAGCGATATGGCCGCACCGCGCGCCATCAGCAGATCGCGCATGTGCTGGTTGAGTCCCGCGATGAAGGTCTGTGCCGAGAAACCGCGGCTCAGCACATCGTCGAAGCGCACCAGAGCGTCGATATATCGTCCTGCGAACAGCAGGTCGGTGATGTCGAAGTAGGTGTCGTAGTCGAGCACGTTCAACGTGGCGGCCACCTGCTTGTAGTCGAGTTTCGAGCCGCAGAACGATACGGCCTTGTCGAACATCGACAGCGCGTCGCGCATACCTCCGTCGGCCTTGCGGGCGATGAGGTTCAGTGCCTGGTCGTCGGCCTCGACACCCTCCTGCGAGGCTATGTAGCGCAGATACTCCACGCCGTCCTCGACGCGTATGCGGTTGAAGTCGTAGATCTGGCAGCGCGACAGTATGGTGGGCAGGATCTTGTGCTTCTCGGTGGTGGCTAAAATGAATATGGCGTGGGCGGGCGGCTCCTCCAATGTTTTCAGAAAGGCGTTGAACGCCTGCGTCGAGAGCATGTGCACCTCGTCGATGATGAACACCGAGTAGCGTCCCTGCTGCGGCATGACGCGCACCTGGTCGATCAGGTTGCGAATGTCGTCGACCGAGTTGTTCGACGCGGCATCAAGCTCGTGTATGTTGAGCGAACGGTTCTCGTTGAAGCTGCGGCACGATTCGCACTGGTTGCATGCCTCCGCACCGTTGGGATTGAGGCAGTTGATGGCCTTGGCGAAGATGCGGGCGCACGTGGTCTTGCCCACGCCCCTCGGTCCGCAGAAGAGGTAGGCGTGTGCCAGCTGTCCGCGCTCGATGGCGTTTTTCAGTGTCGAGGTGATATGCTTCTGACCGACAACCGAAGCGAACGTGGCGGGACGGTATTTGCGTGCTGAAACTATGAAATTCTCCATAACATGGCAAAGATATAAAAAAAAACTCACATGCGCTTATGCGTATGCGAGTTTTCGACTCTGTCTCACCTGTCAGTGCTGTTGCGGCGGCCGCGCATGAGGTCTGCGGCGGCCGTATCGTCTCTTGCGTGTCGCAACGAAATATGTTCGTTTGCGTTTCGAAACGTGTGTGTCGCAGGCGGTTTGCGGCCGTATCATACGTCGAGTACGGTGACCTCGATGCCGCGCTCCTCCAACTGACGCATGACGTGCTGCGGAATACCGCGGTCGGTTACGATCTGGTCGATCAGATCGATGTCGCATATCTTGCTGAAACCTCTGAAACTGAACTTGGTGGAGTCGGTCAGCACGATCGTCTTCTGCGAAGCGTCGATCATCTGGCGGTTGAGCGAGGCCTCCAACAGATTGGTCGTCGAGAGTCCGTATTCGACATCGATGCCGTCCACGCCGATGAAGAGTTTGCTGCATGCGAAATTCGAAAGCATCTCTTCGGCATAGTGGCCGACCACCGATTCCGACGAGTTGCGCGCTATGCCGCCCAACTGT
Organism: Alistipes sp.; assembly: GCA_017936685.1. GTDB lineage: Bacteria > Bacteroidota > Bacteroidia > Bacteroidales > Rikenellaceae > Alistipes. The sequence continues at coordinate 14,042 of JAGBFA010000013.1, forward strand.
ATGACATCTATGTCTTTGTTGCGCGACAGATAGGTCGAGACGTTCATGGCCGAGGTGATTACCGTCAGGTGCTCCTGCGGCACGATCTCGCGTGCCAGAAACATTACGGTGGTACCCGATGCGATGAGGATCGAATCGTTGGGCTGGATCATCTTGGCGGCATACTCGCCGATGGCCTTTTTCTGTGCTATCTGCTGCTTCTCCTTGATGTTGATGTCGCGGTCGTTGATATATGGATTCAGCCTTATGGCGCGACCGTGGGCACGATATATCGCCCCGTTTTTCTCCAAAAGGGTCAGGTCTTTGCGTATGGTCACTTCCGATACGCCGAACTCTTTGGCCAGTTCGCTTACGCCGATGGATCCGGTTTCGTTCACGATGGCGAGTATGGCGGTGTGTCTTTCGTTCAGTGGCATGGGTTTCTCTGTTTCGTTTAAGTCTTGCAAATATAAGAAAAATAATCTGTTTTCATCTCGGGAGATGTTATTTTTGTTTTGCAACGAAAATCTTTTTTAAAATAAAAGGTGTAAAAGTTTGCAAATTCGTCTGAAAAAAACTACTTTTGTTTCGAATTGAAATTCAAATCGATCATAACGAAACCGGACAATGCCGCGAAAGGTCGTGGCCGATTCTAAGGATTGATTGTGCAATGTGTTGACAGCGTTGAATTTATAAACATAAAACAAATTAAAATATCGAAACGAAATGGACAGAAGTTTAATGCTCAAACAACTCGACGACACCGATAAGGTGTGGGACGTCGTCGTTGTCGGCGGCGGTGCGACCGGTCTGGGTTGCGCTGTCGATGCCGCTACCCGCGGTTTCAGTGTGGCGTTGTTCGAACGCGAGGATTTTGCCAAGTGTACGTCGAGCCGCTCGACCAAGCTCGTTCACGGCGGTGTGCGCTACTTGCAGAAGATGGAGGTGGATTTGGTGCGTGAGGCACTGCACGAGAGAGGTATCATGAAGCGCAACGCTCCCCATCTGGTGAAGGATCAGGCTTTCGTGATCTCGAACTACCGCTATTGGGACAATTTCCTATATTTCTGCGGTCTGACGTTCTATGATATCCTCTCGTTCGGCTTCGGTTACGGCCGTTCGCGCTTCATTCGCTCGAAGACCGTTCTGAAGTATCTGCCTACGTCGGTCAAGAAGGGCTTGAAGGGCGGCATCGTATATCACGACGGCCAGTTCGACGATGCCCGTATGGCCTGCAACCTCGCGCAGACCTGTGCCGAGAACGGCGGCTGCGTGGTCAACCGCATGGCTGTGGTAGGCGTTCTGCACAACGAGGCGGGCAAGGTTTGCGGCGTGAAGACGCGCGACATGCTTACCGGTGAGGAGCGCACCGTGAAGTGCCGTGCTCTGATCAATGCTGCCGGCTGCTTCGTCGACGAGGTGATGCAGATGGACGAGCCGGGCATGCCCAAGATGGTCGTTCCGAGCCAGGGTGTTCACATTGTACTGGACATGAAGTTCTTGCAGAGCGACTACGCCATCATGGTTCCCAAGACTTCGGACGGCCGCGTGCTCTTCGCCGTGCCCTGGCACGACAAGGTGGTCGTGGGTACGACCGACATACCGCGCCCGAAGGCCGAGAGCGAGCCGCGTCCGTTGGAGGAGGAGATCGACTTTATCCTCAAAACCGCTTCGCTCTACATGGATCCCGCTCCGACTCATGCCGATATCGTATCGGTATTCGCCGGTCAGCGTCCGCTGGCTGCGCCCAAGAAGGAGGGCAAGAGCTCGAAGGAGGTGTCGCGCAGCCACAAGATCATCACTTCGGACAACAACCTCGTGACCATCACCGGCGGCAAGTGGACCTCATACCGCAAGATGGCCGAGGATACCATCGACAAGGCCATATCGCTGTGCGGTTTGGAGAAGCGCAAGTGCGTCACCAAGCGATTCAAGATCCACGGCTGGAAGCCGGCACCCGATCTCTCTGATCACATGTATGTCTACGGCTCCGATGCCGAAAAGATACTCGCGCTGATAAAGGAGAACCCCGCTTTGGGCGAGAAGATCTCGGAGAAGCTCGACTATACGATGGCCGAGGTCGTTTGGGCTGTCCGCGAGGAGATGGCTCTCACGGTCGACGATGTGCTCGCACGTCGTGTGCGCGTTCTGTTCGTCGATGCTCGCGAGGCTCAGAAGGCCGCCCGCCGCGTGGCTGAGGTCATGGCCAAGGAGCTGGGTCGCGATGCCGAGTGGATCGAGGCTCAGGTGAAGGACTTTACGGCCATCTCGTCGAATTACTTTCTTTCGTAACGAAGATTTAATATAAAATAAGGTATTCCGTACAGATTTATTTATAGTTTTGTGTAATGATTCTATCGGACTCTGTCAATAGCGCGTGTGCCTGCCGGAGGAGCAACTCCCCCTGCGGCGCACCGCCGTTGTACGGGGTGAGTCCTAACGGATCGTTACCTTATTAATAATAAGTGTGCGGCAGCAGGGAAAGACAAATAACAATAACCTAACTTTTACTAACCGATATGTCTAACTTTTTCGCTCCGCCCGCTGCCAAACCGAGACTGCCGAAGGATCGTATTCCCGAGGTGTATCGGCGTATGCGCCTGAAAGTCTTTTTGGGTGCGTTTTTGGGCTATGCGGCATATTATTTAGTTCGCAAGAACCTGTCGCTGGCGGCTCCCTCGATGATCGAGGAGGGGTTGCTCGACGAATCGGGCGTGAGTTTCGCCATGACCGGTATTCCGGTGGCGTATGCCTTCTCTAAATTCATCATGGGCAGCCTTTCTGACCGCTCCGATGCCCGCAAGTTCCTTGTGGTGGGATTGATCATAGCCTCGCTTGCGATGATGTCCGTCGGTTTTCTGCCGTTGGGCAAGTCGATAGGTGCCAATTCGGCCATATTGTTCGGCTTCATGCTCGTCGCCGGCTGGATCTCGGGCATGGGCTGGCCTCCGTGCGGCAGAGTGATGGCTCACTGGTTCTCGCAGAGAGAGCGCAGTTTCAAGATGTCGATATGGAATACGTCGCACAATGTCGGCGGCGGCTCGCTTGCCGTGCTGGCTCTGGCCGGCGTGACCGTTTTCGGTTCGTTGGGCATCGAGGATACGTGGCGTGCCAATTTCATATTCCCGTCGCTTGTGGCATTGGTCTTCGCGGCCGTCTGCTGGTGGCTGCTGCGCGACCGTCCCGAGGCGTGCGGTCTGCCTCCCATCGACGAATACCGGCAAGACTTTACCGGCAGACAGGGCGAGAAAGGCGAAGAATTAAAAATCCCGTTCCGCCGTCTGTTCGTCGACTACGTGCTGAAAAACCGTCTGCTGTGGTTCATCGCCATGGCCAACGTCTTCGTATATATGGTGCGTTACGGTATCAGCGACTGGTCGCCCACCTATATCTCCAAGGAGCTGGGACAGGGGCAGGATATTCAGAAGCTGGCCTTCTCCATCTTCGAGTATGCCGGTATCCCCGGTACCATCGTGTGCGGCTGGATCTCGTCGCGTTTCTTCTCGGGACGTTGCGCTCCTGTCAATGTGATATACATGCTGCTTGTGCTCGCGGGCGTGGTGCTCTACTGGCAGGCGGCTCCTGTGGCATCGGCGTTAGGTGTCAGCCTCTCGATGACGGTATATGTGGCGTTGGGTCTGATCGGCTTTGCGGTCTACGGTCCCATCGCGCTGATCGGCATTCAGGCGTTGAGCTTCGTGCCGAAGAATGCCGCCGGTACGGCCGCCGGCTTCGTCGGACTGTTCGGCTATCTGTTGGGCGACGCGCTGCTGTCGAAGATACTGATCGGACATGTGGCTGCGAGCGATCTGGGCTGGAACGCCACGTTCTGGTTCTTCATCGGAGCCTCGTGCCTTGCCATTGCCATCTGTGCCGTGACGTGGCGCAGCGAGCTGGCGGTGATGCGCGAGCGTCTGCGTGAAGCACAGTCTATTAAATAAATTAACCGATAAGAACTTTATGATATAATGAGAAAGCAATTTTTAATATATATCCTGCTGCTGTCGGTGACGATGGCTACGGCCGCAACCCCCCCCCTTAAACAGAGGGTCAAGGGTTGTGTCACGGCCGAGGGCAAACCCTTGCAGGGCGTTGTGGTAAGCGATGGGGAGAACTTCGCCGTCACGGATACGAAAGGTGTTTTCTCGCTCGAAAAGGGCGGGAAAGCACCTTTCGTATTCATAGTCACTCCGTCGGGGTATATAGCCCGTCAGACGGAGGGTTTCCCGCAATTCTATCTGCCCGTCGACGGCCGCAAGTCGTATGACTTCGATCTGCTTCCGTTCGCCGCGGAGGGTTACGAGCTGCTCGCCGTGGGCGATCCGCAGCCTCAGACCGAGGAGCACATGACGCGCCTGTCGGGCGAGGTGATGCCCGAATTGGAGAAGATCGTCGAGGAGTGCCGCGAGCGCAATTCACTGCCCGAAGCGGCTATACTGTTGGGCGATATCGTGTGGGACAGAATGCACCTGATGCCCGGCGTGAAGCAGGAGTTTTCCAGATTAGGCATACCTGTATATCCCGTCATCGGAAATCATGACCACGATTTGGGGTGCGACAACGACTTCGATGCCACACATGCCTATCGCGACAACTTCGGTCCGACATACTACGCCTTCAACATGGGCGGCACATGTTTCATCGTGCTCGACGACATAGTCTATTACGGCAAGAAGGAGTACGACGAGCGCATCGACGATCGTCAGCTCGACTGGTTGGAGAAGTTGGTGCAATACATACCCAAGGGTTCGCGCGTGTGCGTTGCCATGCACGCTCCGGTGATGAAGTATTGGCGCGGCCGTTATCAGCAGCCGTCGAACCGTCGTCTGTTCAAGCTGCTCTCCGACTACGAACTGCATCTGCTCACGGGTCATACGCACATCAACTCCAATTACGACGTGGCCCCGGGCATCATCGAGCATAACGTGGCTCAGATCAACGGCAACCTGTGGCACGCTCCGCTCAACAGCGACGGCTCGACCAAGGGTCTGTGCATCATAACCGACAAAGACGGCGAGTGGTCGTGGATCTACCGTTCGTTAGGTCACGGCGACGACTATCAGATGCGCACGTGGCTGCCGGGCGAGCTGAAAGCCCACAAGCAGTTCGCGGTGGCGAAGATATGGGGCTGGGATCCGCACTGGACGGTGGTGTGGTACGAGGACGGCCGCTATCGCGGTGCCATGGAGCAGGTGTCGATGGCCGATCCCGACTATATGGCCTTCGTGGATACGGCCGAGGTCGCTCCGCGCTTGAAGAACAATCTTTTGAACTCGGTGCGCGAGGCCGAGTTCTATTTCCGCGCACTTCCGTCGAAGGGTGCTCGCGAGATACGCATCGAGGCTACCGACCGCAACGGCCGCCGGTGGACCGAGACGGTCGATCTGACTGCTGTAAAATCCGGAAAATAGAATGATTGACAAATAATTATAACCTGATTTTTTATGAAAAACTTATTGACAAAACTCTATGCGCTGACCGTGGCGGTGTGTCTGCTTGCCGCATGGTCGTGCTCATCGGACGATGGTACGACACCGGATATCCCGGGTGGAGAGGAGTACAAACGCCTCGTTTCGGGCGTTGTCCTCGACAACGAGTATGAGGTCGAACAGGGCGGGCAGATCACGCTCACAGGTTCGGGCTTCGCCTCGGGCGACTATATGGAGCTGCGCGGCAACAATATCCGCTGCACGACGGCTTCGGTCGACAACACCTCTTTGAGTTTTATCGTCCCCGACGAGGTCGTTTCGGGTACGAGCTACCGCTTCGCTCTTCGCCGCGGCAACTCGACACATATCCTCGGTACGGCCGTCATCAAATTCAAAATTAAGGGCAGCCTTACAGATGTCCCCGATAAGGACGGTATGAATATCAAGGGTCTGGTCTACTGCGGATTGGAGCCCGTGGCCGGTGCACTCGTATCGGACGGCGTGCAGATCGTTCAGACCGATGAGAACGGTCACTACTGGATCAACTCTGGCAAGCGTCACGGCTCGGTGTTCATCATCACTCCGTCGGGCTACGAGGTCGCTACCCGTGAGGCCATGCCGCAGTTCTGGCAGAAGCTGACCAAAGGTCAGAGCGAGGTGGAGCAGCACGATTTCGAGTTGTTCGAGCGCAATAACGACAACCATATAATGCTGGTTGCCACCGATATGCACCTCGCCAACCGCAACAGCGACATACAGCAGTTCACCACGGGCTGGGTGAGCGAGGTCACCTCGACATACAACAACTCCGCCACGCCGGTCTACTGCCTCAATCTGGGCGACTGGGCATGGGATCTCTACTGGTATCAGAACAACTTCTCGTTGGTCGATGCCAAGAAGGCCGTGAAGGATCTCGATTTCCAGTTCTGGTCGACCATGGGCAACCACGACAATGATGCCGCTTATCAGGGCGACTGGGAGCCCGAACAGGCATTCCGCGACGAGGTAGGTCCCGTATTCTACTCGATGAATATCGGTAAGGTACACTATATCATGCTCGACGATACGGTCTACAAGAATACCGGCACCCCGGGTCATTCGACCATCGTCGGCGACCGCAGCTACGACAAGTATTTCACGGCCGACAATATCAACTACGTGAAGGAGGATCTGAAATACGTCGATCCGTCGACCCCCATCTTCGTCGGTTTCCACTGTCAGATCAAGACCATGTCGTACAACTCGGCAAACGGCTGGTACGCCAACGATGCCATCAGCCAGACCTACCAGAAGCAGCTGTTGGAGTGCTTCGCCGGTTATGAGAACGTGACGCTGCTGTCGGGTCACTCGCATGTCAACCGCAACATACCCATCGAGGGCTATGCAACGAAGATGATCGAGCAGAACGTGGCCGCCGTCTGCGGTACGTGGTGGTGGACATACCGCTATGCCAACAACAATGTCTGCACCGACGGTTCGCCCGCAGGCTACAAGGTATTCACCGCCAACGGCGATCAGGTCACCTATAAATATAAGGGTATTGGCGTGCCGATCGACAAGCAGTTCCAGACCTACGACATGAACGAGTTCATGAAGTGGTGGGACAGCAGTGCCACACAGGCCTTCAAGACCAAACTGCCTGCGCGCGCCAACGACTATGCTGACATCTCATCTTCGTCTAACACGGTCTACATCAACGTGTGGGCGTGGGAGCCGTCGTGGAAGATAGAGGTCAAGGAGAATGGCAAGTCGCTTGACGTAAAGCAGATCCACAAGTATGACCCGCTGCATTCGGCCTCGTATGACGTGCCGCGCGGAGCTACTACGTCGCTTTCGTTCCCCAGCGATTATACCTACCACATGTTTGCTGTCACGGCCTCGTCGGCCACGTCGACCCTCGACATCACTGTCACCGACTCGTTCGGCGTGACCTACTCGGAGACCATGACCCGTCCCAAGAGTTTTACTACCAAATACGAATAAAACTAAGCTAACTTATTTACTAACAAAAATCAAAATTCTATGAAACATCTGAGACAATGTCTGTGGGCAGCCGCTCTTGTGGCCGGTATCGCAATGACCGGTTGCAAGGACGACGATCCCATTGTCGAGCCGGTGCCCGATGCGCCCGAGCTCGAAGTCGTCGGAGCCGAGAGCGGTTTTGCTTTCGCCTACTATGACGGTGAGGACAAGGCCAAGACGTTTACGGTTTACGCTACTGCCCCCTGGACTATTCAGAAGGACGGCGGCTGGTTCGTCTGCGAACCTTCGAGCGGCAAGGCCGGCGTGGATACCCGCGTAACGCTTACGGTCGTCGAGAACGACGGTGCGGCACGTGCGGGCAAGGTTACCGTCGTGGCCAATGCCGGAACTTTCAAGCACCCCGTGACTTCGGAGTATGCTTTCTCTCTGACCCAGACTGCTTATCACAGCACTGAGTTTATCGTCAACGGCTTGACAGACAATGCTATCGCATTCCCTGCCAAGGAGACCGAGGCATTTGCCTTTACCGTTGAGAACGCCTACGACTGGACCATGACCGCCGAGAACGAGACATGGTACACGGTAACTCCCAAGGCCGGTAAGGCCGGTGAGGTCGTGACCGTCACCGTCACTCCGAAGGATAACGAGACCGATCAGACCAACGAGGGTACGCTGACCTTCTCGGCAAAGGACGCCGAGAACCCCGATAACGCTTCGGAGTTTGTCGTGACGCTCTCGCAGGAGGGTTACTTCACGGTCGATCAGCATGAGACGGGCTTCGTATTCTACAACGAGGACTTCTCGTGGATCAAGGACGTATTCCCCACGACGGGTTCGCTCTACGGCTATCCTACGGTCGATACGGGTGAGTTCCCCGACGGCATCAAGCTCGATACCAAGGGCAGCAACGATGTGGGTATCGCCAGCCTTACGGACGAGACGGTAGTTGCATCGAAGTTCGCAGGACTCGATACTGCCTACGGCCGCTACGAGGGCTTCGTCAAGGTGGGTAAGACCGGTAACATGGGTTATATCACCACTCCCGCCTTCTCGGGCATCGACGAGGGTTGCACCGCAACGCTTATCTGTTCGTTCCGCGTACAGGGTTATCGCACAGCCAACGTATCGTTCAACCCCGACCAGGAGAACCCGACCATTCCCGTCGAGATTCTCGGTGCCGGTACCTTCGACGACGGCAAGACCGTCCGCGAGTTCGATGCCAAGGCTTACTTCACGTGGTTGCAGCATGAGTTCGTTGTGGTAGGTGCCACTTCGGAGACTCAGTTGAAATTAGGTTCGAGCGAGGCCATAAAGAACCGTCTGTTCATCGACGACATCAAGGCCGTGCGTGCCGACGACAACGATGCCAAGGCTGCCGAGGCCAAATTCGTGGCCGATGCTTTGGTCGTTGAGGTTTCGGGCATGCCCGAAGATATCATTCCCATTTCGGGCGGCGATATCACCACCACGCGTATCCGCATCAACCGCGAGTGGAAGCTCACTTCGGATTCGGATTGGGTGACTTTCGATTCGTTCGCATGCAACACCACCAAGAACGGTACGGCCGGTATCTCTTACAACGAGACCAAGACCGAGGCTGCGTCGAACGGTTCGGCTCTGCCTTTCAACCGCAACGTGATCAAGGTGGCTGCCAACGACGGTGCTCCGCGTTCGGCTACCGTATCATTGGAGGTAGAGGGCAAGGTTGTAGGCTCGTTCACCATTCAGCAGAACGGCTCGGCCGACCAGCCTTTCATCACTCCTTCTATTAAGACCATCAACTTCGCCGCTTATCAGACCGGTGCCTTCAAGGTAACGGTCGATGCCAACGAGGATTGGACCATGACCGCCGACGGCGACTGGTTCACCGTCAGCGCAACCGAGGGCAAGGCCGATGCTTCGACCGAGTTCACGGTAACGCCCAATATCCACGCTGCCGGCGACTTCGCCGCTCGTTCGGGCAAGCTGACACTGACGGGTGCGACCGCTTCGGCCGAGATCGCTTTGGCTCAGGCCGCTGCCGATCTCACTCCTACGCTTGCCGCAGGAGCCGACGTATATTGGTCGTTCTCTGAGGCCGATTTCAATGCCAACACCTATAACGATGCCTTCATGATCGACAACCTGCTCCACGCAGCCACCGGTACGGCATACATGCAGTATATCGAAGGCGAGGGCAAGCAGGATCCCGACGGCAAGTTCACCCGAATGATCGGTGGTACGGGTCACCCCTACGTGACTGGTGCATGGCCCGGCGACTACTGGCTCATCACCTGCCCCACGACGGCTCTTGCCGCAGGCACGAAGGTTAACTTCACGGCATTGAGCCGCGTTTCGGGCACAGGACAGCTCTACTGGCTGTTGGAGTATTTCAACGGTACCGAGTGGACTCCTGCCGCCGCTACCATGACGGCGGAGGTAAGCGGTACTACCATTACGTATACCCATGCTCTGAGCAAGGACTCGAAGAATAATACCAAGATCGACGAGACGATCACGCTGCCTGTGGCATTGCCCGCCGGCTTCATGTTGCAGATACGTTTCCGCTGCATGGCAAACTATACGGCCGGAAACGCTGTGCTTGCGGCTCCCAACGGCGGTACGATGCGTTTCGCAGGTGCCGGTGAAGCCGACTCGCCGCGTATAAAGATCGTCGAGTAACAATCGATAAACCGAATTATTCGTCTGTCGCAGGGTCGCTCCCGGGCGGCCCCGCGCAAGACGAGACTCGTAGAAAAGAAAAAAACTAAACAATATGAATTTGAAGAATTACTTTTTCCGCGCCGTGATGCTCGTGGCCGCCCTCTTCTCGTCGGTCGAGGTCTTCGCCCAGGGCACAATCAAGGGTGTGGTTTACGATTCTGACGGCACGACGCCGGCCATCGGCGTGACCGTCGTGGTGAAGGGTACTACCACGGGTACTTCGACCAATGTCGACGGTACCTACACGATAACGACCAAGTCGGCCGACGATGTTCTCGTTTTCAACTTCATCGGTTACGAGCCGCAGGAGATCGTCCCCGGTTCGCGTACCAATATCGATGTGATAATGAAAGAGTCGGCTACGAACATCGATTCTGTTGTGGTTACGGCATTGGGCCTGACCCGTTCGGAGAAGTCGGTCGGCTATGCCATTTCGCAGGTCGACAACGAGGCTCTTACTTCGAGTGTGGCTTCGAACTGGATCAACAACATGAACGGCAAGGTGGCCGGTCTGTCGATGTCGTCGGCAGGTACTGGCCCCGGCGGTACGGTGCGTGTGACGCTGCGAGGCGACTCGTCGCTGAACTACGGCTCGAACGAGGCTCTGTTCGTCATCGACGGTATTCCCGTCATATCGGGTACGGTGGCCTCGGGCTCGGGTGCCAACTATGCCAACAACAACGCTCCGGTCGACTTCGGTAACTCGGTTGCCGACCTGAACCCCGACGATATCGAGTCGGTCTCGGTGCTGAAAGGTCCCGCCGCATCGGCTCTTTACGGTTCGTTGGCTCAGAACGGTGTGATCCTTATTACGACCAAGAGCGGCCGTGAGAACAAGGGCTTCGGCGTGTCGTTCTCGTCGACCTGCACATTGGAGAAGGCCGGTTACTTCCCCGACTTCCAGGGCGAGTACGGTCCGTCGAACACCAGAGACAACACCGGCACCACCAATCAGTACGTATCGTCGTGGGGTCTTCCTGCTTCGATGACCGAAGACGGCGTAGCCGTGCAGAAGAACATCTCGCGTTATTCGTTCGGTGAGAAATACGATGCCTCGAAGATGCGTTACCTCTATCATTCGAAGAACTGGGAGACGGGTGAGTTCACCCCCGTACCGTGGGTATATGCCGACGACTGGTATACGGGTTTCTTCCAGACCGGTGTGACGTGGACCAACTCGGTTTCGATCGACGGATCGACCGGCAAGGGCACTTCGGCACGCTTCTCGTTTACGGATAACCGCAACGAGTGGATCATGCCCAACACGGGTTACGAGCAGCAGAACTACTCGCTCAACGTCAACCAGCGTCTGTCGAAGCATATCCGCTTGCAGGCCAAGGTCAACTACACTCACAAGAAGTCGGACAACATGCCCATGTCGGGTTACTCGAACGCTTCGCCTATGTACGGTCTGATCTGGGGCTACACGGCTTATCCCATGCAGAACTACCGCGATGAGTACTATCAGGGTCGTTACACCGAGGCCATCTACAACCTCGGCGACAGCAAGGATCCCTACAATATCACCTCTTCTCTGGTCTACAACAGCAAGTCGGGTCACAACCCCTACCGAGTTGTCGAGGAGGCAAAGAATACCATCGACCGCGACCGTGTCTACGGTAACATCGTCATCGGCATCGACATCATCGACGGCCTTACGCTCGATCTGCGCGGCGGTATGGATATGAGCGTCGACTTCCGCACGCAGGGTCAGCCCTTCATGTCGGCCGACTATGCCAACGGTAGATATCAGGAGAAGACCGTGCGCCAGTACGAGTACACGATGGACTTCCTGTTGAAATACAACAAGACCTTCCTCGACGACCGTCTGGGCTTGACGGCAGCCATCGGTGCCAACCGTCTGGCTAACAAATACGCCTCGACGACCATCACCGCTGCGGAGCTTTTGGTTTCGGGTCCGGGTATGTACACCATGGCCAACTCGGCCGTTGCGCTGGACGTTTCGCCCTACCGCAGCCGCAAGGAGATACAGTCGGTTTACGGCTTCATCAACCTGAGCTGGGACGACACCTACTTCCTCGACATTACGGGCCGCAACGACTGGTCGAGTACGCTCAACAGTGCCAACTGGTCGTATTTCTATCCTTCGGTGAGCGCAAGTATCCTGATCGACAACCTGTTCAAGATCAATAGCAACCGTGTCAACATGATCAAGCTGCGCGCATCGTGGGCCAACGTGGGTAACGATACTTCGGTCTACTCGCTCTATCCCGACTACACCACCTCGGACTACCCGGGCGGCTTCTATCTGCCGACCACCATTCCCAATGCCATGATCAATCCCGAGAACTGCGAGAGCTGGGAGTTGGGTTTGGATACCAGGTTCTTCGGCAACCGTTTGAGCTTCGATCTGGCGTTGTATCAGAATACGACCACCAATCAGATCATCTCTGCTTCGCAGTCGGCCGAGATCGGCAACACGTCGATGAAGATCAATGCCGGTAAGATCCGCAACCGCGGTGTCGAGGTCACTCTGGGCGGAACACCAGTCAAGACCCGCAACTGGACATGGACCATCAACGCCAACTGGTCGTACAACCAGAATACTCTCTGCGAGCTTACCGACAACTGGGATCCCGAGGCTCCGTTCCAGGCATCTACGTCGACCACTATCGGTAGCCGTACCTACATCTACTCTTACTTAGGTCAGGAGATGTACCAGCTCTACGGTAAGGACTATAACCGTGCTCCCGAGGGTTCGTACTACATCGACGACAACGGCAACCGTGTGGATTGCTCGGGTGCCGTGCTGATCAACCCGACCACGGGTTATCCGTCGCTCACCTCGAAGCCCGATCAGCATATCGCACGTGTCACGCCTCGCTGGAAGGCAGGTTTGAATACGTCGCTGACGTGGAAGGATCTTACCCTGACGGCGCAGTTCACTGCACAGGTCGGCGGTAACGCATTCTCCGTAACCAACTTCGCACTCTCTTACCAGGGTAAGTTGCGCAACTCTTTGGAGGGACGTACCGACGGTCTGGTATTGGACGGCGTGGTGGCTACGGCCGAGACCGATGCCGAGGGCAAGACCGTCTATGCGAAGAATACCACTATCACCGAGAATGCCAACGTCTACTACAACTCGATCAAGTGGGTGCGTGACAATACCTATGAAAATACGTTCTCGACCGACTTCTTCAAGTTGCGCGAGCTGCGTTTGGACTACCGCTTCCCTGCCAAGCTGATGGCAAAGACCAAGTTCATACAGGGTCTGTCGGTGGGCGTGTTCGCAACCAACGTATTCTGCATCACGGATTGGCCGCAGTACGATCCCGAGGCAGCAGGTCTGGTCAACGGTACGAACATCTACCCCGGTATAGAGACCGGTACGTTCCCGATGACCCGCACCTACGGTTTCAATGTTAAAATTCAGTTCTAACGAAAGGAGATGACAATTATGAAAAAATATATAGGTATTTTGCTCTCTGTCGCCCTTCTCGGTTCTTGTACGAGTGATTTCGAGGATTTCAACACCAATCCCAACAAGATCTCGAAGGGTTCGGTCGGCCCGATGTCGATGATAGAGTACATCACCGTCGGCGCATCGAATACGCTCGCCAACTACATGCGCGAGTGGTCGAACGACATTGCACAGGTGACCTGCTCGTCGGGTTCGACGGTGCGTTTGGAGCACTGCTACAAGCTCGAAAACCAGTATAACAGCGTCTGGAACCTCTGCTTCCTGCGCGCCAACAACGCCAAGCACATGTATGAACTGGCCGTCGAGCAGGGCAACAGCAACTGCCAGGCCATAGCTCTTACGTTGAAGGTCTACTATCTGTCGATCGCAACCGACCTGTTCGGCGACATAGCCTATCGCGAGGCTTTGCGCGGCGACGAGGGTATAACCCGTCCGGTGATCGACTCGCAGAAAGATGTCTACGAGCAGATGATGGCCGAGTTGGAGACTGCCAACTCTCTGTATCAGCTCAATGTCGTTCTGGACGACTCGGCCAAGGATAAGATCTTCGCCGGCGATATAGCCAAGTGGCAGAAGTTCACCAATACGCTGCACATGCGACTTCTGAACCGCGTGTCGCTGCGTAACGATTCGTTCTCTCCGACCGTTGCCGAGCGTATGGTCAATATCGTCAACAACCCCGGCAAGTATCCGCTCATGTCGTCGAATGCCGACAATGCCATGGTCAACTACGACGGTACGGCAACCTACTATCGCAACAACCTCAATCAGTTCGACTACACCACCGACAACGGTTTCTCGGGCGATCACAAGCTCTCTGAGGTGGTTATCGACCTGATGGTCTACAACGACAACAACCAGGCCGACTGCGACCCGCGTCTGCCCATCTGGGGCTGCCCGCGTTACCAGACCAACAAGGTATGGCAGTGGCAGGGTTCGAAGCCCGGCTGCGATACGGAGTATCCCGCCGAGCCTTCGCGCTACAACGAGCCGGGTTCGGGTACCATCTACAACAACTCGCAGGTGGAGTCGTACATGCACTACGAGGTGCTGTGCCGCGATACCAACCCCAACATGCTGATGTGCTACGACGAGCTCCTCTTCATCGAGGCCGAGGCCGCCATGAACGGCTGGATCTCGGGCAGTGCCGAGCAGTATTACAACGACGCTCTGCGCGCTTCGTGCCAGAAGTGGGCTCCGTGGGGTGCCAACGGTCACTATCCCGTCCTGAACGGCTCGACCGTGTCGTTTGCCAATGTTACCATCACCGAGGCTCAGATACAGAACCTCATCGCGCGTCCCGAGGTCAAGTGGAACGGCACGATGCAGCGTCTGGCCGAGCAGAAGTGGCTCTCGCTCTACTGGATCGTGGGCTTCCAGCAGTATTCGGAGATGCGCCGCACGGGCTACCCCGAGTGCACGATCAACAACGGTATCGTAAAGCAGGGCTTCTCGATCAACAAGGAGGGCAAGGCTGTCTTCATCGCACGTTGCAGCTATCCGCAGGTGGCTATCGCCAACAACCGCGCCAACTACGCCGTGGCATTGGAGCGCATGGGTGCTGCTGACAACGATATCGTGACACCCGTATGGTGGAGCGGTCAGGCCGTTGCCCGCGATGCAGGTCAGCCGTGGCCGCACTCGTTCCGCACGCTTACCTACCAAGAGTAATTAATCTCTAATTCGGACAATGAATATGAAAACAGATAATATGTTTAGAAGAGTTCTCTCGTCTGTGGCATGCGCGGCGGTCGTTTGCGGTGCGCTGCTGACTACCTCGTGCAAGGACGACGAGACGACAGGATACGAGGGCGGTGCGTTCCTCTATCTGGAAAATGCCAAGATGAACAGCTCGATGAAGGCTTACGTATCCGATGTCACGCTTTCGGGTTTTACGGCCGAGGCCATCATATCGAACGATATCACCGAGCTGGCATCGTATGATATCCGTTCGAACCGCGACTGGTATTTGGAAGTGGAGAATCCCGACGAGGATTCATGGTTGAAGATCTATCCTTCGGAGGGTAAGTTGGACGGCCGTGTGAAGTTCCTGTGCGAGGATAACGACAACCTGACCGAGCGTTCGGCCAACGTCTACATCTACTATGCCGACGGCACTATGGCCGAGCCTATGCTGACTATCCGCCAGAAGGCTAACGTGGAGCACATCGATCTCTATGTCGACGGCAGCGAGGCCACGCGTGCTTCTGCATCGACGGCCGCCGCAACCTTCGATGTCACGATCCGCGCCAACGTCCCCTACTACTACAAGTCGGAGACCGATTGGCCTGAGGAGTGGTTCCGCCTGACCGAGACTTCGCAGGATACCTTCACGCTCAATATCGATCAGTTCGATTCGCAGGACGGCAATCGCGAGGGCTACATCACCTTCTACGGTGCCGGCGAGCATAGCGCGATCAAGGCTCAGCTGCGTGTGATGCAGTCGGCATTCAACGCTGATAACTCGGTTGTGGTTACCATCGAGGAGCTGCTCTCATCGCTGGGTGAGGATCGCATAGTGATGGACAACTACTCTGTCGAGGCTACCGTCATCAGCGATATCGATAACGGCAATATCGGTTCGAAGACCATCGTGGTCGAGGACGCAAGCCAGAAGGGTCTGTGTCTGAATCTGACCACCGACAACACCTTCAAGGCCGGTACCAAGATCAAGGTATGGCTGCTCGACAAGGTAGTCACCCCGTGGCAGTCGGTCGACGGAGTGGTCGTTGCCGACAACATCTTCGATCCGGTGGAGAACGCCGGTCTGCCCACCCCCATCGACGTAACGTCGGTCGAGGACGCAACCCCGTATTACAACACTCTGGTTACGTTGAAGAACGCCGAGTGGGTATTCCCCTACGGTACCTACTATCCGGGCGATGAGTCGGCTATCTACACCAACACCAACGCATTCGCCGATGTCGACCATGCACGCATGCTGCGTCTGGGCGGCGGCGGTGCCATCAGTGCCTACGTCGAGGGCGGCAGCTCTGTCGAGGGCGGTGCCAAGTTCAAGCATATCCGCTTCCTGCCCAAGGGCAGCGGCGATATCACCGGTATCATCATGCCGCGTCACACCAACACCGGATTCGATCCCGCCACCAAGCAGTGGGTGGAGTACACTCCCGTATTCCGCATGCGCTCGGCCGAGGACGACAAGATCGCCGATAGCGGTGCACGCACATGGACCGATGTGGTGGAGTTCGTCTGGGACGATACGTTCGATCACGCAGGCGTGCTCGATATCAAGCCCAATGCAGGCGAGGGTACGTTGAAGACCACTTTCGAAGACAAGTGGAACTTCTCTAACGGCTCGGCAACCATCTATGCCGGTTACTGCTACTGGCGTAAGCTGCTCGAAACGCCCGCTTCGACTCCCAATGCCTACATCGGTCTGAATGCCAAGGGCTGGATCAACCACGACGGCTCTGACAAGACCAGCTACGGCGAGATCAACGGCGAGGCATGGGTATGCACCGTATCTACGGCCGACGTTACTGCCGGCGAGCAGCTGGCGATGTTCTTCGCAACCTCGTCGTCGGCTACCGGTCCCCGCTACTTCACCGTAGAGTGGGCGACTTCGGAGACGGGTCCGTTCACCGAGATCGGCAAGTACGAGGCTACCAACTGGGACGCACAGAAGTATCCGCCCGAGTTCTACTTCGCTCTGCCCGACGAGTGCGCAGGCCAAGAGACTCTGGTTATTCGCTGCCGCCTTTGGAAGGATCAGCGTGCCGATCTGGGCTCGACCTCTGCTATCGGCGGATCGGGTACCAACCGTATGTGTGCGTTCTCGATTGCTAAGCGCGCCAAGTAGTTAATTTTCCGTGAAAAGCGGCATTCTACTGCCGCGCACTCAATTGCCCGAACAGGTAGTACGCTAAGTACAACCTGTCCGGGCAGTTTTCGTTTACGTTCATTCTATGCACTTTTTCTCGCCGCGGCAAAGCCGAAGTAAACTTCGTTTTGCTCGTCCGGCTTGACGAAAAAGTTGTATAATACCGCTTTTGACGAAAAATTGTTTCTTTTCCGTGAAAATACCGCATCTGCTTCCGCTCCTCGTCGTTCGCCAATGGGCAGTACAGTCAGTACAGCCCATCGTCTCACTCTGTCGTCGCGTCGCATATCCGGCATTTTGACGAAAAAGTGGCGCATAATTCTTGGGAGACTCTTTCCACCACATTAACAATGTCATTCTGAGCGAAGCAAAGCGTAGCGAAGAATCTGGTTGTGGACGACGTGCGTGGCCTATATGCCCACCTTGTCATTCTGAGGAGCGGTCGACGACCGCGACGTGAGAATCTCTCTTTTGGTTGACATGGGCACTTCCGAAGGCGAGACTCCCACGGTCGGGCATGCCTCCTCCCTCGGAGTGACAGCAGGGTTGTCATTTCGAGCGTAAGCGAGAAATCTGTGCGGGACTATTTCCGCAGTTATACCGCATATTTTGTCTTCCACAGATGTCTCACTTCGTTCGACATGACATGGTGGTCGAGTTGGCCACAGATATCATACTCTCGTTCGGCAAAATGCAAATGAATTTGCTTTTGCCCTCACTTATTCGTATATTTGCACATGTTAACGACATAAACCCTCTGATATGGAGATAGCAAAAGACAAACTTTCGGCTCTCGGCGACATGCTGAGTTATCCTCGCAAGGTCGTTATCGTGTCGCATACCAATCCCGACGGCGATGCCATAGGCTCTTCTGTGGCGTGGCGCGACGTGCTGACCGCAACGGGGCACAGCGTGACATGCATCTTGCCGAACCGCTATCCCTATTATCTCGATTTCATGCCCGGCATCAAGGATATAATCATCTATAAGCACGATGCCGAGGGGCGTGCCGCAGCTGCCGTTAAGGAGGCCGATCTCATATTCTGTCTCGATTTCCACACCTTGACGCGTCTCGACGCTTTGAGCGATCTTATAGCCTCCAATACCACGGCCGAGCGCGTGCTGATCGATCATCATCTCGATCCGACCACCGATTTCGATCTGATGTTGTCTTATCCGCAGTCGTCGAGTACGAGCTATCTCGTGGCGCGGATAATAGAGGAGATGTTCGGTGCGGGCAGCATCACACGCCGCATGGCCGAGGATCTGTTCGTGGGTATGATGACCGATACGGGCAACTTCGCCTTCTCGTTCATCACACCCGATCTGTTCCGTGTGCTCTCGCTGCTGTGCGCCACGGGCATCGACGTTCCCGCCATACACAACAACGTCTACAACTCGTTCACCGAGGGGCGCGCCCGTCTGTTCGGCTATGTCATCAACCGCAAGATGAAGATATTTCACGGCGGGCAGGTGGCTCACATGTCGCTCACCGAGCAGGAGATGCGCCGCTTCTGGTTCCAGCAGGGCGACTCGGAGGGCTTCGTCAACTATCCGCTGACCATACGCAAGATGAAGATGTCGGCCATATTCATCGAGCATCACGATTTCATACGCGTGTCGCTGCGCTCGCGCGGCAACATCGATGTCAACCTCTTCGCTTCGCGTTATTTCCATGGCGGAGGACACAAGAATGCCGCCGGCGGCAAGTCGTTCGTTCCGATGGAGGAGACGCTGCGCCACTTCGAGGAGTCGGTATCCGCATTCGCCCGCGAAGGATTGTTATAGAAAAGGTTGCCATAAAAAAAAGGTTGTTATAGATTAGAGTAGACCCGAAACAAAATGTTTAAAACCTATCTCAGATTATTGGGCTTCGCACGGCCGCTCAGCAAATATGCCGTGCCGTATTTCTTTTACGCCGTTCTGCACGCCATATTCAACACGTTCAACTACGCGCTGATTATCCCGATCCTCAATACGATGTTCCGTCAGGACTTCCAGTTCCAGCCGGTCTACGAGTTTCCCGCCATCTCGCTCGATTCGGGCGGCTTCGATGCACTGTTGAGCTATTTCTATACGCTTTTCTTCGGCGAAGAGTTCAACCACGTGCATTTTCTCGCCCTGCTGGCAGTGGTGGTCATCTGTACCAACTTTCTGAGCAACCTGTTCCGCTATCTCTCGGCCATGACCGTCGAGAACCTGCGCGTATGCACCTTGCAGCGTATGCGCGACGAGATGTTCTCGCGCGTGATACACATGAACGTCGGTTATTTCAGCGACCAGCGCAAGGGCGACATCATATCGAAAATCACCTCCGACGTCACGGTCGTGCAGTATTGCATCACCAACACGCTGCAAGTGGCCTTCCGCGATCCGTTCCTCATAATCGGCTATTTGGTGCTGATGATAAGCATCTCGTGGCAGCTGGCACTCTTCTCGGTGCTGTTCCTGCCCGTGGTGGGTCTTGTCATAGGCAACATCGTCAAACGCCTGCGCCACCCGGCACAGCGCGGACAGCAGCGTATGGGCGACATGGTCAGCGTGCTCGACGAGTCGCTGTCGGGTATCAAGATCGTAAAGAGTTATAACGCAACCGATTATCTCGTCGAAAAGTTCAAGAGTATCAATGCCGATTTCTCGCGTTTGGTGATCTCCATGGCGCGCCGCCAGCAGTTAGCCTCGCCCATGAGCGAGTTTTTAGGCATAATCGCCGTCAGTGTCATTCTGATCTACGGCGGCAACCTTGTCATAGAGGGCAGCGGAGCACTCACGGCGGCCGGCTTCATCGCTTTCATCGCCGCATTCTCGCAGATCACGCGCCCGCTGCGCTCGTTCATCGACCAGTTCGCCAACATCAATCAGGGTATCGCCGCCGGCGAACGTATCTTCTCCATCATCGATGCACAGAGCGAGGTGCGCGACGCGGCCGATGCCAAGACCTTCGACGGCTTGAAGGAGTCGATCGAACTGCGCGGCGTGCACTTCTCCTACGACGGTTCGCGCGAGGTGATCAACGATGTGTCGCTCTCGATCCGCAAGGGCGAGACCATAGCCTTAGTGGGTGCTTCGGGCGGCGGCAAGTCGACTCTGAGCGAGTTGATACCGCGTTTCTATGATACCACCTCGGGCGACGTGCTCTTCGACGGCGTATCCATCAAGAACTATACGCAGGACTCTCTGCGCGCCAAGATGAGCGTGGTGGCGCAGGAGACCGTCCTCTTCAACGACACCATCGAGGGCAATATCCTGCTCGGCCGACCCTCTGCCACGCACGAGGAGGTCGTCGCGGCAGCCAAGGTGGCCAATGCCCACAGCTTCATCATGGAGCTGCCCGAGGGCTACAACACCAATATCGGCGACCGCGGAGCCAAGCTCTCGGGAGGCCAGCGTCAGCGCATCAGCATAGCCCGCGCCATATTGAAGAACCCCGAGATCCTTATCCTCGACGAGGCTACCTCCGCCCTCGACACCGAGAGCGAGAAGCTCGTGCAGGACGCCTTGACCAAGCTGCTGCGCAGCCGCACCTCCATCGTTATCGCTCACCGTCTCAGCACCATACACAATGCCGATCGTATCTTCGTCATCGATCAGGGACGTATTGCCGAGCAGGGCACTCACTCCGAGTTGATGCAACGGCACGGGATTTATGCGCATCTTATTGAGATGCAGAACATCTCTTAGATTTTTCGTGAAAAGCGGCATTCTACTGCCGCGCACTTGCTCGCCCAAATGGGAAGTACGTCAGTACGTCCCATCTGGGCGATCTTCGTTTGCGTTGTATAATACCGCTTTTGACGAAAAATCGGGTTGGTGGTTCTTTGGAGGTTTTCCGTGAAAAGCGGCATTCTACTGCCGCTCCTTGTCACTCGACAATGGGCAGTACGACGAGTACAGCCCATCGTCTCGCTCTGTCGTCGCGTTGTATAATACTGCTTTTGACGAAAAATTTTCCATGAAAAGGCATCATTAGCTTCCGCGCGCTCGTTCGTCCGAACGGGTAGTACGTCAAGTACAACCCGTCCGTCCTTACATCGTTTGCGTTGCTACTAACGCCTTTTGACGAAAAATCGGGTTGTGGTGCTTAGGAGACAATTTCCACCGGTCTGTCATTCTGAGTGTAATGAAATGGAACGAAGAATCTGGTTGTAAACGATGTACGTGGTTGAGATGCCCACTCTGTCATTCTGAGCGCAGCGAAGAATCTGGTTGGGGAAGACATGACCGTTTGACTTGTCATTCTGAGGAGTGCGGCACGCACGACGTGAGAATCTCTCTTTTGGACGATAAACGCGCTTCCGACCGCGAGACTCCCACGTCGCCTTGCGGCTCCTCGGAGTGACAGACCACCAGCCAACGTCCCACCACGGGACGCGTAACGAAGTCTGCCACGCCCCACATGGAGCGCGATAAATCGCGCGACCAAAGTCCCCTCCGAGGAGTGACAAGGTGCTCCTTTCAAAAAACCGGTCAGTTCACGCGGTAGGCATGTTTGACGCCCTTGATGCGCAGTATGGCATACAGCAGCATGTCGACGATGCCTGTGCTCGGCACCTCCACGGTGATGGTGCCCGAGGCCGTGCCGTCGCTGCGCGAGGTCATCGAGAGCGTGCGTATGTTGAGTTTCAGCTCGCGGCTGACCACCTCGGTGATGGTGTTGGCTATGCCCGGCGTGTCCTGTGCGGTGATGGCTATCGTGACGCGGAATGCACCCGAGGCCTCGTCGCGCCAGCGCGCCTCCATGACGCGGTAGGGGTAACGCTCCTTCAAGCGCATGGCGTTGGGACAGTCGGCGCGGTGTATGGTGATGCCCGAGTTGACGGTGACGAATCCGAAGATCTCGTCGCCCTTGATGGGGTTGCAGCAGCGGGCGAGCTTGTACTCGATGTTGTTGATACTCTCGTCGATGATCAGGGCATCGGTCTGCCGCACCTCGCTCTGGCGCGAGGCGGCCGCGTTCTGCACGCGACGCTCCTCAGCCTGTGCGGCGGCTGCGCGACGCTGGTCGTCGGCTTCGCCCGAGAGCCAGCGCGAGAGTATATCCTTGATCTGCGAGATCTCGATCTTTTGTGTGGCGATCATCATGTAGATCTCCGTGCCGCGGCGTATCTTGAAGTGCTTGCAGAGGTAGGCCACGGCCTCGTCGATGGTGGTTGAGAGCTTCCAGTTCTTGATCTTGCGTTCAAGCTCCTCGCGTCCCATGCGAGCATGTTTCATCTGCTCCTCCCTCAGGTAGGCGCGTATCCGGGATTTGGCTTTCGACGTTACGCAGATGTTGAGCCAGTCGGCCTTGGGTGTCTGGTCCTTGCGCGTGAGCACCTCGCAGATGTCGCCGTTGTGCAGCGTCTCCTTGATGGGCACCGCGCGGTTGTTGACCTTGCCGCCGACGCAGATCGAGCCTAACGACGTGTGTATGTCGAAGGCGAAGTCCAGTACGGTGGCACCCTCGGGCAGCTTGCGTATGTCGCCGTTGGGTGTGAAGACGAATATCTCGCCCGACGAGGGCTTGGCATCGAATCGCTGCGCCAGCGAGTGGGTCGTATCCTCCAACAGCTCGCGCAGGCGGCCTAACCACTGGTCGGCACCCATGCCTCCCTGCTTCACACCCTTGTAACGCCAGTGGGCGGCGATGCCGCGCTCGGCCACGGCGTCCATGCGCTCGGAGCGTATCTGTATCTCCACCCAGCGTCCGTGGCCGTCGGTGACGGTGGTGTGCAGCGACTCGTAGCCGTTGGACTTGGGTATGGTGATCCAGTCGCGCATGCGTTCGGGGTTGGGCGTGTAGATGCTGCCGATGTGCGAATAGACCGTCCAGCAGAGTGCCTTCTCGCGCTCCGGCTCGCAGTCGATGATGATGCGCAGCGCGAAGATGTCGTAGACACCATCGAACGGCACGTTCTGCTTGCGCATCTTCTGGAAGATGGAGAATACCGATTTGGTGCGGCTCTTGACGTGGTACTTTATGCCGTCGGCATCGAGACGCTCCAAAACCGGAGCTATGAACTTCGATATGAATGTGCGGCGTTCGCTCTCGGTCTCCTCCAATTTTTTGACTATGTGGTCGTAAGCGTCGGGTTCGAGATATTTGAGCGAGAGATCCTCCAACTCGCTCTTTATGTTGTAGAGACCCAATTTGTGAGCTATCTGCGCATAGAGGTTGAGGCTCTCCCAGCTCTTCTTGCGACGCTTCTGCTGAGGGAACATCGCAAGCGAGCGCATCACGTCGAGACGGTCGGCCAGCTTGATGAGTATCACGCGAGGATCCTCCGAATAGGAGACGATCATGTCGCGGAAGTCCGAGGCCTGCTCCTTCGAGACCTTCAGCTTGATGTCCGATATCTTGCACAGTCCCACGATGATGCCCAGCACCTGGTCGCCGTAATTGTCGCGTATGGCCGCCGACAGCTCCGGCACCTGCTCGGGGTGTTCGCGGTTGGTTATGCGCATCACGTCGTGCAGGATCGAGGCTATGGCCGAGTTGCGTCCCAACCCGATCTCCTCGACCACGATGCGCGCCACGGCCACGTCGTGATCCATCATCGGCGTGCCGTCGTATCGCTGGTAAGGCTGCATGCGCTCGGCCGTGAAAACAAGCGCGTGATCCACCATCTGTTGCGTTTCGGCTGAAAATTGCGAGGCTATGACCTCTCTGAAATCATTGTATCTCTCCATAACTCTCCTCTTCTTGTCACTCTGCACCAAGATATGATATATAACGCCCGCGAGCGTCGGATAATTGTACTAAATAGCCGGAATCATACCGTTTCCCCTTCATTGCTTCTCGGCCGGCGGACTATGTACAGCGGCTCGTCGCGCAGTGCGTAGCGGCGGCGGTCGTCGTCTGAGAAGCGGCGGGCATAGTGTAGCGTCTGCACCTCGAAACCCGCTTCGCGCAGACGGTCGGCATAGTCGCGGCCGTAGACGCGGCGGTGGTCGTACTGCCCGAAAAGGCGTGTCCGCTCCTTAGGATCGGTGACGGCAGGATCTTCGAAGGTCTCTGCGCGCGCCTCATCGACGGGCGAGAGCATGATGCCCCAGCCTCCGCGGCGCATGATGCGATGCAGCTCGCGCATGGCCTGACGGTCGTCGTCGACATGTTCCAACAGGTGGTTGCATATCACCGCGTCGACCGATTCGTCGGCAAGCGGAATCTGCTGCACGTCGAAGTGCATCTGGGCCAGCGGCGAGCACAGATCGGCCGTGAGGTAGTCGCCGGTGCCTGCATATACGCGCTTGAAGCGGCGCATGAGCGATACCTCGGGTGCTATGTGCAGCAGGCGCGGCCGCGTGGTCGTAAGGTCTGTCTCGCGCTCGATCCACAGCCACAGCAGACGGTGCCGTTCGAGTGCCAGACAGCGCGGACACAGCGCGTCTTCGCGCGAGGTGACGTAGCCGTAGGGCAGAAACCTGCGCCGCCGCACGCCGCACACCGGACACTCGCGGCCGCGGCCTATGTAGAGCAGCCCGAGCAGGGGCACGCTCCACGATGCCATGCGTTGCAGCAGGCTGCGCGGTATGTGGTTGAGTATCCAGCGGACGAGTCGTTTCATTGTGCTGTGGTTTATATAAGGTGCGTCGGCTGCTGCCGGTGCCGCATCGTCGGTCTATCTCTTTTCCGTATCGATTATTTTGCCGATCTGCTCCTCGGTCTTGCGAAGCCGCTGCCGGCAGAACTCTATCAGCTCCGTGGCGCGTTTGACCTCGGCCGCCAGCTCGTCGACCGACATCTGCTCGTCGCGAAGACGGGCGAGTATGGACTCTATCTCTGCGGCAGCCTCGTCGTATGTCATCTGCACTCTCTTTGCCATAATGGTTTTATGTTTGGGCAAAGATAGCGGATTTGCCGCTATTATCCCAAATTATTCGTTATATTACTCACTCTCTTTGCAGGTTCGGTTTGCCGGCGGCTGTCACCTCGGCTTGCAGACGGCCGTCCGACAGCTCTATGTCGAGCCGTGTGCCCGGACAGATAGCACCCGCCGATGCTACGGCCTTGCCGCCGATGCGTACCACCGAGAAGCCGAGCCGCAGAATGTTGTCCACCGACCGGCTGCGTGTTATCTCTTCGGCTGCCTGCAACCGCCTGCGCCGTGCCGTGAGCAGTTGCAGAGTGTAGTCGCGCAGCCGCTCGGCCATGCTGTCGAGGCGTGCGGCGGCGGCTATCGTCGTCGAGATCGTCGCGCGGTGCAGCTCGGCCGAGCGACGCTCCAATGTCAGATGCTCGTCGTGCAGCCTGTCGGCCGTCATCTGGCGCAGCCGCTCGGCCGCGGCCTCGATCCACGCCTGCTCCGAGTCCATGCGCTCGACGAACGATGCCGCCACGGCGGTGGGCGTTTTAAGCGAGGTGTGTGCCACCATATCCACTACGCTCGTATCCTTGTCGTGGCCTATGCCTGCAAAGACGGGCAGCGGAAATTGCGCCGCGTGTGCCGCCATGCGGTAGGAGTCGAATGCCGACAGATCGCTCGCGGAGCCGCCGCCGCGGATTACGGCCACTGCGTCGAACTCCTCTTCGCGTGCCGCGATGCGTTCCAATGCCGCTATGACCGACTCTTCGGCCGCGGCACCCTGCATGACGGCTTCGAACAGCTCCGTGGAGATGTCATAGTCCGAGGAGCCTATCTCGCGCATGAAGTCGCGGTAGCCCGCAGCCGAGGCACTCGATATGACGGCTATGCGTCGCACCAGTCGCGGCAGCGGCAGCTCGCGGTTCATGTCCCACACGCCCTCCTGCTGCAACTGTCGTATGGTCTCGCGGCGGCGGCGTTCGACCTCGCCCATGGTGTATGCGGGATCGATGTCGGTTATCTGCAACGAGAAGCCGTAGACCTCGTGATACGACACTAATACCTTGGCCAATATGCGTATGCCGGCTGCGAGTGCGGCTCCGGTCTGAGCGGTGAAGTATGCCGAGATCTTGGAAAAGTGATTGCGCCAGATGACGGCACGCGCCTCGGCGCGCGGCACGCCGTCGGCCGCACCCTTCTCCACGAGGTTGATATAGCAGTGACCCGAGTAGTTGACTTTCAGTTCGGATATCTCGGCACTGATCCACACCGGCAGCGCGAACCGCTCTTCGAGCGAGGAGCGTACCATGCGTTGCAGGTCGTAGAGCGTCAGGTGTTGCTGGGGCGAGGCGGTCATGCTGTGCGCAGGTGTGATTACATGAGTATTATGCCGGGTTCGGGCGGCAGCTGCCGTCCCTTGGGCAGGGTGAGGTTGAGCAGTCCTTCGCTTTGCACCGGACAGCCGCCGCGCATGGCGGGCTGCCACGACGGAGCTGCATCGAGCACACGCATTATGCGGCGCAGCAGCCGTTTGTCGGTGGCCTGCAATATCTCTTCGACGGCCATAGAGCCGTCTGCATCGATCGTATATCGCAGCGATACCTTGGCCGCGGGCATGTGCTCGTCCCACTCCACGCGTGCGGCCACGTAGTCGGTCAGCGAGGTCGATCCCTCGGCCTCGAACCGTGCCGGCGTGTCGTAACGCAGCGTGACGATTATCACTCCGTTGCTTGCCTGCTGTCCGTAGAGGGCTATGGTCTGCTCGTCGGCCGGCAGAGTGTCGATGCTCTCTATGTCGTTTTGCGGAATATGACGTATGCTCTGCATAGGTTCGCCGCCCACGATATAGAGGGGTGACTGTGCCGATGCGGCTGCGGCGGCGAGCAGTGCCGTGGCAGACAATAACATCTGGCGAAGTGTGTGTGACATTGTCGATGCGTTTTTATTCTTTCTGAATAACGATGCCGCCGCCGGGCATATTGCCCTCGGGCGAGCGAAAGTCCGTCATACGCCGACGACCGAGCCGTCCGTGTGGCCGCTCGGTCGTCGCGCTGTGGGAAAAGCCGCTACAACTCGCTCTCCTTCAATCGCTCGGCATTCTCGGCCACGATCAGATGATCGATGCAGTCCTGAATGTCGCCGTCCATGAAGGCCGACAGGTTGTAGATCGTGTAGTTGATGCGGTGGTCGGTGATGCGTCCCTGCGGATAGTTGTAGGTGCGTATCTTGGCCGAGCGGTCGCCCGTCGAGACCATCGTCTTGCGCTTCGAGGCTATCTCGTCGAGATACTTCGAGTATTCGAGGTTGAAGATTCGTGTGCGCAGCTCCTCGAAGGCCTTGTCGGTGTTCTTCAACTGCGACTTCTGGTCCTGACACTGCACCACGATACCCGTGGGTATGTGGGTCAGACGTATGGCCGAGTAGGTGGTGTTGACCGACTGTCCGCCCGGACCCGAGGCGCAGAATATATCCTTGCGTATATCGTTCCACGACAGATCGATGTCGAACTCCTCGGCCTCGGGCAGCACCGCCACCGATGCGGCCGAGGTGTGGACGCGTCCCTGGGTCTCGGTCTGCGGCACGCGCTGCACGCGGTGCACGCCCGACTCGTATTTCAACGTTCCGTAGACGCTCTGTCCGCTCACCTTCATCACCACCTCCTTGTAGCCGCCTGCGGCACCCTCGGAGTATGATGTGATCTCGTAACGCCAGCCCTTGGTCTCTATGTACTTGGTGTACATGCGCAGCAGATCGCCCGCGAATATGGCAGCCTCGTCGCCGCCCGTGCCGCCGCGGATCTCGACTATGGCGTTCTTGTCGTCCTGCGGATCCTTGGGTATGAGCAGCAGCTTGATCTGCTCCTCCATCTCGGCGATGCGGGGTTCCAGCTCGGCAACCTCCTCGCGCGCTATCTCTCTGAACTCCTCGTCCTTCTCATTTGCCAGCACGTCTTTGGCCTCGGCCAGATTGGCCAGTGCCGTGCGGTACTGCTCCGAGGTGGTGACGATCGGCTCTATCTCCTTATACTCCTTGTTGAGCTGCACGAACTGCTTGACATCTGCTATCACCTCCGGGTCGGTCAGTTTCTGTCCGATCTCCTCGTATTTGAGCTTCAGCCCGTCTAATCGTGTCAATATCGAATTATCTGCCATGTTACTATTATTTTGCGACAAAGATACGAATAAGCGAGGGCAATGCCAAATTTATTTGAGCATTGCCGAGCGAAAGTATCTTCGGCGAAGCCAAAGATACAAATTTTTTCGTGAAAATACCGCATCTACTTCCGCTCCTTGTCGTTCGACAATGGGCAGTACACTCAGTACAGCCCATCGTCTCACTCTGTCGTCGCGTTGTATATCCGGCATTTTGACGAAAAAATGGGTTGGT
The DNA here is from genome assembly GCA_017936685.1 of Alistipes sp. GTDB lineage: Bacteria > Bacteroidota > Bacteroidia > Bacteroidales > Rikenellaceae > Alistipes. The sequence continues at coordinate 42,593 of JAGBFA010000013.1, forward strand.
GGTGCTTGGGAAACGATTTTCACTATGCTGTCATTCTGAACGAAGCAGCGCGGAGTGAACCGATGACATTATACGCTCCTGTCATTCTGAGGAGCGATTGAAAATCGCGACGTGAGAATCTCTCTTGGGCCGACATTTGCGATCCCGACGGCGAGACTCCCACGTCGCAACTGTGTTGCTCCTCGGAGTGACACAGTGTGTGCGGCAGAGACTCCTACGGTCGGGCAATGCCCCCCCCCTCGGAGTGACAGGCCATGCTGTCCGTAACCGCAGCCGTGGTGTGCCTATGGTACGGGGTCGTAGCCGCTGCCGCCCCATGGGTGACAGCGCAGCAGGCGGCGCACGGTGAGCCATGTGCCCTTGATGGGACCGTGTTTGCGCAGTGCCTCCACAGCGTATTGCGAGCAGGTGGGGGTGAAGCGGCACGAAGGCGGTTTGAGCGGCGAGATGCAGAGCTGGTAGAATCTGACCAGTGCGATCAACGGCCACGCAGCCACGCGTTTACAGCTTTGCCACAACTTCCGACAGGATCTTTGCAACGGCATTTTCTATGGTTTTGTATTCGTGCGCTTGTTTCGAGGAGTAGATCAGGGCAAGACGGACGGTGTGTCCTGCGGCCGCCTCGTGCAGCGGCTGTTTGCTCAGGCGGTAGGCCTCCTTGGTGCGGCGGCGCAGCAGGTTGCGCTTGACGGCGCGTTTGTGCATGCGCTTGGGCACGGAGAACATCACTTCGACTGCCGTGTCGGCCGACTCCTCCGTGAGGACGACATAGCGGAGTGGATAGACGAACCCCGACTCGCCGTCGGCGAACAGACGGCGCACGGCGGAGAGCGAACGCAGTCGCTCGTTGTGCGGCAGGGATCGGTTTGTCATCTTCGAAGATGGTGTATAACGGGCGGAGAGAGGAGGCTCTCCGCCCATATTGTGTCAGGGCTATTTCTTGGGCGTGGCGGAGCTGTGACGCACGCGGCTCTTTTTGGCCAGCTTCGACTGCTGTGCGCGGATAAACTCCTCGCGTTCGGCGTCCTCCTTGTGCTCGACATCGGTAAGGTCGGCTCCGCTGGCCACGTTGTTGCAGTATATGTCGAGTGCCTTCACCATCGAGGGTGCGGCGGGCGTGGGCGCACTGGCCTTGACGTGCATGCCGGCAGCCGTTGCCGCACGCAGCGTGGCATCGCCGAAGGTGGCTATCGAGGGCAGGTCGTCGACATTGAAGTTATCGGCCAGAGCCTTCACGTCGGAGGGCGAGTAGACCGCTATGATATCGTAGTCGGCGGGCTTCAGCTCGCTCATGTCGGCCGTGACGGTGCGTGCGAAGACCACCGGGTCGAACGTGAGTTTGAGCTTTGCCAGCGTCTCGGGCAGCTCGGGCTTGTGAGGCTCGCTAAGTGCCAGAAGGAACCGCTCGTCCTTGTGCTTTACTATAAGCTCCAAGAGCGAAGTGAAGGTGCCGTCGGCGAAGGATATCTTGCGCTTGCGGTAGACGATATATTTTTGCAGGTAGAGTGCCACGGCCTCCGTGTTGCAGATATATTTCATGGTCTCGGGAACGGTGATACGCGCCTCCTCGCAGATGCGGAAGAAGCTGTCGACGGTGGTTCGCGACGAGAATATTACGGTCGTATGATCGAGTATCTCGACGCGCTGTGCGCGAAACTCCTTCAACGATACGCCCACAACGCGTATCAGGGGCTTGTAATCTATCTCCAATTCGTGTCTTTGCGAGAAGTCGTAGAACGGCGACTTCTCCAAAATGGCAGGCTTGGGCTGCGAAACCAGTATTCGATTTACTTTCAACTTACAACTCCGTTTTAAATTAAAAATCACTTCGTTGCGACCGTCCGCCGTCGACGGCCCGGATCGCATGTGGCCTATTGCAGATCGGCTGCTATGAGACATATCGTACTAACGGGCAACACAATGACACTGCAAAGGTACAAAAACCAATACAAAATCGAAATTTTTTTGTTCGTAAAGAACATAAAAGTCTCTTTTATATATAGTATGCATACAAATCCTATTCCCATTACGGATAGTATGACCCATATGGAGGATCTGTCGCCGGTGCCGAGCAGCATCGTTGCCGTCAGCGGAAAGAGCAGCAGTGCTCCGGCGGCGAAGAATACGTAGGTTATGTTGCCCAAACGCTTGACATCAGTGCTTTGGCATACCCATGCGACGACTCTGTGCAGCAGCAGCTGCCACAGGCAGATGGCGACGACGGCTGCCGTGGCGGCAATCGGAGCGGCCGAGCGAATGGAGTCCGGAATGGCGGCGGCATCGGCACCGAGGATAAGATCGGCAGCCCTGACCATGACCATAGCCGAGAGCAGGGTGCTGAACAGCGTTATGCCGCCCATGGAGCGGGATATGATCGGGTTGTCGGACTCCTCGACGATCGAGGGGTCGGCTCCGCCGCTGTGGAATATCGCCCCGACTATGGCCCGCATGTGTCCGGCCGAGCGCAGCAGTATGGCCATATAGGCAGCTAAGAGTATTACGACCGATACTTGAAACACTGTCGAGTCGGTGAGGCGAGTGCCGATATCGGCAGCGGGCGCGGTCTGCGTCAAGGCCACCGACTCCGTCCCGAATACCTCTGCGGGCACGGCCTGCCGCCATGCCTGTTCTCCGGCCGCGGGCAACGCCTCGCCCGAGAGCAGCTCTGTCTGGCTGCCGAAGATGTCGACAGCCGAGACCACGTGCAGCGAGTCGACGGTCTGGGCGGTTATGTCCGGCGAGCTATTCATTGTCTTGCAGGCGTTTGAGTGTTACGCGTATGGTGGTGCCCTTGCCCGGCTCCGACCTCACGACGGCGATCCTGCCGCTGTGATACTCCTCGACGATGCGGCGCGAGAGCGACAGTCCGAGTCCCCAGCCGCGTGTCTTGGTGGTGAACCCGGGGTTGAATATCTTGTTCCAGTTGCTCTTGGGGATACCCTTGCCCGTATCGCGCACCTCCACATATACGCTGCGCTCGTTCTCGCCGACGAAAACGTCGATGCTGCCGTGACCCTGCAATGCGTCCAATGCGTTTTTCAGCAGGTTCTCGATGACCCACTCGAACAGAGCCGAGTTGATCTGGGCGCGTATGGGGGCTATGGCCAGACCGTTGTAGGAGAGGGTGACGTTGCGCGGTATGCGCTTGCGGAAATACATCACCGTGTCGCCCACCGTTTCGTTGATGTTGGTGGCTGTGAGCATCGTCTCAGAGCCGATCTTCGAGAAGCGGTCGACGATCTTCATCAGGTGCGCCAGGTCCTTGCTCATCTCCTCGACGGCCATCTGGTCGACGTCCTGGCTGCGCAGATACTCCACCCAGCCTAAGAGCGATGAGGTGGGCGTGCCCAGCTGGTGCGCCGTCTCCTTGGCCAGTCCCACCCACACGCGGTTCTGCTCGTTCTGCTTGGTCGACGAGAAGGCTATGTAGGTGAATACGGCGAATATGAGAATGATAAGCAGCTGCACGTATGGGAAGTATATGAGCGAATTGACGGGCGATTCGGTTATATACTCCATGAAGCGCGAGTGTCCGTAGTAGATCGTATAGTAGCGGTTGGAGAAGTTGTAGCGGACGATGATGGGTTTGTTGCTGTCGGCCATGCGCTCGATGGCGCGGCGCAGTTCGTCGGCATCGGCCGTGGTCGAGGCGGGCAGATTGGAGATCACCACGTTGAGGTATTCGTCGGTGATGACGAACGGCACGTTGGTATGCCGCACTAAATTGGCGAACAGATCGGCGTTGTAGACCAGCTCGCCGTAGATGTTGCTCGTCGAACGCAGTATGTCGGCCCACAGCTCGACGCCGTTGCGCTCGGCCACGCGCAGCTCCTCGATCGTGCGCTCCTCGTTGCGGTGCAGCTCGGCCGTGACCATAAGCGTGTAGAAGACCGACAGCGCGGCCAGCACCAAGCCTATGATGATGACCGCCGTGCGTCTCCTGATGGAGAAGATCTTTTGCGACAGATCGAATTGACGGAAAAAGCGGCGCATATCCGGCGTGGTTTATCGGTGGAGTGTCAATGTTTGTCCAGATCCTGCTCGGTGAGTATGTGCCGCATCTGCTCGGCATCGCCCAACACCTCGACAGCCTTGCCGACGGTCTGGTCGTCGGTGAGCGAGTGCCGGATCACGCCCCGCTGGTAGGCGTAGCGCAATACGATCTCGGCGTTGATGGCGTCGATGATCTCGCGGCGGTAGGTCTCCAAGTTGGATTGTTTGTCGTCTTTGACCAATGCCTCTATGGCGGCCACATGCTCCTCCAAGGTGCGGTCGTAGAGATCGGCTTTGGCTGCCTGACGCAGAGCGGCTATGGCGCGCCGCGTCTCCGACTCGTAGGGCACCTCCTTCTCTTCGATGAAGACCTTGAAGTCGTCGTAATCCTCTTCGTCTATTGTGAAGGTGTCGATGTCGATCTGCTCGCCGGCATGACGGCGCATGTATCGGTCGGCCCAATCCTCCATGTAACCCATGGCATACAGCGTCAGGGCGAAGCGGCTCACGTAGTTGGGTTCGAGCTTGATGTCGGGCACGATGCCGCCGCCGTCGTACACCTTGCGGCCTGCGTCGGTGCGATACTCGCGTATGAGCGAGTCGGGCACTATGCCGGCGCGTCCGTCGGCGTCGCGCTCCGAGTAGTTGACGGCCTGTATGCAGCGTCCCGAGGGTATGTAGTATTTGGCCGTGGTGAGCTTCAGATAGGAGTTATAGCCCAGATAGCGCGTGCCCTGCACCAGACCCTTGCCGTAGCTTCGCTGCCCGATGATGACGGCGCGGTCGCGGTCCTGCAATGCGCCGGCGAGAATCTCCGATGCCGAGGCCGTCGAGCCGTTGATCAGCACCGCCAGCGGTATGTCGGCCGCAATGGGGTCGTTGGCCGTGCGGTAGATCTGCCGCGAGAGCGAGTCGCGCCCCATGGTCGAGACGATCTCGGTGCCCTTGGGCAGGAACAGCGAGGCTATCTTCACTGCCTCCTGCATGATGCCGCCGCCGTTGGAGCGGTAGTCGAGTATCAGTGCCCGCAGCTCGCCCTGGCGTTGCAGACGCTCCAACGCCTCGCGCAGCTGGTCGTAGCACCCTTCGGTGAAGTCGCTGTGCTGAATATAGCCTATGCCGTCGGCCACGTAGCCCGAGTAGGGTATGCTCGGTATGACTATGCGTTCGCGGCGCAGGGTGAGCGTGTCGCGCCGGCCGTCGATCATGTGCTCGACGACCACCGAGACCTCGCTGCCGGCATCGCCTTTGAGACGCGAGCTGACATCGTCGGGCGAGAAGCCCTTGGCATCGGCTCCGTCGATAGCCAGTATCTTGTCGCCTATGCGTATGCCGGCACGGTCGGCCGGCGAGCCTTCGTAGGGCTGGGCGAAGATGATGTAGTCGCCCTTCTTGCGTATGAGCGAGCCTACGCCGCCGTATTTGCCGGTGGTCATCACCTCGAAGCCCGACATCTTCTCTTCGGGCAGATACTCCGTGTAGGGGTCGAGTGCGGCCACCATGCCCTCGGCCGAGTATTCGAGCAGCCGGTCGGCATCGATCTTGTCGACATACTGGGTCGAGAGCTCGCGCAGCATGTTGATAAGTATCTCGGCGTTGCGCCCAAGAGTGAAGTCCCTCTCCGCAGGCTGCTGGCATGCGCCCTGCTGCGGCATGAGGGCTGCCGCAGAGAGGAGTGCCACGACGATGATTGCCGCCGAAGTTCTACTCTGCAATGTATTTAAAAATCTATTTTTCATCGAATCTGCTGTTAAATATGTAGCCGTCCAGCCGGTATGCTATGCGTGCCACGGCGCGGCGTATGCCCTCGATCTCCAAGCCCGAGGCGGTGTCGCGCACCGTGATCTGGTCCTCGAACAGCAGCGACAGCCGTTTGAAGAGTCCCTCGCCGCGGAATGTCATCTCGCCCTCGTGCTCGCCCGTAAGGCGGAAGCCCTGCATCTGGAACGCCCGTATGATCTGCTCGCGGTTGCGTGCCACACTGCCGCCGATGCGCTTGCGCATGAATCCGAACAAGGGATATGCCGCAGCAAGCACGACGAACGCCGCCGCCATGATCACACCGCGCTGCGTTTGCAGTACGAATAGCATCATCTTCCACGGGTGTTCGGGCAGCGAGCCGCTCCAATACATCAGCCACACGATGGCTACATATAAAACGCACAGCAGTGCGAAATATTTTAATGACCTTACCAAGTATCTCATATCCGTTATTATATTATGTGTCCGATCGAAGATCCGTTGTCGTGCCTTGCGCCGCATGTGTCGGTGCGGCAGGCTGTATGGCGTGTCAGCGGCGGTCGAGCCGCTGCAAATCCTCTCTTACGCGCTGCATCAGCCAGCCCGGAGTCGAGGTCGCACCGCAGATGCCCACCGATTCGGCTCCGTCGAACCACTCGCGCCGCAACTCCGCTCCCTCCTCTATGTTGTAAGAGCGGGGGTTAGCTTTGAGGCAGGCGTTGAACAGCACGCGTCCGTTGCTCGACTTGCGTCCGCAGACGAAGATGACCACGTCGACGCTGCGGGCGAAACTCTCCAAATGGGTTTCGCGGTTGGCCACACGCCGGCATATCGTGTCGTCGATGGTGACTGCCGCCGTATCCTGCGTCCGCGAGCGTATCTCCTCTCCTATACGGTTGAACAGCTCGATGCTCTGCGTGGTCTGCGACAGGAAGTATATCGGACGCGTGAAGTCGAGTGCGTCCAGATCGCTCTCCGATTCGATGACCGTCACCCGGTCGCCGACCTGTCCGGTGAGTCCCACCACCTCGGCATGTCCCCGTTTGCCCAACAGCACCACGCTGCCGCCCTCGCGGCTCATCTTGTCGTATGCCGCCTTGACGCGCCGTTGCAGGCTCGCCACCACGGGGCATGTGGCATCGACGGTGACTATGCCCAACCGTTCGGCCTCGGCGTATGTCGACGGCGGTTCGCCGTGGGCGCGTATGAGCATCGTCTTGCCGCCCAGACGCGGCATGTCGCCGTGCGATACGCTGTGCAGTCCCAACTGCTCCAATCGCTGCACTTCGACACGGTTGTGTACTATGTCGCCTAACGAATAGACCTCTCCGCCCGAGCGTTGCAAGGCCGCTTCGGCCTCCTCTATGGCGCGCACCACACCGAAGCAGAACCCCGAGTCGGCATCTATGACGATATTCATGCGCCGCAGGTTTTATTTGTTGAGTGCCTCGGCGAATCTATCCATAAACCACGCCATCTGCTCGTCGACGCTCATGTGCGAGTTGTCGAGCACTATGGCATCGTCGGCCTGCCTCAGGGGCGATATGGCGCGCGACATGTCGGCGCGGTCGCGCTTGACGACATTGTCGTACACCTCGTCGAACGAGACCTTGTCGCCCTTGGCCTGCAACTCCTGGTAGCGGCGTTCGGCACGGACTTTCGGATCGGCCGTCATGAATATCTTCAATTCGGCATCGGGGAAGACCACCGTGCCGATGTCGCGGCCGTCCATCACAACGCCCTTCGAGCGTCCCATGGCCTGCTGCATCGCCACTAACTTGCTGCGCACCTCGGCGATCGAGCTGACGGCACTGACGCAGTTGCTGATCTCTATGGTGCGGATCTTGCCCTCGACAAGTGTGCCGTCGACATAGATGTCGCTGGCTCCGCGCGAGGGGTTGAAGCGGAAGTCGATCGATATTTGGTCGAGCAGCTCCACGACCTTCTCCTCGTCGACCATGCCCGAGCGTATGGCACCGTGCTCGGCCGCATACAGTGTCACGGCGCGATACATAGCTCCCGTGTCGATGAAGATATAGCCCAGGCGGGCTGCAATGGCCTTGGCGAACGTGCTCTTGCCGCACGACGAGAAACCGTCGATGGCGATTATGATTTTTTTATCCGTATTTGGCATATCAGTGCTTGATTAAGACCGAGATAAGAGTGTAGAGACCCAATATTCCGATTATGATGCCCGCCACATGGTTGATCGTGAGCATGTGGCGCGGGCGGAACCCGCGGCGGAACATGTTGATGACGAACGTCAGAAAGAACCACCACAGCATCGCGCCGCACAGGAATCCCGTGATAACCATCACGTCGCGTGTGATGCGCGGCATGGCGTAGCCGTCCATCACAACGATCCTGTCGTCGGCGGCCGGTGCAGAGGTCTGCTGCTGCAACTCCATGTACGACTCCTCTTTGGGGCTGACCTGCATCGTCGCCTCGTCCTCTTCTGTCGTGACGGCCGTCTGCTCCACGGCCACGGTCGCCGGCTGAGAACTCAGATCGATGTTGAACATCGTAAAGAAGGCCAAAATATAGGGTATGACCACAACGAAGTTGGCCAGCGTGAAACCGAACATCGAACCGAAATCCTGCCACAGGTTGGTTTTGCCGGCGCGGTTTTTGCGTATCTGCGGAACGGGGTTCTTGAAGAATATGAAGACACCGACGATGATGACGAATACACCGCCGCAGATCTGTATCGTGGTGTCGTAACGGTCTATCTGCGATTTCAAAAGCGCATATACGGTAAACGACAGTATAGCCATGAGCGTATCGGCGCAGGCTATGCCCAGTCCCGACATCATGCCCGACATGCGCCCCTTGCTGAGCGTGCGCTGTATGCACAGCACGGCCACGGGTCCCACCGTTACCGAAGAGGCCAGACCGACGCACATGCCGCTGAGCAGTATTTGCAACGCTTCGAGAAACATAAACCGTAGGCTTCCGCCCTTCTGCATCATGCGTGTGCTCCTTCCGAGAGCTGTCGGCAAGAGCTTTGCACGAAGGCGAAATAGCGACAGCAAAGATACAACCTTTTTCTCGGATAATCGTCATTCGATTCAAGAAATATATATGTCCCCGATTTCGCTTTTTGCAGCTCGGACAGGCTCCGGCGGCTCTCCGTTAGTCGAACGACGGTGCCGAAGGAGTGATAATCGGTAAAAAATTTGGATTATCCGTGTGAAATTCGTATCTTTATGCGATAAACCGATCGTATGGCGGCTGTCGTCGCCCGCTCTTTCGGTCGGCAGAGGCTTTTACTATTTTATTTTTTCGGACTATTATGGCAGAGATTAAAAAATTCGGACTCGATATAGAACTCGACGAGGCGGCCGCTCAGGGCAACTATTCCAACTTGGCGATCATATCGCACTCCACCTCGGAGTTTATCCTCGACTTCGCCACCGTGCTCCCTGGTGTTCCCAAGGCCCGTGTCAAGAGCCGCGTGATCCTTACACCCGAGCATGCCAAGCGGCTGCTCCTATCCTTGCAGGAGAACATCACCCGTTACGAGAGCAACGTGGGCAAGATCAATATTCCTCAGCATCAAACTCCCGGGGAGCCGTTCGGGTCGAAAGGGGAGGCATAGCCCTTTTCCGTGCCTTTTTCGTGTCTTTTTCGTGAAAAGTGGCATTCTGCTGCCGCACCTTGTCGCTCGACAATGGGCAGTACGTCAGTACAGCCCATCGTCTCGCTCTGTCGTTGCGTTGCATAATACCGCTTTTGACGAAAAAGGGGGTAGTGGTGCTTTGGTTGTTTTCCGTGTCTTTTCCGTGAAAAGCGGCATTTTGCTGCCGCTCGCTCCATTATCCGAACGGGTAGTACGTCAAGTACAGCCCGTCCGTCCAATGTTCGTTGCGCGTTGTATGATACCGCTTTTGACGAAAAAATTTTTCTTTTCCGTGAAAAGACATCATTTGCTTCCGCTCCTTGTCGCTCAGCAATGGGAAGTACGCCAGTACGTCCCATCGCTTCGCTCCTGCGTTACGTTGCAACTAATGCCTTTTGACGAAAAAGGGGGTAGTGGTGCTTTGGAGGCTATTTCCATCACGCAGTCATTCTGAGTGAAACGAAGAATCTGTGCGAGGCTATTTCCACCGTGTCATTCTGAGGAGCGATTGTAAATCACGACGTGAGAATCTCTGTTTTGATAGACAAACGTGCTCCGGCTGGCGAGACTCCCACGGTCGGGCATATGCCCTCCCTCGGAGTGACAGAGTGGTCATGTCGTCCCCAGATGTCTCGCATTCGCTCGACATGACGCAGTGTGTTTTGTCTTTCCCAACCAGATTCTTCACTACACTACGTTCCGTTCAGAATGACAGACCACCTGCCAACGCCCACCACGGGATACGGTAAAAGCCTGCCACGCCCCACATGGAGCGCGATAAATCGCGCGACAAAAGTCCCCTCCGAGGAGGGGATTTAGGGGAGGGTAAAAACTATATAACGGCGTAAGCCGTAGCTCTGTGGTCGACATTGGTTATGCGTTCTGTGGAACGCGACGTGAGAATCTCTATTGTGGTAGATAAATTCCCACCGCCAAACGCGCTCCCGACCGCGAGACTCCCACGTCGCCTGCGGCTCCTCGGAGTGACAGCCTGCGTGTCATGTCATTTCGAGCGTGAGCGAAAAATCTGTGTACGACTATTTCCGCAGTCTTGTCTTTCACAGATGTCTCGCCTTGCTCGGCATGGCAAGGTGACGCGATCCGGCGCAAGCCGTCGCACTGTGGCCGACAAAATAATTCGCCCCAAGTCTGCTCCTCGGAGCGGGCTTGGGGCGGTATCGCATGACATTATAACGGCGAGCACCGTCACTCCTGAGCTTGTTCGAGTAGTGCTTGCGTGAATGCCTCGATGAACTGGTCGGCGAACTCCTTGCCGTAGCCGTATTTATCGCTGTATTCGTAAATGTATTCGTAGAATGCTTCGCCGAACTCTTCTCCCTGCGCGTCGGTGAGGGTGTTGATATAGGCACCCATATCGTTACCGATCTTTTCCAGTTTGGAGAAGTCTTGTTCGTTGACGCTCTGAAAGATGCGCTCGACGAAATGTTTGGCTTTCTGCTTCGGTGTCGGCACCTGTGCCGAACATACACCTGCCGACAGCAGCAGCATGGCGGCAGAGAGAACAATCAAAAACCGCTTCATGGGCATTGTTCGTTCAGATGTCGGATTATTCCGTATAGATGTCGTCGCTTGCGGCCAAGGCAGTTACCATGGCTTGTATAAATTCGTCGGCGAACTCCTCTCCGTAACCGTATTTGTCGCTGTATTCGTAGATTTTGGTTGCGAACTCCTCGCCGAACTCCTCGCCCTGCTCTTCGGTGAGGGTGTTGATGTACTCGCCCATTTCGGTACCGATCTTGTTTAACTGCGAGTATTCGTTATCTTCGAGAGCCTCGAATATATCCTGTACGAATTGTTCGGCCTGCTGCTTGGGGGTCGGGGTTGCCTGCTTCTTGTTTTTGCTGCCGCATGCGCCTATTGACAGTGCCAGCACGGCAATGGCGACGATGGTTAAAAATCGTTTCATAATTTAAATATTTGGTTTTATTGCGCTAAGTTACGTATTTTTCTTCGGTTACTGCCGTTCTGGCGGAGTTTTTTATCGGAAAACTTCATCGGGCATGACAGCCTTCTCTCCTGTGGCGCGCACTACGGGCATCGGGGCGTTCCATGCGCGGAGCCTGTCGGAAAGCTCCGAGGCCAGTTCGCGCACCTTGCGCGGGTGCTTGGCCGCCAGATCGTGCCTCTCGCCGATGTCCTCTTTGAGGTTGTAGAGTTCGAGACGGCCGCTCGCCTGCCGATAGACGAGCTTCCAGTCGCCCTTGCGCACGGCACTCAGAAAATCGATGTCTTCCAGATCGTAGGGCTTCCACTTGTGGGGATAGTGCCATACTAATGTGCGCTCGGGATCGAGACGGCCGCTGCCCGTAATGAGCGGCACGAGGTTCTCGCCGTCGATCTGCTGCACGGCCTGTGCGGTGTCGGCACCGGCCATGTCGGCGATAGTGGGGAAGAGATCTTCGATAATGACGGGCGTTGATATGCGTGTGCCCGGCTCGATGCGTCCCGGCCACTTGAAGATCAGCGGTACGCGTATGCCGCCCTCATAGCACGAGCCTTTGCCCTCTCTCAGAGGTAGATTTTGGGTGTGCAGCACGCCGCCTTTCTGTTTGTTCTCGCTGTTGCCGCCGTTGTCGGTCATGAAGATGATGATGGTGTTGTCGGCTATGCCGCGGCTCTCGATGTAGTCGAGTATGTCGCCCAGACTTTTGTCGACACCCTCGACCATCGAGGCGTAGCGCGCCTGGCCCTCGTCCATGCCGCGGTCGAGATACTTCTGTATGAAGCGGTCGTCGCGCTGTATGGGGGTGTGGGTGGCATAGTGTGCCATATAGAGGAAGAAGGGCTCGCCGTGACGAATGGGGTAGTCGAGCGTCTTCAACGCTTCGAGCGTGAGGGCCTCGGTGAGGTGGGTGTGCGTGCCGTAATACTCGGTCATGTTCTGTACGGCCAGATAGTTCCACAGCTCGGGCGTGTTGCCGTAGCTGTCTTCGCCCTGATAGCTGCGCGGCATGCCGGCTATGTTGCCCGAGACGTTGACCACGAAGCCCATGTTGTAGGGGCTTGCGCCGGGGGTGCCGGCCGATGCCCAGTGCGCCTTGCCAACCATGATGGTGTAGTAGCCCGCCTCGTAGAGCAGCTTGGCCAGCGGGGTGGCGTATTGCGTGTGGGCGATGCCGTCGACCGGACTCATGCCGTTGATGTTCCACTCGGGGCGCGACAGACGGTCGCCGACGATCTCGCCCGTTACGCCGTCGGCTGCCATGGCCACGGCTCCGCCCGAGGCGTCGCTCGGCGTGTCGCGCGTGGTGGCTGTCCAGTTGGTTATGCCTGTGTGCGCGGCGTTCATGCCGGTCATAAGACTGGTGCGCGTGGGTGTGGATACGGGGCAGGCGTAGGCATCGGACATTACCACGCCCTCGGCGGCCAGACGCCGCATGTTGGGTGTCTCGTGCCGCAGGTTGTAGGGGTAGGTGTGTCCGTCGAAGGCTACCTCCGAGTCGCTCCAACCCATGTCGTCGACCAGAAACATGATGATGTTGGGTCGGTTGTCGTCTTGTGCGGCGGCCGTCGTGGTTGCCAGCACCGATAGTGTGAATAGCGGTTTTATCTTTGTCATTGCTTTCGTTTTACGACTTTACAAAGATAATAAATTTTTGTTTTGCAATCAAATCACCCCTGTCAATAATTCTTCCGCCGGTTCTTTTTCTTTTCATGCAACTTGCAGGGGTGGGCAAAACCCTGCTGTCACTCCGAGGGAGGGCATTGTCCGACCGTGGGAGTCTCGCGGTCGGGAGTGTGGTTGGTGCGCGGGAAGTTGTCGCCCAAGAGAGAGATTCTCACGTCGCAGTCTATGACTGCTCCTCAGAATGATAATCAAACGTCGACCACAGAGCTACGGCTTACGCCGTTATATAATTCTGACCCTCCCCTAACTGCTGCGACAGGCGAGTGCAATCGCTTGCGGATTGCCGAGCCGCCAAAGCAGTCACGACGCAAAAAGTCGCGCTGCGACGCGGCGTAAATCCCCTCCTCGGAGGGGAAAACCAATGTCGACCACAGAGTGGCGGCTTACGCCGTTATACAATTCTGACCCCACCCCAAACCCCTCCCTCGGGAGGGGCTTTTGTCGCGCGATTTATCGCGCTCCATGTGGGGCGTGGCAGGCTTTGTCTTGCGTTCTAAGGTGGTGCGTTGGCAGGTTGTCTGTCATTCTTCACTGCGTTACACTCCGTTCGGAATGACAGGACAGGCATGTCACGCACAGATTTCTCGTTCGTGCTCGAAATGACACCGCAAGAGTTTTTTATTTTCTGCCTGATTCTTGACATCGATCACGAAGAACTTTTATTGCGATAATAAGTATATATACCTATTTGTTGGGTGTTGTCGCTTATTTATAAGGTGTCAGGGGGCAATCAACGGAATTATTTTTTATTTTTGCATGGCTTTTCATGCCGGGTGCGGGGCGAACCTGTTCGGGACTGTGCCGAAGCGAGAAAAGAGCATGATATTGAAGTTTAACCAAACATAAATAATAATGACAGATATTTTTGATCGTTTATCGAAAAATGCCGGCGGTCCGATCGGACAGCACATGTCTGCCGCCCACGGCTATTTCGCATTCCCGAAATTGGAGGGCGAGATAGGCCCGCACATGGTCTTCCGCGGCAAGGAGGTATTGAATTGGAGCTTGAACAACTATCTGGGTCTGGCAAACCACCCCGAGGTGCGCAAGGCCGATGCCGAGGCAGCCGCAAAATACGGTATGGCGGCACCCATGGGTGCCCGCATGATGTCGGGTCAGACCAAATACCACGAGCAGTTGGAGCGCGAACTGGCCGAGTTCGTCGGCAAGGAGGACGCTTTCCTGCTGAACTTCGGCTATCAGGGCATGATCTCTATAATAGACTGCCTGCTCACGCCGCGCGATGTGGTTGTCTACGACAAGGAGTGCCACGCCTGCATCATCGACGGTCTGCGCATGCACAAGGGCAAGCGTTTCACATACGCCCACAACGACGAGGAGTCGCTGCTGCTGCAACTGCACCACGCCACCGAGCTGGCCGAGTCGCAGAACGGCGGCGTACTGGTCATCACCGAGGGTGTGTTCGGCATGAAGGGCGATCTGGGCTTTTTGGACGTGATCGTGCGTGCCAAGAAGGATTTTTCGTTCCGTCTGTTGGTCGACGATGCCCACGGTTTCGGTACGATGGGCCCCGGCGGCAAGGGTACGGCTGCACACTTCGGCGTGGTAGACGGCGTGGACGTGCTGTTCAACACCTTCGCCAAGTCGATGGCCGGCATCGGTGCATTCGTGTCGGGTCCGCGCTGGCTGATCAACCTCTTCCGCTATAACATGCGTTCGCAGCTCTATGCCAAGTCGCTGCCTATGCCCATGGTTATGGGCGCGTTGAAGCGTCTGGATCTGATCCGCAAGCACCCCGAGTACCAGCAGAAGCTGTGGGAGATCACTCGCGCCTTGCAGAAGGGATTGACCGATAACGGTTTCGATATAGGCGTAACGCAGTCGCCCGTCACTCCGATCTATATGAAAGGCGGTGTCGAGGAGGGTACCAACCTTATCTACGATCTGCGCGAGCACCACGGTCTGTTCTGTTCGATTGTGGTATATCCGGTGATTCCTAAGGGCGAGATCATTCTGCGTGTCATTCCGACGGCGGCTCACACTATGGAGGACGTCGAGTTCACGATCAACACCTTCAAGGCCGTGCGTGCCAAGTTCGAGGCCGGCGAGTATATCAAGCCGATTCCGAATGTGGCCGATCCCGATTTCAAGTTGCGATAAACGACCGCGACAGATAACGACAGCGGGATTTTCTTGATGGAAATCCCGCTTTTTTTGATGATATCTCCATGCGAAAAGTGTTGTTCGGTGCCGTTGCGGCAGTTGTCGCGGCGGCGATATGGTTTGTGATGTCGCTGTCGTCCGGCAAGGGCGAGGCTGCTGCGGAGCCGTCGGGTGTCTCTGCGGCTGAGACGATGAGGCTGCCGCACATTGGATTGCAGCAGGCGGGGTTCGATCCTGCACGACTGGCGTATGTCGACGAGGCTGTGATGCGCTCCATCGACTCGGGCGATGCACCGGGTGCTGTGCTGTGTATCGTGCGCCGCGGCGGCATAGCCTACCTGCGTGCATACGGCAACAGACAAGTGCTGCCCTCGACGGCGGCCATGAGCGAGGATACCGTCTTCGATCTGGCCTCGCTTACGAAGGTCGTGGCCACCAATACGGCCGCCATGCAGCTCGTCGAGCAGGGGCGCCTGCGTTTGGGCGATAGGGTAGACCGCTATATCGCAGGGTTCGAGGGGTGGTGCAATCCCGACAACAAGCGCGACACGACCCATATCCGCATCATCGATTTGATGACCCACACGTCGGGCCTGCCGGCGTATGCCCGGCCGGAAACGGTCGCGGCGGAGTATCCCGACCTCTGTTTTCCCGACCGCGACGCGACGATGGAGTATATCGCACATTGTCCGCGCCAGTCGCCGCCGCGCGAGGAGTATCGTTACAGCTGCCTGAACTATGTGACGCTGCAACATATCGTGGAGCGGGTCTCGGGCGAATCGCTCGACAGCTATGCCGCCGAACACATATTCCGTCCGTTGGGCATGACGGATACGGGCTATCTGCCCGATGCCGGACTTGCCGCGCGTTGTGCACCGACGGTTGTCGACCGCGACGAGGGGCTGTTGTGCGGCGTTGTGCAGGATCCGCTCGCGCGCCGTCTGTGCGGCGGTGTCTCGGGCAATGCCGGACTATTCTCCACGGCCGAAGATCTGGCCGTGTTCGTCGAGATGATGCTCTCCGGCGGCGAGCACTGCGGCGTTCGCATACTGTCGCCGTTGGCGGTAAAGGCCGTTGCGACCGTGCCGCGCGGCTTCGAGCAGTTCGGCCGCACGCTCGGCTGGGAGAGTTATGCGGGCTATACGACCACGGCCGGCGATCTGCTGTCGCCGTCGGCATACGGCCACACGGGCTTCACCGGCACGAGCATCGTCATCGATCCGCAGCTCGATCTGGGCATCGTCCTGCTTGCCAATCGCGTCCACCCCTCGTCGACGGGCAGCGTGGCACGCATGCGCTCGGAGGTGGCCAACGCCGTGGCCGGTGCTATCGAGGAGTTGTAGAAATGCATTGTTCGAATTATAAAAATTTATTATTCGGCGTAGCCGAATATACTTCGTCTTGAAAAATGCAAGCAAGCTTGCTTTTTTCTATCGACTTATTCGTATATTTGCATAGTTGTTTGTTAAAATATTTGCCTATGAAGCATTGACGTATGTCGGTACATACATTATAAAATATTGGAAATAAGCGTTTAGCTTGTATTCTTGTTCTTGAAACTTAGACACTTTCATTGACAACCAAGAGTAAAGCGATGACGCTCACGCCGTTTGGCGTGGGCTTTACTCATTGTATTTGGTTGTCAGGTAGTCTAAGACCTCAAGAACGAATCCAGGAGTTTTGTCCGCGCTATTTTTTTGTATGTATATCAATGATCCTGGACAATGTGATAAATTATGTGTTTCAGTTAAATCTATGATTATGAAGAAACTTTTTATTTGCATAGGTGTAATTTCATTGTCGGCTTATTCTGTCGGTGCGCATATGGTCGGTGAACCGCCCGTCAGACTCGGTGACCGCTGCGAGAAGAACGGCCAATACGGAAGAGTGGTCGAGAAAACTTACTCGAATGACAATAATACGAAATCGCGTGATAACAGTTCATGGAATGTCGGCGGAGGTGCCAAGGGCGAGGCGAGTACGCCTGTCAGAACACTCTCCGGCAGTCTGTCGGTACAAGGCGGTTACCAGAAAGGAGTTGCCTCGGAAGAACAAAATGGTAGAAGCGAGACCACAAAAGGCTATGAATGCGACACCTCTGAGAAGAGTAATTGGACTGTTGTTAAATAGAAAATTATGAACAATAGGGAAATACTTATGGCGGTAGTTGCTGCTGCGGTTGTGGCGATGTTCGCAACATCGTGCAATCGGGTGGTTTATGATAATTTCAGAGATGACGCATCATGGTACCATACCTATGAGAGAAATATTTGAATTGTTGTTAAATGATTAAAATTTAGAAGATTATGAATAAGAGAAGAGTATTTATGATTGTAGTGGCCGCGGCTGTCGTGGCTATGTTCGCAACATCGTGCAGTCAGGAGTTTTATGATGGATTCAGAGAGGGCTGGAACTCTACCGCTCCCGAACATCTCAGATATTAGCCTCCGATTATGAAGACGATCTTAATGACCATTCTCCTGTTCTTGTTGACGGGCGGCTATGTTGCTGCGCAGAATCTCGACAGATGGGCAGACCGTAAAGTCCCGACCGAGTACACCGGATCGAACAGATCCGGCGGCGGAGACTTGGAAATATCGGTGGTTTCTATCGATAGACAAGGCTGGCACAAATGGCGCGATAATATTTATGTCACCAATAGGACGGGTGAGGATATGGTGTTTCAAGTCATATTCCGTATTGCCAGAACATCTGTCGTATCGCGCAAGAATAAGCTCGGTTCGAAACACTCTCCGTGGTTCCTGCTGACCAAAGTCGTCCCTAACGGAACATTGAATCAGCCGTTTGTCACGGACGATGATTTGAGAGATGCATTGGCGTACTCCGATTTCGGCGAATGGTTCTCCAAACTCTGGAAAAAATCGGGACTGTCATGGGGAATAGAACTCGATGAATATCAATGTAAATCGTTAAAATCATTCTAATTATTGCCAAATGAAGAAGCTATTGCTTATATTATCGGTGATGTTCGTTTGTGTGACGGGTTATGCCGAGAAACGCGTTAGGGTTTCACAATCCGCCAACAACTATGTGACAATCGACAAAGAGTCGGTATCTGGCCGCGAAAAGGTGTGCGTCAGAGCCGATCATAAAGAGTTCAATCATGATATCGTCGTCGATGTCGCCGTTTACGAGATAAATGGCTGGGAGGAGACTCTTATAGACACAAAACGTTTTGTAATACGCAAATACTCTATTTCGGACGAGGCCATGATCGGCAACGGCAAGAATTACAGGGTGTCGATCGTAAGCGCGGAGTTGAAGTAGGACGGGCATGCGTGAGTTCAATGTATGAACCGTATCGACGCCGGTTGTATGTAATGCGTGATGACCGGCATTGACGCGAACTTTGTTAAGATACTTATTCGAAAGTATGGCGATTAGAAAATCGCCATACTTTTTTGTTGGATAGCCGGACCGGAAATTACCGGTGCTATCGAGGAGTTGTAGATACCTATATATATTATCCGTTTGACAGGGCGTTGCGGCCGGTCGTGCGGGCGGAGTTTTCCGCGGCGGATATGCCGACTTGTCGAAAAAATAGGTGTCGGACGAAAAAAAACTGTCGCATAGTTTTTTATTTCGCAAAAGAGTTATATATTTGCAGTCGATTTTCCGTCAATATCGAAGCGGCGAATTGCGGTTCTTTGATACAGAGTATTATTGATGATTTTTGCAAATTTTCGTGTTGAAAATTTGGAGGATTAAAAATTATTCGTACCTTTGCAATCCGATACGGTCAATGCCGATGTAGCTCAGTTGGCCAGAGCAGCTGATTTGTAATCAGCTGGTCGGGGGTTCGAATCCCTCCATCGGCTCACAAGCCGGGGGCGACGAGAACGAAAACGACGGCTCGCGACAAGAACAAGTGCGGCGGGAGTTTGCGGCGACGGCATTGTGAATCTTATCCGTGAGGGCGGCGAGCTTGGCGGCAGATGGCTGCGGCGATAGCCCCCGACGGAGGAGGATCGAAAAATATTGGGAAGATACCAGAGTGGCCAAATGGGGCAGACTGTAAATCTGCTGGCGTACGCCTTCGGTGGTTCGAATCCATCTCTTCCCACTAACTACAACGACGCCGGTCGGGGTTGCGAAAAGGAGGTCGAAAGATCTCGGGGCATACTCTGATACGGTGTATTTTTGCGGAAGTAGCTCAGTTGATAGAGCATTAGCCTTCCAAGCTAAGGGTCGCGAGTTTGAGCCTCGTCTTCCGCTCATGAAGATAGCTGTACGGCACGTCTTGATCGAAGTTCGGTCGCAGGGAGGTGTTGTGCGTCTGTCTGTAAAATGTTTTTTTTGAGGATACTTTATAAAACTTAATACTTGATATTACTATGGCAAAAGAAAAATTTGATCGTTCGAAACCGCATGTGAACATCGGTACTATCGGACACGTTGACCACGGTAAGACTACTCTTACTGCCGCCATCACTACGGTACTTGCAAAGAAGGGTCTGTCGGAGCTCCGCTCGTTCGACTCTATCGACAACGCACCCGAGGAGAAGGAGCGTGGTATCACCATCAACACCGCTCACGTTGAGTATCAGACCGCTACGCGTCACTACGCACACGTAGACTGCCCGGGACACGCCGACTATGTGAAGAACATGGTAACGGGTGCCGCTCAGATGGACGGTGCCATTCTGGTTGTTGCCGCTACGGACGGTCCGATGCCCCAGACCAACGAGCACGTTCTGCTTGCAAAGCAGGTGAACGTTCCCCGTATCGTAGTTTTCCTTAACAAGTGCGATATGGTTGACGATCCCGAGATGCTCGACCTGGTTGAGATGGAGGTTCGCGATCTTTTGGCTAAGTATGATTTCGATGCTGACTGCCCCATCATTCGCGGTTCTGCACTCGGCGGCCTCAATGGCGAGCCCCAGTGGGAGGACAAGGTTATGGAGCTGATGGACGCTGTCGACAACTACGTTCAGATTCCTCCTCGTGACAACGAGAAGCCCTTCCTGATGCCTGTCGAGGACGTATTCTCGATCACTGGCCGTGGTACTGTGCTGACTGGCCGTATCGAGACCGGTGTCATCAAGGTCGGCGATCCCGTTGAGATCGTAGGTTTGGAGGAGAAGATCCTGACCTCTACCTGCACGGGCGTGGAGATGTTCCGCAAGCTGCTCGACGAGGGTGAGGCAGGTGATAACGTAGGTCTGCTGATGCGTGGTATCGACAAGAAGGAGGTTAAGCGCGGTATGGTAGTTGCCAAGCCGGGTTCGATCACTCCCCACACCAAGTTCTCGGCCGAGGTCTATATCTTGAAGAAGGAAGAGGGTGGCCGTCACACTCCGTTCCACAACAAGTATCGTCCCCAGTTCTATCTGCGTACGATGGACGTAACCGGTGAGGTTGCTCTTCCCGAGGGCGTAGATATGGTTATGCCGGGTGACCACGTGACCATCACCGTTACGCTGATCTATCCTGTCGCTCTGAACGAGGGTCTGCGCTTCGCAATCCGCGAGGGTGGCCGTACGGTAGGTGCCGGTCAGGTATTGAAGGTTCTCGAATAATTTTCGATAAAACCCCGAGGTGGGTGTTCAAGCCCACCTCTTTAATAGGAGCATAGTTCAAGGGTAGAATAGCGGTCTCCAAAACCGTTGATGGGAGTTCGAATCTCTCTGCTCCTGCTTGAATCAGAACAGAAGGATTATGTTTAAGTACGTTAAAAATTCATACAACGAACTGGTCAACAAAGTGACATGGCCTACTTTCGCGCAGTTGCAGAACTCGACGATCGTGGTTATGGTTGCTTCGGTGATCTTCGCTTTGATTGTGCTGGCTATGGATATCACTTTCGAGGGTATCATGAATGCCATCTATAATCTGTTGGGTTAGTGTTGAAACAGTGTTGAGTGATGAGTGAGATTAAGAAAGAATGGTATGTAGTCAGAGCCATAGGCGGTAAGGAGAAGAAGGTCAAGGAGTATATCGAGACCGAAGTTCGTCATAGCCATTTGGAGGATTATATCTCGCAAGTACTTATCCCGACCGAAAAGGTCTATACGATCCGTAATGGAAAGAAAGTATCTAAGGAGAAGGTCTCGTATCCGGGTTATGTCCTGATCGAGGCCGCATTCGTAGGTCAGATACCGATTATCATTCGCAATATTCCAAATGTGCTCGGCTTCCTGGGCGATACCAAGGAGGACAGCCGCAAGATGAATCCGACACCTCTGCGTCCACAGGAGGTGAGTCGTATTCTCGGCCGTGTCGATGAGCTGAGCCAGATGGACGAGGAGAACGAGGTTCCGTTCTTCGTCGGCGAGACCGTCAAGGTTACGGACGGTCCGTTCTCAAGCTTCCAAGGTACCATTGAGAGTGTCGACGACGAGCATCGCAAACTCACCGTATCTGTGAAGATATTCGGCCGCAAGACTCCTATGGAGTTGAGCTTCACACAAGTAGAAAAAGAATAATTAACCAAGGAAAATTATGGCAAAAGAGGTTGCTGCATTTATTAAATTGCAGATCAAAGGTGGTGCTGCCAATCCTTCACCTCCGGTAGGTCCGGCATTGGGTTCTAAGGGAGTCAACATAATGGACTTCTGCAAGCAGTTCAATGCACGTACACAGGACAAGGCGGGAAAGGTTCTTCCGGTCATCATCACTGTTTACAGTGATAAGTCGTTCGACTTTGTTGTTAAACAGCCACCGGTAGCCATACAGCTCAAGGAAGCAGCCAAGATCAAAAGCGGTTCGGCTCAGCCCAACCGTTCCAAGGTCGGCTCGGTAACATGGGATCAGATCAAGGAGATCGCTGAGGGCAAGATGCCCGATATGAACTGCTTCACCGTTGAGTCTGCTATGCGTATGATCGCTGGTACTGCGCGCAGTATGGGTATCAACGTAGTTGGTGAATTTCCTAACATGTAACGAGAATTACAAGAATGAGTAAGTTGACAAAAAATCAAAAGATTGCCTACGCAAAGGTTGAGTCCGACAAGGCTTACAAGCTTTCTGAGGCCGCCGCTCTTCTAAAGGAAATTACCTTTACGAAATTCGATGCCTCTGTCGATATCGACGTTCGTCTGGGTGTCGATCCGCGTAAGGCGAATCAGATGGTGCGCGGCGTTGTGACGCTTCCCCACGGTACGGGTAAGGTAGTGCGCGTGTTGGTGCTGTGTACTCCCGAGAAGGAGGCAGAGGCCAAGGCGGCAGGTGCCGATTTCGTCGGCTTGGACGAGTATGTTGAGAAGATCAAGGGCGGTTGGACCGACATTGATGTGATCATCACTACTCCCAACGTGATGGGCAAGGTCGGTGCGCTGGGTCGTATCCTCGGTCCCCGAGGCTTGATGCCTAACCCCAAGACCGGTACCGTTACGATGGACGTAGCCAAGGCCGTTGCCGATGTGAAAGCCGGTAAGATCGACTTCAAGGTCGACAAGTATGGTATCGTTCATACATCTGTCGGTAAGATTTCATTCTCTTCTGAGCAGATCTCGGACAATGCCAAGGAGGTGTTGAGCATGATCATGAAGCTCAAGCCTTCGGCAGCCAAGGGTACATATGTGAAGAGCATCTATCTCTCGACGACGATGAGTCCCGGTTTGCAGATAGATACCAAATCAGTAGAAACGAAATAAGGGAGGATAAAAGATGACTAAGCAAGAAAAGTTGGCCGTGATCAACGGTCTTACCGAACAGCTCAACCAATACCCTCATTTCTATCTGGCCGATATCGAGGCACTCAACGCCGAGCAGACTGCTGCGTTGCGTCGCAAGTGTTTCGAGAGCAACATCAAATTGGTGGTCGTCAAGAACACCCTTTTGACCAAGGCTCTTGAAAATGTGGATAAGGCTGATGCTGAACTGGTACATGTACTCAAAGGTTCGACTTCGATCATGTTTGCCGAGACGGGCAAGGCTCCTGCGCAGCTCATCAAGGAGTTCCGCAAGAAGAACGACAAGCCCGTTTTGAAAGCAGCCGTTGTCGAGGGTTGCCTCTATGTTGGCGACAATCAGCTTGACACGCTTTGCAACATCAAGAGCCGTGAGGAGCTCATCGGCGATATCGTCGCTCTGCTCCAATCGCCTGCGAAGAATGTCATATCTGCTCTGCAATCGAACGCAGGTCAGAAGATTGCGGGACTTGTCAAGAGTCTCGAAGAGAGAAACAATTAAAAGCAAACAAAACAAAAAATTTAATAAAATTACACAACTATGGCAGATGTAAAGAAATTAGCTGAAGAATTGGTAAATTTGACAGTTAAGGAAGTTAACGAATTGGCTACTATCCTCAAAGAGGAGTATGGTATCGAGCCTGCTGCTGCAGCTGTTGCAGTTGCAGCTCCCGCAGCTGGCGCAGGTGAGGCTGCAGTTGCAGAGAAATCTACTTTCGACGTGATCTTGAAGAGCGCAGGCCAGGCCAAGCTCCAGGTGATCAAGGTCGTTAAGGAGGTTGCCGGTCTTTCGTTGGGCGATGCCAAGGCATTGGTCGACGGTGCACCCAAGGCCGTTAAGGAGGGTGTCTCTAAGGAAGAGGCTGAGTCGATCAAGGGTCAGCTCGAAGAGGCAGGTGCAGAAGTTGAGCTTAAGTAGTCCTGCGACTGTTAAGTTTTCGGACAACTCAGGTATAGGGCTTACGCGCAAGTAAGCTCTATGCCTTTTGTGGTCTAATATTCGGGAGTGCCGTGTTGAGCTGTGCCCGAATGTTGGAATATAGAGTGCTCTCCAAGCGTAATGTGTTTGCGCCGAGGGCATTAGCGGGATAGAGTAATACCCGTTTTCAGAGACTTGAAGTCTTGCGAGTATTTTGCTTCAACTAATATTTCGGATTAAGAATGTCCACAACACAACAACATCAACGCATAAGCTTTTCGACGGTAAAGAACAGGGTGCCTTATCCCGATTTGCTCGAGATTCAGCTTAAATCATTCCGTGATTTCTTCCAGCTCGACACTACGGCCGAAAATCGTAAGAACGAAGGCCTCTACAAGGTGTTCAACGAGAATTTCCCCATCACGGATACCAGAAACAATTTCGTTCTGGAATTTATCGACTACTATATCGACCAACCTCGCTACACCATCGAAGAGTGCTTGGAGCGCGGTCTGACATATAGCGTTCCCCTTAAAGCAAAACTTAAACTCTACTGCACCGACACCGAACACGAGGATTTCGACGAGGTCGTTCAGGACGTATATTTCGGCTTGATCCCCTATATGACCGAGCGCGGTACGTTCATCTTCAACGGTGCGGAGCGAGTAGTGGTATCGCAGCTGCACCGCTCGCCGGGTGTATTCTTCGGCCAGAGCATGCACACCAACGGCACTAAGCTCTATTCGGCGCGTATTATCCCGTTCAAAGGCTCGTGGATCGAGTTCGCCACGGACATCAACAACGTCATGTATGCCTACATCGACCGTAAGAAGAAGCTGCCCGTAACGACCCTTCTGAGAGCCATCGGTTATGAAACCGACCAGCAGATATTGGAGATCTTCAACCTCGCCGACGAGGTGAAGGTCACCAAGACCAACCTCAAAAAGGCCGTAGGCCGCAAGCTGGCGGCACGTGTGCTGTCGACGTGGGTCGAGGACTTCGTGGACGAGGATACGGGCGAGGTGGTCTCGATCGAGCGTAACAACGTCATCGTCGATCGCGAGGTCGAGCTGTCGGAGGAGCATATAGACCAGATTATCGAGTCGGGTGCCAAGACGATTCTGCTGCACAACGAGAATCCGTCGGGCATCGACTTCTCTATCATATACAATACGTTGCAGAAAGACCCGTGCAACTCCGAGAAGGAGGCCGTCGTCTACATTTACAGGCAGTTGCGCGCCTCGGAGCCGCCCGATGAGGCTACGGCTCGCGACGTGATCGAAAAGCTGTTCTTCTCGGACAAGCGTTACGATCTGGGCGACGTGGGTCGTTTCCGCATCAACAAGAAACTGGATCTCGACATCGATCCGGCTATCCGCACGCTCACGCGCGAGGATATCATCGAGATCATCAAGTATCTGATCCAGCTCATCAACTCGAAGGCAGATGTCGACGATATCGACCACCTGTCGAACCGTCGTGTGCGCACCGTGGGCGAGCAGCTGGCCAATCAGTTTTCGGTGGGTTTGGTGCGTATAGCACGTACTATCCGCGAGCGTATGAACGTTCGCGACAACGAGGTCTTCACGCCCGAAGACCTGATCAATGCCAAGACTCTGGCCAGTGTCGTCAACTCGTTCTTCGGTACCAGCCAGCTGTCGCAGTTCATGGACCAGATCAACCCGCTGGCCGAGATCACGCACAAGCGTCGTCTTTCGGCCCTGGGCCCCGGCGGTCTGTCGCGTGACCGTGCAGGTTTCGAGGTGCGAGACGTGCACTATACGCACTACGGCCGTCTGTGCCCCATCGAGTCGCCCGAGGGACCGAACATCGGTCTTATCTCGTCGCTCTGCGTATATGCCAAGATCTCGGACATGGGATTCATCGAGACTCCCTACCGCAAGGTGGAGAACGGTGTGGTGGATCTGGACAACTCGCACATTCGCTACTACTCGGCCGAAGAGGAGGAGGGACATATCGTCGCTCAGTCGAACGAACCGATCGACGACGAGGGACACTTCCTGCGTCCCGAGCGTATCAAGGCGCGTCAGGGTGCCGACTTCCCCGTGGTTCGCGATACCGAGGTGTCGCTCATGGACGTGGCTCCCAACCAGATCGCCTCTATCGCCGCCAGCCTTATCCCCTTCTTGGAGCACGATGATGCCAACCGTGCGTTGATGGGATCGAACATGATGCGCCAGGCAGTGCCTCTGGTAAGATGCGAGGCTCCCATCGTGGGTACCGGTATCGAGAAGGATATGATCACCGACAGCCGCATACAGATCGTGGCCGAGGGTGACGGCGAGGTGGTATTCGCCGATGCGACCAAGATAGAGATCCGTTACGAGCGTTCCGAGGACGAGATAATAAGTTCGTTCGCCCCCGAGGTGACGACCTACACTCTGCCGCGTTATCGCCGTACCAACCAGAATACGACCGTCACGCTGAAGCCCGTCGTGCTGACCGGCGACCGCGTGACCAAGGGTCAGATCCTCACCGAGGGCTACTCGACGCAGCACGGCGAGCTGGCTCTGGGACGCAACCTGAAAGTGGCGTTCATGCCCTGGAAGGGTTACAACTTCGAGGACGCAATCGTCATCTCGGAGCGTATCCAGCGCGAGGATATCTTCACGTCGGTACACGTCGACGAGTATATAATGGAGGTGCGCGACACCAAGCGTGGTGTGGAGGAGCTGACGTCGGATATACCGAACGTGAGCGAGGAGGCCACCAAGGACCTCGATGCCAACGGTATCATTCGCGTGGGTGCCAACGTTCACCCGGGCGATATACTTATAGGTAAGATCACCCCGAAGGGTGAGAGCGATCCCTCGCCCGAGGAGAAGCTCCTGCGTGCCATCTTCGGCGACAAGGCCGGCGATGTGAAGGACGCTTCGCTCAAAGCGCAGCCGTCGCTGCACGGCGTTGTTATCGACACCAAGCTGTACAGCCATGCCCAGAAGGAGGGCAAGCGCAACCGCAATGCCGAGAAGGCTCAGATGGAGAAGCTCGATGCGGAGTACGCCGAGCAGATCGCCGCTCTGACCAAGATTCTGGTCGACAAGTTGTGGAAGTTGCTCGAAGGCAAGACCACCACGGGCATCTACGACTACTACAACGTGGAGCTGTACGGTGCGGGAGTGAAATTCTCGCGCAAGATGTTGGAGGATATCGCTTCGACGAGCTTCGACAGCAAGACGGGCGTTGCCAACGGCTATATGAATCTCGGCCAGTGCAAGTGGACGGGCGACGAGCATATCGACATGCTCATCGGCAAGACCGTCAACAACTACACCATCGAGTGCAAGAAGGTTGCCGCTGCCGTCAACCGCGAGAAGTACAACCTCACCAACGGTGACGAGATACCCACTTCGGGCGTAATACAGATGGCCAAGGTCTACATCGCCAAGAAACGTAAGTTGAAGGTGGGCGACAAGATGGCCGGCCGTCACGGTAACAAGGGTATCGTGGCCAAGATCGTGCGCGACGAGGATATGCCGTTCCTCGAAGACGGTACCATCGTCGACATCTGTCTGAACCCGCTGGGTGTGCCCTCGCGAATGAACCTCGGTCAGATCTACGAGACCGTGCTGGGCTGGGCGGGCCGCGAGCTGGGCTTGACCTTCGCCACGCCGATCTTCGACGGTGCTTCGCTCGAACAGATCAACGAGTACACGGCCAAGGCGGGTGTTCCGCGCAGCGGCCGTACATATCTCTACGACGGCGGAACGGGCGAGCGTTTCGACCAGCCTGCCACCGTCGGTGTCATCTATATGTTGAAACTGGGTCACATGATCGACGACAAGATGCATGCCCGTTCGATAGGCCCCTACTCTCTGATTACGCAGCAGCCGTTGGGCGGTAAGGCTCAGTTCGGCGGTCAGCGTTTCGGTGAGATGGAGGTATGGGCTTTGGAGGGCTTCGGTGCCGCCAACATCTTGCAGGAGATCCTGACTATCAAGTCGGACGACGTTACGGGTCGTGCCAAGGCTTACGAGGCTATCGTCAAGGGCGATAACCTGCCCAAGCCGGGTGTGCCCGAGGCCATGAACGTGCTGCTGCACGAGTTGCGCGGTCTGGCTCTGTCGGTGAAACTCGAATAGCGATCATGCAGGTAATAATCTGGATTTCAAAAAACGAAGACAAGTTATGTCAATTATAAGAGATAATAAGCAAGCAAGCACCTACAACCGCATTTCGATCGGCCTGGCCTCTCCCGAAGAGATCCGTGCCCAGTCGAGCGGCGAGGTGCTCAAACCCGAAACCATAAACTACCGTACCTACAAGCCCGAGCGCGACGGATTGTTCTGCGAGCGCATATTCGGTCCGGTGAAGGATTACGAGTGCCATTGCGGTAAGTACAAGCGTATCCGTTACAAGGGCATCGTCTGCGACCGATGCGGTGTGGAGGTGACCGAGAAGAAGGTGCGCCGCGAGCGCATGGGTCACATCTCGCTGGTGGTGCCGGTGGTGCACATCTGGTATTTCCGTTCGCTGCCTTCGAAGATCGGTTATCTGCTGGGTATCCCGTCGAAGAAACTCGAAGCCATCATCTACTACGAGCGTTACGTGGTGATCAACGCCGGTGCCGCCGCACAGCAGGGTATCGAGCGTTTGCAGACGCTGGCCGAGAAGGAGTATCTCGACGTGCTGGCCGCTCTGCCCAAGGGCAATCAGGCTCTGGACGACAGCGATCCCGACAAGTTCGTGGCACAGATGGGCGGTGAGGCTATCCTCACGCTGTTGAAGCAGGTCGACCTCGATTCGATGTCGTATGCCCTGCGCGACAAGGCTTCGAAGGAGTCGTCGCAGCAGCGCAAGAGCGAGGCCTTGAAGTGCCTGAATGTCATAGAGTCGTTCCGCGCCTCGAACGGACGCAACAAACCCGAGTGGATGGTGCTGACCGACATTCCGGTCATTCCGCCCGAGCTGCGCCCGCTGGTGCCGCTGGACGGCGGACGCTTCGCAACGTCGGATCTGAACGATCTCTATCGCCGCGTCATCATACGTAACAACCGTTTGAAGCGACTGATCGAGATCAAGGCTCCGGAGGTGATCCTGCGCAACGAGAAGCGTATGTTGCAGGAGGCCGTCGACTCGCTGTTCGACAACTCGCGCAAGAGCAATGCCGTCAAGAACGAGTCGAACCGTCCGTTGAAATCGCTGTCGGACTCGTTGAAGGGTAAGCAGGGACGTTTCCGCCAGAACCTTCTGGGTAAGCGTGTCGACTACTCGGCGCGTTCGGTCATCGTCGTGGGTCCCGAGTTGAAGATGCACGAGATGGGTATCCCGAAGGATATGGCTGCCGAGCTCTACAAGCCGTTCGTTATCCGCAAGCTCATCGAGCGCGGTATCGTCAAGACGGTCAAGTCGGCAAAGAAGATCATCGACAGAAAAGACCCCGTCATCTGGGGCATATTGGAGAACGTCATCAAGGGTCACCCCGTATTGATGAACCGTGCCCCGACCCTGCACCGTCTGGGTATCCAGGCGTTCCAGCCCAAGCTGATCGAGGGTAAGGCAATGCAGCTCCACCCGCTGGCATGTACGGCATTCAACGCCGACTTCGACGGTGACCAGATGGCCGTGCACTTGCCACTGGGCAATGCCGCCATTTTGGAGGCTCAGCTGCTGATGCTCGGTTCGCACAACGTGCTCAATCCGGCCAACGGCGCGCCTATCACCGTGCCGTCGCAGGATATGGTCCTGGGTCTCTACTATATCACCAAGCCGCGCCCGGGAGTCAAGGGTACGGGACTGGTGTTCTACGGAGCAGAGGAGGCCATCATTGCCTACAACGAGAAGCGTGCCGATCTGCATGCCGTCGTCAAGTGCATGGTCAACGATATAGACGAGAACGGCAATCGCGTGAAGGTGTTGAAGGAGACCACCATCGGTCGTATCATCTTCAATCAGGTGGTACCCGAGGAGGTGGGTTATATCAACGAGGTGCTGACGAAACGCTCTTTGCGCGACATCATCGCCGTGGTGATGAAGAAGGCCGGTGCCGACAAGGTGGCCGCGTTCCTCGACGACATCAAGAACATGGGTTATCGCATGGCATTCCAGGGCGGTCTGTCGTTCAACCTCGATGCTGTGGTTATCCCCGAGGAGAAGCAGAAGCTCATCGACGAGGGTTATGCCAATGCCGATGCCGTGATAGGCGACTACAACATGGGTCTTATCACCAACAACGAGCGTTACAACCAGATAGTCGATATCTGGACGAATATAAATAACAAGCTGACCAACCAGGTGATCACCACCTTGAAGAACGATCAGGACGGTTTCAACCCCGTCTACATGATGCTCGACTCGGGTGCCCGTGGTTCGAAGGAGCAGATCCGCCAGCTGTCGGGTATGCGTGGTCTTATGGCCAAGCCGCAGAAGTCGGGTGTCGAGGGCGGTCAGCAGGTCATCGAGAACCCGATCTTGTCGAACTTCAAGGAGGGTCTTTCGGTGTTGGAGTACTTCATCTCTACGCACGGTGCCCGTAAGGGTTTGGCCGATACCGCGTTGAAGACGGCCGATGCCGGTTATCTGACGCGTCGTCTGGTCGATGTGGCGCAGGACGTGATCATCAACGAGGAGGATTGCGGCACGCTGCGCGGTCTGACAGCTACGGCCATCAAGCGCAACGAGGACGTGGTGCAGACGCTCTACGACCGCATTCTGGGCCGCACGGCGTTGAACGATGTCATTCACCCCATCACGGGCGAGGTGCTCTGCAAGGCCGGTCAGGAGATCACCGAGGATATCGCCGAGGCTATAGAGAAGTCTCCGCTGGAATCGGTGGAGATCCGCTCGGTGCTGACCTGCGAGTCGCGCCACGGTGTCTGCGCCAAGTGCTACGGCCGCAACCTTGCCACCGCACGTATGGTGCAGAAGGGCGAGGTGGTCGGTGTCATCGCGGCACAGTCTATCGGTGAGCCGGGTACACAGCTTACTCTGCGTACGTTCCACGTCGGTGGTGTTGCCGGCGGCTCGGCCGTGGAGACCAATGTCGTTTCGAAGTACGAGGGTCGTTTGGAGATCGACGAGTTGCGCACGATCAAGGGCAAGAACGCTCAGGGCGAGGCCATCGACATCGTCATGTCGCGCCAGTCGGAGTTCCGCATCATCGACCCCAAGACCGATATAGTCCTCTACACGCACGCTCTGCCCTACGGTGCCACGCTCTTCATGAAGGACGGTGCTGAGGTCAAGAAGGGCGACATGATCTGCGAGTGGGATCCCTACAACGCGGTCATCATCGCTGAGAGCGAGGGTCGCATCGTCTACGACAGCATCATCGAGGGCGTTACGTTCCGTGAGGAGCGCGACGAGCAGACGGGTCTGTCGGAGAAGGTGGTCATCGAGTCGAAGGACAAGACCAAGAACCCCGTCATCAAGATCGCCGACAAAACAGGTTTGGAGATCAAGTCGTACAACCTGCCCGTGGGTGCACATATCATGGTTAAGGACAACGGCAAGATCCACGCCGGCGATATCCTTATCAAGATCCCGCGTGCCGTGGGTAAGACCGGCGGCGATATCACCGGTGGTCTGCCGCGTGTTACCGAGCTGTTCGAGGCTCGCAACCCGTCTAATCCCGCCATCGTATCGGAGATCGACGGCGAGGTGACCTTCGGCAAGATCAAGCGCGGTAACCGCGAGATCGTCATCACTTCGAAGAGCGGCGATATAAAGCGTTACCTCGTGCCTCTGTCGCGCCAGATCATCGTTCAGGAGAACGACTACGTGCGCGCCGGCATGCCTCTGTCGGACGGTGCCATCACCCCGAGCGACATACTGCGTATCCTCGGTCCCACGAAGGTGCAGGAGTATATCGTCAACGAGGTGCAGGAGGTCTACCGCATGCAGGGCGTGAAGATCAACGACAAGCATTTCGAGGTCATCGTGCGTCAGATGATGTCGAAGGTGCAGATCGAGGATCCGGGAGACACCCGCTTCTTCGAGGATCAGGTCGTCGACAAGTGGGAGTTCATGGACGTCAACGATGAGCTTTACGACAAGGTTGTCGTGACCTCGGCGGGCGACTCGACCAATGTCCAGCCCGGCCAGATCATCTCTATGCGCAAGCTGCGCGATGAGAACTCGGCACTCAAACGCCGCGATCTGACTCCGGTGGAGACGCGTCCCATCGTGCCGGCCACCTCTAACCAGGTGTTGCAGGGTATCACGCGCGCCGCATTGCAGACATCGAGCTTCATCTCGGCCGCTTCGTTCCAGGAGACGACCAAGGTACTCAACGAGGCCGCAATACAGGGCAAGACCGATCCGCTGGAAAACCTCAAAGAGAACGTTATCTGCGGTCATCTCATACCGGGTGGTACGGGTCTTCGCGACTACGACGATTTGGTTGTGGGGTTGAAGGCTGATGTGGAGACCTTGCGATAATTTATTGTGATACGAGGCTATTTACGGCCTCTCGCTTAACCGCCCGAACAGGTAGTACGATCAGTACAACCCGTCCGGGCGGATTTCGTTGCGAGTTGTAAATAACCTTGTCTGACAATAAATTTGACTTATCTTTTCCGTGAAAATACCGCATCTGCTTCCGCTCCTCGTCGTTCGCCAATGGGCAGTACACTCAGTACAGCCCATCGTCTCACTCTGTCGTCGCGTCGCATATCCGGCATTTTGACGAAAAAGTTGCGCATAATTCTTTGGAGACAATTTCCACTGCTTTGTCATTCTGAACGAAGTGAAGAATCCGGTTGGGATATACGTGCGTGGTCGATATGCTTGTCCTGTCATTCTGAGGAGCGGCCATCGGCCGCGACGTGAGAATCTCCATTTTGGTCGACAAACTCCCGCCCGACAGCCGCGCTTCCGACGGCGAGACTCCCACGTCGCAACTGTGTCGCTCCTCGGAGTGACATTTGTCGTATATTGTCATTTCGGGCTTCCGGGATCGGGCATGACCGACCTCGGAGTGACCGTATGGCAGGTCTTGTCTTTTCCTGCCAAATGCTCCGCACGATCATTCTGCGGCCACTCGGTGCGCCGGTTCTTACGTTTTGAATACTATTGCCGATAAATATGCCAAAATAGTGTGAAAAATTTATTGTTATTATTTTCACAGAACCAAATTATTTTGTAGTTTTGTGCCGTGAAAAAAGAGTTTCTGTTTTGGTTGGCAGAAATTGTGCAGACGGAGTATTCGAAGATCGCGGCACACACATTTATGCAATATGCAATCGTGCCCCGATGATATGATCAGATGTCGCGGCGTGATGGCGGTTTTCGGGTGTATGTCTGCAAAAGGTTAAGTGAGACATAGAATTAGGTTTAATCTATAAATTTAAAATTATGGCAACGATTGATTTATCGAAGTACGGCATCACCGATGTCAAAGAGGTACTTTACAATCCCTCTTACGAGACTCTCTTCGAGGAGGAGACCAAACCCGGTTTGACCGGTTACGACAAGGGCGTTGTAACCGAGATGGGTGCCGTCAACGTGATGACCGGCGTTTACACCGGCCGTTCGCCCAAGGACAAGTTCTTCGTGAAGGACGAGACCACCGAGAACACCATCTGGTGGACCTCTGACGAGTACAAGAACGACAACAAGCCCGTGACCAAGCAGACGTGGGACGCGTTGAAGTCGCTGGCTGCCAAGGAGCTGTCGAACAAGAAGCTCTACGTGATGGATACCTTCTGCGGTGCCAACGAGAACTCGCGCCTGAAGATCCGCTTCATCATGGAGGTTGCATGGCAGGCTCACTTCGTGAAGAACATGTTTATCCGTCCCACCGAGGAGGAGCTGGCCAACTACGGCGAGCCCGATTTCGTGGTGCTGAACGCATCGAAGGCCAAGGTGGAGAACTACAAGGAGCTGGGTCTCAACTCTGAGACGGCCGTTGTGTTCAACCTCACCGAGAAGATGCAGGTCATCATCAACACATGGTATGGCGGCGAGATGAAGAAGGGTATGTTCTCTTACATGAACTACCTGCTTCCGTTGAAGGGCATGGCTTCGATGCACTGCTCGGCCAACACCAACGAGAAGGGCGAGACGGCCATCTTCTTCGGTCTGTCGGGTACGGGTAAGACCACCCTTTCGACCGATCCCAAGCGTCAGCTCATCGGCGACGACGAGCACGGCTGGGACGACGACGGCGTGTTCAACTTCGAGGGCGGCTGCTATGCCAAGGTCATCAACCTCTCTAAGGAGAATGAGCCCGACATCTGGAACGCCATTCGCCGCGACGCTCTGTTGGAGAATGTCACTGTCGACGAGAACGGCAAGATCGACTTCGCCGACAAGTCGGTAACGGAGAACACCCGCGTATCATACCCGATCTATCACATCAACAATATCGTTAAGCCCGTATCGAAGGCTCCCGCCGCAAAGAAGGTCATCTTCCTGTCGGCCGACGCATTCGGTGTGCTGCCTCCCGTGTCGATCCTGACCCCCGAGCAGACCAAGTATTACTTCCTGTCGGGCTTTACGGCCAAGTTGGCAGGTACCGAGCGCGGTATCACCGAGCCTACCCCCACCTTCTCGGCTTGCTTCGGCGCAGCATTCCTTTCGCTGCACCCCACCAAGTACGGTGAGGAGCTGGTGAAGAAGATGAAGGCTTCGGGTGCAACCGCATATCTGGTCAACACCGGCTGGAACGGAACGGGCAAGCGTATCTCTATCAAGGACACGCGCGGCATCATCGACGCTATCCTCGACGGTTCGATCGACAAGGCCGAGACCAAGCAGATCCCCGTATTCGACTTCAAGGTGCCGACCGCTCTGCCCGGCGTGGATCCCGCTATCCTCGATCCTCGCGACACCTATGCCGATCCCAAGCAGTGGGACGCAAAGGCAGCCGATCTGGCAGGTCGTTTCATCAAGAACTTCACCAAGTTCACGACTAACGAGGAGGGTAAGGCTTTGGTGGCTGCCGGTCCTCAGCTCTAATTTTTCGTGAAAAGCGGCCATTTGCTGCCGCTCGCTCGATTGCCCGAATAGGCAGTACGCTAAGTACAGCCTATCCGGGCAATTTTCGTTGCGCGTTGCAACTAACCGCTTTTGACGAAAAATGGGGTTGCGGTGCTTAGGTTGTTTTCCGTGAAAAGGCCACACCTGCTTCCTCTCCTCGTCACTCGCCAATGGGCAGTACGCCAGTACAGCCCATCGTCTCGTTCCTGCGTTACGTTGTATAATAGCATTTTTCACGAAAAATTGGCGCATAATTCTTTGGAGACTATTTCCACCCTGTCATTCTGAACGAAGCAACGCGGAGTGAAGAATCTGGTTGGGAAAGACAAAAACACCCGTTCTGTCATTCTGAGGAGCGATTGCAAATCGCGACGTGAGAATCTCTTTTTCGATCGACATGCACACATTTTGGGCAGGCGAGTGCGCTCCCGACGGCGAGACTCCCACGGTCGGGCAATGCCCTCCCTCGGAGTGACAGGTGGAAATAGTCTCCGAAGCACTACTACCGCATTTCACGGAAAACAACCTAAGCACCGCAACCCCATTTTTCGTCAAAAGCGGTATTATACCACGCAAACGAAAAGTGCCCGGACAGGTTGTACTTGGCGTACTACCTGTTCGGGCAGTTGAGTGCGCGGCAGTAGAATGCCGCTTTTCACGAAAAATTACATCATGCCGCCCATGCCGGGATTAGGCATAGCCGGAGCGGGATTCTCCTCCTTCTTCTCGGCCAATACGCACTCGGTGGTAAGGAACATCGAGGCGATCGAGGCGGCGTTCTCCAATGCCACGCGCGACACCTTGGTGGGGTCGATGATACCCGCCTTCAACAGATCCTCGTAGCGGTCGTCGCGAGCGTTGTAACCAAAGGCACCCTTGCCCTCCTTGACCTTGTTGACTACAACCGAGCCTTCGCCGCCGGCGTTGGCTACGATCTGGCGCAGCGGCTCCTCGATGGCACGCTTGACGATCTGAATACCGGTAGTCTGGTCGTCGTTCTCGCCCTTCAATCCTTCGAGCGAAGCCACGGCGCGAATGTAAGCCACACCGCCGCCGGGAACGATACCCTCCTCGACTGCGGCACGCGTAGCAGCCAGTGCATCGTCGACACGGTCTTTCTTCTCCTTCATCTCGACCTCGGTGGCGGCACCCACATAGAGCACGGCGACACCGCCCGAGAGCTTGGCCAGACGCTCCTGCAACTTCTCCTTGTCGTAGTCCGACTTGGCGGCCTCGATGCCGGCACGAATCTGAGCCACGCGTGCGGCGATAGCCTCCTTGGTTCCGGCACCGTCGACGATGGTGGTGTTCTCCTTGTTGAGCGTCACCTTCTCGGCCGTACCCAGAGCCGAGAGATCGACATCATCGATCTTCATGCCCTTGTCCGTCGAGATGACGGTGGCATCGGTCAGCACGGCGATATCCTCCAACATCTCCTTGCGACGGTCACCGAATCCGGGAGCCTTGCAGGCTGCGATCTTCAACGTGCCGCGCAGTTTGTTGACAACCAATGCCGACAGAGCCTCGCCGTCGACATCTTCGGCGATGATCAGCAGCGAGCGGCCGCTCTGAGCCACAGGCTCCAACACGCCCATAAGCTCCTTCATGGTCGAGATCTTCTTGTCGGTGATCAGGATATAGGGCTTGTCCAACTGAGCCTCCATCTTCTCGGTGTCGGTGATGAAGTATGCCGAGATGTAACCGCGGTCGAACTGCATACCCTCGACAACGTCTACGTGAGTCTCCGTGCCCTTGGCCTCCTCGACGGTGATTACGCCCTCGTTGTTGACCTTGGCCATGGCCTCGGCGATGAGCTTGCCGATCTTGCCGTCGTTGTTGGCCGAGATCGTAGCCACCTGCTCGATCTTGTCGAAATCCTTGCCTACCTCCTGGCTCTGCTCTTTGAGCGACTCCACGACCTTCTCAACAGCCTTGTCCATACCGCGTTTGAGATCCATGGGGTTGGCTCCCGCCGTCACGTTCTTGATGCCGACCGAGATGAGCGACTGAGCCAGCACCGTAGCCGTGGTGGTACCGTCGCCGGCATCGTCGTTGGTCTTCGAGGCGACCTCGCGAACCATCTGGGCACCCATGTTGGCGAACGTGTCCGACAGCTCGACCTCCTTGGCCACCGTCACACCGTCCTTGGTCACCTGAGGTGCACCGAACTTCTTATCGATGATGACGTTGCGACCCTTGGGACCCAGCGTCACCTTGACTGCGTCGCACAGCGCGTCGACACCTGCTTTGAGCTGCTCGCGCGCCTCGGTATTGTATTTTATCTCCTTTGCCATAATTTTAAACCTTTAATTGTTATACGAATATCGAGCCGGTTATTCGATCACGGCGATGATGTCCGACTGCTTCATCACCAAATAGTCCACGCCGTCGTAGCTGACCTCGGTGCCGGCATACTTGCCGTACATCACCGTATCGCCCTCCTTGACCTCCATCTTGATCTCCGAGGTGCCGGGGCCTGCGGCCACTACCTTGCCTACGAGGGGTTTCTCCTTTGCCGTATCGGGAATGTAGAGACCTCCCGCGGTCTTCTCCTCTGCCGGATTGGGCAACACCAATACACGGTCTGAAAGCGGTTTGATTGCCATAGTTTTAGTTTTTTGATATTTATAATATGTTTATAATTTTCTGTTTACGACAGCCAGTGCAGCAATAGATATGCCAAACGGGCAAACGTCACGAATCGGCACGCGAAGGCGCACCGTTTGTCATGCCGCAGGGCCGCAGACGTGACAAAATGACACGTTGCCGATGGCATGTGTCATGTGTGCGGCCGCAGTGCGACACGCTTCGTGCCGCCGCACGCATAAAAAACTGTCCGGCAAACCCTGCTCGGGTTGCCGGACATGACATGGCGATAGCTGCGCGCGAGTTATTTGATGTCGTTGAACCGCTCCTCGACGCGTTTCCAGTCGACGATGTTCCACAGAGCCTTGACGGCTGCCGCACGGTCGTTGCGATAGTCGATATAGTAGGCATGCTCCCATACATCGATGGCTATCAGCGGCGTAAGATTCTCGGTCAAAGGATTGCCTGCTTTGGGCTTGCTGATGATGTAGAGCTTCTTGTCGCGGTCGGCGGCCAGCCACACCCAGCCCGAGCCGAACAGAGCCGTGGCGGCGGCGGTCATGCGCGCCTTTAAGGCATCGACGTTGCCGAATGTCGTGTCGATGGCATCGAGCAGTTTGCCCGAAGGCTCTTTCTGCGGC
This sequence comes from Alistipes sp., assembly GCA_017936685.1. Lineage (GTDB taxonomy): Bacteria > Bacteroidota > Bacteroidia > Bacteroidales > Rikenellaceae > Alistipes. The sequence goes on from JAGBFA010000013.1 coordinate 80,457, forward strand.
TTGGGCGAGAACTGGTCGAAGTAGAAGGTATGGTTCCACACCTGTGCCGCATTGTTGAATATGGCACCGTCCGACTCGCGTATGATCTCTTCGAGAGTCATGTTCTCATAACGGGTATCCTTGATCAACTCGTTGAGCTTGGTGACGTAGCCGGCGTGGTGTTTGTCGTGGTGATAATGAATCGTCTCGGCCGAGATATAGGGTTCCAATGCCTCGGGCGCATAGTTCAATTCGCTGAGGGTGATGAGTGATGCTGCAAGTGCTACCATAACAAGTAAATTTTTAACAGTTAATAATCGTGGAATATTCTGCTGACCTGTATATGCAATTATAGTACCTTAGCGCAACACGGGTGCTGCGAAAAAAGAGCATGCGCGCCGCCGGTTGCAGACGCGGCAGGTGTCGGCGAGGCGGCTATTTCGTAAACACGCCTCCGGCATATATCCCCGGCACCGATTCGACTATGGGTGCCACGCTGCGGACATACTGATGATCGGCCATCTCGGGGAAAGCCCTCTTGAAGGCTTTGAGTGCCTCGTTCAGATCGAGAATCAGCGTCAGCCGGCCGCCGCTCAACGCCACGTAGCCGCTGCACTCGACCTCTCGTCCCTCGACGGTGGCACGCAGTGTGATGCGGCCTGTCGAGGCATCGTAGTCGTAGCGTCCGTCGATCTTATGCCCCTGCATCACGGCCTGAGCCGTGCCGTTGCTCTTGAACTGTATCGTGCCGCAGCCCTTCGTCAGTCCGGCTTTGGCGTAGACGTCGGCCAGCTGATCGCGCAGGCTGCTCACGGCCATGCGTGCCAGAGCGTTGTCGCCGCGATACTCCACGGCCGAGCTGTCGTAAGTCCACTTGGCTGCGAGCGCACGTTTGGAGGGGGCGTTATCGGCCGCAACGGTCGTCTCTGTCTGCTTCTGCTGCGAGCCTCCCAACAGGGAGTTGAGCGCGCCCGAGAGGGAGAACTGCGCCGAGACGGAGCCTGCACCGCACAGTGCGGCAGCGACCAATGTCAAGAGTATTCTCTTCATAATCCGTTACTTTGAAAATTCGAAGCCGATCATTATGTTGTCGTAGTTGTTCAGCAGCGACGTTACCGTATTGAGTGCCGAGATCTGCGAGCCGAGCTTGGTGAGCAGGGTCATGAGTTTCTCGAACGGGAAGACCAGATCGAGCGAGGTGCCGTTCAGAAAGGCATAGCCCGATATGGCACCGAGGTTGAACTTCGAGGTCGAGTAGTGGAGCGTGATCTTGTGGTCGGCGGCATCGTACTCGTATGTGCCGCTAAGCGTGCGCGCACCGAAGGTCGAGGAGAAGCTCTTGTCGGCATTGAACGTAAACGAACATGCTCCGGCCTTGATGCCGGCCAGCTTGTATGCCGACTCCAACTTCGACTGCAAGGTCGATGTGGCGGCCGATGCGGCCAGCTCCGCCGCCGTCGATTCGCTGACCAACTTTACGCCGGGCCTGGTGTACGACCACGTGCCCTGCAACATCGCCTCGGTGGCCTTGCCGCCCGTGGCCTTATCCACGGCCGTCGAGGCCGCGCCTTTCAGGGCATCGAGCCAGTTCTGAGCCTCGGCCGTGCTGCACAATGCTACGGCCGCGAAGAGTAATAAAAGTGTCTTTTTCATCATATCGTAAGTTTGTTTCAGTTATTTGCATCAAGCGTATCGACCTCTTCGAGCCACGTGCGTACTACGGCATCGGAGGGCATGCGCCAGTCGCCGCGCGGCGACAAGGCCACGCTTCCCACCTTCGGGCCGTCGGGCATGGCCGAACGCTTGAACTGCTGCGAGAAGAAGCGGCGCAGGAACACCCCGAGCCACTTGATTATCGTCTCTCGGTCATACCGTCCGGCAAAAGCCCTCTCGGCTAAGAAAACGATCTTCGAGGGGCGGAATCCCTGCCGCACCATAGAATATAGGAAGAAGTCGTGCAGCTCGTAGGGCCCTACCAGATCCTCGGTCTTCTGCGCAATGTCGCCCCGCTCGTCGGCAGGCAGAAGCTCTGGGCTTACCGGCGTGTCGAGTACGTCGCGCAGCGTCGCGCGCAGACTCTCCGCGGCACGACACTCGGCATACCACGCCACAAGATGCCGCACCAATGTCTTGGGCACCGAGGCGTTGACACCGTACATCGACATCTGGTCGCCGTTGTAGGTTGCCCAGCCTAAGGCCAGCTCGCTCATGTCGCCCGTGCCGATGACCATGCCGCCGAGCATGTTGGCCACGTCCATCAATATCTGCGTGCGCTCGCGCGCCTGCGAGTTCTCGTAGGTCACCGAGCGGTCGCCGTCGGGCAGGCCTATGTCGGCGAAATGTTGCTCGCACGCCTTGCGGATCGATATCTCGCGTCGCGTGACACCTAACGCGTCGATCATCTGCAAAGCATTGCGGTAGGTGCGGTCGGTAGTGCCGAATCCCGGCATGGTGATGCCGACGATACCGTGCCGGTCAAGACCGAGAATATCGAACGCATGCGCCGTAACAAGCAGTGCCAGCGTCGAATCCAGTCCGCCCGATATGCCGATGACGGCCGTGCGGCATGCGGTGTGTTCCAACCGCTGCGCCAGGCCCTGTGCCTGTATCTCGAATATCTCGCGGCACCGCTGCCCGCGCATGCCATCGTCCGAGGGTACGAACGGCGCAGGATCGATCGTGCGGCGCAGATCGTTGCACGGACGGGCATCGGGAAGCTCCATGCGCACCACCCGCATCTCGGGCTGAATATCCGCCGCGAAGGTATTGCGCGTGCGGCGGCGCGTAGCGAGCAGCTCCGTGTCGATGTCGGCCGCAACTATCTGACGCTTGCGCGCGAACCGCTCCGAGTGTGCCGTGACTATGCCGTTCTCGGCAATGATGCCGTTGCCGGCGAACACCAGATCGGTCGACGATTCGCCTGCGCCCGACGAGGCGTAGACGTATGCCGACACCAGACGCGCTGACTGCTGCGCAACGAGCGAGAGCAGATAGTCGTGTTTGCCCACGGCCTCGGGCGAGGCCGACAGATTGAATATGATCTTCGCGCCGGCAGCCGCCAGATACGACGACGGCGGTATGGGCGACCACAGATCCTCGCATATCTCCACGCCGAACTCCACGCCGTCTACGGAGAAGATCAGATCGGTGCCGAAGCATACCTCCTCGCCGGCCAGCTCTATGACCGTATCGGCAATGCCCGCTCCCGAGGCGAAGTGACGCAGCTCGTAGAACTCTCCGTAGTTGGGAATATACGATTTGGGCACCGCACCCCAGATCGCGCCTCCGCCGAAGACCGCGGCGCAGTTGTAGAGTCGGTCGCCCACTTTGACGGGCATGCCCGCAATTGCCGCCACCGGCAGTGAGGCCGTGGACTCGACAAGCTCCGCCAATGCCTGCTCGGCATCGTCCAGCAGCTTGGTCTGACCGAACAGATCGCCGCACGTATATCCCGTCAGCGACAGCTCGGGCAGCACCACGATGCGCACGCCCTCGGCGGCAGCCGTCTCCATTATGTCGGCTATCTGCCGCGCATTGGAGCGTGCATCGGCTATCTTCACCCTCTGGGGCAGAGCCGCAGCAACCCTGAAAAATCCGAAATCCATCTTCCGATCCGCTATTTAGCCCACAACTGGGCGAGGTTGATCACCACCTGCATGGCCTTGTGCATCGTATCGAGCGAGCAGTATTCGAACTTGCCGTGGAAGTTCATGCCGCCCGTAAAGAGGTTGGGGCAGGGCAGTCCCATGAACGAGAGCCGCGCACCGTCGGTGCCGCCGCGAATCGGGCGCACGATAGGCTCGACATCGGCCATACGCATGGCCTCCAAGGCCTTGTCGATGAGCTGCGGGTGCGGCTCGACCATCTTGCGCATGTTGAAATACTGATCCTTGATCGTCAGCGAGAGTGTCTGCTCGCCGTATTTGCGTTGCAGGAAGTTAACCACGTCCCACATCAACACCTTCTTGGCCTCGAAACGCTCGGCCGAGTGGTCGCGTATGATGAAGCTGATGTCGGCCGACTCGACCGCACCCGATATTCCCACGCAGTGGAAGAAACCCTCGTAGCCCTCGGTGTGCTGCGGTGTCTGCCACTCGGGCAGCATGCGGTTCAGCTCGCAGGCTATGTCGATGGCGTTGATCATCTTGTCTTTGGCATAACCCGGGTGGACGTTGCGTCCCTGAATATGTATCTTGGCACCGGCGGCGTTGAAGTTCTCATACTCCAACTCGCCCTCCATGCCGCCGTCGACCGTATAGGCGAAGTCGGCTCCGAACCGCTCCACCGAGAAGTAGTCGACACCGCGGCCTATCTCCTCGTCGGGCGTGAAGCCTATGCGTATTTTGCCGTGCTTCACCTCGGGGTGCGCCGCCAACCACTCCATGGCGGTCATTATCTCCGCCACGCCGGCCTTGTCGTCGGCACCCAACAGCGTGGTGCCGTCGGTGTGGATCAGCGTGTGCCCCTTGAAGAACGCAAGCTCGGGGAAGTCGGCCACGCGCATCGTCACGCCGGCGTTCAGAACGATGTCGCCGCCGTCGTAACACTCCACCACGTGCGGCCGCACATCTTTGCCGCTCATGTCGGGCGAAGTGTCCACATGTGCGATGAAACCGATGGTCGGCGCATTCTGGCAGCCCTCCGATGCCGGCAGGGTGCCCATGGCATAGCCGTATTCGTCGATCGACACGTCTGTAAGGCCTATGGCCTGCATCTCTTCGACTAAATGACGCAGCAGCACCAACTGCTTGTCGGTCGAGGGAAAAGTCTCGCTGCTCTCGTCCGAACGGGTGTCGAACGATACATATTTCAGAAAACGGTCTTTTAATTCCATAATATCGTCGTATATGTTTTACTTGTTGACTATCAAATTAATCTCCTATCTTGGCGCGGCGGCTGTGCATGACGAAGTAGACGATCAGCGCGAAGTACATCACCAGTGCCAGCCACTCGGCACCGTTCGAACCTGCCCAGCCGTCGAGCCGCCAGTTGAATCCGGCGAAGGTGAGTATGGCACTTACCACGCCCATCAGTGCACCGCCTGCGATGAATCCCGAAGCGATCAGCGTACCGCGGTTGCCGCGAGCCTTGCTCAGACCGGCATTCTTGCCGCGCTGCACGAGCCATGCCACCAATCCGCCCACTACCAACGGAGCGTTGAGGTTCATCGGTATGAACATACCCAAAGCGAATGCCAGAGCCGGCACGCCTATCGAGGTCAGCACCAGTGCCAGCATGGCTCCCGCGAAGTAGAGCACCCACGGGGTCTCGCCGCCCGTCATCAGGGGCTGTATCACCGCCGCCATGGCGTTGGCCTGCGGTGCCACCAGAGCGTTTTCGCCCGAGAAACCGTAGGTCTTGTTGAGTATTATCATCACACCGGCCACCGTTGCCGCCGACACGAACGTGCCCACGAACTTCCACGTCTCCTGCTTGCGCGGCGTGGTACCAAGCCAGTAGCCTATCTTCAAGTCGGTGATGAAGCCGCCGGCCATCGACAGCGCGGTGCAGACCACACCTCCTATGACCAGTGCCGCCACCATGCCGCTGTCGCCCGTCAAGCCGATGCTTACCAATACCAACGACGAGAGGATCAGCGTCATAAGAGTCATGCCCGACACGGGGTTCGATCCCACGATGGCTATGGCGTTGGCCGCCACGGTCGTGAAGAGGAACGCTATGACGAATACTATGAGCAGTGCCACGATGGTCTGCGTCCAGTTGCCGAGTATGCCGAACTGGAAGAATACCAAAAGTGCCGCGAGCGAGGCTATGATCACCGCCAGAATCGTGCGCATCGTAATGTCGCGCTGCGTGCGCGGCTCGGCCACCTTCACGCGGCCGCCGCCCAACTCCTGCCGCGCCAGCGACAGTGCCGACTTGATGATGCTCGACTGCCGTATGATGCCTATCAGACCCGCCATGGCTATGCCGCCGATGCCTATCGGCCGGCCTATCTCGCGGAATATGCCCTCGGGCGTGGAGAGGTTCTCACCGTTGATGCCCATAGAGTAGAGGTGCGTGCCCATCGTGTGCAGATCGAGCATGTCGGCTACCGACCCGACGGCCGGCACGATGACGAACCACACCAGAGCCGAACCGGCAGTGATGATCAGCGCGTATTTCAGACCTATGATATATCCCAAACCGAGCAGTGCGGCCGAGGTGTTGACTCCAAATACCACCTTGAACTTGTCGGCGCACATCTGTCCCCACTCGCATATCCGTGTCGATACGGCCTCGGTCCACAGACCGAACGTCGATACCACGAAGTCGTACAGACCGCCTATCAGACCCGATACCACGAGCAGTTTGGCCTGCGATCCGCCCTTCTCGCCCGATACGAGCACCTCGGTGGTTGCCGTGGCCTCGGGGAAGGGATACTTGCCGTGCATCTCCTTGACGAAGTACTTGCGGAACGGGATCATCAGCACGATGCCCAATATACCGCCCAAGAGCGACGAGAAGAAGACCTGGAAGAAATCGACGTCGAGATTGAGTATGTACAACGCCGGCAGGGTGAATATGGCTCCGGCCACGATCACGCCCGAGCTGGCTCCTATACTCTGTATGATGACGTTCTGTCCGAGCATGTTGCGCTTGCCGCGCATCGTGCCTAATCCCACGGCTATGATGGCTATGGGAATGGCTGCCTCGAACACCTGTCCTACTTTCAGACCGAGAAAGGCCGCGGCTGCCGAAAACAACACGGCCATGATGATGCCGACCGTGACCGAATAGGGTGTTACCTCGGCCGGAGTCTGGTCGGCCGCCATCAGGGGTTTGTACTCCTCGCCCGGCTTCAATTCGCGATAGGCGTTGTCCGGAAGCGATGTTTGCTGGTTCTGGTTCTCCATACTGTTATGTTGTGTTTAAAATTTGCGAAACAATGCCTTGCGGCTATATCTTATCAAGTTACAAATATACGAATAAGCCGAGAGAAAAAAGCAAGCTTGCTTGCATTTTTTCCGAGGCGAAGCTTTGTAGTCGACATTTGTGTTTCATTTCGAGCTCAAGCGAGAAATCTGTACGCGACTATTTCCGCTTTTGTGTCATTATCACAAGTTTTGTCGTTCACAGATTCTTCACTGCGTTCAGAATGACATGATGGGACTGTCATTCTGAGTGAAACGAAGAATCTGGTTGGGGTTGACGTGCATGGATAATATTACCACTGTGTTATTCTGAGGAGCGATTTCAAATCGCGACGTGAGAATCTCTATTTTGGCAGACAAACACATTTCTTGCGGCGAGACTCCCACGGTCGGGCATCGCCCTCCCTCGGAGTGACAGGCGGAATGCAAGACTCCCACTTTGCAACTATGTTATTCCTCGGAGTGACAACACTCTGCCGCCATCGGCCCAACATTAGAATATCGACTCCTCGGTGTAGGTCGTCAGCAGCTCCAAGGCTTTCATGCCCATCACCGAGTTGCCCTTGCTGTTGAGCCGCGGGCTCCACACCGTAACCGAGTATTTCAGCGGACACACGGCCGCTATGCCGCCGCCCACGCCGCTCTTGCCCGGCAGCCCGACGAGGTATGAAAACTCGCCGGCCTCGTCGTAGAAGCCGCACGTCTGCATTATGGCGTTGATGCGCTTTACCTCGGACATCGTAAGCGATACCTCCCCGAACCGGAATGGCGACCGGTGGTCGGCAAAAGCCATGAAGGCGTGCGACAGATCGCGGCAGCTCATCTCCACCGAGCACTGCATGAAGTAGAAGTGCAACACCTGCTCGATGTCGCCCGACAGGTTGCCGTGATACTTCAACAGATTGGCTATGGCCGCATTGAGATAGGCCTTTTCGCGCTCCGAGGCCGCCACGGCACGGTTGTAGTCGACCGTGGGATTGCCGCATATCTCGCGCACGAAATCGATGTAACGCCGCTCGTAGTCGCCGTAGTGCGACATCAGCCGGTCGGCCACCACTATCGCACCGGCATTGATGAAGGGGTTGCGGGGTATGCCGCGCTCGGCTTCGAGCTGAATAAGCGAGTTGAAGGTGGTGCCCGACGGCTCGCGCCCCACCCTGCGCCATAGCTCCTCTCCCTCGATGCTCAGTGCCGCCGCCAACGAAAATACTTTGGTTATGGACTGTATAGAGAATCGCTCGGAGGCATCGCCCAACATATACTGACGGCCGTCGATTGTGTCGATGCAGATGCCGAACTTGTCGGGATCGACCTCTGCCAATGCCGGTATGTAGTCGGCCTGTCGGCCCTCGCGGGCAAAGGGGCGGATCTCACGGTATATCCTTTCGAGTATGCTTTGATAATTCATGTCGATAATCGTTATCGGGTCGGTCAAAACCGCCCGTATAACAAATTTATGACAATTTTTTGATTTTCGCAAATCGTGGACTGTCTTAAATTCCGGTGGGGAGGCGAGACTCCCACGTCGCCTGCGGCTCCTCGGAGTGACATTTGTTGTGTCCTGTCATTCTGAGGAGCGGCTATTGGCCGCGACGTGAGAATCTCTCTTTCCCCTCCACCGGATTTTAAGACTGATCCCATAGTCCTTATGTCTGTTCGGCGACAGGCATATAGACGAAAAATCCCCGCCGAACCATCGTTCGACGGGGGTGTGCCCAGGATAGGACTCGAACCTACATGCCGTTAAGCACTCGCACCTGAAACGAGCGCGTCTACCATTTCGCCACCTGGGCATCGTTTCAGTGATGCAAAAGTAGTGTTTTTTTTCAAATTTTCGTACATTTGTCGAAAATTTATTTCAAAAAAATTTTCACTACCTGTCTGCGTCTCATTTGCTGCGGTGGCAAAATATTGAAAATTATGGGTTTGAGAAAAATATCGCCCGCCAAGAAAGTGGCGTTGTTCATATTCTCTCTGGTCGTGATCGATCAGGTTGTAAAGTTGCTCGTGCGTTCGCACATCGATCTGGGCGAGCAGGTGTCGGTGTTTCCGTGGTTCAAGTTGTGCCACATCGAGAACAACGGCTTTGCCTTCGGCATGCAGCTCGGCTCGGGCGGCGGCGTGGATTGGGGCAAGATCGTGTTGAGCCTGTTCCGTTTAGTGATGATCGGGTTTCTGGTGTGGGGCATTCGCTATCTGCTGCGCAAGGAGGGTGTTCCGAAGGGGGTCATCGTGGGCGTGGCGTTGATTCTGGCCGGAGCCATAGGCAATATGGTCGACAGCCTGTTCTACGGTATGTTGTTCGAGCAGCAGGGAGCAGGATTCCTTACGGGACGTGTCGTCGACATGTTCTATTTCCCGCTGTTCAAATGGGAGAACGTGCCGTCGATGCTGCGTTTTCTGGTAAGCTCCGACGGTTATTTCTTCGGTGCGGTGTTCAATGTGGCCGATGCCTATATCTCGGTGGCGGTGGTATACCTAATACTGTTCCACTACAAATTCTTCAAATAGCCGGTATGTAATAATTAGCCCACTGCTGCGTTATTATCGGGATTCGAGCTCAGTCATTTACTTCTAAGTAAACTCCTGTCGCCCTCACCCTCAAAACCTTGCATTGGACTAATTCTTACAGACCTTGAAAAAGAGTGCCGAGATATTCATATCTCGGCACACTTCCGTTTTATATTGTCTCCCCCGCTCGTCAGTCAAATGCCTTAGACACGGCACGCAGATGCTCGATGATGGGCAGATGCTGCGGACAGCTGCGCTCGCACTTGCCGCAGGCTATGCACTCCGAGGCGCGGCCGTGGGTCGAGGCAAGGTTGAGATAGTAGGTCTTCTGTATCGAGAAGGCCTTGTTGAGTGCCTGCTGCTCGGCGTTGTATAGGGCGAAGTAGTCTGGTATGGCTATGTGCTTGGGACAGCCGTCGACGCAGTAGCGACATGCCGTGCACTGTATGGCTATGGCGCGGTTGAGGATCCCTACCACACGCTCTACGATGGCATGCTCCTCGTGCGAGAGCGGCTCGAAGTGCTCCATGTAGGAGAGGTTGTCGGAGAGCTGCTCGGGCGACGACATGCCGCTGAGCACCATCATCACACCCTCCAAGCCGGCTGCGTAGCGTATGCCCCACGAGGCGGCCGACAGATCGGGGCGTGCGGCATGCAGCAGCTCGGCGGCCTGAGTCGGGAGCGCGGCCAGCGTGCCGCCTTTGAGCGGCTCCATCACCACGATGCTCTTGCCGTGGCGGCGTGCCACCTCGTAGCACTTGCGCGACTGTATGCTCTCGTTGTCCCAGTCGAGATAGTTGATCTGCAACTGCACGAACTCAGTCTCGGGGTGTTCGGTGAGAATACGGTCGAGCAGCTCGGCCGAGTCATGGAACGAGAATCCTATGTGGCGTATGCGTCCCTCGGCCTTTTTGCGTGCCACGAACGCGAAGCTGCCGAACCGCTCGGCTCGCTTGTAGTTCTCCACACCGAGGTTGTGCAGCAGGTAGTAGTCGAAATAGTCGACGCCGCATTTGGCCAGCTGCTCGTCGAATATGCGCTCCTGGTCGCCCTCGGCTTTGAGAAACATCGTCGGCAGCTTCGATGCCAGCGTGAACTCGTCGCGGCGGTGACGCTCGACCAGGGCCTGACGCACCACCTCTTCGCTGCGGAAGTCGTGATACATGTAGGCCGTGTCGAAGTAGGTGAAGCCGCGGCCGATGAACTCGTCGAACATCTGCTCGACGAGCTTCATATCGACGGCCGAGTAGTCGTCGGCCGCGGTCAGCGGCAGACGCATGCAGCCGAATCCTAATTTTTTTGTCATGGCAGCGGCTATTTACGTATAATATATCGGATTACGGCCCAGCCGCCGAGGATTTGCAGCACAATGCCCGGCAGACCTATGCGCACGTCCTGCAAGGCCGCCGCGAGCGAGCCGGTCCATGCCCATTCGAATGCCGAGCCGACCGCCTGATAGAGTGCCACTACGGCTGCTATCGAGATGATAGATACGCTCTTGCTGCGTGCGGCCACGAAGCCTGCGGCTGCGGCCAGCAGCAGCGACTTGCACTCGATGACGGGCAGCATCTCCGCTGCCGGCATGCCGAAGAGCCACGAGTTGAGCATGGGCGACAGCACAGCCGTCAGCACGCCCACGCGCCAGCCGTATTTGTATGCGCCTACGAGCGTGAAGAAGTAGATGGGCAGCCAGCGCATGCCGCCTTGGGGTACGAGGTGGCACAGCTGAGGCAGCACGATGTTGCCTGCGACGAAGGCTGTGGCTAAAAGATAGGTTTTCAGATTGTCGGCCTGCAAAGAGTAGAGCCTGACAGATGTTGTTTGCATAGTCTTTATCGGTTTTTACAGATTAATGTCTATTCCTGCCATTATCGTTGCGCGCGGCATGGGGTAGCCGGCGTTGATCTCGTATCGTTGTGCGAGCATGTTCTCCGCGCGGGCGAATATCGACAGCCACCGGCAGGCGCGAAACGTGCAGCGCATGTTCCACAGTACGAAATCCTCGCGCTGATAGGTCGTCAGTTCGGTGTACAGCCCTGCGACATACTGCACGCCCGAGGATATGCTCCACCGCTTGCGCGAGAAGTCGGCCCCGGCGTAGAGCTTGTGCTCGGGTGAGGCCAGCACAGGATTCTCCATGTGCAGATAGCTGTAATTGGCCTCGATGTGCCATGCGGGCGATATGCGCCAGCCGATCTCGGCCTCGGCACCCCAGTTCTCGATGCGGCCGGTGTTGACGTTGAGCTGGCCGCCGTCGACGGGCATGCGCATTATGAGATTGTCTCCGTTGATATAGAAGATGTTGACACCCCAGCGCAATGCCCCTCCCATGAGCGGCTGCGCTATGGATAGCTCGTAGCTCCACAGCCTTTCGGACAGCAGGTCGGGGTTGGCCGGACGGAACATATACAGCTCGCGGATCGTGGGGTTGCGGAAGCCCTTGGCCGCCATGGCCTTCATCTCGATGTCGCGGGGCAGATGCAGGGCGATGCCCACCTGCGGCACCCACTCGGTGCCCGTCTGCGAGTGGTGGTCGATGCGTATGCCTGCATCGATGGTCACGTATCGGCCTATGGCCTGCCGCCAGTCGACGTATGCGGCGATCTCGTCCTGCCCCTTGTCGACCAGATCCTGTCGCCGGCCGTCGTCGTAGAGATTCCACGAACGGCCGCCGAAGTGCAGATAGTCTATGCCTGCCGTGAGGCGGTTGCCCGAAAAGAGCGTCGCCGACTGATACCACGATATGCCCGTCATCACGTCGCGCGAGTGGAACATGTAGTCGAGCGGCGTGCCGCCTGCGGCGTATCCGTCGTCGATCTTGTGCCGTCCCCAGTTGTAGAAGAGCGACAGCGCGCCCGAGGTGCGGTCGTATCGGTTCTCGACGGCCATGGAGGCCATGCCGCGCAATATGCGCTGGTCGTTGTCGATCATCGGCACGCTGACCGAGCCGGGATTCGAGGCGTTGAACTGCGTTAGGTTGCAGTCGGCGTATATGTTCCAGTGCGGCGAGATATCGTAAGAGAGCTTGGCGTAGGCGTTCCACTGGTCGAAGTGCATGTTGTCGCGGTGGCCGTCGGTGCGGTTGTACGACGCTGCGACGACACTGCTGAAACCGCCGCGGCGCACGGTGTTGGATACCTCGCTTTCGACGCTGCCGAACGATCCGCCGCCGCCGCGCAGATGCGTCTGCACGCCGTCCTCGGAGAGCTTGCGCGTGACGATGTTGATCACGCCGCCCATGGCGTTGGAGCCGTAGAGCACCGAGGCGGGGCCTCGCACCACCTCCACACGCTCGGCCAGCATCGTCTGGCAGGCATCGGCTATGGGGTGTCCCATCAGTCCCATGTATTGCGGGTGGCCGTCGACAAGAACCATGAGTCCCGTGGTCGGCATGCCGGCTTGCGGCGTGCCGCCTATGCCGCGCAGGCTCATGCCGCCCGCGGCACCTGTCGATACGCCGTAGCCCATCATGCCGCGCGAGGTGACGAACAGACCGGGTATCTGCTCGGTGAGAGAGGGCAGCACCGACGGCTCCAACCGCGCTTCTATCCCCTCGCGTCCCACCACCGAGACGGTCATGGGCAGATGTCTGATGTCGGCGGCACTGCGTGTGCCCGTGACGACCACTTCGCCGATGCTTCCCACATGCAGCGAGTCGGTCTCATCAGCTGCCGCCGCGGTTGCCGACAGCGACAAGGCTATCGAAAAGAGTATTTTACCTGCTGTTTTCATCGGGTTGTTCGTTGCGTTTCTGCTTCTCTATGAACTCGTCGATCTTTGCCAGACACTCCTCGACGCCCCGCAGACCGCTGCAAAGCGTCTCGACGGGGCAGCGGCCTGTGCCGGCGCGATTGATTATCTGTTCGGTGAGGGTGTTGTATTTGAATTTCAAGTTATAACGTTCGGCCAGTTCCAACGCCTCGCGGCTGACCACATCGGCGAAAAACTCCTCCACGCCGCCTGCGATCATCAGTGCCGCAGCACCCTTGCCCACCACCTTATCGGCCACGAAGGCTCCGTCGAGCACTCTGCGGCCGTCGTGCAGCAGGTCGTGCAGGTCGCGTATGCCGCGCTGTCGCAGCACATGGCATCGGCCGTCGGCCGAGCGCACCACGCACGAGCAACGCTCCTCAAAGAGCATCTCAATGGTTCGACGGCGGATATCTTCAGCAATGGCTGACATGGCGTGCAGTGTTTTAGCGTGCGTCGAGATCGACGAGACGGTATTCGCGGCTGCCCAGACCGATCTTTGCGGCGTGCTCGACGGTGTGTATGCCGTGGCGCGACTCCATGCGCTCGATCAGATGCGACTTACCCTCCTCGGGCGAGGCATACACCATGTCGACCGAAGCCTGATCCAATGCTACGGGGTCGATCGAGGCCATGATGCCGATGTCGCTCATGCGCGGATCCTCGGGCGAAGAGTCGCAGTCGCAGTCGACCGAAAGGTTGTTCAGCACGTTGATGTAGATGATCCTGTCGCCGAATACGTCGGCCACGCCCTGCGCCGCAGCTGCCATCGATTCCAGGAAAGCGTCCTGCTCGGCGATGTTCTGCCACAGCTGTGCAACGTCGGCCGTCTTGCCGGCGGTGTGTATGTAGGCCTTGCCTGCGGCCGAAGCCACGCCGATCGACTGGTTTTTCAGCACGCCGCCGAAGCCGCCCATGGCGTGACCCTTGAAGTGTGCCAGGTTGATCATGAAGTCGTAGTCGGCCAGATGCGAGCCTACCAGATCGTATTTTATGTGCGTGGTGTCGCGCACGGGTATGCGCATGTCACCCTCGGCGTCCATGATGTCAACCCGTGCGATAGCTGTGAAGCCGTGCTCCTCGGCCGCCTTCAAATGCTCCTCGGTCGACGAGCGGCGGCCGCCGTAGGCCGTGTTGCACTCGACGATGGTGCCGCCCGTGGTGCGCACCAGATCGCCTATCAGCTCGGGTTTGAGGTAGTTGTGTCCGCCCGGCTCGCCGGTCGAGATCTTGATGGCCACGCGACCCTCGGCCTTGCGTCCGAGTGCCTCGTAGACGCGCATGAGCCCTGCGGGCGAGATGTCGCGAGTGAAGTAAACGACCGACTCGGTGGCCGGCTCCTGCTCTTCGGCCTGAGCCTTTTTCGAAGATGAACCGCAGCCGGCAGCCGACAGTGTCGCGGCAGTCAGGCAGATCATCGGAACAACGTTTGCAAATCTTTTCATATCGATATGTATTTTATAGGTTTTTCCTCATGCAAAGATAGGGTATTGTCGCAAATCCGCAATAATACACATGCCCGATATTTTTACCAATTTTACGGTTCGAACCAAAGGCGTGTTCAAAAAACAGTACTGTCTTAGATTCCGGTGGGGCGGCGAGACTCCCACGTCGCCTGCGGCTCCTCGGAGTGACAGACAATCTGCCAACGCCCCACCACGGGACGCAAGACGAAGCCTGCCACGCCCCACATGGAGCGCGATTTATCGCGCGACCCAAGTCCCCTCCGAGGAGGGGATTTAGGGGAGGGTCAGAATTATATAACGGCGCAAGCCGTAGCTCTGTGGTCGACATTGGTTGTCATTCTGAGGAGGACGGCACCTCCGACGTGAGCCCCCCGGATTTTTAAGACTGATCAAAAAAACAGCCGTCCGAACAAAGTTCGGACGGCTGTATGATGGCAAGTCGATGATCGTCTATTGCTCTCTTACGATGAACTCTATGCGGTAGGACTCGACGCTACCGCCCATGAACAGTCCGCCGACGCTCTTCTGCGAGTGCGGCTCGACGATCTGCGAGAAGTGCCGCCACTCTCCGCCCGCGTACAGACTGCCTCCGACGACGAGCCTCAGCTCGCTGTTGTTGCGCAGACTCAGACAGTAGGTGCCGCCCCAGCCGTCCTCGACGATTGCCGTGCCGATGCAGTTGTCGTAGTTGTGCGTGGCTGCGATCCGCATGCCGCGCGACAATACATAGTCGAACTGCCACTCTCCGCGCGGCGAGAGCGTGTAGCCCACCTCGGCGCGGGTGTCGTAGTGGTAGTATGCGGCCATGATCTTCATCGAGACCTCCACGCGGTAGGTGCCTTTGTCGTTTTGGAGCACCTTCGCTATGGCCAGGTCGCGTATCTCTCCCGGATCGATCCTCCATGTCCAGCCCTCGTAGTGATAGCCGTTTTCAAGCCCCTCCGACAGGGTGTGACCCACCAGGTCGCGCGCTATGCGTGCGGCATCGGGTTTGGCCGCAGCCACGCTGCCGCCTGCTGTGCGCGACGGAAGATAGCGTTGGGCGCAGGCCTGTGCTGCCGGTGCCGCGAGTGCGCATACCAATATGGCGGCGGCCGACAATATGCGCAGACGATGGAGAATCGTATTCATCGCTTAGAGTGTTTAGTTGCCGAATGCCACGCCCACCGACACCACGCCGTAGTTGCGGTGTATGGCGGGGTTGTAGATATATTTCAGGCTGACGGGAATCGTCGCGCAGCCCACCTCGAACTCGCGGCCTATGCCTAATTCGAGGTTGGTGAAGTTGAATCCCTGCAACACCTCGCCCTCGCGGTCCAGACACCAGTAGGGTGCCGTGTAGGGCGAAGCCCCCACGGTGGCCGTCACATCGAAGAGCCGGTCGAACGAGTGGGTGTAGCTCGCCTCGACATACGACGACCATGCGCGGCGGCCGCTCTCGTAATAGTCGTCGGCCACTAAGACGGTCGACCACGTGAGTGTCAGCGGGAAGCTGAACTCATAGCTCAGCGTGGCGTTGAGGCTGTGCGAGGCCTTGTAGTTGCGGAAGTAGCGGCAGTCGTAGTCGAAATAGTAGTCGCTTACCGACAGATCGAATCCGGCGATGGAGTATCCTAACGTTATGTCCACCTCGTTGTAGGAGCCGTTGAAGGCCGTGGTGTTCCACAGTTCGAGATACAGCCCCTTGTATCCCAGCCATACGCATGGCTGTACGTTGAAGTTGAAGAATTTACCCGTGTCGCCCTGCTCGTAGCCGCGCCAGATGTAGTTGGAGGTGACATCGGCCGAAACGCTCCACTCGAAGCCGCCGCCGTCCTCATCGTCGGTCTGCTGTGCAAATCCGGCGGCCGGCATAAGCGTTATGGCCAGCAGTGCCGCCGCAAGTATATATATTCTTTTTTTCATCTTGTGTATCTGCTGTTTGTAAGGTGGCTACATGTTGCTCTTTACTCGCGACCACATGTCGAGCAATGCCTCGGTGCGGGCACCGCTGTCGTGCATCATGGCGCAACGCTCGACGACCGAACGGTCGGGATACATCACCTCGTTGACGGGTACGCTCTCCGTGCCGGCGAGAGGGTTGCCCTCCGGGTCGGTGAAGAAGTAGGTGAGGTCGCAGCGGGTGGGCATCGTCTCGTCGGTCATGGCTTCGAGCACCTCCTCGGTGCCTATGACGCTCACGTAGCCCGTGGCCTCCATGTTGCGTATGGCGTTGTCGGGACGGCACATGAAGTCGATGAAGTAGCGTGCGGCCTTGACGTTCTTGGCGTATTTGGGTATCACCCAGCCGTCGAACCATACGTTGCTGCCCTCGCGCGGAACGTTGTAGTAGAGGTCGACACCCACGCCCTCGGCCTCGGTCATGGCGAATACGGCATCGCCGCTCCATTGCAGGTTGATGTAGGCCTTGGGATTCTTGCTTGTCATCATCTCCTTGCCGAAGTCGGCCTCCCAGCCCGTCACGTAGGGGCTGATGCGTTTCAGATAGCTCTCGACAAGGGCTATCGACTCGTCCGACGAATCGAAGCTCAGAGCCTCGATCTCTTCTATCGGCAGATATTCGTCCTCGGCAAGAGTGCCGTTCTGTCGCGCTTCGAGGGTCTTGGCGTAGATCAGCATCGGCGAGTAGACATCGCGGAAAGCGTCCTTGATGAACATCTTGTTGCGGAACTTGGGGTTGAACAGCGCGCCCCACGAATCGGTATCCTCGGCCGTGGCGTATGCCCTGTTGTATAGTATGCCCACCGTGCCCCACATGTAACCTACCGAGTAGTCGTTGGGGTTCTTGCCGTCGGGCATGACTAATTTGGAGAACAGACCCTGTACGTATGGCGATACGTTGCTTATGTAGTCGATCGAGTCGGGGAACGAACGGAACTCGTCGTCGAAGATGGGCAGTGCCAGATCGCGCGCCAGCATGCGCTCGATGATGTAGTCCGACGGACACACCAGATCGAAGTCCTCCTGACCCTTCTCGATCTTTGAGAGCATCACCTCGTTGATATCGAAGAGCTGGTATATCACATGCACCTCTTCGCCGGTTTGCTGTTGGTACCACTCCTCGAATTCGGCGATCAGCTCCTCGTCGATGTAATCGCTCCAATTATAGATTTTCAGAGTGTTCTCTCGCGGATAGTTGTTGCAAGACGACAGCGACAGACCCAGCAGGAGCGAGATCGCTGCAATACCCGTAAACCAGATGTTTTTCTTCATTTTACTTGTTGTGTGAAAAGGTTGAAAGTTAAAAAATTAAAGTGATGTAAAAGTGTGCCGCCGCCGGTTATTTCGATCTGACGGCACTCTGTTGGGCGTGGGCGCGTTTCATCGACCGATAGTTGATTATCAGCAGCAGCAAAAGCACCGCTATGAAGATGATGGTCGACAGCGCGCGCCATTCGGGCGACAGGCCGCCCTTGCGCGAGTCGGCGTATATCTGTGTCGATATGGTCTCCAAACCGATACTGCCCTTGGTGAAGTAGGTCACGGCGAAGTCGTCGATCGACAGAGTGAACGAGAGTATGAAGCCCGAGATCATGCCCGGACGTATCTCCGGTATGATGACGCGGCGCAGAGCCTGGAACGGCGTGGCACCCAGATCGAGCGCGGCCTCGTAGATGTTGGGGTTCATCTGCATCAGGCGCGGCATCACGCTCAGCACCACGTAGGGCGTGCAGAATGTCACGTGTGCCAGCGTCACGGTGGTGTAGCCCTGCGTGAAGCCCATGAAGACGAACAGCAGGAAGAGCGACACACCCGTGATGATGTCGGGGTTGAGCATCGGGATATTGTTGACGAACGATATGATCCGACGCTGACGGTGGCGCATGTTGTAGATGCCTATGGCCGCTATGCTGCCCAGCACGGTGGCTATGGCGGCGGCTATGACGGCTATGACGAGAGTATTCTCGATAGACTTCATTATCAGTACGTTCTTGCCCGAGAACAGGCTCTCGTAGATGCCTGTCGAGAAGCCCGTCCAGTTGCCCAGCACCTTGGCTTCGGTGAACGAGAATACGGCGATGACCACGATCGGCGCGTAGAGCATCGTGAGCAGCAGCAGCAGATAGCCGCGTGAAAAGATCTTGCCTATCATATCAGTCCTGCGTCGTTAATGTCGTCGTGCTTGTCGCGGTAGGTGAATATCGACGTGAGGCCGATTATCACGAGCATGATGAGCGACAGAGCTGCGCCGTAGTTCCACATCGTGTTGTTTATGTTCTCCTGTATGATTGTTCCGAACAGGCGGATCTTGTTGAGCGTGAGCATCTCGGCCAGAGCGAAGGTCGAAATCGTGGGCAGCAGCACCATCATGATGCCGCTCACCACGCCGGGCATCGACAGCGGCAGTATCACGCGCCGGAACACCTGTCGCGGCGTTGCGCCCAGATCCTGCGCGGCCTCGATCAGGCTGTGGTCCATCTTCTGCAAGGTGTTGTATATGGGGTAGATCATGAACGGCAGGTAGTTGTAGACCATACCGAAGATGAGTGCCCCCTGTCCCAGCGGCATCTGCATGAAGTCGAACAGCGTGACGGTGGCCATAGTGCGGATCAGCATGTTGATCCACATTGGCAGAATGAAGAGCATGATGACTATGACGGCCGAGTTGCTCTGCATGCGGCTCATGATGTAGGCGGCCGGATAACCTAAGAGCAGACAGATGGCCGTTGTGATGACGGCTATGACGACCGAGTAGACGAACGTGTGCGTCACCTCGGGCTGGTTGACGAAGTGTACGAAGTTTTGCAGCGTGAAGTTGCCCTCCGCGTCCTGAAAGGCGTAGAGTATCACTAACAGCAGCGGCAGGACGACGAAGATCACCAGAAATACGACGTAGGGCAGTGCCCAGTTGCTCCTCTTGAAGAAGAGACGAAACAGCGTTCCCATCTCTTCTCTATTTCAGCGGTTTGACGCGTATGTGATCTGGCGAGATCTTTATGCCCACTTCGTCGAGGTCCTCCCACACGTCGTGCGTGTCGACGTAGATGTTCTCGCCGCCGTCGGTGCGCACCGTCAGATGATAGCGGTCGCCCTTGTAGAGTATGAAGCGTATGGTGCCCACGGCGGTGCCGTCCTCGGCATCGTCGGTAAGCTCCACATGGCCGAAATCGACCTCCACGCTCACCTTCTCGCCAGCCTGCACTCCCTGCACTGTCGCGCACTCGAACTTCTCGCCGAGCATCTCCACATGCGAGGAGTCGATCATCTCCCCCTCGAAAGTGTTGCACACGCGCTCCTTGCGCATGACGTGTATGTCCGAAGGCTTGACGATCATGCCCACCTGCTGGCCTACCTCGAACGGGTTATAATCCTGTATCATTATCTCGTAGCCGTCGGGCGTGTCGACGAACATCTCGTAGTGTACGCCCTTGAAGGTGCACGAACGCACCGTACCCGTAAACATGGCCGACGAGGTTTGCGATATGATGTATATGTCTTCGGGGCGTATGACGACATCGACCGGCGCGTTCTCTCCGAAGCCCTCGTCGACGCACTCGAACTCCTTGTCCATGAAACGCACCAGACGGTCGCGCACCATGGTGGCGTTGAGAATGTTGCTCTCGCCGATGAAATCCGCCACGAACGAGTTGCACGGCTCGTTATAGATGTCGGTCGGGGTGCCTATCTGCTGTATGCGTCCCTCGCTCATCACTACGATACGGTCCGACAGCGTGAGTGCCTCCTCCTGGTCGTGCGTCACGTAGAGGAACGTGATGCCCAGCGAGCGGTGCATCTCTTTGAGCTCCATCTGCATGTCCTTGCGCATTTTCAGATCGAGTGCCGCCAGCGGCTCGTCGAGCAGCAGCACCTGCGGCTGGTTGACTATGGCGCGCGCTATGGCCACTCGCTGCTGTTGTCCGCCCGAGAGGGAGTTGACGTCGCGATGCTCGTAGTCGGTCATGCCCACCGTTTTCAGCGCGCGCTTGACACGGCTTTCGATCTGCTTGCGCTCCACGCCGCGGAGCTTCAGACCGAATGCGATATTGTCGAATACGTTGTAATTTGGAAACAGGGCATAACGCTGGAACACCGTGTTCACGGGTCGCTTATGCGGAGGTATGTTTGTCATGACCTCGCCACCGATGCGGATTTCACCCTCTGAAGCCGTGTTGAAACCGGCCAAAAGACGCAGTAATGTTGTCTTTCCACAACCCGAAGGACCGAGTATCGTGATGAACTCACCCTTCTTTACCGACAAACTGACATCATCGAGAACTGTCTTGTCTCCGAAAGATTTGGAGATGTTGGTAAGCTCGATGATGTAATTTGATTTCACCATTTCGCAAATAAGATATTAGTAGTTATAAACCCATAAAAAAATTGTTTTGTTGCTTTATTATTTAGACGTGAGTTGCGATCGGTATGGCCGATCGTGCCCACGTCTTCTTATAAAAGTCGTCGCAAATATAGAAAAATTTTGAAAGACCCAGCCCCCGCGTGCGATTTTTTTTGACTTTTTTTGAAAAATAATCCTCCGCTCGATCATAAAGTTACGCCGCCGGCTTTTGCAACTCGGATAAATTGTGTACCTTTGAAGAACAAAATAAGATTTCAGATTTATGAAGAGACTTCGTATCATATTGATTGCCGCGGCACTCTGCTACTCGGCGGGTGCCATGGCGGCACAGCCCTCGGCCGTGGAGCCCAACTACGATCTGGCCGAGCGTTTCTCGCCCGGCAAACTCTATCGCATGGTGTCCCAGACGCGCGTGGCGCCGCAGTGGTTCCGCTCCTCGTCCAAGTTCTGGTATTGGTGGCGCACGCCCGAAGGGACGAAATACTATGTCGTCGATCCGGCTCGCGGCACTCGCAGCGAGCTGTGGGACATGGCCTCGCTGGCCGCACGCATCACGGAGCTGACGGGCGACCCGTTCGATGCCGAACATCTGCCCATTGCCAAGATGGAGCTTGCGGACGACCGCTACATGCTCTTCGACATAGCCACCTCGGTCGAGGAGCCGGCCGAGAACGAGGACGGCACGCCCAAGGACGACGGCAGCAAGCAGAAAAAGACATTCCATTTCCGCTGGGACATGCAGACACAGCAGCTCTCCGAGATCGACGAGCGCGACAAAAGTTACCCTGATTGGGCAAACCTCTCGCCCGACGGCAGCGTTGCCGTCTACGAGCGCAACTACAACCTCTGGTACATGTCGGGCGAAGATGTCGAGAAGCTGCGCCGCAACCCCAAGGACAGCACCGTGGTGGAGCACCGGCTGACGAGCGACGGCACGGCCGACTTCTCATACAGCTGGTATGAAGACAGCGTGGTGCAGATCGACACTGCGAAGCGTTATGCCGTCGACCTCTGCTGGTCGCCCGATTCGCGCCGCTTCGCCGTGGTGCGCAACGACGTATCGAAGATCAAGGATCTGTGGGTGATCGACGTGCTGTCGGAGCCGCGTCCCAAGTTGCAGAGCTACAAGTATCAGATGCCGGGTGAGGAGAGTCCTGCGGCACATCTCGAACTCTTCGACATGGAGGATCTGTCGCGCCGCGAGATAGCCATCGACGCATATAAGGATCAGACCGTATATATCTGCGAGCGCACGCCGCTCCACAGCGATGCCTACGACAAACCAATGCGCAAGGTATGGTTAGGCGACAACGACCGCTTCTACTTCCTGCGCCAGAGCCGCGACATCAAGCGTATCGATCTCTGCGCCGTCGACGTGGCTGCGGCCGAGTGCCGGCAGATCGTCCACGAGCAGATGAACACCTCCATCGAGTCGCGCGATCCGGTGCTCGTCAACGGCGGAGCCGATCTGTTGCAGTGGTCGGAGCGCACCGGCTGGGCACACCTCTATCTCTACTCGGCCGAGGGCGAGCTGCGCAATGCCGTCACCTCGGGCGACTGGCATGTGAGCGACATCGTTCGTGTCGACGATACGCGCAAGGTGATCTACTTCGTTGCCACGGGCTACGACAAAACTGAAAATCCCTATTACAACCACCTCTTCCGCGTCAACTACGACGGCAGCGGCCTGCGCCGCCTCGATCCGGCCGACCATAACGGCGTCTTCTCCGTATCGGACGACGGCCGTTACTTCACCACCACCTATTCGCGTGTCGACACGGCCCCCGTCTCGGAGCTCTACACCACCGACGGCCGCCGCGTGATGCCGCTCGAAGAGGTCGACCTGTCGCCGCTTATGGCCATGGGTTATAAGTTCCCGGAGCGTTTCACCGTGAAGGCGGCCGACGGCGTCACCGATCTCTACGGCGTTATGTACAAACCCTTCGACTTCGATCCCGAGAAGAAATATCCCATAATTGAGTATGTCTACCCCGGTCCGCAGACCGAGGCCGTCAACGAGTCGTGGAACATCGGCATGAACCGCATCGACCGTCTGGCGCAGATCGGTTTTGTGGTCATCACTGTCGGCAACCGCGGCGGTCACCCCGACCGTTCGAAGTGGTATCACAACTACGGCTACGGCAACCTGCGCGACTACGGACTCAAAGACAAGGTGGTGGCCGCACAGCAGCTCGCCGCACGCCACTCCTTCATCGACATCAATCGCGTGGGCATACACGGCCACTCGGGCGGCGGCTTCATGTCGACCGCGGCCATACTCATGTATCCCGACTTCTTCAAGGCTGCCGTGTCGTGCGCCGGCAACCACGACAACCGCATCTATAACCGCTGGTGGAGTGAGAAGCACCACGGCATAAAGGAGGAGGTATCCGAAGAGGGCGACACCACCTTCGTCTACAAGATCTCCACCAATCCCGAGCTGGCTTCGCGTCTGAAAGGTCATCTGCTTCTTGTTCACGGCGATATGGACGATAACGTCCACCCGGGCAACACCATTCGTGTAGTCGATGCCCTGATCAAGGCCAACAAGCGTTTCGACATGCTGATCCTGCCCGGCCAGCATCACGGCTTCGGCTCCATGAACGAATATTTCTTCTGGAAGATGGCCGACTACTTCGCCGAGCATCTTCTCGGGTCGTCGCAGCGTGACATAGACATACGTCAGCTCAACAACGACCTTTAACTTTTTCGTGAAAAGCGGCATTCTACTGCCGCGCACTCAACTGCCCGAACAGGTAGTACGCTAAGTACAACCTGTCCGGGCACTTTTCGTTTGCGTTGTATAATACCGCTTTTGACGAAAAATTTTTCTTTTCCATGAAAACACCGCACCTGCTTCCTCTCCTCGTCGTTCAGCAATGGGAAATACGTCAGTATGTCCCATCGCTTCGCTCCGTCGGAGAGTCGCATCTGCGGCATTTTGATGAAAAAGAGGCGCATAATTCTTTGGAGACTATTTCTGCCGTCCTGCCATTCTGAGTGTAACGAAGAATCCGGTTGTGGACTATGTGCGTGGTCAATGTGCCCACTCTGTCATTCTGAGGAGCAGTCGCAGACTGCGACGTGAGAATCTCTCTTTCGGTCGACAAGCGTACCCCGGTCGGCGAGACTCCCACGGTCGGGCTGCGCCCTCCCTCGAAGTGACAGACTACCTGTCAACGCTCCACCGCGGGACGAGGGACAACGCTTGCCACGCTCCGCATGGAGCGCGATAAATCGCGCGACAAAAGCCCCTCCCGAGGGAGGGGATTTACGCCGCGTCGCTGCGCGACTTTTTGCGGCGTGACTGCTTTGGCGGCTCGGCAATTCGCAAGCGATTGCACTCGCCTGTTGAAGCAGTTGGGGTGGGGTCAGAATTATATAACGGCGCAAGCCGTAGCTCTGTGGTCGACATTTGCCTGTCATTCTGAGGAGCGATTGCAAATCGCGACGTGAGAATCTCTCTTTCGGTCGACAAGCGTACTCCGGTCGGCGAGACTCCCACAGTCGGGCTGCGCCCTCCCTCGGAGTGACAGTAGTATGCGAATGAACTCCCACGGTCAGGCAAAACCCTCCCTCGGAGTGACAGCAAGTTTTTCATTTCGACCGTCAGCGAGACAGACGGCATCTACTTATATTTCTCGCCCCAGAGACGCTTGATGTTCTCGGCGATGCGCGCCTCCTGCTGGTTGCCCGTGTCGGGAGTGTAGAACTTGCGGCCGGAGAGCGACTCGGGCAGGAACTCCTGCTCGACGAAGTGGCCGGCGAAGTCGTGGGCATATTTGTAGTCGGCACCATAGCCAAGATCGTCCATGAGGCGCGTGGGCGCGTTGCGCAGATGCAGCGGTACGGGGCGGTTTGTGGTGTCGTGTTCGACCAGCGACAGCGCGGCGTTGATGGCTTTGTAGGCCGAGTTGCTCTTGGCACTGGTGGCAAGATATATCGTCGTCTCGGCCAGTGTGATGCGTGCTTCGGGCATGCCGATCTTGTGCACCGTGTCGAAGCAGGCGTTGGCCAGCAGCAGGGCATTGGGGTTGGCCAGCCCTATGTCCTCCGAGGCGAGTATGACCAATCGGCGGGCTATGAACCGCGGCTCCTCGCCGCCGGCAAGCATGCGTGCCAGCCAGTAGATGGCGGCATTGGGATCGCTGCCGCGCACCGATTTGATGAATGCCGATATGACATCGTAGTGCTGTTCGCCATGCTTGTCGTAGAGGGCGATGTTCTGTTGCAGGCATTGCGTGACGTGCTCGTCGTCGATGACCAACTTACCGTCGGCGGCACCTGCCATGATGTCGAGTATGTTGAGCAGCTTGCGCGCATCGCCGCCCGAGAAGCGGAACAGAGCCTCGGTCTGCCGCACCTCGACCTCGCGGCTGCGCATCTCCTCGTCCTGCGTCAACGCCCTGTCGAGCAGCGTTTGCAGGTCGCTGTCCTCCATGTGTTTCAGAACATAGACCTGGCAGCGGCTCAGCAGCGGCGGTATGACCTCGAACGAGGGGTTTTCGGTGGTGGCACCGATGAGCGTCACCACGCCCTGCTCGACGGCACCCAACAGCGAGTCCTGCTGCGACTTGTTGAAGCGGTGGATCTCGTCGATGAACAGAAATGCCGGACGGGCATTGAACAGATGCTGGTTGCGTGCCTTCTCGATCACCTCGCGCACCTCCTTCACACCGCTGGTGACGGCCGACAGCGTGTAGAACGGGCGGTCGAGCTGCGAGGATATGATCTTGGCCAGTGTGGTCTTGCCCACGCCGGGAGGGCCCCACAGTATGAATGACGGCACGCTGCCCGAGGCGATAAAGCGGCGGAATACGCCTCCTTCGCCTACCAGGTGCTGCTGTCCTATGTATTCGTCGAGCGTGCGCGGACGCAGACGCTCGGCAAGCGGAATCGTTGCCATGAATAGCGGAGTTTATCGGTGAGGTTTCGCCGTTACTTTACTCTGATGCGCTGTCCGAGCGAGAGCCGGTCGATGTTGGCTACCGAGGGGTTAAGCTTTTTCAAGCGTTTGAGCGTCGTGCCGTTGCGCGCGGCTATGGCCGAAGCCGTGTCGCCCGACACCACCGTATACCATACGGCATCGGCATCGGTATCGGTATCGGCATCGGCTGTCGGCTGTCGGCTCTCGCCGTTGTTTGCGCCCTGCTCGGCCGACGGTTCGCCGTCCTGTTTGCGGTCGGCATCGGAGGTCTCTATCCGAACGGGCATGCCTACGCGAACCATGGGTTTCAGAGAGTCGAGGTCGGCATTGTGCAGACGTATGCACCCCTCGGTGGCACGTGTACCTATCGACGAGGGGTCGTGCGTGCCGTGTATACCTATGCCGGTGTGGGGCGGCGTTTTGAGTCGAATGAACCAGTTGCCGTAGCAGCCCTTGATCTGACCCTTGCCGTCGCCGAAGTCGTGAGTCCACGTCGAGGCCGGCTGGATCTGCTGTACGGTGAAGTCGCCCTCGGGTGTCTTCATGTCGCCCACGCGGCTCTTGTTGCCTAAGTTGCGGCCGCAGGCTATCGGGAAGCGGCAGATGACGCGCTCGTCGACATCGAAGAGCGTAAGGGTCATGCTCTGTTTGGATATGACGATGCGTCCCGGGTGCGATGCGTCGCCCTTGGGAGTATCCTCCTCCTTCGGAGTCTCGGTTTCGTGTGCAGACGGCTCCTCGGCAGAGGTTGTTTCGGCCGTATCGGCGAGTAGCGGCTGCTTGTCCTCGCGGCCGCGAGAGGCGGTGGCTATCTCGTATATGCCCCACGCCGATAGGATTATGATGATTAAAGCAATGATTCGTTTCATCTCTTTTGCGTATGTTTTTCGGTGCGGTTATTCGAGCAGTGAGCGCGTGAAATCGAGTTCGAGACGGTAGGTGCCCGCCGAGGTGCATGTGATGTCGCGCACGTCGCAGTCATCGGTGCAGCCCAATATGCGGTACTCCTCGTCGCCCTCGTAGAACTCTATGAATGCCATGAAAGCCGTGCTGTCGCTGGGGTCGAACAGCCGGAATGCGATCATCTGTCGCGGTGCCACGTCGATCTTGTAAGGCGTAGATACGATCAGTTTGCCGGATACCCACTCCCAACCCTGCCGCACGACTGCGTCGGCCAGGGCGCGCCGCCATTTGGCCGTTGAGATGCTCTCACGCGCCGAGGCATCGGGCGTAATATTGCAATCCATGACAGCGAACTCATCGTCGGAGATGATGAACTCTGCCGATACATATCCGCGCGAGCCTGCGTATTGGCCGTCGGCCACACGCACCTCCGTCCACTTGTCGTCGTATTGCGATACCACGTCCAAGTACGTACCGTATTCTATAAGCGCGAGTTTGTTCGTGTTGTCGGCGTTCGTCGCAGACGAACGCAGCCATATACGGTCGGCGAATACCGCGGCGCGCGTGCAGCCGTATGGCAGCGTGGGCTTGATCCAGCTGTCGTCATCGTTGATGAGATCGTCGGTCGAGACGGCATAGACGTTGCCGTAGAGGTTTTCGGCTCCGGCGGGTATGGGATCGTATATCTCGCAGCCGAGATCGTCGTCGTCCCAGTCGTCATCGTTGGCTGCGGCAGTTTGTCCGGCGGCAGTTTGCCCTGCTGCATCGGCAACTTGCGTGCTTTTGGTTTTATTCTGTTTTTTGTCCATGAATATGTAGACTCCCGCTCCGCATGCGGCCGCGAACAACAGCGCGAGCACTATGTAGAGTACGGAGCGGCCGCGCGACTGGCGTTTCTCAGGCGCAGGCTGCGGTGCGGGTTGCGGCACGGGTACGGGCTGCGGTGCAGGCGTTGGTTCGGGCTGCGGCGGTCCATACATGACACCGCGTTGCAGTTTGGGTATGTGCTGCGTTTCTTCCGCTTTGGCCGGAGGAGTTATAGATTCGGCCTGCGGCGTTACAGATGTTGTAAGCATGCCGTCTTGGACGGCTTGTTGCAAAGAGTCGGTGCCGGTGAGCTGTGCCGAGCAGTGTGGGCAGCGCGGAGCCTTGTCGGAGACGGTTCCTCCGCAGGCGGGACATTTTATCAGAGCCATATCGTTTGGTTTTTTATTTGATATATCTAAATACGGTGGCGGTGCGCGAGGTGTTGTAGATGCGTATCGAGTAGTGCTCCGCGCCCTCCGTGTCTGTGTGCGTAGTCGAGAAGTGCTCCTCATCGGGCGAGGTGCGGGCGAATCCGCCGAAACGCTCCTCGTCGGTCGAGAGCAGCGGCGTGTATTTGCCCGGCCACGGTACGGGCATCTCGTAGTCGGGGATCGAGGCCGAGGGGTGCCAGTTGAAGACGAATACTAAGTTGCTGTGCGAGAAGACCATCGTCTTGTTCTGCTCGTCGATCAGCAGATTGTAGGGATAGCCGTCCGAGAGCACGCCGTACTCCTTGACTATGCGCAGCATCTCTCGGTCGAAGTCGGCCAGATAGGAGTAGCGCAGCAGCAGGTTGTCGCGCAGCGACCACTGCCGGCGGGCATGCGCATACGACCAGCCGTTGCCCTCTCTGGGGAAGTCGATCCACTCGGGGTGGCCGAACTCGTTGCCCATGAAGCAGAGGTAGGCCTCGCCGCCGGTGGATATGGTCATCAGGCGTATCATCTTGTGCAGAGCCATGCCGCGGTCGACGACCAGATTCTGCGAAGCACGGTCCATCGAGTAGTACATCTCCTTGTCCATAAGGCGGAAGGCAATGGTCTTGTCGCCCACTAAAGCCTGGTCGTGCGACTCGGCGTAGGCTACCGTGCGCACGCTCGGCAGGCGGTTGGTCATCACCGACCACATCTCCCACAGGTTCCACTCCTCGTCGCTCTGCTCTTTGAGTATCTTGATCCAGTAGTCGGGGATCGACATGCCTAAACGGTAGTCGAAGCCTATGCCGCCGTCGTCGACGGCCGAGCAGATGCCGGGCATGCCGCTCACGTCCTCGGCTATGGTGACGGCATCGGGGCGGAACTCGTGCGTCAGGCGGTTGGCAAGCGACAGGTAGACTATGGCATCGCGGTCGACACCCTCGTCGAAGAACTTTTCGCGCGAGTCGAACTCGACGTATCCGTGATGGTGGTAGAGCATCGAGGTTACGCCGTCGAAGCGGTAGCCGTCGAAGTGGAACTCGTCGAGCCAGTATTTCACGTTCGAGAGCAGGAAGTGCTGCACCTCGCGCTTGCCGTAGTCGAATGTCTTTGAGTCCCAGTACTTCTGATAACCGGCCTCTCCGGCCTTGGAATAGAGGTGGTCCGAGCCGTCCAGCTCGTTGATGCCCTCGTTGAGGTTCTTGACGTAGTGGGCGTGCACAAGGTCCATTATGACGGCCAGCCCCAGCGAGTGCGCCTTGTCGACGAGAGCTTTGAGCTGCTCGGGCGTACCGAAGCGCGACGAGGGGGCGAACAGACTCGACACATGATAGCCGAACGAGCCGTAGTAGGGGTGTTCGGCGATGGCCATGAGCTGCACGGCGTTGTAGCCCTCGCTTTTTATAATAGGTAGTATCTTATCCGCAAACTCCTCGTATGTGCCCACGCCCTCGCGCTCCTGCGCCATGCCCACATGCGCCTCGTAGATCAGCAGCGATTCCTGCCGCGCAGCCGAGAAACCCTCGTCGCTCCATGCGAAGGGCTGCGGCTGCCAGAACTGCGCCGTGAAGTTCTTGGTCTCTTCGTCCTGCACCACGCGCGTGGCGTAGGCCGGTATGCGGTCGTGCCAGCCGTTGGCACCGTGTACGTGCAGCTTGTAGAGCGAGCCGTGAGTCAGCCTGTCGGCATACATGGCATCGGGCAGAAACGTGCTCCACACGCCCGAGCGGTCCTTGTCCAGCCGCAGCTGCGTGCGCTGCCACGAGTTGAAGTCGCCGAACAGATAGACATCGGCCGCCTCGGGCAGCCACTCGCGGAACCACCAGCCCGCCATGTCGTCGTCTCTCTGCCAGCCGAAATAGCGGTAGCCGTTGGCATAGTCCGTGATCGTGCCCGACGAGCGTTCTATGTCGGCCATGCGGCCGAGGTACATATCGTGACGACGCTCTATCTCCTGCTCGACCGGTTCGAGCCAACTGTCGGCTTCGACAATGGCCAGACGCTTTTTTTGCCCTCCCATACGTTTTTATAGCTGATTGTGCACAAATATACGAAATTTTATTATCTTTGTACACTGCATACTGAATAATTAAAAGCTACTTTATGTTTAAAGATCACCCCAAAGGTTTGGTAGCGGCGGCACTCAGTAATATGGGCGAGCGTTTCGGATACTATATCATGAATGCCGTGCTGACGCTGTTTTTGTGTTCTAAATTCGGATTAAGCGACGAGAAGGGTACCCTGATCTACTCTTTCTTCTATGCCGGTATCTACGTACTCAGTCTGGTCGGCGGTTGGATAGCCGACAAGAAGCAGAATTACAAGGGTACGATCATGGCCGGTCTGGTCGTCATGGCAATAGGCTACGCCGTATTGTCGATCCCCATTCTCTCCACTGCGGGCAATATCGGCTGGCTGCTGCCGCTGACCTGCTTCGCGCTGTTCCTTATCGCATTCGGTAACGGTCTGTTCAAGGGTAACTTGCAGGCTATCGTCGGTCAGATGTACGACGACTTCGAGGCCGAGGCGGCCAAGAAGGGCGAGGCTGCGTTGAAGGCTGCCAAGGCCAAGCGCGATTCGGGCTTCCAGATATTCTACGTCTTCATCAACATCGGCGGACTAATAGCTCCGTTCATCGCACCGCTGCTCAGAAGCTGGTGGTTGAAGGCTCACGATCTGATATACAATGCCGATCTTCCGGCTCTCTGCCACCAATATCTCAACGAGGGTGCCAACATGGCTGCCGAGAAGATGCAGAATCTCGGTGAGTTGGTGGAAAAGGTGGGCGGCGACCTGTCGGAGGGCATGGGCGCGTTCTGTACGCAGTATCTCGACATCTTCAACACGGGTATCCACTTCTCGTTCATCGCTTCGGTGGTGGCCATGCTCATCTCGCTGGCGATCTTCATCTCGACAAAACGCAAATTCCCCAATCCGGGCAAGAAGGTCGAGCAGAGCGTTGTCGGATATACTCCCGAGGAGAAGGCCAATGCCGCACGCGAGATCAAGCAGCGCATGTATGCACTGTTCGCCGTGCTGGGTGTGGTGATATTCTTCTGGTTCTCGTTCCATCAGAACGGCACGTCGCTGTCGCTGTTCGCGCGCGACTTCGTCAACACTTCGGTCATTCCGCCCGAGGTATGGCAGGCCATCAATCCGTTCTTCGTCATAGTCCTCACTCCGGTGATCATGCTGCTGCTCGGCTCGCTGAGCCGCCGCGGCCGCGAGATATCGACTCCGCGAAAGATTGCCATCGGTATGGCCATCGCAGGTATGGCATATCTGTTCCTTGCCCTCTACTCATATTTCCAGGGTTATCCCTCGGCAACCGAGTTCAAGGATATGGCCGATTCGGCAAAAGATGCGATGAAGGCCGGCCCGTGGGTATTGATAGTGCTCTATTTCTTCCTCACCGTCGCCGAGCTGTTCATCTCGCCGCTCGGACTGTCGTTCGTGTCGAAGGTGGCACCCAAGCATCTGCAAGGTCTGTGTCAGGGTCTGTGGTTAGGTGCTACGGCCGTTGGCAACCTGCTGTTGTGGATCGGTCCTCTGATGTACAACAAGATGCCGATATGGCAGTGCTGGACGGTGTTCTTGGTGGTGTGCGCCATCTCGATGGGTGTCATGCTCGGCATGGTCAAGTGGCTCGAACGGGTTACAAAGTAGCGCATCTTTCATACTGCAATATACAAGCGTCCGACAAATATCGGACGCTTGTATATTTTTCCGTATCTAAACCTCTGTCTTGCAGTTTATATTACGGTTGGTCGCCTGCCGGAAGATAATCTCCGACGGATTTGGCCGATAAAGAAATAATTATTACTTTTGTATTTGTGTCGGTCGGGCGGCCGATATTGCCGGTGTGCCCGTAAACCGAATTGTCGGATCGTAAAACCTATAAATATGAAAAGATTATTGCAATTTGTTTTTGCTCTCGCGGCGATGTTTCTGTCTCTGCCGACGATGGCACAGATGCCTGCCGTCGACGAGAACACCGTGACGGTGAAGTGGTCGGCCTCGGCCGAGCAGATCGACGGCGACCTCTATCGTCTGACCATTCGCGGCGATATAGCCGAGGGCTGGCATACCTATCCGCTGACCAACATGTTCTCTCCTACGGAGGTGACCTTCGCCGATGCCGAGGGCTATACCCTTGCTGGCGAGATGAAAGAGACCGCGCCTACGCGCGACTACGACGGCGATGCGGTCTACTTCGACAGGATCGTGCTGACGCAGGATCTGCGCGTGGCAGCCGCCACGGCGCATGTCAAAGGCGAGGTGATGTGGATCGCCTGCATCGAGGGCGCATGCCACTCGCCCGAGTATTGGGAGTTCGATGTCGCCGTGGAGCATAAGGGTGCTGCGGCCGTCGTAG
Source organism: Alistipes sp. (assembly GCA_017936685.1). GTDB lineage: Bacteria > Bacteroidota > Bacteroidia > Bacteroidales > Rikenellaceae > Alistipes. Next base: position 112,764 of record JAGBFA010000013.1, read on the forward strand.
CTCCGACACAAAACGATGACGCTGCCGCAGCAAGCGAGGGCGCGGCTGGCGACAATGAGACGGATAATGCCGCAGAGACCGACTCTGCCGGTGAGACTGCCGCGGCCGAGAGTGCCGAGCCGCAGACCGACGGCGAATCCGATGCCGGTGCTCCGTTCGGCTGGGGACTTATCATCGAGGCCATATTGTGGGGCTTCGCCGCTCTGCTCACCCCGTGCGTGTTCCCCATGGTGCCGATGACCGTATCGTTCTTCATCAAGGGCAGCTCGACGCCGGCCGCCGGCCGCTTCAAGGCTCTGATGTACGGTCTGTTCATCATACTGCTATACATAGTCCCGATAGCCGTCATTATACTCATCACGCGTTTTGTGGGCGGCGATGCCGTGACGGCCGACATATTCAACTGGCTGGCTACGCACTGGTTCCCCAACATTCTGTTCTTCATCGTGTTCATGATCTTCGCGGCTTCGTTCTTCGGCGCGTTCGAGATCACGCTGCCCTCGAAGCTGGTCAACAAGAGCGACCAGGGTGCCGACAAGGGCGGTCTTTTAGGCATATTCTTCATGGCACTGACCTTAGTTCTGGTGTCGTTCTCGTGCACGGGTCCGATCGTGGGTACGGTGCTTATCAAATCCACTTCGGGTGAGTTCTGGTCGCCGATCATCACCATGGCGGCCTTCGCCACGGCTTTCGCCCTTCCCTTCACGCTGCTTGCGTGGTTCCCGTCGGTGTTGAAGACCATGCCTAAGAACGGCGGCTGGCTCAACTCGGTAAAGGTCGTATTAGGCTTTATCGAGGTGGCTCTGGGCTTCAAGTTCCTCAGCGTGGCCGATCAGACCTACCACTGGCATCTGCTCGACCGTGAGGTCTATCTGGCCATCTGGATCGTCGTATTCTCGCTGTTGGGCCTCTATTTGTTAGGCAAGATCCGCTTCGCGCACGACTCCAAGGTGGAGTATCTCTCGGTCAAGCGTCTGGCTTTGGCCATTGTCGTATTCTCGTTCGTAGTCTACCTTATCCCCGGCATGTTCGGCGCGCCGCTCAAAGCTCTGTCGGGCTATATGCCGCCCATGCAGTCGCAGGATTTCGTGCTCGGCACGGAGAAGTCGCAGAATAAAGCCGTCAAGTATGGCGACGAATTGCATCTGCCGCTGGGGCTGACCGGCTATTTCGATCTGCAAGAGGGACTCGACGAGGGCAAACGCACGGGCAAACCGCTCTTCGTCGATATTACCGGTCACGGCTGCGTCAACTGCCGCGAGATGGAGCAGCGCGTGTGGAGCGATCCCCGCGTGTTGGAGATCCTGCGCCGCGACTACATAATCGTCGCCCTCTACGTCGACGACAAGATGTCGCTCGACAAGGCCGACTACCTCACCACAGCCGACGGCAAGGTGCTCAAAGAGCTGGGTCGTAAGAACAGCTATATCGTGCAGTCTCGTTTCGGCGTCAATGCACAGCCGGCCTACGTCTTGCTCTCTCCCGACGATGAGCTGCTTGCTCCCGTCCGCGGCTACAATCTCGATGTAGATGGGTTTGTGGAGTTTCTTAAAAGCGGCCTTTGATTTTTCGTGAAAAGGCGTCATTTGCTTCGCCTCGCTCAAATCCGCAAATGGGCAGTACGTTGAGTACAGCCCATCTGCGGATTTTTCACGTGCGGCTTGCAACTAACGCCTTTTGACGAAAAATCTGCGCGTAATTCTTTGGAGGTTTTCCGTGAAAAGCGGCATTCTGCTGCCGCTCGCTCCATTGTCCGAACGGGTAGTACGTCAAGTACACCCCGTCCGCCCAATGTTCGTTGCGCGTTGTATAATACCGCTTTTGACGAAAAATCTTTTCCATGAAAATGCCGTATCTGCTTCCTCTCCTCGTCACTCGCCAATGGGCAGTACGTCAGTACAGCCCATCGTCTCACTCTGTCGGAGAGTCGCATCTGCGGCATTTTGATGAAAAAGTGGCGCATAATTCTTTGGAGACTATTTCCATTGTTTTGTCATTCTGAATGAAACGTAGTGGAGTGAAGAATCCGGTTGGGGACTATGTGCGTGGTCGATAAGTTTGTCGTCCCCAACCAGATGCTTCGCTTCACTCAGCATGACATATCCCACCCTGTCATTCTGAGGAGGACGGAACGTCCGACGTGAGAATCTCTTTTGGCCGACAAAGGCACTTTTCACCCGACAACCGTGCTCCCGCCCGCGAGACTCCCACGTCGCAACTGCGTTGCTCCTCGGAGTGACAGCAGGGTGTGGCGAGACTCCCACGTTGCCTGCGGCTCCTCGGAGTGACGATGTGGTTGCCATGTCTTCCACAACCGGATTCTTCACTTCGCGAAGCTCCGTTCAGAATGACACGCGGGATCTGTCATTCTGAGGAGCGTGCTATGCACGCGACGTGAGAATCTCTTTTTTGTCGGCAAACTCCTGTTCGGCAACCGCACTCCCGCCAGCGAGACTCCCACGGTCGGGCAATGCCCTCACTCGGAGTGACAACACACCTGCCCTGTCATTCTGAGTGAAACGAAGAATCCGGTTGTGGATTATATGCGTGGTCGATATACCCACCCTGTCATTCTGAGTGGAATGAAATGAAACGAAGAATGACAGGACAGAGGGAATAGTCGCGCACAGATTCTTTGCTACGTTACACTCCGCTCAGAATGACAAAACAGTGGAAATAGTCTACACAGAACCACAACCGTCTTTTCGTCAAAAGCGGTATTATACCACGCAAACGAAGATCGCCCAGATGGGACGTACTGGCGTACTTCCCATTTGGGCGAGCAAGTGCGCGGCCGTAGAGTGCCGCTTTTCGCGAAAATATTAGAAGTACTTGATATCCTTGTCTTCTATGGCCGAGAGTATGTTGTTGGCGGCCGATGAGGCTCCTATGCGGAACAGATCGGTCGTGAGCCACTCCTTGCCCAGTATCTCCTCGACGATGGTGTAGTAGAGTGCGGCATCGGTCGGGGTGCGCACGCCGCCGGCAGCCTTGAAGCCGACCTTGCGACCTGTGGCGTTGTAGTAGTCCTTGATGGCATGGCACATGACGAATGCAGCCTCGGGCGTTGCGGCAACGTCGATCTTGCCGGTCGAGGTCTTGATGAAGTCGGCACCGGTGAACATCGACAGGAGCGATGCCTTGCGGATCAGCTCGGGTGTCTTCAATGCGCCCGACTCGATGATGACCTTGAACACTACGTCTTTGGCCTCGTTGCGCAGCAGCTCCACCTCGCTTGCCGCCTCGTCGTATGCGCCCGTGAGCATCTTGCCCACGTTGAGCACTACGTCGATCTCGTCGGCACCGTTCTCGATGGCCATGGCCACCTCCAATGCCTTGACCTCGATGAAGGTCTGCGACGAGGGGAACCCTCCTGCGACGCTGGTTATGCGCATCGGGGTCGACTCCACTGCCAGGCCGACAGTCTCGACGAATGACGGATAGATGCAGATCGATGCGACATTGGGTATATGCGGATATTTGTCATAGAACTCCACGGCTTTGCGGGCGAACGCCGTAACCGATTCCACGGAGTCGTTGCATGACAAAGTCGTAAGATCGATGGCCGAGTAGCAGAACTTGTAGACATCGATATTCTCGTTGCGGTTGGCTGCAACCTTGATCTTGGCTACCTCTTTGGCAACCTGCGCCTCGGTATGTGCAGGCGCATATTTTTCCAGCTCCTTTGAGTAATCCATAGTGCAATCCTTAGTTTTGTTATACAAATATACGCAAATTATCTGACAAGACAACTTCCGCCGTTTTCTTTTTTCGCGGAAAATAGGTCGTGGGGCTTCTGCTGCCTGCCTGTCGACTGTGGAAAATGTTTTGTATCGCATGCTTGACAAAGGAGCGATTCTCACGTCGGACGTTCCGCCCTCCTCAGAATGACAGAACAGTGGAAATAGTCTCCAAAGAATCATGTGCTACTTTTTCATCAAAAGGTATCAGTTGCAACGCAACGCCGGAGCGAAGCGATGGGATATACTATCGTATTTCCCATTGCTGAGCAACAAGGCGCGGACGCAAATGATGCCTTTTCATGGAAAAGTTTTCGTCAAAAGCGGTATTATACAACGCAAACGAAGATCGCCCAGATGGGACGTACTGACGTACTTCCCATTTGGGCGAGCAAGTGCGCGGCAGTAGAATGCCGCTTTTCACGAAAAATTATTACAATCCGAGCTTCTTGCGAATAGCCTTAGGTATGGCGTTCTTGTTGACCATGATCGACATGGTCTTGTACTCTACGAACGGACGCGAGAAGTAGTAGTAGCCGTCGTATGGCTGGCGAACGTCCCACGAGTTCTTTATCTTGTAGAAGCGTGCGCCGGTCTGATCGGTGGCGTAGCCCACGATCTGCATGCCGTGGTCGTCGGTGGTCTCGTAGTTGTCGAATGCCTCCTGACGCATCTGCTGTGTGATGCTCTTCTCGCGGATAGGCTTCTCGAAGCTGTACAGAGCCTGCTGACGCTCGGCTGCGGTGAGCTTGCCCCAACGCTCGGCCTCGGTGCCCTCCATGCTCTCCACGTCGTCCTCGGGTATGATACCTATGGCCTTGGTGCGGTTGAAGCCCAGCTCGCTGACATCGGCACCCCACTCGGCGGTGTAGCCGTTGTCGATGGCGTAGTCGAGTACCTGCATAAGCTCGTCGAGGGGCAGGTTGTACTGGCTGTGCCAACGCCAGTTATCGGGTATTTCGAGTATGAACGACTCGTAGAAGGGGTGATGCGTGAACGAGGTCAGATCGACATAGTCGTCGAGGTCGATGGGCAGCGATTCGGCGAACGAACGGGGCGTGTACTCCTTGCCGTTGTAGGTGAATGTCTCGGGCATCTTGCCGAAATAGGCATCGAGAATGCCGTTGAGACCATCTTGCCAGGCTGTCGTGAGCTTCTTGTTGGGTGCTTTTACTACTGACTCGACATATGCCTTCAACACGGCATCGATCTCGTTGAATACGGGTTTGTCGGTGCCGTAGTTCAGGCCGGGATAGACCTCCGTCGGGACTATGCCGTAGTCGCGGATAGCCGTTATTACATCGCCGCCGTTACCGCCCACAGCGAAGTTGAGCGCGCCGTGCAGACGCACATACTTTACCGCCTTCTCGAAGTAGATGTTGCGCACGATCCACATGGGAGAGAGTGCCACTTCCTGGCCTCCGGCACGCATGATCTCGCTCTCCAAGAATCCGAGAGCCGAGAATGCCCAGCATGTGCCGCTGCGGAACTGATCCTTGACAGGGGTCGACGGATTTATCTTCACGTCGGTGAACACATACCCTTCGGGTGCGGTGTTCGTGTCGGGTTGTTGTGCCGAGACCATGCCGCAACAGAGCAGGCCCAAGACGGCAGAAAACATTTTGATCTTCATATTATTTTGTTTTGTTTTAAGGTGTTCGTCATTGGCAAATATCTCGTCTGTGGATCGTGCAAGGGCGGTACACCTCCTCTCCCGATCCGTCTGGCAGTTATTTCTTGCTTTTGGCCACGATGCTCAGGCAGTCGTCGTATGTCAGCTGCTCGATCTTTGAGCCTTTGGGCAGGCGGTAGTTCTTGCCCTTGTAGGCTATGTATGCACCGTAGCGGCCGTCCTTTATGACCATGTCGGCATCTTCGGCGAAGCTCTTCAACGGAGTGGAGGCAGCCTTGGCGTGCTCGTTGTGCTCGCGTATCAGCTCCTCGGCGCGCTCGCGGGTTACGGTGTAGGGGTCGTCGCTCTTAGCAAGCGAGGCGAAGGTCTTGCCGTGGCGTACGTAAGGTCCGAACTTGCCTATGCCGACCATCAGCTTCTCGCCCTCCCAGTCGCCCAGATCGCGCGGCATGTCGAACAGTTCCAACGCCTCCTGCAACGTGATGGACTCGATGAGCTGTCCCTTTTTGAGCGATGCGAAGCGCGGCTTCTCACCCTCTTTGCCCTCGATCTCTACCATAGGTCCGTAGCGGCCTATGCGTGCCTTGACGGTGTGTCCGCTTGCGGGATCGACTCCCAAAACGCGCACTTGGGCGTTCTTGTCGGTCTGCATGCCGATGGCCGTGTCGACCATCTTGTGGAACGGGTGGTAGAAGTCGTCGATCATCTTGGTCCACGATATGTCGCCCTCGGCCACGCGGTCGAACTCCTTTTCGACGTTGGCCGTGAAGTTGTAGTCCATGATCGAGGCGAACTGCGATTCGAGATAGTCGTTGACCAACATGCCTATGTCGGTAGGCGAGAGGCGGTTCTTCTCCTTGCCGAAGGTCTCGCTCAGCCGCTTCTCCGAGATCTTGCCGCCCGAGAGCGTCAGTTGCAGATAGCTGCGTTTCTGTCCGTCGCGGTTCTGCTTGACCACGTAGCCGCGGTTGATGATCGTGGTGATGGTCGGCGCGTAGGTCGACGGGCGGCCTATGCCCAACTCCTCCAGACGCTTGACCAATGCCGCCTCGTTGTATCGTGCCGGTGCCTGCGTGAAACGTTCCGTTGCCGTGATCGTTGCGGCCGTCACGCTGTCGCCGACTGCCATCTTTGGCAGTACGCCGCCCTCGCCCTCGCCGTTCTGCTCCTCGTCGGTCGACTCGGAGTAGAGACGCAGGAAGCCGTCGAAGCGAATGACCTCGCCCGTTGCCACGAACTGTCCTCTGCCGTTGTCGCTCTCGATGACGATCTGCGTGCGGTCTAACTCGGCCGGCACCATCTGCGATGCGACGGTGCGTTTCCATATAAGGTCGTAGAGACGTTTCTCGGCTGCGGTGCCCTCGATCTGCTCGCGCTCGATGTAAGAGGGGCGTATGGCCTCGTGCGCCTCCTGTGCGCCCTTCGACTTGGTCTTGTAGTTGTGCGGATAGGAGTATTTGGCTCCGAACAGACGCGTGATCTCCTCCTTGCACTGCCCTATGGCCTGCTGCGAGAGGTTGACCGAGTCGGTACGCATGTAGGTGATCAGACCCTGCTCGTAGAGCCGCTGTGCCACCGACATGGTCTGCGATACGCTCATGCCCAACTTGCGGCCGGCCTCCTGCTGCAATGTGGAGGTGGTGAAGGGTGCCGCGGCATAGCGTTGTACGGGCTTCTCCTCCGACTTGACTACCGTGAAGCGTGCGCCGATGCAGCCCGAGAGGAACTGCTCTGCCTCTTCGCGCCGTTCGAACGACGATGACAGCGTGGCCTTGAAAAGCGTCTTCGAGGGGTCGCTCTCGGAGTAGAACTGAGCCACGACGCGGAACAGCGGGGTCGAGTTGAACGCTATGATCTCGCGTTCGCGCTCGACGATCAGCCGCACGGCCACGCTCTGCACGCGGCCTGCCGACAACGACGGACGCACCTTCTTCCACAGCACGGGCGAGAGCTCGAAGCCCACCAGACGATCCAGCACGCGGCGTGCCTGCTGCGCGTTGACCAAATTCATGTCGATGGTGCGCGGATTCTCGATGGCGTTCAATATGGCGTGACGCGTGATCTCGTGGAATACGATACGTTTGGTCTGATCCACCGGAAGACCCAGCACCTCGGCCAGATGCCATGCTATGGCCTCTCCCTCGCGGTCCTCATCGGAGGCGAGCCATACGGTCTTCACACTCTTCGACAGCCGCGCCAGCTCGTCGACGACCTTGCGCTTGTCGCTCGGAATCTCGTATGCGGGCGCGTAGTTCTCGTTAAGATTTATTCCCAAATCCTTTTTTGCCAGATCGCGTATATGTCCGAAACTCGACTTGACCACGAAATCCTTGCCCAGAAACTTCTCTATGGTTTTGGCCTTGGCCGGTGACTCGACTATTACTAAATTCTCCTGCATTGTTTATCTCCAACTTCTTCATACAGCAAAACCTAAGCGTTAACTTAGGTTTGCCGTCGTTCGACTCATTGTTATCTATTTGAATACGGTGTATGTCATATCGAGCGTGATTGGTGCGGTATTGAGCAGCCCGCCGATCTCGGAGTTGCCTCCGATGACGGCCACACGGTCGAATCCGAACAGGCCGTATGCCTCCGGAGCCAGATAGACGCGGCGGTGCACCTCGTCGATCTTCTCGAAATCCACTGTCCGCCCGTCCTCCTTCAAGTTGTCGGCGCAGGCCAGAATCAGCGACTGTATGTAGTTCGATATGTCCATCTTGTAACATGCCAGCGAGCGGTTGAGATTGCCGTCGTAGGCAATCGTATAGGTCGACTCGTAGCTATAAAGGTAATCGGGAACGGGCGTTATGCTCTTGTAGTTGGTGTACATGCCCAGACGCGTCATGGCCTTGTCGAGTATGGGAGCTATGACGATGGGGTCGATCTGCATGTAGTCGTAATCCGCTTGCTCGACATATACGCTGAGCATGGCCTGATTGACCGATACGGCATTGCAATCCTCGGACAGCACAAGATCGGCCAGCGACTGCAACATCTCGTCGGTGAACCGCAGCTCGGTCACCACGCCGCCCATGCCGTCGATAAAGCCTGTCAGAACCTCCGCGCGGTCGTCGTTCTCGGAGTCGATCATCTCCCTGTCGAAGAGCTTTACACCCGAGAAGTCGTGCTCGACGGTGTTGATTGAGACGTTGCCGGCATCGAACTGGCCGTATGTCGCGGGATCGAGATAGAAGTTGTAGACCATGTAGTTCGTGTCGCGTATGATTGCCGGATCCGCCTCCTCACGGCTGCGCGTATAGAGATACATGCCCGTGGTCTCGATATCCGAGGCGTACATGGCACCGCGCGTGCCGCTCTGCGCCGGATCGCCGGCCGGCACGACGTACACTCCCTTGAAGGCATCGACGAACTTCTTTTCGTTGCCGACAGTGTACAGCTCGTCGACATCTTTGGCAAAGCCGTCGTTCTCGTCCATGTTGCCCAGCAGCATCAGACGGTCGACATAGTCGCGCGTGGCGGGTGTCTCTTGCAGACGCACCTCGGTTGAGGTGGTGTAGATGCCGTTGTCCTGGTCGGGGAAGGTGAATGTGAATATCGGGTTGCGGCCGATGTATTTCGATGCGTCGAAATTGGTGTAGAACACCGAATCGGGCGTATCCTTGAAGTAGTCGTTCGAGACGATCTCGTAGACCTCGAAACGCTGCTTGTAGGTGGTATCGCCGTGGAACGACTTGATTTCCAGCGCAAGCTGCATCGAGTCGAAGATGGGACGGTAGCCCCAGCCGCGCTCCTCGTCGATGGTGTAGTTGAAGAGCATCTGCGAGAAGAAACCGGCCTTGCGCATGCCGAACGTATCGCTCAGCTCCTGACCGAAATAGAGGTACGAAAGATTGGCCGATTTCACCGAATCGGTCTGATAGAGCCGTGTCTGCGTCAGCGAGCACTCTCTTGCCTGCCCGTTTTCGTAGAGCCTGCCGCCCGAATAGGTGCGGCGGCGTATGGAGAGATTCTGGTTATCGGGCACGAACTCCTCTCCCATGGTATAGTCGGCCGTGGTCGTGCATGCCGACAGCATCAGCACGCCGCTCACGGTCATCAGCGCAACTCGCAGTAGATATTTATAACTCCTCATAGAATCGTTTGTAATTATCGAAGGTCTCCGCCTTGTCGGGCGATCCGTACTCCAATACCTTTTTGCCCCGACTGCGGGCATACTCCAACAGCGCGCTGTCGGCGGCAGGCGAAGTGGCGATCACACCGTCGGCATAATCAATAACGAAGCGATAGAGATTTTCGTATGACGGAGTGTTGAGAATTTTCAGATTGCTGTCCAAGATGCCTTCGCTCTCGATCTTCGAGCGCATCGACTCCGACAGCGGCTTCTCGAAGCGGTCGTCGGGCAGCGACAGGACGATCTTCACGTCGCGGAAGACGGGGTCGTCGTAGAACACCTTGCGCAGATACATCGGTACTACGGCCGAGAACCAGCCGTGACAGTGTACGATGCCGGGTGTCCAGCGCAACTTCTTGACGGTCTCCAACACGCCGCGGGCGAAGAATATCGCGCGGTCGTCGTTGTCGGCGAACTCCTCGCCGTCGGCATCTTTGAGAATCGACTTGCGGGCGAAGTAGTCGTCGTTGTCGATGAAGTAGATCTGTATGCGTGCAGAGGGAATGGAGGCCACCTTTATTATGAGCTGGTGGTCGTTATCGTTGATAATCAGGTTCATGCCCGAGAGACGTATCACCTCGTGCAGCTGATTGCGACGCTCGTTGATACACCCGTACCGCGGCATGAAGGTACGCACCTCGCACCCGCGCTCCTGCATCTGACGCGCCATTTCGAGACTCAGCATCGAAAGTTCGTTCTCGGGCAGGTAAGGCGTGATCTCCTGACATACGTATAATATTCTGCTTGTTGCCATGACCCCTCCGTTTGTTTACTTTTGCAAATATACGAAAAATTTTCTATAAAATCAGCATGGCGTCGCCATAAGTGCCGAAACGGTAGCCCTCGCGACGCGCCACGTCGTAGGCGTTCATCACCGTGTCGTAGCCGCCGAAGGCTGCCACCATCATCAGCTGCGTCGAGTAGGGCAGCTGGAAGTTCGACACCATGGCATCGGCCACGGTGAACTGATAGGGGTGGAATATGAACTTGTTGGTCCAGCCCTCCATCTGCTTGATCATGCCGTTGGTCGATACGGCCGTCTCGATGGCGCGCATCACCGTTGTGCCTATTGCGACCACCTTATGGCCGCCGCTCTTGGCCTTGTTGACGGCCTCGGCAGCCTCAGGCGATATGACGAACTGCTCGGAGTCCATCTTGTGCTTCGACAGATCCTCCACATCGACCGTGCGGAAGTTGCCCAGACCCACGTGCAGGGTGATGAATGCCGAGTCGATGCCGTGTATCTCCATGCGTTTGAGCAGATGTTTCGAGAAGTGCATGCCGGCTGTGGGTGCGGCGACGGCCCCTTCGTGACGCGCAAATATAGTCTGATAGCGTTCGGCGTCTTCCGGTTCGACCGTCTCGCGCACCCAGCGCGGCAGCGGTGTTTCGCCTAAGCGGAACAATGCCTCCTTGAACTCCTCGTAACTGCCGTCGAACAGAAAACGCAGCGTGCGGCCTCGCGAGGTGGTGTTGTCGATGACCTCGGCACCCATCAGGTCGTCCTCGCCGAAATAGAGCTTGTTGCCTATGCGGATCTTGCGTGCCGGATCGACCAGCACGTCCCACAGACGCAGCTCGCGGTTTAGTTCGCGCAGCAGAAATATCTCGATATCGGCACCCGTCTTCTCCTTGTTGCCGTGCAGGCGTGCCGGAAAGACCTTGGTGTCGTTGAAGATGAACATGTCTTTCTCACCGAAGTATTCGATGATATCCTTGAATATGCGGTGTTCGATCTCTCCGGTCTTGCGGTTGACCACCATCAGACGGGCATCGTCGCGGTTCTCGGTCGGATACTTTGCGATCATCTCCGGAGAAAATTCGTAGCCGTATTGCGATAGCTTCATATTCCAAAAATTCTAAAATTTACAATGCAACAATCAGAATATATACGTTAATTCTCCGATTTTGTTTCACATTCATGCAATTTTTCCATGAACCGATCCAGTTCGAAGGCGTTTTCCACACGGAATCCGCCGCTGCGCGTGCGGCGCAGCGAGCTGAGATACGCCCCGCTGGCGAGTGCCTCTCCGATCTCGAAGGCCAGCGAACGAATGTATGTGCCCTTGCTGCACACCACGCGTATTTTGATGCGCGGCAGGTCGTACTCCAACAGCTCCATCTCGTAAATATTGATAGGTGCGCGGCGCAGCTCGACGCTCTCGCCTGCCCGCGCGAACTCGTAGGCGCGCACGCCCTCCACCTTCTTGGCCGAGTAGATCGGGGGAGCCTGCAACCGCTCGCCCGTGAGCGAGCGCAGTGCCTCCTCCACGGCCTGGCGCGTGATGTGTTCGATAGGGTAGCGGGCATCGATCTCGTGCTCCATGTCGCCGCTGGGGGTTGTAGCACCCAATTCCAGTTCGGCTACGTACTCCTTCTGTTCGGCTTGCAGCGACTCCACCATCTTCGTTGCCTTGCCTATGCACACGAGCAGTATGCCGGTGGCTAAGGGATCGAGCGTGCCGGCGTGTCCCACCTTGATCTTGGGATAGCCGCATTTGCGCAGTGCGAACTTTATCTTGCGCACCACGTCGGTCGAGGTCCACTCCAACGGTTTGTCGATGACGGCTATGTAGCCCTCCGCGAAGTCGACTCCCGCGAGCGATGATTCGTCTCTCATTTGATAGGGGTTCGGGTTAGAATATGTATGACAAAATGGCTGTTGCACCCACTGCGGCGCAGTATGCGGCAAACCATATCAGCTTGCCTCGCTTGACGATCTCGATCATGAACTTGCAGGCTATGCAACCCACGATGAATGATGCGGCGAATCCGGCCGCCAGTGCCGTCGTGTCGATGTCAGCGGCCGAAAACTCCCCTCCGACGATTTGCAGCAGCATCTCACCCAAGATCGGCGCGAGCACCATCAGAAACGAGAACGTGGCCACGCTCGAACGCTTGTTGCGCAAGAGCAGGCCGGTGGCTATCGTCGTGCCCGAGCGCGATAGCCCCGGCATCGAGGCCGCGGCCTGCGCCACGCCTATGATGAAGGCGTCGCGATACGATATCCGCTCCTTGATGCGCGGTTTGGCGTAGTAGGCGAATGCGAGCAGCGCGGCTGTGAGCAGCAGCATGGCTCCCACGATGATCATTATATAGGGTGAGGAGAGCATCTCGTCGATCTTGTCGCGCAGGAGCAATCCGACGATGCCTATGGGTATCATCGAGACGATGATTTTCAGCACCATGGCCTGTTCCTCGTTGAACTTGCGCGAGAAGACTCCGACGACCAATCGTCGTATCTCGCTCCACAGCACCACTATCGTGCTCAGCACCGTGGCGGCGTGCAGCGTGATGTCGAAGGTCAGATTCTCGGCTATGTCGACATCGAGCAGCTCTTTGGCCAATTGCAGGTGACCGCTGCTCGATACGGGCAGAAACTCGGTGAGTCCCTGCACGATGCCTAATATTACGGCTTGCAGTGTATCCATCTTTTCGTGTCGGGATTGCGGTTACTTTCCGTCTTTGTTGCCCTCGCCGACGGGAAAGCGTTTGAGTATGGCGTAGATCTCGAATACGAATCCGGCTATCACGACCATCGGTGCCAGCGATATGCGCCGCCATGAGAATATCGAGTAGTCGAACTCCTCGGCCGTGTGGTTGCCGCCGCCGGCCATCAATGCGAATCCGACGACTATAATGACGAATCCGACGATCATCAATACGTAGTTTTTCAATGTCAGCGGCATGCGCGAGTCGTTCTCGCTGCGCAGGCCGTGCCACCATTGTCTGAGTTTCATATTAATAAAGGTGTATCTTGTTTGACTTCATGTTGACGAATTTGTTGATTGCAAGCGCGCTGAATACCACCGATATGACCATGCCCACCGCAATCATCGAGCCGATTATCGCGGCCACCTCCTCATGCGGCAGCATGCGTATGCCCTCGGGGGTGAAACGCTCCGCGCCGTAGACGGCCACGCACATCAGTATGCCGGCTCCCGCTCCGGCCAGTATTCCCTGGCGCAGTGCGCTGCGCAACAGCGGCCGCATGATATACCACTTGGTGGCACCCACTAATTTCATCGTGTTGATCAGATAGCGTTTGGCATATATCGCAAGCCGTATAGTGTTGTTTAGCAGCAGTATCGAGATCAGCAACAATACGGCCAGAAATATCACCAGCGACCAGCTTATGTGCCGCACGGTGGTCTGCATCGTCTCGATGACACCTATTGGCGGCACGGCCACATACTCCACGCCCGTGACGGAGCCTATGTCCGAGATGAAGGCCTCGATATCCTGCTCCGACGAGCGGTCGGCCGCAAGCGACACCTCGTAGGAGTCGCGCAGTGGGTTCTCCTGCAACAGTTCGTCGATCTGCGACGAGAATACGCGGCGGAACTCCTCGTCGTTGATCTTCTCCTGTTTTGCCATGTACTCCACCTTGGTTACCTCCTCGCGGGCGGCGATACGGTCGTAGACGGTCTGTTTCTCGTTGGAGAAGAGCGAGTCGGCCAGCTCGACCGACAGCATCACGTTCTCTCTGAGCGAGCGCGAGGCCGACAGTGCCGACATCATCACGTAGCTCACCGAGCCCGACATGAACAATACCAATGCAATGCTGATGGTCGATACGACATACGACCAGCGCACCTTGCGTTTCAAACGTTTGTCACGGTTACTCATAATATCCGGTTTATCGTGTTTCACTGTTGCGGCGGCGTCTCGCTTCGCGCCATACGGCCGCTATGATCAGCGCGGCGCATGCGGCCAGTATGGCCACGGAAGAGGCTAACGTTATGCCCTCGGCCATCTCCCATTTCGGTGCGCGGAACCGCCACTCCACCGTGTGACGGCCTGCCGGCAGCTCCATGCCGCGCAGCAGATAGTCGACGCGGAAGTAGGGTGCCTCCTCTCCGTCGACCGATGCCGTCCAGCCCTCGGGGAAGTATATCTCGGAGAATACGGCCAGCGCGTCGCCCTGAGACTCGTATTCGTATTTGAGCTGGTGCGGCAGATACTCCGTAAGGGTTATTGTGCCGTCGGTGTCGTAGCTCCTGCCGCCGAGTTCGGTCTTGTCGTCCACGACGGCCGTCGTGCGCAGGTCGGTCTGACCCAATGCCGACAGCTCTTCGCGGGCACCGCTTCGCCTGTCGATCCCCGACACGAACCATGCGGCTCCCAGCGGCTCCGTGCCGAAGGCTTCGGCGAGCGTCTCGGCCTTGCCGTCGCGTATTATGTAGCGGCAGTTGAGCATGGCCGCGATGGCCGGATCCAATGTCGTGCGTCCGCCGCGGGTGTAGACATCTATCAGATCCTGGTAGCGACCCAACTTGGCTCCGTGATAGCCGCCTATCGAGCGGTGGAAATACGATGTTGTGGCATCGTTGAAAGTCGATACGTCGAGATTCATCACGCGATAGCCCAAATCCTTGTCGCGCATGATCTCGCGGTTGGCTGCCGTGGGGCGTATGTCGGTGGGTACGTTATCCTGGAAGTTGTCTTCGTTGAAGAAGCGGCGGTCGACACTCGTCAGATCCCACACCACGAGTATGCCGACAACGGCCGTTAGTGCGTAGGGCAGTGCCTTGCGCAGCTGCTGCGACACCCATTTGCGCGATCTGAGCCATGCGAACGCCACGATTGCACCGCCGGTCAGCACGATGAAGCCTATCGTGCGCCATACGTCGCCCGTGAGCAATGCCTTGCGGTCGGCTATAAGCGCGTCGTTCAAGGCGTATGTCTCGGGTGAGTCGCCCGTGAGCAGTGCAATGCTCCCCAGACTCTTGTCGCCGCCGAAACCGTCGCTCAGAGCCAATACTGCCAACGACAGCAGTATCAGCACACCTCCGCATGCGGCAACGCGTGAGGCCACCTGCCGCCACGACAGCTCCGTGCGCCACAGCTCGGCCAAAGCCAAAGCCGCTAACAGCGGTACGCTCCATTCGACGACCACGAGTGCCATCGACACGGTTCTGAACTTGGCGTATCCGGGCAGTATCTTGAATGCCATCTCGGTGAATCCCATGAAGTTGCTGCCCCATGCCAGCAGCAGCGACAGTATCGATACGGCCACGATCCACCACTTGTTGCGGCCGCGTGTGAGCGTCAGACCGACGGCCGCCAACATTATGGCCACGGCACCCAGATATGTGGGGCCTGCCGTTCCGGGCTGGTCGCCCCAGTAACCGCCGAAATATGGTGTTTTAAGCCAGAATCCGCAATCCTCGTCCGATACGCCCATCGACTTCAACTCCCGTCGCAGTGCTCCCTCTTCGACGGGTGCCGACGACGACGAGCCGCCCGTCATGCCGGGTATGAGCATGTTGAGGCTCTCGGCCTTGCCGTAGCTCCATGCCGTGGCGTAGTCGAGCGACAGGTTCTTGCGCTCGGTGTCATTTTCGGCCAGCTCCGAGCCGCCGCGCGTGGTGTATTTCTGATGCTGCATTGTGTACCACAGCGGCGAGAAGTTGGAGCCGACGGCCAGCACGGCTGCCGCGGCCAGTACAGCCGTGCGCTTGGCGAATGTGCGCCATGCGTGCTGCTTGTGCGCAAACCACATCTCGCTCAGCCACAGGGCTGCGGCCGCAAGGGCGAAGTAGTAGGTTATCTGCGGGTGGTTGGCACCTATTTCAAGCGACAGCGCGACGGCCGTCATCGCGCCGCCGGCCCATATATTGCGCCGCAGCGTGTACCATACGCCGGAGACTACGAGCGGAGCGTAGACCAACGCACGCATCTTGGTGATGTGTCCGGCATCGATTATCAACAGGAAGTATGTCGACAGACCGTAGGCCAATGCCCCGACGATGCCTGTCCACGGGTTGACACCCATCAGCAGCAACGCTATCCACATCGCCGCCATAGCGAAGAATATCAGACTCATCGGCTCGTCGACGATGTGTATCGCCTCGCCGAGCGTATGCTTTACGGCCTGCGCCGGATACTCTACGTTGATCAGATAGGCCGGCATGCCCGAGAACATGGCACCCGTCCACTGCGGATCCTCGCCCGTCTGCTCGCGGCACTCCTTGATGTCGCGCCACATGCCTGTGTATTGTTGCGTGTCGCCCTGAGAGAGCGATTTGCCGTCGAGCTGTGCCGAGAATAGCACTGCCGATACGGTCCAGAACAGGACGACTGCCGCCACGGCCGGCAGAATGCCGCGCAGGAATATCTGTTTCATACTCATAATATCCATATATATCGGGCAAAGTTACGAATAAACGAGCGCAAAAGCAAACGAAAGTTTGATTTTGCCGAGCGAGAGTAAGTTCGGCGAAGCCAAAGTTGCGAATGAACGGTAGGCAAAAAGCAAACGAAAGTTTGATTTTGCCGAGCGAGAGTAAGTTCGGCGCAGCCAAAGTTACGAATGAACGGTAGGCAAAAGCAAATTTCCGCTTGTTTTTGCCCGTCGTGGGTGCCGACCGGTGCCATAAGTTTGTGAAAAAACTCGTGCCGACAACGGCTAAATCGCGAAAAATAGTTATCTTTGCAGAGTTAATGTTTAATCCGATGGTCACTATCGACTCTATCCGCAAACCTATTCTTTCCGATCTGGCGGCTTTCGACGAGTTCGTCGGCGACAATTTCAGTGCCGAAGGCGATCTGCTTCAAGAGATGCTCAGCCACGTGCTTTCGTCGCGAGGCAAGGGCATACGTCCGATACTGACCATGTTGTCGGCTGCGATCAACTCTCCGCGGACGGAGACGGACGATCCCGCCGCCCGCCGCTGCTCGAAACGCACCTATTTAGCGGCCATGCTCGTGGAGATGATCCACACGGCATCGCTCATTCACGACGACGTGCTCGATGCGGCGGACATGCGCCGCGGCCGTCCGTCGGTCAATGCCCTGTGGCAGTCAAACAACGCCGTCATATTAGGCGACTACATCTTGGCGCGCACGCTGTCGATAGGCATGTCGAGCGCGCAGTACGATCTGATCTCCTATCTGGGGTCGGCCATGGCCACCCTGTGCGAGGGCGAGGTGTTGCAGAACCAGCATGCCGCGCGTCTGGATACCTCGCGCGAGGACTATTTCGATATCATCTATCGCAAGACTGCCAGCCTGTTGGGCGTGAGCGCGTCGTTGGGTGCCCTGTCGGTGGGTGCCGATCGTGAGGCTCGCGACCGCATGCAGAAGTTCGGCGAGGCATTGGGCATGGCGTTTCAGATCCAGGACGATATACTCGACTATCGCCGCACGGCGCATACGGGCAAGCCGTCGAACAACGATCTCCGCGAGCGCAAGATAACGCTGCCTCTGATCGAGGTGCTCGACCGCAGCGACGAGAAGCGACGCGTCGAGCTGCTCGGTCTGTTGGGACGCTGCCATGAGGACGAGAGTGCCGTAGATGCCTTGCAGGCCGCCGTCGACGAGGCCGCGGGTGCGGCTCTTGCCGCCGAGACGATGAAACGCTACTTGGAGCGTGCCATGCACCACCTGTCGAAATTTCCGGCTTCCGATGCACGTGCGGCTCTGCTCGACCTGTGCCGGTATGTGGCCGAACGCGACAGCTGACCGGACTAAGCTGGTGGCAGGGAGGAACCTCGGCCGGCAAACGAAGAGATACCATTAATGACGAAAACCTCGGCCGGCAAACGAAGAGATACCATTAATGACGAAAACCCCGGCCGGCGCACGAAGAGATACGACCAATAATTGAATACCTCGTCAAGCAAACAAAGAGATACGACCAATAACGAAAACCTTTAACAAACAAATAGACGTATGAATCAGAACAAAAAAAGTTACACGCTGCCCATCATCGTGATGTTCGCGCTCTTCTTCATGATCGCGTTCGTGACGAACTTCGCAGGTTCGATGGGTGTGATCGTGAAAAATCAGTTCCATGCCAGCAACGCGCTCTCGCAGCTCGGTACGCTGGCCAACTTCATCGCTTACGCCTGCATGGGTATCCCGGCCGGCATCATCTTGAAGCGCAAGGGTTATAAGTTCACCTCGCTGGCTGCCGTTACGGTGGGCTTCGTGGGTGTGGGCATTCAGTTCCTGTCGGGCTATGTGGAGTCGTTCGGCGTGTATGTGCTGGGTGCTTTCATCGCCGGCTTCTCGATGTGTATGCTCAACATCGTTGTCAATCCCATGCTCAACACTCTGGGCGGCGGCGGCAACAAGGGTAACCAGCTCATACAGTTCGGCGGTTCGTGCAACTCGATCGGCGGTACGATAGCCCCCATTCTACTGGGTTATCTTATCGGCGGCTCGGTCGAGACGGCTACCGTAGGCGATGCCGCTCCCGCGATGATCATCGCCATGGCCATCTTCGCACTGGCTGCTGTGATCATAGGTGCGGTGAAGATCCCCGAGCCTCACATGGAGAGTGCCGAGGAGAAGGCTGCCCGCAAGGCCGGCAACAAGGTCAAGGACAAGTACAGCCCGCTGTCGTTCCGTCATTTCGTGCTGGGTGCCGTGGCCATATTCTTCTATGTAGGTATCGAGGTGGGTATTCCCAATATCGCCAACCTCTATATGACGACCCCTACCATCGAGTCTGCCGAGCAGATCGTGGCCAAATACGAGGCGCAGCTGCTTGCGGATAATAGTGTCGCACAGACCGAGGCCGAGCCTCAGACCGAGGCGCAGCTTCCTGCCGAAGCCGAGGAAGAGTCGGTTATCGAAGCAGTTGCCGATCCCGTTATCGAGACCGTTGCCGAGCAGGTGGAGGAGAGTGCGGCCGCAGTGGCCGAGGAGCAGAGCCTTCCCGAAGATGCAGTCATGCTGGCCGAGTCGACATTGCCGGCCGAGGCCGATGTAGAGGCGGCTGCCGGTGAGGCTGAGGAGGAGATCACCGAGCAGGCATACGAGAATGCCAAGAAGGTGCTTGCCGGCGAGCTGAAAGAGGGTCGCGGTCTGGGTGCCGGTCTGGCAGGCGTGCTGGTCGGCATCTACTGGTTCCTGATGATGTGCGGCCGTCTGATCGGCGGTGCCGTGGGCGGACGCATTTCGAGCCGCAAGATGCTTATCTCGGTAAGCTCGGTGGCCATGTTGTTGGTATGCTGCATAATGTTCATGCCGGCCACGGCCATCAAGATCCCCTTCATCGACGGTGCCGTGCCCTTGAACATGGTATTCATGGTGCTGTGCGGTCTCTGCACGTCGGTTATGTGGGGCAGCATCTTCAACCTCGCGGCCGAGGGATTGGGTAAGTACACTCCCGCCGCTTCGGGTATCTTCATGACGTTGGTGTGCGGCGGCGGTATCCTGCCTTTCATTCAGGGCGGTATAGCCGATGCGGCAGGTTATCTGACCTCTTACTGGCTGGTATTCGGTGCCTTGTGCTACCTGCTGTTCTACGCGCTGAAAGGCTCGAAGAATGTCAATACCGACATCAAGACCGAATAGAAGGGTCCGGTAGCAATAACAATAAAAAGCCGCACGATCGCTTGTATCGTGCGGCTTTCTGTTTGTAGTACCCTATGCAGTTCTCTAATCCTGCTGCTCGTGACGGTGATGCTCGGCCTCGGCCGCCATCGCCTCCTCGTAGGTGCGATGCACGGTGCCGTGATCGTGCTCGGCCGGAGCATAGATCGAATAGAGTTTCAGAGGCTCCTCTCCCTTGTTGACGATATTGTGCCACTTGCCTGCCGGAACGAGTATTACGAAATCGTCGCCGGCCTCTTGCGAGAAGTCGAGCCTGTCGCGGCTGTCGCCCATCTCCACTAATGCCCGGCCGCTCTCGATGCGTAGGAACTGGTCTATGTCGTGGTGGCATTCGAGCCCCACCTCACCGCCGACTGGAATCGACATAAGTGTCAGTTGAAGGTTGTCTCCCGTCCATAACGCCGTGCGGAAATTGTCGTTGCCGAGCGTATAGGCCTCGATGTCGAGTACGATGGGATCGGCTCCGTAGTCTTTGAACTCTAAGGTCGTCTGCGTGACGGTTTCATCGCCTGATTTTTGCTCCGAACCGCATGCCGCACAGAGAATCGATGAGCCGATGGCTGCATGTAACAGATAGTGTTTCATATTGTCGATATTGGTTTATGGTCTTATGCCGGTCAACAGCTCTACGGCGCGCCGCCCCTCCTCTGCGAGCGATAGCGAGTAGCGGTTGACGAACAGGGCTATGTGTTTATCGATGACCTCGTCGTCCATCTCCTGCGCATGCGCCTTGACGAAGTCGCGCGAAGCCGCGGGGTGGGCGAAAGCATACTCTATGCTGCGGCGCAGCACGCGTTCGAATCGCTGCCTTACGTCGGCGTCGAGCCGCTTCGAGGCCACGATCGAGCCTAACGGCAGCGGCAGCGACGTGCGCCGCTCCCACTCCTGCCCGAGATCGGCCAGCAGCACAAGGTTGCGCCGCGAGTAGACGAACCTCCCCTCGTGGATCAATACTCCGGCATCGAACTCTCCGCGCTCGACAGCGGCGGCGATCTCTGAGAAGAGCATCGGCGTGCGCTGCACGATATGGGGAAAGAGCCGCTTCATCAGCAGATTGGCCGTGGTATGCAGCCCCGGCACCGCTACGCGCTCTATCTGTCGGTCGTTGCCTGCGCGGCCGACGAGCAGTGGCCCGTTGCCGCGACCTAATGCCGATCCGCTGTCGAGCAGCACATACCGCTCCGCTATCTCGGGCAGCAGGGCAGTGCTGATCTTCGACAGATCGACATCGCCGGCCAGTACGTGCGCATTCAGCTCCTCGATGTCGTAAAACGATACCTCGAAGCGCAAACCCTCGGTGTCGATGCGGCCGTTGATCGCGGCATCGAACATGAACGTGTCGTTGGGACACGGCGATATGTTGAGTCTGAGACGTTCGCTCGTCGACATGATCGGCTACTTCTTCGCTTTGGCCTGCTGCGCATCGGCCTTGCGGCGGCCGAAACGTCCCAGTACCCAACCTGCGCCGAACACTAATCCGAACACTACGAGCCAGCCTAACGCCCAGAGGATCTGATCGCTGAAAAAGTGCCATACAAGCCACAGGCACAACAGTGTGAGGACTACGCCTCCAAGATATAACCAGAAAAGTTTTTTGCTCTCCATAACTCTTTATCTGTTTTTGGTTTACGTTGAATTATTCGTCAATATCATTGCCGCATTACGCGCTCCAACTCCTCGGCCAGCCTTACGACGGCCTCGTCGAAACGCCACTCTGCGAATGGCTCGCCCACGCGGTTCGACACGGCGCGTATCTCGACACACCTGATGCCCGCCTCGGCGCATACGGCCATGAACGCCGCCCCCTCCATGTTCTCGATGGCGGCATCGCCTGCTGCGGCACCACGGCCGTGCACGGTGTTCGATGCCACGCGCCGCAGCTCGGAGAGACGCGTCGTCGGCCGGTATGTCATGGCGAAACGCTCGGGCAGCTCGGCCGTTCGCTCCGAGTCCACCTCTACCACCTCGCCGATCCGGGCACGATCGCCGTATGCTCCGGCCACACCGGCCAGAATCAGCCTGTCGCCGCTGCCGAGCGTCGGTATGATGCGTGCGAGTGCAGCCGCCGTGGCCGCCATGCCCACGCCCGAGACGATGCAATGCTCCGCTGAGTATCGCTCTGCGAAGGGTTCGGCCTCGGCCCGGGTGGGAAAGAGTATGAGCGTGCGTGCGGCCATACTCTATCGTCCCACTACTGCCTCCAACTCCTCGACGGTGATGGGTATGGTCTTGTCGCCTATGAAGCGGCAGCCGTCGTCGGTTACCAGCACGTCGTCCTCGATGCGTATGCCGCCGAAGTCGCGGTAGGCATCGAGTGCGTCGTAGTCGACGATGCCTTTGTAAAGACCCTCGGCGCGGCTCTTGTCGATCAGCGCCGGAATGAAATACAACCCCGGCTCGTCGGACATCACCGTGCCCGGCTCCACACGCCATGCCGCGCGGTAGATGCACGTGGCCGACTGCTCGGCGCGCTCGCGTATGGCCGCGAAGTCGAACGAACGCTCGCCCACGTTTTCCAGATCGTGTACGTCCATGCCCAGGCCGTGTCCCAGACCGTGGGGCATGAACATATACATGGCACCAGCCTCGACGGCCTCCTCGGCCGAGGTGCGGATAAGTCCCATCTCGCGCAGACCCTCGGCCAGCGACAGGTACGATGCGCGGTGTATGTCGCGGTACATCATGTGCGGTTTGATGATGCTCTTCACATGGTCGTGGGCGCGCAGCACGATGTTATAGAGGTCGCGCTGACGCTCGGTGAAGCGGCCGCCGACGGGGTATGTTCGGGTGTGATCCGAGCAGTAGCCCTCGACGCTCTCGCCGCCGGCGTCGCACAGCAGCATGCGACCCTCTTCCAACACGCCGTCGCAGTTGAGGTTGTGCAGCGTCTCGCCGTGCTGCGATACGATCGAGGGGAACGATACGCCCTGTCCGTATGACTTTGATATGCCCTCGATGGCACCGGCTATCTCGCGCTCGACGACACCCGGCCGGCACATCTTCATGGCCAGCGTGTGCATCTTGTAGCCTATCTGGAATGCGCGTTCCAGCTCCTCGATCTCCTCCGCGCTCTTCTTCTCGCGCATCTCGGCTACGGCGAACATCAGATCGATCGACTTGCGTGCGTGCAGCATTTTTATATCGATGCCCAACAGCTCCGAAAGCTCGATCTTCGTTTCGCCGCGATAGGGCGGCAGGTAGTGCACCGTGCGGTTGTGTTCTATGGCGCGGCGGAGCACCTCGGCCAGATCCTTCATCGGACGCGTCTGCTCCACACCCGCCTCTGCACCCATGTCGTGAAGCGTGGGCTGCGGTCCGGTCCAGATGATATCCTCCACGGTGAAGTCGTCGCCGAAGAGCGTGGCCTCGGCCGTCTCGGCATCGATCACTCCGACCACGGCGGGCACATTCAGCCCGAAGAAGTAGCGGAACGTGGAGTCCTGGCGGAAATAGTATGCGTTATTGGGGTAGTTGTTCGGCGTATTGCGATTGCCGGGCAACAAAATCAATCCTTTGCCTATGCGACGGCATAGCTCCGCGCGCCGTGCAATGTAAGTCTCTTTGCTGAACATAGTATATTGTTTTTAATCGGTCATTCAATCATTCGCCATCGCCGCAGCACCTCTCGCGCGCGGTGATTATCACCTCGGGGCAGGCCTTCGGATCGAGCCACCCTACGAGCCGCCGCATTGCCTCTGCTGGCATTGCCACGCACCCGGCCGTGGGGTGTCCCTCGGCGCGCCACACGTGCAGGAATATCGCGCTGCCTGCACCCTTGACCACGGGGCAGGTGTTGTACTCCACCACAACGATGTAGTCGTATGGCTCTCCCACCTCGGCCAGACGTTCGCCGTGCGCATAGGTCTCGGCTCCCGCGCCGCGCACCAGCGTGTTGTAATCCTCGCGCTGCCGGTCGTCGATCCAGACGTAACCCTCGTCGTAGCACTCCATCGGAAAGAGGGTCTTCACATCGGCTGTGCGCCATAGGCCGCGCCGCAGGGCGTATGTGCCGCATGGGGTGCAGCCGTCGCCCTCGCATTTGAGCTGCGCCGGTGTCACGCCGTTTATGCCCACGGTGCCGCGGCAGCTCTCGCGGCATATCCACTCGCCGCCGTCGGTGCGCTCCATGAAGCAGATGTCGCACTGCGAATCTCTGCCGGCCTCGACGACCACCGCCTGCCGGCATTGCTCCGACGCGCTGCCGCACGCCTCGACGGCCTCTGCCGTCGGGAGTTGCGCCCCGGCCGCTGCAAACAGCATCGTTGCGAATATGGTTGCACACGCCGCTCGTATCATCGCTCCACCTCTTTATATACTTTGTCGCCGCGTCTGACCTCGGCCACTGTCTTCAACGATATGTATTGACCCTGCACGGCCTTGTCGGCAGGTTTCTCGTCGACGTGCAGCCCGTCGGCGCGCTGCTCCACTACGCCGGTCTTCTCGCCCATGAACAGCAGACGCTCGCCCTCGGCCACCTCGCACGCCTCGACGGCCACTTCGGCCACACCGATGCGTTTGAAGTAGTTGGTCACGCGTCCCATGTAGACCTTTTTCAGCGTGGCCGACGAGCCGTAGCGGCGGCTGTGTTCGACCGTTTCTGCTCCGGCATAGTAGCCGCCCCAGAACTCGCGGTTGAAGACCGTAGCAAGCCGCTCTTTCAGTGCGGCGGCACGTTCGTCGGTGTACTCTCCGCGCTCCATGGCCAGCAGGGCTTCGTTGTAGCACTCCACGGTGCGCTTGACATACTCCCCGCCGCGTGCGCGTCCCTCGATCTTCAACACCCTGACGCCGGCTCCGATGAACTTGTCGAGGAAGTCGATGGTGCAGAGATCTTTGGGCGAGAGCACGTACTGCCCGTCGATGTCGAGCATTTGCCCCGTATCCTTGTCGGCTATGGTGTAGCGGCGGCGGCATATCTGGCGGCACTCGCCGCGGTTGGCCGAGTGGTGCGATTCGTGCTCGCTCAGATAGCATTTGCCCGATATGGACATGCACATGGCACCGTGGGCGAACATCTCTATGCGCACCCTCTCGCCCGAGGGGCCGCAGATGTCGTTCTCGTCGATCTCGCGGGCTATGCGCGCTATGCGGTCGAGACTCAGCTCGCGCGCCAGCACCACCACGTCGGCCCACTGCGAGAAGAATTTGACGGCCTCGGCGTTCGAGACGTTGCTCTGCGTGGATATGTGTACCTCCATGCCCACGCGGCGGGCATAGAGTATGACGGCCATGTCGGTGGCGATGATGGCATCGACACCCTCGCGGCGTGCGCAGTCGATGATTTGGCACATGGTCTGACGCTCGTCGTCGTAGAGCACGATGTTGACCGTGAGGTAGGCCTTCACGCCTGCGGCATGCGCCGTCGAGACTATCTCGTGCAGATCGTCCAACGTGAAATTGGCTGCCGAGGCCGCACGCATGTTGAGCTGCCCGACACCGAAATATATCGAGTCGGCACCGGCTGCTATGGCGGCATTGAGGGCCTCGTAGGAGCCTGCGGGTGCCATTATCTCTATATCCTTGCGCTTCATCGCTTGCGTCCTATGAGGTTTCGGGCGAATACTCTAAGCGGCTCGCGCAGCTCCTCCTGCGTCGAGAGAGTCTCTATTATGGCCAGTGCGCGTTCGAAACGCTGCGATATCTGCTGTTCGGTGATGCGCGCTACGTCTAATGCGTCGTAGACGGCCTTTACGCGCTCGATCTTCTGCTCGGGCGTGAGTGCGGGATCGGAGTGCGTCGTGCGAAGCGTATCGCGCTGCGCCTCCGAGGCGCGGCTCATGGCCTGCACCATCAGATAGGTCTGCTTACCCTCCAATATATCGCCGCCGATCTTCTTGCCCAATGCCGTGTCGCCGTAGCTGTCCAACAGATCGTCCTGCAACTGGAAGGCCAGTCCCAACTCGGTGGCGAAACGCTCGATGCGCTTCACGTCGTCGTCCGACGCACCGGCCAGAACGGCACCTATCATGGCCGATCCGGCCAGCAGTGCCGAGGTCTTGCTGTCGATCATCTGTATGTACTCCACCACCGACACCTTGCGCTTCTTCTCGAAGTCCATGTCGTATTGCTGCCCCTCGCACACTTTCAGTGCCATGTCGTTGAATATCTCCATTACGCGAGGCAGCTTGTCGGCGGCCACACGGCTCAGCGACTTGTAGGCGCATATCATCATGGCATCGCCTGAGAGTATGGCCACGTTCTCGCCCCAGCGGGCATAGACAGAGGGCTTGCCGCGCCGGACATCGGCATTGTCCATTATGTCGTCGTGCAGCAGGGTGAAGTTGTGGAATACCTCCACGGCCACGGCGGCCGGCAACGCCGCCTGCACATCGCCGCCGAGTGCCTGCGCCGAGAGCAGCAGCAGCAGCGGGCGCAGCCGTTTGCCGCCGCCCGATATGGAGTATGTTATAGGTGCGTAGAGCAGAGCTGGTTCTTCGGGTATCTCCAACTGGGCGAGATAACTTTCGAAGAGGCAGAGCATTTGATCATTGGTGCGGAACATATGACAATTATTCGGTTTATCGTTATAGTTTACAGCTTCAAAAGTAGCAAAAAAATTGCATAAATAGAAATTATTTCAGTAACTTTGGGCAAAATTAACAAACAGCTAAAACTACGATGATGAAAAAACTTGCAATGGGTATCGACATCGGCGGTACCAACACGGCATTCGGTTTGGTGGACGAGGACGGCAATGTGATAGCCGAAAGCAAAATCTCGACCGATCAGTATAAGTTCTATGACGACTACAAACCATATATCGAGGCTCTGGCCGCGGCCATGAAGGAGCTGATCGCCACGCAGGAGGGGTGCGAGCTGATCGGTATCGGCGTGGGTGCTCCCAATGCCAATATCCACTCGGGCAAGATCGAGACTCCGGCCAACCTGTGGCGTTTCGAGGAGTGCAACGATCCGCGTCCCGACAAGATCCGCATCTTCGATTTCGTCAATGATCTGGGCAAGCATTTCGGCGGAGTGAAGGTGATGATCACCAACGATGCCAATGCCGCCGCCATAGGCGAGATGGTCTTCGGCAACGCCCGCGGCATGAAGGATTTCGTGATGATAACCCTCGGTACGGGGCTGGGTTCGGGCATCGTCAGCAACGGCGAGATGATCTACGGCCACGACGGCTTTGCCGGCGAGTTCGGCCATATTGCCGTCGACAGCCGCGAGACCGGTCGTCAGTGCGGCTGCGGCCGCAAAGGCTGTCTGGAAGCCTACGTATCGGCTACGGGTATCAAGCGCACGGCATTCGAGCTGATGGCGACGATGACGTGCGAGAGTTCGCTCCGCGGCATTCCGTTCGAGAAGTTCGAGGCCAAGATGCTCTCGGAGGCGGCCGCCAAGAACGATCCCATCGCTTTGGAGGCTTTCGAGCGCACGGGACGCACATTGGGTCTGGCTCTGGCCGATCTTATGGCCATCACCTCACCCGAGGCCATTATCCTCTTCGGCGGTCTGGCCTACTCGGGCGATCTTATCATGAAGCCTACCTACCGTTACATGGAGGAGAATATGATGACCGTGTTCAAGGGCAAGGTGAAGCTGCTGCTGAGCGGTATCCAGGATAAGAACGTGGCCATATTGGGCGGTGCGGCTCTGATCTGGAAGAAGCATTTGGAGACCGTCATCGAGAATTATTGATAAATCCTGCGGTGTCTCTGCCGGATAGCGGAGTCTGAGAATAGAGCGGGTGTCCGAATCCATCGGACACCCGCTCTGTCATATGTTTTTCGTATGACGCTTATGGAGTCGTGCGGGTTATTTGCCGTTCCAGACCTTGTAGCGCGACGGCGAGACACCCACACGTTGCTTGAAGTATTTGCCGAAGAAGGATTGCGAGGTGAAGTTGAGCCGCTCGGCGATCTGGTTGATGCTCAGACCCGAGTATTTCAGCAGGCGTTTGGCCTCGTAGACCACGGCTTCGTCGATTAGTTTCGAGGCGTTGCGGCCGCTCTTCTTCTTGACAATCAGCGACAGGTATTTGGGTGTGATGCCCATCTGCGAGGCGTAGAACTCCACGCTGCGCTCCGAGTTGCAGTGGTTCCGCAGAAGCGAGATGAAGCTGTTGAACAGCTCGTCGGTGCGGTTGCTGACCTCCTCGCCGCCCAATGAGTTGCGCCGCTGTATGATACCCATCACATAGTGGAACATGGCGGCGAACAGTGCGTCTATCACCTTGTCGCGCGTGGCGGTCGGACTGTCGTCGTTCAGCACCGAACGCATCAGTTTCGACAGGTCGTTGATGTATGCCGCCTCCGCCTGTTCGACTCTCATGCACGGCTCGCCCATGAACCCGTGATATATCGAGATCACCTCCTGCGTATCGATATGTATGCCGTTGAGGTAGGAGCGCGAGTAGGTGAGCATGTAGCCCGACGAGCGGATAGAGGCCTTGACCTGCTCGATGACGGTGTTCTCGTTGAAGATGAACAGCGTGTTGGGGCGCAGCTCGCACAGTTTGCCGTTGATGCGTATCTTGGCCGTACCGCTGACGGTTATGCCGATCGAAACACCCTGTATGAGCGTGGTGATGTCGTCGAGATTCTTGAACGACACTAACGGCGTGATGACTATGTTGTCGGAGTAATAAGATGTTCCCGAGAGGTTTTTCAACTTCTCTATCGACGTGCGTTTTATTCCGTCTTCTCTCTTCATGCGGCTATTTGCTCTTAGGGTTTGCGGCGGGTGCCAGCACCTCTATCTTGCTGCCCAGACAGCTTATCACTAACGGGAACTCCTCGCCCTTCTGTCCGTCGACATCGGTCGGCTCCTGCAATGTCGATGTCAGTTCAAGCTCCGCGCCCTTGAAGTAGCGCACCGAGCGCGGCGTGCCTCCGCAGAGGTAGCGTATCATGTGCCAGCACGACACTATCGGATTGCGCTTTTCGAGCATGATGCAGTCGAACAGACCGTCGTCGATGCGCGCCGTGCGCGCCAGACGGAACCGGCCGGCGGTCTCGCCGTTGAATATCAATACCATCAGCGCATTGAAATCGAACTCCTCGCCGTCGCACATCACGTGCAGGGGTACTCCGTGCAGATGCAGCAGGTCCTTTATGCCGGTGAAGATGTAGGCTAACTTGCCTATTTTGTGTTTGAGCGAGTCGGAGGTGTGCTGCGAGGTGGTGGTGAATATTCCGAAACTCAATATGTTGATGAAGAACAATCCGTTGACCAAACCGCAATCGACCTTGCGCGGCACGCCTTCGACGATCTGACGTGCGGCCTTGAAGATGTCGCTCTCCATGCCGAGCGCACCGGCGAAGTCGTTGGCCGTTCCTGCCGGAATGACGGCGATCGTGGGCGACAGCAGTTTTTTCTGCATCGCATTGACCACATAGTTGATCGTTCCGTCACCGCCGCATATCACGGCCAGCTGGGTCTGTTCGTCGCCTTCGAACGGGTTTTTGCCGAACTCGATGAGCTTGGCGTGAATGTCGTATCCCGCCTGGCGGAAGATGTCGAGCAGACGATCGACGTTGCGTGCGATCTTGCCTCGGCCGGCCTTGACATTGTACAGCAAAAGAGCTTTTTTCATATATGATATCGGATATTTGATGTTGAGTTTATGATATTGCCGCCGGCTACTCCGACAGCATCTTGCGCATGCCCTCCGAGTATACCACGCGATACTCCTCGTCGCCATCGCCTGCGAATATGAAGTAGTACAGCAGGTCGTCGCAGCACTCGGCCAGCTCCACGGCTCCGTCCGAGCCCATGGCCAGCAGCATCGTTCCGGCGGCATCGGCCTCGGCGCATGTGGGTGCCACAACGGTTACCGACAGCAGCTGCGAGACGGCACTGCGGCCGGTGGTCGGATCGATCGTGTGCGCCACCTTGCGTCCCTCGGAATCGGTCCAGTAGCGGCGGTAGTTGCCTGAGGTGGCCACGCCGGCATCGGTGACGCTCAGCACACGCTGTACATCTTCCATCGTGTCGTTGCCGTCGTATGGCGTCTCGATGCCCACTCTCCACCGCTCGCCGTGCTCGTTGCGCCCCTTGCAGCGCACCTCGCCGCCTATGTCTACGATGTAGTCCGAGCTCTCCATCTCGCGCTCCAACATCTCGGCCATCATATCCACCACGTAGCCCTTGGCTATGGAGTTGAAGTCGAGCTGTATCCGCGGGTCCTCCTTGATGAGGCGTCCGTCGGCGATGCGTATCTTGTCGTAGCCGACGAATTGCAGCAGCGAATCGATGTCGGGTGTGGCGTTCGGGTCGGGCTGCTTGCGCACGAAGCCCCACGCCTCCACCAACGGTTTGACGGTTATGTCGTAGCGGCCGTCGCTCAAAAGACTGAACCGGCGCGCCAGCTCGATGTTGAATATGATGTGCTCGTCGAGCGAATCGGTCTCATTGCGGTTTATGCGGCTGAGCAGCGAGCCCTCGTCGAAGATCGACATGGAGGCCTTTGCCAACGAGTCGATCTGCTCCACACGTCGCGTTATCTCTGCGGCGGAGTGGGTCGTGCGGGCGTTGATGTAGACAAATGTTCCAAGCGACAAGCCCTTGACCTGTACGTATTCGGCCTTGTCTGCCGGACCGCACGACACTGCGGCGGTGGCTATCAGCGGCATGACGCGGCGGAACCATCTGTAAATACTGCTTTTCATGCTGAGTATGTAATGATTAGGCAACAAAGATAATGTTTGTCGGGCAATTATGCAACAGTTGACCAAAAGATTTATTATTGTACTGTTTTTCCATGCGCTGTCATCTCCGGCCATTATCGGTTGAGCCTTAAATCATTAACCCCTTGCCGGCCGGTTTTGTTCTATTATGGAACAAAAAACGACTCTTGTGCTATGCCGTCCGACTGCGTTTTTCGCATGCTCCGGCGGCTGCCCTGCATGACATATTCGGAAAATAGATCGCGAGAGGTGCCGAAAAAGCTCTTTTTCTATGAAAAAGGCTTTGCAAATAGAGATTTTTAATCTAACTTTGCCACACGCTCTGGCAGGATCACGGTAAGGGTGATTTGTCGTAGAGTGCAACCGTGGTGCCGGTCTCTGGAAAATGCGATCGTCGTCACATAAAAATTTTTAAATTTATGGCATATTTAACACCTGAGAAAAAGCAGGAGTTGTTCGGTCAGTACGGTAAATCGACAACCGATACGGGTTCGCCAGAGAGCCAGATCGCGTTATTCACCTACCGTATCAACCACCTTACGGATCACATGAAGAGCAACAAGCACGACTTCGGTACGCAGCGTTCGCTGCTGCGTTTAGTAGGTAAGCGTCGCCAGTTGCTCGAATACTTGAAGGAGGTCGACATCGAGCGTTATCGTGCAATCATCAAGACGCTCAATCTCCGCAAGTAGGAGTGAGAGAGTGATGAAGGCAGCTTGCGGTTGCCTTCATCTTCGTTGAAAATTCAAGACAAGAGACAAGATACAAGGACGAATTTTTAGAAGATTTTTTAGAATGGAAGAAAACAAGTTGTACAATGCTGTACAGAAGACGATCACTCTGTGCGACGGCCGCGAAGTTACCATCGAAACGGGTAAGCTCGCCAAGCAGGCCGACGGAGCTGTGGTCGTAAAGATGGGCGACACGATGCTGCTGGGAACCGTCGTTGCCGCCAAGGACGCAAAGGAGGGCACCGATTTCATGCCTCTGCAAGTGGAGTATAAGGAGAAATACGCTTCGTGCGGACGCATTCCCGGAGGTTTCATGAAACGCGAGGGCAAGGCCGGCGACTCGGAGATTCTGGTCGCACGACTCATCGACCGCGCTTTACGCCCGCTGTTCCCCGCCGATTACCATGCAGAGGTATTCGTAACGGTCAATTTGATATCGGCCGACAAGGATATTCAGCCCGATGCACTGGCCGGCCTGGCCGCTTCGGCTGCTTTGGCCTGCTCGGACATTCCGTTCGGAGGCCCCATTTCGGAGGTGCGCGTAGCACGCATCGACGGTGAGTATGTCATCAACCCCGGTTTCTCGCAGATGCCCCAGGCCGATCTGGATATCATGGTCGGCGGTACGATCGACAATATCCTGATGGTCGAGGGCGAGATGAAGGAGGTGTCGGAGGAGGTCATGCTCGGTGCCATCAAGTTCGCTCACGAAGAGATCAAGAAGCAGTGCGCCGTACAGATCGAACTGTCGAAGGAGTTAGGCAAGGACGTGAAACGCACCTATTGCCACGAGACCAACGACGAGGAGCTGCGCCAGACTATCATCACGGAGCTGTACGACAAGGCTTACGCCATCGCCACCAGCGGTACGATGAAGCACGAGCGCGAGGATAAGTTCAACGAGTTGGAGGCCGAGTTCGCATCTCGCTATACCGAGGAGGAGTTGGTCGAGAAGGCTCCGCTGATCCACAAATATTTCCACGACGACGTACAGAAGAAGGCCATGCGCAACATGATCCTCGACGAGGGCAAGCGTCTGGACGGCCGCCGCACCGACGAGATCCGTCCCATCTGGTGCGAGGTAGGCTATCTGCCCGCAGCCCACGGTTCGGCCATCTTCACCCGCGGCGAGACGCAGTCGCTGACTACGGTCACCCTCGGCACCAAGCTCGACGAGAAGATGCGCGACGAGGTGCTGGTTCAGGGCAGCGACCAGTTCGTGCTGCACTATAACTTCCCGCCCTTCTCTACGGGCGAGGCACGTCCGGCACGCGGTCTGAGCCGTCGTGAGATCGGTCACGGCCACCTTGCATGGCGCGCCTTGAAGCCTATGGTTCCGCTGGGCGAGGAGAATCCCTATGCCGTGCGCGTGGTGTCGGATATCCTCGAATCTAACGGTTCGTCGTCTATGGCTACCGTCTGCGCCGGTACGCTGGCTCTGATGGACGCCGGTGTGAAGTTGAAGAAGCCCGTATCGGGTATCGCCATGGGTCTGATCTCGGACTCTGCGACCGGCCGCTGGGCAGTGTTGTCGGATATCCTCGGCGATGAGGACCACCTCGGCGACATGGACTTCAAGGTGACGGGTACCAAGGACGGTATTACGGCCACGCAGATGGATATCAAGGTCGACGGCCTCTCGTACGAAGTGCTGGCCAAGGCTTTGGAGCAGGCACGTCAGGGTCGTCTCTACATTCTCGACAAGCTGACCGAGTGCATAGCCGAGCCTCGCGCCGACTATCGTCCGTTCGTACCGCGCATCGTACAGATCACCATTCCTCAGGATATGATCGGTGCAGTGATAGGCCCGGGCGGCAAGGTTATCCAGGATATACAGAAGACCACCTCGACGACCATCACCATCACCGAGGTCGACGACAAGGGTATCGTCGACATCTTCGGTCAGGACAAGGATTCGATGGACGCAGCCCTGAACCGCATCAAGGGCATCGTGGCCGTACCGGAGGTAGGCGAGGTCTACAACGGCAAGATCCGCAGCATCGTGGCATTCGGCGCATTCGTCGAGATCCTGCCCGGCAAAGACGCACTGCTCCACATCTCGGAGATCGACTACAAACGTTTCGAGACCATGGAGGAGACCGGTCTGAAAGAGGGCGACATGATCGAGGTCAAGCTCATAGGTCTGGATCCCAAGACCAACAAGCTCAAGCTGTCTCATAAGGCTCTGCTGCCCAAGCCCGAGGGCTGGGTCGAGCGCGAACCCCGCGAGCGCAAGCCGCGCGAGGACCGTGGCGACAAGGGCGAGCGTCGCGAACATCGCGAGCGTCGTGAGAAGCGATAGCGGCCGGATCTATATATAATATAAGTGTGCAAACAGAATTTTTTCAAACTAACTAAATTAAACAATTATGAAAAATCTTTTTAGAGTAAGCCTCGTGCTTGCAGTTGTAGCCTTGACGGTGTCGAGCTGTAACTGTTTCAAGAAGATGGCCAAGAACATGGAAGATGTGAATCTGACGTGCACTCCCGAGGTTCTCGTGCTCAACAACGGTAAGGTCGATGCCGACATCACCGTAACGTTCCCCGTAGAGTATTTCAACAAGAAGGCCGTCGTAAAGGTAACTCCGGTTATCGTATTCGAGGGCGGCGAGGTTGCTGGTACCACTCAGTATCTGCAAGGCTCGAAGGTCGATGACAACTACACCGTTATCGACAAGAAGAACGGCGGCAAGTACACTCAGCACGTTTCGTTCCCCTATGACAGCCGCATGCGCGAGTGCGAGTTGCAGCTGCGTGCCGAGATCAAGTGCCCGAAGGGCAAGTGCAAGGAGTTCACGCTGGTGAACCTCAATACGGGTGCCGTTCCTACCAAGGAGGAGGCTGCCGTTCTGGCTGCCGGCGGTGCCGAGGCTGATGCCTTGAAGCGCGCATTCGGTCTTACGATTGCCGTAGGTGTCAACACCTTGCAGGAGGAGATCGACTATGCAAGTGCCATGAAGGTTATGGACTCTGGTTACAAGAACGTGACTACCGAGGTTACCAAGGCCAACTATATGTATCAGATCAACTCTTCGAACCTCTCGAAGAAGGCTGCCGACACCGAGGAGCTCCGCGCATTCCAGCAGAAGGCCGAGGCTCAGAAGGATAACGACCGCATCAAGCAGAACCTCTATGTAAACGGTTACGCTTCGCCCGATGGTCCCGAGAAGTTCAACGACAAGCTCTCAGCCGCTCGTAGCCAGTCTGGTAAGAAGGCTGCCGAGAAACTGCTCTCTGAGATCGAGCTGCCCCTCGACGCCGCTTCTTACGGTGAGGACTGGGAAGGCTTCAAGGAGCTGGTTGCAGCTTCGGACATCGAGGACAAGCAGATGATTCTGTCGGTTCTCAACATGTACTCGTCATCTTCGGAGCGCGAGTCTGAGATCAAGAACATGTCGCAGGTATTCGAGACCTTGAAGAAGGATATCCTTCCTCAGTTGCGTCGTGCTCAGCTGGTCAACAGCTCTGACATCACGGGCAAGACCGACGACGAGATGGTAGCTCTGGTACGTGCCGGCAAACTGGGTGAGCTCAACGACAAGGAGCTGCTCCACATCGCCGAGAGCGGCAAGCTCAACGCTCAGGAGAAGATCGCCGTTTTGGAGTATGCTGCCAAGACCTACAAGACTCCGGCCGCTTACAACAACCTCGGTGTGGCTTATGCCAAGAACGGCGAGGCTC
Organism: Alistipes sp.; assembly: GCA_017936685.1. Lineage (GTDB taxonomy): Bacteria > Bacteroidota > Bacteroidia > Bacteroidales > Rikenellaceae > Alistipes. The sequence goes on from JAGBFA010000013.1 coordinate 147,665, forward strand.
AGAAGGCTGCCGATTCGTTCGACAAGGCTGTCAAGGCTGGTGCCAACTCTTCGGAGGTCAACAACAACATCGCTCTTGCCAACCTTATGAACGGCAACGTCGACAAGGCTAAGCAGTATGCCGCAGGCAGCACCGCCGAGACCAAGGCTCTGGTAGAGGCTGCACAGGGTAATTACAGCGCAGCTCAGGCTCAGCTCAACGGCTACAACGCTGCTATCGCAAGTGCCATGAACAACGATTTCACCGCTGCCAAGCAGTATATCGCCAACGACAAGACCGCTAAGGCCGACTACCTGCGTGCTATCATCGCAAGCAAGGAGGGCGACATGAACACCGCAGCAGCTCAGCTCAAGAGTGCCATCGCCAAGGAGCCGGCTTACACTCAGCGTGCGAAGACCGATGTCAACCTTCGCGAGCTTATTAAGAGTGGTGCAATTGCTCTCTAATTTTTCGTGAAAAGGCGTCATTAGTGGCACCTCAATCATTGTCCCGAACGGGCAGTACGTCGAGTACAGCCCGTCCGGGACAATTTCATGTCGGCACCGCTACTAACGCCTTTTGACGAAAAATTGGGTTGGTGGTTCTTTGGAGGTTTTCCGTGAAAAGCGGCATTCTACTGCCGCGCGCTTGCTCCGCCGAATAGGAAATACGTCAGTATGTCCTATCCGGCGGATCTTCGTTTGCGTGGTATAATACCGCTTTTGACGAAAAATTGTTTCTTTCCCGTGAAAAGGCATCATTTGCTTCCGCGCTCTTGTTCGTCCGAATAGGCAGTACGTCGAGTACAGCCTATCCGTCCTCACATCGTTTGCGTAGCAACTAATACCTTTTGACGAAAAAGAGGTGTGGTGCTTAGCTTGTTTTTTATGAAAATACCACACCTGCTTCCTCTCCTCGTCGCTCGCCAATGGGCAGTACGCCAGTACAGCCCATCGTCTCGCTCTGTCGGAGAGTCGCATCTGCGGCATTTTGATGAAAAAGGGCGCATAATTCTTTGGAGTCTATTTCCACTCTGTCATTCTGAGTGGAACGTAGTGAAACGCAGAATCTGGTTGGAGACTATGTGCATGGACGATATGCCCATTCTGTCATTCTGAGGAGGACGGAACGTCCGACGTGAGAATCTCTCTTTTGGGCGGCAAGTTCCTGCGCGGCAGCCACCCTCTCGCCAGCGGGAGAGTTATTGCTTGACAAAAAAAGAGACTCTCACGTCGCAACTGCGTTGCTCCTCAGAATGACAGGAACAATGAAAATCGTTTCCAAAGAATTATGCGCACTTTTTCGTCAAAAGACGTTAGTTGCAAGCCGCACGTGAAAAATCCGCAGATGGGCTGTACTCGACGTACTGCCCATTTGCGGATTTGATCGAGGCGAAGCAAATGACATCTTTTCACGAAAAAGCAAAAAACATAGTCGCACCTCTTGCGAGATGCGACTACTAACAAATATTACCTAACCTTTTACTAAACAAATATAGCTGTTGTCTCCCAACTATACTGTACCGAATAAACCTATGACACTTCTTTTATATGACGTTTTTAAAACATGCTTATTGTTCTGTGAAACGATTTTTAATGATTTTCGTTTAGGGTTATTTTTGTTTCGTTTCACCTTTCTTTTGCAAATGTACTGAAAAATCTCGAAATACAAAATATTTCGACAAAAAAATATATACAAAACGAAAATTTTTATGATCAGCGGCATGAAAACGGTGCAGACTTCGGCGGCGGAGGGTAAATTTACGGAAGCGGTCGGACGGCTGACACCCCTTTTTGGTCGTTTCACCGACCGAAAGTCCGCAGGGTCGGAAATTTGTATTATCTTCGCGGTCGAAAATAAATAAAATCAATATAAGATATATGAAGAGATTATTTGTCATATTGTTGTCGTTATCGATAGCATCGTCGGCGTGGGCGCAAACGAGCAAGGTCACGGCAACGATCATCGACTCCGAGACGAAAGAGGGCGTCATAGGTGCCATCATCGAGTTAGTTTCGACTCGCAACAGCAACGTGCGCAAGCATCAGACATCGGGCTACGGCGGCAAGACCGAGATCACGGGCGTAGCCTACGGCGAATACACGGCCACAGTCTCGTTTATCGGTTACGAGAACTACACCGCCACGGTCAAGGTCGACAAGGCCGTCACGGCCTTGGGAACGATCGAGTTGAAGGTGGAGGCTACCCGCATCGACGCCGTGGTGAAGGAGGTGCAGTCGCTGCGCACGTCGCAGAACGGCGATACGGTGAGCTACAACGCCGGCGCATTCAAGGTGGCGGCCGATGCCGATGTCGAGGGTCTGTTGAAGAAGATGCCCGGCATAACCATCACCAACGGCACGGTCGAGGCTCAGGGCGAGGAGGTCAAAAAGATCTTCGTCGACGGCAAGGAGTTCTTCGGCGAGGACGTGTCGACGGCCATCAACTCGCTGCCGGCGCAGGCCGTGGACAAGATCGAGGTGTTCAACAAGCTGAGCGACAACGCCGAGTTCTCTGGTATGGACGACGGCGAGGGCTACAAAGCCATCAACATCATCACTCACAGCAATATGCGCCAGGGACAGTTCGGTAAGCTGTATGCCGGATACGGCTACCAGCCCGAGACCGACGACGTGACCTCTCACCATAAATATATGGCCGGCGGTAACGTCAACATATTCAACAATTCGAGCCGTCTGTCGGTCATCGGCCTTTTGAATAACATCAACCAGCAGAACTTCTCGTTCGAGGATATCCTCGGCGTGTCGGGCTCGACCGGCGGCCGCGGCGGCGGCATGGGACGCGGCGTAGGACAATATATGGTACGCCCGCAGAGCGGTGTGGCCAAAGTCGGATCGATCGGCATCAACTACTCCGACTCGTGGGGCGAGAACGACAAGGTCAAGCTCAACGGAAGCTACTTCTACAATCGCACCGACACGCGCAACATCAGCCGTTTGGAACGCTGGTACGAGGCTCCCTCGCCGATCGATACGCTCTGGCAGGAGGGCCGTTCGCAGACCATCAACAACAACCACCGTCTCAACCTGCGTCTGGACTGGCGCATATCCGAGAACCAGTCTTTGATGTCGCGCACGGGATTCAGCTATCAGAGCAACGATCCGTTCAGCCAGACCGCCGGCGTACAGTGGGGCGAGAGCGGCTACAACATCATCAGCAACGGCAGCGATGCCGCCTCGGGAGCTTTCAACCTGCGTGAGTTCCTGTCGTACCGCGCCAAGTTGGGCAAGCCCGGACGCACGATCACCGTCGATGCCAATGTCAACTGGCGCAACAACACCCGCAGTCGCACCAACAGCTACTCGACGCTCGAAACGCTGCTCGATACCGAGACGGGCGAGTACAATCCCGTTTTGAGATACGTATCATCGACGGCACCCTCCTCATCGTTGCGCTTAGAGGGCAACTTCACCTATACCGAGCCGGTATCGAAGTCGTCGCAGATCAGCTTCCAGTATCGCGCGGCGGTCAACAACCAGAATATCGACAAGACGGCATATATCACCGGCGCGGATTATGCGACGGACGGCCTTTTGCCCGATGCCTCGCTGTCGAGCGATACCGACAGCCGCTACATCACGCACCGCGTAGGTCCGGGCTTCCGCTATTCGAAGAACAAGAATACGCTCGTGGCCAACGTCTACTACCAGTATTCGACACTCGACGGAGGTGTGCGCGGCTACGACATTAAGCGCAGCTACAACGATTTCACCTATTTCCTGATGGGCAATATCGCCATCAACCGCGAGAACACCATACGACTGTTCATCATGTCGAATACGGAGAATCCGTCGGTCACCAACCTGCAAGACATCTACGACGTCTCGAACGCACAGTATCTGTCGAAGGGTAACCCCGATCTGAATCCGGCCTACTCGCACCGCATCAACTTCCACTATGTCCGCTCCAATGTAGAAAAGGGACGCACCTTCATGTGGATGTTCTCGGCGCAGTTCACGCAGGATTACATCGGCTCGTCGATCTACTACAATAAACCCATCGTGGTCGACGGCGTGGAGTACAAGCCGCTGCAATACACCACATACGCCAATCTCGACGGCTACCGTTCGCTGCGCACGCACATAAGCTACGGCTTCCCGATCAACCCCATCAAGTGCAACCTCAATCTTATGGGCGGCGTAAGCTACACGCGCACCCCGTCGCTCGTCGACGACATGACCAACTTCGCAAGCAACCTCGGCTACGACGCCATGGTATCGCTCGGAAGCAACATCTCGGAGAACATCGACTTTACGTTGCAGTGGAACGGCACCTACAACGATACCGAGAACTCGCTGGCCAGATCGGGCAAGAACCGATACTTCAACCACACGGCCACGGGTAATCTCAAATGGGTGTTCTGGAAGGGCATGACTCTCACGCTCTCAGCCTCATACAATCAGTATGTAGGCTTCACCAACGACTACAACGAGAGCTACGTGCTCTGCAACGCCTACATCGGCAAGAAGGTATTTAAGAACCGACGCGGCGAGATCATGATCGGCGTCAACGACATATTCAACCAAAACACCTCGTTCGCCCGCACCATGAGCAGCGGCTATACGCAGAACTCGTGGAACAGCGTCGTGGGCCGTTACTACACCGTGCAGTTCACCTACAACCTGCGCCACTTCAACAAAGGCGCGTCGAACAACATCGGCGACTACGACGGCATGGAGGTCAAGGGACGCCGTCCCTTCGGCGGCCGTCCGCCTATGGGACCTCCTCATAGATGATAATCGACCGAACATAGTGCGCCGATGCTTTCAGGCATCGGCGCATTTGTTTGCGTTGCTCCGCTTAACACGGCATACTGTGCCCTGTCATTTCGAGCGTAAGCGAGAAATCTGTGCGCGACTATTTTCGCAGTCCTGTCATTCTGAACGTAACGCAGTGGAGTGAAGAATCTGGTTGGGGAAGGCATAACATATCGACCATGCACATCGTCCCCAACCAGATTCCTCACTGTGTTCGGAATGACATGTCAGATCGGAGTATGTCGGTAGATGCTGCGTGAAATAAATGAATAATTTTTTTTAAGTCACATACTATTTTGGCATGGGCTTTGCGTTTTACTCATACAGCTACGTTGATAAACGAGACAACGTGGTTAGGTTTCTTCATTTATTTAAGTTTGGGTTAGTAGTTTTACAGAATTTGTTTCTGGGAGGCGGACGGCAATCGTGAGATTCCCGTCCGTTTTTTTATTTATATTCTGTAAAACTATGACGACTCCGGCGGCGTGGCAGAGTTATCTGCGGTGTCGAGGGCGGACAGATGCGCTGCCGCTGCGGCATAAAGGCCGAATATATTTGGCATTGCTGTCGTTTATGGCTATCTTTGCACCATGCAGAGACGTGAAAAGGTTTTCGCCTACCTGGACGGCAGAGGCATAGAGTATGACTGGTACGAGCACCCCGAGGCTCCGACGATAGAGATCGCGCGCCGCTGGTGGCACGACGACGGCTCGAAGCATTGCAAGAATCTCTTTTTCCGCAATCACAAGGGCAACCGCCACTACTTGGTGGTCTTCGACTGCGAGCGCGAGCTGGCCATACATGATCTCGAACAGCGTCTGCATCAGGGCAAGCTGTCGTTCGCCTCGCCCGAGCGCATGGAGCGATGGCTGGGGCTGCTGCCCGGGTCGGTGTCGCCGTTCGGGCTGATCAACGACGAGGCGAACCACGTATATCTGTTTCTCGACGAGAATCTGAAACGCTATCCCTCGCTGAGCTTCCACCCCAACGACAACCGTGCGACGGTGGTCATCTCGCGTGAGCAGTTCGAGCGTTACCTCGCGCAGGTGGGCAATGCCTACGAATACATATCGTTATATTGATCTGTCGCGACGGCCGTATACCTCCTCGTAGTAGCGCATGTAGTCGCCCGAGGTGACCGAGTCGATCCACGCTTCATTGTCGAGATACCAACGCACGGTGCGCTCGATGCCCTCGGCGAATGTTATCGAGGGTCGCCAGCCTAATTCGCGTTGCAGCTTCGACGAGTCGATGGCGTAACGCAGGTCGTGACCGGCACGATCCTCGACGAATGTTATCAGCGACAGGCTCTCGCCCTCGGCGCGCCCCAACAGCCGGTCGGCGGCGGCGATCAGCATGCGCACCAGGTCGATGTTGCTGCACTCGTTGTTCCCACCTATATTATATGTCTCGCCGGCGCGTCCCCGATGCAGAATCGCATCGATGGCGCGGGCGTGATCCTCCACATGCAGCCAGTCGCGGACGTTCTCTCCGCGGCCGTAGACGGGTATCGCGCGTCGGTGACGTATGTTGTTTATCGTCAGCGGTATCAGCTTCTCGGGAAACTGATATGCACCGTAGTTGTTCGAGCAGTTGCTGATGAGTGTCGGCATGCCGTAGGTGTCGTGATATGCGCGCACGAAGTGGTCGGACGAGGCCTTCGATGCCGAGTAGGGCGAGTGGGGATCGTAGCGCGTCGACTCGTCGAACTTGCCGCCGTCGAGCGGCAGTGCGCCGTAGACCTCGTCGGTGGATACGTGATAGAACATCTTGCCTTGCCACTCTCCGTGCCAGCAGTCGCGTGCCGCCTGCAACAGGCTGAGAGTGCCCATGACGTTGGTGCGGGCGAAGACAAACGGATCGAGTATCGAGCGGTCCACGTGGCTCTCGGCCGCGAGGTTGACGATGCCGTCGATCTCGTTGTCGCGGATCGTGCGGCATACCAGATCGTAGTCGCAGATGTCGCCCTTGACGAAGGCGTAGTTGGGGCGCGTCTCCACGTCGCTGAGGTTGGCCGGATTGCCGGCATAGGTCAATTTGTCGAGATTGACTATGCGGCAGTCGGGGTATCTCTCCACGAAGTGCCGCACGAGGTGACTGCCGATGAATCCGGCCCCGCCGGTGATGAGAATGTTTCGCATGGCTCTGTGCTCTTATTGTCGCTGTTTGTGCATCGTGTTGCCGGGATAGGCCTCCAAGGCCTTGCCCAGCAGGAATATGGCGTGGCGCAGATCCTCCTTTTTGAGCGTGTAGGATATGCGCACCTCGTCGTGACCCTTGTCGGGATCGGAGTAGAAGCCCGAGGCCGGTGCCATCATTATGGTCGCGCCGTCGTAGGAGAACTCTCTAAGGCACCATTCGCAGAAACGGTCGCTGTCGTCGATGGGCAGCCGCGCCACGGTGTAGAACGCACCCATGGGTATGGGCGAATATACGCCGTCGATGCGGTTGAGTCCGTCTATCAGACAGTTGCGGCGTTCGATATACTCCTCGTAGGTATGTATCGAGTAGCTGCGCGGCGCATCGAGCGAGGCTTCGGCTATGATCTGGCCTATGAGCGGCGGGCTGAGGCGTGCCTGACAGAATTTCATGACGGCATTGCGCAGCTCGCGGTTCTTGGTTATCAGCGCGCCGATGCGTATGCCGCACTCCGAGTAGCGTTTCGACACCGAGTCGATCAGCACCACATTCTGTTCGATACCCTCCAAATGACAGGCCGAAATATATGGCGAGCCGGTGTAGATGAACTCGCGGTAGACCTCGTCGGAGAAGAGGAACAGATCGTATTTGGCCACAAGATCGCGTATGCGGTTCATCTCCTTGCGCGTATAGAGGTAGCCCGTGGGGTTGTTGGGGTTGCATATCATTATGCCGCGCGTGCGCGGCGTGATGAGACGCTCGAACTCGTCGACCGACGGCAGGGCGAAGCCCTCGTCGATGGAGGTGGTGATGGGGCGTATCACCGCGCCTGCCGATATGGCGAATGCCATGTAGTTGGCGTATGCCGGTTCGGGCACGATGATCTCGTCGCCCGGGTTGAGGCACGCCATGAATGCGAACAGAACGGCCTCGCTGCCGCCCGTGGTGATGATGATGTCGTCGGCCGATACCTTGATCTGATATTGGTCGTAGTAACCGGTCAGCTTCTCTCTGAGCGAGCGGAAACCGTCGCTGGGGCTGTACTCCAACACCCGGCGGTCGATATGCCGCATGGCATCGAGTCCCTCGTCGGGCGAGGGCAGGTCGGGCTGGCCGATGTTGAGACGATATATTTTCGTGCCGCGCGCTTCGGCCGCCTCGGCCAGCGGATAGAGTTTGCGTATGGGCGAGGAGGGCATCATGCAGGCACGCTGCGAAATGTTCGGCATAGTTGTTTGTTTCTTTTAATGTGTTAGTTTCAAATCGTTTATGCGCTCGACGCATCTTGCGAGCGACTCTTTCCATCGGGGTATCGACACCCCCGTCTCGCGCTTTATGCGGCCGGTGTCGAGCACCGAGTATGCGGGACGTCGTGCCGCCGAGGGGCGTGCGCTGCTCGGGCACGGATCGATGCGGCAGCCCTCGATACCGGCCTGCCGCAGGATCTCCGCGGCGAAGTCGTATCGCGAGCACTCGCCCTCGTCGGAGTAGTGATATATGCCCGACATCTTGCGCCATGCACCGCTGTCGATGATGCCGACGATGGCTTCGGCCAGATCGGGAGCGTATGTCGGCGAGCCGATCTGATCGTCGACCACCTCTATTCGCTCGCGGCTGTGCGCCAGAGAGAGTATCGTGCGGCAGAAGTTGCGCCCCCAGGGCGAGTAGAGCCACGAGGTGCGTATGACGATGGCATCGTCATAACGCAAGGCCTCCCGCTCGCCTGCGGCCTTCGTGCTGCCGTAGACGTTGAGCGGCGAGATCGGATCGTGCTCGGTGTAGGGGCGTGTGCGGCCGTCGGCACCGAATACGAAATCGGTCGATATGTGTATGAGCTTCGCGCCGTGCCGGTGTGCCGCGTCGCTCAGTGCGGCTACGGCCGTCGCATTGACCGACATGGCCGTTGCGGCATCTCTCTCGGCCTGCTCGACATCGGTGTATGCCGCGCAGTTGACGATAATGTCGGTCGGGTTCTCTGCCATGTATCGCTCCACGGCCTCGGCATCGGTGATGTCGAGCCTCGTGCGTCCGACGGCCGTGTAGCGGTTGGCCGAGAGTGCCGAGGCCTCCGTGAGTGCCCGGGCGAGCTGGCCGCTGCCGCCGGTGATGAGTATGTCAAGCATAGTAATCCGTATTGTAGTCGAACAACTCTGCGCACTGCTGCAAACGCGGCCGCTGCATGTCTTTTGCCGAGAGCACGGCTTCGGCAGGCTTTACGCCCCAGTCGATGCCCAGCGCGGGATCGTCCCATGCAATGCCGCCCTCGGCCTGCGGTGCGTAGGGGTTGTCGCACTTGTATTGCACCACGGCCGTATCGCTCACCACGGCAAAGCCGTGGGCGAAGCCGCGCGGTATGAAGAGCTGCCGCCGGTTGTCGGCCGATAGCTCTACGGCCACATGCCGCCCGAACCGCGGCGAACCGCGGCGTATGTCCACCGCAACGTCTATCACGCTGCCGCTGACGACCCGTATGATCTTCGATTGCGCCCACGGTGCCAGCTGGAAGTGCAGGCCGCGCACCACACCTCGGCGCGACAGGCTTTCGTTGTCCTGCACGAACTGCGTGCGTATGCCCGTGGCGGCCTCGAATGCGGCGCGGTTGAAACTCTCGAAGAAGTATCCGCGTGAGTCTTCGTGCACGGTCGGCTGCAAGATCACGACCTCGGGTATGTCGGTGGGTGTTACGATCATATTACAGTAGTTTAAGCAGATACTGCCCGTATTGGTTGCCGCGCATCTCTTCGGCCGAGCGGCGCAGCTGGTCTGCGGTGATCCAACCCTGCTCGTAGGCCGTCTCTTCCAGACACGCTATCTTGCGTCCCTGACGCTTCTCGATGACCTCGACGAATATCGAAGCCTCGGCCAGCGAGTCGTGCGTGCCCGTATCGAGCCATGCGAAGCCGCGCTCGAAGAGCTGCACGTGCAGACGCTCCTGCGCAAGATAGGCGGTGTTGACTGCCGTAATCTCCAACTCGCCGCGTGCCGACGGGGTTATCGTGCGCGCTATCTCCACCACGTCGTTGGGGTAGAAGTAGAGTCCCGTGACGGCGTAATTCGATTTGGGACGGGCGGGTTTCTCATCGATCGAGAGGCATCGTCCCTCGGCATCGATCTCCGCCACGCCGTAACGCTCGGGGTTGTCGACGCGATAGCCGAATACGGTGGCGCGGTCCTGCCGCTCGGCATCTGCCACTGCCCGACGTAGCATGCCGTCGAGACCCGCACCGTGAAAGATGTTATCGCCCAAGACCAGACACACCGCATCGCTGCCGATGAACTCGCGCCCGATGATGAAGGCCTGTGCCAGACCGTCGGGCGAGGGCTGCTCGGCGTATGCGAACCGCACTCCGAGACTCTCGCCGCTGCCTAACAGCCGACGGAACGAGGGCATGTCCTGCGGGGTGGAGATGATGAGTATGTCGCGTATGCCGGCCTGCATCAACACCGATATCGGATAGTAGATCATCGGTTTGTCGAATATGGGCAGCAGCTGTTTGCTGACCCCTTTGGTTATGGGGTAGAGCCGTGTGCCGCTGCCGCCGGCCAGAACTATGCCTTTCATTTTGCGAGTGATGTTGTATCATGGCAGACCGGCCGCAGCGCGGCCTGCCACGTAGATAAGACTACTTTATGGTGCCCATGTATTTGAGGAACTGCGTGCGCAGCAGACGCTCGGCATGCTCGGGATCGCGGGCGTTCATCTTGCCGCGATACGCTGCCGCATCGTCGTAGCCCTGCTTTTGCTGCCAGGCCTCGACGGCCTCGATGGCCGGTGCTATCCACTGTACGCCGCACTCGTAGATCACGCTGCTCACCTCGACGGCCGAGGCTCCGCAGAGTATCGACTTTACGACGTCCTGCCATGTGTGCACACCGCCCGATACGGCTAACGGCATCTGCCCGACGGCCGAGGATACGATGCCTGTCCAGCGCAGCGCAGTCGACAGATCGGCCGAGGTGGTGAAGGGGTGCGAAGCCACGAACTCCATCTTCTCCACGTCGATATCGGTGGGGTAGAAGCGGTTGAACAGCACCACGCCTGCGGCACCGCAGCCGCACAGCTTGTCGATCAGTGCCACGGGATTGGAGAGGTTGGCACCCAACTTGACTATGACGGGGATCTTGACGCACTCTGCGACGTGACGCAGAATGTCTACGTGCATCTTTTCCAGTTCGCCGTCGGCATAGCCCTTGTCGGTGCGTATGGTCATCACATTCAGCTCCAAGGCATCGGCTCCGGCCTTCTCGATCTTCTCGGCCATGCGCACCCACTCGCCGTCGGTGTGACATGCGATGCTGGCGATGATGGGTATCGTGCAGAGACGCTTGCTCTCACGTATGAGTTCGATATATTCGTCGACGATATGTTCGCCCAGATAGCCTTGCAGATAGTCGGCCGCCTCGCCGTGAGCCGCCGGATCGGTCAGCATCTCGGTCTGACGCGTGATGTTCTCCTCGAAGAGCGATTTGAGAACTATGGCACCGGCACCGGCCTGTTCCAGAGCCTTGTTGTTGGCGGCATTCGCCGTCAGGCCGCAACTGCCGATTATGATCGGGTTGCGTAGGGTCAATCCTGCAAAAGTGGTTTCGATAGACATAATGCTATAATTGTTTTGTGTTTACATCTGTTCGGCTACGCTTCGCGCCAGCGTGCGGCACATCTCCTCGCACGAGGTTTTGTAGCCCTGTTTCATCTCCACGGGCTGACACAGCGGCTCCCAGCCGATCTTCTGCGCGAACTCCGAGATTTGACGCACGGCCGCGCCCGCCCAGCAGAACGAACCGAAGTGGGCGAAGCGGCGATGGGGTATCGAGCGTGCGGCGATCTTGTCGAGTAGCGACTGCACCTCGGGGAACAGCTCTCCGTTGTAGGTCGGCGAGCCGACGATGAGCGTGTCGTATTTGAATATGTCGCGCAGCACGACCGACATGTCGGCCGACGAGAGATTGTGCATGACGATGCGTTTTACGCCGCACTCGGCCAGCGAACGGGCTATGCACTCGGCCATTCTCTCCGTATTGCCGTACATCGAACCGTAGGCAATGACTACGCCCGCCTCGGCCTCATAGCGGCTCAGACGGTCGTATATGCCTATGACGCGGCCTATCTGCTCGGTCCACACGGGTCCGTGCGTCGAGCATATCATATCGATCTGCAATCCGCCGAGCTTCTTCAACGCGGCCTGCACGGGCTTGCCGTACTTGCCCACTATGCAGGCGTAGTAGCGCGTCATCTCGTCCCAGTAGTGATCCGTAGAGAGCTGCGTATCGAGGATACCGCCGTCCAAAGTGCCGAACGTGCCGAACGCGTCGGCCGAGAAGAGCACCTTCTGCTCGGGGCAGTACGATACCATCACCTCTGGCCAGTGCACCATCGGTGCCATGAAGAACTGCAACGAGCGGCTGCCCAGACCGAGCGTCTCGCCCTCCTTTATGCAGAGCGTATTGTCGGTGATACCGTAGAAACCCTCGATCATCTGCAATGTCTTGGCATTGCCCACGATCTGCATCTGCGGATAGCGCAGCCGCAGCGTCGACATGGCTGCCGAGTGGTCAGGCTCCATGTGGTTGACTACGAGATAGTCTATCGTGCGGCCATGCAATATGCGGTCGATGTTGGCAAGGAACTCTCCGGCGAAGGCCGCATCGACCGTGTCGATGAGCGCGACCTTCTCGTCGACGACGAGATATGAATTGTACGATACGCCGTAGGGCAGCGACCACAGCCCCTCGAAACGGTGCTTGGTGCGGTCGTTGACGCCGACGTAGTGAATACCCTCTTTTATTTCGGTTATGTTCATATTATTATATGTGTATTTTACGAAACAAAGTTAATAATTTTTTCGCAGAGACACAAAGCCGGCACCACAACTTTCATCTCACCCGTGTTTTGCGGCATTTCGTACACGCCACATGCCATTTCATACATCACCGCCCCGATCCTTTGTTCGGGCAGGAGAATCCGGTTTTAATTTTGCGGCCGCCTGCGCGGCACCTGCCTCCGATATACTACTGCCCTATAATGTTATAACGTGCGCCGGAGGTAAAAAATATAAAAAACGGACGAAAACTTTTGCAAGTTCGGATTTTTTGTTTACCTTTGCACCTGCTTAGATATGATAAGCATTATGATGGTGCCATAGCTCAGTTGGTAGAGCAAAGGACTGAAAATCCTTGTGTCCCTGGTTCGATTCCCGGTGGTACCACTTCCGAGCGGAGAGTCGCAAAGTTTGCGACTCTCCGCTTTTTTGCATCTTCCAAGTATCGGCTTTCGATCTTCATTGGGCTTATTGAGCACTATCTTAAATTCCGATGGGGAGGCGAGACTCCCACGGTTGGGCATGCGCCTTCCCTCGGAGTGACATTGTGGTTATGTCGTTGCCAACCAGATGTTTGACCTTCATTATGATGCACTTTTTCTCGCCGCGGCAAAGCCGAAGTAAACTTCGGTTTGCTCGTCCGGCTTAACAAAAAAGTTCGGTCTTCCTCCTTCGCGTCTCGGCAAAAGTAGTAAACTTCTTCTGCTCTTGACTTGTCGTCGGTTCACTTCGTTCAACATGACACGTCTGAACCGTCATTCTGAGGAGCGTGCTGTGCACGCGACGTGAGAATCTCTCTTTGCCAATTTTCTTTCCTCTCCACCGGAATTTAAGATAGTGTCATAAAAGTTGGTTCGCTATATTCTGCAAATCAGAATTAAATCGTACATTTGTGTATGGAAACAAATAATTCTCAACTTGTAATATACCAGACACAAGATGGTGATACCTCGATAGATGTCACAGTTTGCAACGATACTGTTTGGTTGAGCCAAAGCCAGATGTCGGACCTCTTCGGCAAGGATCAATCGGTAATTGCCCGGCACATATCCAATGTTTTCAAGGAGGGGGAGCTTGAAAGGGAGGGTAATATGCAAATTTTGCATAATACTCTCTCAAAATACAAACCCACACAGGTTTACAGTCTTGACGTAATAATTTCGGTGGGTTATCGCGTCAAGTCTAAACAGGGCACGCAGTTTCGTATATGGGCAAACAAGGTTCTGAAACAATATCTGTTGCAAGGCTATGCGGTCAATGAACATATTGCCGCGCAAAAGTATGATGAGTTGAGCCGGTTGGTAAAGGTGCTTGGCCGCACGATTCAAAATCAAGAAGAGATGGCCGATGACAGTCGCTCTTGGTTGGAGGTTGTTGTAGATTATACCTATGCACTCGATATGCTCGACCGTTATGATTATCAGAAGTTGACAATCGAAGACACTACGGGTAAAGAGACTTTTCATGCTACTTATGAGAATGCAATGAATGTTGTCAGGAACCTGCATACGAAGTTCGGAGACAGTACATTGTTCGGTGTTGAGAAAGACGATTCTTTCAATAGTTCTATCGGGCAGATTTATCAGACATTCGGAGGAATCGACCTCTATCCATCGGTCGAGGAAAAAGCGGCTATGCTGCTTTATCTCGTTACAAAAAACCACTCATTCAGTGATGGCAACAAACGGATTGCCGCTGCTTTGTTCTTGTGGTTTCTCAATGGCAATAAGATATTGTATAAGAAAGACGGCACGAAACGTATTGCTGACAACACATTGGTCGCTCTTACGCTTATGATAGCGGAGAGCCGAACCGAGGAAAAGGATACAATGGTCAGAGTAATTGTAAACCTGATAAATAAGAATAACTGACGGATTGGTCGGAGAGTTACTCCATATGTTTTGAAGTGTCGTGAATAGGCAGGGATACAATCTCGGCCTTTTGCGACTCTCCGCTTTTTTTTGTCGGAATGTTTTGTTGCGGCCTAAACGATTAGGCCGGTTTTTTGAATGGAGTGTGCCGAAACAAAGCAGTTCGAAAGTCTGGCATGAAAAAACACACTAAAACCATGATGATCGTTATAGGTGCGGTTGCGGCCGTGCCGGTTGTATTATTTATTGTGGCGGCGATCCGCACCAAGACTTATCCGTTTGCAAAGATTGCCGTAGAGGATACGCCTGCGGCGGCGGTCATGCCCTCGGAGCGTGCCGTCGAGCGGCTCGCGGGCGGTATCCGAATCCCGACGGTCAGCAGTGCCGTCGATGAGCAGTCCGACAACCCCTTCGAAAAGTTCAAGGCATATCTTCCGGCGGCATATCCCGAGCTTTATCGCAATCTCGATACGCTGACTGTCAACCGCTACGGACTGCTGCTGCGCTGGCCGGGCAGCAATACGTCGTTGCGCCCGATACTCTTGTGCTCGCACTACGACGTGGTGCCGGTGATGAACTACGATCCGGCCACGCCCGATGCTCCGCTGCCTGGCTGGGACCGCCCGCCGTTCTCGGGTGCGGTCGCCGACGGACGCATCTACGGCCGCGGTACGCTCGACATGAAGGGTATGCTCTTCTCGATTCTCGAAGCCGCCGACTCGCTGCTTGCCGAAGGATTCCGTCCGGAGCGCGACGTGTGGTTCGCGTTCGGGTTCGATGAGGAGACGGGCGGCACCGCCGGTGCGGTTAACATAGCGCAATATTTCAAGCAGCACGATATGGTATTCGATGCGGTTTACGACGAGGGCGGCATCATCTCGGCTCCCGGGCTCGGCGGCATACGCGTGCCGGTGACATTGGTGGGCACGGCCGAGAAGGGTTTTTGCACGATTCGCATCAGGGTATTCGGGCAGGGCGGCCACTCGTCGATGCCGCCGGCACGCGGCTCGCTCGTCGATGCTGCCGAGATCATGGTGCGTCTCAACCGCCGGCAGCTGCCGGCACGGCTGACCGCTCCTGTGGCTGCGTTTCTCGATCGTGTCGGCGGTGCTATGGGCTTTACGCGACGCATGGCCATAGCCAATCGCTGGCTGTTTGGGGGCATGCTGCTGCGCTCGTTCGGAAAGAATCCCGCAACCGCAGCTTTGGTGCGTACTACCACGGCCGTGACGATGGCGCAGGGCAGCGACGCACCCAATGTCCTGGCCTCGGAGGCGGTCGTGACTGTCAATTTCCGGTTGCTGCCCGGCACCTCGACCGAGCAGGTGCGCCGGCATGTCGAGGAGATTTGCAAGGGCTACCGCACCGAGATAGAGGTCGTGTCGGCAAGAGAGCCGTCGCGAATATCGCCCGACGACGTGCACGCGTTCGATGTGATCGGCCGTTCGCTCGCCCGGCTCTATCCCGCCGCCGTGGTTACGCCCTACCTGACTCTGGGCGGCACCGATGCCTACAAATACGAGTCGGTCAGTCCCAACGTCTACCGGTTCATGCCCGTGCTTCTGACCGAGCAGGAGCGGCAGACCATACACAACGAGAACGAATCGATATCGTTGGAGAACTACGGTCGCATGATAGCATATTTTACCGATCTGATAAGAGACTACCGATAGGCTGGAATAACCGCTGGGCGGCATTGCGCCGCCTCTTTTCGCCGACAGCTGCCGCACAGGCATCTGCCGGCTTTTTTCTGCCGTCATGCGCTCCGGTTCGGGCTGTCGGCTGCCGGAATATTCGGTTTTCTCGGAAAAAGATTGGAAACCGAATATTTTTTTATTATCTTTGTTCTTATTGTCAACAGATTGATATTTTATGCTGGATCAGAATCTAATAAAAATCTACGAGCGCAGTTTCCGCGACAACCGCGAAATGGCGGCTCTGACCGATTATTTCAAGGGTGAAGAGTTCTCCTACTACGAGATGGCCAAGGAGATCGCCAAACTGCATCTGCTCTTCGGCAAGGCAGGCATCGGCCGCGGCGACAAGATCGCCCTCATAGGCCGCAACAACACGCGCTGGTGCATAACATATATCGCTACCGTCACATACGGAGCGGTCATCGTGCCCATACTGCAAGATTTCGCGCCCAACGACGTGATTCACATCATCAACCACTCGGAGAGCAAGCTGCTCTTCATCGGCGACAACTTCTGGGACGACATCGAGGGCGACCAGATCCCGCAGATCGATGCGGTCTTCTCGCTTACCGACTTCCATGTCATTTATGAACGCAGCGGCCATTCGCTGACCAAATATGTCAGCAACATCGTGCGCCACTATCGCGAGGCCTATCCGCGTGGGTTCAGCGTCAACGACATCAAATATCCCGACATACCCAACGACGCAGTCTGCCTGCTGAACTACACTTCGGGCACCACCGGCTCGTCGAAGGGTGTCATGCTGACGGTCAACAATCTGACGGGCAACGTGATGTTCGCTTTGAGCGTCGATAATCCGCTCACGGGCGAGCGTTATTTCCACAAGGGAGGCCGCACGCTGTCGTTCCTGCCGCTGGCGCACGCCTACGGCTGTGCGTTCGACTTCCTTGCGCAGTTGGCCTGCGGTGCCCACATCACGCTGCTGGGGCGTATCCCCTCGCCGAAGATACTGGTCGAGGCGATGCAGGTTACGCGTCCGACGGTGATATGCAGTGTGCCGCTGATCTTGGAGAAGGTCTATCGCAAGAGCATTCTGCCGCTGTTGGAGAAGGGTCCGATGAGCATCGCCATGAAGATCCCGTTGATCAACACGGCAATCTATTCGACCATACGTTCGCGCCTGATGGAGCAGTTCGGCGGTTGTCTCAACCTCTTTATCGTCGGAGGTGCGGCACTCAACCAGGAGACCGAAGCGTTCCTGCGCAAGATAAAGTTCCCGATCACGGTGGGCTACGGCATGACCGAGTGCGCGCCGCTCATCAGTTTCAGCGATCATCAGGAGTTCAAGCCCGGTTCGTGCGGCAAATATCTGAAAGGCTATCTCGAAGCACGCATCGAGTCCGATGATCCCGAACACACGCCCGGCGAGCTGCTTTTGCGCGGCGAGCATGTGATGAAGGGATATTTCAAGAACGACAAGGCCACGGCGGCTGTTTTGAGCAAGGACGGCTGGCTGCGCACGGGCGACATGTGTACGATGGATCCCGACGGCACGCTCTACATACGCGGCCGCTCGAAGACGATGATCCTCACCGGCTCGGGGCAGAACATCTATCCCGAGGAGATCGAGGACAAGCTCAACAACATGTATATGGTCTTGGAGTCGCTCGTGGTGGAGAACAACGGCAAGCTGACAGCCATCGTGGTGCCCGACTACGAACTGGCCAACATGGAGGGCATCGACGTGGAGAAGCTGCCCGAGATCATGGCCGAAAACCTCAAACAGCTCAACTCGGCGGTGGCATCATACGAGCGTATAGCCAATGTGGTGATCTATCCCAAGGAGTTCGAGAAGACCCCCAAGCGCAGTATCAAACGCTACCTCTACAACGCCGCTACGCTGAATCTGTCGTAGGCGTGCCTTGAATATTCGAGTCCGCCCGCCGGTTGTCGGCGGACGGACTCTATCGTGTAGATATCAGGCATACGGCCGCGCGTCGGCGTATGCGAAGAAAATAGGTATAAATACTATCTTTAATCAGAATAAAATTGTTCATCTTTGCAACATCTATTATTTTAACGGATTATAAACAATGAAACTCAAACAACTATTTGCGCTCGCCGCACTCTCGGCCATGTCGATTGCCGGTGTCGGCGCACAACAGACAACCCAATCATTGCAGGAGCAGATTGCCGCTCTGAACAATCGTATCGCAATGCTGGAAGGCGAGCAGGACGCGACGCAGTCGCAGCTGCGCGAGTCGGGCATCAAATCGTTCTTCGACAAGCACATGCGCATATCGGGATACATTCAGGTGGGATACGAGTGGGTCGAGGACAACACCTCGTCGTTCTATGTCGAGCGCGCCCGTTTCAAGGTCGACGGCGATCTTTGGCGCGACAAGCTCGATTACTGCCTGCAAATCGAGTTCGCATCGCCCAAGATCGTCGATGCCTACGTGCGTTTCAAGCCCATGACGCAGCTCAACGTGCAGTTGGGTCAGTTCAAGATCCCGTTCTCTATCGAAAATACGGAGTTTCCGCCCTTGAAAGCCGAGTTCATCGAGTACCCGATGGTGTTGACGCGGTTGGTGCGCATGAACGATGTGTGCGGCATAGCCTCGGGCGGACGCGATATAGGTGCGCAGCTCTACGGCTCGTTCTTCAAGCGCGACGGCTACGACATATTGAGCTATAACGTGGCCGTGATGAACGGTGCCGGCATCAACCGCACCGACAGCAACAAGTCAAAGGACGTTGTCGGCCGCTTGATGGTGCGCCCGATACGTAATCTTCTGCTTTCGGCCTCGTACATGTTCAGCGAGGTGCCCATCGGCGACAACCCCTATGCCGATGCTTCGCGCTACGGGTTCGGTGCCATGTACGACTGCGAGCGTTTCATCGTGCGTTCGGAGTATGTGGTGGGACATACGGCCGGTGTCGATGCCCACGGTGCATACGTTACGGGCGGCTATCGTTTCAAAGAGAGCCCTTTCACGGCTCTGGCACGTTGGGAGTTCTTCGATCAGGACAAGGCTCAATCGGGCTATCGTCAGGTCAACTACTCGGTCGGCGTCGATTATCAGCCGTTGAAGTATCTGCGCATGCAGCTCAACTACACCTTCTCGACATTCAACAGCGATGCGCCTAATATGAGCGGTATCAACCTTATGGTGTCGGGAATATTCTAATCTTAACAGAACTATAACGATAATGTAAAGATATGGGTAATTTCATGAAGAAACTCTTAGTCGAGGACTGGGTGGTGGTCATCGTCAGCATTCCGCTGCTGCTGATTGCAGGTCTGGCCGACGCTCTGCCCGGCGGCGGTCCCAAGGTGCCGTCGACGCTGGCTACGGCCGATGCGTGGGGCAATATCGGAGTGCTGTTCGCCATTGCTTTGGTGGTGCTGTTCATCGGCAACAAGATGCTCCGCCGTCCGCTGCGCGGACTGCTCGTCTCGTTCATCGTGGTGTTTGCCGTGGCTCTGCTGGCGCAGTGGGTGGCCAAGATCGATACAATAAAGTATTACGGCTTCGAAGCCGTATTTTTCTCGGTGATATTCGGTCTTGTGATACGCAACTGCTTCCATATCCCCGAGTGGCTGAAACCGGCAATTCAAGGCGAGTTCTTCATAAAGATAGGTGTGGTCTGCCTGGGTGCTACGATCCTGTTCCGCGACGTGATGAAGTCGGGCAGCGTGGGTCTGTTGCAGGCACTGGTCGTGGTGTGCATAGTGTGGTTCTTCGCCTACTGGCTCGCCCGCCGTCTCAAAGTCGACCGCGCCACGGCCATGACCCTGTCGAGCGGTGTCTCGATATGCGGTGTGTCGGCATGTATCACCGCGGCGCGCGTGGCCGGCACCGACGACAGGAAGCTCTCGTACATAGTCTCTGTTGTGCTGATCATAGTCGTACCGATGATCTATCTCATGCCGTGGCTGGCCGATATGATAGTGCCTCTGCTGAGCGACGATCCGGCCGTGCGACAGGAGATTGCCGGCGCATGGATCGGCGGCACGATCGACACGACCAGCGGTGTGGCCGCTTCGTCGGCTATGGTGAGCGAGGAGGCCAACAAGGTGGCTGTCATCGTCAAGGCCACGCAGAACGTGCTCATCGGCGTGGTGGCATTCTTCATCGCCCTCTACCTCTCTACCAAAAGCGAGAGCGGGGGACGATCGCAGCGTCCGTCACTGGGCATCGTATGGGAGAAGTTCCCGAAGTTTATCCTCGGTTTCGTGGCCGCTTCGCTCGTGTTCAGCCTGTGCGAGTCCAACGCCGTGTTCCCCGATGCCTCGAAGGCCACGGGTCTTGCCAAGACCTTCTCGACATTCTTCTTCTCGTTGGCTTTCGTCTGCATAGGTCTCGACACCCGTCTGAAAGATATCGTATCCAAGGAGAACCGCAACGCGCTCTATGCCTTCCTCGGTGCGCAGTGCTTCAACATCATCGCCACATTCCTTGTGGCATGGCTCCTGTTCGGCATAGTCAAACCCGCCGTCTCGTCGCAGGGTGATGCGGTGCCGACCGAGACTTCGCAGTCCGTGGAGGCCTCTCTTTCAGATGATGCGGCAGACTTTGTCCTCGACGAACCGGTAGAGACGGCCGATGCCGATATTTCATAATCCCGTCCGGTTTAAAAGTCCTAATCCGCAGACGACCGATACTTCCGGTATCTCCCGTCTGCGGATTTTTTGTGCAACCGATGGAAATTTGTTGCGTGAAGAGAGGCTTGCCCGCAAAATCCGGAACAGGGGTAAAAGCTATGCGAGGAAAGGCGCGTTATAATAAGTTGAGAGAATCGGGTTGCGGAATATCTACGTGGTCGACATGACTAATATGTCATTCTGAACGAGGTGAAGAATCTGTGCGTGACATGCCCGCTGTTCTGTCATTCTGAGGAGCGATTGCAAATCGCGACGTGAGAATCTCTCTTTCGGTCGGCAAACTCTCGCGCACGAAACTGCGCTCCCGACCGCGAGACTCCCACGTCGCCTGCGGCTCCTCGGAGTGACAGTTTGATGGTCATGTCATTGAGAACGTAACGTAGTGAAGTGAACCGATGCCAAGTTGAGTGCAGCAGAAGTTTATCTTTTTCGCCGATCTTGGTCACGCAACAAAAAAAGGCAGAACATCTGTTCTGCCTTATCGGGATCGTATTGGCGGAAAGGGAGGGATTCGAATGGCTCTGCCATAGCCGGACGGCCGCTGAAATCATTCTTATCAAACGTCCGGCAACCCCTCTTATGCGAGAATGCCGCGCTTGCCGACGATCCCGACAAGCGAAGCGAAAATTGTTGCGTAAAGAGATGACGAAAAATTATTTTCGTCGATCTCGACTGCGCAACAAAAAAAAGCAGAACATCTGTTCTGCCTTATCGGGATAGTATTGGCGGAAAGGGAGGGATTCGAACCCCCGGAGCCTCTCAGCTCATCGGTTTTCAAGACCGGCGCATTCGACCACTCTGCCACCTTTCCGAGCGCAAAAGTACAACAAAAATCCTTTCCTCCAAAATTTTCCACTATTATTTTTACTTCCGCACGAAAATAACCGCGATTGCAGGACTCTGCGGCAGGGCTGCCGCCCCTCAGGTGCCGGATATGTCAGTCTGCGAATGGTGCGAAAAACAGCTGCAATATCGTTTTACGTATTTATACTGATGTGTGTCGGTGGGTAAAAGCGTAACTTTGTGACGTTATATAATGTCAGAAGATGGGAAAATATTTCGATATGCTGCTCGAAGACATCAGAGTGCGGGAGGGATTGCATTCGTGCATGAACTGCGGTGTCTGCACGGGTGTGTGTCCGGCGGCCGAGTTCTATAATTACGATCCCCGACAGATCGTCAATGTCGTGCTCACGCGCGACGACGAGGAGATCGAGCGTCTTATGCGCAGCGACGTGATATGGTATTGCGGCGAGTGCATGTCGTGTCGTCCGCGCTGTCCGCGGGGCAATACTCCGGCATACGTCATACAGGGTCTGCGGACGCTGTCGCAGAAGTTGGGCTTCTTTGTCGAGAGCGAGAAGGGACGGCAGCAGTTAGCCGTGAAGCGTCTCATAGGCGACAACATCTTGCGCACGGGCTACTGCCTGGTGCCGCGCAACATAGCACCGGCACTCCACCCCGAGCAGGGTGTGGTGTGGGAGTGGATCATCGACCACGACAAGGCGGTCTACGGCCGTTTCACGCCTGTCTACGGCAGCGAGGGCGAGGGTGCGCTGCGCAAGATCGACGACGAATCGATGCAGGAGCTGCACCGCATATTCGAGGTCAGCGGCGGCAAGGAGTTCTACGACACCATCGAGCGGCACTCCGAACGCAAGGCGCGCGAGATGGGTTACGAGAGTGCCGACGACGACTATATGATGCACACCTATACGACCAACTCCGAACAACACTATTAGACGATGAAAAGAGCTTCTTGGCAAGAGTATCAGAAAGATATAGCCGACGACAAATATTACTACGCACGCAGCTGCATACGTCAGAACTTCTTTCCGGGCAGCGAGCGGGCGTTTCTCGACATATTGCGCAATGACTTGGGACGCAATGTGATGGACGACCCGATGCACACCTCGTGCACGGGCATCGGCTACCACTCCGACGTGGTGCCGTTGGAGACCATCATGACCGTGGTGGCGCGGCAGTTCGCGCTGATGGGCGAGGCCGGGTACGAGAACTTCATATCGTCGTGCATCACCTCGTTCGGCATATATACGGAGATCCTCAACACGTGGGAGGAGTTTCCCGAGACGGAGGAGCGCACGCGCGAATACCTCTACAAGGCTACCGGGCGCGAGCTGGTCAAGCCGCGTTCGCTGGCTCACACCTCCGACATAGTGTTTCACTTCCGCGACGAGATAGCCCGCAAGGCCAAGCGCAAGCTGGTCAACGTCTATACGGGACGTCCGCTGCGCGTGGTGGAGCATATCGGCTGCCACTACGCCAAGATATTCCCCAAGAAGGGCATCGGCGGATCGGAGTTCCCCTATGTGCTGGCCGGCATGATCGAGTCGTGGGGCGGCGAGGTAGTGGACTATCCCGAGCGTCGTCACTGCTGCGGGTTCGGCTTCCGCCAATATCTCGTGCAGGCCAACCGCGGCTACTCGATAGCCAACACGCAGAAGAAGTTGGAGAGCATGTCGCCCTACAAGCCCGATTTCATCGTGGCCAACTGCCCGGGCTGTTCGATGTTTTTGGACAAGTGGCAGTATGCCATAGCCGAGATGGAGGGCACGACATACGGACCCGACGGACAGGGCATACCCGTGCTGACCTACGAGGAGATGGCGGGTCTGGTGTTAGGCTACGACCCGTGGGAGCTGGGCATGCAGATGCACCAGGTCGATGTCGAGCCGCTGCTGGACAAGATGGGCGTGGAGTACGACCCTGCGGCCAAGTATCTGGGGCGCGACGGACGTTATATAGGAAAACCCGAACGGGCGGCTGTCAACAACGGTTGTCAGCGCGCCATATACGATATAAAGTTATAACAGATGAAACCAAGAGTAGTCATAGTGGGCGGAGGTGCGGCCGGCATGGCCGCCGCTTTGAGGTTGGAGAGCCGCGGCGTGGAGCCTGTGATCGTCGAGCGCGAGGAGGTGACGGGCGGCAAGGTGCGCAACTGGCACAAGCTCTTTCCGACATTCACGCCCGCAGAGGAGGTATTGGAGCCGCTGTGCAGGGGCATTGTCGAGCGCGGTATAGAGTGCCGCACGGGCGTTAGCGTCGAGGCCGTCTCGGCAGACGGTGTCGTGCTTGCAGGCGGCGAGCGCGTAGAGGCCGACGCTGTGGTTGTGGCCACGGGCTTCACTCTGTTCGATGCGCATCGCAAGCAGGAGTACGGCTACGGCATATACGACAACGTGGTCACCTCGGCCGATCTGGAACAGATGATGAACCGCGGCAGTGTGCGCCTTGCCGACGGCAGCGCACCGCGCCGCATAGCCATTCTGCACTGCGTCGGCTCGCGCGACGAGAAGGTGTGCCAGAGCCACTGCTCGAAGGTGTGCTGCATAACGGGTGTCAAGCAGGCCATCGAGCTGAAAAAGATGTTCCCCGAGGCCGACGTGTTCAACTTCTACATGGACATACGCATGTTCGGTCCGGGCTATGAGGAGTTGTATCGCGAGGCGCAGCAGTCATACAACATACACTTCGTGCGCGGCCGCATATCCGAAGCCAGCCCGACGATCAACGGCCGCATACAGATCAAGGCCGAGGATACGCTGACCGGACGGCCGTTGAAGATGAGCATCGACATGCTGGTGCTGCTGGTAGGCATGCGCGCCAACGACGACAACGCCTCTCTGGCTGCGTCGGCAGGCCTTGCGCTGGCTCCCAACGGCTTCATGCAGAACAAGGATCCGTTCACGGGTGCCGTGCGCTCGCAGCGCGAGGGAATATTCTACGCCGGTGCCGTCACTGCACCCAAGAGCCTGGCCGACACGCTGGCCGAGGCCTCGATGGCGGCCGATGCCGTCGTCGACTACCTTAACGCTGACAGACGATGAGAAACATAAAGTTCGGTTACGGCATCAGCAAGCCGCGCGCCATCGACATAGACAGCAACGACCTGCGCAAGAGCAACGAGATCCTGCGCGAGATGCCCGAGTTGCAGACCTGCATAGGCTGCGGCTCGTGTACGGCCAGCTGCACGGCGGGCAACCTGACGCAATTCAACTTCCGCCGCGTGCATACGCTGGTGCGCCGCGGCGAGTATATGGGGGCCTACGAGGAGATGAACAAGTGCATGCTCTGCGGCAAGTGCCGGTTGGTGTGCCCGCGAGGCATAAACACGCGCGGACTGGCGATGTTGATTAAACGTAAATTGGGAGATTTCTGAGATGACATTTTTCGCACCATTCACTCTGCCGTTCATCATCGGCGCAGCGGTCATGGCCGTGGTGCTGGTGACTAAATATACCCTCTGGACGATCCATCTGCCCGCGGAGGACAAGCGTCTTATACGCCGCAACATATTCTCGACCAAGAGCCTTGCGGCCGTGTGGGAGGTCGTGCGCGAGTCGCTGCTGCATCGTCGCATCTGGCGCGTCAATCCCGTGCTGGGATACATGCACACGTCGCTGGCGCTGGGCTGGTTTCTGCTGATCGTCATAGGCTGGGTCGAGACGGTGGCCTATCTGGGCTGGGGCTGGGTGCCGTTGCAGGGGCACGTCTTTTTCAAGTATTTCATGCCGGTCAACGGCATCACCGAGCATAAGGCCGGATTCGAACTGGCGATGGATCTGATGCTTACGGTGGTGCTGTCGGGTGTCTTGCTGGCATGGCTCAAACGCATGCGTTCGCGGCTGATGGGTATGCGGCGCACCACGCGCCACGTGCTCTTCGACCGCATTGCGCTGTCGTCGCTGTGGTTCGTCTTTCCGCTGCGTTACGTGGCCGAGAGCATCACGTGCGCCTTGTCGGGCGGCGGCAGCTTTCTGACCGGCTCGACGGGCGGATTCCTGCGAGAACATCTCGACGCGGCGACGCTCGAAGCGTTGTCGGAGCCTGCGTGGTGGCTCTACTCGACGGCCTTAGGTGTCTTTTTCGTGGCCATGCCCTTCTCGCGCTACATGCACATCTTCACGGAGATACCGCTTATATTCCTGCGCCGCTACAAGCTCGCGCCCTCGATCGAGGAGAAGTCCTACGACAACTTCGAGGTCGAGGCCTGCTCGCGCTGCGGCATCTGCATCGATCCGTGCCAGTTGCAGGAGGATCTGGGCATCAACGACGTGCAGTCGGTCTACTTCCTGCGCGACCGCCGCTACAACATGCTCAAACTATCTACGGCAGCCAACTGCCTGATGTGCGGCCGCTGCCAGACGCAGTGCCCTGTGGGCATCAATCTCAATACGCTGCGTCTGAACTCGCGCGCCAAGATGCGCGACATACCCAACGAGGGGCGTTACGGCTATCTCGCGGGTCTCGATCGCTCCTCGGGCAAGGGGCGCACGGGCTACTTCGCCGGCTGCATGACCATGCTCACGCCGCGCATACTCTCGGCCATGAACACCATATTCGAGGCTGCGGGCGACGACGTGTGGCGCGCCGATGCCGACGGCGGAGTGTGCTGCGGACGGCCGCTGATGCTCTCGGGCGAGACGACCGCCGCGCGCAAGATGATCGACTACAACACCGAACTGTTCCGCCGTCACGGCATAACGCGCCTTGTCACCTCGTGCCCGATATGCTTGAAGGTATTTCGCGAGCAGTATGAACTCGACGGCATCGAGGTGATGCACCACTCGGAGTATATATGCCGCATGATGGACGAGGGACGATTGCATGTCGACCGCTCCGCCGTGCGCTACACTTATCACGATCCGTGCGAGCTGGGACGCGGCTGCGACATCTACGACGAGCCGCGCCGTGTGATAGAGGCTGCCGGTGTGCTGGTGGAGGCTGAGCACAACCGCCGCAACTCGCTCTGCTGCGGAGCCTCGCTTGCCAATACGGTGATCGACGACAGGCAGCAGCGGCGTATAGCCGAGCGCATGGTCGCCGAGTTGGAGTCGACGGGTGCCGATGCCATCGTGACGGCGTGCCCTCTGTGCAACAAGACCGTCGAGCGTGTGGCCGGCCGCGATACGGTGGATCTGGCCGAGGTGGTGGCGAAAAATATTTTTAAGACTAAGTAGCAGAGTGCCACTGCACTATGCGCGTGTGCGGCACGCATGTGTACGCGAAGGAGAAAAAATATTTGCGTAAACCGTATTTTTGTATTACCTTTGCACTATCGAAAACGAAATGGCCGCTTAGGCGCGAAGATATATCGCGGGATAGAGCAGTTGGCAGCTCGTCGGGCTCATAACCCGGAGGTCGGAGGTTCGAGTCCTTCTCCCGCTACTTAAAGAGAGGTTTTTCACCTCTCTTTTTTTATGTTCAAGCCTATCATATCTCCTTGTATCTGCCACGCACGTGCATATCGCGAAGTATGAAGCCCGCAGGTCGAGAATCCGTGCGCAACTATTTCCATTGTCCTGTCATTCTGAACGGAGCAACGCGGAGTGAAGAATCCGGTTGTGGACGACGTGCGTTGCAGATATGCCTGCCTTGTCATTCTATATTTGTAATTGGAAACAATAAGGTAGCCCCAAAAAGGCTACCTTTCGAGGACAGACATAGGTAAAGGCATAAGATTATTATTTGTCAAAGGCATAAAACGCCGTTCAGAATGTCAATCCCCTTTACCGT
>JAGBFA010000014.1 GCA_017936685.1 Alistipes sp.
ACGCGTATATGCGACACCCCCGTCATCGTCACTCGACATTGTCGTACAATATGCGAACGGAACCGTCAGGATCGTCTCTCCGTCCACGCTTACATATCCGTCGGCCACGGGACCCGTTTGCGGATAATCCGCCGGTTTGTCCGTGTTATCCTCCTTTTTGTCGCACGACCACGATCCGATCATCGACAATGCGCATAGCGCGATGGCAGTCACTCTTTTCATAGGTTTGCAGGTGTTATGTCCATACATATCGGTTTGTCTTTACAAATATAAATCATATTTCTTTATCAAACAAAAAATTGCATCTCTTTTCCGACCTTCGTGCGTTTTTTTTGCGGCGGCAGATCGTATGTTACGCAGACTTGATAACATTCTGCGTCTGTCATTCTGAGGAGCAGTCATAGACTGCGACGTGAGAATCTCACTTTGGACAGACAAACGCACTCCCGACGGCGAGACTCCCACGTCGCAACTGCGTTGCTCCTCGGAGTGGCAGATGGAACGACATGGTCATACGACATGATACGATAACGAAAATCGTTTCATATAGCTCTTCTCTTTCGACGACTTTTACCGGTGATTTCTCAAACCGGTCATTATGCGGAAATATTCCGCTGTTTTTACTTTTTTGCCTGATAGTCATATTTTAAATGAAAAGTTGTCGTATCTTTGCAATCGATATGTCGGCAATGCCGACGATGTAATAGAGGGTAAACAGCTCTTTATACCTACGAAAACTTGGGAACTCCTTTTAGGGAGTGTTTGAAATCGGTATAATGGTTGTCTCACCTGTTGCGTCCCGTCCGTCTTCGGACGAGCGGGAGTGACATGGCGCAGGACAGCTTCCGATTTCGGGTTCCCAAGACCTTCGTAGGGGCTGCAAATGCGCCATCTTTGTCTGTGTATCGCTTGCAGGCCGGTGCCAGTACGGTTGCGGATACTCTCCGTGTCGGAGTCTCGAAGATAATGGCGGGGACAGGAGCGATGCCTCCTGTCGGTGAGGTTTGATATTTGTGATATTGAACGATATATGGATCCGACCAAACCAAGTATTTTTTACTCACTGTTGGCGGGGGCGGCTGTCATGCGATTCCCATCGCGGCGGCCGCCTTGTTTTTCCGGTTCTGTCTTAAAATCCGGTGGAGGGGAAAGAAAATTGGCAAAGAGAGATTCTCACGTCGCGGCTAATAGCCGCTCCTCAGAATGACAGGACAAGACCACCCTGTCACTCCGAGGAGCAACGCAGTTGCGACGTGGGAGTCTCGCGGTCGGGATCGCTGTGCGGTACGTGGGAGTCTCGCCTCCACACCGGAGAGTGAGACAGTGCCGTTTTCCCGTGTTCGCCGGCAAGCCGCTTCCGCCGCGCCGCAGGCGTGTGAAGAGTTGCGCCCCGAGCGCAGATGCCCGGGGCGTGATAGGGTATGGAGGGTTATCTATTTGATTATTCCCTTGTTGTGTACTCCGTCGACGAATATTTCGAGCGGACGGTCGAAATGTACGGCGCGCAGATATGTGCTTTCATACTCGGCCGGCATGGCATCGAGCCGTCCGATGTCGAACACGCCGTCGCCGGCATAGGGGTTGACGGTCATGTATCCCACGCCGAACGAGGTCAGGTTCTGGAAGAAGTGCGATCCCTGGCTCGGTTCGATGTTGAAGTCCTCCAAGCCGCACTCGATTATCACCTTCGACTCGGATATGTCGCTCCACTTGATGGGTATGCCTAACCACGGATTGCTCGATCCCCAGCGTCCCGGACCCACCAGCACGTAGCCGCGCTTCTCGCTGCGCATGCGGGCGTTCAGATCGGTCAGCTCGCGCGCTATGTCGGCCGTGTGCGAGGGGTCGAATGCCTCGGTGCGCACATAGACTATGTCGCTCACCTGCTCTATGGCTCCCGTGCCCAGTGCGCTCTGGGAGTAGACTATGGCGTCGTCGTGAGAGATCTTCGACCAGTCGGCCGTGTGCGCCCTCTGACGATCGGCAATGGGGCGTATCTGCAAGACGTTGAATATGCGCTGCCCGCCTGCCGTGTCGAGATTGGCGGCGAACTCTATCTCCACCTGGCATTTCATCTCGGCAACGCCCACCTCCAACAGCGACGAGATGATGTCGGCCAGAGGGAAGGTGTTGAACTTCAATATCGGAGCGAAGGTAATCACCTTGAATCCCTCGGCCAAAGCCGAGTCGACGATGCGCTGCGAGTGCATGTCCCATGTCGAGGCCACGTGGCGCATGTTGCGGAACCCCTTGCAGGCCATGATGTCGAGTCGTTCGAGGTTGATGCCGTCGTCGATCGATGTCTTGAACTTCTCGGGTTTGAGGTTGAGCGCGTACATGGTGTGCTGCGTGTCGCGCATGGCCAGATTCGAGGTCGAGGTCTGCAACACGTGGTTGGGGTAGCGCGGCGAGAAGCGCAGCACCTCGTCGCCGTCGACGACGCTCTTGCCCAGACCGAAAGCCAGCTTGACGATGCCCTCCTCGGCCTTTTCGTAGCCGATGGGGTAGTGGTTGAGCGAGCGTGCCACGCCCGAGAGCGTGGGGAAGAAGTATCCCTTGTCCTCCGATCCGCATATCTCCTGTATGACGATGGCCATCTTCTCCTCGCTGATGACGTTGGCCGTGGCGGTGATGTAGGCTCGCGACGAGGAGAAGAAGACCGAGGCGTAGACGCTCTTTATGGCCTTGCTCAACAGTCGCAGCTGCTGATCCTCGTTGTCGGTGTGAGGTATCATGTATGTGGAGTATATGCCGGCGAAGGGCTGGTAGTAGGAGTCTTCCAGCTTCGAGCTTGAACGCACCGCCAACGGTGTGTGCGAGGTGCGGATAAAGGCACGGAGGCACTCCATCAGCGAATCGGGCAGTGTCGAGGCCACGAACTCCGATAGTATCTCCTCGTCGGAGATGTCGGCGTTGATGACATATTGCAGTCCGTTGTCGATGATGAAGCGGTCGAAGTATTCGGTGGTGATGACCACCGTGCGCGGTATCATCACGCGCACCGAGTCCCAGCGGTCGTAGAGGTTGTGACGCTGCAACACGCTGTTCATGAACGCCAGACCGCGCGCCTTGCCGCCCAGCGAGCCGCTGCCTATGCGGGCGAACCAGATGGCATCGTTGTATGTGGCCGCATCGAACTGAGCAATGACTCCCTGTCCCACGGCCACGCGATATTCGCCTATCTGCTCGATGCAGAAGCGTTTGATCTCGTCGGCACTGCCGAACTCTGTGATGCTCTTGGCCCGGAATGCCTTGCCCAGCGAGAACAGACCGCGCGAGAGCAGCCATTTTGAGAGATAGTTGTTCGATATGTTGTACAGCAGCGTGTTGTCGTCGACGTTGCGCATGAGTGTTTGCAGGCCGCAGAGATCCTTGGCGCGCATCACCTCGCTGCCCGTAGCCGGATCCTTGAACACCAAGTCGCCGAATGCGAATTCGCGGCTAATGTAGTCGCTCAGATCGTGTATGAGCGTCTTGGAGTTCTTGACGATGAATCCCACGCCCAACTGTGCGGCCGTTAGTCGCATGCTCTCCTGCGACGACTGCAACAGGAAGGGCATCGTGGGGGTGTCGTGCCGTATGAGCCGGCACAGATCGATGCCGGCATCGAGCTTTTCGTCCTTCGAGGGATCGTTGCGCCTGATGACGAACCCGACATCGGAGATCACGCCTAACAGATTGTTCTTGTAGCGTTCGTACAGCGTCACCGCATCGGTGTAGTTGGTGGCCATCAGTATCTTCGGACGGGCACGCTTGCGCATGATGCGCTGCTGCTCGTTCAGTGCCTCCTTGATCGACTCGCCGTTCTGCTGCAATACGAGTTTGTATATGGCCGGCAGGTAGGTCGAGTAGTAGCGTATGGAGTCCTCGACCAGCAGAATGGCCTGCACGCCCACCTCCGATATGTCGTGCTCGGCGTTCATGCCGTCCTCCAACAGTTTGATGATGGCTATGATCAGATCGGCCGAGTTGTTCCAGCAGAAGATATGGTCGAATGACGATGTGTCCTGCTCCTCTATGCGGCGATATATCTCCTTCGAGAAGTTGGTCAGCAGCACCAACGCTATCGAGGGGTATTGCTCCTTGACTATCTTCGAGAACGAAAATACGTCGATGTCGCCGACGTTGTACATCGTCAGTATCAGGTCGAAGTCGTGATCCTCGGAGAGTATCTCCAATGCTTCGCGCGTCGAGTCGGCGCGCGTGAATGACGGCGGATTGCTCAGATTCAGCTCTGCATATTCATGCGTTATCTGCGACTCTATGTGGCCGTCCTCTTCGAGCGTGTAGCGGTCGTAGTTGTTGCATATCAAAAGGATCTTTCTGATACGGTGGCTCATCAGCGATTGATAGTCCACCTCGTTGCGGGTGTTTTTGTTGCCGTCCATAGGGCATAAATTTAGATTATATGCAAAGATAATGATAATTGCGTGCAATGTCAAATAAATTTGGTATTGCACTCACTTATTCGTATTTTTGTATGAAAGAATAATATATTGCAAATATGATACCTCGCATAACACACCGTCTGTGGCGGCTTTTGGTCGTGGCGGCAGCAGCTATGCCGTCGTGGTCGTGGTCGTGCTCGCCGCCGCCGCGACAGTCGCAGCCCGATGACGCGACGCGATTTCGTCAGATGCTCGAATGCTGCGAGCACCAGGCCGATTCGCAGCAGATGAGACTCATGGCGCAGCAGCTCTCCGAGGAGCTTGACCGCTGCCGCCCGACCCGCGAAACAGCGCGTATATACAGTGAGTTGGGCAATTCCATACAGTACAACGGCGATCTGGTGCAGGCACACGACATCTTGCTGCGCGCCGTCGAGCTGTGCCGCCGTTCGTCCGAGCCGTGTTACGACATAGAGACCGACTGTTACTACTCGCTGGCCACCGATTATCTCAATGCCGGAGACGTCGACCGCATGCGCGAGATCATCGGCCGCATGCGCCGCTCGTCCATACTCAGCGGCAGCGACCACTCCAAGCACGACTATCATGCTGTGACATCGGCATACTACACGCTTTTGGTCGACCGTGAAGACGACCCCGACAGACACATCTGCCTGCGCGACTCGATGATCTCCCATGCCGTGAGTGCGGCGCAATATACCGACCGGTTCATCGCCGACGGCGACAAGGGAATCCTCAATCCCGTATGGGATTACTACAATCTGGCGGTTATGTACGATCTCCATTTCGATCCGCCTCGCAGGGACAGCATACGCTACTGGCTCGATCGTGCCGACCAAGCCAAAAACGTGCTCTCCGATCCGACCATCATAGCCGAATCGGATATTTCGATCGGCGATATGAGGGCATGGCAGCTTATGTACGAGGGGCGTTACGATGAGGCCGAGCGGAAGATGCAGCAGGTCATTGCCATTCTCGACACCATGGAGAGGGTGCATGCCAATACGCTGATAGCCGAGCGCAGCGAGGCCTACGACTTTCTGTTCGAGCTGAGCCGCCGCCGCGGCGATGCGGAGAAGACGTTCGACTACGGCCGGCAGCTCATCGACTATAACAAGCATCGTTACGACATCGAGCGTGCCGCGGTGCTCAACGACTTGCAGGAGCGTTACGACACGCGGCAGCGTCAGCAGCGCATCGAGGAGCTGAAGCGTGAAAGCCGCCTGCACCGGCAGCTCAACACCGTGCTGATCGTATTGGCCGCTATTCTGCTGACGGCAGTGGTTCTGCTGCGATACCTGTTCCGCCTCAGACGCGCCAACATCGAGCAGCGCATGTATGAAACCGCACTTACGGCCGAGATGTCGGCACGCGAACTGGCGCAGATCAAACAGCGACTCTCGGATTCTGTCTCGCGCACTACAATCGAAAACGTGCGTGCATTGGTGGATTCGTCGCGCATCGATGCCGCTCGACGCAATGAGTATATCGAGCGGATCGACCGTATCGATGCCGCCGGTGTCGACGATATATGCGCCACGGCCGTTGCCGCCATCACATCTATGGACCGCAAATACATGATCTGCTTCATGGCCGGCATCGCCACGGCCGACATAGCCTCGCTGTTCAATATCGAACCCGAAACGGTGTATATCGTGCGTCACCGTCTTAAAAAGAAGTTCCAGAAGGGTGTAATCCTGCCCTTCTAAACTTTGTGACATCTTTTATAAAGATTTGTAAAGGTCGCATTCGGGTGCGACCTTTTAACTTTGCATGCGATTGAACACACACTCTGACAGATGATAAAACGGTCATATCCCAAACGGTTCATCTTCATGCACATTCTCTCTGCTCGTCATCATGGCGGGCGGAGGCCGGACCTTGTGCAGGGCTTGATGAAAAGGTGTGCATTGCCGTCTTTGGCCGTGCTGCTCCTTGCCGGTTGCGCCTCGGCTTCGGCGGAAGATGCCGCAGGAGCGTGCGACCGTCATGTCGGGCAAGCCGTCATAGATATAATATTGGGTTTGGCCGTCGTTGTCTCGCTTGCCTCCGTGGTGTGGCTTTACAGATATTTCCGCCGTTACAGCCGCTTCATGCGCCGCCGCATCGATATGGCCATGACCATTGCACGACGCACGGACTGCGATGTGGCTTCGCTCAAAAAGCATATTGCGGAGATACCGTCGCACTCGACCGTCGACAACATGCGTTCGATAATCGCTTCGTCGCCGCTCGAACTCGCGCGCAAGAACGATTATCTGGCGCATCTCGACCTGATGGATCGTGCCTATGTCGAGACACTGTGCGCCTCGGCCGTTGCCAACCTCACCGCCACCGACCGAAAATACATAATATGTTTTCTGTTGAGAATGAGCACGGCCGATATGGCGCAGCTGTTCAATGTCGAGCCGGAAACAATATACATAGTGAAGTATCGCATCAAACGCAAGTTCGCCGAAGGCGTTTCTCTTCCGTTCTGATCATGAAAAAGCACCTTTTTATTAATCAAAATTTTATAAATCATGAGTTACAATTTTCTCAAACCCGACGTAGCGGCTCTCAAAGCCGTTGACTTCAAACGTCCGAGCATCGACACCGCCAATCCTTTTCTGCTCGTGGCATCGGTGGCCGCCTTGCTGATGATCGTATTCGTATTCCTGTCGTGGACGAAATACTCGTTCGACGGTCTTTCGGCCGGTGTAAGCGGCGTATCGACCGTATGGGGTGTAATCGGCCTTCTCGCAGGTCTGTGCACGCTCGCATCGGTGCTCTATCGCCAGTACGCGCTGGCATTCTGGTGTGCTGCTATCGGTGCCGTCGTGGCCGTATTGGGAATGTTCGCCACGCCCGGCTTCGAATTCATGGGTACCAAGATCGAGGGCGAGCTGCTCGAAAAGATGCTTGCCGACGACGATACGAAGGTGTCGCATATCGGCGCGATACTCTCGTTCATAGCCTCGTTAGCCGCCGCCGCATGCTCGTTCGTCGGTGCCAAGGCCACTAATCGCTGATCCGCTTTGTGCTGACTCGCTCCGCAACGGATCGAATGAGACACACCCTGCCGCCGCCGCATGGCCGCAGCAGGGTGTGTTTTCGTCGTGTGAAACAGAGATTCTCACGTCGCGATTTTCAATCGCTCCTCAGAATGACAAAACGAGTGATTTTGTCTACCCCAACCAACCAGATTCTTCGTTACACTACGTTCCACTCAGAATGACAGAGTGGAAATAGTCTTCCAAAGAATTATGCGCCATTTTTTCGTCAAAAGCGGTATTATACAACGCAAACGAAGATCCGCCGGATAGGATATACTGACGTATTTCCTATTCGGCGGAGCAAGTGCGCGGCAGTAGAATGCCGCTTTTCACGAAAAAGTCACGAAAAAGTCAATCTTTGAACAAGTCTATCTCCCCTCTCTCCACCTTGCCGTAAACCGAGGCCAGCTCGGCTATGACGGGCGATATGACCTCCAACGTGTCGGCCACGGCGCGCTCTCCGCCCTTGCCGCGTATGCGGTAGAGCATGACGGCATACAGAGCGCGAAAGCACAGCTCCGTATCGCTTATGTCGTCTTTGCCGAAGAGCATGCGCAGACGCGGCATCTCGGGCGTGAGACGAACGAGCAGCGAGCGATAGCGTTCGCCTGCGGGCAGCGACAGCAGTTGCAGATGCAGATTGTGCATGTCGGCTATCAGATGCAGTGTGTGTTCGAGGTGCCCCGACTCCTCCTTGCCCTCCTTGCGCAGCAGAGCCACGATATCCATGTACCATAGAAATATGGTCTGCTTCTGCTCCTCGTCGACATCGTTTGGCGCGACGAGCTGCGAGTATATGGCCTCGGGACTGAACTGCAACGCTCGCAGCAGGTCCTCCAACTGCCACAGATACAAGATGTATTCGGCGATATTCTCGCGACGTTTCTGTTGTGCTATCAGCATAGGGCGCAACGCTTAAAGCCAGTCCGACGGAGTGAAGCTATCCTTGGGTGCATTGGGCACGTTGGGGAAGAAGGTGAATCCGGTCAAGGCCTCCAAATCCTTTACCGAGATCATATCCTTCGCCTGCGGCTTGTGTCCCTTCTCCATCGTATGGCTTATGACGAATGCCACGCACTGCAACTCCGAAGCCGAGCAGTCGCGCACCGATTTGCGGGTGTTGCCCTTCTTGGTGCGCAGCAGCGCGTAGTAGAACATCGTGGGCTTGCTCACGTCGCTGCGGCCGCCGAAGGAGATGCGTCGCGGCGAAGAGACCGAACCGTAGGCATCGGTATAACGGTCGAAGTAGCAGCCTACCACCTCATAGAGCGTATCGGCGCACACCAGACCGTCGATATGGTCTTCGAGATTGTTCCACGCTCCGCCGCCCGTATTGAACGTCGACGAGTTCTGAGGCGCGATGTTGGTGTAGTAGAATACCTGACGGTTGGTTGCCGACGACGATGTACGCTCGGCCGAGCCGACCATGTGTCCCTTGTTGCAGCCGTCGCCCGTAGACTTGCTGTTGTACTGTATGTTCGACGGGATCTGCGGATCCTGCGTGTAGGCATTGGTACGGCTTGCCGAACCCACATACATGCTGTGACGCGGAGCGGCCACCCATACCGGGCAGTGGTGCTCGCTGCTGAAACATACGCTGTAATTGCGCGCACTGCCGTTGCCCTGGGCGTTCTTTTCGCTGCCGTCGCAGAGGTGATGCGCATAGTAATATGTCGAGTTGTTGTCGTCTATGCCGTTGCGGTCGCCATCGTGCTCGACGGGCAATTCGAACCAGCCCGTGCGATATACGGTCGGATTCGGATCGGGGTCGGGATCAGGGTCGGGATCAGGATCGGGGTCAGGATCGGGATCAGGATCAGGGTCGGGATCAGGATCGGGATCAGGATCGGGGTCAGGATCGGGGTCAGGATCGGGGTCAGGATCGGGGTCAGGATCTGGATCTGGATCGGGCTTGGCAGATGAAAGAGTCGTAAACCGCTCCGTTTTAGGCCATACCCACGTATCGCCCACTGCGCGCACGAAGGGGCGGCATTCATACGTGGCACCGCTTTGCAGTGCTTCGAGATCGAGTGTTATGGTGCGCGATTTGGGCACCGAAATCCATTCGAAATCGCTCTCCGACTGTCGTCGCAGACAGAAACCCATCTGATCGACCTTCTCCATGTCGCTCACCTCTATGACGGCCGTGAGCGCAGCCGTGTTTTCGCCTATTCCGCTTATCTCGAAACTCTCGATGCGACACGAAAAGTCGTCGTCATCATCGCAGGCGGCCAACACAAACAATGCCGTTAATGCAATAAGTAAATTTTTAAGTTTCATGATTATAAGGTTTGTATGTTCTATTCTCTGTTGCGCGAATCGATCCAGATCGTGACCGGTCCGTCGTTGGTAAGCGATATCTGCATGTCGGCACCGAAGCTGCCCGTGGCCACGGTACGTCCCGACAACTGCCCCACACGAGCGACGAATCTCTCGTACAGGGGTCGCGACACGGCTTCGGGCGCAGCCTTGAACCACGACGGGCGGTTGCCCTTTCGCGTGGAGGCCTGCAACGTGAACTGACTTATGATCATCACCTCTCCGCCCGTGTCCGTCACCGACAGGTTCATCACGCCGTCGGCATCGTCGAATATTCTGAGCGAGAGCAGCTTGCGCGCCAGCCAATCGATGTCTTCATCGTTGTCGGCCGCTTCGATGCCCACCAGCACCAGCAGCCCGCGTCCTATTGAGGAGTGGGTGCGGCCGCCGATGTCGCATCGGGCCTGCGTTACGCGCTGGATCAATATTCGCATGACGAAGGATTATTGTTGACTCTGCTCGAAGAACCGCCACAGATTGTCATCGGGCACGGGTGCCGTGACGCACAAAGGGGTCTTCTGCACCGGGTGTACGAACTCCACTCTGCGCGAGTGCAGCGAGATGCCGCCGTCGGGATTCGAGCGGCGGGCACCGTATTTCAGATCGCCCTTGATCGGGCAGCCTATCTTCGAGAGCTGCGCACGTATCTGGTGGTGACGGCCTGTCAGCAGGTCGACCTCCAAGAGGGTGTAGTTGGTCGAGGCGGCCAGCATGCGATACTTCAACCGCGCCTGTTTGGCATCGGCGTGCGGTGTGTCGTAGGCGTGCGAACGGTTGGTCTTGCCGTTGCGCACGATCCAGTGGCACAGCTCGCCCTGCTCGGGCTGCGGTGCCGACTCCGTCACGGCCCAATAGGTCTTGCGTATGGCTCCGTTGCGGATCATCTCGTTGAGCCGCACCAGAGCCTTCGAGGTCTTGGCGAAGATCACCGTACCGCTCACGGGACGGTCTATGCGGTGCACCACACCTAAGTAGACCTCCGAGGGTTTGTGGTCGCGTATCTTTATCATCGCCTTGATCTGCGTCTCCAACGCATCGTCGCACTCGGGCGAGGGCTGCACCAGATCGCCCGCATGTTTGTTGACGATCAGCAGATGGTTGTCTTCGTATAGTATGTCGTCGGGTGTAAACATTTTTCGTATAACGGTTTGCATCAGTCGAGAATGAATGTGAACGGCAGCAGCTTCGTGGCCGTATCCACAACCGAGGCCGTGCCGCCGCCGCTCATTATCACCCTTATGGGCGAACCCTGCCGGCGTTCCACGTCGACCAGTACCTGCCGGCACTGTCCGCACGGGTAGCACTCTCTGAGCGAAGGATCGGAGGCGATGGCCAGCGTTCGGATCGGGTCGTCGGCATGGTTGGCCTGCACGTAGAAGAGCAGCGACCGCTCGGCGCACAATCCGGCGGGATAGACCTCGCTCTCGAAGTTGGAGGCGTGCAATGTTACGCCGCTCGCGAGCCGCGCCGCCGCACCCACCTTGAAATTGGAGTAACGGGCGTTGGCCGTCTGCGTGGCCTTCACAGCCTCCTGCACAAGCTGCCTGTCCTCTGCCGACATTTCGTCCAAAGAGTCGTAGTGCTCGTAAGAAAAGTCCATTATCCGTTTCATATCCTCTGTCATTTTTAGAGTAAAGTAAACAAAGGTATGAAAATAAAATGTGAAAACAAAAATTTCGCCCCGATATTTACCTCACGCCTGCCGCATAACAGCTCCGGCGGCCGACGAGCCGCACACTATTCCACATCGATGAAATCCTTGGCCAGACCGCCCTGGCTGGTCTCCTTGTAGATCGAGGGCAGGTCGTGACCGGTCTGCTTCATCACCTCGACGACACGGTCGAACGACACGCGATGGTGTCCGTCGGTGAAGGCCGAGTAGAGATTGGCATCGAGCGCGCGCGCCGCAGCATAGGCGTTGCGTTCGATGCAGGGTATCTGCACCAACCCGCACACCGGGTCGCACGTCATGCCCAAATGGTGCTCCAAGCCCATCTCGGCGGCATACTCTATCTGTGCCGGCGAACCTCCGAAGAGCTGGTTGGCCGCGGCCGAAGCCATGGCGCATGCTACGCCCACCTCGCCCTGACAGCCCACCTCGGCACCCGAGATCGATGCGTTGTGCTTGACGATGTTGCCGATCAATCCTGCCGTGGCTAATGCGCGGCAGATGCGTGCCTCCGAAAAATCGCGGCTCTTCCACAGGTGATACAGCACGGCGGGCAGCACGCCCGACGATCCGCATGTGGGGGCCGTGACGATACGGCCGCCCGAGGCGTTCTCCTCGCTGACGGCCAGTGCGTAGGCGAAGACCAATCCGCGCGATTGCAGATTCTGCTTGTAGCCCGAGGCGCGCACATAGTAGGTTGCGGCGCGCCGCGGCAGGTTCAGCGGTCCGGGCAGCACCCCCTCGCGCTCCAAGCCGCGTTCGACGCTCTGGCGCATGACGCTCCAAACCTCCGACAGATAGGGCCATATATCGTCCTCCTCGTAGCGGTCGACATACTCCCACAGCATGCGTCCCTTCTTGTCGCACCATGCCAATATGTCAGACAGCTTCGAGAGCGGATATACGTCCTCCGACTCCGACGGAGCCACGCCCTCCTCGGCCAAGGCTCCGCCGCCCACGCTGTACACCGTCCATGTGTCGGTCACGCCACCGGCGGCATCGAGCGACTCGAAGCGCATGCCGTTGGGGTGGAACGATAAAAAGACCGACGGCTGCCAAACCAAATCGACCGATGCGTGGGGCAGCAGCACGTCGAATATGGCCTGGTCGGTGAGGTGGCCGCGTCCGGTGGCGGCAAGACTGCCGTAGAGCGTGACACGGAAAGAAGCCGCGTTGCGGTGGCGCGACAGAAATATCTCGGCGGCACGGCGCGGAGCCATCGTATGGCTGCTCGAAGGGCCTGTGCCTATGCGGTATAACTCTTTGATCGATTTCATATCCCATTGATTCTAACCTGCGGCAAAGATAGTGCAATCGGCCTTTATATGAAAATCTCGTGCCTATGTTTTTGCATCGGACGGTGCAAGATTTTGAAAATCGCCGATTTTTCGCCACCTTTGCACATATAAAATACGCTCGCCGAATGTCGCTGCTCTATCTTCACATACCATATTGCAAACGCATCTGCTCCTATTGCGATTTCTACCGCACGGCCGCCCTGCAATCGCTGCCGGCCACACTTGTCCGAATGCGTGAGGAGATGTTGCGCCGTCGTGATTTTCTTGTCGACAGACACATACGCACCGTCTATTTCGGCGGCGGCACCCCGTCGCTCGTCGCCCCCGAAGAGTTGCAACGCCTCGTCGATATGGCCGACACGCTGTGGGATTGCGGCCGTTTGGAGGAGGTTACCGTTGAGGCCAACCCCGACGATGTCACGCGCGACTACGTGGCCGCACTGCGCCGCACGGCCGTCGACAGGGTGAGTCTGGGCATACAGTCGTTCGACGACGGCGTATTGCGGCTGATGAACCGCCGTCACTCGGCCGCAGAGGCTGCCGATGCCGTCAAGCGGTTGCAGGACGCCGGATATGAAAACATGTCGATCGATCTGATATTCGGCATCGACGGCTTCGGCGGCCGAGTGTTAGACGATTCGCTGCAACGTGCCATAGAATTGGGTGTCACGCACATTTCGGCCTATCACCTGACAATCGAGCCGCGCACCCTCTTCGCCCGTCGCGTGGCCGAGGGTAAGATGCGCGAAGTAGACGAGCAGACCTCCGAGCGAGAGTTCCGCCGCGTGCACGAGGTGCTGACAGGCGCGGGCTACGAGCACTACGAGGTGTCGAATTACGCCCTGCCCG
Source organism: Alistipes sp. (assembly GCA_017936685.1). Classification (GTDB taxonomy): domain Bacteria; phylum Bacteroidota; class Bacteroidia; order Bacteroidales; family Rikenellaceae; genus Alistipes. The sequence continues at coordinate 13,580 of JAGBFA010000014.1, forward strand.
GCTGCCGCGCCCGCCACAACTCGGCCTATTGGACCGGAGAGGCCTACATAGGCATAGGCCCCGGGGCGCACTCGTTCGACGGCGACAGGCTGAGATGCCGGTGCAGTTCGACGGCCGAGGAGTATTCGCAGGGGAGGACCGAATACCAAAGCGAGACGCTCTCGACGGGCGAGCAGTTCGACGAGTATGTCATGGTCTCGCTGCGGCGCGCCGAGGGCATCGACATCGATTATGTCGAACGCCGCTTCGGAGGCGGACACGCCGAGAAGATGCTCGCGGCGGCACGACGCTGGCAGCAGTCGGGCGACCTTGTGGCCGAAGACGGCAGGCTGCGCATTCCGCCCGAGAGGTTTTTAATATCCGATGCCGTCATAGAGTCGTTATTTGAATAACAGCCGCAACTGTACAACAGATACGCCCGACACCTCTTTCGACGGAAGTATCGGGCGCAAATGTCTTATCTCTGTACGACTACTCGATATAACCCAAATCGCGCGCAGCCTCCGTGAAGGCCTCCATGATGACGGTGGGACGGTCGTCGGCGAAGGCTCCCAACTTGTAGCCGCCGTGGCAGCATTCGGGTGCCCAGTAGAACACACCCTTGCAGCGGCCGCCCGTGCGGTGGCGCATGGCATCGATCAGCGCAGCCATAAAGGCCTTGCCCGACACAGGGTTCGAGGCCTCCACGCCCGTCTCGACGATCATCACGTCGCAGCCGTACTTCTCGCTCACGGCATTGACGTTGGCGATGCAGTCGCGAAGCGTGGTCTCTTCGTTCATCTCGGGGTGCTCCTCATGCGCCCAGTAGGGATAGAGACTCATGCCGATCATATCCCACTTGCCGCCATGCTCTTTCAAACCGTCGAATATGCGGTTGTACAGCTCGTTGTCGTAGCCGTTGTCGATGTGTACTATGACGATCGCATCGGGATAGACGCTCTTCACGGCATCGTATCCGGCCGTGGTCAGAGCGGCGTACTGCTCCATGTTGTCGATATGACCCATGGGCCACATGAAGCCGTTGCGCGTCTCGTTGCCCACCTGCACCCACTTCACGTCGATGTCGTTGTCGCGCAGCAGTTGCAGCGTCCGGGCGGTATGCTGCGCCATGGCCTGCTTCAAGCCCTCGAAGTCGAGGTCGGCCCACGCGGCGGGCGTGATCTGCTTGGCAGGATCGGCCCACCAGTCGCTGTAATGGAAGTCGATCATGATGGCCATATCGTGTTGCTTGGCGCGTTGTGCCATCGTCAGCACATCGTGCATGTCGCTCCAACCTCCGCGCGGATCGACCCACACGCGCAGACGCACGGCATTCAGCCCCAGCTCTTTCATAAGCAGGGTGTTTTCACGACGCTCGCCCTCGGTATTGTAGGAGAATATGCCGCGCGATTCCAGTTCGGTGGTGGCACTGATGTCGGCTCCGAGCCAGAACTCCGGCTCGCGATTCGCCGCGGCCTTTTCCGTTTGTCCGCCGCAGCCGCAGAGTGCCGCAACAGCGATGACTGCCGCCATGAGCGGCGCAAGATGTTTCATATCAGCAGTAGTTTTAAGTTGAAATACCAATGCAAGTTAGCGATATTTCTCGAGAAAAGCAAAACAAACCGCCATTCCTGACGCATGTGAAGAATCTGTGAACGACAAGACTTTTTACTGTCACTCCGAGGGAGGGCGCATGCCCGACCGTGGGAGTCTCGCCACACATTGCTGTCACTCCGAGGAGCAACGCAGTTGCGACGTGGGAGTCTCGCCGTCGGGAACGCGGTTCTACATGCGGGAGCTTGTCGTTCAAAAATGAGATTCTCACGTCGCAGTCTATGACTGCTCCTCAGAATGACAGACGCAGAATGTTATCAAGTCTGCGTAACATACGGTCTGCCGCCGTAAAAAAAACGCACGAAGGTCGGAAAAGAGATTCAATTTTTTGTTTGATAAAGAAATATGATTTATATTTGTAGAGACAAACCGATATGTACGGACATAACACCTGCAAACCTATGAAAAGAGTGACTGCCATCGCGCTATGCGCATTGTCGATGATCGGATCGTGGTCGTGCGACAAAACCGAAGATAACACGCCCGACAAACCGGCGGATTATCCGCAAACGGGTCCCGTGGCCGACGGATATGTAAGCGTGGACGGAGAGACGATCCTGACGGTTCCGTTCGCATATTGTACGACAATGTCGAGTGACGATGACGGGGGTGTCGCATATACGCGT
>JAGBFA010000015.1 GCA_017936685.1 Alistipes sp.
CGTAGTGTTTACCACAATGCAGTTGCCAGCGAGGAACATACCATTGCTTAATGGCGAGCCATAGAATGAGGAGTAGCCAGCACCTCTACGATACGATGAGTCATCGCGCTGAATGGGTGCTTCGGGGCGTGATAGGTAGGCATAATAGTTTGTTATCGTTCCATCCTCGCGGTTACGCGTAACACCCCACATCAGCAGAATAAAGTAGCCACCCTGGTATGTCGCCCAGCCATAGTAATGCTCTGGGTTATAGCCAGCAAAGACCTGCTTAACCGTACCTCTATGGTCGCAGTAGTAGAAGACGCCTCGCTCGAAGCGCACAAAGCCATTCTCGGCAGCGAAGATCTCGAAGTCGTAGTCCGAGCGATAGATCTCGCGCAGTGTACGCGACACGCTATCAAAGATAAGAATGCGCCCAGCGCGGTCGTGGAGTAAGAGGAAGTTCAAGCAACGCACGATGCGCTGTATCTCGAAGTCAAACGATAGTACCCGCACACAATCATCGCCCTCAGTTGGTCTCTCCTCGACAATGAAACGAGGCATCTCCGTAAGTTCACAATTGTAGATGTCATCAAGAGTCTGCAACTCGATAGAGTTTACCGAGTATGCAGCATGGAGATACTTCGTATCCTGCAGCACCGTATTCATATCGAGGTGCGCGGAAGTGAAGATGTCGCCCGTAAGTCGTTTGCTCGGCAACTGCTTGTACTTGAGTGCTGACTGCACAATATGCCCGACCAGGGTGTCGTAGTTGTTCGCACCCTTGGTATGCCAGAGGCGTGTTGGGTTACCCTCGGCATCGAGGTAGTAGAGGGCGTACAGCAGGTGGTCGTTGGGGATGGCGGGAATGTCACTGACGGGCAGTGCAATCGACATCTCGACATTGTTGGCAGGGTTTACGAGCGACTCATACTTGAGTCCCTTGTCGTAGTTATCGCCCGCATCGATGGTCATCGTCATCTGTGAAAAGGTAGCGTTCTCCTGGTGTCCCGAAGAGTAGCGACCACGATTGCTTTCGTAATACTCAATCTTGCCGATGAGTGTCTGGCGGATAAAGAACCGCAACACACCATCGGCTGGTATGCCGTTTATCTCCACCTTGATGCTTTCGGGCGTTCCCGTCTTAACCTCCGAGACGATGCAGGTTTCTGCCTGCGACCAATCGCCAGAGTCCGTAAGGTAGTGGGTAGAGCCTGCCGCAACGACACGAATGCCATAGTGTACGGGAACGGTGTAGTTCTCGGCAATGTTGGTATAGCGATCCGATGTCCACTCCCTATGCGTAGTTTGCAATGAAAACTCCCATTGTATCGGAAAGTTACACTGCGCGACCTCCTTACCTTTGGTGTAGATTATTGTTCCTTTATAGGCATCACTACCGCAAAAACACAGCGAGTCGCCCCATTCGCCAAAGTCGATAAAGGCGTTGGGATCGTCCCACTCATCGGGCGAGAAGAAGCCAAGGTGGTCAGCCAAGTTCTCGATGCTCTTGTTCTTGACATCCACCGTTACGGAGCGCAGTGCTGGCACGATGTCGAGTGTCGCTTCGCCCATCACATAGATGCCTGCGTTCCACATATCATCGACAACATCTCTGCCCGATGATGTGACCACATTTACGCCCTCCTCAGCGATGAGATGTGTACCCGCGTCATCGGTCATTACTTCTCCTACGGGGAACTCCGAGCCGATCTCGAAGAAGGTAACGGGGCGACTGCTTTGGTAGAGCGAGATAGCTCTGCGGATATGGAGTGCTCCACTCGACTGAAATATCTGTCCAGCGAACGGGAGCAGGCAGAGTTCGAGGATATCGCGGTAGGTAGGCTCCTCGTAGACATAGTACAAGCGTTCCAGATCAATGTAGGTCTGGCGCAGTGGCGACAGTCCCTCGTTCATACCCTCGCCATAGAGGTCGAGCCAATCCGATACCTCCATATCCAGCTCCAAGAGATCGAGGCAGCGCGTGGTTAAGTTCCACAACGAGAGCCTGCCCGAAGTGCCTATCGACATCAGGTCTTTGAAGATGTAACTTTCCAGGAGGTTAAAGCCATCGACAGCCTTGATGGTAACGGTGTACGGTGGCGCTGTGAAGTTCTCGGAGTAGAGGTCGGCAGTTACAAAGCCTCGCCAATAGAGTGCGCCAGAACGAAATATGCTCACGCGGAACTGACGAGGGTCAGAAGTGAAGAGCGAGAGGTAGTGAAAATTCTCCTTGCAGAGGATGTTGATGGTAGCCTCGGAAGCCTTAACGGGAGCATAGAACTCATCGCCACGCGCCTCCCAGGTAATGATGATAGGCTCATCGCCTGCGAAGGTCATCTCCTCCGAGGAGCCTGCATAACCACGCTCGGCAATCTCCACACGCCACAAGATGTTGTGGTGCTTGCTGCGCATCTCTGCATAGTATTTAAGTCCGAATTCTGCCATTTATCACATCTTTGCGATAAAGGTAGATTCACATCGGGCGACAAGAGATGACCATAGGTCACCTATAAAGGAGTGCTTTGAATAGCATAGAACAAAAAAAATTGAAGTATCTTTTCTAATATAGAAAAATTTGCACTATCTTTGTGAACGGATTTGTTGACAAATTACCATTATGAACTGCAATGTTGGACAATATATAAGTGAGTTGGTAGCTCGTTCGGGACTCTCGCAGGCAGATGTTGCCCGCGAGATAAGCGTTTCGCGTCAATCACTCAGTTATGTTATTTGCGGCAAGCGTGATATGTCGTTACAGCTCGCTATGAAATTGGAGTCGTACTTCTCTTTGCCCGATGGCGAACTCATGAAGATGCAGGCTCTACAAGCCGTTCAGCAGCGTAAGCAGGAGATCCGCAACCACCTGTGCGAGGTGCTTGTGTCAAAGAATGCCTTTTGGTCATACGATGTGAGCTCATACGATGTGATTCCCGATGAGGAACTAATAGAGAAGTGTTTTACTCAGTTGGATATGGATAACATCGACCTTATGTTTGAGCTCTATCCTCGCAAGCGCATCCAGCAAGTGTGGCGTGAGCGTATGGCTATCCAGGGCGAGTATATGCAGATGCTCAACATAATGATTGCGATGTACTACTTCGGTATAAAGGAGCCCGAAAAGTACCTCGCAAAGGTTGAACGACAGCACATAAACAAGATATTAAAACAATCGTTATATGCGTCAGGGATTAACAACTAACATCGAAGCTATCATTGAGCAGGTTGCTCAGTTGGAGTGCATCAAGCCATACATTTTGTGTGGCGGTACAGCACTCGCCATACAGATAGGTCACCGCAAAAGTGAGGACTTGGACTTTATGATGTGGCGCATATCCAAGACCGAGAAGCCAGAGGTTAATTGGAATGCTATCGAAAGGGAGCTCAAAGAGAAGATTGGAGAGATTGAAAACTTCAATATGCTCGGCTTCGACCAGGTTGAGTTTGTTGTTAAGGGTGTTAAGTTCTCGTTCTTTGTGAGCGACAACCTCTCGCCCGTCACAGCACCTACCGAGTATCTCGGCAATATCCGTTTGGCGGATATTGAGTCTATTATGGCAATGAAGATGGAGGTAATGTTGCGTAGGATGAAGTTCCGCGACTACTACGATATCTATTGTATGCTGCAGGAGGGATATTCCATACACAAAGGCATAGAGAAGGCTCTTAACCTATCGCGCCACCGTCTCTCGTCTAAAAACATTTTTACAATGCTCCTGGGCGGTCAGTTTGTCCCCGACAATAACTTCGCAACATTAGAGCCGAAGTACGATGTCACAAAGGAGCAGATACGCGAGTATATAATGCAAAAACTCAAGGAATAAATAGGAGCCGAGACCCGTATGGATCTCGGCTTCAACAGAGTGAGTTGCTTATTATCCGATTACACGAAAGTCATCGGCTTCGGGGATTACCGCCAACCCGCCCCAAGTGCCATGGAGCTGACCGATGGCATCTATATCCTCAATCACGCCCTCCTTGCCATCGTAGCGGTTATCCTCGCCTTCGAGGTGGATGATACGGATGCGCTGTCCTACCTTGTAGAGACTCTCGCGCTGTTGCTTTGTCTGGTGCATATCGTTCGTTTTTAAGCGTTAAACCAATCTTCAAATTGCTCGTAGAAGAGCAGCTGTGTGTGTGGGCGCATCATATCGTAGTTGCAAAGGATCGACTCGCGACTTTTAGCGTTCCATTCGGCTGGTGTCTTGATTGTAGTGAAGTCCACCGCCTCGACCTTGACATCATCGTACTCTGCGAGGAACTCGCGTGAGGTGCGCGAGAGGTCACGCACCTCGTCCGTTGCCTGCAACCAGCTTGTTGCCCTTAATCTCGGAAATATGGTTGCGGATGTTGTAAATCTCAATCAAAAGGTTTTCTTTGCGTGTCATAATCTATTCAGTATTAAGTGTTTAATTCTGTTTTATTGTAGTGTAAACATAACATCACTATTTGAAACACGCAAGTTAATTCGCAATAAGTTTCCATAATTTTTGGTATCATTTTTTTGTTTTAATAATATGTTTACATATCTTTGTAGTCGATTGACCGACTCTAATGAAAAGGTCTTCGTTTGAATTGAAAATGTAGTGGCATTTATTGCTGCCACTTTGAGGGTTTCACTTGCGTTATTGCATTTTTCGCACCCCGCGCATGATTGGAAACCTAATATAACTTAGGGGTGGGAAAACGATATTATTATGGAGACAATGACAACTCCTACCAAGACCTCCGATGGTCTTTTGCAATTCGGCTATGTAGCAAATCTCAAGAATGGTGTCTACATCAAAGAGCTACAAGAAAAATTAAGCGACACCGACCAAGAACCCACATCACAAGAATTAAGAGAGAGGGCAAACTCAGCAGAAGTAGTCTTGCTCAATCGTCATGGGTATCCTAAAGATGCTGCTGGAAGGAGTATTCCTGCAAGTAAAGTTCGTTTCAAAGGCTTCAATACGGGATACAAGCTTGATGGTAAGTACATTTTCGGATGGTTTGAACGAAAAAATGATGAGTCAGACTTTGAGGGTGTATTTTGGGCAACTGAACAAGAATTACGAGCGTACGCTCGATTAAAGGAGAAAACATCGCGTCTTTTCAAAATGGGTGATTTCTACTTTGATAGCATTGATGATTGTCAGGCGTTCCTTGACGATATCGCTAAAGCTGCTATACCAGAAAGCTGGCGATATAAGAACAAGCAGTCTGCTATCAATCACCCCATCCTTAAAAGTTATTTAGAGACTATCTTTGTTAAACTCAACAAGGAGGGGAAAGTTATAAAGAGTGCTGATGGTAAGCATGTTATCTTTAACACTAATCTCCTTGACAAGTTCTTCCACGCAATTTATATTATTGCGGAGGTTCAAGAAGCTGAAGATCTTGAAGTGTATATGTGTCCTCGTAGAACTGCTGAGGAGAGTTATCGCGATTTCAAGAAGTATGGTTTTCCTGAGGACATTAAGCCTACATCACCCAAATTTTTCGAGGAGGTCAACGAGGTTATTTTTAATCCATCGTGGAAGATAGATAAAAATTACAGTGCGCTTACACATATTATTGAACAGCGCATAGATAGATTTCCTGCACATATGAGAACAAAAGATTCATATTTGCTGGCAAGAAAGCTATATGATGCGATAGAATATGCTGTGGCGATTGCCCAACGCAACTATAAGTATATCGTACCAATATATTATCCCAAATATAATCGCATCTCATTTTTGATGCCGATATTTTTGGAGGGAACATATAACTCATACCCAGATTTCGCATTAGTTCTTCAGACCGATGCAGAAAACAAGATGTACATAGCTCGAACTATTTTGGATTTAGAGACTGGCTACCAAGATGCAAGGTTGGTTGCAAAACCCGATGAGTCCTGGCTAAACCCAGTTACACTTAAATAAACTACATAGGAGCCTGGTTAACCAACAAAATGTTAGCCAGGCTCTTTTATTTAGTAGTTCGTTACAATCCACTCCTCTTGTCGCCTGCGTGAGGTCTTGGATGCAGTGATGGTGCCCTCGATACGGTGGATTGTCCAGCCGCAACGCTCTGCGTAATCCTCGATCTTCTTGTGCGGGAACATCGTCAGCATAAATTTTCCCTTGACTTTCGATAGCGTATCGAGCAGATTGGAAAAGTCCTCCTCGTTGAATGCTCCGTTGTAGTGTCCGCAGTCCGTTCCGACATAGGGCGGATCAACGAAGTGGAACGCCTCCTCGCAGTCATAGCGTTTGATGAGGTTTGTGCCATCCTCACACTCAATGGTTACATAGTTGAGCCTGCCGCACAACTCCTCCGTAAAGGCATCTTTAGCGTTGCGGAGCTTCTGGGTGGTCGTTCCAGTGCGGTCGTAGCCGAATGTACCATCGAGCATCGAGGCAAAGCCGAGCTTCGAGCACACCCACACTGCCCACGCACGCTCTATGGGAGTGAAGAAGTGCGGGTGCTGGTTGATATGCTTGGCGTGTGCGTGTATTTCGCGGCTGTGGAGTGTGGCATCGATGAGCTCTTTGAGGGTGGGATACTTGCGCTGTGCGACCTGGTAGAAGTTTACAAGCTCTGTGTTGATGTCGTTTATGACCTCACACTTGGCTGGCTCTTTGGCAAAGAGTACCGCGCAGCCACCACAAAACGCCTCGGTATAGAGGGCGTGTTCTGGGATCAGTGGGAGGATGTGTTTGAGGAGGGTTTGCTTCCCTCCGTAGTAGGATATTGGTGTCTTCATAGTTGAGGATTACTTAAATTTCAAAATTGCGATGATAAGAAGTAGCAGAGCCAAGCACCCTGTGCACCATTTGAGCCACGATGAGCCGCTGGTGTTCGGGGACTCTTCGAGCGAGGATTGCTCATCGCAGCGTGCCGCAGTGTTGATGCGGCTATGCGAGAGGCTGTCGCTGTTGGATTTACTCTCTGTCCCATTCATCAGTTCTGTCTTTACAATGCGCTTCACAGCACCGCACTGGGGTGTTATAGCTCTTGGAACAACCGCTTCGGTACTCTCCTCGCGCTGGGGAGTAGGCTCTTCGGGTACGGTCTGCGGAGGATAGAACTCCACCTCGGTCTGCGTGAGCGTTGTGATGCTCCGCTCCAACTCCGAGCGTATCAGGCACGTGAGCGTTGAGTCGGCAATTACCAGCTCCGAGTGCTTCTCGGTGTGAGCCTCTTTGAGTGGTGCGCACCCCAGTGTGGCTGTGGCAAGCGTTAGTATGGTTACTTTTCGATACATTGCATTAGTTGTTTGACGCGCTCTGTGCGCTCTTCGATTGTGAGTTCTCTCTCTTCGATGTCGCCCTTGTCCCAAGGTAGCGGGAACATCTCCAGCATCGGCTTGCGGTCTTTCTTGTCGAGTTGTATGGATGTGAGTATCCACACTTCCCAGCGCGTGCGTTCCCACGCCTGCTGCTCTCGTTCCACCTCGCGCCTCGACCAGCCTGCCCACGCATAGTAGAACTCTGCGGGTGTCATCTGCTCGAACTCTGCGGGGCGTATTCCCATCTGCCCAACGGCTATGGCGTACCACTGCTCGTAGGTAGGCTTGCTGCCTACCTCGTTGGGCGCGGAGGGTTTGGGGAGAGGCTACCGAGCTTATCCACCAGCGGAGTAATGCTCTGAACGAAGATCTCGGCAACGGAGAGTATCAACTGTGGGTCGTCATCGAAGATGTCCCACACATCGTCCACCGTATAGCGAAGATTGCTCTTCGCCCTGCGTGCGCCATCGTTCAGTCCCAACACCGCGAGGTCGGCAAAGCCCTCAAACGAGGAGAGTGCTTCGGGAGCAGAGAGCATATCAGAGAAGTCCACATTGTGCTGCTGGGCAAAGCGGCTGACAGCCTTCAATCCGAAGTGTATCGGATGCGGTTTTCCGTTAATCGTAATCTCTGCCATAGGCGTTAGGTTGTTGCGGGCGTTAGGTCGCCACTACCCGAAAGTGAGAAGTTGTAGGTCGAGTTATCGCCCGCAGGCGTTGAGAGCGAGAACGAGGTGATGTATCCCTCGCCAGTGTAGGTCTTCTTGAGTCCCGATACGGGCGACTTCAAGACCACCTTGACGAGCTTCTTCTGAAGCACCAGCGCGAGGACATCCTCCGAGGAGTGCGAGGAGGCGATTGCGGGGTCGATGACCACCAGACCATCGCCATCTACCGACCACGAGATGTCGCCAGGGAACTTCTCCTTGCCATTGGTATCCTTGGTGCGGATATCCTTGAGTTCGAGGTCTACTTTGAGGTTGTGCGTGGTGGCGTGGAGCGTAGGCTTGTCGTCCAAGAGGATGATGATATCCTCGCCTTGCACGATTTTTCTGTTATCAGTTTCAGCCATAGGTTATAGGGTTATTGGGTTACACAATTCTAAATGTCATCGTAGCACCATGTAGGTCGTAGTCGGGATAGTAGTCCGTAGTCGAGGAGCGATAGGTGCATATTTTTGCGCCCAGCTCCTTGCGCTCCAGGGCGGCAATCACTCTGTGGCGCAGCTGCTCGAGTGCGGCTATGCGCTTGTCGTAGAGCGATACCTCGAAAGTTGTTAGATAGCCAGCAATGCCACTCTTGGTGCGTATGGGAGTCTCTTCGGGCGTGGTATAAGCAGCAAATGGCGTGGCTGTGCGTTCATCGACAGCTCCCGCCTGGATGCGGTCGCCCAACTCTGGAAGTGCTGCCTCCAGGATGGCGAGTATCTCAACTTTGAAATCGGTCATTTGTAAAATAAATTCACTTTTTTAGTGAAGATTGAATTTTTTGTATTATCTTTGCAGTACCAAATCGTAAATGAGGATGATTGTAAAGTTCGATAAGAAGTACCTCGAAGAGCTGTATAGTGATGGCAAGTGCAGTGACAAGCATCACCGTTATCAGCCGCAGGTTGTTCGCAAGTATGTTACACGAGTGGTAACACTCAAGGCTGCACCCAACATCGAGGCTCTCTATGGCTTGCATTCACTCAACTATGAAGTGCTTGTAGGCGACAAACAAGGCATCTCCTCAATACGAATTGACAAACAATACCGTTTGGAGTTTGTCGTTAATGAAGAGGGCGAGGAGCCAACCATTACGATTTGTACACTAATTGATATTACAAACCATTATAAATAAAGAACATTATGGACTATCCATTCATTCCGATTCATCCTGGCGAAATCCTCAAAGAGGAGTTAGAGACTCGCGGAATATCTCAAAAACAACTTTCTGAGTTGATGGGTATTCCTTACACAATGCTCAACGAGATTCTCAATTGTAAGAGAGTTCTCTCTACCGAGGTAGCATTGTTGTTCGAGGCTGCACTTGGTATCAATGCAGATATGCTCTGCAATATGCAGTCGCAGTACAATATGCAGTCTGCTCGTCAGAATACCACTCTTTCGGATCGCTTCAAGGCTATTCGCAGGGTGTGCGCTGCTGCGTCTCTGCTCTAATGCGTGTCATTGTGCTGACTTAAAATTCTTATTTACAAACTTCTCGACTGCCGCAGCCAGCTCGCTGCCAAACGATGCCACCACGCGCTCCGAGTTCTCGGTGTATGCCTGCTCCAAATAGGGATTGGGGCGTATGCCCTTGACACTCTTGACAAAGATCTTCTCGCCAGTCCCGTTATGGAAAACGAGCGTTCTGCCCTTCTTGCGTGGTACACGCGGATCTGCCGTTCCCTCGTGGATAAACTTGCCGTAGTATTGGTTGATCGCACCCTTCTTCTTGGTCTTCTCGAAGACAGGCTTTATGGCAATATTAACCTCCGACTTTGGTGCTTGGCGGTCGCGGAAGCGCACGATGCGGAGCTGTCGTTTGAGCCTGCCAGACCTTACGGGGACTTTGCCTTTGGCACTTTGAAGCATCGGTTTTGCCGAGACTCGCAGTGCCGCAAGGATCATTCGCTTCTGCATATTATTGGGTAGCTGGTCGAGGATCGCCTTTGCCTCGCGATAGCCTTCAACTTCAATTGTCAGCATCGCTCTTGGTGGTTTTTAGGTGTAGTAGCCATCTGCGTCCCTCCTCGTGTATGGAGGTTATCTTGCGCAGAGACACTCCATCCTTGACGACCATTCCCGCCAGCAATCCTGCACGATAGCGAATGGTGTAAACCACCTCGTTCTCGTGGACGATGCGTCCCGCATAAAGATTCTCCCTGCCGCCCGCCTCGGTGCGCTGGGCATAACAAACGGCTACGTGCCGCAACTCCTTCGTGCGGTCGTTGTAGGCATCGCGTACCTCGCGGTACTCGTGTATTTCTATGCGGTGGTTAAACATCGTTCTCGTTGCTATAAGGGTGGACACGCCAAGGTTGGAGGAGCTTCTCGGCTGTGAGTGGTAGCTGCGCTACTGAGCGACCAACAACTACATCGGCTTCGTTGTCAAAAAGAGTCCCCAGGATCAGAAGAATCGCTGCTCGAATGGACGCAGGGAGGTTTTCCTCAGAGTAACACTCTGTGAGCTTCCGATTGGTATAATCCTCGGCAATAGCGAAAGCCATCTCCAGATACTGCTCGATAAGCGTGTCGAGCGAGGTATCATCTCCAATTCGGAGGTGCGCCTTTGCGAGTTCTAATGAAATGGGGACTGACATAGTTTGCGATTTAATTTGCGGTTACTACTAATTGGCAGCATGTACGAGCTTCTTGACGGGGTTTGTGCCTGCATCCAGGAGCATACCGTCCACGCGGGCGAAGCCTAACAGACCGATGGCGAGGTACTCTGCCAGGAGCTCGTTGAGTCGCTTCACGCGGAAGGACTTGACCATACGGATCTTGTACTTCTTCAGATCGCCAAACAACACCGAGGCGTTGCCTGCGCCAATGTCAGCCATGTCATCGTTGACGATGTACGGCTTACCGAAGAGTGTTGCAGGCAGACCATCGCGCGTACCCTCCTGCCAGATGAAGCGACCAGTGAGGTCTTTGACACGCATCAGCTCGTAGAGCGTGTTGCGGTTGAACATGAACTTGCCGTTGCGGGCGTATGCCGCATCCACCGACTTCATCAAATCGATGATGTTGTCAAGAGTGATGGCATTCGCAGCAGCCTTATCTGCACACGCAGTGGCGCAGGTGACGATGCCCTTGGGCTGTCCCGTTCCCGTACCGAGCGTGAGGTGCTCGTTGATACCTCTGCCGAAGGACTCGCTCATGAGGTTGGTCAGCACCGCATCGAGGTTGAAGGCAGAGTCTTGCATCAACTCCTCCGAGATAGGGATGGTCGGTGTGCGATAGGTGTGAGCCTTGAGCGTTACCGAGCCGAAGGTCGGAGTTCTGCGCGTGTTCTGCGTGTACTCGGCTACGATGACTGCCTTGGCATCGGTGTCGTTGATAGTCGGAAGCGTGAGGTCGCCACCGCGTGAGGTGTGGAACAGTTCTCCCGCCTCGAACATACCTCCGTAGGTCTTCAACGCAACCTCGATGCTCGAAGCCAGCTCGGTAGGGATAAGCACACCTGCCGACAAGCCTGCGAGTTTGTCACGCTGGGCGATGATGGCGCGGCTCTCTGTGGAGATGCCATTTGCACCATTGAGGATGTAGTCGTTGAATGCCGAGCGATACTCCGCCTGCTCACGCTCCTCGTTTTTGCTGTTGTCGGGGCGCACCTGCTGGTAGCGTTCCTCAGCCTGCTTGCGCTGGATGTCCACGAAACGCTCCTCCGCCTCGACCGCCTCGTCAGCCTGGTCATAGTCGGCAAGCATCTTGTCCCATCGTTGCTGCTCTTCGGCAGTAAACTCTCTGCCGTCACACTCCTGACGCATCTGCTCCAGAGCCTTGTAAGCAGAGGCGCGTTTCTCCTTTAATGCTTTAAGTTTTCCCATAGGTTATTGGTTTTTAAGTTTGAGTTGTTGGGTTAGTCTTGCTCGTGACGCTGGATGAACTTTTGCAGCACCCTCACGAGCCACTTGGCTGTCGGCAGTATCACTCTGCGGAGTGTCCACTGCCACGCCCTCAGTAGTGTCTGGATGATCTTCTTCATAGTGTTGGGTATTTAGGTATTGCTGTTTGCGCTCTTCGAGGTGGCGGAGACCAGCTTCGGTGTCGTTATAGGCGGGATAGACCACCAGCGACACATCGTAGAGTTTGTCAATTTTTCGGATAGTACGCTCATCAAACTCCATTTGGTTTTGCTTGTCGGCATATCGCCACTCGTCCGCCTCGACAGTGAACTTGAAGGAGCACTTCGAGATGTCGCCCCTGCGTACCAGCTCCACCATATCGTTGCCGAGCGTGGTTGCGGGAGCCTCGAACTCGAAGCGGAGTCCCTCCTCATCTGTCGAGAGCGTGAGTGTTCCGCTGGTGGTGCGGGCGAGGATGGAGTCGACATTGTGATTGAAGCACATAATCACATCCGTAACATCGCACTCGGAGAAGGCATCGCGGTCGATCTTCTCGCGAAACCAGCCCATGATAGGCTCACTCCAACGCTCGAACTTGGCGGCATAGCCGACAATCGTTCTGCTCTCGGAGGCTTGACGGCTCTCGACTTTGAGGTCGCTGATGTTGCAGCGCACCTCTATCTGGTTACTCTTTTTCGTCTTTGTCATCTTCATCTTGGGTGTTAGGTGTTGGTGCTATGGCGGGCGTGGCGGGTGCTGTGGCGGGCGGGTTGAGAGCCACTTTGACGGACTGCATATTTGCCTGCACGAAATACTCATCGCCACCCTCATAGGCGTTCATATCCTCCAGGGCGCGTATCTCGTTGGCTGACATTGAGCCTATCAAGTTCATGTTCTTGTAGTATTCCGAGCGAGTCTTGGCATCGCCACGCAGCAGACCATTGAGCGAGAAGAGGAAGTAGAACTCCTCGAACTCATCCTCGCGGAGCAGCTTACGATTGAACTCCTCCTCCAGGCGCACGATGTAGGGCATAAGGCAGTACTGCACGAACTCCATACCTTGGTGCTCGATGTTGTTGTTCGTGGCGCGTTCCAGGTCTGCGATCATATGCGGAGGCACTCCGTAGATGGTGGCTATCTCCGTCTTCTGGAACTTGCGCGTAGCGATGAACTGCGCGTCTTCGGGTGGTATAGATATGCGTTCATAGGTCATGCCGCCCTCCAACAGCAGAGGCGTGTGGGCGTTGTGCAGACCCGTAGATTGAGCGATGAGATCACGCTTTAAGCGTTGGTAGGCTTCGGGTTTTAGTGTCGAGGGGTATTTGAACACTCCCGACATATTGCCACCCTGGTTGAAGAAGCGTTCTCCGTACTCTTGTGCCGATACGGTCAGCGAGAGATTCTCGCGGTGTACCGCAATGGGACTCTTACCTTTGTATCCGTTTGTAGATAACCCTCGCAAGTGTATGACATCCTCCGTACCGAGGAGTTCGCCAGAGTCCAGGCGGTAGAATAGCTCCTCGTCCTCGCTGAGGACGGGCTCAACCTCGTAGGGATAGAGCAGCTGCAAGCGCACAGGGCGGTAGAGCCTATCGCGGTGGATACGCACATAACCATTGCCCCAAAGAGTACACGACACCATAAGGTGGTGCAGCAGAGCAAAGCGACCGATGTAGGAGTTGGGTTTCTGGAGTATGTGGATGCAGGGGTGTCCTGCAGCCTTCTCGCGCCCAGAGCTGGTGCGCTTGTAGAGATGAATGGGGAGAGTGCCTACCGTCTCGGAGAGGATGCGTACACACGCCCACACTGCCGAGAGGTTGAGAGCACCCTCCTCGGATATATACTTTCTTGCTGTGGCATCGGAAACGGTGTCGGAGAGAAGAGCCTCGTTGATAGCCGACTCAAGTTGCTCGGCTGATACGCGCTCCTCCCTCCTACGAAGAGTGAATAGATTAGAAAGCCAGTTTGACACCGTTATAAAGTTTGGGTTAGTTTCGGTGCAAACTTATGCTCTCAATTAAGGTCGATAAATGACCATCGGTCACCTATAAATCGTATAGTTGTTTGATGCGTCTAAGCAAGGAGCGTATGTCGGCATACTTGCGTCTGTGGAATATGCGCTTGTAGTGATTCTCCAATCGCTCGTAGGCATCCTCGCGTGTTGGATAGAGCTCCGCCATACGGAGGTAGTAATCGATAAACCCCTCGGTCGAGAGCAGGCGGAGGTGCTCTGCCGAGAGAGGAGCGATGGCTTCGAGCTCACGCTCCACCACTTCGCGCTGGGCGAGTTGGTGCTTAGTAATCTTACGTTTTCGACTCATAGCGATAGCATTCCTCTCTGGTTATAAGGGTTGTTGTCTTCATCGGCTTGGGCGGTCATCCACTCGCCCAGAGCCATTATCGCGGCTACAATGCCGTCAATCTTCTGTGCGGACTTCGCCTTGTCGGGTTTGATATTGCCCGCAGGGTCGGTCATCACAACGGTCGAGGAGAGCATCCAGCGCAGTACGGGGTTGCCGAAGTGCTCGATACGCTCCGTCAAGACGAGCTTCTCAAACTCCTTCGTGGGTGCTGACATTGAGCCATAGCCCTGCCCGAAAGGGTTACACTCCATGCCCTCGTTCTGTAGGTCGATGATTGTCTGAGAGGAGTTCCACCTATCGTAGGCTGCCGAGCGCAGATTGTACGCCTCGATGGTGCGGAGGATGTCAGCCTTGACAAAGTCGTAGTCGATGACATTGCCCGAAGTAACCTTTACATACCCATCAGCCACCCAGCGGTCGTAGTTGATATTCTCCTTGCGTATCTTCTCCAGCATCTTCTCTTCGGGTATCCAGAAGAGTGGCACAATCTGGAACTTGTCGTTCTCGTGGAATAACAACACAAAGGCTGTGATATCCGATACATTCGAGAGGTCGAGACCGCCCCAGCACTCGCAGCCGCGTAGTGACTCCAGCGGTGTCGTGCCAGCACACTGCATCCACTTCTCGTCCAGAATCCAGGTGCGCTCGGCATCCACCCAGAGGTTGAAATTCTTTGTTAGCACATTTCTAACCGCTTCGGGTCTGTTCTTCGCGTCCTTGACCTGGTCGGCAAGGTACTCGGCAGAGACCGATACTCCGAGGTTGGGATTGGACTTGATCCACATCTTCGGGTCTTCCCACTCCTCCTTCGAGTCCTGGGTGTAGATGATGCCGAATAAGCTGTCATCGATATTTACGCCACGCAGCACCTTGATGACATTGTCGCGGTAGGCATAGCAGACACCCGCCTTGTTGAAGCCTGCGGTGGTAATGATGAACATCAGCGGTTGTCGCCTTGCACCAAATGCCGACTTAAGGACATCGAACATACCGCTATCCTTGTGCGCATGAAATTCATCGATGATAGCACACGAGGGCGAGAGACCATCGTGTGTACCATAGTCCGAGGATAGTGGCTTCATCGTGCCACCCTTCAACTCGTAGGTGATGGAGTTGCGATAAGGAGTGAGATAGTTTTTGAGGTCGGTAGCCTTGACAATGGCGACAGCATCCGAGAAGCAGAGCTTTGCTTGATCCTTAACCGTAGCAGCCGAATAGACCTCTGGGCGCGACTCTCCATCGGCAAAGAGCATCAGCAGTCCCGTACTCGCTGAAAGCATCGTCTTACCGTTCTTACGCGAGATCTCGATGTAGGCATAGCGAAACCTGCGTGTGCCGTCAGCATTCATCCAGCCAAAGATGTTCCAGATGATAAACTGCTGCCAGGGCTCAAGTTTGAAACGCTGACCCGCCCACACGCCCTTGGTGTGCTTGAGCTTCTGGATGAAGTTGATGGCACGAGATGCCGCCTTGCGGTCGAAGTGCCACCCTCTGTCGAGTGCGACATCGAGGTCGCGGTAGTACCTCTCCACCGCCAGGCGCACATACTCGCATACCAACACCTCGCCCGACACGACCTGCTGGGCGTACTCCTCGGCTGTATGTAGTTTCTGCTTACTCATCTATCTCTTCAAATTCTGCGAACTCATCCTTGGGTGTGTTGTCGTTGAGTATTGCCGACACTCGGCTGCGGCTCGATGGCGTCATGCCAAACTCCACTGCCAGCGACTTGGCGGCAGCGAGTGCTCCCTCCGCAACCTTGCGCTTCGGGTTGATCTGCGTGACGACACCCGCCTTGGTCATAACCTCGATGGTCACTCCCTCCTTCTCGATCTCCGCCATCATGTCGTGGTAGAGAGCCATCTCGCGTGCATACGCCACGACCATATCCACGCCATAGACATCCAGGAGGTTGTTGTGCATCAGCTCGGTGGCAACAACCGCAAAGACCTTCTTGGCAGTTCCCTTCAAGCCGACCTTCGGAAGTTTGATAACGGTTGCACCCTGCACCGCAGGCTTGTCGGTCATGCGGCAAGGCTGGTCTGTGCCACGCAGAGCCTTGATGCTATCTGGTAGTTTCTTGCGTCCTTTCATAGTTTTCTAAATTCTCCAATTTTGCATGTGCGTGTAGAAGACTTGGGGCGCGATTGGTTTTCGTGGGGTGTGAAGGAATTCGACCCCCTTCCCCTCTCTGTAGCACTCGCAATTGAGGTGTAGTTAATGCCGAGTGTTTTCCGAACTTTTATCAAAGAGTTACAGCGATTTCGAGCCGATTTTGGGCGAAGTCGAACTCTTTGAGTATTAAACCCTTCACACTCCAATTAATTCTACCTTCATTTTACTGACCATCAGTAGTTTATAATTTTCTTATTTTTTACTCAAAAGAGCCTCGATATGCTGGCTTGGATTAACCTTAAGCAACCGTTGCTTTTGTGCCATATCGATATAGATACGCGTTGTAGAGGAGTTGGTGTGACCTAACAAATCTTTGATGATCTCGATGTCAGTTCCCATCTCCACGAGCAGGCTGCCGCAGGTATGGCGCAACGAATGCGCTGTTATCTTCGGGTCGTTTATCCCAATGGCTTGCAGGCGTTGCTTAACAATCATCGATATTGTTGGTGTGCATAGTCGTTCACTTTTGCGCCCTTTGCAATGGTTTACAATCAGTGGCTCATCTGAATGAAAGTCGCGCTCCGAGATGTAATCCTCATACAGCTCGGCAGTGATGGAGGGGAGTGCCACAACATCGTGTTTATCGAGGTGTCCTTTGCGTTGCAGATGCAATAATACTCTCTCCTCCCTGCGCTCCACATCACAGATATTGATACGGCACACTTCGCAGGCTCGAAGACCATTGAGTAGCATCAAGGCTATGATGAGTTTATCTCGCTTGCCAATGATGGTCTGCGTATCTATCGAGTTCATAAGTCGCTGCGCCTGCTCCGATGTCAGTGGGTGTTTGTAGTGCTCACGATGGCGAACACTCGCCTTTACTCCCTCCGTAATGTTGTCGCAATAGCGCATCGAGGCGCAGTATTGGTAGAAGAGCTTGACCACCGTCACATAGCTCAAATAGGTGTATTGACTCTTGCCCTCGCTTCGTAGTTGCTCTTTGAACTGAAGTATGTGTTCTTTGGTAGGCTCTCGTGGGTTGATGTCACGAGCCGAAAGCCACGCAAACCAAAGACGAATTTTGCGTCTATAATCTGCTTTGGTAGATGGCAGGCGGTCGCACCCAGCAATCCACTCCTCGACTATCTGGTTGAGTGTTAGTGTTGTTCTCATAGCGTGTCTTAAAAAAGTGGGTGGTGTACCACGACTTTCAGCCAATCAATCCCATCCATACTAATTTGTTGATTTTGATTAATGATTCGTTGATAAGAAAACTTTTGTGGAAAGATTTGTATGTTGCGAACCACTGGCACACCACCGATCGTTTTACATCATAAGCGTTGTGTTTTTAGTTAGACATCTATTTATCCTTTGCGCTCTTACGAGCGTGGCAGGCGTTGCAGAGAGATTGGAGATTCTCAATGTCGAGTGACGCTCCGCCCTTATTGATGGGAACGATGTGGTCGACCATCTGGGCAGGTGTCAAGCGACCCGATTTGAGACACTCCTCGCACATAGGCTCCTGCTCCAGCTTTAAGGCTCGGAGCTTTCGCCAGGATGTGCTCTGGTAGAACTCTGTGTTGTGGTGGCGGTAGCCCTCAAAGGGTTTTCGCTGCGGCAACCAGGGGCGAGGTGTAGTTCGTTTTAACTTCGGCATATCAGAAGATCACATTATGGTCTAACGGCAGATATGCATCCTCAACCTCGTAGCCAATAACACGAGCGACACGCGCCTTCGGAAATCTCCTACGCAGCGATTCAATATCAAAATCGAAGCGTTGGAAGTCGGCAGTAAAGGCAGGCATACCGATGAGCTCAACATTACGCGAAAGACTCGCCAGGTCGTTCTCCTCCCACCACAGCATTGAGCCGTTGTGGGTGGCATACTTGCGTCTGCCATCTTTAAGTTTGAAGATAACTCGTTGTGCTTTCATAGATTGCTATTTGCGGAGACTCTCTCCCTCAAAGTGAATGGTGCGACAGAGGTGCGCGAGACGATCCATCGTGCGCTCTCCATAGCGGTCGAGAATCTGCACCTCGGTTAAGTTCGTGGTAACGAAGACGGGACGATGGTATCGCTCGGCTGCATTCAGCACCTGGTTGAAGCCCTCGCTCTTCTCTCCGTAGTCGTTCATCATAGGCTCGATGCCGAGCTCATCAATGGCTGGATAGCCATTTGTGAGGAGTCGGTCGAGGTAGGTCGCTGGGCGTTCTCCCCACGCCAATCGCTGATTGGGAACTTCTGCACTGAAGTTCTGCGCGTGTACGGGTTGCAGTACACGATTTTTCATTCGGAATAATACGGGAAGTACGCCATTCAGAATCACACTCTTGCCGCGCCCGCAGTCGCCCATAAGCATCAAGCCTTTGTCGTCAGTATTGGTCATCCAATCGATGACCTCATCGTATTCGGGCAGATGCTCGTAGAGGTCGTAGGTGCGATCCACCTCGCGGAAGATGTAGCGGAAGAGCTGGTCGCAGTAGTCTCGGCTGCCCCACGACCACACCCAACGCTCGTTGATGCGTAGCATGTTCTCTCCCATCATTTTGCCAATAAGTTCACTTACACTTTTCATTGTATCTTGCTCTTTTGATTTACTTTTTACCTGCGTTTTTGAGTTTGTCGATATATCGCTGTCGCTTCTGGTCGTCATCGCTCTGGATGATCTGACCAATGCGCTGTCCGTACTGGCGACCATCGGGTGGATGTCCTCGCGCCAGACCATCGCGGAGGGCAAAGATTCCCGCCCAATTGTTCGCCATACTTTGGTCGATGATGCGCTGGGCAACTTCTGAATTACCGCCCGAAAGGTTGCGAAGCATTGTTAGGCACTTCCGCGCTCCCACCTCCGTCTTGTAGCCCTCCTTTCGAGCACTCTTATATTCGAACCATTGAGCCATTACTCCTCGCCAAGGCTCCTCGATAGTTCCCTGCCACTCTGAAGGCGAGAAAAGAGCCCTTTTCGTTTTCTCTTTTTGCGCGGAACTTTTTTCTCTTTTTCTTTTTGAGTGGGTAGGCATCGGAGCAGGCTTGCCTGCGACAACCTTTTTCTTTGTATCTTCTTTTTCAACAATGTTTAGTTTAGTCTTATCACTTATAAGAGGTATCTCCTCATTTTGTGTTGCACTTTGTGTTGCAGACTGCAATGCAAGTTGTAACACTACGCCATTTTTTGCTTCCTCAACTTCTGTTGTTTGTGTTGCACTTTGCGTTGCGCTATGCAACACAACAGATTGCGAAAAGGGAACAATCGTATAGCAACAAGGCGACCTGCCACCTCGATTGTGGATGCGTAACAGACCCTGCTCGACAAGCTGGCTACGCGCTCGAAAAATGGTCGTGCGCTCCAAGTGGGTGCGAGTCTCCAAAAGGCTGGATGGTATCGCAATAGGATTCTTCCAGCCAGAACGACTCGCAATCTGCATCACTCCATGCCACAACACGATGCCATTTGCCGAGAGAGGATGTGTCTCCAACCAATCGTAGAAGAGCTTAATCTCTGTCAGGTAGTTCATCTTCGCATTCGTTTATTGTGGCGATACATAATGCGGTCGAACTCCGACATTTGCTCCTCTCCTGGTGGCTCTAAATCTTCGGGCTCTGGTGCGAAGTATCCCAGGTGGCGCATAATATCGCGCTTGCTAATGCGCACACCATTGTTACACTTCTGCCTACGAATGTTGTAGCGTATGCAGTCGCGGTCGAGTTGTCGCAGACCCTTGCCAAGCATATCGGCAGCCTCCTGGCGTGTAATGAAGATGTCGGCTATCGAAGTGTCGTCAATGCACCTCAACTCATTTAGACTGCTCTGTATCGCCAGCAGGTCAGTCTGAATCTTATTCAAAATGTCGATGTAGTTCATAACTCTTCGGTTTTGCTTTCGGGTGCAAAGTTCCGAAGTGCAGAAATCAAAAATGCAGGGAGTCCCTATTGGAGTCCCTGCAAAATAGTTTGTAAAATGCTGTATGTCAGCGTTGATAAATTTACACTTTTTTAGAAAGTGCTTGTTCAAGTTGGCTTATAAATTCCGATGATTTACGCCTTACATTGCGGATATAGTCGCGCTCATTAAAGGCGGATTTGATGGTAATAGGCAGATTGAATGCGAAGGAGAAGTACTCAATGAGTTTAGTGAAGGATGCAGGCTTACCGCTATCGTCAAGAATTGCCTGGGTTGTTTCGAGCGCAGAGACGAGTTCTATCAAATCGCGTCTGTGGAATTTGTCGCTCCAATGTAATGAGGAACGCGGAGGTGGGATTGTTGGGGAGAATAGTTCGGGGAAGGTTAGGCGTTTTTCATTCTGGGCAATGCAGGTGCGGAGGTTGGCTTTTGCCCGCTTGAGAAGAGTACGGAGGTGTTCATTTTTTTTTGCCGCACACCGCACCCTCCAACTGCGCCAATAGATCGCGGAGGGTAAAATCAATGGCAAGGTAGCCAATGTCGCTCATCAAAAGGTTGCGCACCTCGTGCTGGAAACGCTCGAACTCAGTGTTGAGTTCCACATCGGTCATCTGACTGCCGCCAGATAGTGCCACTTGCATAAAGCGGCTCTCAGAAATTGCTCTCATAGCTGTTTGATTTAAATGAGTAAATGTGAATATTTGAAACAAAAAAGCCCATCCTGCGTTGCGCAAGACGGGCTGTATAATTGCTATTTTTATTGAGTTTTCTGTAAGTTGCTGCGGCAGTAACTATTAGTAAGTGAAACATTTTCAGTGTAAAGGTAATAACTTTTTCGGAATAATCACCCTCTGTATTCTGATTTATTAGAATCTATCATAATATCTTTGAATATATCTAGAACATAAGCATTGACATCCGCCTGTCAAAAAACACCAATTGGCAAGATTTTTCAATGAGCTATTACGCTTTTTAGTAAAAACTCACCTATATTTAAGGGATTTTACTTAATTTTGTAAGTGGCGGAGGATTTATGCATAGTAAATCGCTAAATGTCAAAACTCTAACCCTGATAGATGAACGACAGAAAAGACATATTCAAACTATTTTGTAAATATGTTGATGACACGATATTCAAGGAAAATATCGGGTCTGTCGTTTCATTTGTCGTCGATCAATCCTACATAGATTCATTCTGTGAAAAATACTCTATTGGGGAATCTGAATTGCTGGATGAAGTGCGCAAAAATATGTATCGTTATAATGCTTCCATTGATCATGTTAAGGGCATTATTGCGATTCAAGTATATGCTGCGACCAAAAGAGCAGACGATTATATAATGACAAGTGCTAATTATAGGGGGCGATTAGCCGATTTATTGTCATGGGATACAGCAATGTTGCAATCTTGGATGCACGATTTTCAAGATTCATATTGGAAGAGATTATATTCATGGTGTGATGAAAATCACTATGAAATCTCTAAATCTGCGCCATATTCTGGCAAAGGTCGTTATGTACAATATCCATTACAGCAAGCAAAAAGAGTCTTCACAAAAGATGAACTTCTATACATAGCATGCGCTTTTGTAGATAATAATTTATATCCAGACGATGATATAACCTTCGATGAGTTTTGGAGAGTTGTTTTGTGGAGGTCATTGAGTAGATATATACAAACCAATCATGCGTTAAATCTATATAGTACCAGAGAATTTTACGATGACGCCAGAAAGCAGATTTTCAACTATTTTTTAAGATGGAACGGTGAATATAAGCAGTTCTCCAAGATACGGAACATTCGTCCCGAGTCTAAGGAAGATATGTTCGTCTATATGAGTGATGAATACGACTCCATTGACATTAGGAATGACAAACTTGAGTTAGTAACTAAATTCCAGCTATCAACATTTAGTCATAATACATATACTAGCAATAAGAGTGTTTTACCTATAAGGCGTAAAGATTTAATCTTATTCAAAAGAGATGATTTTTATAATATTTGGCAGGAAACCCGTTTCCTTGAGGGTGATGAAGAGGGTGTTGCAATAATTTTTTCGGAGTTTACAAGTCGTTGGATTCACTTTCCAAAGAGTGATCTAATAAAGTGTACCGCATATGCTAAAATATTTAAGGTTTCCAAAGGTCGTTGGTCATATGACCTGTACGAAGAACCACGAAACTACAAGTTGGAAGGCGGCTTGAGGATTGGACGCAGAATGTACTTGTTGGGAGGAGCTCCTTTATTCTACATAAATACTGATGGACTGTTTTGGATTGATGATGAAGCATATTCGTCAACTGGAGACTATTTATCCTTAAATCACCTAGGTGTAGGTATTCACCAAATTAAAGTTGTTGGATATAAAGATATTATATTTGAGATAATTGATTCTCCTTTAAATGTTCCTCTTTGGAGTATAGATAATAGCCAGTGGTGCATTGATAAGAAAAGTGTAATATGGAAGCCCGCAAAGATGCAAAATGGCGTTATTGGAATGAATCTTAGCAATATTTGCCAAACAAAATATATTCAGGGGGATGAAATGCCAACGCTATGTGCATGGGCAAGAGTGCATCAAGCAATGACTGCTAATAGCCAAAATATGATTGTAAAAACGCTTAAAAATATAAATGACTATGAGTAATTTCGATTTTAACAGACATACCGTAGTTGGAGAACTAACTATTAACTCAAATAGTGGTCATGGATATGTTAAGGTTTATGGCTATATGGATGGCTATAAATATATCTCTATTTCTACAGAGGAGTCAAATAGGATATTTACACCCAAAGGTGAGGTGTTTGCTTACAATATCGTTCGAGATTACTCTAGCCTTGATCGTAAATTAATCGCCCTATCAGTCAAACCCAATGACAAAGATGGTGATAATAGAGATGACTATGTGTGTGATTATTACAACGGAAGTGTACGCTCAATTGGTTATCAGATAACCACTTTACCAAAGGTTGGAGTCATTGGAGAATACAATTACATGCAGTTGCAGGAACATCATCTGTTAGGCAAAGATGAACCAGTATTTTTCCAGGTGAAAGATAAGCTATATTGCATTAAAGATGACAAGCAAAGATTAATCCCGTATTGTACCATTACAGATTCGATGCCTATAGTTCGTGGCAAATATGACACTTATTACCTAGGAGGCTCTCTGCCGATGGAACAAGGTGTTATAGACATAACGAATGACCAACAATTAGTAGCATGGTTTGTCAAAAAGATTGCTAAAGTTTGCTGGCACGATATTCAAAATGGGAATGGTAAATTGGCGCAAGATGAAGCTAAAAAGGCACTTGAAGCGACAAGCCTTGACCCCAACATAGTGTTGCACCGCCTTCATCGCTTGGAGATGTTGACGGAATCGTTTGTTTTGACTCGTGATGAGGTACAATCCTTGATTGATGCTCCCTGGCTACAGCCGACCATCAGCAAAGCATTGTTGAAATTCAAAGAGGATTTTGTCAATCTCATCTTGTCGGAGAATGCAGACGAAATTAACGGCATAAGGAAAGAACACAAACTTGAGTTTCAGAGGGAAACGGCTCAACACGATAGTGCAATCGTTCATCTGAAGGAGTCAATGGAACGCGCCCTTCAAGAGCATGACCAAGCGTTAACACAATATGAAGATGAAATTGAGATAAAGAAATCAGAACTTAGCAAACTGGTTGAAGATATCTCCGACAAAGAATCCATAATTGGTCGTTTAACAGAACAACTGAGTAGTATAAACGAAAGAAAAGATGCTGTAGTGGCTGATTTTGAGGTCATAAGACAAGTCATTAACCTCTCATCGTCAGCAAATAATCAGCATTCATCCATTCGAATAGATACACCCATAACAGATGTTCGCTTGTCTGATATTAGATTACCTTTGTATAGGGGATTCAACAAGAATATGGAGATTTGTCTGAAGGCATTTGGGTGTACGACAAATAATATTAGCAAATTGTCAGAGCTATTTATTGGATATGGTTGTATTTTGTTACCTAACATCGAGTCTCTAATGTCTGTTATTTATGCAACAGGTAGATGTCGTTATATAACCTCATATGTGAGTGTATCTTGGAAATCATTTAGAGACCTTTGGGAGAATGGTCTAGTTCAAATTATCGATAGTTGTAAGAGAAATCCACAAGATATACATTATCTCGTTTTGAGGAATATAAATTTGTCATACACACCAAACTACCTACAACCTCTATTGGACGCACAAATGGGCTTTATAAACACATTGCCTAATAGTGCAGAAATATATCCAGCAAATCTTAAGGTGTTAATGACTGCCACCGAAGATGAGGTTATTCCATTGACTAAGGACTGTTTACGCTATGTGGGTTGCGTATCTAAAAAGGATTTCACGCCTAATACAATTGTTCACAAACCTAAAATAGAGGGACTTGTCGGTTATTTAGATACAAGCATACTAACTAACGAGAGTCCTAATCCCGATGAAGTATCGAGAGCTAACAGCATAGATGACTATATAAATGAATAGTTCTATTTACCAAGCACAACTGTTACTATATAGATGGCTTTCTCACTTTGATAAGAGAAGCTATCATTCTATAAAGGAAATCTGCGAATATCTCAATGCAAGTATGCATTTGGAGATACTCGGAAATCCTATGTGGGCTTTATTCTATCCGCTATTACGGAATGGTGTAGTTGATTGTGCAGGTAATGATTATTATGCTATTGCAAGCCAAGTTGTTTTGGATTTTAACACACACTTATATGCTGTAAATGATGGCAATTTTGATGATAAAATATGTGTCGGATACAACCGCATTGAACGCAGAGATATAAAAGATTCTCACAATGTATTGAGATTATCTACCTTGGCGTTGTTGAAGTCATTTCCTTCTATTGAAGAAGTGGTACTCGGATGGAATAATTCAATACAAGATGAGTCTGTACTAAAGTATCATAATAAACACATAAAAGCAGGAATAGCAGAATTGATAAATGGTACTAGTAGATATTTTGTTATACCATCTAAAAGTATCCTAAAAGAGCTACCAGGTCGTCACATTAATCCAGATGCATATAATATTGCAGTTTGTTATGAACGCTCCATAGGCAATGATTATAACGGTATATATACTAAATCGCATGAACTAAGAATGAATAGTTTTGGTTTGCCATTTCTATTGTATAGGGCGTTGATGATAGATGGTTTGTCAATCCAGAAATTCCCAACAGAAGTCAACGGGATGGTAATCTTCTATAATATATCTAAAATAGTTATCAAGGAACTTAATAGAATACTTTGTAATTCGATTGTATATGAATAACCCCATTAAAATCTATAATGAGATTCTCGATGCGTATCTCAAATATATAAATAGCGGACTTCCCTTTTTTAGAGAAGAGTATAGTCAGGAGAGAAACGAATTACTGAAGACCAGTGGAACAATAAGTCAGCCTCCTATCATTGAACTCGTCCCTAAGTATCACGAGAAGGCAACGCTCAAAGAATTTTGCACAAACGAGAATGTAAGCATTGATATAAACGATTTTGTAAATTCTGGTTTATTTGTAGGTGGAAATACAACTCTACGCAAATTGTATGATCATCAGTACGCAGCATTAAAGGAAGCCTACATAAATAGGAAGAATATTGTTGTGACAACTGGAACGGGATCTGGTAAGACCGAATGTTTCCTCCTCCCTGTGATTGCAGACCTAATCACAGAATCAAAGTCGTGGGGCAAAGAGAGGAGTAGAGCCATAAGAACGATGATTTTATATCCGTTGAATGCTTTGGCGGAGGATCAGATGATCCGATTAAGAAAGGCGTTGAATAGTAGAACGGAGAGCAAAAGTGGAGCCTTGGACTGGTTAGATGCAAATCGCATGGGGCATCGATTCTACTTTGGTCGATATACAGGTAGTACTCCATTAAGTGGAGATAGGTCAAAAGTGGCGTCAAAACTCAAGGAGGAGAGGTCTATATTGGAGAAAGGATGGTCTGCGGCAAAGGACGCAGCAACGAATAATAACAATCCTGATTTACTGTATCATGTACCTTGCATGGATGAGGATTCTGCGGAAATGTGGGATCGTTTTTCAATGCAAGACAATGCTCCAGATATACTAATAACAAACTATAGTATGCTTAATGTGATGCTGATGAGAGAGACTGAAGCATCAATGTTTGAGGATACTAAAAAGTGGCTAGAAGAAGACGAGAACCATGTCTTCCATTTGGTTATTGATGAGCTGCACACATATAGAGGTACTTCTGGAACAGAGGTTGCTTACTTGATAAGAGTGCTGTTAGATAGATTGGGGCTTACACCAGATTCTCCCCAAGTACAGTTTTTAGCATCTAGTGCATCAATGGAACAAAACGAGCAGTCGATGGACTATCTTCGAGAGTTTTTTGGTCTTTCCAATGATGTCTTTCAACAGAGATTTTGCATTTTATCAAATCCAAAGCAGAAGAATATAGTTGCGCCATACACTTCATTACCTAAAACGGAACTGATTGCATATGCGGAAGATGGAGATGATGCAAAGTTATTCTCGAAGCTCAAGTGTAAAACTCACAACGATGTAGTCGAGAAATACCATCTTCTTGATTGGTTAAAATATGCTCTCAATTCAGATAATGGAATCATTGCAAAAGATATTGAGAAAATAGCCGATCGTATCGGTCATAGCGGTGATGTTGGATATAAATTGGTATTATCTATCATCAAAATAATATGTCAAAGTAAGATAGATGGTAACTATATTGCACCTATTAGAGCACACTTTTTCTTTAGGAATGTAAGCGGTTTATGGGCTTGTACCGACCCAAATTGTCGAGAGAAACGCAAGATATACGATTTCAAAGGAAGAGCACTTGGACGATTTTATAAGCGTCCAAGAACAATATGTGGTTGTGGTAATAATGTACTTGAAATCTTGCTGTGTGAAAACTGCGGAGAAGTGTATTTGGGTGGATATAAAGTACAGCAAAACGGCAGTACATTCTTAACCGCAGAGAAGCCAGCTACAGAAGCCTTTGTTCGCTATTGTGTTCTTTGGAAAGAGCAGTCTCATAATGGTCATTCACAAAAGATAAAAGAAAGTGATGGGTGGTATAAGGTGAACTACAATCCTGTTAATGGAGAATATAAACCCGATATGGATGGGGAATACTGGCTATATGAACAATCAGCAGAATCGGAAACATTATTCCCGCACACTTGTCCTAATTGTGAAGTTGGATACAGTGAGAAAAATGATATAACCCCTATTAGAAGGCATGGAACTGGTCTACAGAAGGTAAACCAGATTCTTGCCGATGCTCTTATACGCTCAATGAAGAGTGAGGGTGAAAGCAACACAAAAGTTGTTTTATTTTCTGATAGTAGACAGGCAGCTGCAAAACTCTCAGCGGGAATAGAATTAGACCACTATAGAGATGTTTTAAGATGGACAATTATGGATGCTCTTTCTGGAGATGAATCCGCTTCTACATTCCTTAAAAGTATTCAACACAAAACAAATGCGGAACTATCAGATGAGGAAAGAAGTAAATTGAGAGAGTTGTCAAATGATAACGCTCACAAGGTGTTTGCACAGTTGATCATGTACAAACAACTTGGCATATTAACCGAAGAAGACGAAAATAGATTAGTGCAATTTATTCAGTCATCTAGTGCATTACGAATTGACACGATAGAAGATAAGGTTATTAGTTCTTTAGTTAAGACTGGTATCAATCCAGCTGGACCCAAACCATCCGTTTCGCACAGTGTTAACGGAGGATATTGGCATGAATTATTTGATTTTACATCACACAAACAGAAAGAAGAGCTGTCAGGTAGCGCAGTAAATTTCTATGAGAGAGTTCGATATGCAAACAGAATTGAACAATTGACTAGTATTTTTGCTAGTAAAAAAAGATCCTTTGAAGAACTAAAGCTTGGGTATTTAGCTCCATCAATCAATATGCCAGATGATGGTTTCAAACAGCTAATATGCTCAATTATAAGAATTCTAGGAGAAAATAGAAAGATTAAAGGAATAGATAGTCGCTATCCATCAAGAGATAGCTTTCCTCGAGCAATCAAGAAATATGTTAAGATTGTTCTTAATGTAAATGATAAAGTAGCTCGAGACAATCTAGATAATATCAAAGAATTTTTACAAAAGAACAGTATTATTCCAAAAGAGACAGTTGAGTTGACAGGCAACGGTCTTTCATTTATAAAATCGGATGTAGGAAGTGCATATTGGGAATGCCCAAGGTGTAAAACTATACATATGCACTATGCCAACGGAATCTGCATCAACTGCTATGGTAAATTAGGGGAATCTCAGAGGTTAACAACCGAGGATGTCAATTACCCATCTGACTATTATTTAAATCTTTTGAGATCAACGAATGATATTTACCGTTTGCATTGTGAAGAGCTCACTGGTCAAACTTCAAAAAGCGATTCTCAATTAAGACAACGGCACTTTCAAGACATATTCCTCAAAGGAGAGAATCCTGCCGTTAGCGGTATTGATTTGTTGAGTGTTACTACAACGATGGAAGCAGGTGTTGATATTGGCTCTCTATCTGCTGTTATGATGGGCAATATTCCACCACAGCGTTTTAATTATCAGCAGAGAGTTGGTCGTGCTGGTCGTAGAGGTAATCCCGTTTCGATTGCTCTTACTGTGGCAAAAAGTACAAGTCATGATTTGACTAATTTCTTTCAATACGAGCGCATGGTGTCAGATACTCCTAAAGATCCATATCTGGAAGTGCGTACAAAAGAAATTGCAGAACGCATAATTTATAAGGAATTACTCTTCTTGGCAATGCGTGAGATTATCCTCTCAAAAAGCGAGAATGTGCATGGAAATTTTGGTCGTGCCATAGAGTGGGAACAACATAAAAAGAAAGGACAAGAGTGGATAGATTGTAATGGTGCTACTATAAAACATATTATTGATACGGTTACAAAAGCTACCAATATCACCTCAAAACAAATAGACGAGATAGAGTCCTTTATTCGATATGACCTTACTAAAAAGGTTTCGGAAATAGCGAGTAGCGATGATTATACACAAGAATTCCTAGGAGAGAGATTAGCAAATGCAGGTTTACTACCTATGTTTGGTTTCCCAACTCGTACAAGAAACTTGTATTTAAGTAAGCCAGATAAACTTCCATGGGAAGATGTGGTTTCTCGTGATATTGATATGGCAATAAGTACCTTTACGCCAGGTCATGAGATAGTAAAAGACAAGAAAGTATACCTTGCAGTAGGTGTAGTAGACTATAAGTATGATGCTACTCATGCCGTTGTAGCAAAACCGAATGCGTTAAACATCTACCCAAAGCCACTTCAACGCTGTTGTTGTGGATACTCTACTATTAGTTCTGAGAATACAGATAGTGGTATATGCCCAGTATGTGGTGAGCAAATGCAAGAAATTGAAATTTGCTCTCCTTTGGGATTTTGTGTTGATTATGAACGAGAAGTTGAAGATTTTAATGGCAGCTATGATTGGTATTCGCCTAATAGCGATATAAAGTTGGATTGCGAAAATTCTTTGTCTGATTGTCCACAAGTTTTGAATCTAAAGATAAGAAATAATGAGATCCCGTCTATGGGTTTAGTACATCTTGTCAATGATAATAATGGTAATTTATATAAATTAGGCAAATCGAGAGGTGGTATCTACAAATCCAAAGAAGCATATCCCGAAACAGAGCGTAAGGGGGTGCAGGTTTATGATGAAAAGAAATACGCTTTTGTGTCTTCTAAAACAACAGGTGTCTTGACGCTAGCGATAGATGGCATACCCGATAATCTTAATTTATCGCCTCTGCATTCTCACAATCCAAATAGTCGTTTAGTGAGATCAGCATATATGTCTTGGGGATACTTGGTAAGAAAGGCTATTGCATCTTACCTTGATATTGATTCATCTGAGTTAAGTGTAGGCTTTTACATTTCTCCTATCACGCAAAAAGCAGAAGTTTTCTTTGTTGAGAAACTGGAAAATGGTGCAGGGTATTGTAACTTTTTAAGTGGGCGCAAATATCGCGATATACCACAGCAAGCCATTATCAACCCACTCAACCTGGGAGGTGCAATATATGAACAGTTGGTTTCCGAAGAACATGCAGATGAGTGTACTACATCTTGCTATGACTGTATTAGGGACTATTCCAACCAGTCTGTACATGGATTGTTAGATTGGAGGTTAGGTTTAGATCTTGCGAGACTTTCGATGGATGAGAATGCCACAATAGATTTCACGGTCAATTATTGGATGCCTCACATCAAAAATACAGTTATTCCTTTATTAACAAATCTTGGCTACACTGTTGAGCACGATAACAATAAGGTATTAGGAGTACATTCAAGTGGCAACAATATCCTTGTTGTTCATCCATTGTGGTCGGAAGAATGCATTGATGATATAAAGAAGAATATTGATGGTAAAATTACCATAGTCAATGTTATTGACCTAGTGCGCAATTCTCCTCAATAAAAATCATAAATTTCTCCATATTATTGGGAGGGTTTTATTGTGATGAACTAATGCAATATCTGTTTACTACATTAGAGTATAAACACGACATGTTGAATATATAACTATAACACATGCGAAAATATGAAGAGAACGAAAGGTTTTGTAAAGTTTTATAGTAGAGTGGATTATTTTTCCACGGATGTAGAACTTGTAGATGTAGTGGTTAAGAACATACAGTTGCTTAAGGGAGAGAATGTAATATTCAAAGATGTAAAACCTACAATATCTCCAAACCTCGCTAAGTATACAAACACAGATGAGACTCGCAAGAAGGCGGTAAATCATTTGCGAAAAACTATATATGTTGCATTTATATTCGACTTATCTCACATATTGATCAAGAACTTATTAATAAGGGTATTGTACCTAAAGAGGATATTAATTAGTGCTACTAATTAATACACCTTTAGACGATTTAGAAAAATGTAATATTAAGTTGTAATTATACTTGACTATATCAAATAGTGTACGCACCTTTGCATTGAACTTATCGTTCTTTGAGAGCCGAAAGCGTGTAACCAAGATGTAACCACTCGAATTAAGCAATGGGCTGGGAGTGTGTGTGGGCGAAATTAGGGGAGCAGATTGCTCCGCAAATGCAACCTTGTAACCAATATGTAACCATATAAGTTGAGTATTGGGCTTAACTTTCGGGTTATTAGTATTTTACAGCGATGCAACAGCGGAGAAAAAAGTAACTACAGAACTTGTGGAGAAAAAGTTGCGTTGAATCATGTCGTGAATATGACCTACCTATGAATGGTAGTACTTGTAACCAACTTGTGACCTTGAATTTTGTAACGCGCACAACTTCCTAATATACAAAGAGGTACGAAAATATATATCGTAACCTCTCTCTCCGCTTAATTCGACGGATACGACTGAAATTCTTTCAGTCGTTTTTTTTGTGGCTTAACGATTCCGAAATTACTTTCGTATCGTTGCACCACAAAAAGCCGCCGGGTTCTTTCGAACACGGCTTTCCGTCGGACGAGTTAGCGATTGCTTACTAAACAGGGGTTGCCGGACGAAGATATATTAATTTTCAATGGTCGTCCGGCGATGGCTTCGCCATTCGAATCCCCCTCTCTCCGCTTAATTCAACGGAAACGACTGAAATTATTTCAGTCGTTTTTTTTGTGGCTTAACGATTCCGAAAATACGGCTTATTGGAGATCAGTCTTAATTTCCGGTGGAGAGAAAAGGTGAGTGGTAAAGAGAGAGATTCTCACGTCGCGATTTACAATCGCTCCTCAGAATGACTGGGTGGATATGTCATATTGAGCGAAGCGAAACATCTGTGGGAGACAAGACATGCGGCATGACTGCGGAAATAATCGCGCACAGATTTCTCACTTACGCTCGAAATGACACAGCGAGCGGGTTCGTCTACCCTATTGTCACTCCGAGGAGCCGCAGGCGACGTGGGAGTCTCGCCTATCCACCGGATTGTAAGGCTGCCCCCTATTTACTGCCGGATTTGGCTATCTCCAATACTTTCCTTACAAAAGCCGATTTGGCCTCCGTATAACCGTCGCGGTCGTTACGATAGCGGGGCAAAAGTCCTAATTTCAATGATTCATATTTGCGAGCTGCAGTCCGATGAGTGTTAAGGTAATCACGGAAACGGATTTCATCATTGTCGCCGACAGCATGAAAATGGATATGGAACACCCGTTCGGCATAACCCTTCGGTGTATATCCTTGGTTGAAGCTCATACGGGTATCGGAAGAGGACATAAAGATATAGCCCGCAGTTTCCATCTCTTTCTTTATACGTTGCCAATCGGCATCGGGTGCGATTTCGACAAGAATATCAATTATCGGCTTTGCCTGAATACCCGGAATTGCCGTACTGCCGATATGATTGATAATCGGAGCATATTCCGAGAGTAATACAGAAATATTGTCTATTTTTTCTTCCGCCCAATCCCTCCACTGCGGCTGATACGGGGTCAGATCTATGGGAAACAGTTGCCACAACTCCTCCAACGTCATGTCTCTAAGTCTCTCCCTGTCTGATATCGTCAATTCCATTTCAATGCAATTCCACGTTTCACCCATACAAAAATAACTCTCTGTTATCGGAACGGTTACACGACGAAACCCCACTGCTTCATAGCAATGAATGGCAGACGGATTATTCTCAAAGACACCGAGCGACACTTTCGTGGCTCCGAGCGTTGCAAAAGCATATTCCACAGCCATTGAAACAAGGGCTTTGCCTAAGCCGCGGCCACGACGAGAATCATCGACAATGACAAATCCCAATCGCTGTTCCGTCGAATCGTCAGCCGGTGTGCGCAGTGTGATATACCCGACAATATCACGGCCATCTGTCATTGTCATGGCGCGTGAGTGTTGTCCGTCAATATATCGCTCGTGATAGGCCTTCATATCTTCCGGCGTGACAGGATAATGTTCATATCGGTTGGCACACCACCGACGCATAAGATATTCGCTTTTAAGCCACGACGTAATCATCGCAGCATCAGAAGGCTTATATGGGCGGATTGTCATATCCATCTATATTTTGCAATAGGAATTTTTCATTTTTTAGGGACATTTGTTTTCTCGAATCAGAAATATATATCCCAATGCAGCATTTGTGCAGATAGTGTTAATTAAAGAAATCTTCCCACTTTGTGTTTGTAGTTTCGATAATCATCACCGAAATCACGCTCAAGTCGCTGCTCCTCGTTGCGGACTTGAATCATCATGATGATTACTACGACTGCGAATATGAGCACAGCCTGCCAAGAGCATAGTATCGCGATAATGCCGATATAATAAACGAATGTCCCGCTGAGCATCGGATTGCGACTATAACGATATGGACCGTCGGTCATTAGGTGTTGAGTTCGTGGTGCAATTTCGTGTCCCATAGCATCGAAAGGATTGCCTTGGCCATGGACTTTCATGTGAACAATACTCCAAATGGCCAAAGCCAGCCCCGCAACAGCAAACGTTCCGCCCACTACCCATTGCCAGATGTCCGGAACGTTTCGATCGCTGCAAAACCACATGAGCATAGGTATGCCTACAATAAAAATAATAAATCCAAGAATGTATCCAATATATTGTCTCATAATAGTTTTTGTAAATCCACGTTGTATGGTCAGATTTTCTGCCAACTGTTTTTTGCTTGAAAGCGAATACTCAACTTTCAATATATATGGCATTATGCAAATATTGACTTTAATGAGTCATTGGCAAACATCGTCGGAGTAAACGCCACGATCCGATAATCAGCAATGCCGTTGATGTGGAACGGATCTTCGGCAATGATAGCATCAACCGCTTCACTGTTGTCGGCTTTCATCATTATAACTCCTCCTATACGCGGAGTCTGAGGGCCGGAAGCGATGAAGTCACCGTTGGCATAATGCTTGGCAAGATATTCACGGTGTGCACTCAGATACTTATCAACTTCGCTCAACGTTTTTTTGTATGTTAGAATCGCGATAAACATAGTCTTATTTTCTTTTAATCGTATGACACTTACATTGCTTTATACCGCCTTAAAAACTTGACGAACAAGTCCTCTGCTTATACATATATAGAATAGTGTCTGTCCCTGTGAAATAAAGAAATGTCAAATAGACTCATATTCCTTGATTCACGATAACAGACTAATAATACCACAACTAATTTAGAGGGAATAAATCGCACCTCGATACAATCAGATTCGGTTGTTCTTGTCTCTTCTTTATTATAATTGCTTTTGCAATAGGAAGCGAGATTTTCTGCTCATCATCAGAAGTAATATTGAAATAAACATTATATAATATTGTTGCTATTTGCTCTATATTAATATCGTTGTATTGAGCAGACTGGGTCAATATGATTCGTATCATATCATGCTTATTAATATGCCCATTAATTCCAGCACAAGCAATCAAATCTTTTAATATTCGTATTACCAAATTATATGATTGTTCAGAATAATGAGCATTAACACAGGTGAAAAGATATTGACAATAATAGCTCAAAAGGGTCTTTTCTTTCTCGGTTCTTTCCGTAGACGGTTTGCAAAAGCACAAATATGAGTCTTTAACGTACTTATACAAATACTCTATTACACGATATCCAAACATATTTTCGGTACGTCCAAATACATTGATGTGAAATAAAACCCTTATTATATTATTAAGTCTCATTTCAGGGCTATTGACAGCATATTTATCGTTAAACAAAACTAATATCTCTATAATCCACTTTTCTTGCAAATCAGACCAACGGTATAGTTGAAAGAATTCCCATGAAATATGTACTAAATCATCAACACCCCTATAATCATATGGTTCGTGTCCAGTCAAAGCGATATATTGTTTTATAATTCGTTTATTTCTTTTATAAATAAACGAATGAGGACCAAAACTATCTTCAAAAGCTTTTAGTGTATCATTATTGAATTTATTAAAATATGCCACAACATCTGTTGATATACACTTAGATGTTCTATAACCATTATTCATTTTAACAATTATGTCACACTCGGCCTTCGGGGATGTATCATCTTTATAATATAGACCTATAAATTCGTTTTCATATAACTGAGACTTAACATATCTATTCTCTTTAAGAATAAATCCAAAGAAATAATATATTGCGAACGATAAGCATATAGTCAAACTGACGAATATTGTGGCACGCAAATTATAGTCGGTCAAATATAATGCAAGTAGGGCAAGTGTATTTATCACAGCAAATAGAAGCAATAATACATATATAGGGAATATGCGGAACAATTTATATTTCTTTATCAGAAAATTTCCATAATCCACACCTATAATTGTCTTTCTCTCGGCCAATGAAGTTAGGCCAATAATAGTCATATTGATTGATATCATTGTCAGCAGAACACCGCAATTCAATTCTAAGTTCATGGGGCAGATAGCTTTTATGAGTTTCTTGCAAAGTTAGAAATTTATTAGAAAATCCCCAATATATTCAATATTTAAAAACTCATAATATACCGCGAAATCCCGCAGAACGATTAATTTTGCAGTATGAAAAACATACGAAAATGCAGCGAGTCGGATTATTCCGATCTTGTAGATATATGGGAACGGTCGGTGCGTTCCAGCCACGATTTTCTGTCGCAGGCCGACATTGCGGAGATTCGCAGCAAGCTGGTCGCAGAATATCTCCCCAACGTCGATCTGTCATGTATCGAAGCAGATGGACGGATTACGGGATTTATCGGGATTGCGAATGCCAAGATAGAGATGCTTTTCATCGACTCCGTATTTCAAGGTCAAGGATACGGATCGATGCTTATGGACTACGCGATCAATCAAGGAGCGATGTCGGTCGACGTAAACGAGCAAAATCCGAAAGCCCTCGAATTTTACAAATCCAAAGGTTTTCATATCACAGGTCGCGATGATACCGACGATGCAGGCAGACCGTTTCCGATACTGCATCTTTCATTGTAAACAGCGATGCCAGCGGATAAATGCGGCCGTACCGCTCCCTGCACCGGCTATCCGAATATCGCTTCCGCACGTTCGGATATGCCGGGGTCATGCCCTTACGCATAGCCTCACAGCTTGGGATCTCTTTCGAACAGGAAGCCCCACGCACTCCTTAACAACTCTATCGATACGCTGCGCCGGTATATCTTATGATATTTCCAAGCAGACGAGAGTTTACGCCTGACCAGCATGAAGCGGGTTTTCCACGGCGAATACCCTTTATTGTTTATGCCGTCGCTCTCGAACAGCGTGTCATAGAGTATGCGCTCGGCGTAAGGCGATTCGGTATGGATTGCAGGATCGGCGATTTGCAGCCCGAGATATTTCACGCAAATGGCAGTCAGCGCATCGGCAAATCGGGTCATGTGCATCTTGTCCGTCCAACGGTAAAACTCCTCCCAATCGATATTATGTTGTTCGGCATTCAGAAACAAAGCCCAATCCAATATGTGACGCAGCTTTATCCCCTCCGACAGGAAGTGATTAAGCCCGTGCATGGTGAGAAACAAGGCATTGAAATCGGGCGAGGGGACGATCAGTTTCGTGCCCTGCACATAGCTCGTCTTGCCCCTCAGAACTATATCTCGCAGGTGTCGCTCAAAAGATTTCATCTTACGGCTGCCCCGAACCGGAAGAAAATAGCGATGGTTCTCGACCGACAGCCCCCGATATTTTATAGTAGAATGCTTGTAATAATCACGGCTTACATAGGCACCGATCCGTTCGCATATTCTGTTCCCGCGCTCGTAGTCCTCCCCGAGGAAACAATCCAGATCGCCGCACTCCCTATATTGCGGCTGCGGATAGTATGTGCTGATGGCAAGCCCCTTCATTACCACCGTTCGGATTCCCTCCTCAGCAAAAATATCTGCAAGCGATGCCGCACTTTTGCGCTGCAACTCATAACGGTTTACGACAGTCTCCGCGCTCAGTGCCAACCGCAGCTTCAATCTTCTGTCCGGCATTTGCTCGGCTGTCAGTCCGTGCTCGTCCATGAGCCCCATCACAGACTTCCATACAATGGCCGTAACGCCTTGTGCCCTTGCAATATTGTAAATATATGCCCAATCAATACTGCCATCATTGACGAAATTCAAACTCTCTTCGTGCAATGCCGCCCGAATCAGATTCATCGTGATATGGCAGTTTTTGTTGAGCATATCGACTATTTGAGATATTTGATCACGCCAAGGATTGCATAGCACGAGAAATTATATGCCGCCCGCCAAAGAGAGAGTTTTTCGACCTCTCTTAAAATATACCACTGACACTTGAAAACCTTGAATTTTTGCGCTGATCGTGAATTTTCGACTAAACGATATAGGGCCTCTACCGTATTCGTATTTTTTGCAATATATCCCTTTTTCAATATAGACAAAGCAAACGCCCAATCTTCATGCCCGATAGGACTGAACTCCATAGATCCGGTTTTTGCAGAGTCGTACATCAGCGTACCGCACCCTATGTAGCCGCTTTTCAGAAGCTGCCGGTAAGACAATTTGGAAGGAGCCGCAATTATCCGATTGCGTCGAGCCCCATCAGCTGTCATCTTTTCATAGTTGGAAAAAACGATCGCAATATCCTTGTCGTCAAATGCGGCTATTTGATTGGAAAGCTTCGTAGGCAGATAAACGTCATCGGCATCTAAAAACGTTATATATCGTCCTTTAGCCATCTTTAATCCGATATTTCGAGGTACGGCAGGACCGCCTGACGGCTGATCTGTTTTAAAATATTTGATCCGCGAGTCTTTGTCGGCATACTCTTTTATGATTGAGGCCGAACCATCGGTAGAGCAATCGTCGATAATCAACATCTCCCAAGCGGTATATGTCTGAGATATTACCGACTCGATTGTCTCACGAATAAATCTCGCCGCATTATAACAAGGCGTGATAACAGTTACCAGTTCATTCATACGAAAAATCTATTATAAAACGGTTTTTAATTTTGAGAATAACTTAGTCGTATCATCAATGGTATACTCTTTGGGTATCATCGAGCACCGTGCGACTCTTTTCAAATACTCTTCGGCATTTAACGAAGCGAGGAATGTCATGATATCTTCTTTATCCTCGCCGTCAACAGTGTAGCCGATACCGGTGCTCTCGACATAGCGGCCGGTGAATGTGTTTTTGGATACGATTATCGGTTTCTCAAAAAATATGGACTCATACAGTTTGTTGGGCTCCAAAACTTTGTCATTGCCTTTTGCTGTATAGAGGCAAAGCACCATATCGATATGAGAATATATCTCGGGAAAATCATCTGGATTTTTGAATGTGCCTTTGTAGCTCACATTCCCATACCGCTCGATAGCATTACGAATTTTGACAGAATAGATCTTATCATCGGTAAAGATTCCGTAAAAAACGAGATTGATATTGGGGAAGTACTCGCCTACCACCTCTATAAAATTGTATATGGCCTTGTTCCTTATTGCGCCCGTAAAACCGATTGTGATATTGCGGCTATCGAAAGCTTTGGAGCGTGGTCTGCCCAACTCCATAATACGCTTATCGAGCTTGTTCGGCACAATCGATATGTTGGTCGGCTTTTTATTCGGGAATAGATAGTCCTCGAATCCGGGTGAGGTGACAATCGTTTCGAGCGATTTTTTTATAACGTATCTATTAATTCTTGTCAATATCGATGACAGGAATTTATTATTAACCTCCAACTCCATTAGGTCGGACACCTCGTATATATATTTTCTCTTCAAACCACCATTCAGCATAAAGGCTATTGCCACATCTAAGCTGAATATGTAATACACAGTATCCTTATCCCGACACGCCATCTCCTCTTTGATGGTACGTCGCATCATCATAAGACGCTTGAAATATGACGACGAACGGCTGACAATCCCTATCGTTTTATAGCTAAAAGCAGGCTGCTGTCTATTATCTCCCTCGCGGTCGAACCCGCAAACTTCCACATCATATCCGCTGCTTATAAAGTCCTCGATTCGTCGGATACACCGAGCCTGACGAATTATATTGACAAAAAAGAGAATTTTCATGCCGTCTAACTTCTGTTCAGAGAATTTTTCAGAGAATAACCGAAAAGGATATAGACAAAAGAGTAAACCGTACCGGGTCCGAATGGCGCATCGGGTTCGAGCAGGCTGCAAATGAAGGGTATAAGCATTGCAAAATATCCGATATCATACAGTGTATACTCCTTATACCGCAATGTCTGCTTTATAGCCTTATAGCCAATGGTAAAATATACAAAGAGGAGCGGGATTGCCCATATGCCATATCTCACCAATCTGTTTAATATGTAATTGTGTATAATCTCAATACCGGAAGGAGTGATTAGCTCGCCGGCGAACAAATGGTCATTCAGATATCTTATGCTCTGTTCGTTTCGTTCTATGCGGTTAGAGCTAAGATCATCGATCTTGGCACCGACCTTATCTCCCACGAATACGTCCTGCAATATTTCAGATATCTGGTTCGAGAATACTATCATCAAGACAGTGCCGCAAAACAGATATGCCAACAACCGGCGAGAGTCGTTAACTTTATAAACAGTTAGAAACGCGGTTATAAGGAATGCCAGCAGTGCCGTCCGACATCTTATGAATGCCATCAGCACCAGCAGGACGAAAAAAAGGATATACGATATGATCGACAGTTTCTTATTCGATGAGCACTGAGCGATGTAAAACATTACGAATCCGGCAACGGCCACAATTACACCGATTTGATTCTTTGCCTCTATCGCATACGCATTCTCCTCCATCAGGAATGAAGTAAGATATGTCGTTATAGCCGTGTATCCCAAGAATATGGCCACTAAGCCATATAGAAATAACAACGCGACGAAGATATTCTCTTTCAGTCTTAATTCATGTCCGATCCATAAAGAGGCATATACGATCGCAATCTGCATTATATCTATCGCGCCGACATTCAGCCCTACCCCATAGAAGAGGCATATTAAGAATATGAACAATATAAGAGGGTACAGCACTTTGTTCATCAACTTATGTCTAAACAGACTGCCATAATTTCCGGAAAGGGCAAAAAGCGATACTGTCGACAACAATATCACTATATGCAGCCTGCCATACGATGCACTATTCGCGAATATCGCCGGCGTATAAGAAAATGCGGAGGCGACAATCAATATTGCCAAACACAGTATTGTGAGTTTATTCCTCATATCAGGTTGTTACAATTATGAGAGATAGATACTTGCATGATACGGATAAAGACACGTCATGGAGTTGTCCTGATCTTCCATAATTCCCCCAGCATGAAATCATACTTGTCGGGAATTATCCGATCAAAACCGCACCCATTGGTAAATGTCATCTCTCCGAAATAGATCTTACCTTCGATATTATACAGATCCACCCTGACATGCGAGAAGCCCTGACACAGGACAGTGGCAATCTCGATCATCTTTTCAAAATTCTTCGGTTTAGGGATAGGAGCGGCGGAATTACCGTAGGTATATTGATTCCACGGTTGGAGTTTCCAATCTAAATCATACACATTTCTTGTATGTTTTCCGAAACGGCCGAGATCTACCCAGCAAAAATACGGCTTGCCGTCAAAGCACAGGAATTTATAGTCTTGAAGCTCCCCGAGTTCGGTCTCTACATACTTCTCTGCGATAATCTTTCGTTTGATACCTGAATACTGCAATTCATAGCCGGTAGCATAGGCATAGTCGATGTTGATCCAATCATCAAAACGCCTGCCCGCATCGACCTTATCGAATGTGCTTTTATCCTTTACTATAATGACGGAACCGCTGCCGTGATTCGTTTTCAGGACGAACCGATCGGGAAGTGCGTCAAAATCTATCTCTGAAAATCTGTCCCATACGCCGAGCAACGGGATCAAATACTCCGCGCCGATTTTCTCCGCAACCCACTCTCTAACCAGATACTTGTCTGAAAGAGTCGTCTTTATCGGTGTTGTGTCGTAAAATTTCGACCATTGCATTTTCTCGGTATATGCATTCAGGTTATTCCAATCGAGTCTCCTTCCGATGGCTCGCTTATATAGTAGACCATCGATCTTCCTATGCAGACATTTGGGCATGTTTTTTAGTATTGCAGCCCGTATTCTCAGCTTTCGACTTGCTCGCATGTTCCTATCTATTTCTGCAATATTCCAAAATCTCCGTCGTATATTTTCCGAAAGCCGGACCTGTCGCACCCTGAAATAATCCGGGAGAATTGGCATTGATCTCTACAAGCTCTATTTCATTGTCCTCGTTGAGACTCAGATCCCAGCCGATAATCTTGGCATATGGCAGCTGGGCGTGCAGCTCCTTGGCCTTGTTTTTAAGATCCTCGAAACGGGGTATCGCAAACTCTTCGAACACTACCCCGCTGTCAGAGCGTGTATGAGATGTAAAGGGGTATAGCGTATATGCATTCTTTTTAAGTGTCCCGTCCATATTGACACCGCAGTACATACCTCCTGCGGAGGCATTGTCAACAACAGATCCGGTGCGTCCCAATCTTACAACCGCAAATACCGGCTCGATGCCTGACTTGCTCCAATAAGTCATTATCCTGACCGTATTCAGCGATGTCGGGTTAAGTGCCGCCATGGTCTCACTTTGTCGGATCGCCGCCTGAACTATGAAATTGGCAGCATAGCTATCAAACAGCTCTTCTATTGTACCGGGACAATCTTTACCGGTCACGATGCCATTCGCGCTCTTGAAGCGGAGAATGCTTCGACCCTGACAGGTATCAAGACTATGTTTGATTACGGCATCTTCAATATCGAGACATTGTGCGACCGCCTCACTCTTCGTTACGATCTTTTCATCGATATAGTAAGTGCCGTTGATATTTTTGACATACGTCTTGGGAAGCCTGACCCTGTCGCCCAAAAGTTTGTCGATCATGTTTTTGTCGGAATACACGACAGCCACGCGAGGATCGTTCAATTTCGGATATATGTCTGTGTAATAGATATACGTAGGCATATAATACGGAGAAAACTCTCCATTGACCTTCAAATAGTATTCATGCCATTTCAAGCTGATCTTCTTGCCGAAATGCTTGCTATAAAACGCCTGCACTTCTCTCGCCTGTTGCTTTGTCAGTTTCGCGTATGTGCCGCCCTTTCTCATTTCATCGATCGTATTGAAATGAGTTTTATATTGAATTTGACGCTTTACATAGTCCGCGCATTTTTTGAGAGTCGATATGCCGCTCATAATTTGTCCGTTGATTTATTATTAATTACTCTTCTTAATATGGCCATTTGCATCTCGTCATTAACTAATGACTTTACGCTCTGC
The DNA here is from genome assembly GCA_017936685.1 of Alistipes sp. Taxonomy (GTDB): domain Bacteria; phylum Bacteroidota; class Bacteroidia; order Bacteroidales; family Rikenellaceae; genus Alistipes. Next base: position 42,487 of record JAGBFA010000015.1, read on the forward strand.
AACTTGCTATCTTTTCTTCTATATATAATATCAATAAGAAATGATATGTTTGATTTTATTAGATGTTTGAGCGAACCGAAGTTAAGTCCCGAAGATAATATCTTAGTAATATATTTGACCTTATCATTATCCATCATATTAAGATATTTATCATAAGACTCAACGTCTTGTAGCAGATTACATAAGTATTTATTATGTAATTCTCGCGACGGATCCTTATCAATGACAATCCGTCTGTTCTTAATGTTTCGCGTATTTATAACTTCTGTTTTAATGCCTTCACTCGTAATCTCAGCCATGACCGAGATGCCCTCATACCAATGTGGCCGTCGGGCAACAAAATCAACACTGGGTTTGCTGTTAAAGAAAAAGTTACCAAGGCTATAAAAGATCTTTTTGCCGTTGTACTCTTCCCACCCTTGCGGACAATGCGGGTGAGATGCAATTATGCAGTCTGCGCCCCAATCCACAAAGTCCCGATATTTAGCCATTAGCTCCGGTGTCGGAATATCGCAATACTCAACTCCTGCATGTGGAAGTATAAACAAATAATCTACTTTTTCTTTGGCCGATACAATAATATGATTCACTTTAAGGTCGTACAAATAGGCACAACCGAGTTCTTTGCGATTGTGAACATCGTTAAAAACTCCTTTTCGCGCACCGTATGACAGAGCCAAAAAACCTATTTTTTTGCCTTTGATATCAACTACTTTGATACTTAGAGCCTCATCGTATGTTCCCGAGCCGAACATACTATCCCCAAATGTCTCCCGTACCCGATGATACCCGTGTTCTTCCCAATCAAACATGTGGTTGTTTGCTGTGGAGAATAATTTAAATCCGATACTCCTTAGAAAATCGGGGGCATCATCATTTTGATAAAATCTCTCGTAACCATCTTTGGGTAAATTTATAGACGGTTTGAGAGGTACTTCAAAATTTACGATGCTAATATCTGTCCCTTGAATGATATCAACCAGATCTTTGTCGACCTTAATATGCTGGGTCGAGGGCTTAGAACAGAAGTCGCCGGCAATAAATATTCGAATATTACCATTCATGTTTGGAAATTTTGATAAGATGCGGCAAAGGCAATAGATTGGGCTGACGATACATAGGATATTCTGCGCCTAAACTCTTCCACGCCATATAGCAATCCCTTATCTCGTTGCGCCAGCCGCGGCGTAGGAAGTATTGTCCGGTGCGATCCCAGAAGTCATTGACCTCGATGATCACAGGCCCGTCGTCGGTTATGGCTATGTCCCAGCCTGCGGCCTTGCACCACGGCATGGCCTGCTGGAAACGAACGACATCGGCCTTGATGCGCTCCCAGTCGTCGATGATTGTGCCGTTGAGCTGCGCACCGCTGTCGGGGTGCCGTTCTATTTCGGTTATCTTGCGCCAGCCGTCATATCGTATGGCATACTTGATCTCACCGGTGGCAACGTCGATACAGGCATCTACATTGCCGCCCGCGCCGGCATTGTCGACGCAGCTGCCCTCGCGGCCGATTTTGATGAACGTCGCAATGATCCTCGCCTCCCCGTCGGGATAAAGGGTCGTCATAAACCGCACGGTGTTGACCGACGAAGGATTGAAGCTCTCCAACTGTGCCGTCTGCTTTATAAGCCCCTCGAAGATAAGCGGATAGTTGCCGAGCACCTCCGACAGACGGGCACTTTTGCCATTGAAGTAATGCAGCCGGCAATCGCCGTCGAGATACTCTATCTCCCTAACCACGATAACGCCCTCGCCGTGCGAGTTCTCCGTGTCTTTGATCACACACTGTGCGACCCCCTGCCTTTGGAGTATGCGACATACGTCGGCCGCATTGCCGGCAATCTTATCGCTGTCGCAGACTCTGCCCTCGGGCTGATAGAAGCAGTATAACGGCGACTTTCTAACGCCGGTATCGTCTAAAATACGGTGTGCAAGAAATTTGTTGCGTGCAAGAGTATAATATTTGACAGGGTTCAGCAGATCGAGATAATGCCTCTGCTCGTTCAGTCCGAGAAACGAATCTCTGAACGCCTTATCCCGCTTCTCGAACTCGAACTGGTAATACTCGTCACGGGTAATCCCTTTGGTGCGATACAGATGTATGTAATCGAAAAATATCTTTACGCGCCGGCCGAAAGAGTCTGCCGGATATCGGACTGTCCACGGGAATATCCGATACCAGAATGCAAGAAATCGCTTTATCGGAAGCATATCGTCTATTTTTATGATATGATGTCCATTATATCCTTTACGGTTATTTCGCGTTCTGCCCGATCGAGCATTTTATCTAATGTTCGGCCAGACGATACTAAATCTTTATCGAGCAGAGCCGAAGCCAATGTAGCAATTGAGTCTGCGATAGAGGTATCGACACCTGCTATACGTCCAAGAGAGCTGAAAAGGCAGAGTCCCATCGGGACATCTTCAAGCAAATAACGATGATTCAGGTGCATCGGACCTTTATTAGACGAATCGGCAAAACGCCTGAAACTCTCCATCGCGTCTATTGTTTCGCTCTTTTCATTACGCCATTTCGCAGCATCGAAGTAATTTAACGGCTCACACCCATAAGCTTCGAGCACCGCATTCTTTTGTTTGTCGAAATTATTGATTACATTTACGACCGAGTCGGTGAAAGCCTCCCGATACATCCAAAACTCACCTTTGCTGTATTCGATACGCGATGCGGAGAAAAGCATGCCGATGGTATGAACCATCATATTGGGATTATGTATTGCAGACTCCAAAATATTCTTGCGTAAATAGTGTGTATTGTCGAACATCTTCGAGAATATATCCAGCACCTCACGGCTCCTGCTGTTGGGCATTACCGATATGGCGTTTCTCGGATTGTAGAATGTAATCTTGACATAACTATCGTCCATTATCCGCCCATTGTATGCGGTAGTCTCCCATTCGCAATATGTCACATCTTTATTTATGTACTTTCTAAACAGCAAACTGCCCATGTAGCCGGGACACAGAGCAATTATCTGCCCGTCTCTGACATATGGGGCTATGAGCCTTGCCACACTCTCATGTTGAAGGGTTGTAGTCATAACGATAATCACGTCCGCAAAATCGACTGCAGTTTTCACATCGCGCGTGATCAGGTGAGGCCTCACGAAAAAGACCTTATTAGTCGTGGTATCCTTGACTTGATATCCCTGTTCTGCTACAATAGTATTATAGAAAGATGCGTTACTTGAAGATGAAGTTTTCAGCAGACTGACTTCATAGCCCTTCTCTATTAGCTTCGACGCATGAATCAGCCCTGCGTTTCCACAGCCGATGATAGTAACCTTTTTCATTGCTATATTATTATAATCTGAATCGTTTATATCCGAACTGCAAATCGTAAACGGACTCTTCCTGTGAGGAAAATATCCTATCGATACCAGCGGCTTTACATTTGGCCGGAGTGCCCGCATACAAACATCTCTGGCCATATTCGGAATAATCCTTGTTGCACAGCGATCCCGAAGCTATAACCGAATGGCTCGGGACAACCGTTCCTCGGGATATGGTCGTCCGATTGCCGATCCATACATAGTCGTTGATAACTATTCGTTTGGTCAGAGGTTGCACCGGGCACATTCCCCCCCCCTTGATTATGTAGTGAAAGCTCGTATCATAGATCTGGCATTCCCATGTTATCTCCACGCAATTACCGATATCGATACGGTCACGACATATTATTTTCGTATCGCTGCCCACAAACGTTCCGTTTGTGCCGAATTGCAATGTGGCGTTCTCGGCGACATATACGTATGTGCCTTGCAGAAAATTTATCGGCCCGTTGAAAACGATCTGTCCGTTGATCGTCCAAACCGATAACGGACGGCTTGTCGTCGGGTATCTCGTATTGTCTCCGATATGAATCATATTCGGCGATATGTGGCCGTTGATAACGATCCTGCCCTTTATGCTGCGAAACTCGGTCTTCGAATAGACAAAGATCGGCAGCCGAAGAGCCTGCTTGAAAGGCAAAGTTTTAAAATTTATGTAGACCGTCTTAAACGGGCAATGCGCCAACAGAATTATAATGGTAGATATAAGTCTTTTCAACTTTCCCATCATTACATATACTTTTGGAATAACGAGTCGTGCAGATGACTTTGCTCTGCGAGACAATATTCGATGACCGAATCAGTCAGGTCTCCGAAAAATGCCTGACCGGTCAACTGATAGAACCAATATGAAAAATCCGTCGTATTGACCTCTATTAATTTGGGATTGCCATTTTCATCTATCGCCACGTCATTTGCAAATAGACTCATGTGGGGCAGTCTCTTCGCGACGGATTTGACGAATTCCTTTATTTTGTCATATTCGGGAATGACGAACGAAGAGGTCGCAAAGTTTATATCGTTGTATATCGCGCTTGTCTGGCCATACTGGTTGCAAGCGTATTTTCCCAGCGATCCGTCGTCGTTGACTTTGACGAATGACCCTCCCGAGCAGGCATTATCGACAAAGGCTCCCTTACCACCTATGCGCAAGGCCGCGCCCAGCACGCGTATCTCGCCGGTCTCCACATCTCTGTAAGTTGCTATTCTAAGAGTATTCACGGAGGTCGGATTGAATTGCGACATATACAGGCTCTGCTTCATACATTCTTGAACAAGGAAATTGCGCTTATACTTCGACAATAAAAAATCGACCGAAAGTTTATTTCCCTCCTTGTCGTAGAAACCCTCTTTGCCCGCCGTCTTCGAAAAGAGAGACACGCCATGCCCTCCCATATCCCGAGAAGGCTTGACAATCAACTTTTCGGCATTATCGACCAATGCGTCAAAGTCTTCTTTTCTTACAGGATTATAATCACCGTCGTACAGGATTCCGTTTACCGACCTGAAATAGGTTGTCGGCATCATCTCCGATGGGAGGATTGCGCCGAACGAGTTTTTATCATTGTAAAATGGCTGGAACTCCTCCGGAGTAAGCACTGTTTCGATATAGTTGCGGGAGATATCATTGGGCACTATATTCTCGTTTTCACCGCAATAGTTGCAGTATGCAGAGTATTCGCTTTGCACCGGTCTGGCACCGAATACGCTCCATTTACTGTTCCACTTATGTTTCGTCGCGCTGTCTTCGATGGTCGGAATATTGCCAAGCATAATGATTTTCCGATGATAGCCGTCGAACATTCGTTGAATGCCGCGACGCTTCCTCGCTCTCAAAAATCGCAATACGCGCTCTTTCAAATATTTCATACAACTATCTTTTATGCCGTTCGCTCATGACGGAAATACCCCATAACGACCTGCTGCAAGTCGGTAAATGTTTTCAGTCCAAACATGTACGCGCCGCCCAAATAGATTATGATGTATGCCACGATACCGATCGCACCGTTCAAATATACACCGACATCTATCAGAGAGCAGCCGACATGCACTATTGCATAGACCAAGGCGGACAAAGCGAATATAGGGGCGAGATCTCTGAATTGTTGCCACACGCTGTATCCTATGTGTTTGCCGACCAAATAGAAGTTAACGGACAATAGAATCCATGCCGAAAGGACAAAACCCCATATAAGGCCTTTCATTCCCCACATAACCATACCGATGACTATGGCCGCCACATTCACGCCTCTCTTAATTATTGTCCATACGAACAGATCACGACTCTTGCCTTTGCTGGCCACTGCGTTGTAGCTTACACCCTGCAAGCAGACGGCAATGCCGGCCATACAGAGCACTTGCAGATAATAGGCCGACGGCAACCACCTATCGGAATACAACAGCAATATTGCAGGCTGTGCCACCTGTGCAATGATCAGCATCAACGGTGTGGTAACAAATGCGATTGCGGAACTCAACCGCTTCAATATGCTCTTTAAAGCCGCATCATCGTCCTGGAATTTAGCCAATACCGGATATGACACCTGATCCACGACGGTAGAAGAACTCGTCGAAACGACCTGTTCGAGTTTGAAGGCCTGCGTATAATAGCCCAATGTGGCCGATGAAAAAAATCTGCCGATCAACAGACCTTGCAGATTGTTGGCGAGCGTATTTATCAAACTCGACATCAAGATAAACCCGCCGAAGCCGAACAGCTGTTTGAATGACTCTTTGGAGAATACGAGCGACGGCACCCACTTGTTAAGTCCCCAGAGCAATATGGCCGTGAACAGACTCAGCAGGATTTGCTGCCACACCAATGCCCATACACCCCAGCCGCAATATGCCAGAACAATCGCAATACCGGCCGACAGCACCGCAGCCGTCACCGTCACCGCAGCGAGTCGTTTGAATTTGAGTTGTTTGCGCAGCTGGTTCTGCTGAATAATGCTCAAAGCGTTGACTATAAGCACAAGACCTTGCACCCGCAGCACATCGGACAGAAGCGGCAAATTGTAGAAACGGGCTATGGCTGGTGCGCACATAAAGAGCAGAGCGTAGATTACAGCCGAAAGAAACATATTCCACCAAAAGATAGTGGAATAATCCTCTTTCGTAGGCTCTTTTTTCTGAATGAGTGCCGACCCGAAACCGCCGTCGACAAAGGTATTGGCAACTGCGATAAAGATCATCAGCATGCCGATGGTACCGTAGTCGTCGGGGGTCAACAGACGCGCCAGAACGATATTCGACACGAAGGATATGGCCATCGTGCCGAACCGCTGCACAAAGCTCCATATCATTCCCGACAGGGTCTTGGTCTTTAACTCAGATACCATAGCCGAATATGCGATTTTTGCCCGCCGAGGCTAATCTCTTCTGAAAATATCCCTCGTGTAGACCTTCTCCGCAACGTCATCGAGAATGGCATCGTAGCGGTTGGCTATGATGGCCTGGCTCTCCGACTTGAAACGGGCAAGATCGCCGACCACCTCCGAGCCGAAGAACATGGTGCCGTTCTCCAATGTGGGTTCGTATATTATGACCTTCGCCCCTTTGGCCTTGATGCGTTTCATCACCCCCTGTATGGCACTCTGCCGGAAGTTATCCGATCCGACCTTCATCGTCAGACGATATATGCCGATAATGCACTCGCGCTCGCAGCGGCTGTCATATCCGTTGCGCCCGCTGTAAGAGTAATATCCCGCCTTGGCCAGCACCTGGTCTGCGACAAAATCCTTGCGCGTGCGGTTGCTCTCGACAATGGCGGTCATCATATTCTGCGGCACGTCCCGATAGTTGGCCAGCAGCTGCTTGGTGTCTTTGGGCAGACAATAGCCGCCGTAACCGAACGACGGATTGTTATAGTGCGTACCGATGCGCGGGTCGAGCCCCACACCCTCGATGATTGCCTGCGAGTCGAGTCCTTTCATCTCGGCGTATGTATCGAGCTCGTTGAAGTAGCTGACACGCAGCGCAAGATAGGTATTGGCAAAGAGTTTAACAGCCTCTGCCTCCGTCATACCCATAAACAACACGGGTATATTCTCTTTGACGGCACCCTCCTGCAAAAGTTCGGCAAAGCGTCGGGCGGCGGCTTCGAGTCTCGGCATGTCGGCAATCGAGGCAATCGCCCTATTCTCTTCATCGGCCTCCTCTCGCGCGATATGTTTGGGATACCCCACGATGATGCGTGACGGATAGAGGTTGTCATAGAGAGCCTTGCTCTCACGCAGGAACTCGGGAGCGAAAATAATGTTAAGACGCTTGATGCCTTTTGCCGCATACTTCACATACAGGCTGCGGCAATAGCCCACCGGAATGGTCGATTTGATAATCATCACCGCCTCGGGGTTCACCTCCAAAACAATGTCGATGATGTCCTCGATGTGATGGGTATCGAAATAGTTTTTGACGGGATCATAGTTCGTCGGGGCGGCGATTACGATCATCTCGGCATCGCGATAAGCCTCGCGGCCGTCGAGCGTGGCGCGCAGATCAAGCGGTTTCTCTGCCAGATACCGCTCGATATAATCATCTTGGACGGGAGATCTCCGGCGGTTGATAAGATCGACCTTCTCGGGAATTATATCCACGGCCACGACCTCATTATGCTGCGCCAGCAAGGTCGCGATGCTCAATCCCACATATCCCGTTCCCGCTACTGCTATTTTCATGGCGACTTAGAATTTCTTACCGAATACTATACCGAAGAATGTGCGCATCAATATCTCTATGTCGAATTTCCATGAACAATGTCCCAAATAGTAGAGATCGTACTCCAATCGGCGCAACATCTTCTCCATGGTATCGGTATAACCGTTGTAGAACGTCGCATACGAAGTGACACCGGGGCGGATCTGATAGAGGTATTCGTAGCGTTTGTCGTGTTCCAGAATCTGATCGATGTAGAACTTGCGTTCCGGCCGCGGCCCAACAAATGCCATATCTCCGCAGAATACATTCCACAGCTGAGGCAGTTCGTCGAGATGGTGTGCACGCAAGAACACCCCGATCTTTGTCAAACGCGGGTCATTATGACCGCAGCCATGACTAAGTTGGGGGCCCATGGCCTCTGCGTCCATTCGCATTGTTCGGAATTTATAGATATAGAATGGCCTGCCGAAACGGCCTATTCTCTCCTGCTTGAAAATGGCAGGCCCCCCATCTTCCTTTTTTACGAGTATGGCACATATCACGAACAACGGGGAGAATATTATCATCACCACCAACGAAGCCGACATATCGAATATCCGCTTCAAGTGGCGCGAAAAAGGATTCATTCCGTCCTTGATGAATCTGTCCTTGGGGACAAGGTGGCTGACGTGCGTCTGTGTGTCGAATCCGCCATGTGCATCAAGTTCCTCTTTGAGTTTGTTTACCCAACGGGTATAGTCGTTTATGTCGAACTCTTCGGGGAACTTGATAATATAGTGGTTTTTCGCATCGCCTTTCGACACTTCATAAAAAGCATTCAATTTCTGCAAGACGTCCTTATTGACAACCGTATAAGGCATCTGCATCGTAGTAGAAAAGCCTCGAATACTGTCGATAAGCTGCTTTTTTACAGAGAGCCTCAACGAGTATGCCGAATAGCCGTATGCAATCCACGAATGCATCTCCTCATTGAAATAGAGGTGGCTTGTCGAGCAGTCGTTTTGCCTCTCATCAGAGATGATCTGAGACGAATCCATATGCTTTGTGAGGTTAGGTGTTTTATTGGTCGGCATTGACAGTCTACTCATTGCAATATGTCATTCAGATGCCTGCGGTACCATCGGCTGTATGAAATCGGCGAAATAGGAGTACCTAACAATTTCAAGTAGTCCATTTCATTGGCGGCCATTATGTGGTTACGACACAGACTCTTCACTTTCTCATAATGCAGGCAATACATCAGCAGCGGGAACGGATAGTCCTTTACATGAATTATGGCCGCGTCAAATTCATCATCGACCATCGTCTCCAACAAGTATGCGGACTTGTCGAACGCCGCCCAATATTGTCCGATGCCATAGAGGTGAACACTCTTTTCATTTGCACACTCCCTGCTTACAATAGTCTTGGAATCCCTTGCAAGCAGCATTTGCACATAATCGAATATGTTCAACGGTTTTGCTGCATGTGCCATATCGATTAATTTTCAATATCTCGGTGAATCGTCAGCCATGTATGACTACAATAGCTCGACATACGCATCGTTTATCTCGACACTTACCGCCATGAGCGACGGAAGAGTCAAAACCAATCTCTTATACTTCGATCCCTGCACCGTCTGCAATTTGCCCTCGTAGCCGTTTAGTGCTCCGCCGACTATGCGGATATCGCGGCCGCACATCAGATCGGTAATCTCCTCGGCCGAATAGAATTTAGGCTTGTCCGTTGCCCGTATCGCTCCGATAAACCGCCGCATATCCTCGTCCGGAACAATGATTGGCTCGCCCTGTCTCCCGCCCTTCTTGAATCGGTATTGAAGCGTCGGGGTTTTGGCCACGACAGGATCGATATTCCGGCGGCAATCATTCACGAAGAGCAAATCGTGTATGACAGGGGACTCGACTTTCGTGCGTTTGCCATTTCTCACTACAAGACGTGTGGACATAGGTGTGAAGACCTCCATTCCCGCCTCGGACAACTGTTTGTACGCCGGCAACATGGCATTCGTCCTTTTCAGATCCCGCATTGCATGCCAATGCTTTTCCGCATCGTCTTGATTAGCACACATATTTCAGACAGCTACACACCTCCTAATCCTGCAAGAGTCTGCATATAGTGCATTTTCAAGCAGTTATAAGCAATAAAATCAAAAGTTCGACGTAAACCGCACTGCAAATCCACAGGGTTTGTCATCTTGTTAATTTGCTCACTTTTCAAAAAGTCACGAAAGGCGTATATGCACCTGCCGTATCCTTGTTAGGGAGTTCGACTCCCAACGTATAAAAAGGTTCAAATTCTTGCACTTTTTCTCGCCTTGACATAGACCGTGCAAGCACGACTCTGTGCTCGGCTTAACGAAAAAGTTCCGTAAAAGAACCCATAACATATATTTATATAGCTAATTATCAGCTATATAATATATCTAATTGAAAACATGTTTTATCGTTATACATATAAAATATTGTAAAATGATGCGTCGACATTTTGGCAATGCGACATACCGCTTTCGGTTCAAATTGTAGTGCGATTTTCAATGATTAAAGATGTTACACATTGAGAATCAATGTATTTCGGGGGGGGGTATTTTAAGTACAAGTAAAAAATATACTCAAAACAATCGTATATTAATCAATAATTTACTATCTTTGCGCCAGTATATTTATGGGTTCTTTTACGGAACACCTACGCCAAACACCCGATTATTTTCTTGTTTGCTTCGTCGATGACAGAATTTTCCAGCATTGTCAGATAAATCCGAGTAGTCTGTTCCGTCGTGTGTCCCATACCCTGGCTAATGACCGATATCGGCACATCATGGTTTCTTGCCGCTGTCGCCCAACTGTGACGAGATGTGTATGATGTCAGTTTGCAGCCGCAGCCAAGAATATCCGAAAATCTGCCGAGCAGACGATTGTAGTGATTCAATGCGGTACGATACTGGCCGTATGCTTCGGCGGCATCTACCGAGGTCAGTATAGGAAACACGTAAGGCGATTCCGACACGGAATAACGGTCTATAATGCGCTGAACACACGGCTCGATCTTTACAGACAGGAGCTGTCCCGTCTTGCGGCGGGCATAGCATATCACCCCGTTTTGCAGATTAGCCTTTCTCAAATAGGCGATATCGACGAAAGCCATTCCGCGAGTACAATAACTGAAAATAAACAAATCCCGCGTAAGGGCGAGTTGCGAGCCTTCTGGCAGTTCAAGCCGGTGCAATCGTGCTATGACCGACTCCAATACCGCCCGCTTGCGCGTATGATCGATGCCTGTATATACCTCCGTAAACGGGTGCGACTGCACAACAAGCCCCTGCCTTACGGCTTTGTTGTAGACGGCACGCAATACCCGCATATAGAACGACACGGAATTACGCACCAAGCCTCGCCTGACGAGGAATGCGTTATAATTTGCAATCACATGTCCGGTCAGGGCGCAGATCGGCAGTCGCTCGCCTCCCAGAAACTCGCCGAAACTGCTCATCGTCTTTTCGTAGTTTCTTGCCGTTCCCAGTCGGTTCGAAGCACGCAGCACCTCTATCTGGGTGCGCATATAATCCAATACCGAAATAGGGTTCCGTGGCAATTTGTTGCCTTTGGCCACATCTTCCGCCGAATAATCCGCACCGCTGCGGTCAAGTCCGGATATCACTCTCAGAAGCAGTCTGACATCGCTGTCGATGCGAGACTGTGTCATTGAGCGATCAGGAACATCGTGAAACAGGTTCTCTTCATCTGCCTTCCAGTCAGAAGGCTGCACCCGCAGCATTGTCGTGATCTGCCGGTTTTTGCGATTGTGGGTGATTTGATAAAAAACAACTCCCGTTCTGCCCTCGACCGTCGAAGGGCGCAATTTTACTTTTATCGAAGCCATGGTATATTATGATATTAAAATGATTCCACATAAAAAGCCTCGCTTGATCTATCAATAAGCAATAAGGAGCAGCAAGATAATCATTGACGGTTATTGCCCGATACGCCAGGCTCTCGCAGCCGATACGTAATCTTGATATGCCGTTTCGTTCTGCGGTATCGAACTTCGGCATATCCACTTATCGGCGGTTGCTCTCTTCAAAAATTTTCGTAACTTTGCCAGCAAGAGATGGAACAAAACTCATATACATATTTCATATACGGCATGTGCTTCATGTTTTACGGCATGATGGCACTATTGTTTTGGCACAAGCGTCACGAACGGCTGCCGCGATTCGTAATGGCATTGATGGTCATCATCTCGCTGCAATGTCTGAAAGACATCTTTTTCATGTCGTATTATCCTCTCGACAACACGAGAGTATGGCGCATCATGACGGCAGTAGACATGGTGGCGGTACCGCTTTATGCCTTCATTCTCATGGAGCTGTGCCGTCCGGGAATGGTATCGTCGAAGATGATCGTCCTCTCGATGCTTCCCGTAACCCTGTTACCGGCACTGTATATAGTCACCGACATATATGCGTTCTATATAATGGAAGTGGTATGGGTCGCTATTTACGGAACAGGATATGCCGTCTGGACTGTCTTTGCCATACGCCGCTACAACAGGCTTCTGCACCAGCAGTTCTCCTATGAGGAGAATATCGATCTCAGTTGGCTGAAAATCATTCTTATATTCTTTTTCGGAATTCTTGCCATGTGGATCTCGGACAGCCTTCATTTCAACATCGACATGGAGCGGCTCTATCTGCTCGGTTCGCTATTGATGTGGATATTCCTCTCTTATTTCATATACAAACACCAGAGCGTCATCAGCGAACTGAGATCGTCGCATACGGAGGAGCCTCAGACAGAGGAAGAGGAGTCGCTGTTGGCAGCCAGAATCAAGATATTGTTCGATGAGCAGAGAGTGTTTCTCGACCCCGATCTGAAATTGACCGACATAGCCTCGATGACAGGAAGCAACCGCACCTACGTGAGCCGCTTCTTCAATCGCGAACAGAAGATCTCGTTCTTCGATTTCGTCAACGGCTATCGGGTGCGCTTCGCGATAGAGCTATTGAAAACCTCCGACGAGAAGATAGAGGTCATTGCCGAAAAGAGCGGATTCAACTCACGACAGTCGTTCCATCGGGTATTCTCGAAAGTCACCGGACTGACCCCCGAACGCTTCCGCACAGACAATGCAGGGGATTGACATATTTTTATTACCGAAGTTTTTTATCGTTTACGACTGCAAATTTACTATTCATGACTCATGTGCGGCCAGGCAGACGGTAATTTTGTGTAAATAAAATATCGAATAACCAAAACACAAAATATGATAAAGAAGATGTTGAAAAACGCATCGGCGACGATTCTTATCGTATTGTCGATATCAGCGGCACCCGTTACTGCCGAAGCCCAGTTCTTCAAGAAACTTGCGAAAGGACTCGAAAAGGTCAACAAGGGTCTTGAAAAGGTGGAGAACGCGCTCGACCCCAACAGTTGGAGCAAATCGCAGTCCGACTCTTCAAATCCCGCAGATTCTTCCGAGCAGAATGCCGCGACCGAGTCGGCGAAAGGTCATGAGCCTGTGCCGATCGGAAACAAGCACCCGTTCGTTACGGCCGAGACGAAATATATGCAGCTCGCACGGGTCTACGATGACACCGTCTCAGATGTACACGAAGGGGTCTTTGCAATCAACCAAAACGGACTGTTCTCGTTTTGGACCGTCGACGGGCAGTGTCTGTTCGCTGCCGAGTGGAAACTGAACAATCAGAGCGGCTCCAACTACGGCCGGGCTCCGAGATTCGATTCGGGCGTAGCGGTAGCCGTTCATAAAGACCCGAACGCCGACGGGAAATCGGTGCATTCACTGCTCTATCTCGACGGCAGCGTGAAGTCGTTAGACGCCAACTGGACGGCCGTGACGCAATTCGTCGACGGTCTTGCTTTGGTCACACAGAGCATCAACTACAATAAATCATACTTCTTCATCAATCCTCGCGGCGAAAAGGCGTTCCCCCACTTGAATATCACCGGCCGCGACGATGACTCCATGCGACGACTATGCGACGGGCTGCGAGCCGTGCATTTCATAACGGACGACGATCCCTACGGCAAGTGGGGCTTCATCGATGTTGCGGGCAATGTCGTGATTCCCGGCCGCTATACCCGTGCCGGCGATTTCCACGGCGGATACTGCTGGGTAAATGAGGAGGGCAGCAACGACATGATTCTTATCGACAAGACCGGCAAGGAGATATATCGCACCGACAAGACGAGCGTAAGCAGCGTAGGCGACGGTATCTTCTATGCCGTCGTAGCCGGCCAGACAGTATATTACGACATTTCGGGCAGGGAGCTGGCGCGATTCGAAGACGGCAACACCTTCCTCGGCGGACATGCGTTTGTTAGCAGCAGCCATACCGTATCAATGGTCGACACGCAGTTCAACAATCTGAAAACGTACCCGAACGACGTGCTAAATGCCGTAGTCACATCGCAGCACGGACCTGTATTCGGTGAGATCGACCTTGCCACCTATCGGATCATGACGGGCAATTTCGTCATCGACAGCGACGGCGAGATCGTGTTGGAGGACTGGTCGGGCGAGTATGACCGATACATGCTGAGCGGCTTCGGCATGTTCCGCAAATCGGGCTATGCCAAGTTGACGAATATCCGCATCGACAACGAGCAATACAAAGGTTTGGTGCGCACCGACGGCACTGTCGAGTGGCTGTTCGGCACGACCCCCACGCCCGACATATCGCATCTGCCGCCGACACCGGAACCGATCGATCCCGACGATCCGGATATTCCTCCCATAGGCGATCCTATTCCGGTCGATCCGGAGACACCGCCGATCGGGCCAAAGGAGTGGAGCGACCCTCAATATAGTGTCAGCGTAACACAGGAGGGCGAGGGCAGCGTTGCTCTGTCGCCTACGGCCACTGTCGGTTATGGCGAGTTGGTGACCGTTACGGCCTCGGCGGCCGAAGGCTGGGCATTGGCCGGCATCGAATCCGAGCCTAATGTCGCCGCGATTGCGTCGGGACAGCCGTTTGCCGTGACGTGCAATCTGAATATCAAGGTCAAATTCATCAAAAAAGAGGTGGTCGAACCCGTTCGCAAGAGCGGAGCCTACCAGGGAGTGCAAAAGGTTGAGCTGATAAAGGACGATCTCTACGAGGATATTGCCGTCTATGCCGAGATGAGCAGCAATTCGGCGATAAGCTCGCCCTACGGAGACCGCACACAGGGCTTTATCGTGGTGATGTTCGATGCGTCCAAACGCTATGTCGGCAAGGACGCGAGCACCTATATCTTTGCGGCACCGCTGCGTATCGTGGGTTATCAGAAAGACGGGAACACCGGACGCGAGTGGTTGGTGGCCGACGGAGGGTCGGTTACCTACGGCAAGTTGGAAGTAACCCCGAGCAATCCCCTGATGGCTCTCTACATGAATACGGCAATGGCTTTCGACGGACACAGCTCGCCCGAGGTCATTCCGCGCCGATACCGCATAGAGATGCTCGACTACAACGCCGATACCGACGAGTTTACATTGGGCGAACTTCAAACATACTCCGTCAAGACAGGCGGCTGGGTCGACGCTCAGAGCGATGCCGTCACGGAGACTACCCGCGGCATGTTCGTCAGCAAAACCGACCATGGACTACCGGCCGATCTCTTCATGGGTGTGAAGATGAAGCCCACCCCGAAGCGCAACGACGTGCAGTGGTATCCACCAGTGGTTTGGTACGACAACAACGAGTCGACCCTGCGCAGCATCGTCGAGCAGATGGGCAATGCCTACCGCAGCTATCGTTCCGACTGCGAGGATATGTTTGCAAAATAACCGGTCGCACAGGCCGCATGACAAATAGCGCGTGTCGAAATTCATATTCGACACGCGCTATTTAAATAAGCGACCCGACGCAAGGCTTAAAAAGCACAATCTGCCGTCCGATACGATTTACAGCTTCTCTCGGACAAACTCGCCATTTATCCATACGGTCGCCTCCGTCCCGACGAAATGCAGAAGCAGATAGTTCGGATCGGTCGGTCCGCCGGGGAAATGGGCGATATACCAATCCTGCCACATGTCGTTGCGGATCTTGTCGTCGGTGACGATCTCGACCGTTCCGCGCAAAGCGACGCTGTCGCCGAGATATGAATAACACAATCCGGCTTTCGGATTCGCTCTGAAATCTGCCACCTTCTCCGAATCGGCACCCGTTGCTATCCACACCTCGTTGCACCCTGCGGTACGTCCTTTCGCCATGGGTACAGGGCGCGGGAATCCATCGGCATTGACAGATGCCAGTGTCACTGCCGAGCATTGCGCAAGCAGTGCCGCCGCCTTCTCGATAACGGTGCTACTCTGCGGCTGCCTCCATCGTTTCAGATGCGGAAAGAACTCGCGCATCTGCGCCTTGGCCTGCTCGGGCGTAAGGTTCCAGCCAGCCGCCTCGTTCATCTGATCGGTAAACTGCGCACAGAATTCGATCATCTGGTTCATATTGAAGTCCTGCGTGAATCGCCCCTCCTTATAGCAATACATGCAATAGTCCTCATTACGGCTGCCATCGGCATTCGTACCCTTGTTATCGTCGGTCAGCGGCATACCGCAACTTTGGCAAAATGTCTGTTCCATATATTTACAATCATCATATTCTCAACTACAAAAATAGCAAAAATATTCGATAATCAAAAAAAGTACAAGATCATGATATGGAATAAATGTACCGGCTCAACTACAAGACCTGCAAATACTTTTGAAAAAACATCTGACTACATATCTCACCTAAAAGGTTATATGGCAGATGCTTGACCTGATGCGGCAATATTAAGATAATATATCCGCATGTTGCGTGCAAATTGTGTACAAATAAAAAATCAACGAATCGGCTAACGTCTCCAATTCGTTGATTTCCAAGTAGCGGGAGAGAGACTTGAACTCTCGACCTCATGATTATGAATCATGCGCTCTGACCAGCTGAGCTATCCCGCCATGCCTTAAAAGCGAGTGCAAAGATACAGCAATTTTTCTTTCGAACAAAAATTTCTGCGACTTTTTTATGCTCCCGCCCTATTTTTCTCCATCTAACGATATTCCGCCGTGATAATATCGTCGTCCGAGAAGAACTGGCTCCACTCGATACGTGCATTCTCGTCGCTGTCCGAACCGTGAATGGCATTGCGCTCCAACGACTCTCCGAAACGGCGGCGAATGGTACCCTCTTCGGCCTTGGCCGGATCGGTGGCTCCGATCAGACGGCGGAACTCGGCCACGGCATTTTCATGTTCGACGACTCCGACATACACCGGACCCGAAGTCATGAAATCCACCAAATCGTTGAAAAAGGGTTTGCCCTTATGCACGGCATAAAAGCGTTCGGCCTGGTTGCGGCTGAAATAGGTCAGACGCAGTGCGATGATGCGGAACCCGCCTTCGATGACGGCATCGATGATCTTGCCGGCATTTCCTGCTGCCACGGCATTGGGTTTGATGATTGTAAATGTACGATCGGTCATAACAAGTTTTATTTCGGTTTATATTTACACGTTGTACAAAGATAATCAAATATTCCGAACAGAGCGCATATTGGCATCTATTTTGACTCTCCGGCTGCAATAATCCGACCTTTTGCCCGAGGCCGGCAATCTTCGCCGCGATCGGGAAAGGATACATAAAACAAACATATTTATGACCGCATCAAACCGTCTCGACACATTGACGCTTCTGGCCAGCATAGCACTGATCACCGCCCTGTCGATAGAGATCATTCCCTCGAAAGAGTATGTCGTATTTTCGTCGGGATACCTTACCACCGTACTCGTCGTATGCCTTATATACATGGCAGACTTCTTCGTCAGAATGACATCTGCGGCATCTTCATGGCGTTATTTACGACGCAACATAGTCGTGCTGCTGCTGTCGATACCCTACCAGAATATCGCGCATTGGGTTACCGGCGGACATATATCTCACGATGCCGCAATCATACTCAGCGGCATAACGCTCCTTCGCGCATTCCTCGCACTATATATCATCGTGCGCTGGCTCGTCGACAGTTCGATAAACCGGTTGTTCACGGCCTACATCATCACGGTGATCGTATTCACCTATATCTCGGCATTGATATTCTACGAATACGAAGCCTCCGTGAATCCACATTTGCACGGTTTCGGCAATGCCCTGTGGTGGGCATGGATGAACGTAACGACGGTCGGTGCCGCCATATTTCCGGTGACGGCCATAGGCAAGATCGTATGCGTATTGCTGCCCATGCTCGGCATGGCCATGTTCCCGATATTCACCGTATATGTCACCAACCTCTACAATGCCGCCGTGACAAAACGAAAGGAGCGGAGTTCACGATAGAACTCCGCCCCTGCGTGACACGACTGTCGCCGCCCTATTTCTTCTCTTTGAGCAGATCGCGGATCTCGGTCAGCAGCAGCTCCTCTTTCGTAGGCTCGGGTTCGGGAGCCGGTGCGGGTGCCGCAGCAGGCTCCTCGGCGCGCTTGCGAGAGAGGTTGTTGATGATCTTCACGAAGATGAAGATGCTGAATGCGATGATCGCAAAATCGATGCACGTCTGAATGAACGCACCGTATTTCCACAGCACGGCCTCGGCCGCAGGCGTGGTATCAGTAGCCTCTACCGCATCTTTGAGCGTCACCGACAGTTCGGAGAAATCCTTGCCACCAAGCAGCACGCCCACGGGCGGCATGAGGATATCGTTGACCAACGACGAAACGATCTTGCCGAAAGCACCGCCGATGATAACACCGACAGCCATATCGACCACATTGCCTTTCAAGGCAAACTCCTTGAATTCCTTTAACAATTTCATAATATACTTAATTTTATATGGATATTTCTCGTAACATGCTGCAAATGTACAAATATATTTCCTATCTCGGCATATTTTGACAAAAATTACCCGACCGATAAAAAAAATCTGCAATCTTTATTTGGGGGTTTGGCAGAATAAACATATCTTTGCCGCAGAATATTAAATATCGACAAACATGAAACGCAAGCACCGATTTACCGATATTACCAATATGGCATATCGATATTGTGTTCCTATCGGAAGGGGGGGGGAAAGTATCCTTAATCAGTCGTCGGCGCGCATAAAAATGACATATAATGTATAACAAGTGAGGTAATCGGGGAGATTGCCTCACTTTACTTTTTTATTATACTGACACCAACAACTCTCCGACAAGACAAACGCAAACATACTGAACACAATTTTTATTAACTTTTAAATCAAAATCGTATGAAGAAACTTTACTTCTTGATTATCTCGATCTTCATGGTCGGTGCGGTATGCGCACAGTCCTCGAAGACGAGTGTCAGCGGAACGGTTGTCGACGAGACCGGCGCGCCTCTGATCGGTGCCACGGTCACCGTCCCCGGCACATCGCTGGGTGAAGCTACCGATGCAAGCGGTAATTTCGTATTGAACGTAACGCCCGACACGGATCGCGTCGTGGTATCGTTCATCGGTTACAAGGAGGTCGTAGTGGAGATCGCCAAGGGTAAAGCCGCAAAGCTCGGCACCATCACCCTTCAGACCGACACCAAGATGCTCGAAGACGTGGTCATCACGCAGTCGATCGCCGTTCAGCGCAAGACTCCCGTGGCCGTGGCTTCGGTCAATTTCGACTACATCGAGGAGAAGCTCGGCGGACAGGAGTTCCCCGAGGTGCTCAAATCGACTCCGGGTGTCTATGCTACCAAGCAGGGCGGCGGTTACGGAGACTCGCGTATCAACATGCGCGGTTTCGAGTCGGCCAACATCGCTGTGATGATCAACGGCGTGCCCATCAACGACATGGAGTGGGGCGGCGTATACTGGTCTAACTGGGCAGGTCTGTCGGAGGTGACCCGTTCAATGCAGACTCAGCGCGGTCTGGGTGCCTCGAAGATCTCGGCTCCCTCGGTCGGCGGTACGATCAACATCGTCACCAAGAGCCTCGATGCCAAGGCCGGCGGCTCGTTCTCTTACGGTATCGGCAACGACGGTGCCAACCAGATGACCTTCACCATCTCGTCGGGCGTAACCGAAAACGGCTGGGCCGTAACGGTTCTCGGCGGCCACAAGTGGGGCAAGGGTTACATACAGGGCACCGACTACAACGCATGGAACTACTTTGTCAACGTATCGAAGCGTATCGGCGACAACCACCAGCTCTCGCTGACTGCATTCGGAGCACCCCAGGAGCACTGGCAGCGCAGCAACTACGACGGTCTGACAATCGCAGGCTGGCAGCAGATGAAGCAGTACATGGGCGATGACAAGTCACCCTACCGCTACAACCCCACCTACGGTTTCGATAAGAACGGCCAGCGTCGTACCTCGGCCTTCAACAAGTATCACAAGCCTCAGATCTCACTCAACCACCAGTGGCAGATCAACGATCACTCGTCGCTCTCGTCGGTGATCTACGCATCTATCGCCAGCGGTTACGGTTACAGCGGCGACGGCACCTCGGAGTATTCGGGCAAGTGGTATGGTGCCAACAACGGTTCGCTCAGCATGGATTTCCGCAATGAGGACGGTACGTTCAACTACGGAGCCATTCAGGACATCAACGCCGCCAGTGCCACGGGTTCGCAGATGATCATGGCCAAGTCGATCAACAACCACCAGTGGTACGGTCTTCTCTCGACCTACACCAACCAGCTCACCAGCAACTTGGAGCTGAGTGCCGGTATCGACCTGCGCTACTACGTGGGCGAGCATACCAAGATCATCACCGACCTCTACGACGGTGCATATTACATCGACCGCTACCGTCGCAACGTACAGGTGCGCAACAACGCCATTGCAGCCGATAACAATTGGGTTTACGCCAAATTGGGCGTAGGCGACAACATCTATCGCGACTACGACGGCCACGTATTGCAGGAGGGTCTGTTCGCTCAGTTGGAGTATTCGTCGGCACGCTGGACGGCATTCGTATCGGGTTCGCTCTCTAACACGGGCTACTGGCGTTACGACCGCTTCTACTACGATGCCGATCACGCCAAGTCGGAGACTGTCAACTTCCTCGGCTACACGGTCAAGGGTGGTGTCAACTTCAACATCGACCGTTACAACAACGTATTCTTCAACATAGGTTACATCTCGCGTGCTCCCTTCTTCTCGGGCGGCGCATTCCTTAACTCGACCATCAGCAACGCCGTCAACAACGACGCCGTCAACGAAAAGATCTTCTCGGCCGAGGTCGGCTACGGCTTCAAGTCGAGCAAGTTCGCCTTGAATCTCAATGCTTACTATACGCTGTGGATGGATAAGACCATGACCGCTACGGGCAACGACTACCAGTACGAGCTGGACGGTGTCATGGTAACCGACCGTCCCAAGATCAACCTGCAAGGTGTCGATGCACGCCACATGGGTATCGAGCTCGACTTCGTGGCACAGCCCACCAAGTGGCTCGACATCAACGGTATGTTGTCGTGGGGTGACTGGCAGTGGAACAGCAACGCCACCGGTCTGTGGTACAACGAGGCCGGACAGCCCATGGCCGACAGCAAGGGTACTATCGCAACTGCCAACGGCGTTACTGAGTGGACTCCCGAGATAGGTCAGGTGTACGGTGTATCGGAGGCTGATTTCAAACCTCACGCAAAGACGTCGATCAACCTCAAAGGTGTCAAGGTCGGCAACTCGGCCCAGACCACGGCTCTGATCGGTGCCACGTTCAAGCCTTTGAAGGGTATGCGCATAGGTATCGACTGGTCGGTATTCGCACGCAACTATGCCGCCTACACCATCAGCAACCCGTCGATGAACGGTACTGCCGACTATACGACTCCTTGGGAGATTCCGTGGGGCAACCAGTTCGATCTCAACATCAGCTACGGCTTCAAGGTGGGTTCGTGCAAGGCTACAATCTACGGCAACATCAACAACCTGTTCAACCAGGAGTACATTACCGACGCATACGACGGTGCAACGCACAACTGGGACTCGGCTTACCGCGTATTCTACGCCTTCGGCCGCACCTTCTCGCTGCGTCTGAAACTCAATTTCTAATGTATGTCTAATCCTCAAATATCATTAGCGAATATGAAGATTAAAAATATTATAGCACTCGCGCTCATCGGAGGTTTCGCTCTTACGGGCTGCGACTACAACGGCGATAACTTCGAGGGCTTGGACGAAAAGATCGAGCTGACCGACGTCCAGTCATTGGAGTACACGCTCACCGATGCCGACTACACCACGCTGACCGAAAAGGCAGCGAGCATATCGTCGGAGAATGCCAACAGACTGAAAGCCGTGGGCAAGGCCAAAGCATTCTCGGCCGAGAACCCCGCATCTGAGCTGATACCCTACTATCTGGCCTACACGAGCGGCCGCTTCCACACTCTGTCGAACGGTTCATCGATCAAGGTTACTTATAATAATAGCATCGACGCTCCGGCCATTCTCTCTGAGCTGGCCTCTGCCTCAGACTATATGCTCTCTACCGTCGACTACAAGACCATCTGGGGCAGCGAGACCGATTTCATATCGGCCGTTACACCCGCTACGGCGACCAAGCTCGTCAGCGTCATTCCCACAGACAAGCTGACTGAGGGCG
The DNA here is from genome assembly GCA_017936685.1 of Alistipes sp. Lineage (GTDB taxonomy): Bacteria > Bacteroidota > Bacteroidia > Bacteroidales > Rikenellaceae > Alistipes. The sequence continues at coordinate 65,042 of JAGBFA010000015.1, forward strand.
ACTATGTAGCCGTATCTTACAACTACTCGTCGAACGAGCCTATATTCGAGACGGGCGGAGGCGACGACCCCGTCGAGGAGGGCTACACGAGCGTATTGGGTTCGGCTGCTCTCGACGCAGCTGTCGAGGTTAAAGGCTATGTTTCGGCCGTATGTACGCAGGGTGTCGTGCTCACCGATAACACCGGTTCGATCCTCGTCTACAAGGCATCGGGTTACAGCGTCGGTGACGAGCTTACGGTTTCAGGCACCATTGCAGCCTACAACAAGGGCTTCCAGATCGCGGCATCTTCGGCATCGATCGAGAAGACCGGCACAACAGAGGTGGGCTACCCCACTCCCGTCGAGCTCGACGGCGCAGCGTTCGACAACATCTTGACCCGCAGCGACAACGAATATGCGAAGTTCGTCAAGGTCAAGGGTACGGTCACTGTCAGCGGCAACTACTACAACTTCTCGGTCGAGGGTGCCTCGACCGCAACGGGCAGCTTCTACGGCATCACCGACGAGCATAAGGCGAAGGTTGCCGACGGCCAGACCATCACACTCTACGGCTATCTGTCGTCGATCTCGTCTTCGGGCGGTGCACCCAAGTTCGTCAACATCATCGCTACGCACATCGACGAGACTCCGGCCATCGCCAACGGCTATACCTCGGTACTCGGCTCGGCTGCACTCGATGAGGCTGTCGAGGTGAAGGGCTACGTTTCGGCCGTATGTACTCAGGGTATAATCCTTACCGACAACGGCGGTTCGGTACTCGTCTACAAGGCATCGGGCTACAACGTAGGCGACGAATTGACCGTCAGCGGTACTATGGCGGCCTACAACAAGGGCTTCCAGATCGCAGCATCTTCGGCATCGATCGAAAAGACCGGCACCACCACCGTCACCATGCCCTCGCCCCGAGTTCTCGACGGCGCAGCCATGGACGAGATATTGACCCGCGCCGACAACGAATACGCACAGTATGTAGCCGTCACGGGCAACATAACCGTCAGCGGCAACTACTACAACTTCTCGGTCGAGGGTGCCTCGACTGCAACGGGCAGCTTCTACGGCATCACCGACGAACTGAAAGCCAAGGTGGCCGACGGTCAGACCATGACCATATACGGTTATCTGTCATCGATCTCGTCTTCGGGAGGTGCACCCAAGTTCGTCAACATCATCGCCACCGATGCCGTCGCAGCTTCGACCGCTTCGCGTCGTGCGGTAATGACATCGGCTATCGAGAAGCGTTACGCACTCTACAAGTGGGACGGCAGCAAGTTCACGGCAGCCGATGCGGCCGTGCTGCAACCCGCCGACTATACGGCTATGGGATCGACCTACGGCGATCTCACTGCTCCCGACGCATATCTGCCGGCATATCTGAAAACGACGTTCCCCTATGCTCAGGCCGACGACACGAAGAATGTCGTATATCGTCTGTCAGCCAACTCGACTACCGTATGGGCTGCCGACCAATACATCTTCGACGGTGCCGCATGGGTCAAGAACGCCAACATCGAGCAGGTAACCGATCAGTTCGTCCGTCAGGAGGGCAAATGGGTCTACAACCCCTCGGTGGTAATCACGCTTACCCCCGGCAAGGGACAGGCTCTCTCTGCACAATATTTCCAGGCCATGACTGACTGGGTATGGGAGAACATCGACCTTAACATCGGTGCTGCCGCCGACAAGAAGGGTACGCACTTCGTCACCTCTTACGGCAACAACGAGTACTACACCGGCGCATCGGCCTACCAGGGCAACATCGATCTGCGCCCCGGCTCGGCACGCAGCCAATACGGCGAGGAGTCGTATCAGGGCAGCGAGCTCGTCGAGGCAGGCTGCGCCTTCTCGGGCGACGGCTACTCGTCTCTTACCGACGAGAAGGTCGTAGAGCTTATGACCAAGCGTATACAGTATGTCATGGGCAAGGTGCTTTCGAAGCTCCACCCCGATGCCAAGCCCGTCGACGGCATCGAGGTGACCTACACGGTCAACTTCGGTGTCTACGAAGGCTTCACCATTTCGAGCTGCACTCACCAGATCGTCTACAAGGTAGTCGGTCCGGCCGAGTTCGAGTTCGTGGAGATGAAAAAGCTCTAACGATTGAATAGCACATTCATTCATCGGGGTCGGCCTAACGGTCGGCCCCGTTTTTCATCTGCCGCCCGATCCGCTCGCACCGCAAGAAGATGCCCGGCCGTCAGACACTGACCGTCAGACGACGTGAACAATCCCGCACAAGTTTGCCTGTCAAGCAGAACATCGTAAGATTTTTATTAGTATATTTGCCGTTGCAAACAGACAACGGTTTTATAAAACATAAAGTTATGATAAGCAAAAAAATGCAGGAGGCAATCAATGCCCAGATCAATGCCGAGATGTGGTCGGCCTATCTCTATTTGGCAATGTCGATGGACGCTGCCGACAAGGGTTTCAAAGGCATATCGCACTGGTACAGACTTCAATTCGCCGAGGAGCAGCAGCACGCTTTGAAGTTCGCCGATTATCTCAACTCTCACTCGCTGCGCGTCGAGCTTGCGCCTATCGCCGAGGTACGCAGCTCATGGGATACGCCCGAGGAGATGTTCGCACAGACCGTCGAGCACGAGCGCAACGTCACCAAGATGATCTACAACCTCTGCGACATCGCTACCGAGGAGCACGACTACGCTACGATGAACATGCTCTCATGGTTCGTCAACGAGCAGGTCGAGGAGGAGCAGACGGCTCTCGACATACTCGAATCGCTGCGCAAGGTGGGCGACAAGAAGGTCGGTCTCTACATGCTCGACAAGGAGCTGGGTGCACGCAAGTAATCCGCATACGACAGTAACATCGAGAGCGGCCGATTGCCTCGGCCGCTCTTTTCATTGCTTCTCCCTTCGCAGTTTACGCATATTTTCGTATCTTCGCACAAACCTAAAAAATTATACTACATGAAACGCTTAGCATATATCATTGCGGCAGTCGTACTGCTTGCCTCGTGCGACTCCCGGCAAAGCAAAAGCACGGAGACCGATGCCGACCTGTTCGTGCGCATCGACGGAGTGGACCTGCGCCGCCCCGACGGCGAGAAACTCTTCATCAAGGGTACGAACCTCGGCAACTGGCTCAATCCCGAAGGCTACATGTTCGGATTCCGCCGCACCAATTCGCCTCACATGATCGATCTGATGTTGCGGCAAGCCGTAGGTCCCGACTTCACCGACGCATTCTGGAAGAAGTTCAAAGACAACTACATCACCCGTGACGACATCAGACTGATCGCATCGACCGGAGCCAACACCATACGTCTGCCGTTCAACTATCGTCTCTTCACCGATGAAGACTACATGGGCATGAAGTCGTCGCACGATGCCTTCGAGCGTATCGACCGATTGATCGAGTGGTGCCGCGAAGAGGGATTATACCTTATTCTCGACATGCACGATGCTCCGGGCGGACAGACAGGCGACAACATCGACGACTCATACGGTTATCCGTGGCTGATGCAAAGCCAGGCCAGCCAGAAGCTCTATTGCGACATCTGGCGAAGCATAGCCGAGCACTATCGCAACGAGCCGGTCATTCTGGGCTACGAGCTGATGAACGAGCCGATAGCCCCCTACTTCGACAACATGGACGAGCTAAATGCCCAGTTGCGCGTGCTCTATCGTATGGGTGTGGAGGCTATCCGCGAGGTCGACACCAACCACATAATCCTGCTCGGCGGCGCGCAGTGGAACGGCAATTTCGAGCCGTTGGAGGATTGCAACTTCGACGACAAGATCATGTACACATGCCATCGCTACGGCGGCGGCACCTCGGCCGATGCCATACGCTCGTTCATCGAGTTCCGCGACCGCACACAAAGACCGATGTATATGGGAGAGATCGGCCACAACACCTACGAGTGGATGGCTGAGTTCTGCCGCACGATGCAGGAGAACAACATCGGATACACCTTCTGGCCATACAAGAAGATAGGTTCGTCGTCGTGGGTGGGCTTCACCGCCCCCGAAGGCTGGGAGACGATAGTCGCATTCTCGGAGGCCGAGCGCGGCTCATACCAGCAGATACGCGAAGCCCGTCCCGATCAGCAGCAGTCGCGCAAGGTACTGGACGAGCTGTTGGAGGCCGTCAAGTTGGAGAACTGCCACGTCGACGGGCAATATATAGAGGCCATCGGCCTGACCGCTCCGCAAGAGTAACCGCAGCCTTGACGCGATACCACACGGAAAAGAGAAGCCGATTCAAATCGGCTTCTCTTTTTCGTATGCGCGGGCAATCATATAATCGATCGAAAAACGCCCTGCTCCGGCAATATACATCAGAACGAATATAGTCAGATATATTACGGCCGGTTCGCGCACGGCGAACGGGTCGCCGGCATGTGCAGCGAGTATCGCCACGCACATGGTGAAGATCATCGGTATGAGAGCCAGCCTGTACAACGCACCCACGATGAATCCCGCCGAGCACAGCACCTCGGCGAATATGTCGAGCACGAGCGATGCTCCGCTGCCCAACCCTATCGGATCGGGAAACGTCGACCACAAGGTATCGAACGAAGCCAGCTTCGTCAATCCGTGCCACATGAACATGCCGCCGAATATGACTCTTGCGGCCAGCAGCAGCCACGATTCCCGCGCGGACTCCGATCCGAGAGGGAACAAGAAACGAAATATGCCATTCATAACATCATCTGCTTAAACACTCCGCCCTGAGCAAAACCGATACCACAAATCCGCGCAACACTCGCCGCGACGATTCGGGGCGCGGATTTTGCATCATATCCCGCACAAGCAAATGATCCGAATCATGGCAAGCGACAAAGAGACTATCTACGAAGAGGCATTGCGATACCATGCACTGCCCAGACCGGGGAAGATTGCCGTCTGCACGACCAAACCCTGCTCCACGCAGCACGACCTCGCACTGGCCTACTCGCCCGGCGTGGCCGCCGCCGCGCGCGCCATAGCCGATGCCGGCGAAAACAGCTATCTCTATACGGCGCGCGGCAATCTGGTGGCAGTCATAAGCAACGGCACGGCCGTATTGGGATTGGGCGATATTGGTGCCGCGGCAGCCAAGCCGGTCATGGAGGGCAAATGTATGCTGTTCAAGGCAATGGCCGGTATCGACGCTTTCGACATCGAGATAGCCGCCTCCGATCCCGACACATTCGTCGAATGCGTATGCCGCATGGCACCCACATTCGGCGGCATCAACCTCGAAGACATCAAGGCACCCGAGTGCTTCGAGATCGAGCGGCGGATCGTCGAGCGGCTCGACATACCTGTCATGCACGACGACCAGCACGGGACGGCCATCGTCTGCGCCGCCGCCATCATCAACGCCTGCCACCTGAGCGGCAAGCAGATGGAGGATCTCCACATTGCGGCATTCGGCGCAGGAGCCGCCGCCATAGCCATCATGCGGCTGCTTACGAAACTGGGCATACGCCACGAGAACATCATATTGCGCGACCGCCGCGGCATAATCACCGTCGACCGTCCGGACCTCACACCCGAGAAACGCGAGTTCGCCACCACGCGTCATCTCTCCTCCGTCGACCGCATGCTGGACGGAGCCGACGTGTTCATCGGCGTGTCGAAAGCCGGATTGCTGTCGGCCGACATGCTGCGCGCCATGGCACCGTCGCCGCTGATAATGGCACTGGCCAATCCCGATCCGGAGATCACGCGCGACGAAGCCCTTGCCGCCCGCCCCGATGCCATATACGCCTCGGGACGCTCCGATGTACCCAATCAAGTCAACAATCTGCTGGCATTTCCCTACATATTCCGCGGCGCGCTCGATACCCGGGCACGCTGCATCGACACCTCCATGAAAATAGCCGCCGCCGAAGCACTCGCCCTGTTGGCGCGCCGCGGCGACGAAGTGTCGGGCACAGTGTTCGACCACGATCATATCATACCCTCGCCCCTGGACAAACGGCTGCTCAGCGACATCACCGCGGCCGTCGTCGGTGCAGCCGTCGCATCGGGAGCCGCACGCATCGATCCGCGCATAAAAGGCCGACAGAAACACGCCGGCGGACAACCGGCCGAACCGGCTGCCGCATACGACCGTAATTCGGGTAATCTTATCCGTAAATAATATTATGCGCAAATGAGGTTAAATCCATATCTTTGCACTATCGACAAACAGAATCCCGCAGGATTCATAAAACGCAACGACATGAACAAAGTATTGAAGTATTTAACCATTGTACTTATGACAATTACCGCTTCGCACGTTACTGCACAGACCGGCGGTGCAGGTGCAAAATCGAAGATTCTCGTAGCCTATTTCTCGTGGTCGGGCAACACGCAGGCCGTAGCCGAACAGATAGCCGGACAGACCGGCGGCCAGCTCTTCAAGATAGAGACCATCAAGGCATATCCCGAGGAGTATCGCCCGTGTACCGAGGTAGCCAAGGTCGAGCGCGACAACGACGCCCGCCCGGCATTGAAATCGAGCGTCGACAACATGGCGCAATACGACATCGTGATGATCGGCTACCCCAACTGGTGGGGCACCATGCCCATGGCCGTCAAGACCTTCATCGAGAGCTACGACCTGTCGGGCAAGACCGTTATCCCGTTCTGCACGCATGGCGGCGGCGGAGTGCAAAACTGCTTCCGCGACTTCCTGACCGCCACCCCGTCGTCGGAGCACCAGGAGGGCCTGCTGCTCAACGGCAGCGCAGCCTCATCGTGCAAGGAGAGAGTGGAGAAGTGGTTGCAGAAGATCGGCATATCGGGCAGATAACCGACCGACCGATCAAACAGCCGAAATGAAAAAGTCTCGCCTCCCGAAATCGGAAGGCGAGACCTTTTCATTTAGATCCGATACGCGTCTAACGTCCGCTCTCGGCTATCATGTGGCGCACCATGCGGTTGAAATCGTCGGCTGCAAGCAGCTCTTCGAGCGTCATGTGCATGCGGTATCGCCAATAGTGGCGCGAGTTGGCAGGCACGTTGATACGCTCCTCGTTGGGATTCTCCCGACGCAGTTCGCCGCTCATGGCTAACCAGTCCTGCCACGGCAGCACGGTCAGCATGGCCGGCGATTTGAGGTGCATGGCCACAATCCGCTCGCATATCCACGGCTCGCAGAAGTAGGGAGCATCGCCCCACTCGCCCAGCACATTGTTGTAGAAACGCTGGCTGACACGACGGTCCTCCTCCCACCACGCGCGCACAGGGTTCATGTCGTGAGTCGAGGTGGTGCATACCGACAGATAGGGATAATCCCATGTTACACCGAACTCCACGCTCGGATCCTTGGGCATGCGCTGGATTTCGAGCGATAGTATCTGTTCGCCGTTCATCACCGCAGGCACGCAGTGCGGGATCATGCCGAGATCCTCGCCGCAGACGAGCATGTGCGTCGAGCAGATCAGCGGCGGCAGCTTGCGCATGGCCTCCTGCTGCCAGAACGCATCGTGACGACGATAGAAGAAGTCGTTGTAGAGATTGTTGTAGGCATTTTTCTGATCATCGGGCAACCATCGGTAACACTCGGTCGACTGTGCCGATATGCGCGGGTGGAAGCGTCCGTGCTGTTTGCGATCCTCGACGAAGAGCACGTTATCGGTCTCGGTCACAGGTGCCGTGTGGCGGCTGCGGTCGAAGCGGAACCCATACGACGCAATCTCCTGCTCGGTATATGGCAGTGCCGGATTGAATCTGCCCAAAAGCGCGTTGACGGCATCTAACGGAATCTCCCAGATGCGGAAGAATCCCAATATGTGATCTATGCGATAGGCATCGAAATACTCGGCCATCTTCACGAAGCGGGCACGCCACCACGCATAACCGTCTTCGGCCATCTTCTCCCAGTTATAGGTCGGGAAAGCCCAGTTCTGCCCCATGACCGAGAAGTCATCGGGCGGAGCACCGGCCGAAGAGTCCATGTTGAACAGCGAGGGATAGACCCACGCATCGACGCTCGTGCGGCTTACGCCGATGGGAATGTCGCCTTTGAGCACTACACCGTGAGCATGCGCATAGTCGCGCACCTCGCGCAGCTGACGCGAGAGATGATACTGCACGAAGTAGTTGTAGGCCACCTCGTCGAAGTGCTCCTTCTCATAGCGTGCAGCCTTGGCGGCACTATATTTCGCCATCGATCCCCACTTCGAGAAGTCGGGCGTAGAGTGGCGGTCGCGCAGGGCGCAGAATACGGCATAAGGCCGCAGCCACTCCTCGTTGGCGGCCATGAAGGTTTTGTAATCGCGCGTGCGGAATGTCCGGGCCGCGTCCTGTCGATATATGGCGTGCAGATAGTCGCTCTTGGCACGGTTGACACGTTCGTAATCCACCGTCGGCAGCGAGTTGAGCTCCCTGCCCAAAACCTCGTAACGCGCCTGCTCCGCGTCGTCTTTCAGACGGCCGACTTCGCTCAGACGCAGGAACTGCGGGTGCAGGGCGAAGGTGGAGTTGGCATTATAGGGATAAGAGTCCTGCCATGTGCCGGTCATCGTAGTGTCGTTGACGGGCAGGATCTGTATGATACTCTGTCCTGTGGCGGCAGCCCAGTCGACCATAAGGCGCAGGTCGGCGAACTCGCCCACGCCGAAGCTCTGCTCCGAACGCAGCGAGAAGACGGGGATTGCAACGCCTGCTCCCCGCCATGCAGGCATATCGAACACTGGCCGCAGCGAATCCACCACGACGCCGTCGGCCGTTATGGCAGCCACATCGCAACGGTTGTCGCCGCCGCACTCCCATGCCGCGACGCTGCCGTCGCGAGAATCGACTATGACGAACTTATATGCGAACGATGCGGGCAGCTGCGAACGTTTGATGCGTGCGCACCACATCGGGGCCTCTATCGGGATCATCTCCACACCCTGCGCCGCCTGCCACTGCCCCAAAGCCGCCGTATCGCCCACCAGGACGACCTTCTGCCACGGGCGCACCGACGGTATCTCGGCACGGATCATCAACTCTCCCTTTTTTAATGCCACAGCGCGTCGGCTTCTCTCACGGGCGAATACGCCGTCGGTAAACATCGACGAGCGCAGCGGCCTGTCCGATGGCTCGGCGTGCCAGCGATCCGCAACGGCGACCGTGGTCAACGACTTGTCGAGCGTCAGGCGGTGCGCCGCACCCCATTCGCGTCGCAGCACTTCGGCTCCGCGGCATAGCTCGTAGGCATACTCCACCTCGACAGCCGGCTTGCAGTCCACAGCGCACTCCCAGCGTCCGTCGCCGACATATCGCATGGGATAGCGTTTGCCGCCGAGCGTCACAGCGAGTTCTTCGCCGTAGCGCGTGCGATACTCTATACTTAATGTTATCAACATGATATTTAGGTTTTGGTTTATAGGTTAGCTTGCTGAATCAGGCGCGAGCGCAACTCGGCGCAACTGCCCTCGGGATCGGTGTGATCGAACAGATAACCACCGATGCCCATCTCGCGCGCCGCCTCGATGTTCGAGGCGCGGTCGTCGACGAACAGCGTCTGCGCGGCATCGAGAGAGTAACGTTCGAGCAGGATCTCATATATCCGACGCTCGGGTTTGACCACATGTTCTTCGCACGATACGACCTCGCCGTCGAAAGCCGCATATACAGGCATACGACGCAGAAATGCGATGAACTCGCACGACATGTTCGACAGCACGTAGAGACGATACCCCGCCGCCTTCAACTCGCCTATCAGCTTCTCGGTCGCGGGTATGGCCTCCTGCATGAGGATCGAACGTTGCAGATACTCCTCGGCCTTGGCGCGCTCGCACGAGTTATAGGCGCAAAGATCGCCTATCACCTCGTCGTAGCTTCGCACGCCGCGGTCGTAATCCTCCCAGAAACGGGGCATCTCGGGCAGCATGATATACGAGAAGAAGTCGATGAAATCGCGCTCCAACTTCTTGACATCTCGGGCGAACACCACGCCGCCCAGATCGAATACTATATTTTTTACACTCTCCATACCTTACAAATATACTCTTTTTCGAGCTAAAAAACGTAACCGGCCGCCGATTTTCACTCCGAGCGGTAGGATAAGGGCGACGAGCGGAGCGTTTTCAATGATGTTTTCGTATATTCGGCTATCGCAAAAGATACTGCGCCTCGGGAAAAAATGCAAGTGAACTTGCTTGTTTCTCTCGGCTTATTCGTATCTTTGGCTACGCCGAAGATACTCCCGCTCGGCAAAATGCAAACGAGTTTGCTTTTGCCCTCGCTTATTCGTATCTTTGCGCCCAAAAATATTAGATCATGAAAGCATCTGCGATAAAGGACACGTTGCGTCCGACCGACTACCTGATAATAATTCTCACACTCGGCTCGACCGTAACCTATTCGATCATTCAGCACCGCATCGACATACTCGGCACCGTGGCATTGCTGTTCGGTGTCACGGGCACCGTGCTGAGTGCCAAGCGCAGCATCTGGAACTTCGTGTTCAGCACCGTCAACGTCACTCTCTACGCCATCATAGCCTACAACGCAACCAACTATGGGCAAGCGGCTTTGAACGCCCTATATTATCTTCCGATGCAGTTCATAGGCTGGCGTGCATGGAGCCGCCGCAAAGACGAGCACAACACCTCGAAGGTGCGTTCGCGGTCGCTGACCATGCGGCAGATGATCTGTTGCGTCGCGGCACTCGTGGCGGGTGTCGCCGTCACATGGGCTGCAATGCGCTATCTAACCGATGCCGAGCACCCGTTCAAGGATTCGCTCACCACCGTGCTGTTCGTCATAGGCCAGATACTGCTGACGATGGCCGTATGGCAGCAATGGATATTCTGGATAGCAGGCAATCTGGTCAACATTGTGCTGTGGAGCATGGTGATGGCCTCGGGCGACATGGTCGGCGGACTGATGGTCATAAAATATTCGATGTACATGATCAACTGCATCAACGGCATCGTCATCTGGCGGCGCACGGCCATGCCGGCAGATTCCAGCTGCACGCTCCGCACCGAAAACCGGTAGCCCAATCCGCGGCCTCCTAACCGCACGAGCGTAAATTTCGGCCGACGCATTAGCAAAATCGCAAATAATTGCCTATATTTGTCCGACGATCCCCGCAAAGGATTGCCGGACATATTTTATAGGACATACGAAAAAGCATCGGCTTTTTTCTTACTATCGGAACTTGGACACTTTCGCATAGGGTAAGGAATAAAGGTTGATGTCTTCGCTGTTTTCAGCGTGGGCATACCATACCCTATTCTACCCTAAGGCAGTCCAAGGCCTCGATAGCGGATAGGGAATACTGCTCACGCTTTTTCTTGTCTTGTAGCAGTGCATGACCCTTTAAATTATAATGCTATGAAGACGAAACTAATCCACTTGATCGCAGCCGTCATGATCGGCATCGTTCACGCCGCAGCTCAAAATCCCGAGATGAGCCAGCTGATGAAGAGAGCCGCGTCGGGCGATTACGATGCGCGAATGCGCATGGCCGTAGCCTCGATGACAGGCGACGGAACAGACAAAAACGAGGAACAGGGCTCCTATTGGTTGCAGAAAGCCGCCGAGAAAGCCGATCCCGAGGCATGGTATCACCTCGGGGCATGCTATCTGTCGGAGCGCGGCGTATCCCGCGACATACAGAAAGGATTGGAGTATATCTCTCGATCGGCAGAAGCGGGATTCGCACCGGCACAAGCCCTACTTGGCCTGATGTATTTCTATGGTAACAGATACGAATATGTATCCGAGCAGATGAAATATCGTCCCTACGACATTCCGGATATGCTCAAAGGAGAATTAATCCGTGCCGGATATTATCGTATCCGTTATAACGACAGCGAACAGAACATACCCGTCGACCGATCGCTCGGCATCTATTGGCTCACCGAAGCCGCAAACCGACAAGACAACAGTGCTTTGTACGAGCTGGCCTTAATATATTGGGACGGCGAAGAAGGGATCGAGCCGGACAAACAGCAGGCATATCGGCTGATGCGCATTGCCGCCGAGAACGGTATGGGCATAGCCGCAAGGGAAATAGCCGCTTGGTACAAGAACGGGATCGACGGCATGACCGAACCGGATACGGGGCTTGCCTTCGAATGGTATCTCAAAGCAGCCGAGTGCGGCGACGTTAGTTCAATGTGTTGGGTAGGCGAATATTACAGCGGGAAGGTCGAAAGTCCGGTAGAACCCGATGCCGACAAGATGATCGAATGGTATCGTAAAGCGGCCGAGTACCCCTATCCCGATATAGACGGCTATGACTTGTGGGCGCAAAGGAAGTTGGGTTATATATATAGGGACGGCTTGCACGTGCAGCCGGACATGGCGGAAGCAGCGAAGTGGCTGCGTATGGCTGCCGAACGCGACGATGCGGAGGCGCAATATGCTTTGGCCGATCTATACGACGATCCGAAGTATGGCATCAAAGATTCGGGCAAAGCCATATTCTGGTACAAGAAATCGGCGGACAACGGTTATACGGCCGCAATGGTAAACCTGAGTCTAAAATATCTGAACGGAGACGGAGTGGCAAAAAACGAGCAGGCGGCATTAGAATACATGTCTCGGGCGGCCGACGCAGGTAGTGCCATGGCCATCACGAATATGGGAGTATTTTATTGGAACGGGTATGGCTGCACGGCCGACCGGCAGAAAGCTATAGAGTTGTGTATCAAGGCCGGCGATATGGGCTTTGCCGCGGGATATTTGAAAGCAGGCCAGTTCTATGACTTGCTTGCGCAATCCGAACAGAACCGCAAAGCAAAACGGGAATTGGAGCAATACGCTTTTGCATATACGGAAAAAGCCGCTCGAATGGGCGATGCCGATGCTCAATGTTACTTATCGGCCAAATACAGCCTCGGTCAAGGTTGCAAAGAGAACAGAGATATGCAATTCTACTGGCTGAAAAAGGCAATGGCGCAAGGGCATCAAGAAGCAACGGAACTTTATAACAAATTGCGCGAAATCGCACGACAGTACAATCAGCCGTGGAGATGGTAGATACTCCGATGGATACAGACCGAGCCGCCGCACGAGCTATCGGCGAGGAGATACGCGCCGAGCTGCGGCGGCAGGGGCGCAGCGTCGTCTGGTTAGCACGCGAATTGTCGTGCGACCGGACGACGTGCTACCGCATATTCCGCTCGCACAGCATCGATACTCTGCTGCTGTGGCGCATATCGCGTATCTTAGATCACGATTTCTTCGATCGCTACCGCTGCTGTCTCCCGCCACGAAGTGGCAAAGACACGACAAATACGTGACTATGGCGCAACACTAAACGCACTGATTTAACGTCTGCGGCCAATAACTTTGCAGTAAAAAGGTTCACACCCATGAAGAGACTGTTTTGCCTTATATTGTTATTGCTGTCGGTATCCGCCCTTTCGGCCAGAAAGTGGGTATTCACCGTCTTAAATTCCGCCAGCTGTCCGGTAACGGTTAATATCGGAAGCGAGACCTATGTGCTTAGCGTTGCCGACAAATACGCCACCGAGCCACCTCGCGCCATAGTCATTTATAACGACAATAATTTTCAATGGAGCGCGTACGACAAGGCCGGCGACCCCATTAAACATTGGAGCGAGCAAAACGTATTCGATGACAATGGAAATCTGAAACATACCAGAATAGTACTCTGCGGCGCGGGATATGTCTTCCGGCAAAGCGACAGTTCATCGTCTTACGACAGCGGCGGCGACAGCTCGTCGGTCTCGGGTTATGCCGGCTCCGACAGTGGAGAGGGTTACTCCGATGCGGGCGACACGCAGTATCAAGCATCTCCCGATTATTCGCATATGTCGACAAGCGACTATGCGAAGTTGACAGCCATCGAAACCGTCGGCAATACGATCAATCAATTCGGGAGTGTCGCTGCCCAAATGACCAAACTGCCCAGCAGCTATTATCCCTACATAGGCATCAATCTCGGCATGTCGCGTTTCGCCGGTCAATATGCACGCATCAAGACATGTCTCGGCGGAGGAGGAGGATTCACACTGATGGGAGGTGTCGGCAAAGAGTGGATATTCAGCCCGAACAACGACAAGAATCTGCTGTGGCACGTCGGCCTCGGATACTACATGACTGACGATTGCGGCAGCGAATTCGGCATGAACATACTCCTCGGCGAGACTCCCGTATGCCCCAACAAAGGACTGCTGCTCGAAATATCCTACGGTTATTTCTTCGGATACGATCAGATATTCGGCGTATACGGTTCATTGGGCATAGGCGGCGGAAATCTCGACTCGAAAAACGCTAAGTTCATCTTCGACTGGAACATCGGCATCGCCGTAAAACTTTGGAGCAGATAACGATCCGAATCAAACCTTTTAAACACATAATCGTTATGAAAAAGTCAATCTTTCTAATTGTTGCCGCGGCCATATTCTCGGCAGCTTTCGTCACCGCCGCAAACGCCTATCCGGAAAAGCCCGATGCAACCGACAATACAGCCATCACACTGAACGACAATGAGAATAGTTCGGACAGCTATTCGACCTCCTCGCCACTGACATACAATATACACAAAAAACAATACGTCGGGTGGGTGGTAGACTTCCACAATTCAAGCAGCCGCTCGATAAAAGTGCACTATTCTTTCTACAATGGGCAAAAATGGATTCCCAATACCGTAAGGGTCGAGGCAGGCAAATGGAACAGAGATAACAATGCCGGTGTAAACGGCAATATACAGAATCTGTCTTGGGAATATTAATAGCCAACTTATTCACATCTTTCACCCGTGGGCATATAATTATGCCCACTTTTTCGGCACTGTCATAAATTCCGGCAGGAAGGTGAGACTTCCACGGCCGGGCATGCGCCCTCACTCGGAGTGTCATAGTGGTTTTGTCGTCCCCAACCAGATTCTTCGCTACGTTACACTTCGCTCGGAATGACATTTCACATTTTGTCATTCTGAGCGTAGCGAAGAATCTGGTTGTGAACAATGTGCGTGGTTGAAATGTCCACTCTGTCATTCTGAGGAGCGATTGCAAATCGCGACGTGAGAATCTCTCTTTGCCTATTGTCTTTCCCCTCCACCGGAATGTATGACTGATCCCGAAGAGGTCACGAGTTCGCACCGAACATTACAAACAGACAGGACAACCTCTTCGAGATTGTCCTGTCTGTTTGTGGAGAATACGAGATTCGAACTCGTGACCTCTTGCATGCCATGCAAGCGCTCTAGCCAGCTGAGCTAATCCCCCGTTGCGAGTGCAAATATAACAATGATTTTCCAATCTGCAAACACTTTGCGAGAAAAACATCGGCAGCAGCCGTTTATTTCGTAAAAACGACTGCCGCCGAGATTAAAATCCGAACTTTTACTTGAACTCGACAAGCGACTTGCCGGTCATCTCCTCAGGCTGCGGAACACCCATCAGAGACAAAACGGTCGGAGCCACATCGGCCAGAATACCGTTCTTGACGCTCTTCACACGATCCGAGACCACCACGATGGGCACGGGATTGAGCGAGTGCGCCGTATTGGGCGTACCGTCGGCATTGACCGCATTGTCGGCATTACCGTGATCGGCGATCTGCACGACCTCGTAACCGTTGGCCTTGGCAGCCTCGACAACGGCACCGACACACTCGTCGACAGCCTTCACAGCCTTCTGTATAGCTTCATAAACGCCGGTGTGGCCAACCATATCACCATTGGCGAAGTTGAGACAGATGAAATCGTATTTCTGCTCGCCCAGAGCCTCGACCAGCTTATCCTTAACCTCGTAGGCCGACATCTCGGGTTGCAGATCGTAGGTGGCCACTTTGGGAGATGCCACTAAAATACGATCCTCGCCATCGAACTTATCCTCGCGGCCGCCATTGAGGAAGAATGTCACGTGGGCATACTTCTCGGTCTCGGCGATGCGAAGCTGCGACAGGCCTAACGACGCTACATACTCGCCTATGGTATTGGGCACATTCTCCTTGTCGAAGAGAATATGCAGACCGGTGAACTTGGCATCGTAAGGCGTCATGCAACAGTAGTAGAGCGGCATAGTGTGCATACCCTGCTCGGGCATATCCTGCTGCGTGAGGACGATGGTAAGCTCCTTGGCACGGTCGTTACGGTAGTTGAAGAAGATCACGACATCTCCCGGCTTGATCGTGGCAATGGGCTTGCCCTCGCCGTCGACATGTACGATCGGCTTGACGAACTCGTCGGTCACGCCCTCGTCGTAAGAGTGCTGCATGGCGGCTACCATATCGGTAGAAGCCTCGCCAATGCCGTCGACCAACAGGTCGTAGGCGATCTTGATGCGCTCCCAACGCTTGTCGCGGTCCATAGCATAGTAGCGGCCGATGATCGAAGCGATGCGGCCTGTCGAAGAGGCCATGTGCTTCTCCAACGCCTCGATAAAGCCCTTGCCGCTGCGAGGATCGGTATCGCGGCCGTCCATGAAGCAGTGCACGAAGGTATTGTCGATGCCGTAGTGTGCAGATATGTCGCACAACTTGAAGAGGTGATCAAGCGACGAGTGAACACCGCCGTCCGACACCAGACCCATGAAATGCACGCTGGCACCGTTGGCCTTGGCATACTCGAACGCGCCGACGATCTCCTTGTTTGCGAGAATCGAATTGTCGCGGCAGGCACGGTTGATCTTCACTAAATCCTGATATACTACGCGGCCGGCACCTATATTAAGATGTCCCACCTCCGAGTTGCCCATCTGACCGTCGGGCAGGCCCACGTTCTCGCCGTCGGTCAGCAGCTCGGCATGCGGATAGGCAGCCGTCATAGTCTCGATATAGTGGGGGTGCGTCGTGTAGATCGCGTCCGAGGCGGTGTGGTTGCCGTTGCCCCAGCCGTCCAGAATCATCAATAAAACTTTCTGACTCATAATTTATACTGTTTTAATTTTACTCGTCTAATTCAACTTGTTCAAGATAAGCTCCACGGCCTTGTCGATGGCAGCCTGCAAGCCCTCGGGATTCTTGCCGCCCGCCGTAGCGTAGAACTTCTGTCCGCCGCCGCCGCCGCCGATCAGCTTCGCAGCCTCGCGAACCACGGCACCCGCATCGACACCGCGCTCGACGATCACATCGCTCAGCATGACGCTCAATGTAGCCTTGCCGTCGACGATATTGCCGATGACCATAACCAGTTTGTCCGATCGCTGCCGCAGGGCAAAAGCCAGATCCTTCAAGAAATCCATCTTATAGCTGCTCTGACGGGCAATAAGCATCACGTCTCGTACACTCTTCGTCTCTGCCACGATCTTGTCGGCCAACTCTGCGATCTTCTCCTTGCGCATCTGCTCCAACTCGCGGGTCAACGCCTCGTTGCCTTCGAGCATCTTCTCGATAGTCTGCACAACCTTGGGGCTGTGGAGTATCTGTTCGATCGAGACGAGCGTATCCTGCACGGCATATAGCGCACGCTCTGCCCCCTCGCCGGTAACGGCCTCGATACGACGCACGCCGGCCGATATGGCACTCTCCGACATGATCTTGAACAGGCCGATCGTACCCGTCGCCGAGGTATGCGTACCGCCGCACAACTCTGTCGACGGACCGAAGGTCACCATGCGCACGCGGTCGCCGTACTTCTCGCCGAATAGCATTATGGCTCCGGCCTCGCGAGCCTCCTCGATCGTAGCGTCGCGCTTCTCCACAAGAGGATAGTTGGCGCGGATCATGCGGTTGACACGCTTCTCCACCTCGCGCAACTGCTCGGGCGTAACCTTCTGGAAATGCGAGAAGTCGAAACGCAGATAGTCGGGTGTCACCATCGAGCCTTTCTGCTCGACATGCGTTCCCAGCACCTCGCGCAGCGCACGATCCAGCAGGTGGGTGGCTGTGTGGTTGTTGGCCGCCGACTGACGACGCTCGGCATCGACCACGGCGGTAAACTCTGCCGACGGATTCTCCGGAAGCTGCTCGGCGATATGGATTATAAGGCCGTTCTCCTTCTCCGTCGCCACGATCTCGATCCTCTCGTTAGCACTCTCTATGTAACCAGTATCGCCGATCTGACCGCCCGAGTTGCCGTAGAACGGTGTGTGGTCGAACACAAGCTGGAACGATGTCTTGCCCTTGCTCACGACACGGCGGTAGCGCGCTATATGCACCTGCGAGGTCAATGTGTCGTAACCGACGAACTCGCTCTGCACCACCGGTACCAGCTCCTGCCAATCGTCGATATCCTGCGATGCGGCATTGCGCGAACGCTCCTTCTGTATCTGCAACTCCTTCTCGAAAGCCTCGATGTCGACCTCGACACCCTGCTCACGGGCAATAAGCTCCGTAAGATCGATCGGAAAGCCGTAGGTGTCGTACAGCAGGAATGCGTCCTTGCCCGAGATCTTGCCTCCGGCAGCCTTGCGGATAACGCCGTCGAGCAGATTGATACCCGTCGACAGTGTGCGCAGGAACGAAGCCTCCTCCTCCTCTATGACACGCTCGATGAGCGTCTGCTGTGCCGCCAACTCGGGGAACTGATGTCCCATCTGCTTCACCAGACCGTCGACCAGCTTGCAGATGAACGGCTCGGTAAAGCCGAGATAGGTGTAACCGTAACGCACCGCACGGCGGAGGATTCGTCTGATGACGTAGCCGGCCTTGGCATTGGCCGGAAGCTGTCCGTCGGCGATGGAGAATGCTATGGCACGCAGGTGGTCGGCGATGACGCGCATGGCTATGTCGCACTTCTCGTCGCGGCCGTACTCCTTGCCTGCCATCTGGCCTATACGGCGGATCGTAGGCTGGAATACGTCGGTATCGTAGTTCGACTTCTTACCCTGCAAGATCATGCAGAGACGCTCGAAGCCCATGCCCGTATCGACATTCTTTGCCGGCAGCGGTTCGAGCGAGCCGTTGGCCTTGCGGTTGAACTGCATGAACACGAGGTTCCATATCTCGATCACCAGGCAGTGTCCCGTGTTGACCATCTCGCGGCCGGGAACGGCTGCAATATCGGCTTCATCGCGAAGATCGAAGTGTATCTCGCTGCACGGACCGCAGGGACCGGTTTCGCCCATCTCCCAGAAGTTATCGTGCTTGTTGCCCTTGATGATATGATCCTCCGGCAGATACTGCTTCCAGTAATCATAGGCCTCCTGATCGAACGGCACGCCGTCGGCCTCGCTGCCCTCGAACACCGTAGCGTACATGCGCTCCTTAGGCAGATGATAGACCTCCGTAAGCAGCTCCCATGCCCACTCTATGGCCTCCTTTTTGAAATAGTCGCCGTAAGACCAGTTGCCGAGCATCTCGAACATGGTGTGGTGATAGGTATCGTGGCCCACCTCTTCCAGGTCGTTGTGCTTGCCCGATACGCGCAGACACTTCTGAGTGTCGGCCACACGCGGATATTTACGCGGAGCATTGCCCAGAAATATATCCTTGAACTGATTCATGCCGGCATTGGTGAACATGAGCGTAGGGTCGTTCTTGACGACCATCGGAGCGGAAGGAACTATCGTATGTCCCTTGCTTTTGAAGAAATCGAGAAAAGCCTGTCTCGCTTGATTAGAATCCATATCTTAAAATTAAATATCTCCTATTTATATATGCGGTTGCAAAATTACACATTTTACATTAATTTTGTAGCATTGAAATGCGATTTTTAATATTTTTAATTAGATGAAATTCGCTTTGCGCAAATACCTCCCGTCGTCGGATTCGGAAAGACAATCGCAACGCCTGCGAATATATCGCCTATTGCGCAAGTTTTTAATCGGTTTCATCGTCGTATCGCTGCTAAACGGCATATTCTCGATATATTTCGACACACCAAAAATGTCGAGCATACGCCGCCGCAACGAACAGATCGAGAGGCAATACCGCATACTCGACGACAAAATACTCGCTGCCGAACGCATATTGGAAGACATCAAGCATCGCGACAACTACGTCTATCGTCCGCTCTTAGGTATCGACACGCTCGACATAGACGGCATCTACCGCGACTATCCCGATTCGAAATACGCTCAGCTCGGCGGCGACCGCTATTCGCCGCTGATGATCGACACATGGAAGCGGCTCGACCGTCTGACACGACGCATGTATCTGGCCTCCGTGTCGCTCGATGCCACACAGGATCTGGCCGAGAACAAGGAGCTGTTCTCCACTGTCATACCGGCGTTGTGGCCCATCGACCGCACCAAACTCAAATACGTAAGCGATCTGTACGGCTGGCGCATGCACCCCAAGTACCACGTCTGGAAATTCCATGAAGGCATCGATCTCGCCGCCCCGGCCGGAACACCCGTCTACGCCACGGGCAACGGAATCGTGAGCGAATCGAAGACAGCCAACGGATACGGCAAGATCATATCGATCAACCACGGATTCGGCTACACGAGCCGCTATGCCCACCTATCCAAACAGTTCGTCGTGCAGGGCGACAGCGTCACGCGCGGACAGGTCATAGGCGAAGTCGGCTCAACGGGCGTAGGTACGGGTCCGCACCTCCACTACGAGGTCCGATACATGGGATCGACCGTCAATCCGATCAACTATTTCAACAAGGACATGTCGCCCGAAGCGTACATCGATCTTGTGCAGCAACTCAACGAAAAGACCGTCGAACAACTCTGATATGGCACCGCAGCAAAACAATAACACGCACAATGTCCGACACGGAAAACGCGCCGTGCGGCTCTTCTTCGGAGCCATGGCATGGATAGCTCTGGCTGTCGTCTATTATGTCATCATATCGTTCATATCGGACACTCCGAGCGAGCACGCATTACGTCATGCGACGGATAAATTGGAGGCTGAATATAAAATATTGTCAGAGCGTTACGATTCGCTTACCGTAGTAATGGAAAACATTGCCGACCGCGACCGCAACGTATTCCGCAAACTGTTCGAGTCAAACCCCTACGACCTCAATGCAGACGACCAGCGACGGCGGCTTGCACTGCACGAACGGCTGCTCGATGCGGACAACCGGGAACTAGCCGACGAATTGTCTTCGATGATATCGAAATGCGAAGGCCGCCTCGAAGCACTGGCCCGCGCGCATGACGATCTGGAATACGCCATATCAAATCTCGGCGAATCATGCGATTACATACCGTCGATCCAGCCCGTGAACAACCGCCAGTTGACCCTGCTCGCCGCAGGCAAAAAGCAGTTGATAGATCCGTTCCACCGCACCATGCGCGAGCACCACGGAGTCGATTATCTGATAGCCGAGGGTACGGCCGTATTCGCCACGGCTGACGGCGAGGTGGAGTCGCTCTCGGAGAAAAACTCGACACACGGCAAGGCCGTGACGATCAACCACGGCAACGGCTACAAGACTTCATACAGCCATCTGCTTGATATTCGGGTTCAAAAGGGGCAGCATGTAAAGCGCGGCGACATCATTGCGCTGTCGGGCAATACCGGTCTGTCGCTGGCTCCGCACCTCCACTATGAAGTCATATTCCACGACACGCGGGTCGATCCCGTCCACTACTTCTTCATGGAGCTTTCGCCCGAAGAGTATGCGCGCATGATAAGAATCGCGTTGTCGAGCATGCAATCTTTCGACTGATATGGCACGAATCAAACTCATACTGCTTGACTTCGACGGCACGCTGGTCGATACTCGCCGCGCCAATACGCTGGCATACGTACAGACTCTGCATGAAGCCGGAATCGACATAACCGAGCAGGAGTATGCCGAAAAATATTTCGGTGTAAGATGCCCCGAGTTCATGCGTTCGATAGGCATCGACGATCCCGCCGAGGCCGAGAGGCTGCGGCAGCG
Source organism: Alistipes sp. (assembly GCA_017936685.1). Taxonomy (GTDB): domain Bacteria; phylum Bacteroidota; class Bacteroidia; order Bacteroidales; family Rikenellaceae; genus Alistipes. The sequence continues at coordinate 86,689 of JAGBFA010000015.1, forward strand.
CAAGATAGAGTTATATCCGCAATACTTCTCCTCGGTCAGGCTCAACAAGCCGCTATGGGAGCTGTGCCAGTCGATGCGTGCAACGGGCGTGAAAGTATGGATAGTATCTACCGGACATATAGATAACATCTCCAATGTAATGCGATACCTCAGGTTGGAGGAGGGCATCGACGGCATTTTGTCGAGCGACGATGTCGCCGATCCCAAACCGGCACCCGACTGCTTTCTCAAAGCCATGCAGATCGTCGGAGCCACGCCGGAGCAGACGCTCATATTCGAGGATTCCGCCGTGGGATTGGAGGCCGCACGGCGCAGCGGCGCACCGTTCTTCAAGGTGGAGTTGTAGGCTTCACCGCAGCATCTTGCCGCTGTCGCAGACAATATTCGAGACGGAATTGCCCGTCTCGTTTTTTTTTACTACCTTAGACGGTCGAAAACAATTCCGCATGAAGATGAAAAAGTATCTGTTTACCGCCATCGTCGCAGCACTGCCGATATGCGTGCATGCACAGAGTGCCGACACCAAAATAACAGATGGCAAACGTATCTGGACGACCGAATTCGAATCGATCGATATAAATGCACCTATAAAGGTGACTTTAAAGCAAATAGACGACAATAGCGCACCGTGTGTCATTTACGACGACCACGGCTGCGAACCGTCGGCATTCACCGCTGCGGTCGACAAAAAGGGAGTGCTTAAAATACGCGAAAAGAGCGACGGCAAACGCTCGAGCGTCACCGAAGTGGAGGTATTCTACCACGATCTCGAAGATATACGCATAGCGCGTGCCGACGTATTGTTTCGCGACACGCTCGCCCGCTCTATTGCCGACATAGATATATGCGACGGAGCACATGTTCGCGCAACGATCGATATGGACGATATAAAGCTCAACATATCAGGAAAGTGCGTCGTAGAGTTGGCCGGACATGCACGTTATATCACAGTAGCGGTATCCTCTTCCTCGCTCGACGCATCGGCACTCGGGTGCATGGCATGCCGCATAACGGCGTCGCACAAGTCGGATATCACCGTCGATGTCGACGAACGGTTGGAGGCCGAGGTATCTTACGGCGCGAAGATCGGATATTCGGGATCGCCCTCGATAGTTAGAAAGAACATATCGACATTTGGCGGAGAGATCGTTGATAACGACATAAATACAGTCGACATATCGTCCGACGCTGCACATGAGTAAGACCTTTCAGCACGAGATAGCCGAGCGGCTCTACGACAAGTATGGCGACGACATTTCATCGTTGCACATACTCTTTCCGTCGCGGCGCGCCCGTCTGTTTTTCAACGACGCACTGGCCTCGGTCGCGACACGTCCGCTGTGGCAGCCCCAATGGCTGACGATCGACGATCTGATCGAAGAGATAACGGGCTTGCATAAGGCCGACAAGATACGCCTTATCACCGAGTTATACAAGATATACGCAGAGTATCACCCCTACGAGACTTTCGACAAGTTCTACTTCTGGGGCGAGATGCTGCTCGCCGACTTCGACATGATCGACAAATACATGATCGACGCCGACATGCTGCTGCGCAACATCGAACAGATCAAGGAGCTCGAAACCGACGTGTCGTATCTGACGCCCGAACAGATGAAGATCATATCGTTCTGGGGCAGTTTCGGCGACGAGACCAACCTATCGGACGAGAAACGCAAGTTCTTGAATATCTGGCGCACGCTCCCTGCTATCTACCACCGCTTCCACCTACGGCTGCAAGACTTGGGCATAGCATACGCAGGCATGGCCTACCGGCAGGCGGCCGAGATGATATCGCGTGGGGAGGCAGCAACCGACCCGACGCGCCGCTATGTCGTGGCCGGATTCAATGCCCTGTCGCGAAGCGAGAAGGCGTTGTTCAGACACCTCGAATCCAACTGCCGCAGCATAGAGTTTCTGTGGGACTACGACTCCTACTATGTCGACCGCAAAGAGCACGAGGCGGGCATGTTCCTGCGCGAAAACCTGTCGATGTTCAAGCCCGGCATGGATATCTCACACGACAATCTCACCGCCACACCCAAGGAGTTTACGGCCGTTGCATGCGCATCGAATGCCGTACAATGCAAATATGTCGCAGAGATACTCTCCTCGCTGCCGCGCGAGGAGATGGACAAGCGCACGGCCGTGGTGCTGACCGACGAAAACCTGCTCGTACCGCTTCTATACTCTTTGCCGCAGTCTATCGAAGAGGTTAATGTGACGATGGGTTATCCGTTGAAACTGACGCTCATATATTCATTCATCGAACGTCTCATAGAGCTGCAATCGCACTGCCGCCGCAAGGCCGACGACACGGTATTTTACCATGCCGATGTCACAGGAATACTGTCGCACCCCTACATTACGGAGTGCTGCGGAGATGCGGCTGCGGAGATATACGACCACATCACACGCAACAGGATCATATCGGTGCGCGCATCGTTGTTCGCAGAGAACGAGATATTGAGCAGAATATTCTCTTCTGCAACCGGTTGGCAGGCTCTATCTCAATACCTGCTCGACGCTATCGAGATGCTCGTTGCGGCAATAGGCCACAGCGACGACAAGAGCATCGCCGAGTACATGGCACTGGCGCACGAAGAGATAGGTAAGCTCGCCAACTCGCTGCTCCTATGCGATATAGAGCTGTCCGACAAGACATACGTTTCGCTGCTGCGCCGCCACCTGCAAAACATACGCATTCCATACGAGGGCGAACCGCTCAACGGCATTCAGGTGATGGGTATCTTGGAGACCCGAAACATCGATTTCGACAACGTTATAATCCTCTCGATGACCGATGCCACATTCCCGGGCGACAGGACATCGCAGCCCTCGTTCATACCCTACAACCTGCGGGCGGCCTACGGACTGCCCACACCCGAGCACCACGAGGGTGTCTACGCCTACTACTTCTACCGGCTTATCGAACGCGCACGCCGCGTCTACATGATGTACTGTTCGCGCGCCGACGAGAAGAGCACCGGCGAGCAGAGCCGCTACATCTACCAGCTCGCATACGAATCGCCGTTCGACATACGGCAGCTATCCGTCGGTGTCGATGTCAACATCGACGACGAGACCTCGATCACCGTAAGCAAGAGCGACGGGATAATGGAGCGGCTGAAACGCTACCTCGACCCCGCCGCCGACGGCAAGCTGTCGCCGACGGCTCTGTTCCGCTACGTGCAATGCCCGCTGAAATTCTATTTCGCCTCGGTAGCCCGACTGAAAACCTCCGACGAGGTGAGCGACGAGATCGACGCGCTGACGTTCGGCAATATCCTGCACGAAGCCATGTTCGATCTCTACAAACCGCTCGCAGGCATCGAGCACCCCGCAGATAGGATCGAAGCCCTCAGAAAGGGAAACGCCATAGAGCAGGCCGTAGACGGTGCCGTCGGGCGCATATATCTGCAAACGGACAAGCCTCAGCGAGAGGACTACACCGGCAACACACTGCTGGTAAAGGATATCGTCTCGAAATATATCCGCCGCGGCATAATGCGCTACGATGCCCTCAACGGCAACTTCGCAATCGTCGGACTGGAACAGGACGTCGAATACCGCTTCCCGCTCGACAGCCGTCGCAGCGTGGCACTGGCCGGACGCGCCGACCGCATCGACTCGCTCGACGGCGGTGCGCTGCGCATCATCGACTACAAGAGCGGCAACACCCCGCATCTCGATTTCAACGGCATCGACTCGCTGTTCAACGGCAAGGCCGAAGAGCGCATATCCAACATCTTCCAGACGCTGCTCTACTCAATGATACTCTATCGCACGCAAAACCGCGAATCGGTGCCGACGCTCTTCTATGCGGGCAAGATGCACCGCGACGACTACTCGCCGCTGATCGTCGATCGCTCGGCCGGCCGCACCGTCGACCGATATTCGGAGTATGCCGAGGCATTCGAGCAGGCGTTGGGCGATACGCTGCGCACACTCTTCGATAAGGATACGCCGTTCACGCAGTGCGACGACGAAAACACATGCCGCTATTGCGACTTCAAAACGATATGCAAGCGATGATACGGGCTAAAATACTCAATGCAAGTGCAGGATCGGGCAAGACCTATCAGCTGGCATACAAATATGTCCGCGACGTGGTGGAACGTCCCGATCTCTATCGCAACATCTTGGCCGTCACCTTCACCAACAAGGCCACCGAAGAGATGAAGTCGCGCATATTGCGCGAAATAGATCTGCTCGCGTCGGGGCGCAAGAGTGCGTATCTCGCCTCACTCTGCAAAGAGCTGTCGCTCGCAGAGGCCACGGTGCGTCGTCGCGCCACGGAGGCTCGCACACGCATACTGCACGACTACTCGCGATTTACCGTGCTGACCATCGACCGCTTCTTCCAGCGCATCATACGCGCATTCATCAAGGAGTTAGGCATCGACCTCAACTACAACATCGAATTGGAAACGGAGAGCCTGCTGGCCAAAAGTGCAGATTCCTTAATAGAGGAGATACTCGACGACAAGGAGCTGGAACGCTGGCTGACGGATTATGCGCAGGAGCGCATCGAGAACGACAGACGATGGGACGTGCGCGACGACATACTGTCGCTGGGAGCCGAGCTGTTCAAGGAGCGCGGCAAGGAGATGATCCGCTACGGGCAGGACAAAGAGTCGCTGCGCAAAATAGTCGATGCCATGTATGCCCGCAGCCAGGCCACCAAACGTGAGTTGGCAGCTACGGCCGCCGAGATGCTCGGCATAATGTCGCAAGCGGGCGTCGGTCCGGGCGATTTCAAAGGCAAGAGCCGCAGTTTCGCCTACGCCATACCGCGATATGCAGCCGGCGAGCTGCTCGCTCCGACTGCGACGCTACGCAAGGCCGCGCTCGATGCCGAGGAGTGGTGCAGCAAGGATTCGCCAGCCGCAGCCCGCGCCATAGCTCCCGAGCTGCGCATGCGGCTCGAACGGCTGTGCGACATCTACGACGACAATGTCTCGCAATGGAACTCCACCGATCTCGTCCGCGAGAACTATCGCAGCTTCGCACTTTTAGGCGACCTCTACCGCAAGGTCAACGAGGTGTGCCAGAGCGAGAACATCATGGTGCTCAACGAGACCAAATACGTATTGTCGCGCTTCATCAACGGCGACAACGCCCCGTTCATCTACGAAAAGATAGGCAACCGCTACGAGCGTTTCATGATCGACGAGTTTCAGGACACGTCGGTCAAGGAGTGGGAGAACTTCCTGCCGCTGCTGCTCAATGCCATGTCGCAGAGCGAGGAGATCTCGGTACTGATCGTGGGCGACATCAAGCAGTCGATCTACCGCTGGCGCGGCGGCGACTGGCGGCTGTTGCAGAGCGGTGCCGCCAAGTCGCTCGGCAGGGACAACTGCCTTATCGTGCCGCTTACGTCGAACTACCGAAGTCGTCCGGCAATTGTCAGCTTCAACAACGAGATCATGCGCCGCGTAGTCGATGCGGACAACGCCTGCCTCAACGCCATGCTCGCCGAAGCGCATTCTACGCACGCCATCGGCGACGACACGTTCGCCTCGCTGCACGACACCCTCGCGCAGGCATATACCGATCTGTCGCAAACGCCGCAGCGGAGCGACGGAGGGCCGGGATACGTCCGCGTGGAGATATACGACAAGCGGAGCGACGCTCCCATAATCGAGGCCATAGAGGGTGCCGTGGCTCGCGGCTACCGTTACAGCGACATACTCATACTCGTGCGCGGCGGCAACGACGGTTTGAAAGCCGCGCGGCTGCTCTTCGACTACAAGCATTCGCGCTACGGTTCGTCGGCCGAAGCGGGATTCAACGTCATGACGCAGGACGCCCTCGTTTTAGGCCGATCGGACATCGTATGTTTCATCGTCGCCGTACTCCGCCTCACGGCCGATCAGCGGCTGAGTATCGAACGCGCCGTTTACAACCGCTATCTCGGCCGCAATGTCGACACGCCTCTGAGCGACGAGGAACAGGAGTTCCTGCGCCGCACGGCACAACTCTCGCCCGAAGAGGCGTTCGAGAATATCGTCATGCGCTACAAGCTCAACGAGCGGCTCGACCGCATAGCCTATCTGCAAGCCATGCACGAGCAGATCATATCGTTCTGCACAAACCGTATAGCCGACATACAGCTATATCTGAAATGGTGGGACGAGCGCGGATCGCAGGAGAAACTGCGTGTCGAGAAGGGCGACAACACGATAGAGATAACCACGATACACAAATCGAAAGGACTCGAAAAACCGGTCATCATAATACCCTACTGCAACTGGAAAACAGTGCCCGAGATACGGAACCGTCCGATAGTATGGGCACGCGCCGAGGGTGGCGGAACAGACGGCATAGAGGATTTCCCTGTAATATACAAAAGCACCATGCAGCAGTCGGCATTCTCCAACGACTACTACAAGGAGCTTACATACAATCACGTCGATGCCATAAATCTGTTGTACGTGGCACTCACGCGAGCCTCCGAGGAGTTGTACGCTTTCATACCCGAAAATATCGACAAGCGCACCTCTTCGCCGGGTACGGCCAACACTATCGCCCCGCTGCTTACGGCCGCTCTTGCCGACATGCCGTCGATGCAGCGAAGCGACGACGGACTGGTGTTCACCGCAGGCGTGCAATCCACTGCCGCCGGCAGCGAAGCCGACCGCACCGCACACGCCGAGGAGCGACTTTTGGCAGACTACCCCACCGCCACGCCGCGGCTGAGGGTCAAGCGCAGTATGGAGCGTTATTTTGACAACACGCATAAGATGGAGCTGGCACCGCGCAACTACGGCATACTGATGCACCGCGTATTCGAGCAGGCCGCAAGCCGCGACGACATCATGCTCTCCGTCGAGCGCATGCAAAGCGACGGCATCGTCTCGGCCGAGCAGTGCGACGAGTTGCGCCGCCGCATCGAGCAGGCATTCTGCCAGGAGGTCGTCAGCGACTGGTTCGGCGGCAGATGGACCGAGATACGCAACGAGAGCGACATCATCATACCGGGCAAAGGTCTCATACGCCGTCCCGACCGTGTGATGATCGCCGACGGCAAGGCCGTAGTGGTCGACTACAAGTTCGGAGCCGAGGAGCGGAAACGCCATCTGGCGCAGGTGCGCGACTACGTCGAGCTGTTGCGCTCGATGGGACGCTACACCTCGGTGGAGGGATACGTATGGTATATAGCCGAATCGAAAATAGTAAGCGTCGAGGAGGGGTAAGACCGAGCGGCGCATCTTGCAAATAACATGCGGATTCGTCGCTATGGCACCATATAATTAGTATATTTGCAACATGATCTCGAATATATCGGATATCATACCACGTAAGTTTCGCAAACGCACCATTGGCGTGGTGCTGACGATCTTCATGCGCGCCCTGCTCAACTTCGCAGGACTGGCGGTGCTGGTTCCGATACTCGTGCTGATCCTCGACAGCGGCAACATCACGCCGCAGAGCTATCTGGGACGCATATACTACTCTTTGGGATTCGAGTCGCATACATCGTTCACCGTCGCCGTGTGCTCGGCAGTCACGCTGTTTACGATCGTCAAATCTCTTCTCTTGATGTGGCTCTACCGCGTCGAGCGCGACTACATACACGCTCTCTACCGCTATCTGTCGGAGCGGCTGTTCGTCAAATATCACAATCGCGGCATGGCCTTCATCAAAAGCTCCAATTCGGCGATCCTGGCGCGCAACATCAACGTCGTGTCCCTTTCGTTCGTCACGGGCGTGCTGAAACCCATGGCTTCGATAGCGAGCGAAACACTGCTGCTGCTATTACTCTTCGTTGCAGCGGCCATATATTCTCCGACGGCCGCGCTGCTCATAATAGCCATATTCCTGCCTGCGATATGGCTCTACTACCACTTCGTGCGCAACCGCCTCAACCGCTACGGCACCGAGGAGAACCAAGCGCAACGCCGCAAGGCGCGCACCGTCATCGAGACTCTGCGCGGATATGCCGACATCGAGATCGGCAACGCCTTTCCGCAGATGATGCGCCGCTTCGAAGATGCCATGACGCGCGTAATACGTGTCAGAGCCAAGAACGCCACCATGGCCATGCTGCCGCAGATATTTACGGAGGTGGGACTGGTCATCGGCATGTCGGCGATAGTCATCGTCAACCTCGGACTCGACAGCGACGATCTCAGACTGCTGTTCGGCATATTGGCCGTTGCCGCCATACGGCTCATGCCCTCGGTGCGCAACATCATGTACGGCTGGTCGTCGATACGCTACAATCTCTACACGATAGATGTGCTGTGCGAAGCCGCAATCGACGAGGAGGATATGCGTTACGACACCTCCGACGACCGATTCCGCTTCACCCGCAGCATCGAGGTAAGCCATGTATCGTTCCGATTCGACGATGCCGACACCGACACGCTGCACGATCTGTCGCTCACTATCGGCAAGGGCGAGCGCGTGGGTATTCGCGGCGAGTCGGGTGTAGGCAAGACCACGCTGTTCAATCTGCTGCTGGGCTTCTACTCTCCGACGAGCGGAACCATCACAATCGACGGCGAGAAGCTCACTGCGGCCAATCGCCGCAAATGGCAGAACACGATAGGCTACGTCTCGCAAAACGTCTTTATAGCCGATTCGACCATAGCAGCCAACATCGCTCTGGCCGACGATCCCGAATCGATCGACCGGCAGCGTCTCGAACGCGTACTTGCTGCGGCCGATCTCAAACAATTCGTCGACTCGCTGCCCAAGGGTGTCGACACACCCATAGGCGAAGCAGGCAACCGTCTCTCGGGCGGGCAACGCCAGCGCATAGGCATAGCCCGCGCCCTGTATAAGGATTGCGACGTGTTGTTCTTCGACGAGGCCACCTCGTCGCTCGACAGCCGCACGGAGGCCAATATCAACGAAGCCATACGTCGGCTGTCGGAGCATAACAGGCAGCTCACGATAGTTGTCATCGCCCACCGCGAAAGCTCGTTGGAGTATTGCGACCGCATAATCACACTCACCGACAAAAAACAATAACCGATATGAACGACTACGTCATAGCCGATCTGAGAATACGCATCGAAGCCGACGGCAGCGACCTTGCGGCATTGGGACTCGACGGATTCAAACCCTTCGGGCGCGAGGCCGATGCGACGGCCGTGCCCGACTGCGTGATGCAACTCGACCGGAGGATCGATGAAGCAGGATTGCACGTAGAAAAAGTATTGAGTACATTCGATTTTTCCGAAGCGCAGGCCGACTGCTCGTTTTCCGCCACCGACACAGGATATATGTTCCGCATCGTGCGGCGCGCGCAGCCCGAGCGTCCGATCATCTTCCACAAGGCCTTCGGCGAAAACCTTGTCATAGGCAACGCCCTATGCAACAAAGATGTCGATCTGTCGCTGCTGCGATTCGGGATATGGATCATGGCCGGCATAGTATTCGTCGAGCACGATGCCATAGCCATACACTCCTCGGCAATCGTCTATGACGGCAAGGCGGTGCTGTTTCTCGGAGAATCGGGCACGGGCAAAAGCACGCATACACGCCTGTGGCGGGAGAATATCGAAGGGGCACGGCTGCTTAACGACGACTCCCCCATCATACGGCACACCGCCGGCAGTTGTGCCGCTGTATACGGCTCGCCTTGGAGCGGCAAGACACCCTGCTACATAGACAAGCACTTCCCCATACGCGCCATCTGTCGTCTGAGTCAGGCTCCGCACAACCGCATACGACGGTTGAGTGCCATCGAGGCCATCGGCGCACTGCTGCCGTCATGTCCTCCGGCATTCGCTCACGACACGGCTCTGCAAGATGCCATTTGCGCCACACTCAGCCGCATCATAAAGTCGGTGCCGGCATATCACTTGGAGTGTCTGCCCGATGCCGATGCCGCACGGCTGTCGTTCAACACAATTTTTGCAGAGTAGATGATCCCGACACGACACGACAGACTGCTCGACAACCTCGAATCGCTTGCAGGCGACGAGGCGTTCGAGATCACCGTCACCGGTTACAGCATGCTGCCCATGCTCGGCCGCGGGCTCGACACGGTCGTAGTACGTCCATGTTCGCACGAGGAGCTTGTGGCAGGCCGCATAGTGATGTTCCGCGGCGAAAACCGCCATCTGATCGTTCACCGCATAAAGCGGCGCGACGGCGACCGCTTCATCATGGCAGGCGACGGCAACTACCGCAAAACCGAGCAGTGCACCACAGGCGACATTGTGGGTATAGTCGACAAGGTGATACGCCGCAACGGTAAAACGGTCGACTGCACCTCGCGCTCGTGGCGGCTGCGTGAAAGGCTGTGGCTCGCCACACCGGCCATCTGCCGCCGCTACATAACGGCTGTCATGCGCCGCTGCCTGAATCGAAAAAAACGCAATAACAGATAAACTATGGATATAAGAATAGGACACGGTTACGACGTGCACGCTCTTGCCGACGGTTTGCGGCTCGTACTCGGCGGCATAGAGATCGCCCACACCAAGGGCTGCATAGCCCACTCCGACGGCGATGTGGCCATACATGCCATCTGCGATGCCCTGTTGGGGGCATTGGCTCTGGGCGATATAGGCAAGCTGTTTCCCGACTCGTCGGACGAATTCAAGGATATCGACTCGAAGATACTGCTGCGCCGCGTGGCCGACATGATCTCCGAGCGGGGTTACGCCATAAGCAATGTCGACTGCACCATCGCCATGCAGCGTCCCCGCCTGAGGCCGCATATCGATTCGATGCGCGCGGCACTGGCCGACGTCATGGGCATAGGCATCGACCGCGTATCAGTCAAGGCCACCACCACCGAGCATCTCGGCTTCGAAGGCCGCGAAGAGGGTGTTTCCGCCACCGCCGTCGTGCTGCTGATAAAACAGTAGAACAGAAACATAGGATCAGTAATAAATTCCGGTAGAGAGAAATTTAGCAACGAGAGATTCTCACGTCGCGGTCTATGACCGCTCCTCAGAATGACAGTCCCGACGTATCATTCTGAACGCAGTGAAGAATCTGGTTATGGTAAACAAGGTCTATTGTTCTCACACATCGTCCCCAACCAGATTCTTCGTTTCGCGTTGCTCCACTCAGAATGACAGAAAACTGTCACTCCGAGGGAGGGCGTATGCCCGACCGTGGGAGTCTCCACCTCTCCGCCGGAATATATGATTGATCCGAAATATATAAATCTAAAAGTTGCAATCCGCATTCGAATAATGCGGATTGCAACTTTTATTTGGGAAAACCGACGCTCCGAGATCACAGGACATACCCTATTTCTGTCGGAAATAGATCTGCATGGGGACACCCGATATATACTCTCGTAATACAACAAAAAAGTCCCCCTTTTCAAAGGGGGATTTAGAGGGATTGTCTGTATCGGATTTTTCGGGTAAAACACCGATCCGAGATCATCGGACATGCCCTATTTCTGACGGAAGTAGATTTGCATGGGGACACCCGATATATACTCTCGTAATACAACAAAAAAGTCCCCCTTTTCAAAGGGGGATTTAGAGGGATTGTCTGCACCGGATTTTTCGGGCAAAACACCGATCCGAGATCATCGGACATGCCTTATTTCTGACGGAAATAAATTTGCATGGGTACACCCGAAAAATCCCACTGCTCGCGTATCTTGTTTTCCAGAAAACGACGATACGACTCCTTGATATACTGCGGCAGGTTGACGAAGAAGGCGAACTGCGGCGTGGGTGTCGGCAGCTGCGTCACATACTTGATCTTGATATACTTGCCTTTCGTAGCAGCGGGCGGATAGGCCTCGATCAGCGGCAGCAGGTAGTCGTTCAGCTCGGAGGTCGATATACGTCGTTTGCGCGACTGGTAGACGCGTATGGCCGTCTGCAACACATCGAGTATGCGCTGCTTGTTGATCACCGAAGTGAAGATGATCGGAATATCGTCGAACGGTGCCAGCTTCTTCTGCAAATACTCGCGCCACTCCTTCATCGTATTGCTGCTCTTCTCGATCAGATCCCACTTGTTGACCACTATCACGCAACCCTTGCGGTTGCGGACGATAAGGTTGTGTATATTGAGATCCTGCGACTCGATGCCCTGCTCGGCATCGAGCATCAGTATGCAGACATCGGAGTTTTCGATGGCGCGTATCGAACGCATGACCGAATAGAATTCGAGATCCTCCGTCACCTTGCCCTTCTTGCGCATGCCGGCCGTATCGATCAGATAGAAATCCATGCCGAACATGTTGTAACGCGTGTGTATCGAGTCGCGCGTGGTGCCGGCCACCGACGTTACGATGTTGCGCTCGCGACCGAGCAGGGCGTTGGTCATCGACGACTTGCCCACATTGGGCCGTCCGACGATGGCTATGCGCGGCAGGTCGGCATCGTACTCGGCCGTGGTATCCTCGGGCAGAGCCGCCAAAATCGCGTCCATCATGTCGCCCGTGCCGCTGCCCGACATCGAGCTGATGCAGAACGGCTCGCCCAGTCCCAGCGAATAGAACTCGTGCGACTGGTAGATAAGATCGTAGGTATCGACCTTGTTGCAGATGAGCATCACCTTCTTGCCCGAGCGGCGAAGTATGTCGGCCATCATCATATCCAGATCGGTGATGCCCGTGCGCACCTCCACCAGAAACAGTATCAGATCGGCCTCGTCGATTGCCAGCAGAACCTGTCGGCGTATCTCGTCTTCGAATATATCGTCCGAATTTACCGTATAACCTCCCGTGTCGATCACCGAGAACTCCTTGCCGTTCCAGTCGGTATGGCCGTAGTGGCGGTCGCGCGTGGTGCCGGCAGTCTCGTCGACGATGGCCTGACGCTGACCCACCAGACGGTTGAACAGCGTGCTCTTGCCCACATTAGGACGGCCTACAATAGCTACTAAACTCATAATGGTTTCAATATTTAACAATTTGCATCGACCCGGATATCGCATCTGTGTCGGCCCCCGATTGCGAAGGCGTTGCAAAGATAAGGCAATTCGGCGAATTGAGAAAGTTTTGCGAAATAATTGATGATCTCTATTCGATATTTAGGAAAAAATTATAACTTTGAAAGTTATAACGAAGCTATTTTTATATTTATGAGTATAACTTCCGTCAACAAATCCACATTGTATCCCGCCCTTATGGGATTCTTTATCATGGGATTCTGCGACATAATCGCCCCTATTACAGGTAAGATCTCCGAACAATACGCCGACCATGCGGCACTGGTAAGTTTCCTGCCGTCGATGGTATTTCTGTGGCTTCTGCTACTCTCCACGCCGCTGGCGTCGCTGGCCAACCGCCGCGGCCGCAAATTCGTGGCTCTGATCGGCTATGCCTTGACCATAGCCGGACTGACGATCCCGTTCGCCGCAGGCAAAGGCTGCGATCTTATATGGTATTTCATCGGCTTTGCACTGGTTGGCATGGGCAATACGGCCGTGCAGGTGGCCGTCAATCCCATGTTGGCGATGATCGTCCCCGAAGCCAAGATGACGAGTTATCTGACCGTCGGCCAGATATGCCGCAACATATCCATCATGCTCGTCGGCCCGCTGGTGCTGCTCTTGGGTGCCGACTGGTCGCTGCTCTTCGTCATATATGCCGCCCTTACGGTCATAGGTGCTGCGGCCATGTGGCGGTCGCCGCTGCAAGATGCGGCCGCAAGCGGCACGCGCTCGGTAAGCATGGCCGACTGTTTCCGACTTCTGGGCAACAGCCGCGTGGCAATGTGCGCCATAGGCATAGGTGCAATCATCGCGTGCGACGTGGCCGTGGGCACGCTGTCGTCGATGCTGATCGACAGCGACAACTCTATACTCACCTCGACGGGCTTCTACGCCTGCCGCATAGTCGGCACGATAGTGGGTGCCGTGGTGCTGGCACGCTACTCCGAGGTGCTGTATCTGCGATGGAACATGCTCGCCGCACTCGCCCTCACGCTCGTACTGCTGCTCTGCCGTCAGGAGTGGGCCATATTCGCCGCCTCGGGCATGATCGGCTTCACCTTCTCGTGCGTATTCGCTTCGCTCTACGCCGTGGCCACCAAGGCTGTCGCTCCGGCGCAGGCCAATGCCGTCTCGGGACTGCTGATACTGTTCATCTCGGCCGGTGCAGTATCCAGCCCTGTCGTCAGCGCGATAATCCGCGCTGCGGGAGGTGCGGTCAACTACGGCGTGCTGTTTCTGGTGCCGTGCCTGCTCTATATATTGTGGATAACATTCAAGCTCGACCGCCCGTGCGTAAATTGATGCTCATAGCACTATTGGCGATAACGCTCCTCTCGGCCGAAGCCCAAAACTACATGGGCCTCTACGGCCGCGAGCCCCGGCCTCTGCTCTCCACCGAGTGGGGCATAGGCATAGGCCCGGCCTACACGGGGATCGATCCGCAGGGAGCCGACACCGGAGTCACGCTCTCTCCGCGGCTGTGGTTGGGCGGATATATGGGCATGTCGCTGCTCATAGGCCGCTATTTCGCCATGCACGCAGAGATCGACTACATGTTCGGCAACATCATGGCCAGTAGCGACGATGTGCGGCACAAGGTCAAATCACGCTCGATAGAGGTGCCCATAATGATGTCGTACCGCGCATGGGACATTGTGCGGCTCAACGTCGGAGTCTCGATAACCGCGATGGACCGTTCGCGCTATGTCGACTCAAAAGACACCACTATGGAGTTCGGTGCCGTGCGCCCCACATGGAACTTCGTCGTCGGTGCGGGCATAACGCTCGGGCGGCGACTGCTGATAGAGGCGCGTTACACAAGAGCGTTGCAGCGCACGCTCAACTATTTCGAGGGTCGGGAGTTCCGCTCCGACTCTTACAGAGTATCATTGACTGCCGGAATATTGTTTTGACGAAAATGGGAGAATCTATAACAAAAGAGATATTGATAGAGGGCGTATCGGCGCGCGATCTGTACGGCGCGAACGGAGTCTACCTCGAACAGATAGCCGCCTTGAACCCGCGTTTGAAGATCATAGCGCGCGGTGACAGCATGAAGGCTCTCGGAGCCGAAGAGGACGTCGAGCGGTTCGAGCACAAGATGAAGGCTCTGATAGCCTATTACGCCAAATACGGACACATATCGCCCGAGGTGGTGTCGCAGTCGTTCGCATCGGGATTCGAGGAGCGCGGAGCCGAGGCTCCCGCCTCGGATAAAGATGTCATAGTCTACGGCAACAACGGAGTGGCCATACGCGCCCGCACCGTCAACCAGCAGCGGCTGGTCGACCAGTACACGCGCAACGATCTGATCTTCGCCGTGGGTCCCGCCGGCTCAGGCAAGACCTACACGGCCATAGCCTTAGCCGTCAGAGCACTGAAAGAGAAGGAGGTACGCCGCATAATCCTCACGCGTCCGGCCGTGGAGGCGGGCGAAAAGTTGGGATTCCTGCCGGGCGACATGAAAGAGAAGCTCGACCCCTATCTGCAACCGTTGTACGACGCTCTGAACGACATGATTCCGGCGGCCAGATTACAGAAATATATCGAGGAGGGCACGGTGCAGATAGCACCGCTGGCCTACATGCGCGGCCGCACGCTCGACAACGCCTTCGTCATATTGGACGAGGCGCAGAACACCACCCTGTCGCAGATAAAGATGTTCCTCACGCGCATGGGGCGCAACGCCAAGTTCATCGTAACGGGCGACGTGACGCAGATCGACCTACCCCGCCGCTCCGACAGCGGACTCACGCGCGCCATGACTACGCTCTCCGGCATCGAGGGCATAGCGGCCGTGGAGTTCGACAAGCGCGATATAGTACGTCACCCGTTGGTCAAGCACATAGTCGACGCATTCGAGCGCAGAGACCGGCTCGAAGAGAGTCTCAAACAGGACAAACAATAGATTATTAACCTTATAAAACCCATCTGTCATGGATAAGAATTTGAAATCGTTGTCTCCGGCATTGGTCTGGAAGCACTTTGCCGAGATCGTCGGCATACCGCGCCCGTCGCATCACGAAGAGAAGATACGCCGCTATATTCTCGATTTCGCAGCCGCTCACGGACTCGAACACAAGGAGGACGAGGCGCACAACGTATATATCCGCAAACCGGCCACTCCCGGCATGGAGAACCGCAAGGGCATCATCATGCAGGCTCATCTGGACATGGTGCCCCAGAAGAACAACGACAAGGTGTTCGACTTCGAGAACGATCCCATCGAGGCCTACATCGACGGCGAGTGGGTGACGGCCAACGGAACGACGCTCGGAGCCGACAACGGCATCGGCGTGGCTGCGGCTCTGGCCGTATTGGAGGACGAGAATTTGGAGCACGGCGATATAGAGGCTCTCTTCACCGCCACCGAGGAGACGGGTATGGACGGTGCATTCGGCCTGCAAGCGGGGCTGCTCAAAGGCCAGATTCTGCTCAACCTCGACTCGGAGACCGAGGGCGAGCTGTATGTGGGCTGCGCCGGAGGTCTGGACGCCAACATAGAGTTCAAATATAACGCGCAGCAGATCGAGCCGGTATTCGCCGCGTATCGTCTCTCGGTGAAGGGCTGCAAGGGCGGTCACTCGGGCATTCAGATCGTATGCCAGCGCGCCAACGCCAATAAACTGCTGTTCCGTCTGCTGCGTCAGGAGTCGATAGCTCACGGTCTGGAACTGGCATCGGTCGACGGCGGCGGTCTGCGCAACGCCATTCCGCGCGAGGCAACGGCGGTCGTCATCGTGCGCGAGAGCGACAAGGCACTGTTCGAATCGAACGTAAAGGCTTTCGAGAAGATAGCACAAAAGGAGTTCGCCTCGGTGGAGGACTCAATCTCGGTAACGGCCGAGAGCGTGGAGTGCCCCCTGAGCATCATACCCCACGACGTGGCCACCAAGCTCATTCGCGCCGTCTGCGGCTGTCCCAACGGCGTAATCTACATGTCGACCTCGATGGAGGGATTGGTACAGACCTCGTCGAACCTGGCACGCGTGGTATCCGACGGCTCGACGATCCGCATACAGTGCCTGCTGCGCAGCTCGGTCGATACGCAGAAAGCCGAACTGGCAGGAGCCATAGCATCGGTGTTCGAGCTGGCAGGCGCAGAGGTGCGCATGGAGGGTGCGTACAGCGGCTGGAACCCCGACATGTCGTCGCCCATACTCCGCACGATGATAGAATCGTATGAATCGCTCTACGGCCGCAAGCCGTCGGTAACGGCAATACACGCCGGTCTGGAATGCGGCATCATAGGCGCGAAATATCCCGGCATGGATATGATCTCGTTCGGCCCGACGATCTGCTACCCCCACTCTCCCGACGAGAAGGTGGAGATAGCTTCGGTCGAGAAGTTCTACGATTTCCTGCTTCACACCCTGCGTCACGCACCGCTGAAATAGATGGACAGACAAACAGATACAGCAACACCAGAGCGCAACGGCGACGGCGGCGAGGCCAAATGGTTCGTCGTCGTCAACCCCGTTGCCGGCTCGGGCTGCGGGTTGACCGACTGGCCGCAGATATCGAAACTGCTGCGCGACCACGACATCATCTGCGAACCGGTATTCACCGAACATAAGTGCCATGCCACGGAACTTACGGTGGAGGCGGTCAACATGGGCTACCGCCATATCATCGTCGTGGGCGGCGACGGCACGCTGCACGAGGTGGTCAACGGATTGTTCATACAGACCCGTGTCGTCCCTGCCGATGTGACCATAGCCGTCATAGCTGTGGGTACGGGCAACGACTGGATCCGCATGTACGGCATACCGAAACACTACTCCGAGGCCATACGCGCCATCAAGGAGGGTTACACCTTCTTGCAGGACGTGGCCGAGGTCGACTACGAGGAGTCGCATTTCCGGCAGATGCGCTATATGGCCAATGTGGCCGGCATAGGCTTCGATGCCTCGGTCAACCACATCTACCAGCATCTGAAAACAAAGGGACGAACCGGCCGCGGCAGCTACCTGTGGAGCATGGCACGGGCCTTCTTCTCATACAAATCGACAGGTGTCAAGGTGTGGATCGACGATCGGCTGATATACAACAACCTGCTGTTCAGCATCGCCATCGGTATCGGCAAGTACAACGGCGGCGGTATGCAGCAGCTGCCGGCAGCCGTGGCCGACGACGGACTGTTGGATATCACCATGATCAAACCGCTGCACTGGTGGCACATACTCTTCCGTCTGCGGCGACTGTTCAACGGTACGATCTACTCCATAGGTCACGTGCTGCACGCACAAGGCTCGAAGATACGCATCGAATCGTCGCCCGAGATACCGCTCGAAGTCGACGGCGAGTGGTTGGGTGTGAGTCCGTTCGAGTTCCGCGTACAGCGGCAGACGGTGAAGGTAATCGTCAACAGGGATTTTCTCGTCAGCTCTTCAAAACGCTGAACACCAAACCTAAATTGCAACGGGCAGCCTCGCAAGAGACCGCCCGTTGCTACTATATACGGAGAACTTTTATATTAATGTCGCATCTCTACTCGGTTACGATCGTCTCATCGATCACTACCGTCCAATCGAACAGATCGGCCGCACACTGCTGCTGGAAGCGCGCCATCTGCGAGTAGCTGGTGGTATCGGCCATGATAGCCTGGAAGAATGCCTGCGTCGACGGATAGTAGTTGTCGACCTTGTCGGCGAAACACTTGTAGAAGGCGTGCTGCGCATCGCGGCTCAAACCGTCGGGCAGTACACCCTGCGCCACAAGATAGGGATAGGGATATATGTTACGCATGTTGTGTGCATCGGCATCGAGCTGATTGACGATCGTCGACACCACATACACCTCGACCGTATCGCCCGATCCGGGCATCTCGATGAAGGTCGTATATACGGGATAATCGATCTCTATGGCATCGGTCACGTCGTCGGAAAACATGTCGAACTCCTCGTCGTTGAGATTCTGAACATAGATCATGTCGCGATAGTTTCTCAACTCTTCACGCATCTGGCGACGTTCGTCACGCGACCACTTGTTTTTCGATGAGCAGCCGACGACAGAGACCGCCACCGCAAGAATACCGATTGAAAGCAGAAACTTTTTCATTCAAAGCTAAATTTTGGTTTATACCGCCACTCAGAGCAATAGCCGTGCCAACCGAGCCAGCGGCCGGCATCATAATGCAGATATATAGCTCTCCGCAGGACCTTGTTGTCACTCCGATGTGGGGAATACAAATGTCGACCACAAAGCGACGGCTTGCGCCGTTATACAATTCTTACCCCAAAACAAATGTCGACCATGGAGCTACGGCTTACGCCGTTTTATAATTCTTACCCCACCCCAACTGCTGCGACAGGCGAGTGCAATCGCTTGCGGATTGCCGAGCCGCCAAAGCAGTCACGACGCAAAAAGTCGCGCAGCGACGCGGCGTAAACCCCTCCCTCGGGGAAGGGCTTTTGTCGCGCGATTGTTCGCGCTCCATGTGGGGCGTGGCAGACTCCGTTCGAGTCCCGAGGTGGGGCGTTGACAGGCTATCTGTCATGCTGAACGCAGTGAAGCATCTGGTTGGGGTCGACATGGGCACTTACACTGTCACTCCGAGGAGCAACGCAGTTACGACGTGGGAGTCTCGCCGGCAGAAACGCGGTTATCGGCCACACCAGAGATTCTCACGTCGCGGTCATCGACCGCTCCTCAGAATGACAGGACGGAGATATCGGCCACTACTACATCATCGGCCGACAGTGCAATAGATAAGCGGCAACAAACAATCAAAGATTTGCTGCCGCTTGCAATTTTACAGACTACCTCTCGCCATCAGGCTAATCCGATACAGGTCGGACACTACACCCGAGGCTACGAACATAGTCATACATGATATAACAATCAATGTCGAATTCGAGACAGTACGCGCTTTGCATACCGAGCCGGCCAAACGTAGAGCTCCAATAGTTGCCGATCTCTCCGATGTCGTCGAACGAAGACCCTAAACGAGAACCGGCGGCCGGAAGGAAGATCGAGTTGCCATTGGTTTTACTTGTAACTTTATAACCGTTATGACCACCTTGACTCGTCCATGTCCATGTACACTTATCGATAAGCTCTTCCATCTCTGCGTTTGTAGGCGTGCGCCACGACCCGCCCCAATTAGCTCGGGCGGCATCGTAATTTGAGTTACCCGATATATTGCCAATACTTTTCTCCCATGTTTTACAATTCTCTTTCGTGTATTCCGACTTAGTAGTAGTTTCGCCCCACGCATAGTAGTTGCCATAGTCCGACGGTGACGAAGCTCCGACATTGCATGTAGCCCACTTGACACTCAGACCTAAATCGACATAGCCGTGACCGGCTATCTTACCGGAGGCGGGCGTTTGCGCTTTGCCTGCCACGGCAAGCAATACGCTCGCAACAGTTGCAATTATAATCGATTTTTTCATAATAATTTTGTATTTGTTTTATACTCAACAAAAGTATGAAAAATTTTTCCCTCCCTTCAAATTTCTCGAAATAAAAATGCCGCAGGCATATAATTCCCTATTTGATCAAATCGTATTTACGCGATTCGCGGCAGAGTATTTACTGCGTATTGTTCTCTCATACTGTCACTCCGAGGGAGGGCGCATGCCCGACCGTGGGAGTCTCGCCGGCAGAAATGCGGTTATCGGCCAAACCAGAGATTCTCACGTCGCAGCCTACGACTGCTCCTCAGAATGACAGGGCAGGCATATCGACCACCCACATATTCCCCAACCGGATTCTTCACTCCACTACGTTGCGTTCAGAATGACAAAGTGGGAATAGCCTCCAAAGAATCATGCGCCAATTTTTCGTCAAAAGGCGTTAGTTACAAGCCGCACGTGAAAAATCCGCAGATGGGCTGTACTAACCGTACTGCCCATTTGCGGATTTGAGCGAGGCGCAGGAAATGACGCCTTTTCACGAAAAATTATATGGAGGTGATATTACCAGTGTACTGCACACTGTTGTAGAAGGGTGAGGAGATGGTAAGTGTGGCACCGCCATAGTGGGTGTAAATCTCCAAAGAGAAGGTGTAGGTGTTGGCGGAGAAGAGGGAGGTCTGGAAAGTGACGGTCCAGCCGTCGTGGGTCTGCTCGGTGGTGTAGCCCTGCACGGAGGGGAGCACATAGTTGAAGACCACCGGATAGTAGGGAGGCACATAACCCTTGATGAAGGGGAGGCAGACATCGACCGTTTCGTCCCAGACGGAGAGTTCGAAGTTGGGATTCATAAGGTTGCGCATCATGCCGGCCGGCTGTCGCTGCATGGTCTGCGGCGTGAAGCGGAAATTGCGCGACAGCACGAGCGAATCGACATACTTTTCGTACTCGGCCAGACGCTGGGCACGACGCTGCTGACGCTCCTCCTTGCGCTGCTCGCGTGCTGCCTGTTTGGAATCTTTCGACTGAGAGGAACGGCTCTGTGCGAACACCAATGCGAGTGTTGCCGATACGGCAACCGCAATTAACAATATACGTTTCATAGGCAATAAAATATGTTTACGCCCTCGAAACGCAAATACCTTGCCTAAATGCCCATAGCGCGCAAAAACTCACCCGTATAGCTCTCCGGGCACGAAGCCACCTCGTGGGGTGTGCCCTCGGCGATGACGCGTCCGCCGCCGGCTCCGCCCTCGGGACCCATGTCGATGATGTGGTCGGCCACCTTTATCACATCGAGGTTATGCTCGATGACGATGGCCGTATTGCCGCAGTCGACAAGACGGTTGATGACCTCCAACAGTTGCCGTATATCCTCGAAGTGGAGCCCCGTGGTAGGCTCGTCGAGGATATAGAGCGTGCGCCCCGTATCGCGCTTGGCCAGCTCGGCGGCCAGCTTGATGCGCTGCGACTCGCCGCCCGAGAGCATCGTGCAGGGCTGGCCGAGGGTGAGATAACCCAGGCCGACCTGCTGAATGGCACGCAGTTTCTGATGGATCGAGGGTATGTTCTCGAAGAACTCAACGGCCATGTTGACGGTCATGTCGAGCACGTCGTTGATGCTCTTGCCCTTATATTTCACTTCGAGCGTCTCGCGGTTGTAGCGTTTGCCGCCGCAGGCGCGACACTGCACATAGACATCGGGCAGGAAGTTCATCTCGATGGTCTGCTGACCCGCACCGCGGCACTCCTCGCATCGGCCGCCCTTGACATTGAACGAGAATCGTCCGGCCTTGAATCCGCGGATCTGCGCATCGGGCGTAGCCTCGAACAGTTTGCGTATATCGCCGAATACGCCCGAGTAGGTGGCCGGATTGCTGCGCGGCGTGCGGCCTATGGGCGACTGATCGACTACAACGAGTTTGTCTATATGTTCGATGCCCTCCACGGAATCGTGCTCCAACGGCTGGTCATAGGAACGATAGAGCCGGCGCGCAAGCACGGGGCGCAGCGTCTCGTTGATGAGCGACGACTTGCCCGAGCCGCTGACTCCCGTCACACAGATGAACTTGCCGAGCGGAAACGACACATCGATATTTTTAAGGTTGTTGCCTCGCGCTCCGCGCACCGTGATCAGTTCGCCGGTGCCCTCACGGAGCTTTTCGGGCAGAGGTATGGAGCGGCGGCCGGAGAGGTAGTCGGCCGTGACGGAGCCGCTGCGCAGGATCTCGTCGAGCGTACCCGCAGCCACTATGTTGCCGCCGCGACGACCGGCCAGCGGGCCTACGTCGACGATGAAATCGGCCGAGCGCATCATCTCCTCATCGTGCTCTACGACTATGACCGAGTTGCCTGCGTCGCGCAGCTCTTTGAGCGACTCGATCAGACGGCGGTTGTCGCGCTGGTGCAGACCGATGCTCGGCTCGTCGAGGATATAGAGCACATTGACGAGTTTCGACCCGATCTGCGTGGCCAGACGTATGCGCTGCGACTCGCCGCCCGAGATGGAGCGCGACGAACGCGCTAACGACAGATAGCCCAGCCCCACGTCTATGAGAAAACGCAGGCGTTCGCGTATCTCCTTGACGATCTCCTGTGCTATGCGCCACTCCTTGTCGGACATATACTCCTCGATGTGAGCTATCCACTCCGAAAACTCTGCTATCGACATGGCGCAGACATCGGCTATGCTCTTGCCGCCTATCTTGAACTGCAACGCCTCGTGCTTGAGTCGCGTGCCGCCGCACAACGAGCACTTGCGGTAGACGAGGAACTGCTCGCGCCACTTCTGTCCGCGCTTCGACTCCTCGTCGATATCGCTCTGGCGCGCAATCCACTCGGCCACGCCCTCCCACGACAGGAGCTGGTTACCGCCCGAGGTGCCGAACTCCGACATGTTGATCGTCAAAGGCTCGCTGTCGCCGTAGAGTATGGCATTCATGCCGGCCTTGGAGATGGCTCCGACGGGATCGTCGAGCGTGAAGTCGTAGCGTCGTCCGAGAGTATCGAGCGTGGCGAAGAGCAGGTTGTTGCGATACTTACCCAGCGGCTCTATGCCGCCGTCGCGCAGCGAACGCGACGGATCGGGCGCGATCTTATCCATGTCGAACACAGCCTCCTCGCCCAGACCGTTGCACTGCGGGCAGGCACCCTTGGGCGAGTTGAACGAGAAGGTGTGCGGCGCGGGATCCTCGAACGCATCGCCCGTGGTGGGACACATCAAGTGGCGCGAGTAGTAACGCGCGCCCTCGCTCTCGTAGTCGTAGAGCAGCATGGTGCCCTTGCCCTGACGCATGGCCTCGGCGAGCGACTTCATGATGCGGTCGCGATGCTGCTCGCCCACCACCATGCGGTCGATGACCATGTCGATTGTATGCGTCTTGTAGCGGTCGAGTTTCAGTCCGGCCGAGAACTCGCGTATCTCGCCGTCGATGCGGGCATAGATATAGCCCTTCTTGGCCATTGTCTCGAAGAGCTCGCGATAGTGTCCCTTGCGTCCCTTGATCACGGGTGCCATGAACGCCACGCGGCGCGACGAGAAGCCCTCGATTATAAGGTCGCATATCTGTTCGTCGGTAAAGTGCGCCATCTCCTCGCCCGTGGCGGGAGAGTATGCGCGCGAGGCGCGGGCATACAGCAGACGCAGGAAGTCGTTGATCTCGGTCACCGTACCCACCGTCGAACGGGGGTTCTTGTTGGTGGTCTTCTGTTCGATAGCCACCACGGGGCTGAGTCCCGTGATCTTGTCGACATCGGGACGCTCCATGGCTCCTACGAACTGTCGGGCATAGGTGGATAGCGTCTCCATATAGCGACGCTGCCCCTCGGCATAAATCGTGTCGAAAGCCAGCGACGACTTGCCCGAGCCGGAGAGTCCGGTAATGACTACAAGCCGGTTGCGCGGTATTTCGAGATCGATGTTTTTCAGATTGTGCACTCTGGCACCGAGAATCTTGATCTTATCTTCGCTCATTGCATAAACTCGTTTTCAGCCGATCGGCGCGAATCAGATCATTGCGCAGATCATGTCGTGCAGCGATATGAAGCCCACCAGATCGGCGAAACATACCACTACCACGACCAGTGTGAATACTCTTACGAACTTCACGCCCCACCCTATGGCGAAGTGCGAGGCAAGCACGGCACCGATGACATTGCCTGCACCGTGCAGCAGACCGACGGCATAGTCGACCTGTCCGTTGATCATGAATACGGCCAGGGCGAAGGGTGTCGATACGAATATGACGAATCCCTTGATGACGTTGGCCGTGATGATATCGAGGTGCATCGACCAGATGGTGACGGCAAGAATGACATAGCCCAAACCTATATAGATATATCCGCCGTAGAATCCTATGGCGAAGAACCACAGGTAGTGCCACCAGCGTATGCTCAGGCGGTGGCCGCCGTGTATGTGCTTCTTGTGGTTGTCGAATATCATGTAGATGAGTATGACCGACAGCACCGCCCCCAGACAGATGCGGAAGATGGTTTCGCTCACCTCTAAGGCCACCATCGAACCGATGATATTGCCCGCGACGGCCGGTACGGAGAGTTTCAGTCCGCTGCGAACGTCGAGCATGCGCTTGCGCAGGAACGTAAGCGATGCCGACAGGTTCTGCATCACCACGGCTATGCGGTTGGTGCCGTTGGCCACGCCTATGGGCAGCCCCATTGCCATGAACAGCGACATAGATATGACCGAGCCGCCGCCTGCGAGCGTATTGATTATGCCGACCACGATGCCCGACACCACAAGCAATATAATCACGTTTACTTCCATATCCGTATATGTTTGCGTTACAACTCCACCTCGAACCGATCGGCGTCACGCAAGGCGGTGAACTTGCTGCGGAACGCCCGCATCGGCTCCAAATCCAACTCTGCGACAGCCACGCCCGCCGTATCGTCCAGTGCCGCGATCTCGTCGCCGCGGAAATCCATTATGCGCGAACCGCCGGCGTAGTGCAGGCCGGGTTCGTCGCCCGTGCGGTTGACACCTATGGCATAGCACTGGTTCTCGATGGCACGCGCCGCCAACAGCGTCGTCCAGGCCTTCTGCCGCGGCGCAGGCCACAGGGCAGAGTAGATCACGGCATCGTAGTCGCCGCGATTGCGGCTCCACACCGGAAAGCGGAGATCGTAGCATATCTGCAACATGAATCTCACGCCCCGCCACTCCACAACGGTGCGCCGCCGCCCCGGCTCGAAGCGCGTGTTCTCGCCCGACGGTGTGAACAGATGCCGTTTGTCGGCATAGCTCACCCGGCCCGACGGTTCGACAAACAGCAGGCGGTTATAACATCTGCCGCCTTCGCGTATCACCGCTCCTCCCGCCACCGCGGCATCGCTTCGCACAGCCCAGCGGCGCATGGCGGCGACCGTTTCGCCCTCCATAGTCTCGGCCACACAATCGACATCGGTGACGAAACCCGTCTGGAACATCTCGGGCAGCACGATCAGATCGGCCTCGATGGTAGCAAGCATCTCATCGACGCGCGCCAGATTGGCCTGCTTATCATACCAGCCGATGTCGTATTGACATATCGCCACTCTCAGTCCCATATCCGGTCAACGTTTAACGGCCACGTAAAACAGATCGAAGCAGTCGTCGGCCACATCGGCTATGCGGTAGTCCTCCATGGCGATAGACTCCGTGAGTTCGGTGTTGCGCGCCAGAAGCCGGCGGCGGTTCAGGCGGTTGGCCACATCGTATGGCAGGCGCAGCAGCCATCGCGGCAGGCGGTGTTGCAGATCGAGCGGATCGAAACGTGCGATGCGCTCCACCGACCTGCGGTTCTCGGCATAATAGGCCATCACCTTCTCGTTGCCGAACACGCCGTACTGCTCCACCTCGTCGAATACGCAACCCAGCAGGTTGGCCAGCTCCCCGGCACGATACTCGCGCACATGCCACGGATTGCGCGTAAGCGACATGGGTGCATTGGGCGTTGTCAAAATGAAGCGTCCGCCCGGCCGCAACACGCGGTGCACCTCGCGAACGAAATCCAGATCGCGGCCGATATGCTCTATCACCTGAAACGATATGACGCAGTCGAAGCGTCCGGCATCGAACGGCAGCGGCGGCACCTTAGCACGGACGAACTCCACGTTATCGCCGAAGCGCACACCCTCGGGCACATGTTTGTCGACGGTGGTGAAACTCGTCGTGCGGGGCGCGATGATATCCACGCCGTAACCGGTGCCCGTACCTATCTCCAACACCTCGCCGCGCACCATCTCTGCCGCCCTGCAATAGGCAAGCAGCGAACGTTGGAACACGAAGTTGTCGGACTTGTCGCGCGATACTCTCTCGGCACTCTGCATAGGCACTATTTTTTGGTCGATTCTATTCCCGTTTCGGTCTGCACTATCTCGCCGCGCTTCATCAGCATGCCCACGGCACGCTTGAACACCTTTTTGCTCATCTCGGTCATGGCGGCCACCTCCTCCGGCCGGCTGCGGTCGTTCAGCGGCAGCCGTCCGCCGTTGCTACGCAACAATTCGACCAGACGCTCCACCGAGTGCTCCACTTCGGCCAGTCCCTGCTGTTGCAGACTGACATCGATGCGGTAATCCTCGGTTATGCGGCGCACATATCCGTGCAGCGTGTCGCCCACGTTCACGCGCTTGAACAGCTGGTTCTTGTAAAGCATGCCCCAATGCCGGTTGTCGATTATGACGCGATAGCCTATCGGCATCTCCGATGCCACGAGCAGCGATACCTCGTCGCCCTCTGCGACGGTCAGCGGCGGATCGTTGTGGACGAAGGCCTTGAACTTGTTGGTCGCCACGCAGCGTCCCGTCTTATCGTCGATATAGAGATAGACCAGAGTTTTGCGGCCGGCTATCACGCCGCCCTGCTGGTTGCGGTTGGGCAGGAACAGATCCTTGCCGGCCAATCCCCAGTCGAGAAATGCGCCGTGCACATTCTTGTCGACCACCGTCAGTGCAGCCACACACCCCTCGGTGATGAGCGGACGTTCGGTCGAAGCCACTAAACGGTCCTCCGAATCGTGATAAACGAACACCTCTATTTCATCGCCTACTTTCATGTCGAGCGACACATATCTATTGGGCAACAACACCTCCTCGGCCTCATCGTCGGCGAGATACAATCCGTAGTCGGATATGCGCGACACGGTAAGCCGCTGGATTCTACCTACTCTCATATATTCAGTTTTAATCTGACAAAGATACGAAAACTTTTCGTATGATACGGCAGTTTTATATTCATAAAAAAACTCGCCGAAAGAATATTTTTACTACCTTTGCGCCGTAATTTTTAAAGGAAAACCCAAACAAGTTCATACCATGTTGAGTAGAAGATTGCTTAGAATAAAGGTTATAAAGAGTCTGTATGCACACCTTAAATCGGGTTCGACCAACCTGATGGCTTCGGAGAAGACTCTCATGCAATCGGTAGACAAGTGCTACGATCTCTATTTTCTGATGATGTCCATCATCGTCGACATAGCACGTTATGCCGAAAGCCGGCAGGAGCTGGCCAAGCAGAAGCAGCTGCCTACTCACGAGGATCTCAACCCCAACCGCCGTTTCGTCGACAACCGCGTAATACACCTTATCGCCACGAGCGATTCGGTGAACGACCGTCTTGCGGCGCGCAAACTCTCGTGGTCGCAGCAGGGCGATCTGATAAAGGATCTCTACAACAAACTCATCAAGGCAGATTTCTACAAGGCATACATGACCTCGTCGGAGGATTCGTTCGCCGCCGATCTGAAATTCGTGGATCAGTTCTTCCGCGAGGCATTGGAGAACGACGAGCAGCTCGAATCGACGCTCGACGACATGTCGCTGCTGTGGAACGACGATCTGGGCTTCGCTCTGATCATGGTCGTGCGCACGTTGTCGGGCATACGCGAATCCGACACCGAAATAAAGGTGCTGCCCAAATTCAAGAGCGACGAAGACGAGGAGTTCGTCAAGAGACTCTTCGAGAAATCGCTGTTGCAGTACAACGACAACCAGGCCATCATCGACCGTTTCACACGCAACTGGGACGTGGAGCGCATAGCATTCATGGACAACCTGATAATGTCGGTGGCCACCACCGAGCTTACCTCGTTCCCGTCGATTCCCGTCAAGGTGACGCTCGACGAATATATCGAGATAGCAAAGTTCTATTCGACGGCCAGCAGCGGTGTCTTCATCAACGGCGTGCTCGACAAGATCGTCGTCGAGCTGACCGAGCAGGGCGACATACGCAAGAGCGGCCGCGGTCTGATCTGATCCCAACGCCATGTCGCCCAAACCCCGAACCATCATCGTCGCGGCAGCCCTGACGGCTGCGGCAGCAGGTGCGGCATATATTTTGTCGTCGCATAGCCGCGACGGAGCAAACGTCGTCGACGACACGCATAGCATCACGGCGGAAGCCCGGTTCTACGGCATAACGGTGGAACTATGCAAGGGCCGGCGCAACTGCGACTCGGTTGCAATGGGTGTCATACACGAGGGAGAGCGCGTGGTTCGCACCATCAGGTTCGTCAATCGCACCTCCGAGCCGCTCACTCTGCTCGACTATCGTTCGTCGTGCGGCTGCACGAGCATCGATCTGCCCAGACGTGCCATCGCTCCCGAGGCATACGCCGATGCCGAGTGCATGTTCGATTCGCGCGGCGAATACGGAGCGAAGCTCAACGTCGTCGAGATCGCGACATCAGATGCGTCTACGACGGCCGTGCTACTGGTGGAGGCCGAGGTGGAATAATCCGTCAGGCGGCATATCCCGATGCCGGAATTGGCCGAAATGGTCATTTTGCGGATCGGACAGCCGTTATTTATTTGCATATACAATAATTTTCATTATCTTTGCGCTATTGGCATTAAGTTGCAAACATTAAAAAATTAACGGAATAAAATTATGATGAACTTACTTTTTATCGACGGCGAGGGCGCAGTAGAGGCTCCCGTTCAGGCGCAAACCAATAATCAGGTCGAGATCATAGAGGTCGAAGCAGGCAAAGATGGCGTGAAGACCGAGCAGCCGCAGCCCGCAGGAGGCGGCTGGGGATTCTGGATCATGATCCTGCTTATGATCGGCGTGATGTATCTGTTCATGTGGCGTCCCGAATCGAAGCGTCGCAAGGCCATGGCCAAGTTCCGCGAGGGCTTGAAGAAGGGCGACAAGATCATCACCGCAGGCGGTATCTACGGCGTGGTGAAGGAGATCAAGGACAACAGCATTCTCGTAGAGGTGGACAGCAACGTAACGCTGCGCGTCGACAAGAACATGGTCGTTGGCGATCCTTCGCAGCCTCAGCAGACGAAGTAGTCGTCACAGACAGACAGAAAACAGGCCTTACACTATATGCGTAAGGCCTGATTTTTTATACTCCGCCATATCAGAAGTCGAGCAGCCGGTATTTCTGCCGTGTGGCCGACATCGACATCACCTCCTCGAAGTGCCACCACTCGCGGCGATATGGCACCAACCCTGCCTCGCACATCACCTCCACGAGCAATATGCGATTGTCGGCCGCCTGCTGGGATATGGCACCCCGACGCGCCAGAGCCTCGATATAATTGCGGTAGACATCGATGGTACGGGTCGACGGATCGTCGGTATCGGGCGTTGCCTTCACCGAGGCCTCATCGCCGAAGAAATCGAACCCCGTGCCCATGTCGAGCGGCCGGCCGTCGCTGTCGGCAATAGTCAGGTCGACAGCCACACCGTAGTTGTGACGTCCACCGCGCGACCCGTCGGCCACGAATGCCTCGTTGGGCGTCCCCTCCACCATGCGGCGCATGGTGCGCTGTACGCTTATGGGACGTGCGGCATCATATATAAGGAGCGTGTAATCGGGATAGCGGCTCTTCAATATGCGTTGCGCCTCGACTACCCTGCGCGCGAAATGCGGAAGCAGATAGGCCTTTTCCAGATCGCCGTACATGTCGCGGCCGACGAAATTGTCTTCGGTCGAGTATCGCAACTCGACGAGTATGCCGGCATCGAGCGACTGTATGTCGACCAGCCCGTACTCCTTCATCTGAGCGTCGAACCCGTCGGCAGAGGGTTGTTGCGCCGCCGCCATGCCCGACAGCATCACAGCGGTCATCGCCGCCATGGCGCGTTTGCCAATGTGTTGCATCATCTGTTTACAGTTTATTTACGACGTAAATATAGTAATTTTTCGGCACACGACCGAGGACAACAGCGGAAATAGTCAAGCACGGATTTTTAGCTGACGCTCGAAATGGAAAGACATGACCACCCGACTGTCACTCCGAGGAGCCGCAGGCGACGTGGGAGTCTCGCCAGTGGGAGCGTGCTTGCCGACCAAAACAGAGATTCTCACGTCGCGTGCACAGCACGCTCCTCAGAATGACAGAGTGGGCATTTCAACCACGCACATTGTTCACAACCAGATTCTTCGCTACGTTTACACTTCGCTCAGAATGACTGGCGAGTGGAAATAGTCTCAAAAGCACCACAACCATTTTTTCGTCAAAAGCGGTTAGTTGCAACGCAACGCAGGAGCGAAGCGATGGGACATACTAACGTATTTCCCATTGCTGAGCGACAAGGCGCGGAAGCAAATGACCGCTTTTCACGAAAAAATCACGAAAAATGAACAAAATGCTCAAGCGACTTCATTATATTCCGAGAGTGTAAGACCATGGTCTTGGTCTCGTTGAGAATATTGAAGAACAGCATGTTGGCAGAGGTGGAGCCACCGGTGTCACGCATACGGCGCAACTGGTTCTTCATGACGGCATCGATGCGGTCGAACAGCTCGTCGCGCATGGCAAGGACATCGTCCATGCGGTCGAAACGACGGGTGCGCAACATAGACATGATCTCCTCGAATATGGCCTCTACACGGTCGATGATCTCTTTGAGATCGACTATCTGCTCCTTGGTAAAGCCCTGGTGATTGTTGTCGATATGCTCGTAGCAGGGACGCGTGATATGCAGCAGAGCCTTGCTCGCCTCGGAGATATAGTCGACAACCTGCACGTAATAGTGTCCGGTATTTATGTCGTTGTCCTTGATGGTCTGCAATACGGGCAGCAACTCATACTTCTGCTTGCGCGTCTGCTGGAACAGGGTCTCCGATTCGTGCACCATCTCTTTGAGTGCCTTGCGGTTCTCCTTGAATACGGCCACTATGGTGCGGTCGTAGATACGCGTCACGCACTCCATTGCCGCCAGCACCTGCTCGGTGAATCCGATGAGCCGCTTCTCGGGGTCGCGGCCTATCTCGGGCGAGATATCGGTCATCACAGAGTCCGAGGTGTTCTCGCTGTCGCGCTTGGTAAAATTGCTGTGCACGATCAAGGCTGCGCAGACCACTACCGCCGCAACGATGGCGACAGTGCCTCCGTAGATCAGTATAAGAGTCACGATCAGGGCGATGATGAATCCGGCCAGGGCTGTCACGAACCAGCCCATAATGACGGTCATAACACCCGTAATGCGGTAAACGGCACTCTCGCGTCCCCATGCACGGTCGGCCAGCGACGAGCCCATAGCCACCATGAAGACCACATAGGTGGTCGAGAGAGGCAGTTTGAGCGAGGTGGCCAAAGAGATAAGCACGGCGGCACCCGTCAGGTTGACCGTGGCGCGTATCAGATCGTACATAGCACCGGTGCGCTCATTCTGCGGCAGAGGGACAAACTGGCGGTCGATGAATCTCCTAACGCGCGGCGGGGTGATACGCGCCGCCCATTCGTTGAGCCGCAACACGCCGCGCACCAGACCGCGCGACATGGCCGTCGAGCCGAAACGCTCGTCGGCGGTCTCGTTCTGATTCGACAGCGACAGCTCGGTCTGCGTGACCTTCATGGCCTTGCGCGAGGTGAATAGCGTTATGACCATCACCGCACCGGCAGCCAGCATGATCCAGAAGTTGGCCCGCGTGGGTGTCATCAGACTCTCCATAGTCATCTGGTAATCGCCCGAAGCAGAGGCCAGATTATAGGAGTCGTAGCCGGCCAGCGGCACACCGATGAAGTTGACAAGGTCGTTGCCGGCGAATGCGAGCGCGAGCGAGAATGTTCCGGCAAGAATGGTTATTTTCAATATGTTGACACCCATGCGTTGCAGCAGCCACAGCAATACGCTGCTCGCCGCCCACACAGCGGCCAAGGCGGCAAAAGTGTTAGAGGCAACCCACTCTTCCAGCTGCACGGGCATTATGCCCGAGCCTTTCAGGCCCTTGAATATGGTGAAATAGACGATGCCCGTCACCGTGATGCCGCACCACAAGGCACCGATACGGCTGAACATGCGGTTGTAGCGGAACGAGAATATGAGTCGCGATATGAACATCAGTATCTGGCCAGTGAAGAAGGCGATGGCCACCGAGAGCAATATGGCCGAGATTATGGCCATGGCCTTGCCCGAATTGATATAGTCGGAGAGATCGGCCAGCGTCAATGTCTCGTCGGCCCAGATGCTCGACAATGCCACTGCCATGGCCGCACCCAGCAGGCCGAATACGAGCGAAACGGTGGTCGAGGTGGGCAGTCCCAGCGAGTTGAATATGTCGAGCAGGACGATATTGCCGAGCATCATGCCCAGAAACAGCGTCATGATCTGCTCGAAGGTGAATTGTCCGGGATAGAATACGCCGTTGCGCGCCACCTCCATCATGCCGCTCGATGTCATGACACCGACCAGAATACCTACCGAGGCCACGGTGAGTATGACGCGGCGCGAGGCGGCTTTCGAGCCGAAGGCCGAATTGAGGAAGTTGACCGCGTCGTTGGATACGCCGACCACGATTCCGAGAACGGCCAGCAATCCGAGTGTGATAACGATAAATGTGTACATGTTCGTTTTATATAAATTTGGTTATCTCGACATATTCCGGCGGCAGCATCGCGACCCGCCCGATCGTAAGACAATTTGCGTACCTCTTCACCGCCAAAGGCATCGATTGCGGCCGCAAGATGCGAACGATTCGTATCGCAAATATATGTCGGTCTGGGCAACCGCAATCGCAACATCATCACATTTAACGCAATAGTAATAAATCGGGCAGGCTGTCGCGCAAGGTTACAATTAATTAATGATGCGGTCACGATAAATTAACCCTCCGGTCACAATTAATTAACGCAAACAGAATTTTTGGACTATCTTTGCAGGTGAAAAGCAGCAAAGTTATGACGAAGATAAAAGACAGATGCGTGCTCATCACGGGCGGAGCCTCGGGCATAGGCCGCCTGATGGGACGCATGGCACTCGAACGCGGTGCACGGGCACTGCTCATATGGGACATCAACCCCGCCAACATAACCTCCACCGTCGAGGAGTTTTCGCGCCGGTGGCCCGAACGCGTAAGCGCAGATGCGGTCGACGTAGCCGACAACGAGGCAGTGGCAGCAGCATACGCCCGCGCAAAGGAGCGGTACGGCACCATCGACATACTGATAAACAATGCCGGCATAGTCACCGGAAACCGCACTTTCGACCGCCAGACGGTCGACGAGATCGAGCGCACGATGAACATCAACGCCAAGGCCCCGATGATCGTAGCGTTGCAGGCACTGCCCGACATGATGGCGCGCAACGACGGACATATCTGCAACATCGGCTCCGAGGCAGGCATGATCTCCAATCCGAAAATGTCGGTCTACGTGGCCAGCAAATGGGCTGTACTGGGCTGGTCGGACTCGGTGCGCATAGAGTTGCGGCAGGCGCGCAGCCGTGTGCGCATAACCACCGTCGCACCCTACTACATCAATACCGGCATGTTCGACGGTGTCAGCTCGCCCATATTCCCCATACTCGATCCCGAGCGCACGGCACGCAAGATAATACGCGCCATAGAGCGCAACCGCGACTTCCGCGGCATACCGCTCGGATTCCACATGATCCGCTTCTGGCAGGGCGTGCTGCCAACATCGTGGTTCGACTTCATATTCGGCCGCTGCTTCGGCATATTTTCTGCCATGGATAACTTTACGGGACGCAAACACGCATAACTTATGAATATCGACAACACGCCGAAAGAGCGCATCGCAGAGATCGTCGCCGGCCAAAGAGAGTTTTTCCGCAGTCACGCGACACTCGACATCGACACGCGCTTGAAAATGCTGCGCCGTTTGGGCGAGGCTCTGGCCAAGTGGGAGCGGCCGCTGTGCGACGCCTTGCACGCCGATCTGCACAAATCCTACGAGGAGGCCTATCTCACCGAGCTGAGCATCGTGCGGGGCGAGATACGCAACCATCTGCGACACCTGAAACGCTGGGCGCGCGACCGACGCCGCGCAACGCCGTTGAAGATGTTTCCCTCGCGCAGCCGCATCGTGAGCGAGCCGTTGGGCGTAGTGCTGATCGTAGCACCGTGGAACTATCCGGTGCAACTGCTGCTCAACCCGCTCGTCGGAGCCATATCGGCAGGCTGCACGGCCGTCCTGAAGCCCTCGCCATACACGCCAGCCGTGGCCCGCGTCATCGAGCAGATGATCGCGGAGACATTCGACGAACGATATATAGCCGTCGTGCAGGGCAATCGCGAGGTCAACTCACAACTGCTCGAACAACGCTACGATCTGATATTCTTCACCGGCAGCCCCTCGCTCGGACGCATCGTCATGCAGGCCGCGGCACGCAACCTCACGCCGGTGGTCTTGGAGCTCGGCGGCAAGAGTCCGTGCATAGTCGACCAGAAGGCCGACATTGCCGTGGCTGCACGCCGCATAGCATGGGGCAAGACACTCAACGCCGGACAGACCTGCATCGCACCCGACTACATCTTGATACACCGCTCGGTCAAGGAGCGTTTCGTCGAGGAGTATGCCCGGGCGTTACGAGATATGCACGGCGACGATCCACGGCGCAGTCCTCACTTCGTGCGCATGGTCAACGACCGTGCTTTCGAGCGCGTCAGGCAGTATCTTGCCGACGGGCGCATACGCATAGGCGGAGAGTATGATGCCGCCGAACGTTACATAGCACCCGCACTACTCGACGAGGTGGATCCCTCGTCACCGGTAATGAACGACGAGATATTCGGACCGGTGATGCCTATGATCGCGTTCGATGCAATCGACGAGGCCATCGACTTCGTCAACGGCCGCGAGAAGCCGCTGGCACTCTACTACTTCGGCCGACGCTCGACAGGCCGGCGCGTCATACGTCTCACCTCGTCGGGCGGAGCCTGCATCAACGACACCATAATGCACATCGCCAACGAGAACATACCCTTCGGCGGCGTGGGCAATTCGGGCATGGGCGGCTATCACGGCCGCGACAGCTTCGAAGTATTCTCGCACCGCCGCTCTCTCGTCACAACCCCCACGTGGCTCGACCTGCCGTTCCGCTATATGCCCTACCGGCTGTTCCGCTGGGTGAAGAGGATATTATAACAGTGGGCATATTGGCCACGCACATCGATCCCAACCGGATTCTTCGTTTCACTCAGAATGACAGGGTGGGCATGTCGCGCACAGATTTCTCGCTTACGCTCGAAATGACAAAACGCAAAACTGTCACTCCGAGGAGCAACACAGTTGCGACGTAGGAGTCTCGCCGGTGGGAGCGTGTTTGACGGCCAAAAGAGAGATTCTCACGTCGCGTGCACAGCACGCTCCTCAGAATGACAGGACAGAGGAAATCATCGCACACAGATTCTTCACTACGTTCAGAATGACAAAACAGTGGGAACAGTCTCCAAAGAACTATGCGCTAATTTTTCGTCAAAAGCGGTTAGTTGCAACGCGCAACGAAAATTGGGCGGACGGGCTGTACTTGGCGTACTGCCCGTTCGCCCAATCGAGCGAGCGGAAGCAAATGACCGCTTTTCACGAAAAAGTCACGGAAAAGAATCAATATTGCTCCTTCTCATTGGGAAAATCCCGACTCTTGACATCGGCAACGTATGAGGATACGGCCGAAGACATGACGGCGTGGAGATCGGCATAACGGCGAAGGAAACGAGGAGAGAAGTCCTGTGTTATGCCGAAGAGATCGTGAGCCACGAGCACCTGTCCGTCGACACCGCCTCCGGCTCCGATGCCTATAACGGGAATATGAAGCTCGGAGGCTACGCGTGCGCCTAAGGCTGCGGGGATCTTCTCCAAAACGATTCCGAAGCAGCCGGCCTCTTCGAGCAGATGGGCGTCGTGCAGAAGTTTGTCGGCCTCGGCCTGCTCCTTGGCGCGAACGTTATAGGTGCCGAACTTGTGTATCGACTGCGGCGTGAGTCCGAGGTGTCCCATGACCGGAATACCGGCCGAGAGGATACGCTCGACAGATTCGAGCACCTCTGCACCGCCCTCCAACTTGACGGCATCGGCCTCGGTCTCCTTCATGATGCGTATGGCCGAGTCGAGCGCCACCTTCGAATTGCCCTGATAAGTACCGAACGGAAGATCGACCACCACCAGCGCGCGTTTCACGGCACGCACCACGGCACGCGCATGGTAGATCATCATATCGAGTGTAATGGGGAGCGTGGTTTCATAACCTGCCATGACATTGGCGGCAGAGTCGCCTACAAGTATAACGTCGACACCGGCGGCATCGACGATCTTGGCCATCGAATAGTCGTAAGAGGTGAGCATGGCGATCTTCTCACCGCGTTGTTTCATCTCCGTAAGACGCAGCGTCGTTACGGCTCTGACAGAACTTTCTACTGACATTTTTAATTTGTTTGAGTTTGTACAGCGACGCCGGCACGAGGCCGACATCGCCGCAAAGGTAAGAAATAAATCGATACGGCAACCACCGGCAGGCGAAAAGCTGCGTCAACGATTGCGCCGCCACTCATCGAACAACTGCCACAGCACCACACCGCCCGACACAGATACGTTGAGCGAGTGTTTGGTACCTGCCTGCGGTATCTCCACAGCCATGTCGCACATATCGACCGCACGCTGATCGACACCCTCGACCTCGTTGCCGAAGACGACGGCATAGCTGCGTCCGGGTTGCAGCCGAAGATCGCCCGGCATCACAGCCCCCTCGACCTGCTCGACGGCAACGATCGTGCGTCCCTCGCGGCGCAGCTGCCCGATGCACTCGCACGTATCGGCATAGTATCGCCACTCGACGCTCATCTCCGCCCCCAGGGCCGTCTTATGTATGTCGCGATTGGGAGGCGTGGCCGTAATACCGCACAAGGCTATGCTCTCGACAGCGAAAGCATCGGCCGTGCGGAAGAACGATCCGACATTTTGCAGCGAGCGCACGTTGTCCAGCACCACCACCACCGGCATCTTGCTCATGGCAGCGAACTCCTCTATCGACGGACGATGCAGCTCCTGATTGGTTATCTTTCTCATCTGACTAAATTTTTCAACCGACAAATGTACTACAAAAAAGCGATACGCGGAAACTCACTGCAACCAACAATAAAATATGACAACATTAACCATACTCTTATTTCATGCTTTCCAATTTTCCTAACCGCATAACAATTGAGGTTTGGCTACGACCCATCTTTTGTGCAATATACTTGATACTTTTTCCCTCTCTATGCAATGTTAGTAAAAATTTGTCGGCACTGGGTGTCCATCGTTTATTTGCATTCGGGTGTTTTACGTAGTTCTCCTCCGCAACTTTTTCGGGACGCAGAAACTCGTCCACGAAAACTGATGGAAAACGGGTGTCGTAGAGAACCCATGTTTTCATTTTGGCCCGTGTGATTGCTACATAGAACAACCGTCGCTCCTCGCCATAGGGGAAGCGGTCGCTTGCTGTCAGCACGTATTGTAAAGATGGGTCATCGCTTACGAATGAGGGAAAACCATAGGTATCCTTGTTACATTGGAGCAGAATCACATAGTCGGCTTCAAGTCCTTTGGATTTGTGTACGGTCAGAAATTCGACCTTTCGACCGTCGATGATATAATAGAACCTATTTCCCTCTTTGACGCTTTTATACATGAACGATAGGTAGTAATCGTCGAATGAATACCGCCCCAGCAGGAACACAGATTTGTCGGCCGGAATGGATGCAATCATCTGTCCGATGACATTGCAATAGCTGTTTCGGTCGTAGGCCTGGAACGATAGTTCGGTTTTCCTTTGCTCGCTGAACGGCCGAATGTTCTTTTTTATTTGAGCCGTATTACGTTGGATGAATCGGGCAGACAAACCGACCAACGGCTCGCCGAAACGATAGGTTGTTTCGATTTTATTGATTTCAGTCGGGCCGAAAAAAGCTGCAAAATTATTGAAAAGAGCCATATCGCTTCCCGAGAAACGATAGATGGATTGCCAGTCGTCACCTACGCAATAGAGTTTCGCCGGAGAATTTCCCTCGCGCAAGGCTTTGAGAAAGTTGTATCGGTCGACGGATATATCTTGAAATTCATCAACAATGATGTAATCATACGACACTGGATGCGTTGCCCGGCAAAGTTCGGTCGCCTGCAAGATGGCGTCCGTAAAGTCGATCTGTCCGCTGCTGCGCAAAGCCTCCGCATAGCGTTCGTACACGGGACGGAAAATGTTTTTGATTACGAACTCGCTACGCCGGTCGTCGGCCTCGTCTGCCTGTTTCAAGACCTCTTTCAACGATCGACAACTTGACTTCAGCAAGGTGACAAATGTAGCGATCAACCTAATAAATGCCTTTTCCTGTTTGCTGCCTTTCGGCAGCACAATGCCGTATAGCTCCGTATCCGTCCGCTCGTACAGGGGAACTCCTGCATCGAGCAATAATCGTCGGAGCGTCTCCCGAATATCCGAACGGTAAAAATCCACGCTAGACGTCGTAATTAGTCTTGTTCCGAATTTCTCGTGGGCAGCCCGCTTCCATGTGATGCCGTCGTTGTACTTTTGGTTGGCCTCTTCATAGGAGATATTCCGATCTTTGGCGAACCATGCGGGTACGAGCCCGTGTTCGTCCACACCGAAATGCTCCAGATAGATACGCTGTGGTTTGCCGTCTCGCTCGAGGTGGATCGAAAAATCGGGTTTGTACTGGGAGTGCATCGCGTCCGCTACCGGATATTCGTAAGGTTCCTCATATCTGAATTTCACGCCGAGGGACGATAAGACGAAACAGATTTTCTGCTCCTGCTCGCTCCGCACGTAAATCTGTTTGCCGTCCATATCCGGAAGCAAGGCTTTCAGCCGCACGTCCTTTTGTTCGGACAACTGCTGCCGTCTTTCATTTTTCCGTTTCTCCCAATCCGCCTCGTTGACTTGATAATCGACGAAATACTCGACCGCGTGTTTGCGGAACAGCGAATCGGCCAGCAGGTCACGGTATATTTTCACGAACAGCGCATCCGTATTGTCGCAAATCGAGGGTTTCTTACCTGTTTGCTGCCCAATCAGATCAAGTGCCAACTTATGGAAAGTATAGCCGCGCAAGCCCTCTATTCCCATTCGTTCGGTCAGCTCGGCGGCAGCCTTGTTCGTATAGCTGATGAGAAGAATCCGTGCCGGATCGACTTTCTTTATTTCAATCAGGTATTTGACCTTTCCGACAATGGAGGAGGTTTTTCCGCTACCGGCACTGCTTACAACCAGACAATTATCCTCTTCCGACACGATGGAACGCCGTTGTTGTTCGTCCAACGGATATTTTAAACAATGATCGAAAAAAAGTTTGTGCGTATCGAGCGTATTTCGGATAACTTGCTGATTATGGGTTCTGACAAGCTGACCGATATTAGTAAAATCATGAAGAAATTGCAAGACAACTTCCGACGGCTCGATACAAAATGATTTGAGTCGTGGCACAAGCAAGCGCGCTTCATTGTAATAAGCTGTGTAATAATCAATAAATGCCTTTTCTTGTGCAAAGGTTATATAACGGTTTGCAAATCCGGTTTGCAAATCCGAAGTTATGTCTGCGCAAAAACTCTTATTATGAAATAAAACAGGCTCTTTTTCATCGTCAATAGCATATGGTGTCATACAACGGATCTTCTCAGATAGTTGCACGGACTTTGTCGTTAGTCTTATACGATTTATTATTACAATCGTAATAACGATTGCTATAAAACACATTATCAAAACAGACACAACATTCATATACTACCAATTATTTCATTGCCACCTAACGAACAAGAGTCGATCATCTTATCATATTGCAATGTTGACATAGTCTGCCGATACGATTGAATTATCCGAGTCTTCACACTCGGTCCTTGCGCCAGATCTGGTAGGAGTTGACCAGATTTTGCCAGACGATGTAGGCTGTGGGGGCTACGGACGAGACGGGATCGAGGAACTGTTGGGCGAGCCAGACGGCAAGCACCGTATTCTTCTGGCCGAGCGACTGTCCGCCGGCGACCGTATCGCCGTAGCGGCGGCCGAGCATGCGTCCCACACCGAACTGCACAAGGCAGATGACCAGTGCCGCGGCAGCCAGTTCCAACTCCACGCCGCCGTCGGCCTCGGTATCGAGAATGAAGCATGTCGTGCGACCTATGACGATGGCCA
Source organism: Alistipes sp. (assembly GCA_017936685.1). Lineage (GTDB taxonomy): Bacteria > Bacteroidota > Bacteroidia > Bacteroidales > Rikenellaceae > Alistipes. Next base: position 127,303 of record JAGBFA010000015.1, read on the forward strand.
GCGACACCAGCCACATGTAAAACGATATTTGCGAGTGGTCGCATATCCACTTTGTCAGGCGGTGGAACAGATGCCGGCACAGCTGTCCGGCCACGAACGGCGTGATGAGCAACGGGGCTATCTTGGCCATGATCTGCGCAAAGGTGCACGTGCCCGTTCCGTAAGCATGCAGAAGCATCGGCGCGAAGAGGGCTATGACCAGATTGCAGATAAGGCTGTATGTAGCCATCGTGGCGATATTGGCCCCGAGCATTCCGCCGATGACCACCGCAGCCATGGCAATGGGTGCCAGCACGCATATCATGGCACCCTGCGCCAGAGTATGCCCCAGCGGCAGGCAGGCATAATAGACGACCACCGACCCGACTATCTGGAACAGCAGCAGCCAGAAGTGGAGCCACGACGGACGCATCTGCCGCACGTCGACACGGCAGAATGTGAAAAACAGCATCAGCGAGATGAGCGCAGGAGTGACCATATTGCCGCTCCACGCCTCCAACTGCGCGATAGGACGGCACAACAATACACCGACAACCATGCCCAAAGGCATGGCTGCGGTCTTCATGGCATGAAGCGAGATCATGACTCTTACGACAGAAGCTCCTTGACCTTGGCCGAAATATTCTTGCCGTCGGCCTGTCCGGCCAGCTGCTTCGAGGCGATGCCCATCACCTTGCCCATATCCTTCATCGACGTGGCACCGCAACCGGCGATAATCTCGCGCACGGCCTTGTCGAGCTCCTCGGCCGAGAGCTGTTTGGGCAGGAACTCCTGCATCACGCGCACCTGAGCCAGCTCCTCCTCGGCAAGGTCGGCACGGTTCTGCTGAGTATAGATGGCAGCCGAATCGCTACCCTGCTTGGCCAGTTTAGAGATGATCTTCACCACATCGGCATCGGGCAGCACGTCCACCGCCGCACCCGAGGTCTTGGCCTCGATGATATACTTCTTGATGTTGCGCAATGCGCTGAGGCGAACCGTATCCTTGGCCTTCATCGCCTCCATGATCTGTTTAGAAATCTGTTGTTCCAACATAACTTTATATGTTTATTCAATGATATTCATCGTTATATGCTTCTCTCCGGCGTCCGTCTCGATGCAAAGCTGCGTCTGTCCGATCTTGAAATCCAGCCGGTAGAAGTCGCACACGCTCATCGAGTCGGTCGGCATGCCGTCGACGCTCGATATGCGGTCGCCGACACGCACACGGCCTAACAGATCGGTGTCCCAGACGGAACCGACGATCACGCCGCGCCCGGCATCGAACGCCGGACGCAGATTGAATGCCGCGGCCGCACCGTCGCCCGCCGTGACAGACTGCCCGTCAACCACGTAATATATGCGACGCCCCAGATAGTCGGCAACCACGTCGCCCCACTGCAACAGAGCCACGCCTATGATAGACTTCTGTTCCTGCTGCAACGACTGAACCGGCATGTTGCGTATGTCGACTCCGGCAAATCGCAGCACAGGCGCAACAGCCAGCGCCTGAGCCATATGCGACACAACGCCGTTGCCCATCAGTCCGCCCACTATGCTGTAACCCTCGGCTACGTGCAGATCGGAGAGTGCTCCCCGTTCGGCAAGCCGCTCCCAACAACCAAGCGACAAGCCCGCGGCACCCGTATCGAACAGCAGCCAAACCGGACACTTGCCCTTCGCGCCGCGTATGTAGCTGTATCCGCAATAGGACTTATTGTTTATCAGACGCATGCGCACCGAATGACGACGGTCGACCGCACCAGCCTCCGATAAATTGTCGGCCAGCAGGATATAACCGTCGCGGGCGCAAAAACGCACTACATAACGTCGCAATATGTCGCCGCCGATAATGCCGTCGATATCGAAGCAGTCGAGAACGGTGTTGTCGGCCACCATAATATGCCAGTCGGTCAGCTCCCTGTCGCCGAGGGTCATTCGTCCGACGACAGCATGCTGCATTACGGCCGGCACACCGTTGGCGGTGTTCATCTCCGTAACATCACCTGCGACGATATTACGCTCGGCCGCCACACGTGCCGACACGACCGTCAGCGGCGCGCCCGTATCCACCATGAAACGATATGCGTGCCCCTCGATGGCGACCTCGACGGTCAGCCATGTGCGCACCACCGTCATCGGCAGTCGGGTGACACCGGCCGTCGCAATCGGGACAATGGCCGAACACAGCACAACGAGCAGCAGCAGTCGTTTCATCTTCGATCTATTTCTCCGTCAGAAAACGCAGCACCTGCGACATGAACCGATCGCGAGTCTCGGCATCGGTGATCGTCTCGAACGGGAATCCGACCACAAATGTACGATATTTTCCGATATACGCCACACCCGCACCCTGATTATTGGCCGTGTATCGCAACGCCGTAAAGGCTCCCTTGCCGGCAGGCAGCAGCACGTCGGGCGACTCGACACGATAGATCGAGTCGTTGAGACAGGTGGCGAAACGCATATCGCTGCGACGTGCGGCAAAACGCGAGGGCACCGTGCGCACCTCGCCGCGCCGTGTGGCCATATTGCCGCCGAAAGAGTAGTGCAGCACACCGCACGCGAAGTCGCGGTCGGACTCGGTCGCCTCGGGCGAGTGCCACAGGTCGGTGGCGACGAACGCACCCGATACGAACAGCGCGCCGCCACGATCGGTATAGCCGCGCAGAGCCTGTTGCAGCTCGGCGGTAAAGGTCTTGAAAGCATAACCCGACGTGCCGCGGCCGACGCTCGTCGAACGCTGCTTGCCCAGAATAAGATCGACGATGTCGTATCGCGTCAGATCGACCTCGCCCGACTCGACGGCTTCGCGGCTCGACGAGCTGAACGAGTAACCGGCACGCACGATCGAGCGGCCGTGCAACGCCGCATAGTCGAACGTGTTGCCGGCGATGATCTCCGTCTCGTAGTCGTTGTACGACGAACCGAGCGCGTAGTTGTCATTGTCGGATTTCGACAGCGAACGGTCGAAATTGTGCTGTTCGCCGATGAACGATATGTCGCGCATGTAGGGCACGCCCTCGTCGTAGCGGTTGTAGAATCCGGCTATCGAGTCGCCTTGCACGCTCATCGGCGCACTCACGCGGTCGAAGCCGTTGACTATCATTGCCCGTCCGCGCTCGCCCGATACGCGGCAGGCGGCGAGCGTCTGGCTCGGGAAGCTCTCGCCGCCGTCGTTGACGGCCGTCACGCGATAGCTGTAAATGTGGTCGGGGTGCTGCTTGAATCTCACGCACGTCGACTCCGTGCGGCGACCCTCGTCGAACCCTCCGTCATCGATGCGCGTATATACGATGTAAGCCGTCGGCACGGCCGTGGGTTCGAGTTTGTCCTCCACAGCCAGCCACGACAACTCCACTTCGTCGTCGCCCGTCAGCTCGGCACGCAAACCAGCCACGGGCAGCGGCTGCACGACATACGGCTTGGAGTATTGGAAGCTGAGATAGCGCAGCATAGCCTTGTAGATGGCACGGCACACCGTGAAACGGAATCGCGGATCGAGTCCGTAACGCATGTCGGCGAAGTTCTGATGCGAGAGCAGTTCCAGCAGCATGGTCGGCACATTTGGTACGCGAGCCTCGTAATAGGCTCTGTCCCACATGCCGCGGCGGCTCCACGAGGGTTCGTACAAGGCTCTGATGTCGCCCACGATCTGCGACATGACGGCATCGGTCAGATCGCGCGAGCGCATGCGCGAGGCTCCGCCCTCGAAACTGCCTTCGTTATCCTGCGTGCAGTAGATGCCGAGCGTGCCGATTATGTCGTCGTTGAGACGCACGCCGGCATCGGAGTGGAAGGCAAAGGCCAGATCGACGGGGATCGACTTGCCGCTCTTGTCGGGCAGACGCTCCGAGCCGCCCATCAGCGCATTGACCCAGTGCGCGCGCGACATGTAATCGTCGCGATAGTCGTCGCGGTTCTCCTTGGGAGTATATACGTCTTCGGGGAAACCCGACCACTGCAACCAGTAACGCGCACCCTCGCAGAAGCGCGGATAGCCGCTTGTCTCGGCAATGTAGTCGATGCCAGACGTGCGGTTCTCCGCAGCGACCGTGCGCGCCACATTGCCCATGCCGCCGCCGATCTTGACAGCGTCGGCCGTCACGCGGGCGCCCTTGTGCGACGAACGGTTGTCGAGCATGACCACGGTATCGCAATCGCCCGCCGGAAGATCGAATTCGCCTAAATAGACCCACATGCCGCCGCCCATGCGCTGGTTGACCGTGAACTGCGTGCGGCCGCCCAGATGGCAGACCGTATATCGGGCATCTGCGGTACTCTCGTCGAGCGTCTTGTAAGATACGTATATGCCGTAGCGGCCTCTCTCGGGTATGGCGGCACCCCACACGGCCGCGGCCGTAGGCTGTTCGCGCGTGGTGGTAGCCACGCTTCGCGCCGTGCCCTCTGCAAAGGGGTTTTGTCCGGTGAGATACTCCTCTCTTATGTGTGCGAATCCCACACCGGCATCTGTCCACCCGCCACCGTGCTCACGATAGCGCGTGCCGGCATCGACACCCCGATCGTTGTCGACTATTATCTCCACCTTAGACAGATCGCGCTCGCGCGGCAGCAACACCGTGGCACCGGCATTTTCGAGCATCGGCACCAAATAGGGCAGCACGTAACCCTGGGTGTAGAGATCCTCGACCGTCTCCCACAATCGCGAACGCTGCCAACGCCACTGGTTCTCGCGCTGGTCGAAATAGCGTCCGTGGCTCTGCCACAGGGCTATGTGTCGGCCGGCAAGGCCCGCACTCGGGCGGCCGGCGGTACGCGCCCTCTCCACGAGCTGTCGCGAACAGGGGTTCGTGAAGCGTTTCCCGTCGCTGCGGCGGCGATACATCAGCGGCACGAGATCGTCGATAAGGTGTTTGCCCGAATATATCTCCAACCGAAAATCGGCATACTCCTTCGGCAGTCTTACACGAACCGAATCGTAGAGGGCGCGAAGATTATCCTCTCTGAAAGGATAGTACGACAGAGCCGTCGAGGCCTTGACTTCGAGTATCCTGCCGCGCTCGCGCACCGATTCCACCGAGACATATCCGCCCAGCACCTCGCGCCGCACGATGCGCGACAGAACGGCCGATATAGAATCGCGCGAAGCACGTGGAAAATCGCCCTGCCGTGCAGAGACCTCGAATGAGACCGACATCAGAATCAGGGAACAGAGAGATAATATTATCTTTTTCACAGTTGCAGAAAGTTGTTTTTACATATCGTTCGATGCCGTAAAGATAATATTATCTCGGCAGAATACGAAATAAAAACGATGTACGATGCCCAATGACGACGATGCCCCACGGTCGAAAAGACCGTGGGGCATCGTTCGGTATCGCATCAAAGGTTCACGCCAAGCCACTATCGTTTCCTGTCGCAATCGCCGCGACCGGTTCCCGTTTTATCGGTTTTTGCAGAGTCACTGCCCGCCCTATCGTAGGCCTCGTGCACCTCCTCCGACTTACGGCGATGCTCCTTATGCGTATAGCCATCTACCTCGTTGACTATGCCGTGTATGTTGTCTTCGAACATCTGCTCGCAATCGTTGCAGCGATTGCCCTGGTTTTCGGTATTTTTCATAGCGATCGAAAATTTACGGTTAAACATTAATCCGATCGTCGCTACTGCAAAATACGTACAAACCCACAACTGACGGCACTGCATTCGATGCCGCGCGGACACAGCCCGCAGCAGATCAACGCCTAACGGAACAGCGAGAATCCGAGCGTCAGCGTAAAGCTGCCGTTGCGCACCTTGCCGCCGGGGTAATCCTTCGAGAGGTTGACGAAACCCAATTCGTAGGCTGCACGCAGCTGCAAACGCCATACGGCCAGATCGATTCCGGCAAGAAATCCGCAATCGTTCTTGCTGAATTTGATCTCCTTGCCCGAGGCGGCCTCGGCAGAGGCGTTGCTCACAGCTTTGGCATTATGGCCGAATCCTGCATAAAGACCCACCTTGGGCGTAACCGAAATGAAACGACCGCCGATCTTATAGCCCACGGTCAAAGGTATCGTGAGCGTATTTTTGCATACCTCCACACGTGCATAATCGGCCAGATCGCCCCAGTCGCTGATGTTGCCGGCACGATTGCCGTAATAGCCTATACCAGTCTGTATCTGCCAGTTGGAGCGGAACGTATAGCCTACGTATGCACCAACCTTCCAGCCGTTGCAATCCAGACCATTATCCTTGCTGTAACTGTTGACCGACAAACCGCCCTCGACTCCCAACAGCAGCTGGGCAGACGCAGCCGACGAAAACAACACGGCCGCCAAAAGAACCAAAATACGTTTCATAGTCGTGTACACTTAGTATTTAATTGTACAAATATAGCGTATATATGCCAAAAAAGCGTTACATTTGCGAAAAATTATCACACGTCACAGAGTATGAACACTGAAACAAACGAGGTTAAGGAGAAGTCGCTGAACTTTCTCGAAGAGATCATCGAGGAGTCGATAGCGCGCGGAGACAAACGCATTCAGACGCGTTTTCCGCCCGAGCCCAACGGCTATCTTCATATAGGCCATGCCAAAAGTATCTGCATAAATTTCGGTCTGGCCAAGAAATACGGAGGCAAATGCAATCTGCGTTTCGACGATACCAATCCCGTCAAGGAGGACACCGAGTATGTCGATTCTATCAAGCGCGACATCAAATGGCTGGGATTCGAGTGGGCCGAGGAGCGTTACGCATCGGACTACTTCGACCAGCTCTACGAGTGGGCGATAGTATTGATCAAGAAGGGACTGGCATACGTCGACGACCAGTCGCAGGAGCAGATACGCCAGACGCGCGGTACGGTCTCGGAGCCGGGTACGCCGTCGCCGTGGCGCGACCGTTCGGTGGAGGAGAACCTCGATCTGTTCGAGCGCATGCGCCGCGGTGAGTTCGCCGACGGCGAGAAGGTACTGCGTGCCAAGATCGACATGGCGCACCCCAACATGCTCTTCCGCGACCCGATCATGTACCGCATAATACACACCGAGCACCACCGCACGGGCAACAAATGGTGCATCTACCCCATGTACGACTACGCCCACGGACAGTGCGACTCGATAGAGAAGATCACGCACTCGATCTGCACGTTGGAGTTCGACGTACACCGCCCGCTCTACGACTGGTTCATCGAAGCGTTGGAGATCTATCCGTCGCATCAGTACGAGTTCGCACGTCTGAACTTGACCTACACGATGATGTCGAAGCGCAACCTGCTCAAACTCGTCAAGGAGGGTGCTGTAATGGGTTGGGACGATCCGCGCATGCCGACAGTCTGCGCACTGCGCCGCAAGGGCTACACTCCGGCCTCGGTGCGCGCATTCGCCGAGATGGTGGGCGTGGCCAAGCGCGACAACGTCATCGATCTGGGCAAGCTGGAATTCTGCGTAAGAGAGGATCTCAACAAGGTGGCCGAGCGTCGCATGGCCGTCCTGAACCCCTTGAAGGTGGTCATAACCAACTGGGAAGAGGGCAAGGTGGAGATGCGCGATGCGGTCAACAACCCCGAGGATCCCGAGGCAGGCACACGTCAGGTACCCTTCTCGAAGGTGATATACATCGAGCGCGACGACTTCATGGAGAATCCTCCCAAAAAGTATTTCCGCCTCAGCCCCGGCGGCGAGGTGCGTCTGCGCTACTCTTATCTGATAAAGTGCGACGAGGTGATCAAGGACTCGGAGGGCAACATCGTCGAGCTGCACTGCTCATACGATCCCCTCTCGGGCGACGGTTCGTCGAGCGACGGCCGCCGCGTCAAAGGCGTCATTCACTGGGTATCGGCCGAGCACGCCGTAGAGGCGGAGATACGGCTGTTCAACCCGCTGTTCCTTACGGAGGATCCCAACGACACCTCCAACGGGCAGACCTCGTGGGAGGACAACCTCAATCCCGAGTCGCTCGTAAAGGTCAAGGGTCTGTTGGAGCCGTCTCTGAAAGATGCCCCCGTAGGCCGTCCCTATCAGTTCGAGCGCGTGGGTTACTTCTGTGCCGACACCGACTCTACGGGCGAGCACCTCGTGTTCAACCGCACGGTCACGCTCAAAGACTCGTGGGCCAAGATCAACAAATAGATCGACACACGGTCACACATGCAAAAGGTTCGAATCCCGCAAGAGATTCGAACCTTTGTTTTTTAATGCGATTCTCGCCACCCTACTTCGCCTCGCGCAGTTTCGAGGCCTTGGCATCGAACACCACCTCGTCGATCTTCCGGTTGTCGCGGCGGCGTATCCATGTACGGAAGTCGCGCTCGCCCTCGCGAAGCTCTATCACCCGCACGCCGTGCCACAGATGGTTGTAGACAGTGTTATCGCCCGAGTAGTGGCCGTATGCCAGAGCAACGCCGTGATATGGCACGATATAGTCGTTGTCGTGGTCGTGCCCAACGAACACAGCCACCACATCGCCGCACTCCTTCATGGCGGCAAACATGCCCGTGTTGATCTTGGGCGCACACTCCTCCTCGCGGCGAATGCCGCGCACGCTCTTCTCCGAGGCGGCGCACGCCTCGGCGTACTCGGGCAGCGGAATATGGAAAAACGCATACGACGGCAGCGGCCGGCCGCCGTTGGCGGCAGTGTATGCGCGGCTCAGAGAACGATACCAGCCTATCTGCTCGAAATCGATCCAACCGTAGCCCTTGATACCGTCGACGGTCGAGTAGTCGTGCGAATCGAGACAGTATAGTAGGGCCGCCGCCGAATCGCCGTCGCGGGATAGCACCTCCACCGCAACGTCGTCCAAACGGCCGTCGGAAGTGGTGTTGAGCGAATTGGGATAGCCCGTTATGAGCTGCGCAAGCTCCGACTCCTTCAAATCCTGCTCGCGGTCGTGGTTGCCGTAGACCACAACGAACGGTATGCCGTTCTGCGCCACGGGGGCAAGTATCGCACGCCACGCCTTGACGGCGGGGCGTCCCGTCACCACATCGCCCGTGAAGATCACAAGATCGGGTCGCTCCTCCGCGATGATCCATTCGAGCCGGTCGACGGTCTTGGCCATCTCGTCGGGCTTGTCGCAGCGTACATGTGCGTCGGTAAACTGCACTATTCGGAATCGTCCCTCGTCGGAGAAACGCAGCGGTTCGGCCGCCGCACAGTCGTCGGCAGAAGCGAGCAGCACGAAGGCCGAAAGCATAGAAAAGAGTCGTAATTTCATGATCGGACAAATAATATTTGCGAAACAATACGCTCTCAAAATTATAAAAACGAGAGGTCCGATGCAAAAATTTTTCCCGAAAATATTATATTTGTAGATAATTACTCACTTAATTGCTTTTTTAACACACTATGAAGAGACTGCTGACATTCGCCTTGGCAACCCTGCTGTCGGTGGCAGGTGCGGCCGCGCAGGATTACATCTCGGCGGCGCGCGACGTGATAAGCCGCGCAGTCGGGCAGATGCCCGAAAACATCGATCTGTCCTTGTGCCGTCCGTCGGCCGAGGGACACCACCGCTATGAATTGAGCACCGACGGCGGCCGTCTGCGCATAGCAGGCGACAACGGCGTGGCCATCTGCAAGGGCTTCTACGACTATATCGTCGACAACGGCTACGGTGTAGTGACGTGGACGGGCAGCCGCATAGAGCTCCCCGAAAGTTTTCCGCAGATGGAACCGATCGTCGTCGAAGCTCCGTTCGGACTGCACATATACATGAACGTATGCACCATGGGCTATACGGCACCTTTCTGGGACCGGCAGCGTTGGCAGCAGGAGATCGACTACATGGCCCTGCACGGCTTCGACATGCCGCTGTCGCCGACGGCCGGCGAAGCCATATTCGCCCGCGTATGGCGCGACATGGGGCTTAGCGACAGTCAGATCGACGAATACTTCACCGGTCCGGCGCACATGCCGTGGCTGCGCATGGGCAACATGAGCCAGATGGACGGAGGCATGAGCCGCAAATGGCACGACGAGCAGGTGGAGCTGCAACACTTCATCAAGGATCAGATGGACGCTCTGGGCATGACACCCGTATATCAGGGTTTCGCAGGATTCGTACCCAAGGCCATGAAGGAGCACTACCCCTCGATCGACCTCACCGAGACATATTGGGCAGGCGGACTGAAAAACTACATGCTCTCGCCCATCGATCCGCTCTTCGAGGAGATACAGCGACGCTACATCGCCGAGTGGGAGCGCGAATTCGGCAAGTGCCGCTACTATCTGATCGACAGCTTCAACGAGATGGACATACCTTTCGGCGAGAAGGGATCGCCCGAGCGGGCGGCCGCGCTGAGGGAGTACGGAGAGAAGATATACTCCTCACTCATGGCCGCCGATGCCGATGCGGTGTGGGTCGTACAGGGGTGGATCTTCGGCTATCAGCGCGACCTGTGGGACGCCGACAGCGCACGCGCCCTGTTCAGCGGCGTACCCGACGACAAGGTGATCATCATCGATCTTGCCGTCGACTTCAACCAATACGTATGGTGCAGCCAAAAGAACTGGGACTACCTCGACGGCTTCTTCGGCAAGCAGTGGATCTACTCCACAGTGCCCAACTTCGGCGGCCGCTCGGCCACCATAGGCGGGTTGCAGTTCTATGCCGACGGCCACCGCGAGGCCATGTCTTCGGCCAACCGCGGCAATATAGTCGGTTACGGCACCTCGCCCGAGGGCGTGGAGAACAACGAGATAGTCTACGAGATAATATCCGATGCCGGCTGGCGGCCGGAAGGAGTGGATTTGCGGGAAAAGCTGCAACGCTACTCAGCCGCACGCTACGGCCTGCACTCGGAGCATGTAGACCGTTTCTGGGAGGGAATGCTCGGCAGCGCATACGCCGCCTCGTCGAACAACGCCCGTTTCCGCTGGCAGATGGAGCCGTTCTCGCAACGCGGCTCGACACTCGCGCTCAATGCGGATTATTTCCGCGCCATAGAGTCGCTGCTCGCAGCAACCGAACTGGACGGCAATCCGCTCTATGTGGCCGATGCCAAATACTACACGGCCATGTACTTCGCAGGCATAGCACAGCACCTGCTCGAAGCGATACGTCTTGCCGACATCGACGGCCGCGACACCTCGGCTCTGGAAGAGGAGTTCATCGCCGCACTCGACAACATCGACCGCGTGCTGGCCGATCACCCGCTCTACACGATGGAACGCTGGCAGCGACAGGCAGCTGCGGCCGCAACGTGCCAGGCCGAGCGCGAGGAGTTCGTGCGCGAAGCACGGCGCATAGTCACCACGTGGGGCGGTCCGAGTCTGGCCGACTACTCGTGCCGCGTGTGGTCGGGGCTGGTGCGCGACTTCTACATACCGCGCTGGCGCAACTATTTCGATCACATGCACCGCGGCGAGTCGTATGATGCGCGCGCCTTCGACGACAAGTTCATCGAACGGCTCGATCTCTCGCCCGCACCCCGGGCAGTCGATCTTACCGAGTGCCGCCGCATGGTGGAGAGCTATGCCGGACGCGACAAACTGTCGCCGCTCGGCAGCACGGTGGCCACCGTAACACCTTACGACTTCAAGAAGACGGGCAGCAACAGCATTGCTTTCACCATACCCAACACCACATTCGCCGATGTCAAGGGGGTACGCATCGTCATGCACCGCGGCTCGGGATCGGCCGTTGTCGAGAGCGTAAAGTTCCGCGCCGACAAGATCGACCGCTCGACGGCACGGCCTGCGGCACGACTCGATGCCGGTCACAACGTGGTGGAGGTCATATTCGACGGCAAAATCGAAACGCCAACCACACCGCGCGAAGTGTCGGGTACGATAAAGCTCAAAGGCGACCGCAGCGAAGAGATCTACGCCACCGTCGAGCTGATAATGTAGAACGAAACGGCAAACGACAAGCCCCGCATTACGATGAAATGCGGGGCTTATTGTGAAAACGGATCGAGCCGGTCTATTCGACGAACTGCACCTTGCTACGGTCGCGCTCCTTAGCCTCGGGCTTCTCGTCGGGGTAGCCGAAACCTATGGCACACAGCAGGCGGTAGCCGTCGGGCAGATTCAGACGCTCGACGTAGGGAGCCGCTTCGGGTGCAGAGAGCATAAAGCCGACGGGCGAGCCCAAACAGCAAGAACCGATGCCCATCGACCACGCGGCAAGCATCATGTTCTCGGCCAGCAATCCGCAATCGAACTCCCCGCGACCGTCGTCCGGCGAAGCGATGAAAACCACGGTCGGGGCATTGCGGAACATATTGCGGAAAGAGGGATCGGCAGCCGCCTCCGGACGCGAAGCTACAAACAGCTCGGTCAATCCATCGATATACTCCTTCGAATCGACGATGCGCACCGCCCACGGCTGGCTGTTCATGCCGCTCGGGGCATTGATTCCGCACTCGACTATGCGCTGCATCGACTCACGGTCGACAGCCTCCGGCAGATAGGCACGCACACTGCGACGGGTCATAATGGTCTCTATGACCGTATCGGCGCATGTGCCGCCAGCGGGAGCCGTGCACGAAGAGCCGCTTTTGTCGCATTTGCCGCAACAGCCCGACATGGCAAGCAATGCGACGGCCGCAATGGCCGTCCGAGTGAAATTAATCATCATATCGACAATGTTTTAATGTGTTTTCCTCCGAGAATAATATGCCTTATGACGGGTGTCTGATGGGCATACGGCAGGAATGCCAGCGACGGCAGCGGCTTGGTGATGAACACGTTGGCCACCTTGCCGCGCGTAATCGAGCCGTAATGCGCACTCTCGCCCATAGCCGCCGCACCGTTGAGCGTGGCGGCGTTGATAGCCTCGGCCGGCGTCATCTTCATCTTGATAGATGCCAGCGACACCACCATGCGCATGTTGCCCGAGGGCGACGATCCGGGGTTGTAGTCCGAGGCGAGTGCCACGGCCAGCCCGGCATCGATCATCTTGCGCGCAGGCGGATAGCTCATGCCCAGGAAGAATGCCGCACCGGGCAGCATCGTAGGCATGGTCGCAGAGCCGCGCAACGCCTCGATCTGCTCGTCGCCCATGCGCTCCAAATGATCCACCGACAACGCCCCGTGGCGCACGCCGGCCTCAACGCCGCCCGATATATCCAGCTCGTTGGCGTGTATCTTGGCACGCATGCCGTACTCGGCACCGCAGCGCATGATCTGCTCGGTCTGCCCGACCGTGAAGAATCCCTTGTCGCAGAAGACATCGACAAAATCGGCCAAGCCCTCGGCCGCAACGGCCGGGATCATCTCGCGGCACACCATGTCGACATACTCCTGCTGACGGCCTGTATATGCGCGCGCCACAGCGTGCGCACCGAGGAATGTCGAACGCACAGCCACGGGCGAATCGCGACGTATGCGCCGTATGACGCGCAGCATCTTCAACTCGTCCTCGGTCGAAAGGCCGTAACCGCTCTTGATCTCCACAAGGCCTGTACCCATGGCGATGATCTCGTCAATGCGCTCCATGACCTGACGGTATAATTCATCTTCGGAGGTCTCGTGCAGGCGGTCGGCAGAGTTGAGAATACCGCCGCCGCGCTGGGCTATCTGCTCGTAACTAAGGCCGTTGATCTTGTCGAGGAACTCCTGCTCGCGGCTGCCGGCATAGACCAGATGGGTGTGCGAATCGCAGAACGACGGCAGCAGCATACCCCCGCCGGCGTCGATGATCTCGGCATCGGCCACGGCAGGGCATGTGCTCATAGCTCCGTAATCGGCAATCAGACCGTCGACGGCGAGCAGCCACCCGTCGTCGAGCGTGCCGATGTGCGACATTTCGGCTCCGCAGACACGGTCGCGGCCGCTCTCGTCGATGCCGACGATGGTGCCTATATTTTTAATCAACAATTTCATACGTGCGCAGGAACTCTACCGATGCGGCGATATGGGGATACATCACCTGATCGTTGTCGACAAAGGGCACATGCTGACGATATGCCTCGAACATGCGCTCGACGAATGCCGACGAACGCAGCGGACGGCGGAACTCCAAAGCCTGAGCGGCGTTCATCAGCTCGATGGCCAGCACACGCTCGGTATTGCCCACAACACGCAACAGCTTGGTAGCGGCGTTGGAGCCCATGCTGACATGATCCTCCTGTCCCTGCGACGAGGGGATAGAGTCGACCGAAGCCGGCCAGCAAAGCCCCTTGCTCTGGCTGACGATCGAGGCGGCCGTGTACTGCGGGATCATGAAACCGCTGTTCAATCCCGGATTGGCCACGAGGAACGACGGCAGGTTGCGCGATCCCGATATGAGTTTATAGGTGCGACGCTCCGAGATATTGCCCAGCTCGGCCACGGCAATGGCCAGAAAATCCATAGCCACGGCAATGGGCTGGCCGTGGAAGTTGCCGGCCGAGATGACCTCGTCCCAGTCGGGGAATACCGACGGGTTGTCGGTGGCACTGTTGATCTCGGTGGTAAGCACGCTCTCCACGTAGTCGATCGTATCTTTCGACGCGCCGTGAACCTGCGGTATGCAGCGGAACGAATATGGATCCTGCACATGCTGCTTGGGCTGTGCGGCGATCTGGCTGCCGGCAAGCATCTTGCGGAAGTTCTCGGCAGTCGAGATCTGTCCCTTGTGGGGACGTATGGCGTGCACGATATGCTCGAAAGGCTCCATGCGGCCGTCGAACGCATCGAGCGACATGGCTCCGATAGCATCGGCCCAGCGGCTCAGACGGCGTGCGCCGATGAGCGACCATACGCCGTAGGCACTCATGAACTGCGTGCCGTTGAGCAGAGCCAGACCCTCCTTCGAACGGAGTACGATAGGCTCCCAACCTCTTTGGGCAAACACCTCGGCCGCAGGCATGACCTTGCCGTCGACCTCGACTTCGCCCAGACCCACCAACGGCAGGCAGAGGTGTGCCAGCGGTGCCAGATCGCCCGAAGCTCCGAGCGAGCCCTGGTCGTAGACAACCGGAAGAATATCGTCGTTATACATCTCGATCATGCGCTCGACGGTAGCCAGCTGCACGCCCGAATGACCGTAAGAGAGCGACTGCACTTTCAGGAAGATCATCAGCCGCACTACCTCCGACGGAACACGGGCACCGGTGCCGCAGGCATGCGACATCATCAGATTCTTCTGCAACTGCGACAGCGCGTCGGCCTCGATGGAGATGTTGCAGAGCGAGCCGAAGCCCGTAGTCACGCCGTAGATCGGGCGCGTAGTCTGCTCCATCTTTTGATCGAGATACTCGCGGCAGCGCACGATGCGCTTGCGGGCATCGTCGCTCAATGCCAACTTATAACCTTTGGTGATGATCTCCTCGACACGGTCGATGGTGAGATGCTCGGAACTTATATGGTGTATCATTTATATTGATGTTTTAAGGTTTATTTTACATTTTCGAGAGCCTCCTCGATGAGCTTGTCGTCGGTGAGGTTGGGCATGGTGACCTTCATCTCGGGCGTGCGCTCCATCTGACGGCGGATAGCGAACATCGCGCCCTCGTTGCGTGCCCAGCTGCGGCGTGCGATGCCGTTGTTGACGTCCCACATAAGCATCTCGCGTATGTGACGCTCCGAATCCTCCGAGCCGTCGATGACCATGCCGAAGCCGCCGTTTATCACCTCGCCCCAGCCTACGCCGCCGCCGTTGTGGATCGATACCCACGTCGCGCCGCGGAACGAGTCGCCGATGACGTTATGCACGGCCATGTCGGCCGTAAACTGCGAACCGTCATAAATATTAGAGGTCTCGCGATAGGGAGAGTCGGTACCCGACACGTCGTGATGGTCGCGGCCGAGCACCACCGGAGCCGACAGCTCGCCGCGACGCAGAGCCTCGTTGAAGGCCAGCGCGATACGCGTGCGACCCTCGCAGTCGGCATAGAGTATGCGCGCCTGAGAGCCTACCACCAGACGGTTTTGCGCCGCCTCGCGGATCCAATGCAGGTTGTCGTAGAGCTGTCCGCGGATCTCTTCGGGAGCCGTGCGGTACATATCTTCGAGCACCTCGGCAGCCAGACGGTCGGTCGTGGCCAGATCCTCCTCCTTGCCCGAGGTGCAGACCCAGCGGAAGGGTCCGAAGCCGTAGTCGAAGAACATGGGACCCATGATATCCTGCACGTATGACGGATAGCGGAAGCGTCCGTCGGGCAGCAAGATGTCGGCACCGGCACGCGAAGCCTCCAACAGGAAGGCGTTGCCGTAGTCGAAGAAATACATGCCGCGCTCGGTCAGGCGGTTGATGGCTGCGGCCTGACGGCGCAGCGACTCGCGCACGCGCTCGTGGAACTCCTCGGGCTGCTCGGCCATCATGCGGTTGGACTCCTCGTAGCTGAGACCCACGGGATAGTAACCTCCCGCCCACGGATTGTGCAGCGAGGTCTGGTCGGAACCCAGATCGACGCGGATATCCTCGTCGGCCAGACGCTCCCACAGATCGACCACGTTGCCCACGTATGCGAACGAGACGACCTCCTTCTGCTCGCAGGCACGTTTCACGCGCGGGATCAGCTCGTCGAGCGACGAATACATCTCGTCGACCCAGCCCTGCGCATGGCGTTTCTCGGCGGCCTTGATGTTGATCTCGGCCACGATGCTCACCACGCCCGAGATGTTGCCAGCCTTGGGCTGTGCGCCCGACATGCCGCCTAAACCCGACGACACGAACAACATGCCGCGAAGATCGGTCTGCCCCTCCGCAAGACGCTTGCGGGCGGCGTTCATCACAGTGATGGTAGTACCGTGAACGATACCCTGAGGACCTATATACATATAGGAGCCGGCCGTCATCTGACCGTACTGCGATACGCCCATGGCGTTGAACCGCTCCCAGTCGTCCTGGCTCGAATGGTTGGGAATGACCATGCCGTTGGTCACAACCACGCGCGGAGCGTCGGGGTGCGAGGGGAAGAGCCCCAGCGGGTGACCCGAATACATCACCAGCGTCTGATTGTCGGTCATCTGCGACAGATATTGCATCGTCAGACGATACTGCGCCCAGTTCTGGAACACGGCACCGTTGCCGCCGTAGGTAATAAGCTCGTGGGGGTGCTGCGCAACGGCCTTGTCGAGGTTGTTCTGGATCATCATCATAATGGCCGCAGCCTGACGCGAACGATGGGGATACTCGTCGATGGGACGGGCATACATCTCGTAGTCGGGGCGCAGACGATACATATAGATGCGGCCGTAGCGGCGCAGCTCCTCGGCGAACTCCGGAGCCAGCACGGCATGGTGCTTCTGCGGAAAGTAGCGCAGAGCGTTCTTCAACGCCAGCACCTTCTCGGCGGGCGTGAGTATCTCCTTGCGCTTGGGCGCATGATTGATCTGAGGATCGTATGGTTTGGGTGCCGGCAGCACGTCGGGAATACCGGCAGCTATCTCTTTCTGAAAATCGGTCATTGAAGTAGTCTTGGTTATTGATTGATCTTATTCTCCACGGTAGCCAGTATTTCGGTCTCGGCACGCTGCGCCTCGGCCACTATGCGCTCGGCCTCGGCCACTAACTCGTCGGCCTTGGCACGGTCTTTCAGACCGGCGGCATTGATCTTCACATTGAGGCATGCGCCCATCACGGCACTGCGGGCGGCAAGAGCACCTACGCCGGCATCGGATACCGAATTGGGATTGCCCTCTTCGGCCATGGCGCGAACTATGTCGAATGCTGCATAGGCGGCCTTCATCGTGCGCAAAGGTACCTCCGTGGCATAGAGCGTAGCCTCTTGCAGCGCGGCACTGCGGGCCGCTTTCTCCTCGTCGGTCGACTTGGGCATGGCGAACACGGCCATGATGCGGTTGAAGGCCTCGGTATCCTCGTCGACCAGATGCAGCAGCTCGGTCATCACGGCATGTCCCTTGTCGGCCCAATCCGAGAAGAACTCCCAACGCTCGTCCCAACCGGCCTTGTGAGCCGAGAGGTTGGCCACCATAGTGCCCAGAGCGGCACCCAATGCTCCCATATAGGCCGAGATCGAACCTCCGCCCGGGGCAGGCGACTCGCTGGCCGTCTCCTCGGCGAAATCGGTGCAGGTCATATCCACAAGGCGACGCTTGCCGGCCGACTCCTCCTTTTCGAGGATATATTCGATAATCTTCTCCTCGGGCTTGAACTCTTTAAGTGTAGAGAGACCCATAGTCTCGATGGCGATGCGGATCAGCTCGCGCTCGGCGATACCCGTCGAACGCTGCTGCTTGTGCAGAAAATAGCGTCCGGCCTCAACCAGCGCGCGCTTGGGGATAAGACCCACGATCTCGGTGCCCGTAACACGCACGCCGCGGGCATCGGCCGCACGGCACACCTCGTCGAAGGCGACATGCAGCGGCGTAACCGACAGATCGGTCATGTTCATCGACACCTGCGCGATGCCGTACTCCTCGATGAACCAGCCGATGGCCTTGCAGCATTTGAGCGTACCGGGCTTCATCACCGTATTGCCGTCAGCGTCCTTGACGATCTTGCCCGTGATGGGATTACCCTCGCGCACGGGACGACCCTTCTCGCGCACGTCGAAAGCGATGGCATTGGCGCGGCGCGTAGAGGTGGTATTGAGGTTATAGTTGACGGCCACAAGAAAATCGCGCGCACCGACTGCGGTAGCTCCCGTGCGAGCCACGCCCTCGTCGAATGGACGCGCTCCGAAGTCGGGTGCCTTCTTCTCGTCGGCGAGCTTCTCGGGCAGAGCCTCGTACTCGCCGGCACGGCACACGGCCAGATTCTTGCGCTCGGGCGTAAATGCCGCAGCCTCGTAGCAGTAGGTCGGCACCTTCAACTCGTCGGCGATGCGCTCGGCCAGCTTGCGTGCCATGGCGGCGCACTCTTCGAGCGTAACGCCCGCAACGGGGATAAGCGGCAGCACGTCGCAAGCACCCATTCTCGGGTGAGCACCTTTGTGCTGGCGCATGTCGATCAGCTCGGTGGCACGGCGCACCGCCTCAAAGGCTGTCTCGACGACGGCTTCGGGGCTGCCGACGAACGTAACGACAGTGCGGTTGGTAGCCTCGCCCGGATCGACGTCGAGCAGTTTGACTCCCTCTGCTCTCTCGATAACTTCGGCTATCTGCCTGATGACCTCCTTGTCGCGTCCCTCGCTGAAATTGGGGACGCATTCGATGATTCGTTTCTCCATAGTATGATATGATATTATTTCGTAATTTCCTTTTCAAATATAATAAAAATCGGTCATATGGCAATGATATGTCGAAAAACATTGATAAAAATTTACATTCCGTTATCGTCGGGCGGCGATTTTATGCGTCACCGCCGGTTTTCGCCGCAGCACGCAACATTTCGCCCCGAAAGAAGAGAACTCTTTCGGGGCGATTTTTCGGCTAACGGCCGAGTATCGTCTATTCGGTTTTGCCCTGTGCGGCGACGGCCGCCATGCTTCGGGCGATGCGGTCGGCATCGCCCAAAAAGTAATCGCGCACAAGATCGAGCCGCCTGTCGAACTCGAATACGTATGGCACGGCCGTGGGAAGATTCAGTTCGACGATTTCGTCGTCGGAGATATTTTTCAGACGCTTGACTATGCCGCGCAGCGAATTGCCGTGAGCCACCACCAAAAGCGTATCGCAGCGGACGAGCTCGGGAAAGATGACGCAATCCCAATAAGGCATGGCGCGCGCCACCGTATCGCGCAGCGACTCCGTTACAGGCAGCAGACTCTCGGGCACGCCGGCATAACGCTTGTCGAAGCGCGGATTGCGATTGTCGAAATCCGACAGCGGCTCGGGTGCCACATTGTAGCTGCGCCGCCACCGCTTAACCTGCTCGTCGCCGTAACGACGGGCGGTCTCGCGCTTATCGAGCCCCTGCAAAGCCCCATAGTGCTTTTCGTTGAGCCGCCACGACTTCTCGACGGGTATCCAGTCGGCATCGAGCACGCGCAGCACATGGTCGAGCGTATGCACCGCCCGTTTGAGATAGGAGGTATAGGCCTTGTCGAATACGAAACCCTCCTTATGCAGCAGCTCGCCGGCAGCCTCGGCCTCCCGAACGCCCTCGTCGGTCAGATCGACATCGGTCCAGCCCGTAAACCTGTTTTCCCTGTTCCACAGACTCTCGCCGTGGCGCAGCAATACTATGCGTTTCATGATTGTCAGATTTCAATGCTCAGTTTATTACGGCCGTAAGCGCAAAAGACATGCCTCAACCATAGGCACCGGAGACGATCGTCGCAGCGATTTGGCGACGACGATTATTTTAATTAAATTTGCGAACCATGATAAAGGCTGTATTTTTCGACATAGACGGCACGTTGGTGAGTTTCAAGACCCACCGCATTCCCGACTCCGCCAAGCAGGCTCTCGCACGTCTGCGCGCCAAAGGCATACGGCTCTTCATCGCTACCGGCCGCCACCCGTTGGGAGTGGACAATCTGGGCGACGAGACATTCGACGGCTACATATACATGAACGGCGGATTGTGCCGATTGGGCGACGAGGTCATCTACCGCAATCCGCTCGATCCGGTCTCGGTCGGCCGGCTGATCGATGCACTGGCCTCAACCGACATATCGTGCGTATTCGACACGGAAGATGCGTGGTATGTCAATCGTGTGAACGAGCGCGTAAAGGCCATGAACGCCATGATAGCGGTGGATATACCTGTCATCGACCTCGAACTGTTGCGCGGCGTGCCAATCTATCAGATCACGCCCTATCTGTCGAGCGACGAAGCGTGGCGCGTATTGCAGCACATGCCCGAGGCAAAGCAGACGCGATGGTGCGAACCCATATTCGACATCAATCCGCAGAACGGCGGAAAGGGACATGCCATCGTGCATATGGCACGGCACATGGGCATAGACATATCGCAGACAATGGCGTTCGGCGACGGAGGCAACGACGTGGATATGATACGCAGCGTCGGTTGGGGCGTAGCCATGGGTAATGCCACCGACGAGCTGAAAACCGCGGCCGACTACGTGACCGCAGCAATCGACGACGACGGAATAGCCCGTGCCGTTGAACACTTCGAGAAGTTAGGAATATTATAAAGGCAACTGCCGAAGCCCACCTCCGGACAAAGATTATCGGGTTGCCCGACGGGCGCGTTTGGCCATGGCCGAAGCGAACACGAAATCGTTCAGCTCGGCATTGTCAGCATCTAAAATATCGTCTTTGGTACCCTCCCACCACTTGCGGCCTTCATGTATGTAGACGATCTTCTCGCCGATCTCCATGACGGAGTTCATATCGTGGGTATTGATGATGGTCGTTATGTTGTACTCGCGCGTGATGTCGTGTATGAGGTTGTCGATCACTACGGACGTTTGCGGGTCGAGACCGGAGTTAGGCTCGTCGCAGAAGAGATAGCGCGGGTTCATGACTATGGCGCGCGCAATAGCCACACGCTTGATCATGCCGCCGCTCAGCTCCGACGGATAGAGACGGTCGGCACCTTGCAGGCGCACGCGTTCCAGACAGAATGCCACACGCTCAATCTTCTCGGCCTCCGACTGATCGGTGAACAGATCTAACGGCAGCTTGACATTCTCCACCACCGTCGACGAATCGAGCAACGCCCCGCCCTGGAAGATCATGCCTATATCCTTGCGAATAGCCTTGCGCTGTTTGAAGGTAAGGTGCGTATAGCACACGTCGTCGTAATACACGGCGCCCGAGTCGACCTCGTGCAATCCGACCAGCGATTTGAGCAGCACGGTCTTGCCCGAGCCGCTGCGACCTATTATAAGGTTGGTCTTGCCCGTCTCGAACTCCACCGAGATATCGTCGAGCACGGTACGTCCCTCGAACGACTTGGATATGTGGTCGGCCTTGATCATACCAAAAGGATTTGCGTTAATATCAAGTTGAATATCATGATGACGATCGAGCTGGCCACCACGGCGCGCGTCGAGGCGCGTCCCACCTCCAACGAGTTGCCGTTGGCATAGTATCCGCAAAAGGCCGAGATCGAGGTGATGATGAATGCGAACACGGCACTCTTTATAAGCGAATAGGTGATCGAATACGGGAGGAAGGCATAGTGCATGCCCTCGATATAGTCGCCCGGGATCATTATGCCCGTCAGATAGGCGATGGCGTAACCGCCCACGCAGCCGATGAAGATGCTGAGCAGCGTCAGCAGCGGGAAGAAGAGCACCGTAGCCACGATCTTTGGAAGAATCAGATACGAGGCCGAATTGACACCCATGATCTCCAAGGCATCGATCTGCTCGGTGATACGCATGGTGCCGATCTCCGAAGCGATGTTCGAACCGACCTTACCGGCCAGAATCAACGCCACCACCGTCGACGAGAACTCCAACACCATCGTCTCGCGCGTGGCATAGCCGATGAGGTATTGCGGGATAAACGGCGATTCGAGCGAGATTGACATCTGCAACGTCACCACCGCTCCGATAAACACGGAGATGATGGCCGTCAGAGGTATGGAGCCTAAACCCAGAGCCTCCATCTCGAAAATGATCCGCTCGCGATATATACGCATCTTCTCCGGGCGGGAAAAGACCTTGCCCAGAAGCATGAAATAGCGTCCCGTAAGTTCCAGAATCTTTATCACGTTCGCCCGATTTTATTGTTTGTCATTGTCGTCGACCTCCTCGAAATCGACATAATCGCCTACATTGTCGCTCACGCGCTTCTGCCTGGCACGGCCGGTGCCATGCACCCTCACCTCGCCCTCGCCGCTATTGCTGCGGCTGCGCGAGAAGCCGCCCCACGCTCCGCCGCGGTGACCACCCTGTGCTCCGGCCGAGCCGGTGTCGGCCCCGAAGCGATCGCGCATCTGATTGCGCATAGATCGCAGACGCCATGCCATAGAACCGAACATCACCAGACCTAAGATCAACAGCACCAATATTATGTAGAATATGACCGTGAATACCGATTTCAACAGCCACGGTGCCGCAATGGCACAAACCAGCAACAATGTGCAAAATATCGGGTTACGCTCGACAAATGCCGCCAATGCGTAAAATATGAGTTTCAATTTGTTCATCTCAATAATATTCCAGACATGACCAACAGCTGCCGCCGCTGCACCGCTGCGCATTGCCACCTGCAATGCTCGCGAGAACCCGTATCGACGGCCACGCTCATGCCTGCATTCGATGGCAAAGATACGAATAAGTGAGGGCAAAAGCAAATTCATTTGCATTTTGCCGAACGGAAGTATCTTCGGCGCAGCCAAAGTACGAATAAGTGAGGGCAATACCAAATTTATTTGAGTATTGCCCAGCGAGATTGTCATGTCGAACGCCAGTGAGACATCTGTGAACGGCAAAACCACTCTGTCACTCCGAGGAGCCGCAGGCGACGTGGGAGTCTCGCCGACGGGAGCGTGTTTCGGTGCACATGAATTTGTCGGTTCCGAAAGAGATTCTCACGTCGCAGTCGCAGACCGCTCCTCAGAATGACAGGGTGGGTATATCGTCATCGCACATCGTTCCCAACCAGATTCTTCACTTCATTCAGAATGACAACATGATGTAAATAGTCTCCAAAGATCTATGCGCCACTTTTTTCGTCAAAAGACGTTAGTAGCAACGCAAACGACGTGAGGACGGATAGGCTGTACTCGACGTACTGCCTATTCGGACGAACGAGTGCGCGGAAGCTAATGACGCCTTTTCACGAAAAAAGCACGAAAAAGAGGATAAATTGTTTATAAATATATGCAATACATATTGCATCTCGAATAGGGCACACATACCTTTGCAACATAGTTTTAACTTTGCAACTCGCATAATTATGGCAAATCCCATCGACATCAGACGCTCGCACCGACTCGACGGAACGGGCGAATACTATTTTTCGCGCAAGCTGCGCGAGATCGCCCAAATAGAGGCACAGACAGGACGATCGATAATAAAACTCGCCATGGGCAGCCCAGACATGCCGCCGCACAGATCGGTAATCGAACGACTGATAAAAGAGGTGCAGCGTCCGGAGGTGCATAAATACATGTCGTTCAAGGGTGAGCCTGTTTTGCGGGAGGCGTTTGCGAAGTGGTACGACCGCTGGTACGGCGTGAAGCTGGACGCACAGAACGAAGTGCTGCCGCTCATTGGCTCCAAGGAGGGCATCATGCATCTGTGCATGACATTCTTAGATCATGGCGACGAGGTGCTCGTGCCCGATCCGGGTTATGCGACATACAGCGCGGCGGTGCGTCTGGCCGGAGGCGTATTACGCCCGTACCGGCTCACCGAGCAAAACGACTTCTATCCCGATCTCGAAGAGATAGAACATCACGGAGTGGAACGGGTGAAGATGATGATAGTCAACTATCCCGGCATGCCTACGGGACAGCGACCCACACGCGAACTGTTCGAGCGCATCATAGCGTTCGGCAGACGGCACAACATACTTGTGATTCACGACAACCCATACGGTTTTATTCGCAACACTGACTCACCGATGAGCATACTCTCGGTCGACGGCGCACGCGAGGTGGCGTTGGAGATGAACTCGCTCTCGAAAGGCCACTCCATGGCGGGTTGGCGCGTGGGCGTTCTGGTCGGACGCAAAGAGTGGATCGACGAGGTGCTGACATTCAAGAGCAATATGGACACGGGCATGTTCTACCCTATTCAGGCGGCGGCCGAGACAGCACTATCGCTCGGTGAGGAGTGGTTCAAAGAGCTGAACGACATATACTATGCTCGCGAACGTTGCGGATACGAGCTGCTCGACGCACTGGGTTGCAGCTACCGGCCGCACCAAGCGGGATTATTTATATGGGCACGCATACCCGACGATTTCGAGGGCGACGGTTACGACTTCTCCGATGCCGTCATGGAGTGCTGCGATGTCTTTCTGACACCCGGCGGTATATTCGGCGAGCAGGGACGCCGCTATGTACGCATCACGCTGTGCTGTTCGGAGGAGCTGCTGCGCCGCGCAACGGAGAACATTAAAGCGCGCTGGCACAGATAGTCTACTGTCGGATATGGTTTCGGTCACAACAGCCGATTCACGCAAAAAGGCGGAACCCTTGCATGGGTTCCGCCTTTATCTTGCCATATCCAACGCTACTCTTCGATCAACGGCAGATACTCGCCATAGCCTTGTGCCTCCATATCGGCTTTGGGAATAAAACGCAGGGAGGCCGAATTGATGCAATAGCGCAACCCGCCGTCGGCCGCAGGGCCATCGGGGAACACATGTCCCAGATGCGCGCCCGACTTGGCCGCACGCACCTCGGTGCGACGACGTCCGAACGAGAGGTCCTCGTGCTCCGACAACAGATCCGGAGATATGGGGCGGCTGAATGCCGGCCAGCCGCAACCGGAATCGAATTTGCGCGACGAGACAAACAGCGGCGTACCGTCGGTGATATCGACATAGATCCCAGGGCGAAACTCCCCGTCGTATTCGTTGGCAAACGGCGGCTCCGTGGCACCGTGCTGCGTCACCTCCCACTGCATGGGTGTCAGCCGCGAGCGCAAATCCTCCTTGCCGACAGTCGGCCGCACGAGCTTGCGCGCCTCAGTGAAGAGCGCGGGATCGACATGGCAATATCCGCCGGGGTTCTTCACTAAATAATCTTGATGATACTCCTCGGCCGGATAGAAATTTTCCAGCAGGCCGTGTTCGATGGCTATCGGCTCGGCATAACGGCGTTGCAACGTTGCCAGCATAGTCTCGACCACCTCTCGGTCGGACGGTTGAGTATAATAGATTCCCGTGCGATATTGCGTGCCCGCATCGCCGCCCTGACGATTGACCGAGACGGGATCGATACTGCGGAAAAAGAGCATAAGCAGATCGCTCAATCCGACCTGTTGCTCGTCGTAATCCACACGTACCGTTTCGGCCGCACCGGTATGCCCCGTGCACACCTGCTCGTATGTGGGATTCGCGACGATGCTGTTGGCATAACCGACAGTTGTATGCGCCACTCCGGGCACAAGCGAGAAGAGATGCGCCGTGCCCCAGAAACAGCCTCCCGCCAAAAATATAGTCTTCATAATATTGTACTTTCGATATTGCTATTTATATATGTCGAACGGTGCCGATACCATAAATGTTGTGCCACACGCCTGCCAATACCCGATCTTTTTCTACTGCCAATCGCCCGCCGCAGCTACCCTACTTGTTGCTTCCTTCCAGACTATATCTCAAATGAAATTACAATATACCTCGATGTGAAATATCCCTAATGGCATAAAGCTTATTCACAAAAAATCCCGTTTGAAAAAACTTATGGAAAAATTTGTTTGTGGGCTGCTTCCAAAACATAGATTTCGTCTGTACGATGCAGACTAATATAAGGACTTCTGTTTTTAAGAAATTTCAAGACTGCGGTTTCAGGATAGTATATTTCATCTAAGAAGGAAGAAAATACTTTACCATTCGCCTTGGCCTCTTGTACAAATCGTTGACGTACAATTTTATACGCTTCAACATCACTAATCTTATGTTTAAGTTCATAAGCAATGTCTATATCGCCGAAATCATTGGCCGTTGAATCAAGATAACTGCCGAAAAGAATTAACTTACTAACTCGGACAATATAAGTGTCATCTTCGTTGATTTTTTTAACCCGCTTCATGAACTCACTAAATATTGCGTCAGCTTTAGTCTTATCCATGCGTCTCACGAATTTAATTTGAGCCAAAGCATTTCCTTTAATAGAAATTACGTATTTGTTTTTGCTCTCTTCCGTAATGTACCCTGCTTTTATTAATTCACTCAAAAGAGAGGCTCCGGACTGTTTTGCCAAACTGAAGTACTCGGAAATAGTTTGAAGCGAAAAGAAATCCAGTGTTTGAAAGCACTTTAAGAAATCCCTAATTTTAATTATGGGGATTCCACATATTTCACTATTTCTATCAACTTTCATAGATTCGAGATTTTGTTATTCAAAAATAGATAATTAAAATGATTAAGCCAAAACCTCGCTATTCTATTTTTCAATTATTTACATATACAAGGGAATCTATCTATGAAGATAGATGAATTAGCAAATAACGTGTCTATAATTATTAATCCGGCTGTCAAGATTTTCAAGTCCGGCAATAATGTCTTAAAAGATTGGGGCATTATCCATTACAGTATTACAATATAAAATCTACCATTGCAAACTAACCTCACTATATGGAATAGAACAAACTATGTTATCCGAAAAATGCCGGCCGGAAAAACAAAACAATTCGTTTTTCCGGCCGGCATTCATTTTATATCGTTCGAAAGAGTGCTAATACTCCTCCTCGTTGAAGAAGCCTATCTATATTGATTATCAATATATTAACCATATTTCGGTGAAATTTGCGCAAACAAACCACGCCGTTTGAGACGATCTGAGGCGATGGTAGGAGTTGGTGGACAAACAAACTCTTATAACACAAACTAGCTAATAAAAACAAATAATCAATCATAGTTATTACGTGTGAAGAACTTTCACTATATTTGCCGTACGATAACAATTTTGGATGACATGGAAACTAATATTAATCGACTAAAAGTGGTTTTAGCCGAAAAGAAAAGAACTAATAAATGGCTATGTGAACAGTTGGGAGTAAACCCTTCAACTGTTTCCAAATGGTGCACGAACAGTTCGCAGCCAGATTTGCAGACTCTTGTCAAGATCGCAAGGCTGCTGGAGGTAACTGTTGATGAATTATTAAATAATAAAATCGAATTGCAATGATTAAAGATATAATAGATGCCAACAATAATGTAACTGTCGGAGCAAAGGAAATAGAGATTCTGAAAGAGCATTTCCCAGCTTGCTTCCATAACGGTTCATTTGATATCGAGCGGTTGAAGGAATATCTTAAAGATAAGATACACGTCACCGAAGAAGGATACGAGTTACGATTTCTTGGGAAAAACTATGCCCGCTTGCTGGCATCTTTGGATACAACGACTGTTATTGTTCCGGATGCTGAGCACAACAATCTACCCGAAAACAAAGACAGCAAAAACATTTATATCAGTGGCGACAACCTCGATGCATTAAAACATTTGTTGAAGTCTTATGCCGGCAGCATAAAATGTATCTATATTGATCCTCCTTACAATACAGGGTCCGATGATTTTGTTTACACGGATTCATTCAATTTTACGGTTGAAGAACTGGCGTCGAAACTGAGCATTTCCGAGGAACAAGCCAGCCGAGTTCTTGACTTGACGCGTCGAGGCTCTGCCACGCATTCTGCCTGGCTTATGTTTATGTTGCCTCGACTGTTGCTTGCTCGCGACCTGCTTTCAAAGGACGGAGTGATATTTATTTCCATTGATGAGAATGAACACGCTAATTTAAGATTACTTTGCGAGGAAATTTTTGGAGAAGAAAATTCTGCAGGCGAGATTGTATGGAAAAACAGTAGTAAAAATGATGAGGACTATATCTCCATGCAGCATGAATACATACTTTGCTTTGTGAAAAACAAAACCTTTAATGGTGGAGATTGGCATGAAGCTAAAGAGGGCGTGCAAGAAATTTTCACAGCTTTTGCTGGATTCCGAAAAAAATATGGTACAGATTGGAAAGCTATTCACGCAGCTGCATTGGATTGGTATAAACAATTTAAGGCTTCTGACCCGATTTCTGACAGCAGTCATTATTCTTGGATGGATGAAAGAGGAGTTTATTTTCCAAGTGATATTTCCGGACCAAATCATGGACAGTACGTGTATGATGTAATCCATCCTATTACTGGTAAAGTGTGTAAAGCTCCGGCAAGCGGATGGCGTTTCCCCGAGGAAACCATGAAAGAAAAGATCGCCGATGGACTTATACATTTTGGAGAAGACGAGACAACCGTACCAAATAATAAAACTTACTTACAAGATACTTTAAATCAAAGCTTGACAAGTATTAAATATCGTGACGGAAGAGTTGCATCCAAGCGATTAACCTCTCTTCTAGGTGCAAATGTCTTTACTAACCCCAAAGATCCAGAACTACTTTGCCGTTTATTTAACGCCATCGGATTACAGGACGGTGATATTGTTTTGGATTTCTTCTCGGGCTCTGGGACAACAGGCGAAGCGGTACAAAATTTAATAGCAGACAATAAGAACTTATCATTTATTTTAGTTCAAATAAAAGAAGATCTGGATAATACGCTTAAAAGAGCAACAGGTGGCGGAAAAGCGGTTGCTAAAAATGCAATTGATTTTTGCGATATGCTTGGTAGATCTCATACATTAGATAATATTGCGATAGAAAGACTCAAAAGAATCAGGCAACATCATCAACAGCAAAATCCTATGTTTCATGGGGATTTAGGCTTTAAACACTTCACTCTTCAAGAGACGACTAATCAATCGATCGAAAAGATGGAGCGATTTGACCCCCATTCTATATTTGGCGATAAGACATTGGTGGATGAGTTTGGCGTACCGACAATTCTCACGACATGGCTTGTACGTGACGGTTATGGATTGACTTCTGATGTAAAGACGCTCAATATTGAAGGGTATGAGCTTTACTATATGGATAAGCATCTGTATATTATAAACCCAAATTTGAGTAATGAAGTCGTTGCATCGTTGTTGGATCAATTTCAATCGGATGCAGGGTTCAATCCTCAAAACATCGTAATATACGGTTATGCCCTTTCGTGG
Source organism: Alistipes sp. (assembly GCA_017936685.1). GTDB lineage: Bacteria > Bacteroidota > Bacteroidia > Bacteroidales > Rikenellaceae > Alistipes. The sequence goes on from JAGBFA010000015.1 coordinate 156,711, forward strand.
GGAGAATTACAGGGGCTGAAAGACAGTCTTCGGGTAATACGGGACGGGGAGAAAAATATGCGTATTAACTTTGATGTTAGGTATTGATATGGAACTAATTCTTCAGCCTTCATTGCATCATCAGCAAATCGGTGTTTATGCCGTTGCTGATGCCTTTGCCAATACGGCGATAAAGTCGCCAGTGATGTTCTATGCCAATCCCGAAATAACCCTGTCAAAAGATGGGGTGGGTCAAAATATTGTTGCCATACAGAAGAGGAACAGCATACAACCGGAGAATTGTGCATATTCCCATGATGCAAGCTGCCTGAACCTTGACATCAAGATGGAAACGGGTACGGGCAAAACATACGTTTATACCCGGACGATGTATGAGTTGCACAAACGGTATGGTATCAATAAATTTATTGTTGCCGTACCTACGCTTCCGATCAAGGCCGGAGCAAGACAATTTATGGAGGACGGTTATGTCAAACGTCATTTCCGGGATGTGTGCGGATATGATGCAGAAATCGAATTGCTCACTTTGGAGCCGCCCAAGAAAAAAAAGAAAGGCAGGCAATATTTCCCAGCAGCCGTAAGTGAATTTGTAAAGGGATCGAACAGGGATACCAAAAAGATTTATGTCCTTTTGGTAAATATGCAACTGTTGAAAGTTGCCAAGAATTATATGCTCAGTCGCGATGATTACGGAAGCGTCTTTGAGGGGTTTTATCGCCCGTTCGATGCTCTCCGTGCAACTCGTCCATTTGTTATTATTGACGAGCCACATAAGTTCTCGCGCGACCAAAAGGCGTTTGGCGTAATCAAGGAAGAAATTAACCCTCAATGTATTATTCGATACGGCGCAACTTTCCCTGAAACAGAGTCCGGCAGGGGTAAAAATAAAACGGTTGTACATGACTATTTGAACCTGCTCTACGACCTGAATGCTTGTGAAGCATTTAACCAAGGATTGATTAAAGGTGTTGCCAAAGAACACTTTGAGCCAGTCTCTAAAAAAGAAGAAAAAATAAAGCTTCTGTCGGTAGTCAAAAATGAGAAAGCCATATTTCAGCATAAAAGTGCAGACAGTCCGACAAAGACATATCAATTACAGGTAAATGACTCGTTGTCGGTAATTTCCGAGGAGTTCAATGGCATCACAATACAAGCCATAGATAAAAATGCCATTGAGTTGTCCAATGGATTGATTAAGAACGTTGGCGAGGAGATGAATGTGGACATTTACATGCAATCGTACCAGGAGCAGATGCTGCGTCTTGCTCTCGAACGCCATTTTGAAACTGAACGGGAGAATTTCTGCGGACGCACATTTAAGATCAAAACGCTGGCACTTTTCTTTATAGATGATATTACTTCCTATCGCGAGAGCGAGGATGGTAAGAAACCGTATTTATTGGAAGCTTTTGAAAGGTTACTCAAGGAGAAATTGGTTGCAACAATCAAAGATCTGGATGAATCGGAAGCTGAGTATCGGGAATATCTTGAAGCCAGTTTAAACCATATTGACGAATGTCATGGGGGATATTTTGCTCAGGACAACAGTTCGTCGGACGAATACATTGCCAATGAAGTTAATGATATTCTGAATGGCAAGAAGCACCTACTTACTTTTAGAGACAAAGACGGGAAATATATTTTGCGTCGATTCTTATTCTCCAAGTGGACATTAAAGGAAGGATGGGATAATCCGAATGTGTTTACTATTGCAAAATTGAGGTCGAGCGGTAGTGAAACCTCGAAGTTGCAGGAAGTAGGACGAGGATTACGACTGCCTGTTGATGAGTGTGGGAACCGAATCTCCAATCAGGAGTTCATGTTGAACTACATTGTAGATTTTACCGAAGCTGATTTTGCCAATAAGCTCGTCGAGCAAATAAATAGTGAAATACCAGGTACGACATCTGTTTCATTGGAGCAGATCAAACTGGTAGCCGAGAAAATGGGCAAAGAAGAAAAAACTTTGTTTATCGAGCTTCTGTCAAAGAATTATATTGACCTGGAACACAATATAATTCCGGCAAACAAGACTCAGTTCTTTGAAGAGTATCCATTATTCAAATCTGGATTGGACGCTAGCAAAATCAAAGACCGCAATAAAACATCCGAAAAACCGATTGGGATTCGCAAGGCTAGGTTTGACGAAATTAAGGAGCTGTGGAAGGTTCTCAATCAAAGATATACTATTTGGTACGATAAGGCCATCAATGACGAACTAGAGATTGGATTGTTTGACATATTAGAGAATAATTCCGTTTTTACGGAACAAGTTATTTCAAGTCATAGGGATATAATTCAAAGCAATGGCAAACAAATGTCAGCAGCAACAAGCGATGGAGTGCAATATACTATTGCGAATTCACTCCCGTATGGACTTTTCTTAAAACGAATATCATTGGCAACCAATATTCCTGTTTCAATAATACACAAATCTATTGTTGCATACACAAAGAAACATGGAATAATAGAAGATAAGTTCTTTAACGAACAGACAGCTAGTTTCATAATCCATAGTTTTTCTGACTGGAAGACTAAAAATCTTCAAGGGCGCTTTAATTATAAGAAGACTAATGGACAAACTGGAGCAACGGCTCTTACTCACAGTGATGGAACAGTTCGTGACAGTATAACGCAGGGAAGAATCGGAATCAAAGTAGAGGAGGGTGAACCGATGCAAAAATATCTATATGATGCAAAGGCTTATGATTCACCATTGGAATTGCAAAACATCAATGCTGTAATTGATGAGGTAATCGTATATGGTAAGATACCTCGTAGCAGTATCGCTATTCCTACCATTACTGGAGAATCATACAGTCCTGATTTTATGTATGTTGTCAAGAAGGACAACGGAGAGAAAGAACTTACCATTGTTGTGGAAACTAAGGATGTCGAAAATAAATCAACTCTTCGAGACACTGAAAGTGTGAAAATTCAATGTGCAGAGGTGTTTTTCAAAAACTTGTCAGCACAAGGCTATAATGTGCATTTTCGGACCCAACTTAAAAACAAGAAAATGTTGCAGATTATAAAAGAGGTATTACAGCGATAATTTTAGACGGATTATGATAACAAAAGACGAAATACAATCTCTGTTGCATAGCACTGAGACATATAGAGTGGAACGGACTACTTCAACTGGCAATATGGACAAATTTTGCGAGGCAATTTGCGCTTTTGCCAACGATTTACCTGATTCGCGCAAGAAAGGCTACTTGTTTCTCGGGGTGTATGATGATGGTCGTTTGTCCGGCTTAAAAGTGACCGATGATTTGTTGAAAAAGATTGCTGCAATACGTTCAGACGGCAATATCTTACCACTGCCTGTAATGGCAGTGGATAGAGCTGAGTTCCCTGATGGCGACGTACTAGTCGCAGAGGTGTCTCCATCATTGCTTCCTCCAGTTCGTTATCGAGGTAGAGTATTCATCCGTATCGGTCCGAGGCGTGATATAGCCAGCGAAGCTGAAGAACGTCTTTTGACTGAAAGGCGTACCGCATATATGGCAACTTTTGATGCCACACCTTGTCTGGGTTCTACGCTTGATGACCTGGAACTTGACTACATAAAAAACACATACCTTCCGTCTGTTGTAGATCCTGACATATTGAATCAGGATACTCGCGATATCAAAGAACAAATGGCATCGGTTCGTTTATATGACCGTACACATGATTGTCCTACTTATGCTGCTATTATTTTGTTTGGCAAGAATCCTCGCTATTATATGCCTGGTGCTTATGTTCAGTATGTGCGTTTTGCCGGCAAAGAAAAGGGAGGAGAAGTTCTTAACGAGAAGCGTTTTCAAGGACCGTTATACAGTATGTTGCCAACGTTGGAATCTTTTGTCAGCGATGCTATTATAATGCAACGCCCGATTTCAGCCAGTCTGTTTCGGGAGAAAATGATTATCAACTACCCAAACAATGCATTGAGAGAGTTGATGATGAATGCATGTATGCACCGTGATTATCAATCAAATATGCCAATCCGTCTGTATCAGTTTGACGATCATATTGAAATAATGAATGCTGGTGGCCTTTACGGTGAAGCTCGACCGGAAAATTTTCCGATGGTGAATGACTATCGTAACCCAATTGTGGCGGAGGCAATGAAGGAAATGAAATATGTTAATATGTTCAATCAGGGTGTGAAGCGAGTGCAGGATATGTTGCGTGAGAATGGTAACAAGAAGGCTGAATTTGATGTCTCCAAACTGACGGTCTTCTCTGTTGATGTTTTCTCAAATGAAGATAGCATTACCCAGACAACTACCCAGACAACTACCCAGACAACTACCCAGACACTGTCAGAGGTACAGATCTCAATTATTGATTACATCCATAATCATCCTAATGCAAGTCGTAAGGAAATTGCAGCGAATATAAGCAACATTACAGAGAACGGAGTCAAGTATCACATGCAAAAACTACAAAAGCAAGGGATTATCAAGCGTGTAGGGGCCGACTTCGGCGGGCATTGGGAGGTATTAATGATAAATTAAAAAAACACTGGAATTTCATGCGAGCAATATTTAAGACATTTGAATCAGGGGCTGGAGACTGAATAACAACAAAATAAACTGTTCAGTCTGTTTGTCTAGTTTTTCTAATATGAAAAGAGTCTTCTTTAATGGATTAAAGGAACGCTTCAAAAATATACTTGAGCAAATAGCAATTGTAAAAAGTATTGACAAAACAAATAATTAATATTATCAACAATGGAAGACAAAAAAGTTATAAGGTGTTTTATTGCGTCTCCAGGAGATACGGCAGAGGAACGAGAAATATGTGAAAAGGTTTTTTCAGATATTAATGCGGGAATTGGAACCACTTATGGTTTTATTCTTCAATCTCTTCGATGGGAAAATGATGTCCATCCAGGATTAGGGAATGGCGGACAGGAGGTAATTAATTCTCAAATTAAAGACAAATATGATTTATTTATCGGAATCATGTACACAAAATTTGGGACCCCAACAGAACATGCAGAGTCAGGAACTGAGGAAGAATTCAACATAGCCTATGAGCGCGCATTACAACAAAAGAATATGGAGATTATGTTCTATTTTAATGATGCCGCTTTAAATCCTAGTAAAATAGACATTGAGCAATATCAGAAAGTTACAAATTTTAGAACTAATGTTGTTCAACAAAAATGTATGTATTCAATGTATAATGGGATACAAGATTTTGAGCAAAAACTTAGAAAGCATTTAAATTTATATTTTCATGAGCACTATTTAAGCGCAGATAAAAATACAGCTGAAAAATTAACTCGAACCTCTTTTATTCTAGAAGAACGATTAAATTCTGCGTTACAACTTTTTAGTGGACAACCTAGAATATGGATAGATCCAATTATTAGTTCTAAACAAGATATATCAATACATCCTGATGAGAATTATGAAGACAGAGTTGATGTAAATACAATAATTGACAGTCCAACATCTCTTATTATTTCAGCACCTCCTCAATTTGGCTTGACCTGTCTATCTCATTATATGATATATGAGGCTTGGAGAAGAAAGAAATTATGGATATATGTCGATGCAAAAAAGGTAAAGGCTCATAATGTTTCCACATATATAAACAATGAGTTTGTTCAATTAGGAATTGATATTCAAACTAATATTGAATGTATTATTTTAGACGAATGGTGTCCTTCAGAAAATGGTGCATTAAAGAAATTAAAAGCTATATGCGATGCGTATTCTGATATTCCTATAATACTAATGAGGACATTAGAAGAATCCAAATTCCTCAAAGAGAGACAGGAAGAAATTAAGATAAACAGAGAGTTTACCCCTCTCTTTTTACTTCCAATGACTCGTAACCAGGTACGAACATTTGTTCAAGAATATAACCAAGAAACCCACATTGCAGATGACGAAGTTTTGTTAGATAAGGTCGTGAATGATTTAGCAACACTAAATATTCATCGCACCCCTCATAACTGCTTAACTCTTCTCAAAGTGGATGAGAAAAAATTCGACAACAATCCTGTTAATCGTTCTCAGATGCTTGAAGATGTACTTTATGTGCTTTTTGAATTTACAGATTTGCCGCGTTACGATTCTAAACCAGATGTAAAAGATTGTCAATTTGTATTAGGTTGTTTCTGTGAGATTCTTATCAAAGAGAATCGGTTCTGCTTTACAAAAGATGATTTTCTTAAACGAACACGAGAATACAGCGCATCAAATATGATAGATATAGATGTAAAGATCGTTTTTGATATATTATACCAGAATAATATAATAAGTGATACGGATAATCAACTTACATTTAAATCTGCATTTTGGTTATTGTATTTCGCAGCGAGACGTATGCATGTGAATCCCGATTTTGCTGAATATATATTTAAATCAAAGAAATATCTTGACTATCCGGAAATAATAGAATTTTATACAGGCATCGACCGTAACAGAAATGATGCGTTAAATATACTTTTAAAAGATATTCAAGAAACATGTGATGTCGTATTCACACGCATATCAATACCAGATACTATCAATCCGTATAGATTAGCTCGTTGGCATCCTGATATTGAGCATATCGAGAAAATGCAACAAGAATTAAGTGATACTGTAATGAGTTCAGGGCTTCCTGAAGCTATTAAAGATAAGTATCAAGATTTTGGATATAATCAGCTTACCCCATATAATCAGAATGTTGTAATACATGATTTTTTTGAAGAATATTATGTATATAACCTTATGCAAGAGATAAAGTCTTCATCTAGAGCTCTCCGAAATAGTGATTATGCAAATGTTGAAATAAAGAAACAATTACTTGATGAAGTCTTGCGTGGATGGCTACAAATTTCAAAAGTTCTATTTGCATTAGTACCGATTCTTGCAACTAAGGGGAGAGCAGAATACGGAGGTGCGGGATTCCTACTTTCAGATAATTTCGGTGAAACAGAGGAAGTACGGGCAAGAAATATTCTTTTTGTGATACTTACTAATGTTGTAGGTTTCTTTAAAGATGATATATATTCCTCAAAAATATCACCATTACTATATGATGCTTTTGAACATCCTACAAGTCCGTTAATAAAACAACAATTAGCATTATTATTTATAATTTGTAGGCCCAGAAACTGGTATAATTACATTGGAAAGTATATTATATCACTATCCAAAGATTCATTTTTCTTATTTGAAATCCTCAACGAAATGAGAGCACAATATAAATTTGGTTTCATTGAAGAAAATGATTCACAAATATTGTCAACACTTATTAGAAAAAGTCTTGCTAAGCACATGCTAGGAATAAATAATCCTTCTCCTGGACAAATGAAACAAATACCCAATTCGTATATGCCCAAAAGAGAAGAGGATACAGAGCATAATATTAGCAATAATGCATAAAAGCAGATTCTTACATATTACTTCATAAAAAATACAGATGTTCCAGCTGATCTCACACGGCTGGAACATCGTTTAAATTATCGTCTATAACTATTTCTATGAGGTCTCATAAACGCAAACATCAAGCATCTCCTCCTGTAGGCCTCTTCCTCCTCGTCAGGTCTGCGGCCATCCCAGCGAAGGTCGGAAGAGGAATTGCCACCGCCACCACAGGAAGACACACTGATGGGAGTTCCTCCTATAAGGGCATCGGTAATAGCGAATATCTTTGAGCGAAGTGAAGGGTTGGCAAGTTGGTCACGAATTGTTTCTAATGTAGATTTTAGGTTGTCATTGTTTTCAGTAAGCGATTTGACATCATTTCGCAATTGGAACAGTTCTCCATAATCCACCAAAACATTGCGTTGGGCTGCTTCGACTTGCCGTGCCGCATCATTTCTGTACAGGGATTCTATCTTGCGGACAATCTCTGTGAAGGATTTCTCTATATGCTGGTTCTGGCGTTCTACCCATTTGTCAGTACCGAACACGGGGACTTTTTCTGTAATTCTCGGTGGTGTAAAATCCACTTTGTGATTACGGAAAGGTTGGACAACAGAGCGAGCCTTTGCTGCATCCTTTGTCAGTTGCTCTAGTTCCAGTTCTTTTGCGTGTAGCTTGCCAGCCTTGTCGTCAAGTTTAGCCTGATACTTGGCAATGAGTTTCTGTATGTCTGTTTTCTGAGCTTCAGTCTTATCGAGAGTTATCTTACCGGAAGCTAATTCCTGCTCCACCTTTTCAAGTTGTTGGTTATAACTGAAATTCTTTGATTCTAAATGTCGCATCATGGATTGAAGTCCCTTGACCGCTTTCTCCGCCTGCTTTGCCTCTTTGGTGAGTTTGCGGATATAATCGCGTTTATGAAGGTGCTGCACATTACGCCCGTCAATACTATCTCCACGTTCAAGCCCGTACTTGCTTCCCACCTCTTCATATAGCGAGGTGTGCATATCTTTCAATATCTGTCCGTACTCAAACCTGTTCTTTCCGAACTTAGCCGACCACATGACACATTCACGACCACTTTTGGTGCGTTGTCCGACTGGAACAATCAGGGCGTGAATATGCGGACTACTCTCGTCAAGATGCACCTGAAACCCGACAATGTTTTCCTTGCCGCACCGTTTCGGCCGCACCGGTATGCCCCGTGCACACCTGCTCGTATGTGGGATTCGCAACGATGCTGTTGGCATAACCGGCAGTGGTATGCGCCACTCCGGGCACAAGCGAGAAGAGATGCGCCGTGCCCCAGAAACAGCCTCCTGCCAAAAATATAGTCTTCATAGTATTGTACTTTCGATATCGCTATTTATATATGTCGAACGGTGCCGATACCATAAATGTTGTGCCACACGCCCTCCAATGCCCGATCTTTTTCTACTGCCAGTCGCCTGCCGCAGCTACTACTCCACACTAAAAAGATACGGGATATTGCGTATACTGCAACAGTTTGTATATATATTTACTTTCAATAGATGTCGTTTACACGAACACTCCCCTCGTTAAGAATATTAACTTGTTTCGATTTTCCGTTAGCGGTTTAAATTATATTGTTATTTAGTTAAATAAACGAAGCTATCGGAAACGGTTTTAGACAATAAGAAGAAGCGAGACGTTAATGTGAATACAATAAAAATGTAACTCAAAAATATATATGATTAGAAATCTTAATCATTTTTCAGATAAAATACGTAAATTTGTACTAACCATAAGTTATATCTGGGATTAAGAATCCGTTCAATAAAACAACGATAAAAGAAGCTATCCATAATTTGAGAATAAATTGCTAATAATTCATATCGAGTTGATGAAGAAATGAACTATAAATATTAATTTTATCAAGTATGAATACACTAATGTCTGTACTCAATAAGGTAAGTACAAAGCCCAATACATTATCATTTAGATGGCATAGTAGCATTTCTATAATAGCCTTTTTTATTTTGAATTTCATATATATAGAGCGGATTTTCTCTCTTTTGCAATGGAGTAAATATCTGTATAGGCGAATTGTTAAGTGGTCAAAAGAGAATATGGTCTCAATAGATGAGAAATCACACAGAATAAATGTTCCATCGGTTTTCGTTGAAACATACTATTTATTGATAGCGGTGTTAACGACTTTTATAGCTCTTTCCAATTATTCAAACTCATTACTCGCATATTGTTTTGCAATTTATTTATTGATAGACTCATCCGTGTGGTTATTATATTATTTTTTCTTCAGACGTTTTTTTGAGGAAAATTATGCTATTATGCACACCTTGGAGTATACCGTATTATTACCTTTGGTGATAACATGTCAAGCAGCCTGTATTTCTATAATTTGGAATATTCAAATACAAAAAACATTTGCATTATTGTTAGCACCTAATTCATCATCTCCTATAGTGATCATTTTGTTAGGAGTTTTATATACGGCGGTTATTTTGGGTTTGGTTATATCAAATCTCCCTATTGAAAATGTGAAGATTAAGAGCGATCATAAATATCACATCTCCATTATTGGAAACGGAGATGTTGTAAAAAACAGATTATTACCAGCAATTTGTGTAGTCTCCGACGAGTTGCAAAAGTATATGTTAGTCTCTATTAGTGATAAATATACGATTCATAAACCTCTTAATAATGATAAAAAAGCAAATGATAATTATGTACATTTTACATATTTAAATTGTGACAATTCAGATCATTTAAAGGGAATAATTAATTCGGAGATTATATGGATAGCCTCTCCATCATATACTCATTATTCTTATATTGAGAAATATCACAATAAAGTAAAATTATTGGTTGTAGAGAAACCGATTGTGGTGTTTGAGCGGGAATTAGAGATAATACGGCGATCAATAATTAATAATTGTACAAATATTTTCTGTTTGAGCTACTATTATCTTGAAAAAGCATTACCCTTTGTCTACTTACAGAATCCTTTGGAGTTTTACAAAAAGTATTTAGAAATAAGCATTTCTCGGGCATCTGTCTTTTCTTCTTTTTCTAAAATGGGAACTCTTAAAAGCATTTCTCTGCACCTTTGCGAAGGTCAGGATGATAGAGAGTGGTTACAGAATGAGGATTTTGGTGGACAATACTTCGAAACTTTCATACATCTTGTTGTTCTTGCTTTTACAGCTTTAGATAATGACGATACAATAATCGTCGATAAATGGTCCATAAAAAATAATAATAATGTTCCAGGAAGTTATATCCTATGTCAAGGGCACTCTGAGAAAGGAATATCTGTATTGCTTGAGATGGGAAAATATATGGAAAGAAATAGATGTGGAATATTTCAATATGAAAATGGAACAATATCTTTGGATTTTGATACAAGAGCTATTACTGGTAAGTGTTTTAATGAGATTTGTTCTGATTTCACAATAAAAACAATAAATAAGCCCAATTATTTTATTCAATTGGATATGGTGGAAAGGTGCTTCTCGGAAGGTATAATGCCTAATAATATCGATGGAAGTGATGTTCAAATTAGGGCATTAGAATGGATGTTCCAACAAAAAAAAGAATATTCAAAAAAATAATAACACATGTTTTTAGTCGGGTTTGTATTGTTTTTATTTAAACACCGGCGCGGCAGAGAAATTTTCATTGTCTGTCGCGCCGGTGTTTAAATATATTAGCCAACTTAAAGGCTACTAATATTCCTCCTCGTTGAAGAAGAAGTCGTCTTTCGACGGGTAGTCGGGCCAGATATCTTCGATCGATTCGTATATGTCGCCCTCGTCCTCTATCTCTTGCAGGTTTTCGAGCACTTCCAGCGGCGCGCCCGAACGAACCGCGTAATCGATCAACTCCTCTTTGGTTGCCGGCCACGGTGCATCTTCCAGTTTAGATGCGAGCTCTAATGTCCAATACATAGTATAAATATTTATAAGGTTCTGCTATGGTTGCAAGCCTCGCATACGGGCATTGCAGAGTGCAAATGTATGCAATTTTTTTATAAATGCAACTCTTTATCGAGTAAATATGAATTATCTCTCTCCCAACGCGCTCTCAACGCGCTATCTCGGTATCGTCCACAACACTATGGATACTGGGTCAAGGTATCCAGAGCACCTCCTCCACCTTGAAGAACTCCGTAAGGCGACGCCCCAGAACATAGAAATAGTCGGAAAGACGATTGAGATAGCGCAGTGCGGAGCCGTCGACACCGTACATGCGGTCGGCACGGAGTGCGGCACGCTCGGCGCGGCGGCAGACTGTACGGCACACATGGCACAAGGAGACGACGCTGCAACCGCCCGGAATGGTGAACTTGGTAACGGGAGTTATCTGGGCCTGCATACGGTCGATACACTCTTCGAGATACGCGATCTGAGCCTCGGCCACAGGCTTGACCTTGTCGCGCGAAGAGTCGTCGACAGCCAGCAGCGCGGCAACGGTCATAAGTTGGGATATGATGCGCTGCAACTCTTCGATATGCTCCTGCGGAGCCGATACCTCGCACATCTTGTCGCCAAGCAGGGCCGAGAAAGCTGTCAGCTCGTCGACCGTGCCATAGGCCTCGACACGCAGATCGCACTTATCGACACGCTCCCCTCCTATCAGTGAGGTTGTGCCATTGTCGCCTGTTTTGGTGTAGACTTTCATTTTGCTATAATTTAAATCTCTGCCGCGGCAGATGGTTGTTGAACAACAGCAGATAACCACGGTTATCGACCGAGGTCGACGCATGTGCATCGACGATCTGCCGGCATACGCGCTGACGCTCTGCCGAGAGATAGGGCGACATGACGCACAGCGTCGAGCGGTCGCGCTCGGCCTCGGAGGCCAGCTGCGGCAAACGGTCGGGTGCGACGTCGGTCGTGGCTACAAGCATATCGACACGCTCAGCAGCACGATCGATGCCAAACGTGGAGTAACCGCAGTGAGCGAGCAGATTTTGCAGCTGTACGGCACGGCGGCGCGATATGCCGCGCTCGCGCAGGCTGTCGTACAGAGCCGTGTCGGAGGTTTGCAGCTTAGATTTCATGAACACCTTGCGCACGATGTCGTAGACATACGGCGAGTGAACCCCGTGGCCGCGAAAGTAGCGTGCACGCTTCAAACGCGACGGCAGCATTTCGAGCCCATACAGGCGGCGGCTTATGTTTCTACCCGAGATCTTCATTGCGTCTATCGTTTATTTCTTCAACTGTCCGGCCAGCCGCCCCGTCGAGAATGCTATTTGCAGATTGTAACCGCCGGTATTGGCATCGATGTCGAGTACCTCGCCGGCAAAATATACACCCTTGACCTTGGTCGACTCCATAGTGTAGCGGTTGACTTCGTCGCAGTTTACGCCGCCGGCCGTGACCACGGCATACTCGAACGGAGCATAATCCACAATGGGGAACACCATGCCTTTGAGAATCTTGATCAGGCGTTCGATCTCCGTGTCGGTCAGCTTGCTTATGTAGCTCTTCGAGTGGAAATCGACCTCCTTGGCCAAAGGTACCACCATGTTGCGCGGCACGAGTTTGCGCAGCAGCTCGGCGAAAAATTCGTCGGGACGCATGTCGGCCATCTCGCGGCGGATACGCTCGCGCAGCGTGTCGGCATCGAGTGCCGGTTTCAGATCGACGACGAGTTTCACGTGCCGCTCCTCGATCAGTGCATCGACCGCATCGCGGCTGACACGCAAGGCAACGGCACCCTCGATGCCGCGCTCCGAGAAGCCCAACTCGCCGAACTCCTCGCATCGAAGCTCATTGTCGATATATAGCTTTACACCGACGTTCTTCAACAGAAGCCCGTTGAGATATTCGCGCTGGGGGTGCGAGGTGCGCAGCGGCGTGAGCGACGGGCGCACCGGCTCGACGGTATGGCCGAGCGCATCGGCAAACATATAACCGTCGCCGGTAGAACCGGTCGCCGGATAGGATACACCGCCCGTAGCGATGATGACGTTGTCGCACTCCTCCTTGCGCTGGAAGCCGCGGCGATTGACGTAGTTCACGCCGTAGACCTTGCCTGCAAGCGTCAGGATCTCCGTAACGCGCGTATTATACTCGATACGAACGCCCTCCTCGGTGCAGTAGTCAACCAGGGCATTGGCTATGTCCCACGCCTTGCCGCTGCGCGGAAAGACACGCTCGCCGCGCTCGATGTCGAGCTTTACGCCTAAACGCTCGAACAGACGTATCGTAGCGCGATTGTTGAACTCGGCAAACGCCACCGAGAAGAAGTCGGCGTTGGTGCGCACATGGGCTGCAAACTCCTCGGCCGGACGGGCATTGGTTAGGTTGCACCGCCCCTTGCCGGTGATGCGTATTTTGCGGCCGGCTTTCTCCATCTTCTCCAAAAGCAGAACCGAGCGGCCGGCATGTGCGGCCGTCGCTGCGGCCATCAAACCGGCTGCACCGGCTCCGATTACTATTACGTCGTACATTATGATCTATCTTAATTTTGCACAAAATTACAAAATTGTAGCGATAATCGCGCTTTTTATCCGACTTAATGATTACCGGCAGGAATAAAGCGGCGGAAAAAGGAGACTCTCGCTTATGCAAAAACTGACACGACGCTGTCACTCCGAGGAGCAACGCAGTTGCGACGTGGGAGTCTCACGGTCGGGAGAGTGTTTGTCGATCAAAAGAGAGATTCTCACGTCGCGGTCTTTGACCGCTCCTCAGAATGACAGGGCTGACACGTCGACCACATGCATATTCCCCAACCGGATTCTTGACCTGCGGTCTTCCTCCTTCGCGTCTCGGCATAAGGAACAGATTTCTTATGCACTCGACTTGTCGTCGGTTCACTCCACTACGTTGCGTTCAGAATGACAAGACGGTGGAAATAGTCTCCAAAGCACTATGCGCATTTTTTCGTCAAAAGCGGTATTATGCAACGCAAACGAAGATCGCCCAGATGGGACATACTGACGTATTTCCCATTTGGGCGAGCAAGTGCGCGGAAGCAGAATGCCGCTTTTCACGAAAAAATCACGGAAATAGCTGCTCCTCGATGGACCGCAACAACGCATACTGCGCACGGGCACGCACAAGATTGTGGGTGTCGTAGGAGGTTTTGTAATAGGTGTCGCCGTCGATGTAGTCCATGAGAAAACGCAGCACCTGCTCGTAGGTGATGTAGCGGGCGGCAAAGGCGAGATTGTCGATCTCGATTGAGGTGAGATGCTCCCCGCGAGAGGAGAGATACCCGGCAGTGTAGGCCTCGTACATGGAGAGATCCATAGAGACAAGAGTCGTGTCGCGCTCGTCCTCGGCGGCGGTGTTGGTGTAGGAACGAATGGCATCGCCGAAGTCGATAAGCGACGAGCTGATCATGACCGTATCGAGATCGATGACGCACAGCGGGCGGCCGTCGCCATCGAAGAGTATATTGCTTATCTTGGTGTCGTTATGCGCTATGCGGCGCGGTATGACGTCCTGTTCGATCATCTGCCAGAAGCGCATCATATCTTCGCGGCGCGACTCGATCCAGTCGATTTCGCGCGCTACGCTGCGGCAGCGGCCGACAGCATCGGAGGCCAGCGACGCGTCCCACTGGCTCAGACGGTGGCGCATGTCGTGAAAGCCCTTGATGGTCTCATGCAGCGGCCGGTCGAAGTCGTCGAGCATGGTCTGGAAACGGCCGATGGCCTCACCGCCCATACGTGCCAGCTGCGGCGTGGAGGCGCGGTCGTATGTCACGGAGCCTTCGATAAAGAGCGTTGCCGCCCAGAAATTGCCCTGCTCGTCGACATGACAGTATTCGCCGTCGAGCGTGGCTATCGGCGTAAGCACCTCGCGCAGCGGGTCGCCGCCCGCGGCCTCGACCTTGCGTTTGAGATGATCGGTTACGGCAACGATGTTTTGCATCATCGACCTCACGTCGGGGAATACCGCATGGTTCTTTCTCTGCAATATATAGTCGGGCGAGCTGCCGGCCGTATGCACCTTGTAGGTGTCGTTGATAAATCCGGCCCCCAGAGCGTCGATGCGCTCTACCCTGCCCTCGAAACGGAACTGCCGCGCAATGCGGATCAAAGCTGTGTCGTCGATCATCTGTAAAATATTTTGCAGCGGCCGCGGCATCGTCTTCGCCGCTGGCATCGAGACGACTGCGAGCGGCAAGCAGCCTGCGAGCCGCCGTTGGTTCATAGAACAAAGATAGTGTTTTTCGGCGGATTGCGCATCAAATTCCGCTGTAAAACTTTAAGATTTATTTTGCAGATTATGAAATTTGTGCTATATTTGCACCGCTCTTATGTAAAGAGTCACTTCCACGGAGGGTTGGGTGAGTGGCTTAAACCAGCAGTTTGCTAAACTGCCGATATCGTAAGGTATCCGCTGGTTCGAATCCAGTGCCCTCCGCCAGATGAACGCCGGTCTATCGAAAGACCGGCGTTCTTTCGACAATATCCCCTGTAATCAACGCTGCGGCGCAACGACAATGAACGACAAATCCATAGGCTGGAATCCGTGGCACGGGTGCCGCAAGGTAAGCGAGGGCTGCCGCCACTGCTACGTCTACCGTCAGGACGCACAGTGGGGAGCCGACAGCGCGACGGCACGGCGCACGGCGCAGTTCGATCTGCCCGTCAGGCGCGACCGCCGCGGCCGCTTCAAGGTGGCGGCAGGCAGCATGGTCTTCACCTGCTTCACATCGGACTTCATGCTGGAAGATGCCGACGCGTGGCGCGGGGAGTGCTGGCAGATGATGGCACTTAGGCGCGATGTCGATTTCATGTTCTTCACAAAGCGCATAGAGCGTCTTACGGAGGTGCTGCCGGCGGATTGGGGCGAGGGCTACGACAACGTCACCATAGGGTGCACGGTGGAGAATCAAGAGGAGGCCGAACGCCGGCTGCCCATATTCACACAATTACCCATACGCCACAAGGTGATAATATGCGCACCGCTGCTCAGCCGCATCGATCTGCGCAGATGGCTCGATCGGACGATCGAGGAGGTCAGCGTGGGCGGCGAGTCGGGACCCGACGCCCGCATCGCCGACTACGACTGGGTGACGGATCTGCGGCAGCAGTGCGTCGAGGCCGACGTACCGTTCCGGTTCCACCAGACGGGAGCACGCCTCTTGAAGCAGGGACGGTTATACCGCATACCGCGCGCACACCAGCACTCGCAGGCACGTCGCGCCGGCATCGACTACAAGATCGAACGGCATACACCGCTCAGCAACGATTGATCGGCACGCAGATGCCGCAAACTGATAATCCACGCCAGATTTGGCGGTATCATCGTTTTTCACTATTTTTGTGTCAATATGGCAGAGATAACCAAATATACATATCGTGTGGAGCCGCAGCAGGTCGACTTCACGCTGCGGGCATCGGTGCCGTCGATGCTCGACTGCATACTCAACACGGCAGGCAAGGACGCGCACAACAAAGGATTCGGCGTGGAGGTACTGCAACAGAGGTCGCTCTCGTGGGTGTTGTCGCGGCTGGCCGTGGAGCTGGACAGGGTGCCCGAACAGTACGAGGAGTTCTCGATAGGCACATGGATCAACGACTTCAACCGTCTGTCGTCGACGCGCAACTTCCTGCTCGAAAGCCGCGGCGAGGTGTTCGGCCGCGCCGTATCGCAATGGTGCATGATCGATCTGGGCAGCCGCTCGGTGGCCGACATGTCGTCGATGGCCGATGTATATCGCGCCGCCATGGTCGAGGCCGCCTCGCCATGCGACAAGCCGCTGCGTCTGGGTGCGACAGAGCCGCAGCATAGGACAGAGCGTCCGGTGGTGTACAGCGACATCGATTTCAACCGCCATGTCAACACCATGCGTTATGTGGAGATGATATTCAACGCCCTGCCGCTGGAACGCATCGAGCACAACGACGGTGTAAGGATCGACCTCAACTTTCTGGCCGAGGGACGCTGGGGGCAGACTCTGATCATGGGACATGCCGCCGAAGGCGAGGTATCGCACTTCGAGATATCGTCCGACGACGGCCGCACGCTGTGCCGCGCACGGGTAGTGTGGCGATAGCGTTGCGGCAAGATTATCACAGGGTTTTGGAACGGTTATTGCGACGATGCCGGCCAAAACCCTTTTATCATGAACAACACAAACAAGTATCAGAAGAGCATCGACTGTCTGAACGATGCTATCGGCAAGGAGATTTCCACATCGTTGCAGTATATGTATTTCCACGTCCGCATGGAGGACGCAGGATATGAGTATCTCGCAGCCTATTTCCACAAGGTGGCGATCGAGGAGATGCGTCACATCGAGGAGTTCGCCGAGCGCATATTGTTCCTACAAGGCGACGTCAACATGAATCCGGCATTCGAATCGCGCCAGATCACCGAAGTGCCCGACATGCTGCGTCTGGCCATGAAGATCGAACAGAGCACCATCGACTCGTATAACGAGGCGGCGCGCATCACCTCGGAGATAAAGGATACGGTGACGCACCACATATTCCAGTCGATCACGCAATACGAGGAGCAGCATCTCGACAACTTCCGCACCGAATTGCAGAACATGACCGACTACGGCGACAAGTATCTGGCACTGCAATCGATCGGCCGCAGCAAGTCTATTGCAAAATAGTGGCCGGCAAAGTGGCGAATTGTACCGTAAATTCTTAACTTTGCGTAAGATTTTGCGGCAATGGAAAACAAACGACTCAAAATAGCCATCGTAGGCCCTGCCCACCCCTATCGCGGCGGACTGGCTGCCATAATGGAGACGATGGCGCGCGAATACACGACGCGAGGATACGACGTGGAGATTCTCACCTTCACGTTGCAGTATCCTCGCCTGTTGTTTCCGGGCAAGAGCCAGACGGTGGAGACCCCGCCTCCGGCCGATCTGAGGATCGAACGCGCGGTATCGACCGTCAACCCGCTGTCGTGGTGGCGAGTCGGGCGGAGGCTGCGGCGCGAGCGTCCCGACATAGTGCTGATGAAATACTGGACGCCGTTCATGGCTCCGTGTTTCGGCACCATAGCGCGGCTGGCACGCGGCAACGGACACACACGCACCGTGTGTCAGATCGACAATGTCGAGCCGCACGAGCATCATATCATCGACAAACCTTTCAACCGCTATTTCCTGAGGTCGATCGACGGTTTCATCTACATGTCGGAGCAGGTGCACCGCGAGTTGTCGGCCTACACCTCGGCTCCGGCCCTGTTCTCACCCCACCCCATGTTCGAGAACTTCGGCCGAAGAGTCGAGCGCGCGGAGGCATGCCGGCATCTGAGCCTCGATCCGGAGCAACGCTACGCACTCTTTTTCGGTCTTATACGCGACTACAAGGGGTTGGATACGCTGCTCGACGCATGGGCGCGTTTCAGGCATGCAGGCCACAAGCTGATCATAGCCGGAGAGTTTTACACCTCGCGCGACAAATATGTGGAGCAGATAGAGCGATTGGGTTTATCGGACGATGTCATACTGCACGACTTCTTCATCGGCGACGACAACGTGCGCTACTACTTCTCGGCGGCCGACTGCGTGGTACTGCCCTACAAGACGGCCACGCAGAGCGGTGTAACGCAGATAGCCTACAACTTCTGCACGCCGCTCATAGTAACCGACGTAGGCGGTCTGGCGGAGATCGTACCCGACGGCCGTGCGGGCATAGTCTGCCAGCCCTCGGCCGACGGCGTTTACGACGCTCTGTGCCGCATCTACGAGGGCGACACATGCCGGCGTTTTGCCGACAACATGGTCGAAGAGCGCAAACGGTTCTCTTGGCAGGCCATGTGCGACCGCATAGAGGAGCTGTACGAATCGATAGCCGAGCGATAGACGCAAGGCCGGTTTACAATCAAAGGCGGCCTTTCCCTGCATGGGAAAGGCCGCCCTTAATATCGGTCGCAGCCGACCGGTTATTTCACGATATTGGGCTTCTCCAAACCGTAGTCGTGCTTGCGATCCTCGCGTTTGAGCCAAAGACCGAACAAAAGAGCCAGCACGCCGAAGCTGACGAAGATCAACATCGGGACGGTGTAGTTGTAACGCGGCTCGGCCATAAGGTTCTTCTGCTCGCGCTCCGATTCCAACTCGGCGATCTTGGCCTGAGCGGCAGCCACATCGAAAGTCTCCTCCTGCTCGGCAACAGTCTCGGCAACCGCCTCCTCAACCGCAGGCGCGGCCTCCTCGGCACTCTGCGTCGTCTCCGCCACGGTAGCCATATCGTCGAACGCTATCTCGGCCTGCTCGGCGACAAGAGCAACGGTCTTGACCCCGGCCTGCTCGACTTTCTCGATCTTGGCCGACAACTCGTCGATCTGCGACTTGATCTTGAAGGCCTCCGACACACCCGGATTGACGGCATTGAGCACCACGCCGATCAACATCGGCACCAGACACAAGCCCACGTTCTGCACCCAGAATATCAACGAATAGGCACTGCCCAGATAACGCTCGGGCATGAGCTTGGGAACCGATGGCCACAAGGCGGCGGGCACTAACGAGAACGATATACCCAGTACGACGATGGCGGCGAACGCCAATGCCATGTTGGGCACGACGGGCAGGATAAGGGCGAAGATCAGGTGGCAGGCGATCATCAGTATCGCACCCCAGATAAGCATCGTAGCACCCTTGCCCTTGCTGTCGAGATAACGGCCGAGCAGAGGGGTGATCAGAGCCGCACCGATGGGGAACCAGCGGAATATGCCGGCAGCGGTCTCGGCCGATACATGCAGATTGTTTTCGAGCATGTTGGTGGCATAACGCTGGAACGGGAATATGGCCGAATAGTACAATACGCAGAGCAGAGCCACGATCCAAAATATCTTGCTCGACAAGATGATCTTGATGTCGCTCACCTTGAACTCCTCGTCGGCCGAAGCACCCTGCTGCAAAGCCTCGTCGCCGAGCTGCTTATCGAGCTTGCGATCCATGACGCAGAAGGTCAGAAAGCAGATCAGACCGATCAAAAGGAACGTCGTGCAGAGGAATACGGGCTTGACTACCGACGAAGGTATAAACGAGAACATGTCGGAAGCGGCGACAGCGGGCGAAAGCGTGAATATGGCGAACACGCCCACACGGGCTATGGCCATCTCCAAACCCATGGCTAACGCCATCTCCTTACCCTTGAACCACTTGGCTATGGCTTTCGAGACGGTGATTCCGGCCATCTCGCAACCGCAGCCGAAGATCATGAAGCCAAGCGAAGCCATCTTGGCACTCGCAGGCATGGTGGTCCACCACGAGTTGAGCCACGACTCCAAGCCCGAGCCGACGAACCAGTCGCTCACGCCGTAGAACTTGATGGCCGCACCGACGAACATCAGCGAGGCCGACAGCGTACCGGTGAAGCGCACACCCATCTTGTCGAGAATGATACCTGCGATGATCAGGAATCCGAACACGTTGAGAATGTACTCCGAAGCGGCGTAGGTGCCGAACACGTCGGGCGACCAGCCGCGCTGGGTCTCGATCATGCTCTGCAACGGAGACATCAGATCGACGAACATGTAGCCGAAGAACATCATCAGTGCGATGAGGATCAGTGCCGACCAACGTGCGAACGCCGAATCGTTGAGTTTTCTTGTAATTGTTGTTGTCATACTTACATTTATTTAAGTTCGATATAATTTCGTTTGCCGAGCGGCGGTTTAATGTTCGGCTATGCGGTATTGCGCCAGCACCGAGTATGCCGCCTCGATGCCCAACTCGCCCGCCTTGGACATATCCATGCAGCCCTTGCGCGTATCCTTCATGAAGATCTGCACCAGACCGCGGTTGTAATAGGCCTCGCCGCAGTCGGGGTATAGCTCGATGGCCTTCGTATAGTCGTCGTAGGCCTCGGGCAGGCGGCCCGATATGGCCATCAGGTTGGCGCGGTTGTAATAGCCGTAGGCGAAATCGGGATAGAGCTTTATCACCTTGTTCATATCCTCTATCGCCTCGTCGTAGCTGTACGAGCGCGTGCCGGCGTTCTGCAAACGCTTGGCCGGATCGGAGTCGACCGTGATGCGCTGGTAGGAGTTGTCGATCGACGATATGAAGTCGATCATCTCGGCGCGCGTGGTAGCGCGGTTCATGTAGAGGAACGGATTGCCGGGGTTGAGCTGTATGGCGGCCGAATAGGTGTTGACGGCATTTGTATATTGCTTTATCAGCGACTGGCTTATGCCGCGCTCGAACAGCGTCGTCCACGACTGCTCGGCCTCGCCGCGCAGCATATCGGCGTATGCGCGGTCGATGGCCACCAACGAATCGGGCTCTATGTTGCTCACATCGCGCGAGATGCGCAAAAGAGGATTGCCTATCTTGACCTTGAAATCCTCGACGCGCTGCGAATAGTAGCGTGCTCGCGGTGCCGCCGGCGAGTCGAGCGTATCGGGGCGCACGAGCGTGAAGCGGAACATAGGGATAAGCGCCATCTCGTCGTCAGCGGTGCTGCGCGCCGAGGCTATGCGCTCGAAATTCTTGCCTATGAGCTTGCTCTCGAACGACAGCAGACGGTCGAAACGCTGCGCGGTATCGGCATATATGGAGTAGGTACTGTCTTTGAGGCGGTTCTTATACTCGGCTATCTTGCGCTGCGCCGTGGCACGGTCGCGATCGGCACCCGCAACGTCGTGTTTCGAGCGGCGCAATATGCTGCGGTTGAGATAGGCGTTGGCAAAGTCGGGATAAAGCTCTATGGCCTTCGAGTAGTCCTCTATGGCGGCATCTATATCGCCTAACTGCGAATAGAGCATGGCGCGGTTGAAGTAGACGAGCACGTTGCCCGGCGAGAACATCGCCACACGGTTGAAGTCGTCGAGAGCGCGGTTGTAGTCGCCTATCTGCGAGCGCAGGATACCGCGGTTGAAATAACCTAACGAGCTGGTCGAATCCAGTTCGATGACCTTGTCGAAGTCGCCGAGCGACTGCATAGGACGATTGGTATAGGAGTAGACCAGAGCGCGGTTGAAATACGAGAGCAGATAGGTCGAGTCGCAGGCGATGGCCGTGTCGAAGTCGCGGCAGGCCTCGTCGTAACGCTTCTGCTGCATGTAGAGCACGCCGCGGCGGTTGTAGCCGTTGGGATTCTCGCGGTTGGTGCGTATGGCCTGGTCGAAATCCTCGTAGGCGCGGAGCGTATCTTTCAGATAGAGGTAGCTCGTACCGCGGTTGATATAGGCATCGGCATTCTTCTTCTCCTGCTTGATGAACTTGTCGAAATCGGATATGGCCGATTCGAACTGCTGGTTCAGCAGACGCGTCACGCCGCGGCTGTAATATGGTCCCGGCAAATCGGGACGCAGCTCGATGGCCTCCTGAAAATCGCGCAGGGCATCGTCGTAGTTGCCCAGTCGCGTGCGTGTTATGGCGCGGTAGTAATAGGCACCCGTGTAGACGGGGTTCTTCTCTATGGCGGCCGTGAAGTCGGCATCGGCACCCAACAGATCGTCGAGATTGTATTTGGCTATGCCGCGATAGAAATAGGCATCGTAGGCATTGTCATCGAAGCGGATCAGCACGCTCAGCACGTCGATGGCCTCGTGATAGTTGTTGTTCATCATGCACTGCCGCCCCACCCAGTAGATGTAGTTGCGGTCGTACTGCGCATCGGCATCGACGGGCAGCATGGCGGCCATGGCCAAGGCTATGATTGCAAAAAATCTCTTCATCTCTGTTTCGAATCGTCTATATAACGACTCCGACGGCGGTTTTATTACTCCTGTTCGTATCCGAATCGACGCAGCTGCCGATCGTTGTTGCGCCAATCCTCATCGACCTTGACGTATAGTTGCAGGAACACACGCTTGCCGAGGAACTTTTCCAGATCCACGCGCGCGGCCTGTCCCACACGTTTCAGCTTCTCGCCCTTGTGGCCGATGACTATGCCCTTCTGCGAATCGCGCGCCACATATATGGTGGCCGATATGCGATCGATCGTCGGCTCCTCCTTGTAGGTGTCGATGGCTATCTCGCAGCAATAGGGAATCTCCTTGTCGTAGGTAAGCAATATCTTCTCGCGAATGATCTCCGAGGCGAAGAACCGCAGCGTCTTGTCCGTCAGCGTGTCTTTCGGATAGAAGGCCTCGCCCTCGGGCAGACGCTCCAATATCAGATCGAACAGCCCGCCGATGTTGAATGCCTCTTTGGCCGATACGGGGGCTATGACAGCCTCGGGCAGCTTCGCGCGCCACGACTCGACCAGTTCTTCCAGCCGCTCCGGCGTCGAGAGATCGATCTTGTTGATGACAACGATCGTCGGTATGCCCGAGCGCGATATGCGCTCGACGATCTCGTCGGAGCGGTCGCTCTGCTCCACCACGTCGGTCACATAGAGCAGCACGTCGGCATCGGTCAACGCCCCGCGCACGAACTTCATCATCGACTCCTGCAACTTGTAGCTCGGGCGCAATATGCCCGGCGTGTCGGAGTAGACGATCTGGAAATCGTCGCCGTTGACGATGCCCATTATGCGGTGACGCGTGGTCTGCGCCTTCGAGGTGATTATCGACAGACGCTCGCCCACCAGCGCATTCATCAATGTCGACTTGCCGACATTGGGATTACCGATTATGTTTACGAAACCCGATCTATGCATATATTCCTATTTTCTGACAAAGATACGAATAAGTGAGGGCAAAAGCAAACTTGTTTGCATTTTGCCGAGCGAGAGTATTTTCGGCGATAGCCAAAGTACGAATAAGTGAGGGCAAAAGCAAACTTGTTTGCATTTTGCCGAGCGAGAGTATCTTCGGCGAAGCCAAAGTACGAATAAGTGAGAGCAATGCCAAATTTATTTCGACATTGCCTTTGATACGCGACTTGTCATTCTGAGTGAAACGAAGAATCTGGTTGGGAACGACAAAACCACCCTGTCACTCCGAGGAGCCGCAGGCGACGTGGGAGTCTCACCGGCAGAGACGCAGTTTGTCGGATAAAACAGAGTCACGTCGGACGTTCCGTCCTCCTCAGAATGACAGAACGACGTGTCATTCTGAACGTAGTGAAGAATCTGGTTATGGTAGAATGGGCATATCGGCCACGCACATAGTCCCCAACCGGATTCATGACCTGCGGTCTTCCTCCTTCGCATCTCAGCAGAAGAAGTAAACTTCTTCTGCTCTCGTCTTGTCGTCGGTTCGCTATCGCTCAGAATGACAGAGTGGAAATAGTCTCGTACAGATTTCTCGTTCGCACTCGAAATGACAACACTCTATGTGCCGAGCCAAAACCGGCAATCCGTGCGCAGGCATTTGCGCACTGCATCTGCCGCCAAGGGGTGAAACATTCATAAAAAACAAAAATTTTTCACTCCGCAACATTTTTATTTCCAGCAATGGTTACCAATAAGTAACTAACTGTATAGCAAGTATCTACTTGACTTGCATAATAAAATGTCGCATATTTGCAGCGTAAACGAAACTTAAAACAATATACAACTACAACTATGAAACAGATCGAAAAAATTGCATCGGCCGATAATTTCAGCGCGGCCAACGTCGGACAATTCAGCTCGTTGCAGGACTACGCCCTTGTCTTATCGCCCGAAGTGAAGATTCCGGGCAAGGTGTTCGGCGGTGCGGCACTCGGCACTACGGGCAGCGAATTTTCTTTCCAGAGTTTTGCTCCGGGCACCGAGACCGGATTTCTGCACACTCACAAAAATCACGAGGAATTATATTTCTTTCTTGCAGGCAATGGCGAGTTTCAGGTCGACGGACATATATTTCCCGTCACCGAAGGCAGTGTGGTGCGCGTAGCTCCCGCCGGCCGTCGCTCCGTCCGCAACAACGGATCATCGGCTCTTGTAATGCTTTGCGTTCAGTATAAGGCCTCTACCGTTACTGCCGACGACGCTGCCGACGGCGAGATACTCTCCGAACCGGTTGCATGGTAATGCGGTTTTCGTGAAACAACACGAAACCGAAGCGACACAGCGGCCGGAGTCCTCTCTTCTTATGGGACTCCGGCCGCTGCATTTCATATGGGGCATCGATATATTATCCATCACTCCGAGGAGCAACGCAGTTGCGACGTGGGAGTCTCACCGGCAGAGACGCAATTTGTCGGATAAAACAGAGATTCTCACGTCGCGTGCAAGCACGCTCCTCAGAATGACAGAGTGGAAATAGTTGCGCACAGATTCTTCACTGCGTTCAGAATGACAAGGTGTGTATATCCGACCACGCACAGACTCCCCAACCAGATTCTTCGCTACATTTCATTCCGCTCTGAATGACATTGTTGATGTGGAAAGAGTTTCCAAAGAATTATGCGCCAATTTTTCATCAAAATGCCGCAGATGCGACTCTCAGACAGAGCGAGACGATGGGCTGTACTAAGTGTACTGCCCATTGGCAAGCGACGAGGAGAGGAAGCAGGTGTGGCATTTTCATGGAGAATTTTTCGTCAAAAGCGGTATTATACAACGCAAACGAAAAATGCCCGGACAGGTTGTACTGATCGTACTACCTGTTCGGGCAGTTGAGTGCGCGGCAGTAGAATGCCGCCTTTCACGAAAAATTACTCGGCTTTGTGCCCAAAAGGATACTGATTCTCCTTCACATCATCGAAGCGCAAACCCTTCTCGTAGGTGCGCATGGCGCGACGACTCATACCCATAGAGGAGAAGCCGCCGTCGTGATAGAGGTTCTGCATGGTAACCTTGCGGGTGTAGTCGGAGAAGAGCGACAAGATGTAGTCGGCGCAATCCTCGGCCGAGGCATTGCCTAATGGCGACATGCTCTCGGAGAACTCCATCAGATCGTTGAAACCGAGCACACCTCCGCCGGCTGTGGTGGGCGTAGGCGACTGCGATACGGTGTTGATGCGCACGTGACGCTCGCGGCCGTAGATATAACCGAAGCTGCGGGCGATAGACTCCAACAGGGCTTTGGCATCGGCCATGTCGTTGTAGCCGTAGAGCGTGCGCTGAGCCGCGATATACGAGAGCGCGACGATCGAGCCCCACTCGTTGAGCGCGTCCTTGTGGCGTGCCACTTGAATCACTTTGTGGAACGAGATGGCCGAGATGTCGAGCGTCTTGGCGAGATATTCATAGTTGAGATTGTCGTATGTAAGTCCCTTGCGGACGTTGGGCGACATGCCGACCGAGTGGAGTATGAAATCGAACTTACCGCCGAAATGCTCCATCGTCTTGTCGATAAGGTTTTCCAGATCCTCGACATTGGTGGCATCGGCAGGTATGACTATGGTCGAGCACTTCTCGGCCAACTCGGAGATCGTACCCATACGGATAGAGGCGGCAGTATTGGTCAATACGATCTCTGCGCCCTCGGCTACGGCGCGTTCGGCGACCTTCCATGCGATCGAATTCTCGTTCAATGCGCCGAAGATCAAGCCTTTCTTTCCTTTAAGAAGATTGTTTGTCATGTCTCACATTATATCTATTCACGTGGCAAAGATAACCAAAACGATGCGATATGCAAAATCCGCTCCGATCGGGCGAGGCAAATAAAAATCCGCACGCTCCTTACGGGGCGTGCGGATCAGATGTATCGCAAAGCCGGTTACTCGGCCTGGGGACGCATGATTACAAGATTCTTGTTGTTGTCCTCCAAGATCTTTGCAGCAAGAGCCTTAACGGCATCGGCATCGACCTTTTCGAGCGTCTTCAAGTACTCGGCCTTGAAGTCGTAGCCCTCGTCGTACCAACGGTTGATGGCATTGATCCAGCCGCCGTTCTTCTCCAAAGTGTTGCTGTAATTCTTAACGAGGAACTCCTTGGTCTTGGCGATATCATCGGCCAACGGACCCTCGGCGGCGATCTTCTCGATCTCGGCTATGGCGATCTCCAACAGTTCGTCGGCCATCTCGGCGTTGGTATCGAACTGAATGAGCAGGTCGTAGTTCTCGATGGGATTCTCCTCTACCGAGCCCCGTACCTGTACGCCGTAGGTTCCGCCCTTCTCCTCGCGAATAGACTGCAAATAGCGAGAGTCGAGAGCCTGCGACAGCAGAAGCATAGCCATGCGGCTCTCGGGAGTATATGCGGTCTGGCCGGTATAAGAGAGATAAACCGACACCTTGGGCTGCTGCATGGCAGTAGCGAAATCGTTGGTAACCTCGCCCTCGACGGCACGTACGCCATCGTCTACGACAGCGAGCTTGGCACCCTTGACGGGCAGCGAACCGATATATTTCTCAACCAGCGGGCGCAGAGTCTCTTCATCGACATTGCCGACGATCGTGAAGCGGAAGTTGGCGGCGTTGCCGAAGAGTTTTTTGTAAACGGCGGACATTGCAGAGAGTTCGAGAGACTCGATCTGGTCCGAGTTGGTAAGCTGACGACGCGGATTATCGCCGTAAAGCGTCTTCATATACTCGCGCTGGGCAATGTAATCGGGATTCGACTCAATGTTGGCGAAGTAAGATACGTACGTCTTCTTCATCGTATTGAAGTCGTTCTCGTCGAAGCGAGGCGAAGTGAAATTGAGATATACCAACTGCAACATCGTCTCGATATCCTTGGGCGAACCCACACCGTTCATGCCGTGCTCGTAGCTGTCTGTCGCCAGACCTACCGAAGCCGACTTGCCCGAGAGCTGCTTTTTCAGATCGTTGGCAGAGAACTTGCCGACACCCGACATAGAGGCTACGATGGGCAGGAACTCACCGGTACGATACTCCTCGTCGGTCAAAGTCGACAGACCGCCCTTCGAGGTGATATCGATGCGAACCTCGTCGGCTTTGAGCAAGGTCGGCTTGAATACGACCTTGATGCCGTTCTTCAACGTCCACTCGACGGTGCCGAGCGACTCGTTCTGCGAGGTCTTCTTGACGGGCGAACCCTTCAACTTCGTTCCCTCGGGGATCAGAGGCTCCTTGACGGTATCGTCGGCATAAGGCTCGATCTCCGACTCGGCGACCTCGGCGATGATGGCCTTGATCTGCTCCTCGGTGGGGATCTCTACACCCTCCTTTACGGGCGAGTTGAATACAATCACCAGATTCTTGTCGGGAGCGGTGAGGCTTGCGTATGTCGCGTTGATGGCATCAACATTTATCTGAGAGAGCAAACCGCTGATTATCTGCCACTCGGTCTCGGCATCGGGCATTGCGAAGTTGTTGCGGTGGGCATCGATATAACGGTCGGCGTAGTCGTTGTTCTCCACATCGTTGCGGTTGTTGTACTTACGCTCGGCATTGCGCAGAATGTTGTCCTTGGCGCGCTCGAACTCGCCCTGCGTGAAGCCGTAACGGCGCATGCGCTCCATCTCGGTATAGATGGCGCGGAAACCGTCGGCCAACTTGCCGTCCTCGGTCTGGGCAACGAACATCGTTGCTTCGAGCGTAGGATTGACGAATACCTGACCCTCGCCCATGCCTGCACTGATGAACGGTGCATCGGGCTTCATGCGGATCTCGTCCAAACGGGCATCTTCCATGGTCATGGCGAAATCGAGCACAATGTCGAGCCAGGTGCGATTAAGAGTGTTGTTGATCTCCTTGGGCAGAGCCTGACGCTTTGCAAACATGCGGATCGACGAAGACTGCATCTCGGGATCGGAGAAGATCGAGATGATAGGCTCCTCGTTGTCGGGCACGATGATCACCTCCTTCTGAGGAGCATCGGCCGGAGCGGCCGGAATATCGGCCATAAGGGTCTTGATCTTGGCCTCGATCTGGTCGACATCGATATCGCCTATGACATAGATCGACTGATAATCGGGGCGGTACCACGTATGGTAGAACTCCTCCAATGCCTTGTGGTCGAAGCCTTTCAGACCATCGAGATAGCCGATCAGATTGCGATGCTCGTACTTGGTGTCCTTATAGAGGGCTTTGAGCATGGCGATGGTCGAACGCCAGCTTGCACCGTCGCGGGTACGCAGCTCCTCCATGATCACGCCGCGCTCCGAGTCGATCTCCGAAGGCTCCAAAGAGATGAAGTACGACCAGTCGTGCAGGATCATAAGAGCCGTATCGACAGTACCTTCGCGCACGGGCACGTCCTTTACCATATACTCGGTGTAGTCCCACGAAGTACCGGCATTGAGGTTGTAACCGAACATCACGCCGACCTTCTCCAAATAGTTGATCATGGTCTTGCCGGGCAGGTTCTTCGTACCGTTGAATGCCATGTGTTCGAGGAAGTGAGCCAGACCCTGCTGGTCGTCGTTCTCCTGAATGGCACCCACGTCATGCAGAATATAGAAGCTGGCCTGACCCTTGGGCTTCTCGTTGTGGCGTATGTAGTAGGTCATGCCGTTGTCGAGCTTGCCTACTCGCAAATTCTCATCGGTAGGGATCGTCATGTCAGGTCCCTGAGCCGAGACAGTCGCAACCCCGATGAACAGAGCCGCGACAAAGAAAAGAATTCTCTTCATAGAATATTAAAATTGGTTATCATATATTACATTACTCCATAATATCATAGCAAAGCTACGTTTTTTTTGCCGAAAAACCAACAAATGTTAAGACTATTTAACATTTCCACATGGCACACTGCAATATCATAACGCACCATACGACCAAAATAATATACCATTTGCAGGTAAATTATCGAAAAAAACACCAATTGTCAAGAGTTGTCAAAACCGCAGGCTATTTTTGCGGCAAACTTAAAAATTATCTGATTATGGCAATCATAGAAATGAAAATCGGTATCGATTTTAACAAGGATCGAAAAGGCTCGTCGCAAAAGACATTCATATTGAAGTGGAACCCCGACATATCGTCGTACACGATGAAACGCTTCGAGGACGACCTCGACGATCTGGCAGACGGCTGGGAGCTGGAAGATTTCGATTGGAGCGTATGGGAGTGGGAAAAGGCCTCGAAAGGCGACAAATTCTACATGGTGCGCGTAGGCGCAGGGAACACGGGCGTAGTCATGTCGGGTGTGTTCACGTCGGACCCCTATCTGGCCGAGGACTGGTCGGGAAGAGACCGCAAAGTATATTACATGCTTATGGAGATACACACCATGATTCACCCCGACCGATCTCCTCTGCTCACCACGAAAGAGCTGGCGGCACTGATTCCCGACATGGAGTGGGACAAAGGTCATTCGGGACAGATGCTCGATCCGGCAAATGCAGATAAACTCGACAAGGCATGGGAAGGGTATCTGTCACGCAACGCAGACATGTTCAAGCCGCGCGCCGTTTCAGCCAAACCCATATCTGAATAATATTATGGGACAACAATACCCCACATTCATCATCGACAGAAGCCGCCGCGCTGAGGCCTCGCGCTTCAGCGATCAAGACGGAACGCCGGAGAGATGCGAGACCAAATAGCGACCGCCCTCGGTTCGACTCAACTCACGTGCAAGTGCGTTTGCGACCGCACACGTCCGGCCGTAAATAAAACGGACAATCACAACATTGCACGGTTTACATGACACGATGCCGGCCGTACAATAATCCGACAAGCCGCCCCGACAATCATGTCGGGGCGGCTCCGTAAATCAAATTAAACAATCGGTTAAAGGCGCGTTACGCAACGCATGCTGCACGTAAGATATTACCCATATTCAACAGATCATCATTATATCAAATATCTTTCTACCCGCACCTGCGTACCAACAATTGACATTACACCATTTTACACCACAAAACTGCATACGATAGATGACACAAATTTATAATCTTTTCATCGTTCTGCAAATAATTTCACGAAAAAACTTACCCGACGACCGAATCATGCCACTATTCCGCATTATTCCGGCATCGATATGAAGACACCGGCACTGCCTTAAATTTCGGTTGGGAGGCAAGACTCCCACGTCGCAACTTTGTTGCTCCTCGGAGCGACAGTTTTCTGCCATTCCGAACGAAGCGTTGTGAAGTGAAGAATCCGGTTGTGGACTATGTGTGTTATCGATTATGCCCACCCCGTCATTCTGAGGAGCGATTACTAATCGCGACGTGAGAATCTCTCTTTGCCAATTTTCTTTCCCCTCCACCGGATTTTAGAACTGATCCGAGATATGCCCGTGACGCTGTTACGAATAATAGTGCCAAACATTATTTTCTACTCGTCTCGTTGCTCGAATGAATCGTGATAGAAAGGCGAATAATCGGGGAACTGATTATCTTCATATTTCATCAGTTCTTTATAAGGATACTCTATTATGCCATACTTTATTTCCGCAATCTCTTTCAGCTCGTCAAATGTCTTGAAATCGCAGTCCTCTGCAAAAAATTCATCACAATACCAGGCTTCCGCGGCCCCAAGAGCTTGCGCTGTATCATATGCCAAATCAGATATATGGAGTCTGCCATTGAATTTGTTCGTAACTTGACAAGCATGACGCCCTGTCCAAATATTCCAATACCCCTTCCGTAAATACAACCAGACACCATTAAGTGGAATACGAAACGATATATCGGAAAACTTTATCTCATCATCATATCTGCCATACAATTCAAAATGCTCGTAGTCGCCATTAATAGACATTATATCCTTGAATCTGTCTATCGTACGTTTGACAAAGGCGATAGATTTATCGTAATCCTCTAATTCGTAAAAGTCGTGTCGAATCAATATATGTACATCTACACCCATACGCGCTATTTCCCTCTCTAAATTGCAAATAATTGTCTCTACAACAGTAGAAATCATATAAGCATTATAGGCAATCAACTCCTTGCCTGCGTTGAATCATCTACAATAGTAGAAATTATATAGGCATTATAGCCCACCTCGATAAGATACTGTAATTGCGGAATCTACAATAGTAGAAATTATATAGGCATTATAGCCTACGTCGTTCCATTTGTCGCGACATCACAATCTACAATAGTAGAAATTATATAGGCATTATAGCCTTTTACTCAATTCGGAGTAGGAACTTCAATCTACAATAGTAGAAATTATATAGGCATTATAGCCATATGTTAACAACCAACCAACCAATCGAAATCTACAATAGTAGAAATTATATAGGCATTATAGCCCGACAAGCTCCCCAGCCGGCGGGCACGATATCTACAATAGTAGAAATTATATAGGCATTATAGCCAAAATGCGTCGAATTACAAAGTATCAGAATCTACAATAGTAGAAATTATATAGGCATTATAGCCAAAATGCGTCGAATTACAAAGTATCAGAATCTACAATAGTAGAAATTATATAGGCATTATAGCCTTTCCGTGTTTATGCTTCCATCTGTCGAATCTACAATAGTAGAAATTATATAGGCATTATAGCCTCTAAATTTGTTACAAATATATGAAAAAATATATAAACCAATGTATTCTGTCCACACATTTTTTCATATTATTCACCCCCTTAACATCTCCTGCGTTGCAATATTTTACGCCAATATACTATTTATGAGCACAATAGCAGTACAACACTAAAAACATAACAACCGAGGTTTGTATTTACAAATAAACTACCGCCCTGTCACGATGAATCGCATTACCATATTTCGTAACGGCATGATCGGCAACATCGAAAATAACGACACTATCGTCCATTGTGAAATGTCGGGCATAAGCCTCGATTTTAAGAGTGATATTATCCACTATACGTTTAGTATTGCGCACTTCATAGACGGAATATTGCAAACGTATTGCGCCGTGTTTGGTCAGCATTTTCGAAAAACGCGCTCGCATCTTATCATCTGCTATATCGTAACTGACAATAATCATTTGAACTCGAATTTAGGATACGATCGAACCGATTTACAACCCATAAAGCAACGATAGTATTGCTGAACATATACGAAAAACTCGGACTTATATGCAATCAAAGCATCGTAGAACACTCGATAATAGTCCGGACACCGCTCATATTTAAGTTGATAGGCATGCTTGACCATACGAAAATCACTATCTCGGAATTGCCCTCGATTAAAAGCCGAGCGCACGGTATGATCGATTATGCACCGGAAAGGTTCCATCAAATCGCAAACAAGCGATTTACGTTTGAACCACAAGCGATGATATACGCCCACGTACAAATCGAAGCCGAACATACGCAGGAAACACTCCATAAAGTTGAATAGTATGGTATAGCCTATATCCAGCGTTAAATTAAGGGTATCGCATTTTACACGCGGGTGGCGGCCATGCCATTGCATATCTTGAAAATATGCGCCGAAATAGCTCTTTGCCACAGCCCCTTCCAGCCCCATCAAGCTATCGTAGGTATCGACAAATTCCAATGTAGAAAGCGCATCGACGCAATAAGTCACCGCATCAGAAGTCAAACGATCTTTGCGGCGCGTTTTCTGCAAATTACGGCATTGATTAAAGATCTTGTTATGTGCCAACGATTTGGCAATATCAATATCATCAGCAGGATACTCGAACTGGCGTTTTCGCAAAAGATAGTTGGCCTCAGCAGAATCCGCCCATACGAATACCGGTCGCAGATTGGATTTCATTACCACCAATGCAACGCCATATTTTTTACATTTATCGATAAGCGGTGTGGTGATGGAGATAGGACCAATGACAAATAGGGCAAGTATCTTCTGAAAAGGGAATTTCGTCAATGTCGTGTGTTTATCCTGCTCGACCTGTTCAAGCATCAACTCTCCGCCGCTCACTCTAAACCGGCGTTCGGAATCGAAACAATTCAATACGAAAATGGTTCGAGCGGATATATCCTTATGTGTAAACATTGTCGCAATCGGTTTTATCGCACATATTGCAATAGATGCAATGTCGGCATTTATTGGGATTTACTGAAAACGTGTCTTTATCGGGTCGATAGGATCGATACTCGGATATAAACGACAGTAGCTCCGCTTTATCCTTATCGGAGGGCAGCGGGAGATAGTGCATCTTATTTGTCGAAATCTCATAGAATGCAATACGCTCGACAAGATACCCCATTTCAATCATACAAAAATACTGTGCCCATAGTTGGTATATCTGTCCTCGAAACAGTTGTTTCAGATTATTCTTCCGTTCGATCAACAATCGTCTGTCCGACTTATATATGTCTATGACACCTACCACGCCCAATTCGTCACAGCAGACCGGCAGTGCCGCCAAATCGCCCTTGCGCGTCGAGGTAGTTTTGCAATCCACCCTCTTATGAGCTTCACTACCGGATAACTGCGGTACGGCCTTATACATATCTTCGTCCGACTCCATATACACCGAGTGCAAGTATATGGAGTAGGGACAAAATATAAAATCGTTGAGATTGGCAATGGCGATATAATCCTCCATACTGCCCTATATTACTCGGTCATCTTTACTTTTATGTCCGGCAGAGCCATGCAAGCATGGCCCTGCCATAAACCTAATGAGAGTGCTGCGCATATCGCAGCCAGTTCTTATTGCTCAAATCGAACCTAACAGTAGCCACATCGTCCGCGCACTTGATCTGTTCTATGATCATCAGACCTTTGCGGGCTATGTTGTAAGCACCGTTGGCATCGGCATCTTTCGGCAGCGAATCGTCGGCATCGCGACTATCGAAGAACCTGCCGTCGGCATCGGCCACAGGCGATATTATATAATCGACACTCTCTTTGCTATTGCTGTTACGCATCTGCAAGGTCAGGCGCAGCAGACTAAGCAATTGCTCGAAAAATGCCTTATCGCCTTGCTCCGCAATAGCATTTTTAAGATTACCTGTTATATCTATACCGTACTCCTCGAAAAGCCGTTTCATCTCAGCCGTCAGATCGACTTCCCGATAATCCCATTCGGAGTTCTTCTCCGGGTTACGGAAAGTCTCGATACGGGTGCCATGCGTGCATACGGTCCATACGGTACGAGTCCCCTCTGCTTTCGATGTAAACCGATCGTAATCGAAGCTGAATTCGAACATATCTCTATCCGCATTATAGCGAATCGTATCGAATTTGTTCAACCATTCCTTGGCTTTGTCTTTACTTTCATAGCGCAAATCTAACAGATTGACAAAACCGGTAACGGGATCGATCTTCGAGGTATTCCATGCCGGCACATAAAATAGGAAACCGCTCTGTTTACCCTGCTTGGCAAAGCTGCTGAATTTGCTCGTCAACTGATAGGCTTTGAGAAGCCCGCCCGGCAACTCCGGATCGGCCTTTTTATCGACTAAATAGTTGAGTTTATCGATCAGCATCTTTTCGAACTTCTGGTATACGGACTTTTCAACCTTCTGACGGCCACGCATAAAACCTCTATTGAGATCTTCCAAAACTACAATCGCACGATATTTAACCATCAGTTCGGCAATCTTATGTATTACCTGCGACAAATAGCCCTCTTTCAACTCCTTGATACCCTCGATAGTCTGCCAGCTCTGACGCTCGCGAAGTCTGTCGTGCTCACGTTTGTCGAGCAAGGCATGATAATCGGTCTTATAATCGTTGCCTCCGTAACTGTTGCATATCTCGTTCAATGACAACTGCTCGCATATTCGGCCATGCTTGTCGACAACGGTCAGATAAAGCAGATTGCGTTCGCCGCGGTCGATGCCTATTACATGCACATCATCTGCCGAGTGCAGATAGTCTCTGACTTTCGAATTAATATCGTCACGTCCCTCACTCTTGAAATTCAATGTGATAGGAACATGAAATTGGAATTTATCGACCGTATATCGCTTGTCTTTGGTCAGATCATACGCAAATGTACTCTCTTTCTTCTTATTAAGCCTGTTTTTCTTCTTAATAGGGACATTGGCCGCATGAGTCGGTTTGGTGCGCTCGATGCTTCGCTCGCGATAGAATAGCTCGGCACCTCCGTTAAGTTGATATACGACATCGGCAAAATTGCGTTCGTCGAACAACATCTTCCAATAGAGCGTGTGCATATTGGGAGTACCCTTGCTATGTTCCGAAAAATCCTTGTTATATATCTGGAACAAATAGAGTTTACTCTCTTCGACATGCGAGTCGATATAAGCCGCAGATACCGGGGTAAAAGATAACTTATATCCTTGTTCCTCAACTTCTCTATAAAAGCCGCTAATATCTTCATAAGATTCTGTCTCAGAAAATATAAAGTCGAACGACCTCCAATCTTCATGTTTTTCTATCGAATCCTTATAAAAGTCTATAAGCCTATGACAATCCTTGAGATTAAAATTTTCTCCTTTCTTAAAAGTTTCGTCATTATATATTCTAAGTACATCTTCGCTTGGAGCGAACTCATCGATACGAGACTTAGAAAAGAACACTTTTGGCAACATTTTATTTGCGCCCGGCAACAACTTATACACCATTTTCTCGTAACACTCGCCGTCGCACGGCAATCGCTCACCGTCGAATATACGGTTGTGGTTC
Organism: Alistipes sp.; assembly: GCA_017936685.1. Lineage (GTDB taxonomy): Bacteria > Bacteroidota > Bacteroidia > Bacteroidales > Rikenellaceae > Alistipes. The sequence goes on from JAGBFA010000015.1 coordinate 193,224, forward strand.
TTATCGATGATGGCCAAATAATAATTATCGCCACGACGCAGAATAACCGACAAACAATCGCGTTCCTTATTTTTGTCCCAGCCGTCCAACAACTGCGGACTGTCGAAATTCACCTTGATCTTATTTATCGAATAAGGTTTGCGCGTAACATAGTTGCGTACCATATTGTAAAGCGGTGTCAATTTGTCCAGCCGATCAGAGATAGGCAATAATTCACCATAGAAACGCATATCCTTATCGGCTTCATCGCCCACTCCCAACAGAGGTTTGACAAATCTCTGCAACTCTTTCCATGCGTCGAGCAGATCCTTCAACAAAGCAACACCGTCCTTAGCTCCGATCAATTTCTTGCCATGCGGATATGGCTCTTTCAATAACTTCTCGACACCAGCATAGGCATTCTCTATCTTAGCAAACAGATTCTCCTCTTGTCTGCTCTCCGTATCGACAGCTCCCAAATTCGAAAAATAGCTTTCGATTGCAAGACCTGAAACAGAGTCGATATATGCTATACTAAAACTGCCTTGTTTGGCATAGAGTTTCCTCAACTCCGCCTCATACGTTTCGACATCTTCACTTCTCTTCTGCTTGCGAAACGATTTAAATTTCGGATCTGACACAACCGCTCTTTGAATAGTTGACCAATCTCCGCTTATTCGTTTGGATATCTCAGTCATCTGTTCATCGTTGCGCACAAATATGCCACTAAGATCATAATCGGCAATCGACTCCAAAAGTATTTTTAGGTTAGAAAGATACGCTCTCATCGATTCATGATATTCACCGATAGAGCGCAGCACCTCGTCGTCATTGTCGAACTGCTCTGGAAGCCATGACTGTGGTTCTCGATCACTCAGAATCTGTTTATACAACATTTTCAACTTAGGCAAGCGCGCATCACGATGCTGTTGGTTGTACAAATTGACCGCTTTGTTGAGTTCGCCGACAATTCCATTATAACACGTTATTCCTTTCTGTGTAAGTACATTATTAAAGTATTCCAGACTGAAGACATCGGCGAGCGCTTCCACGCCGCTGCACGGGCCGACTTCGGCATATACAGACTGCAAGCTCTCCGATAAACCCTCTTCTTCCGCAATCTGGTGGAATGCCTTGATGTTATCGATGAACTTAGGCAGGTTATCATGAATCAGACGATATCCGATAGCTGTCGATTTGTCTTCGTCGGAATACATGTTTTCCCGATTCTGATTGAATCCTGTAAAATATGTAGTAAATGATTTGAAACTATCGACAAGTCTCCTGTCCTCCTCGGTTTTCACGAAATCATATAAATAATCCTTGATCAGCTCTTTCTTGAAAAGATATTTATGACGCTGATCCTGTTTGAAGCTGCTAACAATCTGCTTGCGCAAATTAGTTTGCACCTTTTTAAGAGTGTCCTTATTTCGACCATCTAAGCCTGCACGTTGCACCAATTCGACATACTCGGTCAGAGAATTATGTTTTCCCTCGTTATCATACTGTAAAACACAGCGGCTTAGCACCTCGTCGATATAGGCCTTATGATATTCATCGATAATTGCTTTGATACGAATATAGTCTTTCGCCCTAATTTGATCGCGAATCAAGAATCCGTTCTTTTCGATATTTTCTTTGGTTTTGCCTACCGGCCGTAACTCGAATCGTAGGGTCTTGGATACCGGATAGAGTCTGGTAAATTCATTAAAGTTCATATTGGTGTAGTTTATGTTTGTACAAAGTTAAAAAAATTACGACACAAAAAGATATTCGATTAATTATATTATTTTTAATAAAATCCTATTTTGCAGCTTTCAACCCTCCATCGTCTCTCCCGTTACATCGGGAGCAGATTTCACACTGCCATATTCCGATGCCTTAATTGCTCCCATGACTCTGTGCCACGCCCTATCTACATTTAACCAGAACTCTCGTCCTTCGGAAGTAGCGCGCCAGTCGAAAGCGTGGGCAACAATGTACTCCGGCTCTCCTGCCCGCCACAACGCTTCGTCGAGAGAGGTGTAACCATTATAGGAGTAGAAGGCTCTGTCGAATGCCTCCTCGCACATCATTGCCCGCAGGAAACATCGAAATGCCTTGTAGTAGTTCATCTACCGTCTAATTATCATCACCACCGAAGATATCGAACAACCAGTCTAATAAAATCATGTCCCACAGAAAATTCCACATACGCCAATCTTTTATAAATAATGTCCCGACAACACTATTTCATGTTGTCGGGACAAAGGTACGGCGGCGTTTTGACAGTTTCTGTCAATAGGCATTTTCAACTCAAATAAAGTGCTTGAATAGCGTTTAATTGATTTTTAATCTCTTCAAACTCTTGATTAAGATCGAGAGTCTTAACCCAAAATTTATTTTTGCCGAATGTTGCAGCAAAGTCTGCCGTAATATCCTCGCTTGTTTTGGCATATAGTAGTATTCCTGCCACATTGCCAGACTGTTCTTTGTCATAATTCTTTACATAAGTAAATATCTGATACATATTTGCCGAATGCAGAGTCTTTTTATCATAGTGAGTCGACAGCGTTTTCCCGTAGTATTTTGTGTCGATAATAAATGTACGCTCACCCTTTTTAAGGATAATATCACTTTGCATTTTAGGTAAAAACTCTATGCAACATTCTGCATCGTAGTCAATATCCCACTTTATCTCTGACGAGCAGACATTCAACTCTTTATGCTCGATCCTATAATACTCCAACACGAACCTCTCGAATAACTTGTGCATGTGCTCCTCCGAGAATGCAGCCATCTTATACTCGCCTGCTTCGGTTGTCATCAGCATACCATCGAGAATAAAATAGCAAATATTCATAAGCATTCTATAACTCTGATTGTTGCGGCCATAACGGAGTGTACTCCAATGAATATCTGACCTCGAGATATCACTCACACTACTAAAATACAGCATCAGTCTACGCAGTGCCGCCCTACGTTTAAGCCCAACAGAGCCTTCGCGAATCAGAGCCATTGCAGTAAACTTCAATATCTGATTGAGAATATTATCTACTGACAATTCATCATACTCGCAATATATTGCCGTTTGCCTGCGAATGCGGTCATTGATAGTACCCTGCAAATCCAACTTGCCTCGCAAAGTGTACAGATTCTCATGCTTATCAATATATGCCCGATAAAGCCCCTGCTTGATTTGCATAGACATACCTTTATAGAGAATTTCCGCAAATATATCATAGATATGCTTGAACTCCTCTTTGGCAATATTCTCGTAGTACTTATGCTTCAAATCTGTAAAAGCATAAGTCAGCATGTAGTAAATATTGCGAATCAATATGCCCTTGTCGTTTATCATTTGATAGCGTTTCTTAATTTCTCGCTCCAATTATTTACATTCTCCTTGTTGTCAAACCAATACTCTTCGAGCATAGGGATAATCTCATAGTTGACAACTGCATACAGCCAATTATCTGTTATCTCGTTTTTATTACAAAAATAGCTATGACCAATCTCGAAACCTGGGCCAAGTGAGGCATCATCTACAATCGCTTTATTCAGCTCCTTGATCTTTGAAATTAAAGTATTGAATTTATCATTACCACGTTCTTCACAGTAGTGCAAGAAGCTTTCACTATCGAATCCCGGCTTCATAGGATAAAAACTGAATCTTCTGCGAAGAGCATAGTCGATCATCGCAAGGCTACGATCAGCTGTATTCATCATTCCTATGATATAAAGGTTTGCAGGCACTGCAAAACGCTCCTCACTGTATGCCAATGTGATTTTTGTGCCCTTGCCTGTTTTATAATCAAAGCGATAATCCTTTTCAATGAGCATAAGCAACTCACCAAATATCTTTGATAGATTACCTCGATTGATCTCATCGATAATAAAGAAATATTTTCTGTCTGGATCATTGGCTGCCTTAATACAGAATTTGTAGAAAACACCTCGCTGTAAGTCAAAACCAGCTTCCGAGTTCGGTTTATAACCCATTACGAAATCTTCATACGAGTAGTTTTGGTGGAACTGTACAAAACCAATACGATCATCATCACGCTCGCCCATCAATGAGTATGCAAGTCGCCTCGCAGACCATGTCTTACCCACACCTGGTGCGCCTTGCAAAATAATATTCTTCTTATGCTCTACAATACCACGCAAAGCATCATAATCAGAAGCACTCATATAGACATCATTTAAGAAATCCTCTTTGACATATACCGTTGTAGTCCTTACAGGTGCTATCGGATTAGACTCACGAATGATATCCATCAACACATCATACTCATCTGGAGCAAGTTTGAAGAACGAGCCATTCGGATTAATTATGCACTCCATTTTCTGAAGCTCCGGCATGTCCTTGAATGTTGCATAGTCTATACCATTAGCAAGTGTCTCTAACTTCTTGAAATATAAACGCTCGCCATCGCTCGCCTTGGATACGGTTGCAAGACATAATATCTGCTTCGTTGGATTAGACTCGTAGCAAATAACGGCATCACCCTCTTTGGCATCAACGAAATTCTGGTAAATACGTCGTTTGCGACCATTCTCATTCAACAACGTATAGTATTGTTCGGCTCCGACTGTCCATTCCGATAAACTCCAATACTTCGGATTGGCATTCAGCCACCAAAACCCGGAAGGCGCAGTAGCAGGTTCAACTTCTTTATCAATATCTGTTCCTTCAACAAGAGTCCGCAAACTTTTAACGAAATCCGGATACTTTGTAATATCTGTTAGGGTTTTCATTACAAGCTGTTGGCCAGCAACCCATTCTCCAACATTTTGCCACTCTACGGTTCGAACATTCTTATACTCCTCTCGTTCAACATCATATTCGTATGTGCCTGTTACTATACCTCGACCGATAATTTGATGGATACCTTTCTTTACATAGACAATATCACCAGGTTTTAATGTATAGACAAAATCAAAGGTTGCCCGAGAATCATTCATATAGCTGCTATTGTCTCCATATAAAGCCTTCATTTTTGCTGCCATCGCCTTTTTTGAATCATACTGAGACAAGTTTTCCATATCGTCCCAGCCAAGATACATGCACCCATTTTCTAAACACTCGTCCCAAAGACGGGCGTTCTCACCAGGTGCATATAGCCAAACACGTGTTTCCTCTTTGCCACCCTTTGACGTTTTCTCCTCTGGCAGGAGCGACAACAGATATTCATAGTAGTCAAATAAATCACGCTCTCCCTTTTGTTCGATTAAAAATTTCTGCAATTCCCATATCGATGCTTTTTCAACACCCTGCATTCCTAATACGAGCGATAGGTATTCAAGCATCTCTCTTTGATATATCGGGATCAAATGTTTGTTGGAATACAGAAACGCAATTTTCCAGCGAAGTACCGTACCAAAAGTATTGTCATTATCAATCTCCCGGAATCTGCCAGTTGAAGCTAATTCTGCAACTTTAATGATACTATTCAACGTAATACGGTATGCCTCCTGCCTATTTTTAGCATTATACTTTTTATACCAAGCATACTCATCATCTGAAACAATTATACCTGGATTGTTCGGCTTTTTGGCATACTTGTAAATACCAAATTTATATGAACTACCTCCCCAGATTGAGCCAAGTTCATATGTCCTACTTTCAATCCAATAGCAAAATGAATCATACTTATTCAAATTTGTGTACTTTTCAAGAGGCATATCTTTTAATAACTCCAACGGAAACTCATTAACAAACTCCTCGTACAACTTATGTCTCATTTCTGTCTTCGATTCCATATATATCTTTTTATTTGCGTGATTTATAACTATTGTACATTCTTTCGACAATGGATTTGATATACTCGTCAAATTCGGGTGTGAGGATCTTAATATCCTCCGCGAGTCCCATCACAAAGCGGCCGATGCCGGCATAGTCGCAGACCTGCGTGTCGAGCAGCCAATGCGAGTCGTCAATCTGCGTAAGGTCGCGGGTCGAGAGAGGATACTCCTCCACCAAGAGGTTGTGCGCCATCACGCCGAGTTCCAGCTGTACGCGCCTCTGCTCGAAGCCCGTGATGCGGAAGATGTCAATATAACCCTCGTGGTGCCTATCGGCATATCTCCACCCCTCCTCCAACACGCTCACAGCACCGATGCGGGCAGTGTTGAAGAGTTTGTTGAGTCCCGACTCCGGCTCGTAGCACCACACCTGCACGTAGTTTGTCGTGAAACCAAAGGGTTCGACCAGACGGTCGCGAACGATGCCCGTATGCGAGGAGGCGTAATTGTTGAGCACGACCTGCTTTCGCCCCGAGATGCCTTCTATTAAGCGATTGACATTGATGGCGTTTTTGCCCTCCACCACACAATCAGCCAACGAGGTACAGTTGTAAACGGCCGTGAGTTTTTTGCGCAGGTTTTGTTTGAGCATGTTGGTATTATCCATGCCCTCGATCAGTTGATTGATAATATGCGCCTCTTCGTCCGTAAAGTGAATGAGCTGTGAAATCTCCCTGAAATAGCGGCTGTCCTTACCGAGTTTGTAGATGCCGCCCTCCTTGCGCTGCACGACAAAACCGGACTCCTTGAAGGTCTCGATGTAACGATAAACCGAGCGATAGGATATGCCGAGCCGCTCCGCCATATCCTCCACAGTGTAGTTGTTGTTGCCCGTCATCATCTTCATCAGACGCAGCACACGCTCAATTTTGGGTTGGTCCATAGTTTCAATTATCGCTATGCGGCGACATAAATAGTGTACTCAAAATCGCAAGAATAGCAAGTGTCTTATCGAAATCGTGCACTTGTCGATTCAGGCAAATGCTGTCAGCCGACACTAAACTTTGCCGCCCCTGCGTCATTTATATCAACTCGAATAGGTGTCTATTCCTTACAAAGTTAGGAATTTTCAAATAGAGTAAAGCTCAAAAACTTAAAAAAGTGCATGGCAACGCATAAGAATTTCTTCCATAGCAGTTTTTTTGACAGATGTTTGTCAAAACCTGTTCGATTGAAAACAAACCTTGCCTACCCTGCTTATGCGGTGTTGCCAAATGTTTTGTTTCCTTTAAGACGCGAGTGCTTAAAAACAGGTAATCCCGGCGAATTGACTTCGCTGCGCTCGTCTTTCCCTTGGGAGCCTCGGCATGATTCGAAGTACGGACCCATGCGTCAGTACTGGCGAGGATACCGCTGAAAATAAATATAATTATCCTCGCAACCCACCATAAAAAAATACCGCCGGAAGAGCAGAAAGCAACGGCAAGCGAAACGAAGTGATGCGAATGTTTGGAGGACGGCCGCCGTGAGCATGCTCACAAAAGGCCGGACGACAAAAAAAGAGACGGATACGATCCGTCTCTTGCCGTTGCAGACATGTGATCCCGGCGAATTGACTTCGCTGCGCTCGTCTTTCCCTTGGGAACCTCGGCAAAACTAACTGCATGTATCGCAAACAGCGATAAACAAAATAGCGGAGAGGACATTGTTTGAGTAAACTCAACAATGTCCTCTCCGCCATCTTTCGCACCTGCGGTGCTACATGCAGTTTGTTCTGCGCTTGTGATCCCGGCGGGATTCGAACCCACGACCGACAGCTTAGAAGGCTGTTGCTCTATCCAGCTGAGCTACGAGACCGACACACTATACGCACCATGCGGTGCGCAATGCGTCACAAAAGTAATACAATTTCGCCGAAACTCCAAAACTATCGAAAAATAAACCGCCCTATTTATTCCGGACGACGATATTACATCGCCCTAATACAACCCGACAGATACGACAAGCAGAGCCGCAGACGACGTAGGAAGAATTCGCCGCTGTCACTCCGAGGAGCAACACAGTTGCGACGTGGGAGTCCAGCTCAAATATCTTTACGTACAGTTTCAATCAAGTAGCCAGAAGGTTTCAAACCATCGACGGCCTGCAACCCGATTGCGGTCTGCCATGCGTAACCCTTCTCCCGCTTTGGCGTATGTATTCGTTGAAGTCCATCATACATGTATATTATTTACTGCTCGGTTGTATCAAACATTTTTGCAAGTGAATGATATTCTGCCTTTTCGAATAAATTTATTTCACCATTCGTTCCCATCCGAATAACATCGTTACAAGTTTTTAATCGTGCTAACATTGGCATGATAATACTTTTGCCATGATTGACAAAGTCATACAATTCTTTTTCTGTTGATGGTATTTTATATCCACCAGAACTACTTGATATTATTACTTCATTATCCCGAAGTTTCGCTATGATTTTATTCCGAAAAGTCTGAAGTGATAATCTATCATATCCTAAGTACACTAATTGAGTAATAAGTTCTTGTGTGGGAATATATTTCCTTGGCGATTTATTCATAAATCTAAACAGGAGATAATTCAATACTGCAATTTGCTGTTTGACTTCGTCATCGTCTGTATTATTATGCGTTTCTATAAAATGTTTAGCTTTCCTATAACAGATATCAGCAATTTGTGGATTATACTCAGGATTCAAGTCATTTTGAGAAACATTGAATGTATCAAAAGTTTCAGGAAACTCTTTTATTCTTAATATCTTATCTCCTAATACGGATTTGTAATTATAGCCGTCAGATTCTGATATTTTCCTTATATCATAATTATATGCAAGGGAACCACATACAATATCAGCGACTTGTATAATAATGCTATGTTTACTATTCTCGAATCTAAACAAGCTATTGTCGAATAAATCAAGAGAGATCTCCTTCGACCTAACATACGCTGCAAAAGATTGAAGAAAATCATTACCTCCAACTTCATCTGCAGTAATCGTTAAGTTATTATACGAAACCCTCAATTCTTGATGCACGATGTTATTCAAGAATTTATAAAATGACTGTTTATATCTGAGACCAGAATTTTCATATATTTTTCGTTTATCACATACAAATGCAAATACATGAAAAGGAAGTTGTTTTAGCTCGGTCAAAATAGAAACACGTCTTTTATGATTCCTTCCAATTTTACTGGATTTTATTTCTCCTTGTTGAAAATATTTTTTCCGAATATTCTCAACACGTTCTGATACAAACGAAAGATTGCTCTCGTCTACGATAACTGCTCCAATCAAGAAATGAGTAGTACATCCCGAATTGTCAAAATCATACCCGAAGGCTCCGAATTCATCAATAAAAGCATATTTCTTATTACTCATACCCAAACTATTTATTCACAACTTTTTTAGCCATTCCGATTTTTCGATCGGCAAAGAGAACCACATCTTTTATAACTATTTTCTGTACGGCAGAAATAAATGTTGCCATACACTCGTAATCGGGTTGCCCACCACGAGATGGCAACTGAATATTCAACGCATCTGCATCTTTTGCATAGAAATTCTTGGAATAATCGAATTGCCCACTGTGTGACGATTTGTGAATTGCCGATGTGACGAAAATCGAAGCCAATTTGGGTAAAGCTTCCGTGTGTACAATTGCAACATGGTCATCTCCGCCATACCTGTAGTTCCTATATTTGGCAGAACCAAACATATCTATCGTAGTAGTATTCTCTGAAAAGACAGTTACATTATTCCCAATAAAATCGGATATACCTTCATCCGCTTCTCCTGCTGTTACGAAAGGCAGTTCTCCCGGGATTCGGTCTGCACTCTTCAGGCGTTTACCTCGTGTCGATTTACCAAATAAGTCTTCAAGATTAAATGTGTTCCACTCCCAATCTTCATAGCTATCAAGAACACTATGCTCTTCCTCTGTCAGAATATAATCTTTAAGTCCCGTAACAGTTAAATGGGCTTCCAGCTCAGCGATACGCTGGGCTTCCAGCTCAGCGATACGCTGGGCTTCCAGCTCAGCGATAAAACCGTCTATAAACTCAAAGTCTATTTCAGAATTTATGGTTGCCGGAAGTGTTACATACATTTCAGTCGTAATCGCACGATTGAATTTATTCCCATAATCAAATCTATTTGCAGCGACTTTTTTAAAAGCAGCAACAAAATAAAGTAAACGCGATCCACTCCAAATATTTTGTCTTGGATATAATCCTTGTACATGAGAGTACCCAATGAAATCCTCTGATTGATAAAAGATAGCATCGGATGTAGTCGTATCACTATATGTTATAATTCCGCCTTTTTCTATTGGTGGCAAAGCAATTCTACCACTAATGCCATTATTAATACTTGTGTTGGTAACTACTGGTGTGTCGCCAGCTGTAGCAAATAATTTAGCATTTGTAAGTCCATAAGATTTGGTCGGACGTATCTCGAACAAATCCCCGATTCTGAATTCTCCCCACTTAACCTCGGATAGTTTTTTGTTAAGTGGGGCATCTATTTTCCCAGGCCGCCCTCCTCGACTTTTTGGCGTTTCAAAAGATTCGACACTTCCCATGCAAGATAATCCGCTACTGTTTTTTTGAAATCCTGCAAGGTGGGTTTGGTGTCAATAGGAGCGGATTGATTCCAATCTGCTCCATTATTGGGGTCAATAGTGCCTTCGTAATAATCCGTTTCCGCAAGATACTTCAGTTTCTTCTTACCGAAACGCACCAAGTTTACGACTTCCTCATAGCGTTCTTTGGCATTGTCGGTGTCCCGCAGATTACAGCTGGCCTTTTTACGATTGGTGCGCGTATAGCCATCATTCGAAAAGTCTATAAACTTCACGATATCATCTTTCGTATGAGCTTCCCCAACCCTGAATACATAGACATTCGTCTGTACACTCGATTTGCCGATAAACAAATCGATGGGCATCTTGATGCTCGCAAGAAGCGTATTCTTTTCTAATATTCTTTTGTTGTACTCTTTTGCCTTGCCAGAACCTGCCGAACTTTGAATGATAATAGCCGCATAGCCTTTACTCATCATTCCAAGGGCCTTTTCGACAAAATTCATTCCGTTGCCATTCGCTGAATACGGAGGATTCAAGACAAAAGCATCGGCCGGAAATTTTGCATTGACCTCACCAAAACCATAATGGCCATCGAAGTCTTTTAACGAGTCCTTATTTAGGATATTCGAACTACCGTCTCCCATCAGAATCATGTTAAGAACAGCCAGCATATAAATACTCGGGAGCAATTCCAATCCAAGTAGTTGGTTAGCCTTGATTCCCGCTTCTTTTGCAGCAAGTTCTTCCGGAGAGTGTATGCTATTTTTTGCATCGATCAACATTTCGTTCATCGCGGCAACTAACAATCCTGCTGAACCTGTTGCGAAGTCCCACACATAAGAATCTTTAGTCACACGAGCCAACTTGACCAATAACGTAGCAACATATGACGGAGTCAAGACGACATCGTTCAATTTATCCTGTGTAAAGCCGAGCCAACTGTACATTTCATTGAAGAGTTTTCCCGTAAAATCGGTGGTCAAGCCGATTTTATAGTAAATTCCCAAAGTATCTACAATCTTGACAAATACCCGTTTAAGTTGACTTTCCCCTTTTTCCGGTCGGTTGATATTATCCGTTGTCAAGGTGTTCTCCAGAGTCCGAATGATAAGTTGCTTTTTCTCATCAGGTAAATGCTTCTCATTCAAAAACGCACGAATCTTTCTCACTATTATATCGCCATCCGTGTTACCTTGCTCTGTCGAGGATTTCAAATCCGACTTCTCAAGCGGAGATACCTTGTTGGGGATACCGAGTGTTGCGATGATCGACGCTGCAACCAGATAGACCCTGTCATTTTCGCCAAGCCCTTTCTCGTGTTGGTAAATCTCATTATTGAGCTTGGTTAAACTCGTAGTAATTTCTTTCTCTCGTTGCTCCTTGATTCTGTCTATTTCCTCTTGGGTCAGGCTAAGAGCATTGACTTTTTCAATGAATTTTTCAAAATTAGCGGATGCTAAAAATGAGAAATCCGAATATTCTCCAACCTTTTGTCCGATACCAAAGTTGCTTTTGGAAACATAGTATACACCTATTTGATGTTGCAACGCTCCGAATTCATCTTTATATCCCGTCATACCGATAGCGATAATGTCGGTATAGCTGGTATGATGAAGTATGGCATTCGCATAGTGAACCGCACCATTTACGGCATATGAGTTGATATGCTTGAAATTCGGTTCGTTCTTAGCCGTTTTATTTTCCACTTGACCTTGGGAATCAAGTTTCTCCAATCTGTCTTTATATCCTTTATATTCGACAAGTATTGGATACCAATTCAATCGTTTGCCTTGCAAAAGCAATTTAGCATCGGGGCGGTTTCCACCAACACCGCCGTTCTTAGAGAAATAGTCTTCAAGAGCCTTGTCTATTTCTTCATTCAATGGTTCTTGCTCAAGTTTATAATCCAATTTATAGGATTTGAGCCAGCCATTTGCTAAATCTGCAATATTGGGCTCAACGGATTGTATATTCTTTTTTGCCATATCTTCTTTCTATTTACCATCAATCAAATCCTTAGGGTTAACTTGGAGAATATCTGCGATTTCGAATAATATATCCAAACTCGGCTGACGTCTGTTGCAGACATAGGAATTGACGATACAAAAACTCTTTCCGAGTTTTTCCGCCAACCATGTCTGCTTGATACCTTTCTCTTCAAGCACCTCTTTTATACGGTTCTTTGGTTTATCCATTTCGATCCTAATATTATTTCTTACAAAAAAAGTCGATCGCCAAATCAATCATCGTTGTTGTTACAATTACTCCTCGCTTGGCCTCATCGTCTTTGAGGGAGGATTTTACGACTGTAGATATAAAACTAGTTGCCAAATGCAACATCTTGTTTATTGGCTTATCTTCCGGCTTATTATTGAGTATGGCATCTATACCTTGCAAGACGGTAATAGCTCCATTTGCCTGCGCATAGATTTTATTGTTCGGTTCTATTGATTCAGCGACACTAATTGCGTATTTGATAACAGCAAGCAAATCGGCGACCTTGAGTTGCCGATCATTGTACTCATACAAAATTTCATTTTGCAAAAATGTATGATTCGGGCGATATAACAAACGTTGGGCATACGTGCTGTTAGAACGATAGAAGTCCCTTAATTGAAGTTCCACGAGCAGTACATTAAGGCATCCTTCAATATTAGATCTCAATATTGTATCATTATTGATGAATGATATTAAACACGGTTGCATGTCCGGAATTATTCCTTTAGAACATAAGACCCGTTTGGTCTCATTCAATACTCGGTCGTTAAAACCTTGAATACTGTTATTGACTTTTCCTGCAGCTATATATGCATATATCATCTCGTCTTTATTTCCACGCTCATATGCACGATACAGATTTGCATATGCTGTCTCTAATTGCAAAATTTCATCCGTTTGTTGTTGGGCCAACATTTCTATTGCATTCATCATATATTCTTATTTTTTACAAAGATATAAAATATTATGCAATACTGACGTATAAAAGAAATATTTTTTGAACTGACAATAGTAAAATTACATTATATACAGCTATCCCAGTATGAGGTTATAGAAGGGAATCTATTTTTCTTATTTTCAACAAAAAAATGGGATTATACATAGCAGCGAAACGCTAAAATGTCCGGCATATTAAATAGCATTGAACGTCAAAACATTTACGCATACTAATGACAGCCCTCGATACCATAAAAGTATCGAGGGCTGTGATTTACATTCGGCAATAAACGGTTATTGCTGCAAATTGCGAATAACATTTCGTACCGGAATATATTACCGTTTCGTCACGGGCAGGCGGACGACGGTTTTCAGTTTGGCGGGTGCGCAGAGGCGAGGGTCGCTCAGATAGATTTCGTGATGAGGCCTCTGCAAAGATATATCGAACTTCATGCCCTGCTGCGCAGCGAATGCCTGCATGCGACCGATCGTCGCCGGCTCGTCGTCGTAGTGCCCCGTGTGCATACACTGCACGCACGCGCCCTCGTGGTATGACATGAACTCCACCTTCGAGAAATCACGCTTCTTGCGCCTTGTCGCCTCGGCCACGGCCCACTCGAAATCCTTGCGGGCGACGAAATCGGGCAGGCGGATAAGGGAGATCCAGCGGAACAACTCCTTGTGCGCATAATCGATCGCACCCGGCTCCGGCTGCCACCACAGACCCTCCAAAGGCGGCACGACATATTCGAAGAATCCGTCGATGCGGTAATCGCCCTTATAGCTCATCTTCAACGTATAGGCCACGCCGTATAGTATCTCTATCGCCGCCGCGTACTCGCCCTCGGAATCGTTGGGATTGCCCTGTCCTCTCACTGCGAGGAAATTCATAGACGGCACCTCGACAATCGCAGGCTCGGCCGCAGGCATATAGAGCTCTTTATACTCTTTTTTAAAATCGAAAGCCATAATCGTTTATAATCTCAAATATCATCATCGACACGCATGCCGCGCATGGCCTCCGCCACAGCATCGCCTGCCGTGTCGAAATCATAGCCCAAAGAGATGGCATGACGCATGAGTTTGGTGCGAAGATCGTATGGCGACGAATATTTCACCGTGCGCATCTTGCGCGCAAGACGCTCCGTCAGACGCCCGCGCATGGTCTCTGAGTCGAGCCGCGACAACGCAGCATCGATCGTTGGCCGGTCTATGCCCTTGCGTTGCAGTGCCTGACGGATCTTGTAGGCTCCCCAGCCGCTCAGATTGATCTTCTCGCGCACGAAAGCCTCGGCGTAGCGTTCGTCGTCGATGAAGCGTGCTGCCAAGAGACGTTGCAACACACCTGCGCGCTGCGACTCGTCGACACCCCACTGCCGCATCAGGCGCATGGCATCGCCCGACGAACGTTCGGCGCGTGCGCACAGACGCATGAGCGACGCGCAGGCCTCGTCGGCCGTCTTTGTGCGACGCTCACGCACGGGGCGCGTCATCTCCCTGTCGAAATCATCGTTGCGCATACGATTCTCTGTTTTCCGCGGAAGTCGGTCTTCGCGCCGACCTCGGCATAGTTCATATCTGCAAGCATGCGGCACAACTCGTCGGCCGCGTGCTCGTATATCTCGAAATACAATCGTCCCCCCTCGACGAGCAGCTGCCGCCCCCGCTGCGCTATCGAGCGATAGAACACCAGCGGATCGTCATCGTCGACGAACAAGGCCGTGTGCGGTTCGTAGTGCGTGACGTTGGCACGCATCGAGCCGCAGTCGCTGCGCGGGATATAGGGCGGATTGGAGACAATGGCATCGAAGCGGCAGTCGAACAGCGACGCAAAGTCGCCCAGAGCATCGCCCTCGACAAGTCGCACGCACGGGGCATGGCGGCGGCAGTTCTCCGCGGCTACGGCCAACGCCTCGGCCGATATATCCAATCCCCACACCTCGGCCTCGGGCAGCATCGAAGCCAGTGCAACGGCTATGCAGCCGCTGCCCGTGCCCACATCGAGCAGGCGCGCATCGGCACGCACCTCGCGGCGCACCAGATCGACCAGCTCTTCGGTCTCGGGGCGTGGGATAAGCACCCCCTCGCGCACGGCAATATCCAATCCGCAAAACTCCGCACTGCCTATGATATATTGCACCGGCCGCCATGCGGCAATGTCGGCCTCGATGCTGTCGATCCCCTCGATCTCCAACTCGCGCATAGGCTCGGTCAGAAGCTCGCCGCGAGTGATGCCGCCCTTGGCGCAGACGATCATCTCGGCTATCTGGCGTGCCTCCTCCGCGCCGTAGAGCGGCGAGGCGGCGGCTGTCAGTCGATGCAGTATGTCGCGGCGTGAGGTCATGATTTCATTGCGGTAAGGTACATATCGGCCACGGCCACGGCAGCCACAGCCTCGATGACGACCATTGCCCGCCGAGCTATGCAGGCATCGTGTCGGCCGCCTATGACAAGCGGTTCCATGCGGCCGGTCGAGAAGTCGTAGGTGATCTGCTCACGCGAGATGCTCGCCGTGGGCTTCACGGCCACACGGAACACCACATCGTTGCCGTTGGTTATGCCGCCGTTGATGCCGCCCTCGTTGTTGGTGGCCGTGCGGCCGTCGGCCGAGACGATGGCATCGTTGCGCTCCGAACCGCGTTTGCGCGTGCCGTCGAACCCGTCGCCGAACTCGACAGCCTTGACTCCCGGCACCGAAAAGAGAAGGTGGCTTATCACGCTCTCGGCCGAGTCGAAAAATGGTTCGCCCAGCGACGGGCGCATGCCCGATATGCGGCACTCCACCACTCCGCCCACCGAATCGCCCTCGGCGGCCACAGCCGATATCTCGTCGTCGAACAATGCCGGATCGCTCTGCCTGCCCACGCTCACCAGTCGCGTCGAGAAGCACGCCCACGGCACTATGCGTTTGGCCACGACACCTGCCGCCACCAGAGCCACGGTCATGCGTCCCGAGGCCTGTCCGCCACCGCTTATATCGCACTGATCGCCATACTTGCGACGCTGCGTCAGATCGGCATGCGACGGCCGCGGGCAGTCGGCAAAACGGGCGTAGTCGGCGCGGCGTATGTTTTCGTTGCGGAACACGATCTCCAACCCCTCGCCTGTCGTATGCCCGTCGCGCAGACCCGCGATATGCGGAAAATCCGACTCGCGGCGCGCTGTGGTGCCGGCCGTGCCCGGTCGACGGCGGTCGAGATCGGCCGCGAACATGCTCTCGTCCAAGGCTATGCCCTCAGGCACGCCCTCCATGACAATGGCGATCTCCGGAGCATGGGAGCCGCCGCGGATCGTAAGGCGCAGTTGTCGACCAAATGTATTCATGGCATCTACTGCTTGATTTTCAGAGAGTCGAGATCGTCGAAGAACGACGGGTAGCTCTTCATGACGCACTCGGCATGGCCAATGGCAACAGGCTCGGCCAGGCGCAGCGCAGTCACCGCCAGCGACATGGCTATACGGTGGTCGTCGTGACTGTCGACATCGGCCGCCGCAGGCGTTCCGCCCACCACACGCATAAGATCTTCATCGTAGTCCAGCTCTATCTCGATGCCCAACTTGGCATACTCCTCGCGCAGCACCTCGCCGCGGTCGCTCTCCTTGTGCGACAGACGCTTCAAGCCGCGTATGACGCTGACGCCGTCGGCCGCAGCGGCCAACGCCACCAATGCGGGAAACAGATCGGGCGAATTGGTGGCATCGAACTCGAACGCATGCAGCTCGCGGCTGGCGACAGTAATGCGGTCGTGTTCGATGATGAGCGAAGCACCGGCACGTTCCAGTGCGCGGCACACGGCTATATCGGCCTGCTTGGAGAGCATCGATATGTTGCGCACGGTCACCTCGCCGGCAATGGCACCGGCCACCATCATCATGGCCGCCGCGCTCCAATCGCTCTCGATGGTGTAGTCGGCCGGGGTGAAACGCTGGCTGCCCTCTATATAAAATTCGGTATAGTCGCCGCTCTGGTGCATGATCTCGACACCGAAGCGTTCTATCGTCGACACGGTCATCTCGATGTATGGTGTCGATACGGCACCCTCGACCACAACAGTCGTATCGTGCTCGGCGCGCGGCAGTGCAATGAGCAGTCCGGTGACGAACTGCGACGACATCGAGCCGTCGACCACGACACGGCCGCCGCGCAGAGGGCCGCACACCTCGATGGGCAGTCTGCCGCCGCCGTCGCGCACCTCCACTCCGAGCGCACGCAGCGGCGGAACCATCATCGACATGGGGCGGTGCAGCAGCGTGCCGACGCCCTCGATCGTAATGGGCGAAGAGTGAAGCGCGGCGATAGGCGTGAAAAGGCGCGCCGCCAGACCCGACTCGCCAACGCACAGACTCTCGGCGCGCGGACGGAAGCCGCCGTCGATCGTTATCGTATTATCGTCTATGATATCAACCCTGGCACCCAACGTCTCGATACATGATATCGCGGCACGCGTATCCTGGCACAACTCTATGCCCCGGAGCGTCGTTCGGCCGTCGGCAAGCAGTGCGGCAGCCAGCGCGCGTTGGGCGTAGCTCTTGGAACATGGCGGAACTACCTCGCCTTTCAATCGATTCCCTAACGGGACGGAACTATCCATATAGATTAACCTTTGGTTTGACTCTGCGGCGTTTCGGCGGCAGGCGTTTCATTGTCGGCCTGCTCCGAAACGGCTTTCTGGCGCGCCATCTGAGGCGAGGTGCGCAGCTCGAAATTCTTGCCCAGATAGACCTTTCGCACCATCTCGTCGTTGGCCAGATCCTCGGCAGTACCGGTTTTCAGGATCTTGCCCTCGTAGAGCAGATAGGTGCGGTCGGTGATGGCAAGGGTCTCATCGACGTTGTGGTCGGTGATGATCACACCGATATTCTTGTTTTTCAGAGTGCCGACGATGCTCTGTATATCCTCCACGGCAATGGGATCGACGCCGGCGAAAGGCTCGTCCAGCAGAATGAACGCGGGATTGATCGCCACGGCACGGGCTATCTCCGTGCGGCGACGCTCGCCGCCCGAGAGCTGGTTACCGAAGCTCTTGCGCACCTTTTGCAGGCGGAACTCCTCTATGAGCGACTCGCAACGCTCGCGCTGGTATTGCTTCGAAAAATTGGTCATCTCCAACACCGCGCGTATGTTGTCCTCGACCGACAGACGGCGGAACACCGAAGCCTCCTGCGCCAGATAACCCACACCCATCTGCGCACGGCGATACACCGGCTCCTTTGTTATATCGGACACCTTGCCCTTGTCGTCTTCGAGAAATATGCGTCCCTCGTTGGGTTTGATCAGCCCCACGATCATATAGAACGTCGTGGTCTTGCCGGCTCCGTTGGGACCCAACAGACCCACGATCTCTCCCTGATTGACATCGATCGAGACATGGTTTACCACCGTTCGCGATTTATATGACTTGACCAGTTCGCTCGTAAAAAGTCGCATAGAATCTTTATATTTTTTTACAAAGTTATTATTTTTTCACAAAAATAGTTTTATCTTTGGGTAAAATTTTGACATCGAAAACGAATTATGGAGGTCCAAGTGGGGGATTTGCTGCACGATAAGTTGAAAGAGTATTTCGGATTCGCTTCATTCAAAGGGAATCAGGAGGCCGTCATACGCAACGTACTGGCGGGCAAGGACACTTTCGTACTGATGCCCACAGGCGGCGGCAAATCGCTTTGCTACCAGTTGCCGGCCTTGATCATGGACGGCGTGGCGATAGTCATATCGCCGCTGATAGCACTTATGAAGAATCAGGTAGATGCCATGCGCACCTTCTCTACCGAATCGGGAATAGCTCATTTTCTCAACTCGTCGCTCAACAAGTCGGCCATAGCACAGGTGCGGCAGGACGTGTTGGAGGGACGTACCAAACTGCTCTACTTCGCACCCGAATCGCTTACCAAGGAGGACAACATCGCATTTCTGAGAAAGATAAAGATATCGTTCTATGCCATCGACGAGGCGCACTGCATCTCGGAGTGGGGACACGACTTCCGGCCGGAGTACCGCCGTATACGACCGATCATCAACGACATAGGAACCGCACCGCTCATCGCTCTTACGGCCACGGCAACGCCCAAAGTGCAGATGGACATACAGAAGAATCTGGGCATGACCGATGCCACGCTGTTCCGCTCGTCGTTCAACCGCCCGAATCTCTACTACGAGATACGCCCCAAGCACAACGTCGACCGCGACATCATACGGTTCATCAAGCAGCACGACGGCAAGAGCGGCATCATCTACTGTCTGAGCCGCAAGAAGGTGGAGGAGCTGGCCGAGCTGCTCGTGGCCAACGGCATAAAGGCTCTGGCCTACCACGCCGGCATGGACGCTCAGACGCGCGCCGACAATCAAGACGCATTCCTCATGGAGAGGGTCGACGTGATAGTGGCCACCATAGCCTTCGGCATGGGCATCGACAAGCCCGATGTGAGATATGTCATACACTACGACATACCCAAGTCGCTGGAAGGATACTATCAGGAGACGGGACGTGCAGGCCGCGACGGCGGCGAGGGGCATTGTCTTACGTTTTACAACTACAAGGACATACAGAAGTTGGAGAAGTTCATGCAGGGCAAGCCCGTGGCCGAGCAGGAAATCGGCAAGCTGCTGCTGCTGGAAACGGTATCCTACGCCGAGAGTTCGATGTGCCGCCGCAAGACGCTGCTGCACTACTTCGGCGAGGAGTATACGGAGGAGAACTGCGGCAACTGCGACAACTGCTGCCACCCCAAGCCCAAGATCGAGGCTCGCGAGCAGATGCAGACGATGCTCTCGGCACTGCGCGACATAGGCGACAAGTTCAAGATGGACTATTTGGTATCGGTGCTCACGGGCAAGATGACGGCCATGATAAAGAGCTACGGCCACAACAAGAGCGAGTGGTTCGGAGCCGGAGCAGACAAGGACGTGCGGTTCTGGAACGCCGTGATACGCCAGGGACTGATCATGGGGCTGATCGACAAAAACATCGAGAACTACGGTCTCATATCGATCAACTCTCGGGGCGAGGAGTTCATAGCTCACCCGAAGCCCGTAACGGTCACTCTCGACCACGACTACGACGAGGAGGAGCAGGAGGCCGAGCAGACGAGCAGCCGCGGCGGCGGAGCTGCCGACGAGGAGCTGTTCGCCATGCTCAAAGATCTGCGCCGCAAGGTGGCCAAGAAACACGACCTGCCGCCGTATGTCATCTTCCAGGATCCGTCGCTGGAAGATATGTCGATGCAGTATCCCGTCACGCTCGAAGAGTTGCAGAGCATATCGGGCGTGGGAGCGGGCAAGGCGCAGAAGTTCGGCGCGGAGTTCGTCAAGCTCATCAAGGCCTACGTCGAGGAGAAGGAGATCGAGCGACCGCAGGACATCGTTGTCCGTGCCGTGGCCAACAAGTCGAGCAACAAGATATTCATCATACAGTCGATCGACCGCAAGATGGATTTCGAGGATATAGCCCGTGCGCGCAACCTCGACATGAACGAGCTGCTGACCGAGATCGAAGCCATCGTCAAGGCCGGCACGCGACTGGATATTCAATACTACCTCAATACGGTGATGGACGAAGACAAGGTCAACGACATATACCTATATTTTAAAGAAGATGCCGAGAGCGATTCGTTGGACGATGCCGTCGAGGAGCTGGGTGCCGACTACACCGACGAGGAGATACGATTAGTGCGCATAAAATTCATGTGCGAAGTGGCGAACTGATTATAATCCGACAATTTTGACAGAGGTAAGAGCAAAAAAATCGCTCGGCCAGCACTTCCTGACCGACCTTAACATAGCGCGCAAGATCTGCGACTCGCTCTCGGGCGGTGAGGCCGATGCGCCCGACACCGTATTGGAGGTCGGCTGCGGCATGGGCGTGCTGACGCAGTTTCTGTTGCAGCGCAGCGACATTGTCACCTACGGAGCCGAGATCGACAAGGAGTCGGTCGACTATCTGCACCGCCACTACCCCGCCTTCGCGCCGCGTCTTATCGAGGGTGATTTTCTTGCGATGGACATACGCGGCACGCTGGGCGACAGGGTGAAGATCATCGGTAACTTCCCATACAACATATCGTCGCAGATATTCTTCAAGGTACTGGAAAACCGCGACATAGTGCCCGAGTGCGTCGGCATGATACAGCGCGAGGTGGCCGTGCGGTTGGCCGAGCCTCCCGGATCGAAGGAGTACGGCATACTCAGTGTATTGTTGCAGGCATGGTACGACATAGAGTATCTGTTCACCGTCGGCGAAAAGGTATTCTCGCCGCCCCCGAAGGTCAAAAGTGCCGTGGTAAGACTGCGCCGCAACGATGTCGTGCGGCTCGATTGCGACGAGGCCTTGTTCATCAAGGTGGTGAAAGCCTCGTTCGGGCAGCGGCGCAAGATGTTGCGCAACTCGCTGCGCGCGGCATTCGGCGACTTCGGCGGGTGCGAACACCGCTTCTTCACCATGCGCGCCGAGCAGCTGTCGGTGGCCGACTTCGTCGAGCTTACGCAGTGGGTCTCAGAAAACAAATAGATCTAACGGCCATGAAATTACGTCATTTTATCTGCTGTGCAGTGCTGCTTACGGCAGCGTCGCTTCCGTTTCGGGCTGAAGCCTGCGGTTGCGGCTGCACTGCCCTCGCCGCCGAATGCGACGGTGCATCACGCATAAGATCGTTCTACGCCGAGTATATCGAAGCATGCCTGTGCAAAGGAGCCGATTCATCTTCTCGCAGACAGGCCGTCATCGAGCGTTACGTCGCCGCACCCCTTGTCGAAAGATTACGCGGCTCGGAGCTCGATTTCGATCCGTTCCTGCAAGCGCAGGATTGCGACCGCAGCGTACTGGAGAAACTCACCGTCGAGCAGTGTACAGATCGTGACAACGCTTGCCGCATAGGTCTTTGGGACGGATTTAACGGACAATACAACTTCGTCATTTTGGAGTTAGATTCCGATGGCATGATATCCGGCATCGGCGGCATGTTCAGATAGATAGCATCAAGAGATAAACAACGATCCCCGTATCGAAAGGCTCGATACGGGGATCATTGTCATACAACGGCAGCAGCCGAACTACTTGATCTCGATGCAGCGCGTCGAGGGAGTTGCGGCAGCCATGCTCTTTTTCGGGATCTCGATCTTCAACACGCCGTTCTCCATTTTGGCCGAGATCTTGTCGCGCTCGATCGACTCGGGCAGAGTGAATGTCTGGCGGAACGAGCTGTAAGAGAACTCGCGACGCAGATAGTGTCCCTTCTTTGCAGGCTTGTCGGTCATTGCGGCCGAGGTCGTTGCCGGAGCAGTGCTCTTTTCGGTCGTGGCAGTTGTTTCACGATTGTAGGCGTGCCGGTCGTGCTCGGGAGCCTTGCCCGTTTCGGCATCGTAGGCGGTCTTGTCGCCGTGAGCGGCAGCCGGCTCGGGCTGCTTGGTCTCGGTGCGTTTTTCGAGATTGATGATCAACTCGTTATCGGCCGTTACGTCGATATGGAAATCCTCTTTGGTCATACCCGGAGCCGCCACCTCGACGGTGTAGTCGTGCTCGTTCTCTATGACATTTACCGCAGGTGTAGACATGCGTTTGTACTGCGGCATAGCCAGCCACTCGTCGCCGAAAAAGTCGTTGAACAGACTCGGCAGCCAATTCTGATTTTTCATTGCAGGCATCATAATTTTATCCTCCATTTTTATTTATTAGTTATACATTGTTCGTCAATCCGCCGCTCCAGCGGTTTCATGCCACATAGCGGCAAATTGCATACCAACATCAAATCGGCAACTGCAAGAGGGCAAAATGTCAATCCGTGACACAATGTCGCGACGCAATGACCCTCCGTGCGACAAAATTTCCCTCCACGCATGACGATTTTTCATGACAATTACGCATCGGAATGTTTGGCAGTTCGAAATATTATCGCTAACTTTGCACGCTTTAAACCCCGAACGGGTTATGCGTATATTATTAACCAATAAAAATTTTTAGCACAATGGCTGTTAAAATTCGTTTGGCTCGTCATGGTAAGAAGGGTTATGCCTTCTATCATATCGTTGCCGCAGATAGCAGAGCGCCACGTGATGGTAAATTCATCGAGAAGTTGGGCACCTACAACCCCAACACGAATCCTGCTACGATCGATTTGAAGTTCGACAGAGCTTTGGATTGGTTACTCAAAGGCGCACAACCTACGGATACTTGTCGAGCAATCCTCTCGTACAAGGGCGTACTGTATAAGAAACACCTTCTGGGCGGTGTAGCCAAGGGAGCATTCTCTGAGGCTGATGCCGAGGCCAAGTTCAACAAGTGGGCCGAGCAGAAAGAGGGTAAGATCGCTGCCAAGACCAACAAGCTGTCGAGCGACGCAGCTGCTGCCAAGAAGGCACAGCTGGCCGCCGAGGTGAAGATCAAGGAGGATCGTGCCGCCGCTATCGCCGAGAAGAAAGCAGCCGAGGCTGCCGCAGCTGCTGCCGCTGAGGCAGAGGCCGCAGAAGCACCGGCCGAGGAGGCTACTGAGGCTGCTGCCGAGTAGTTTTTCCCGAAAGGATCATGTTGACGGTAGGACGCATAAACAAGCTCTTCGGAGTGGAGGGCGGCGTGAATATCACGCTCTACCCCACGTTCCCCGACAACTTCCGCACGACGGAACCGCTGTTTGTCGAGATCGACAAGTTGGCGGTTCCGCTTTTTTGTGCGTCGTTCGAACGGCGTGGGCAGACGGGCGCGATAGTGCAGTTCGACGACATAGACACACCGCGTCGCGCCGAGGAGTTGCTCGGTCGCGAGCTGATGATAGCCGATGCCGACGAGGAGTCTGCCGACGACGAATTTTACATGGAGGATCTTATAGGATTCTCGGTCGCCATTGGCGACACACGGGGCGAGCTGACCGACTATATCGACAGCGAAGCCAATCCGCTGTTCGAGGTGACTATCGGCTCACGTACGCATCTCATTCCGGCGGTCGAGGAGTTCATAGCACACATCGATTTCGAAGCGCGCGACATACGCTTCGTGCTGCCCGAAGGGCTGTTAGATCTGTAATGCCCGCCGCGCAGTCGCGCCGCAAGCACAATCAGGCCGCAAGCACAATCAAAACACAAAAGAAGAATTACTGCCAGAGTGGCCGCGGCTACCCTATCGGCCTATCCACGTGGCACGATGCCACAGCTGCTCCAATACTCCGCGTTTGTGGTGCGAGAGCCACCAGCGGCAGAACGCCCACTGCAACAATACCACCACAACACCCAACAGCAGGCTCGTGGTGTGTCCCGAGTAGCGATAGAGTCCGAATCCCCAGCCGTAGAAAATCATGCCGCCTATGACCGACTGTCCGATATAGTTGGTCAGCGACATCTTGCCGTATGGGGCTATGACCATCAGCGCACGGCGTGCGCGCGTCAGATAGAAGAGCAGCACTACGCCCGATACGATGATAAACATCATCGCGAGATTGCGCCACATAGTCAACATCACACCGGCTGAGTGAGCCACGCATACGTTGTCTATCAGTCCGGGCAGGCGTTCGCTGAGCGGATACACAAGAGCGAATGCCGCAACCGAGGCGAACAATATCGTGCGCCACGTGCGCAGATTATAGCCTTCGTCGTAGAACAGGCGGCGGCGACCGATCAGTATGCCCATAACGAAGAGCAGCAGCGTCTGTGTCATGCGGCCGTGCTCGATGGCCCACAGGAAGTTGCACGGCAGGCCGTGTTCGATGCCGGCCACGGCGACATCTACGATCGAGCCGTCGATCTGCGCCGGCATGATGGCCGCGAAATGTGCACCCGAACCCAACGACAGCGGACGCATCGACTCGTCGAACAAACCCAGTATCATATATACCAACTCGACTGGTTGCAGCAGCAGCACCGCAGCGACCCATCGAAGCACGCGGCTGCTCAATCTCACCAAAGGCAGCACCAGAAGTCCGCACACGGCATACAGAAAGAGTATGTCGCCGTTATAGAAGCACAAGTCTATGAGTCCGAATCCCATCAGCAGCACCATGCGCCACACGAAACGCGGACGGAAATCGACACCGCGCTGCGCCTGGTTGTCGTGCTGAATATAGAGGCTCAGACCGAACAGCAGCGCGAATATGGCATACATCTTTCCGGCAAGCAGGAAAAACACCGTATTCCATACGGCCGTATCCGTGGCCGACGGCTCGGGAAACATGTAGAAATTCATGTGCTCGACGAAATGGATCAATACGATGCCGCCTATGGCTATGCCGCGCAGGACATCGGCCACATCGATGCGGCTGTTGGGAAGGCATGAAGGTGAGTATCTGTACATGCGACGCTTGGATTAGGATATATAATTTTCGGCGAATATACGAAAAATTTACTCTCGGAGCAATATTTTGCTACCTTTGCAGAAAAATTAAGCGACACATGCGAATAGTTGTAGGTCTGTCGGGCGGCGTCGACTCGTCGGTGGCGGCATATATTCTCAAACAGCAGGGACACGAGGTGATAGGCCTGTTCATGCGCAACTGGCACGATACGACCGGTACGCTCGAAGGCGACTGTCCGTGGTACGACGATCAGATGTTCGCCGAGTTAGTGGCCAAGCGTCTCGACATACCGTTCCACTATGTCGATCTGTCGGCGGAGTACCGCTCGCGCGTGGTCGACTACATGTTCGCCGAGTATGAGCGCGGCCGCACGCCCAATCCCGACGTGCTGTGCAACCGCGAGATCAAGTTCGACGTATTTCTGAAAGAGGCTCTGAAACTCGGAGCCGAGGCCGTCGCCACGGGCCACTACTGCCGGCGCGGCGAGCGTATCGGCGACGACGGACGCACCGTATATTCGCTCTTGGCAGGCACCGACCCCAACAAGGATCAGAGCTACTTTCTCTGCCAGCTGTCGCAGGAGCAGCTGAGCTATGCCATGTTTCCCGTGGGCGACATGCTTAAACCCGAAGTGCGGCGCATAGCCGAAGAGCAACATCTGGCCACGGCCAAGCGCAAGGACTCGCAGGGAATATGCTTCGTGGGCAAGGTCGATCTGCCCGTGTTCCTGCAACAGAAGCTCGCCGCCAAGCAGGGCAACGTACACGAGATACTGCCGTCGTGCCGGCGTCTTGTGCGCGACATCTCGCCCGACGACTACAAGGCATTGAGCGAGCCATTCGCCTTCACCGTCCGCGACGGCAAGAAGATCGGCACGCACAACGGCGCGCACTTCTACACCATCGGTCAGCGCAAGGGCCTGGGCATCGGCGGCCGCAAGGAGTCGCTGTTCGTGGTGGCCACCGACATAGAACAGAACGTGATATACGTCGGCGAGGGCGACTTCCACCCGGCACTCTACCGCCGCGCATTGAAGATCCGCCCCGAGGAGGTGCACTGGATCGATCCGGCGGAGTCGATGCCGCAGGGCGAGCGGCGGCGTTACGCCGTGCGCATACGCTATCGCCAGCCGTTGCAGCAGGCCGAACTGATAGCCGATGCCGACGGACTGTACATACTCTTCGATGAGCCGCAGCGCGGCATCGCCGCAGGGCAGTTCGCCGCATGGTACGACGGCGACCGTCTTGCCGGAAGCGGCGTGATCGACAGATAACACCCTGAGCAGATGCACATAGCACGATCGTTTGCCATTGTCATATATGCCGTCGTCGCAGCGACAGGCATTGCCGCACGACAACCCGCGGGCATCGCCTACTACGATGTCGACCGGCTTTACGACACGCTGCCGTCGCACTTCTACGACGACAGAGCCTACACTCCGCAAGGTTCGCTCAGATGGGACGGCGACCGCTATCGCCGCAAGGTGGAGGGCATAGCGGCCGTCATCGACTCCATGTCGCTGCCCGTAGTGGCTCTCTACGGCGTGGAGAACGAGCAGGTGGTGCGCGACATTGCCGAACGCTGCGGCGAGGATTATTCTTACGTCCACCGCACGCTTTCGACGCGCAACGGTTTGGATTTTGCACTGCTCTACTGGGGCGACAGGCTGTTCATCGACAAGGTGGAGAGCGGATTCGACTACATGGCCGTCGACGGCAGTCTCGACGGGCGGCGCATAATGCTGATACTTAGCCGCTACTCATCGGCAGCCGAACGCATAGCCGCTGCTGCCGCCGCTGCCGGCGACCGGAGGGTGATAGTCATGGGACGCACCGATAATTTCGAGACGAAAGCAGGCCTGTTTCGCGACGCTACCGCCGAAGCCGAAGCCGCAGGCATGGGCAATGCCCTGTTTTGGCGAGGCTGGACGATGGCCGACCGTGTGGTGACCGACCGCAGCTGCGATGCCGATGCCTCGGTGTATGCCCGGCAATGGCTGCTCGACCGAAAAGGAGGTCCGGCGGCGACGTTTCGGGGCAGGCGATACACGGGCGGGAGATCGGGAAGACTGCCCATATATATCTATATACGATAAAACTTTGGGATTTTACAAAAAAATGTTATCTTTGTAGTTCGAAAAAACGCAAACAGTAGACTTGAAATAATAATTTATCTTTCAAATAACTAAAAACTAAACAACTATGGCAGATGTAAAACGCGTCTACACCTTCGGTAACAAGGAAGCCGAGGGTAACGGCAAAATGCGAGAGCTGCTCGGAGGTAAGGGAGCCAACCTTGCCGAGATGAATCTGATCGGCATACCCGTGCCTCCCGGATTCACCATCACCACCGAGGTATGTACGGAGTACTATGCTCACGGACGAGAGAGAGTGATAGAGATGTTGCGCCCCGAGGTGGAGGCCGCAATGAAGAATATCGAGAGACTTACGGGACGTAAGTTCGGCGACAAGGTATTGCCGCTGCTGGTTTCGGTTCGTTCGGGCGCACGTGCATCGATGCCCGGTATGATGGATACTATCCTCAACCTCGGTATGAATGACGAGGCCGTCGAGGCCGTAGCCAAGCTCTCGGGCAATCCCCGTTTCGCATGGGACTCGTATCGCCGCTTCGTACAGATGTACGGCGACGTGGTATTGGGCATGAAGCCCGTATCGAAGGAGGATCACGATCCGTTCGAGGTGCTGATCGACGCTCAGAAAGAGAAGCGCGGCGTGAAGCAGGATACCGATCTGTCGACCGAGGATTTGAAGGAGTTGGTTGTCAACTTCAAGAAGGCCATCAAGAAGCAGACCGGCGAGGAGTTCCCCACCAATCCGTGGGATCAGCTCTGGGGCGCAATCTGCGCAGTGTTCGGTTCGTGGATGAACGAGCGCGCCATACTCTACCGCAAGCTCAACAACATTCCCGCAGAGTGGGGTACGGCCGTATCGGTGCAGGCCATGGTATTCGGTAACATGGGTGAGAACTCGGCTACCGGTGTGGCATTCTCGCGCGATGCAGCCACGGGTGAGAACATCTTCAACGGCGAGTATCTGATCAACGCTCAGGGCGAGGACGTGGTAGCCGGTATCCGCACCCCGCAGCAGATCACCATCGAGGGATCGCGCCGCTGGGCCAAGGCTCAGAACATCTCTGAGGAGGATCGCAAGACGAAGTATCCTTCGTTGGAGGAGGTGATGCCCGAGGTATATGCCGAGCTCAACGAGATACAGCACCACTTGGAGCAGTATTTCACCGACATGCAGGACATCGAGTTCACCATTCAGGACGGCAAGCTGTGGATGTTGCAGTGCCGCAACGGCAAGCGTACGGGTGCCGCCATGGTCAAGATCGCCATGGATATGCTGCGCGACGGTCTGATCGACGAGAAGACGGCCGTTCTGCGCTGCGAGCCGGCCAAGCTCGACGAGCTGCTCCACCCCGTATTCGACAAGGAGGCCATCAAGAACGCCAAGGTTATCGTGAAGGGTCTGCCCGCATCTCCGGGTGCCGCTACGGGTCCGGTGGTATTCTTCGCCGACGATGCCGAGAAGCATCTGGCAGCAACCGGCCAGAAGGCCATTCTGGTGCGTATCGAGACCTCGCCCGAGGACTTGAAGGGTATGCTCGATGCAGCAGGTATCCTGACCGCCCGCGGCGGTATGACCTCGCATGCAGCCGTGGTTGCACGCGGTATGGGCAAGTGCTGCGTATCGGGTGCCGGCGAGTTGGAGATCGACTACAAGGCCCGCACGATCAAGGTCGGCGGCTATACGATAAAGGAGGGCGACTGGATCTCGCTCAACGGTTCTACGGGTGAGGTTTACCTCGGCCAGGTAGCAACCCGTGAGGCCAACCTCGACGGCGATTTCGGCAAGCTGATGGATCTGACATCGAAGTATGCCACCATGAAAGTACGCGCCAACGCCGATACGCCGCGCGATGCCCAGCAGGCATTCGCATTCGGTGCACAGGGTATCGGTCTGTGCCGCACCGAGCACATGTTCTTCGAGGGCGACCGTATAAAGGCTATCCGCGAGATGATTCTGGCCGACGACGAGGCCGGCCGTCGCGTGGCTCTGTCGAAGCTGCTGCCCATACAGCGCGGTGACTTCGAGGGTCTGTTCAAGGTGATGCAGGGCTATCCCGTCATCGTCCGTCTGCTCGATCCGCCCTTGCACGAGTTC
This sequence comes from Alistipes sp., assembly GCA_017936685.1. Classification (GTDB taxonomy): domain Bacteria; phylum Bacteroidota; class Bacteroidia; order Bacteroidales; family Rikenellaceae; genus Alistipes. The sequence continues at coordinate 222,925 of JAGBFA010000015.1, forward strand.
GTTCCCCACACCGAGAAGGAGCAGCGCGAGATGGCTGCCGAGATGAACATACCTTTCGAGAAGGTCGTTGCCAAGGTCGAGTCTCTGCACGAGCAGAACCCGATGCTCGGTCACCGCGGCTGCCGTCTGGGCAATACCTATCCCGAGATCACCGAGATGCAGGCACGCGCCATCATCGAGGCTGCCATGAATGTCAAGGCTTCGGGCACGCCCGTCAAGGTGGAGATCATGGTGCCGTTAGTGGGCAACCACAAGGAGCTGCGCTATCAGAAGAACGTCATCGATCAGACCGCCAACGCCGTATTCTCGGAGCGCAACGATCGCATCGACTACTTGGTAGGTACGATGATCGAGGTTCCGCGTGCAGCCGTCACGGCCAACCAGATCGCCGAGGTCGCAGAGTTCTTCTCGTTCGGTACCAACGACCTGACGCAGATGACGCTCGGCTTCTCGCGCGACGATATTGCCAAATTCCTGCCTGTCTACCTCGAAAAGAACATCTTGAAGAACGATCCGTTCAAGATCCTCGATCGCAACGGCGTCGGTCAGCTGATCCGCGAGGCAGTGTTCAAGGGCCGCTCTACACGTCCCGACTTGAAGTGCGGTATCTGCGGCGAGCACGGCGGTGAGCCTTCGTCGGTAGAGTTCTGCCACTTCGCAGGTCTGAACTATGTAAGCTGCTCGCCCTATCGTGTGCCCATCGCACGTCTGGCAGCCGCTCACGCAGCTCTCAGCGAAGACAAATAGTTCCGCAAGGAGATATTTCAAACAGTCCGGACGACAGTTCGGACTGTTTTTTTATTCTCCGCCGTTGCGGCATCGGCATAGTTTTGATAACTTTGTCCACATAATCCGAATAACTCCGAGTATATGAAACGCTATATTGCGGCGATACTGGCCGCACTGATATGCACGGTCGCCATCTGCGACACTGCCGCCGCCCAAGACAAGGGACGGTTCAGTCTGGGCGTGCGCATGGCCGGATACACGCGTGCCAAGGCCTTCGCTATGGGCATATACGGTAACTACGGTCTCACGCGCTGGCTCGACATCGAACCCGGCATCGACATCATCTGCAAGGAGTTAAGCTCGGTCGACATCTACTGCGACCTGCATGTCATTCTGGAACTGACGGCCAAGAGCTACATCTACCCTATCGTCGGCGTAAGCGTAAACCAGATAGGATCCAAGAGCCGCAACAGCGAGGGGTGGTCGTTCGCCGGGGCACTCGGCGCAGGTTTCAATTATCGGATCAACCATCGCTGGACCTCCTCTGCACAGTGCAAATGGCTGGCACAGACGGCAGTAAACCACCGCAATCCGGTGGTGCTGTCGCTCGGCATTGAGTACAAATTTTAGGAGTATCACGCTCCGAGACGCAATGCCCGCGTCGCAATATGACAATTCCGACATGCCTCGCACCAATTTCTGACCACTTATGCTGTCATTCTGAACGGAGCCGCGCGGAGTGAAGAATCTGGTTGGGAAAGACAAAAACGTCAACTGTCACTCCGAGGAGCCGCAGGCGACGCGGGAGTCTCGCCGTCGGGAGCGCGACTGTCAAGCGGGAACGTGTCGTCCGAAACAGAGATTCTCACGTCGCGGCCTATGACCGCTCCTCAGAATGACAGAGCGGGCATATCGTCCTCGCACATAGTCCCCAACCGGATTCTTCACTCCGCACGGCTCCGTTCAGAATGACAGACGGGTGGAAAAGTCTCCCAAGAACTATGCGCCACTTTTTCGTCAAAATGCCGCAGATGCAACTCTCCGACAGAGCGAAGCGATGGGACGTACTTGACGTACTTCCCATTGCTGAGCGACAAGGAGAGGAAGCAGATGCGGTGTTTTCACGAAAAAGTATGTATCTTTGCAGGAAAAACATAAAATGACCGCATGAAAATCGGAGATATAGATTTGGGCGATAAGCCGCTGTTTCTGGCACCAATGGAAGATGTGACGGACCCGTCGTTCAGATATATGTGCAAACGGTTCGGCGCAGATGTGGTTTACACGGAGTTCATATCGTCGGACGGACTGATAAGAGACGCATGGAAATCGCGTGCGAAGCTGTCGATATGCGACGCGGAGCGTCCGGTGGGAATACAGATCTACGGCCACTTGATAGAGCCGATGGTGGAGGCGGCACGCATAGCCGCTGCGGCCGATCCGGATATAGTGGATATAAACTTCGGCTGTCCGGTAAAGAAGATCGCGGCGCGCGGTGCCGGCTCGGGCATGATGCGCGACGTGGATCTGATGGTGGAGATGACGCGGCGCATAGTCGAGGCCGTAGACAAGCCCGTTACGGTAAAAACGCGTCTGGGGTGGAGCGACGAGTGCAAGAACATAGAGGAGATAGCCCTGCGTCTGCAAGATGTGGGCATAGCCGCTCTGACGATACACGGCCGCACACGTTCGCAGATGTATCGCGGCCAGGCCGACTGGACGCTGATAGGCAAGGTGAAGAACAACCCTGCGATACACATACCCATCATCGGCAACGGCGACGTCGACTCGGCCGAGCGCGCCAAGGAGATGTTCGACCGCTACGGAGTGGACGGCGTGATGATAGGTCGTGCCACATACGGCCGCCCGTGGATATTCCGCGAGTGCCGCCACTATCTCGAAACGGGCGAGCTGCTGCCGCAGCCTGACGTGAGAGAGCGTGTGGCCATAGCCAAGGAGCACCTTGCGAAGTCGGTCGAGATCAAGGGCGACCGCGTGGGCATTCTCGAAATGCGCCGCCACCTGTCGAACTATTTCAAGGGGCTGCCCGACTTCAAGCAGACACGCCTGCGGCTGGTCACCTCGTTCGATATGGAGGAGATCAACTCCACGCTCGACTACATTGCCGAGCGTTGGGGCGATTTCGACATGCACGACATAACGCCCGCACCGCTGTCGCACGAGATCTGACAGATGCCCAAAACAGATATGAAAAGGCCGGTACGTGAATCAGCGTACCGGCCTTTTTTATCGGCAGAATTTCTATAAGACTACGCCTCAGCCTCGGCAGCCTGCTCCTCACCGGGGAGCTTGAACTCCGTGAAACCGGCCTTGACGAGCGTGTTGTACCACGCGAAGCACTTCTTCATGTCCGACACATGCACGCGGTCGCGATCGTAGTCGGGCAGCACCTCGGCGAAGAACGCCTTGATCTTCTCGGGCGACTCCTTGTGAGAGATAGCCTCCTTGCCGCCGGTATATTTATAGATGTTGGTGAACACCTCGGCCAGTGCGATGTCGTCGCCCTCGGTGAACATAGAGATCTCGGTCAGTGCACTCACGCGCGAGGTGGCCGACGCATTCATTCGGCGACCGTCCAAAAGCGACTCGACGATCACACCGTGAGTCGATTGCGCCACATACTTGAAGAGTCCGGGTTGACCCGAGATAGCCAGAATATCTTTCAGTTCCATAATCAATTATTATTGTTTTTAATGGTTACGTCGAGTTGCGGGAACGGGAAAGCAATGCCCTCCCGAGGCAATGTCTTATAGATCTTTTCGTTGATCTCGAAAAATGTATCCCAGTAATCGGCATTGCGCACCCATGCGCGGGCCGAAAACCTTATCGAGCTGTCCTCCATAGCCGCCAGATAGACCACCGGCCGGGCAGGCTCCGACAGCACGCGCCCATCGGCATGCAGCAGGCCGATGATGATCTCGCGCACGCGGTCGGCATCGGTGCCGTACTCCACCGACACGCTCCACTCCACGCGCCGGAACTCGGCCTGCGAGAAGTTGTCGATGATCGATGTGGAGATCGAGTTGTTGGGTATGTATATCGTCTGATGATCCGTCGTAAGGATCTGCGTCGAGAATATGCGTATGTCGGTCACCGTACCCGTCTGCCCCTGCGCCGAGATGTAATCACCCACCTTGTAGGGTTTGAACAGCAGGATCATCACACCGCCGGCGAAGTTCTGCAACGTACCGCTCAATGCCATACCCACGGCCAGACCGGCCGAGGCCAGCAGTGCCACGATGGAGGTGGTGTTGATGCCGAGCACCTGGATTATGGTCAGCACCAGAATGACATAGGCCACGGCCTTCACGACTCCCGTGAGGAACGAGCGAAGCGACAGATCGACATTACGCCGATCGTATATATGGTTCAGGAACGACAGCAGACGACGTATGATCCACCGCCCTAAGTAGTAGAGTACGATGGCCAGAATGATCTTCAAGACCACCCACACGGCATCGGACGCAAGGTTCATGAAAAATGTCTGATAGTCGAAACCGGTGACTTTATCGAACGTCTGTTCGATTGCCCTTATACCCGTTGCCACCGAGTCGGGAGCCTCAATGACGGAAGACAGCGTGTCGGCACTCTGCTGCGCGGCCGGCACGATCTCCGAGACATCTATCGACGACATGTATTTCGGCATAATTGCATTCATTGTAAATACTGCGGCATGATTCTTTGCGTGGCAAAGTTAGTTAATTTTTACAAAAAATATGCTATATTTGTGATCGCATTAAAATTTCACGTATATGGACAAGAACAACGTGGAGATAATCCAGATAAATATTTCGGGCGAAGACAAGCCGGGCATGACCTCGTCGCTTACCGAGATTCTCGCCCGCTACGATGCCTTCATACTCGACATAGGCCAGGCCAACATACACCGTTCGCTGACACTCGGCATACTCTTCAAGACCACTTCCGACAAGTCGGGCTTCATAATGAAAGACCTGCTGTTCAAGGCCTCGGAGATGGATATCAACATCAGATTCACCCCCATCTCGGAAGAGGAGTACAACGACTGGGTGCAGCGTCAGGGCAAGAACCGCTATATCATCACGCTACTCGGCCGCCAGGTGACGGCCAAGCACATAGCCCACGTCACACGCGCCATAACCGAGCAGGGGCTCAACATCGACGCGATAAACCGTCTTACGGGCCGCGTGCCCTTGCAGGAGGACGAGCGTGCGCCCAAGTCGTGCATAGAGTTCTCGGTCAGAGGAACTCTGGCCGACCGCAGCCAGATGCAGAACGCCTTTCTCGAACTCACGAACACGGGCGAGATCGACATATCGTTCCAGAAGGACGGCATATTCCGCCGCTCGCGCCGACTGATATGCTTCGACATGGATTCGACGCTGATCGAGACCGAAGTGATCGACGAGCTGGCCGAGCGTGCAGGTGTGGGCGACAAGGTGCGCGAGATCACCGAGCGTGCCATGCGCGGCGAGATCGATTTCCGCGAGAGCTTCAAGGAGCGTGTGGCTCTGCTCAAAGGACTCGACGAATCGGTCATGGCCGACATTGCGCAGAACCTGCCCATCACCGAGGGTGTCGACCGCATGATGACGATACTCAAACGCGTGGGTTACAAGACGGCCATTCTCTCGGGCGGCTTCACCTACTTCGGCAACTACCTCAAACAGCGTTTCGGCTTCGATTACGTCTATGCCAACGAGTTGGAGATCGAAGACGGCAAGCTGACGGGACGCTACCGCGGCGAGATCGTCGACGGCCGCCGCAAGGCCGAACTGCTTAGGCTGTTGTGCCAGTTCGAGAACATCGACATACAGCAGGCCATTGCCGTCGGCGACGGTGCCAACGACCTGCCGATGCTCAATCTGGCCGGTTTGGGCATAGCGTTCCACGCCAAACCCAAAGTTAAGGCCACGGCGCAGCAGTCCATCTCGACAATAGGACTGGACGGCATACTCTACTTCCTCGGTCTGAAAGACTCATGGATCGAAAAGAAAAAATAAACCTCACAGTCGCGACCCTTGCGGTCGCGATGTTGTCTGCGGCATGCTACGACTCGCACACCGCACCCGACAACTATGTATCGCCTCCCGCCGCCAACTGCACCATAGCCGCACTGCGCGATCTGTACGACGGATCGACGCGGAAGATCGATGCCGACATCATCATCTCGGGACGGGTGACCACCTCCGACAGCGACGGCAATTTCTACAAGAGTCTGGTAATAGAGGACAGCAGCGGAGCGGTGGAGATCATGGCCGGCATGACCGACCTTGCGACGACCTACCCCACCGGTGTCGCACTGACCGTATCGCTCGAAGGCTGCGCCTTGGGCGAGAGCTACGGCGTGATGCAGATAGGCCGCTACCCCGCTTCGTTCAGCGGTTACGCCACCGACTACTTCTCGTCGAGGGTACTGTTGGACAAGCACATAACGCGCGGCGGCGACATATCTCCCGTCGAGGCGCAGCCGATGGTCATAGCCGAGCTGCGGCGCGAGATGTGCGGCCGGATAGTGCGCATAGATTCGCTGCGCATGCGGACTGAGGTATCCGACGAAGGTTATATCGTCCCAACGCCGTGGAGCGGTTACATCACGTTTTTCGATCCCGCGGGCGACTCCGTGGTGGTCTACACGCGCCGCTACGCCGACTATGCCGACCGCGCGGTGCCCGACGCGCGCGTCGCACTCACCGGCATACTGCAATACGGCAGGAGCGGCGGCAGCAAAGAGTGCTTCCAGTTGAAGATGCGACATGAGACCGACTGCCGCACATATTAGTATCGCCCTGCTGTCGCTGCTGTGCGCATGCAGCGCGTCGACCCCACCCGACAAATACGACGACTACCCCTCGGAGGTATCCGTCGCCTATCTCAAATCGTTGTGCAAAGGGGCTTCGACGGTGATTCGCCGCGATGTGACCGTCACCGGACGCGTGGTGGCTACCGACAAACTCTCGGAGTTCAGCCGCACGGTAGTGGTGGCCGACGACAGCGGCGGCATAGAACTGGCGATAGACTCCGACCGCACCGATGTCATGATGCCGCTCTACTCTCGGGTGACCATACACTGCCAGATGCTGGCTTTGGGCGACTACGCCGGCAAGATCGTCCTCGGGGCGCAGCCCACATCGCAATATGTAGTCGACCGCATAGCCGAGACCGATCTGCCGCACTACATCGAAGTGCTCTCCGTGGCCGATGCTCCGCCCGATGCCCACCCCGCGACTATCGGCAGCATATCGCCGGCCGACATATCGCGCTACGTGGTGATCGACGGGGTGAGATTCGCCGACGAAGAGGCCGGTCTGACATGGTGCGACATCGATCCCGAGACTTCGCGCCTGGTCGACACCTATCGCCACATAGTCGATGCCGAGGGCGATACCCTCGCCGTATTCACCCGTGCCGCGTGCGTCTACGCCTCAGAGCGCGTACCGTCTGCCACATGCCGCATCTACGGCATCATCGACTGCTTCAACGGCCAATACTCGCTCACACCCTCGAATCATAGGATCATCACGGAATAATAGATACTATTATTCATTGACATAGTCATATAGTCGCGGCATTACTATATTGTACGATACATTATACTGAAATGGGTACGACACGCCGTCAATATCAATATAGAGATCTATAAGTTCAATCGATGACGGTTTACGATCAATCAAGAAAAAACCGAATAAAATATCGCCAGGTGCCAAAACTTGATTTTTAACATAATCTGCTTCTAATTGATTTGCTTCCGACTCCATCGATGAACTCGTCATTTGCAGTTTGTTATAATCTGTTGTTGTCGTCGTAGACTGTACTACGCCATAAGGTGTATATGAAGTCGTATATGAAGTTTTATTGAAAGCTCCTAAGGACGATAGCAAAGCCATATTCCACGATTGGCGATTATGCACTTTCCTAACATATTCGTCAGATGTATATATATGCGGTATAATACTCTTCATATTCTTCTGCATATTGTTCTTTACAAACAAAACATCTATATTTGAGATATCAAAATTCAAATTTTTCAATGACTTATTTTTAAGATATATATCAACTTTATAATATTTACCATATTGGTTTACGCTCGAAATATGCAACGTAAGCAGCAGCCCATTCATATCATACCCCGACCATATTTCATCATTCAAATCAGAATGAATACAATCATTATATTCAGGTTTGATATAATCATCGATAAACTCATTTGTAAATGAATTGAATTTACCAAATAAACCACTTTTTGTTGTTAATGTATAATAATCATATTTAGGCAGACCATTTTCATACTCTATACATTTACACGTTTCACCGTCCTCGCTATACGACAGCCATACACCGTTCACCAAACCATTATCATATATCGCATCGTCTTTGATATTTCCGTTTTCATAATAAGATGTGCATTGCCCATCACGTTTACCATTAAACCAAAACTCTTGACGTTTTACTTTGCCTGATCTGTAATATTCGATATATTTTTTATTGAATGTAGAGTTCTCATCATTGGCTTTATCTATTTCCCAATAGTCTCCTTCCGCTCGTAATTGCCCTGACAAATAGAAGTCCCGAAACGGGTGGCGATCAGCGTCGTCATCATAATGGGCAACCACCCTAATATACTCGGCAAATGCCTTATAATCAACACAGTGTCCATATTGATCGTAATATAACGTATCTATACGAGACTGAGCTATGGCTGGAATAACGATAACCGTCAGAAGTATTTGAAGCAAAAACGATCTCATAATAAATATATTTTATGTAAAGATACAATAATTACTCACATAAAACAATGCGGCTCCGTCATAAAATGAAGCCGCATTAAATATTTAAAGTGCAACCTATCGCTGCAAGGCAGCCCAGAGCATATCTTTCAGGCGCGAGATGTTGAGACCCGTGACCGACGAGATGAACACCGACTCGATGCCCTCGGGCAGGTGGGCGCGCATCTGCTCGATAAGATCGTCGTCGAGCATGTCGCACTTGGTGACGGCCAGCAGACGCTGCTTGTCCAATAGCTCGGGATTGTATTGCGTCAGCTCGCCCAACAACACGCGATAGTCGGCCGCAATGTCGTCGCTGTCGGCCGGTATCATGAACAGCAGCACCGAGTTGCGCTCTATATGGCGCAGGAATCGCGTACCCAGACCGCGCCCCTCGTGCGCACCCTCGATGATACCGGGTATATCGGCCATGACGAACGAGTGGTCGTCGTGAACCGACACGATGCCCAGATTGGGTTCGAGCGTGGTGAAAGCGTAGTTGGCTATCTTGGGCTTGGCCGCCGAGACAACCGACAGCAGCGTGCTCTTGCCGGCATTGGGGAACCCGACAAGTCCCACGTCGGCCAGCACCTTCAATTCGAGAATGAAAGCACCCTCGGCACCCTCCTCGCCGGGCTGGGCATAGCGCGGAGCCTGATTCGTGGCCGTCTTGAAGTGCCAGTTGCCCTGACCGCCGCGGCCGCCTTTCAGCAGCACCAGCCGCTCGCCGTGCTCGGTCACCTCGCCGACGATCTCGCCCGTCTCGGCATTGCGCGCAACAGTACCCAGAGGCACAGGCAGTATGATATCCTTGGCATCGGCTCCCGTCGAACGCGCACCCGATCCGTTGCCGCCGTCCTCGGCGAACTGGTGTCGTTTGTATTTGAGGTGTATGAGCGTCCAGTACTGGCTGTCGCCCTGCAATATGATGCTGCCGCCGCGGCCGCCGTCGCCGCCGTCGGGACCGCCGAAAGCCACGAACTTCTCGCGGCGGAAGTGAGCCGATCCTGCGCCGCCGTGACCCGAGCGGGCGAATATCTTTACGTAATCAACGAAATTCGATCCTGCCATAATATATAGTACATGTTAGTTCCGAGCGGTGCAAAGATAATCAATTTCCTCAAAACGACCAACTCACCGCGAGATAGTAGGTGCGGGGATAGGCGTAGGTCAGCATATTGTCGAACGGACGGCACAGCGACCGGTCGCCTACGGTGTAGCGGCGCACACGGTTCGACTCGTAACCGCCATACACGATGCCCGACGACGAGAGCAGGTTGCGCACCGACAGCATCACTCTCATCTGCGAGCCGCCCACACGAAAGCTCTTGGCGGCCATGGCATCGAGTGTCACGGCATCGCCGAGCCGCTGCTGCCGGGCGAAAGCCGCACGCTGCTCGTCGGAGTCGGCGTAGGTTATCACGCGCTCGGTGCGCCTTGCCGGCGACGGCTCGACATAACGCAAGCCGGCATACTGCGCCGACAGACGCAGCGACCACCCTTTGGCCGACCACCACGCAAGATCGGCGTATGCCGTAAGCTCGGGTGCTCCGGCATGGCAGCCGCCCATGTAGCTGCGCGACTGCGACACCACCGTATTGTCGGCATCGGAGTAGACCTTGACCGTCGGATCGCCGGAAAAGCGGTACGAGCCGGTCGCGAGAGCAAAGGTCGACACCAACCTGCGCGAGTATCTGAGCGTCGCGGCGGCCTCGATACCGGCATGCAGACGGCCGATGTCGCTCACGACGATGTCGGCATAGACTCCCGACAGATCGTCGTAGGCGTGCATCACACGACTCTCGCGCACACCGTGCATCAGATATGCCGCAGCTTCGAGATCGAGCACGGGCGAGTGGAACCTGTAAACGACCTCCGCGCCACACCTCACACCCATGCGCGGACGATCGACCGGACGGTTGTTATACTGCGTTTGCAGGAAGAGATCGGCAGTCTCCGGCACATAACCCTCGACGGCCAGATCGACCGACAGCGAGTGACGCGGCGCAGGAGCGTAACTCCACGCGACCTTCGCCACGTAGGGCGTAAACGTCAGTGTCTTAGAGCGACCATACGACGCCGCACCCGCGAAAAGCTCCTTTTCGTAGTATCCGCGCCTCCGCACACGACAGTCGGACAACTCCAATGCCACGACGATCTGCGAGCGGCCGCATCGCCAATCAGCCCTTGCCATTGCTCCCACGCGGCTCTCGGTCAGCGCATAGTCGTAGCCGAAACGGTCGCCGCGGCGGACAGTGCGATCGGGGTGGCGCATATCGTTCTGCAACATGTTGCCGTAGGTGTCGTCGTCGAGCAGGAAATAGTCGCGGTCGACGATCATGCCGGCACCCAACAAATCGCGCATGCGCTTGAACGAGCGGCGGCGGTCGTAACCGGCCGTGATGCCGTATCGAAGCGTAAGACGCTCGCCCGCGAGGGTCTCGAAACGCACCGCCGCAGAGACCTCCGCAGTGCGGTCGACACGATCCTCGACAGCGTATGCCGCACTGCCGTCGGTGCGCAGCGCGTTGACGGCATACAGCTCCTGCCAGTCGATCTGCGTATATCGCTCGTCGCCGCTGCGCCACGCATCGGCCACGGCGGCGGCCACAGCCTCGTCGTCGAAATAACTCGGCAGCGAGCGGTAGTTGTCGGGCTGCGGAGTGCGGGCATCGAACCATGCCGGAGCGGAATAGCTGCTCCACCCCACGGCCGCACGCAGCGAGGCGGTCATGACCGTCGACGGAGAGAGCGAATGCGTCACGGCTGCTACCGCCTGCGGCATGGCCTGCCGTCTGATGCGGGCATTGCGCACCTTGCCCGACTGCATGCCCCACGACGGATTGTAGAGATTGTCACCCGTGAGCACGAAAGCCTCCTCGGTGGAGGCCGAGCGAAGGCCGCGCATCGAGAGCGGTGCCAGCAGTGCCAGCGACCACATATCGCCGCCAGAGGTATATTTGGCAGCACGGAGTGCAATATCCGCCCGATTGGTGAAAACGCCGTCGATATATGCATCGCGCCCCATGCGGGCGGCGACATACGACGAGAGCGTCCAGCCGTGCGGCATGTTGCGAGTCGAATGGTAACGCAATCCGCCCAGATAGCCGCAGCCCGACACTTCGGCCGTCAGACGGTGTTCGTCCAAAGGCACATCGTCGACTAAAGAATACTCCTCGGCCGAGGCCATGCCGCCCGCACCCGAGTATGACGCGGCCATGCCGGCAGCATAACGCGGCTCGATGCGCAGCGAACGCAGCAGAGCGGCCGCACGCGAGTCGATAGCAAGCCCGTCGAGGGTCGTGCGCTGCCAGCGATAATCCGCACCGCGGCGGTCGTTTGCCACAAACGACAACGCATACTCCGCCCGGCGCGCCCAGATGTCGTCGACCCACACCACAGGCCGCAGAAAGATCGAGGTGTCGGCCGCAAGCTCAGGGCGGTACTCCTCCTCTTCGCGCCCGATCTTGTAGGCACGGCTATCCTCCGCAGGAGGCTGCGGACGCGCGGGCAGCCATGCGGCGACAAGCAATGCAAGCACAAGGATTCTTCTCACTCGGGTATCTGTTTACGGTGCAATATCAATGCGAATATACGAAAAAGGGCCGGAAAAATATCCGACCCATGTAAAATATTTTATTTGCGGCACTACTCCGCCGCCGACACCCGCGCATCACGCCCGGCGGTGCGGTCTGCGCCGCACTACAAGTTTGCGAGCAGATCGACCAGCAGACGCCAGAACTTGTCGACCGTCGAGATCTCCAAACGCTCGTCGGGCGAGTGCACGCCGCGCAGCGTCGGACCGAACGACACCATCTCCAACTCGGGATATTTTTCGAGGAACAGACCGCACTCCAAACCCGCGTGTATGGCACGCACCTTAGGCTCCGCACCGAACAGACGGCGATAGCTCTCCACGGTGATCTCCAACAGCTTCGAATCGGGATTGGGCGTCCAGCCCGGATAACCGTCGGAGTGAACCACCTCGGCGCCGGCCAGCGTGAAGACGGCCTCGACGGTCTGCATGGCATAGAGCTTGGCACTCTCGACAGACGAACGCTGCGAGGTGGTGATGACGATGCGATTGTCGCTCTCGAACTTGACCGAAGCCAGATTGGTCGATGTCTCCACCAGACCCTCGACGGCAAACGACATGGCCAGTACGCCGTTGGGCACACCCACCAAGGCACCCAACAGTGCGCGCTGCGACGACAAGTCGATGACGCTATCCACCGTCGGCATCTCGTTCAGCGAGACGGACATACGCGGCTCGGTGAAGTGATATTCGGCCTTCACCTCCTCGGCGAACTGCTCGTAGCGGCGGCGGAAATCGGCAGCCGCCTCGGTCGGGACACCGAATATGGCGTATGCCTCGCGCGGAATGGCGTTGCGCAGATTGCCGCCCGAGAAGTAGCTCAGGCGCGCATCGAAACGCTCGGCAGCCTCCCACAGCAGGCGTGCCACGATCTTGTTGGAGTTGGCGCGACCCTTGTCGATGTCGTCGCCCGAGTGACCGCCCAGCAGATCGGCCACATCGACACGGAAATAGGTGAACGTCGCCGGTGCAGGCTCGGTCGTGTAGTGCAGCGTGGCCAGCGTGTCGACACCGCCCGCGCAGCCGATGAACAGCTCGCCCTCGTCCTCAGAGTCGAGATTGACGAGATATTTGCCCGTGAGCATGCCCTCGCCCAACTCGAAGGCTCCGGTAAGACCGGTCTCCTCGTCGACCGTGAACAACGCCTCGACGGCTCCGTGACGCAGCTTGTTGTCGATCATCACGGCCAGTGCGGCGGCCATGCCGATGCCGCAGTCGGCACCGAGCGTCGTACCCTCGGCACGCACCCACTCGCCGTCGACACGCGTACGAATGGCATCATGCTCGAAATCGAACTCCACATCGGAGTTCTTCTCGCAGACCATATCCATGTGCGACTGCAAAATGACGGTCGGGTGCTGCTCCATACCCGGCGTGGCGGGCTTGCGCATCACCACATTGCCGATCTTGTCGCGCTTGCACTCTATGCCGTGCTTCTCGGCGAATGCCATAAGCCACTCTATGATCTTTCCCTCCTTCTTCGACGGACGAGGCACCTTGGTGATATCATCGAATATCTCCCACACGCTCTGCGGCTGCAAATCTCTTATTGTCATAATTCTTCGTTTAAAATAGTTGACCGCGGCACCGGTTGCCCGCCCTCTGCCCGCCGAAAGGCGGAAAAATCCGGCGAAAAAATCCGATGCCCCGAAATGTTTTACTCTACAAATATACATTTTTTATACAAAGTATAAATCATCGCGGTTTGAAAAATTTTCGCGAAAACATTTGGTTTATTTTATAAACTACTTTATATTTGCAACAGGTAATCGAAAACAACTCTAAAATTTACGCATCATGAAACGAATCCCGACATTGGTCTGCATGCTGGCACTCACAGTGCTGACGGCATCGGCCGCGGAGGTTACACTGACCGTCAAGGGCATACGCAGCCGCAGCGGCCAGATACTCGTAATGGTCAGCTCCGAGTCGCTCGACGAGCCGATATATGCTGCCGCCGCAGCATGCGGCGAGCGCGCAGAGATTAGGCTCGATCTGCCCGACGACAAGCCCTCGGACATAAGAGTATTTCACGACCACGACGGCGATTTCAAGATGCGCACCGGCTCCAACGGCGCACCTTTGGACGGAGTGGCCGTCACGCGCTACAATCCCGCAAAGGGCAAGACCTGCATATCCGTTTCGTTATACTACGCCGAATAAACATGAAACTATCGACAGCCATGACAATCGCTGCGGTGCTCTGCACGGCAGGAGCAGTGTCGGCAGCGCAGAAGCGTCTTAGCGGCCGCACGGTCGGCAGCGACGGGGAGGCGATCGGCTATGCCACCATTGTCGCCATGCAATCCGAACGGCAGGCGGCCGGGACTGCGGCCGACAGCGGCGGGCACTTCTCGATGCGGCTCGCCGACGGCGATTATACCCTGCTCGTGCGCTTCGTAGGCTTCGACGAGCGCATCATGCAGGTGCGTGTGGCGGGCAGTGACCTCGACGTGGGAGAGATCGTGCTCACGCCGAAGACGCAGAGCGTAGGCGAGGTGGTCGTGACGGCAGACCGCATACGCCGCCAAGGCGACCGGTTCGTCATGGAGGTGGGAGCCGCCGACACGGGCAAAGATGCCGCCGAGGTCGTGGCGCAGGCACCGGGCGTATGGCTCTCCGACGACGGGCTGTCGATCAACGGTGCCGCCGCGGCGCAGCTCTATGTCGACGGACGGCGCGTCAGGCTCTCGGGCGAGGAGCTGACGGCATATCTGCGTCGCATGCGCAGCGAGGATATAGCCCGCATAGAGGTCGTCCCGACGGCCGCGGCCGACCTGCCGGCCGATGCTGCGGGCGGCATAGTAGCCATAACGCGGCGGCGCAGGCGCGACGGCGGAGTGAGCGGCTCGGCAAGCTACACGGCACTGCTGTCCGCGATGCTGACAAGTCATCGTCCGGCGGCCGCAATCGATGCCGGCATCGGGCACTGGACCCTCACGGCAGCCGCCTCAGCCTCCGCCACACCGCGCATGAAGGTGCAGACAGAGGAGCTGCGCACGCTGCCGTCGGCCGATACGCCATACTACGTCAGCCAGTCCGATTCGCCGCAGAGCGACAACGAATATACGGCACGCATAGGGGCATTCGCCGACATTGGCGGCAGACACTCTCTCGGCTTGGAAGCGGAGTACGCCTCCACACGCCACACCGCACCGTCGCTGATCGAGACCTCTACCGACAGCGATATGCTCCCCGCATCGGTCACAGGGCAATACGACTGTCTCTCGACGGGCGACATGCTCTCGGCGGCAGCCAACTACGCCCTGCAGCTCGACACGCTCGGCTCGGCACTGCGTATAATCGCCGACTACACCCTGCGCCGCAGCGACTCGGACAACCTCTACGCAGCAAGCACGACAACGGAGATGCAAATCCGCGACACGCTCTACAACAACACGGCGCATACGCGTTACGACATATTATCGGCCGATGCCTCGATCGAAAAATGTCTCCGCCACGGCATGCGGCTCAAAACAGGAGTACGCTATACGCGCACCTTGCTGGACGAGCGTTCGCAATGGTCGGGCTTAGCCGACGAATCGTGGCTGCCGCACAGGGCATACGATGTCGACAATGACTACGACGAAGATATTGCGGCCGTCTATGCCGCAATATCGGGCAGCGCAGGCCGGCTGTCGATGTCAGCAGGTGTGCGCGGCGAATATACCTCGACACGCAAACGCGGCGCGTTCGACCGCAGATACTTCGATCTGTTTCCCAATGTCGGCATGACGCTCGGCTTCGACAATGCACGGCGGTGGATATTGGCCGTCAACTATTCGCGCAACATCGAGCGGCCGACATTCTCGCGGCTCGACCCCACACGCATACAACTCTCCGAATACAGCTATATGCAGGGCAATCCCGATCTGCGGCCTACATACATTCACCGCATCAACGCCACGCTGATCTACCGCTACCGCTTCACGCTCACCGTCGGCGGCAACCTGCACCGCGACTTGATACGTGAGCTGTGCATAATACCCGAAGAGAATCACTCGACGAGCTGCATCATGCCCGTCAACCACTACTCGGAGAACCACTGGTTCGCAGCCGTCACCCTGCCGCTGCGCATAGGCCGCATCATCAATCTCACGGTCAATGCCGTGGCCGTGAACCAACGCATACGCACGCTCGAAACGTCAGCCGCGGCATCGCACAACCTTTTGTTCGCCAACGCCACGCTACAACTGACCCTACCGACAGACTTTCGCATAGAGGCATCATGGAGCGGTCACACCCGTCTCTATTCGGGCAACAGCGAGGTGGCGGCGTTCGACGAGTGGAACCTCTCGATACGAAAGCAGATGTTCCGGCAGCGGCTGACCCTGCATGCCGGCATATACAACATCTTCGACCGCCGAGTCGGTTACGCGACGCACCCGACGGCATACGACGGAAGCAGCACGATACGCTCGGGCTTCGCCGCACGCCGCGTGAGCATAGGCATATCATACTCGTTCACAAGCGGAAAGAGTGTCGATACCCGACGCGTAAAACGCAGCGACGAAGAGACGCTTCGCAGATTGGGCGGCAAAAACGATGGCACAACAATAAAAAATCAATAACTTTACACTCTAAAAACATTCCGACAATGGAACAGAATCAACTCACGGCCCGACAGAGCATCGATCTGATCGCACGCACGATCAACAACACACGCCGACACATCGAGCAAGGCGTGTACAAGCACTTCCTGATATGGGGCTATCTTACCACAGTCATATCGCTGACAATATGGGCATTGGCAAGATCTACGGGGAACATGGCCGTCATGTGGCTGTGGTTCGCGCTGCCCGTGACAGGCGGAGGCTTGGTATTGCTGACCTGCCGCACGCCGCGCGATCACGGATACGTGCGCACCGACATCGACCGCGCCATATCGCACGTATGGCTCGTGCTGAGCATGGCATGCCTTGTTGCCAGCGTATCATCTTATTTCATCGGCCTGCCCATACTCTTCATTGTCATACTGCTCATGTTCTCGGGCACAGCCATCACGGGACTCATTATCCGCTCGCGCATACTCTCGACGGCCGGATTCACAGGACTGGCTCTCTCGGTGCAGCTCTTCTTCGTGCACGGCATAGATCAATGTCTGGTGTTCGCAGCAATATTCCTGCTCGCAATGGTCGTCCCGGGACACATGCTCCGACACCGCGCAAACAAAAACCGATAGACGATGTTCAAGGAACTCAATCCACTGCTGCACTCCGAGCTGCGACTTGCCGTGATGTCGATACTCATCGGCGTCGAGGAGGCCGACTTCGTCTACCTGCGCGAACAGACACATGCAACGGCCGGCAACCTGAGCGTACAGATCGACAAGTTGCAGAAGGCAGGATATATAAGCGTCGAAAAGGGTTTCAAGGGACGCATGCCGCGCACCGTATGCCGCATCACCGACTGCGGCCGCGACGCCTTCACCGAGTATGTCGACGCCCTCAGCGGCTATATCGGCCGATAACACGGGCATAGAGGTTGTTTCGCCGGCGGGTGCACGGTTGCCGGTATGCGGGAGTTTGTCGACATGCGGGAGTTTGCCGACCGAAAAGAGATTCTCACGTAGCGGTCTATGACCGCTCCTCAGAATGACATGGTGGGAATAGCCTCACACAGATTTCTCGCTCGCGCTCGAAATGACAGGACGAGCGGTTTTATCGTCCACAACCAGATTCTTCACTTCGTTCAGAATGACAAAGTAGTGGAAATAGTCTCCAAAGAATTATGCGCCACTTTTTCGTCAAAAGGCGTTAGTTGCAACGCAAACGATGTGAGGACGGATAGGCTGTACTCGACGTACTGCCTATTCGGACGAACGAGCGCGCGGAAGCAAATGATGCCTTTTCACGGGAAACCTCCAAAGAACCACCAACCATCTTTTTCGTCAAAAGCGGTATTATACCACGCAAACGAAAAGTGCCCGGACAGGTTGTACTTAGCGTACTACCTGTTCGGGCAATTGAGTGCGCGGCAGTAGAATGCCGCTTTTGACGAAAAAGTCACGAAAAAGAGTTAGTAACCGAAGATGTCGGAAGTAGTAACCAACTCCACCTCGGCAATGCTGCGCAGGAAATCCATGTCGATATCGTCTGGATCACCGAGAATGAGATAGGTGTAGGTGCTGCCGGCGACATGGGACTTCTGGTAAGCTATGATATCGTCGATGGTAAGATCGGGCAGAGCCTTGTAGAGAGCTATGTTGCGATCTTCGGAGAGTCCCTTGCGGCGATTGTCGATATACTTGTTGATGACACCCATGCCGGTGGTGCGGGCAGCCTGCAACTGCTGCAACAGAGACTGTTTGGCAAGATCGAATGCGGGCTGAGATACGGGCATGTCGTTGATGATCTCGTCAAAGGCCTCCATAGCCTGGCGCATCTTGTCGTTCTGGGTGGCGATGAAGGCAACATAGTAGTAGGGATCGTCGGCATAGGCTCCCTCGGAGAGATATGCCGAGGCCGAGTAGGCAAGGCCGCGAGCCTCGCGCATCTCCTGGAATACAATGGCGTTCATGTTGCCCGAGAAATACTCGTTGTAGAGGTCGATGACGGCATCGTTGTCGGTCGAGAAGCGTTCGCCGCGGTTGGCATACTGGCGATAGTAGATCTGCTTGGCATCGTAGGGAGCCACTATCACGCGGTTGACGGGCGTGAGGGAGTATGCGTAGCGCACTTCGAGCGGCTTGACGGCAATGGGATCGGCAGGCATCTTATGGTGCTTGGCGATGATGGCCTCGACCTGCTGCTGCGACGCGGGACCGTAATATACGACCTCGTGCTCGTAGTCGAACATGCGGCGTATGCGGCCGACCAGATCGTCCGAGGTCATGGCTGCGATCTGCTCGTCGCTCAGCGTCATGCGGCGCACGGCATCGGCACCGTACATGGCGTATGTCATCAGAGCGTTGAAGTTGGCTCGCTGGTTGAGTTTTGCGTTGGCGCGCGTCTTGAACAGATCCTGCTTATACTCGGCCAGAATCTCGTCGTCGCCTTTGAGGGTGCGTACATACTCCTCGGCCAGAGCCAGAGCCTCGTCCATGTGCTCCTGCAAACCGCCGACATACACATACATCGACGTGCCCGTAGCACCGACCGATATGGTGCATGCCATGTTGTAGAGGCGGCTCTGTATCTCGGCCAGCGACTTATTGTCGGTGCCCAGCAGACGCATGTACTCCGTGGCGGGCTATATGAAGGGATCGTAGCGCGTGCCCAGATCGATGCGATACTGCATCTGGAACAGGTCGTTGATCTCGTTGCGTTTGTAGAGCATCTGCACGCCCTCGGCAAGCGGCACAACGGCCATGTCGCGGTCGAAATCGACGAACTGCGGTTCGAGCGGCTCGACCTCGGACGACTGCACGTCCGCAAGGAACTGCGAAGCGGCATCGCGATTGGTCTCGATGGGCGTTATCTGCGGCTTGTCGATCTTCTTCTGCGAGGTATCCTCGCCCTGCAACTTGTAGATCACGGCATAACCGTCGGCAGGCATCTTGCGGCCGACCCATGCCACGATGTCGTCTTTGGTTATCTTGGCCATGCGGTCGAGCGACTCCACCTCTGTCTGCCAGTCCGTACCGGCTATAAACGAGTTCTTGAAGAGCATGGCGCGCATACGGTTGCTCTCGTAATAACTCATGTAGGCGCGCTTGTAGTTGGCTATGGTAGCCTCGATGAGCGAGGCATCGAACTCGCCGCGGCGCAGCTTGTCGACCTCCGCGAGCAGCAGGCTGCGCACCTCGTCGAGCGACTGTCCCTCCTTTGGATATCCGTAGAGTGCCATGGCACCGTAGTCGACATTGGTATCATCGTAGGCCTCGGCATCGAGCATCTTCTGCTTCTGCATTATATCGACGTCTAACAGGCCGCACTTGCCGTTGCTGAGAATCGAAGCCGCAAGCGAAGCCATGTCAGAATCCTCGATCGACGACGATCCGTCGATAGGCCATGCTATCGACAGAAACTCGGCATCGTTGCCGTAGACGGTAGCCTCACGAGGCGAGAGGATAGGCTCCTCGCGCGGGAAGCTGAGAGCGGGGATCTCGGCGGCGGGTTTCATGTCGCCGAAATAACGGTCGATGACGCGGATCATTTCGTCGGGATCGAAGTCGCCCGAGAGACAGATAGCCATATTGTTGGGAACGTAATACGAGCGGTAGTAGTTGATCACGTTGGTGATAGAGGGATTTTTCAGATGCTCCGGACGGCCGAGCACGGTGTGCATGCCATAGGGGTGATGCGGGTAGAGCATCTCCAACATCTTATAGTATACCTTGTTGCCGTCCTTTGTAAGCGACATGTTGTACTCCTCGTAGATGGTCTCCAACTCGGTGTGGAAGCCGCGGACGACGGCGTGTTTGAAACGGTCGGATTGTATCTTGGCCCAGTTCTCGATCTGATTCGAGGGGATATCCTCCGTGTATACCGTTTCGTCTTGCGACGTCCACGCGTTGGTGCCCGAGGCCCCGATGACGGCCATGAGCTTGTCGTACTCGTTGGGTATGGCTATCTTCGAGGCGATGTTCGAGAGGCTGTCGATCTGGCGGTATATCGCCTTGCGCTCGGCATCGTCGTCGGTGCGGCGGTACTGCTCGAAGAGCTGTTCGATACTGTCGAGCAGCGGTTTCTCGGCAGCGTAGTCAGAGGTGCCGAACTGCTCCGAGCCCTTGAACATGAGATGCTCGAAATAGTGCGCCATGCCGGTGGTCTCCAACGGGTCGTTCTTGGCTCCGACACGCACGGCAATGTAGGTCTGAATACGAGGTTTCTCACGATAGACGGTCATGTAGACCGTCAATCCGTTGTCGAGAGTATAGATGCGCGACTGCATCGGATCGCCCTCGACGCTGCGATAGGTGTATTGCTTGCCTTTGGATTTGGCCGGACGGGCGGTCACGGCTGCGGGCAGTGCCACACATAGCGCGAGCATCAGAATAAGTAGTCGTTTCATATCTTAGAATTTAAGTACGCCATAAAGTTAGGCAATTAATCGCGAACGCAGTCACTCGACGCACAAAAAAAAGAGGATCGTTCCGCAAAAAAACGATCCTCCCGCACCTGGCCGCACTGCGGCGGGCGCACTGAGAGCAATATCAATGGGTGAATACCCTGCCCTTCTGGCGTATCTTCTTCTCGTAGGCTATGCGCGACTGGGTGGGATACTGCAACTTGTCGAACTCGGCCACGGCATTCTCGATGTCTTTGAGCAGCATGTCGGCCATGTCGCGCGACATGCCCTGACGCACGACTATACGCATGACGATGATGTTGTCGATATCCTTGGGCAACGTATAGGCCGGCACCATCCAGCCGCTCTGCTGCAATGTCGCTTGCAGATCGAAGAGCGTCCAGCGCGCGGTCTTGTCGTATTCGGTGTCCATGTGCCAGACGAAGAGCGGGTTGACCACCTCGTCGGAGTAGTTCTCGAAGCACTTCATCTTGCCGATGCGCTCATGACAGTGACAGGCTATCTCCATGGAGTTGGTGTGCACCTCCTTGTAGCCCTCGAAGCCCAGACGAATGAAGTTGTAATACTGGCCGAGCACCTGTGCCGCCGGACGCGAGAAGTTGAGTCCCACCTGCGTGATGTTGGAGCCGAGATAGTTGACGCTGAACGACATCTCCTCGGGCAGATACTTCTTGTCGCGCCATACGACCCAGCCCAAACCCGGATACACAAGACCGAACTTATGTCCCGATGTCGATATGGAGTAGACCCACTTCAAGCGGAAGTCCCACTTCAAGTCGGGGTTCAGGAACGGCAGAATGAAACCGCCCGAGGCGGCATCGACGTGCATCGATATTTCATATCCGGTACGGCGGTTGTATGCGTCCAGCTCCTTGTCGAGGGCTGCCACGTCGTCGTTAAGGCCGGTCCATGTGACACCCACGATGGGGACTATGCAGATGGTGTTCTCGTCGCACATGGCCACGGCCTGCTTGGCATCGAGCGTCTTGTGCTCTTTCGACAGGGGCACCTGCCGCAACTCGATCTGCCACAGCTGGCAGAACTTCTCCCACACCACCTGCAAGCCCGAGCTGGTCACGAGATTGGGCTTGTCGAAAGGTTTACCCTCCTTGCGGCGGCGCGCACGCCAGCGCAGCCATGCCGCCACACCGCCGAGCATGCAGGCCTCCGACGATCCTATGCCGAGGGCTCCGCACTTGGAAGCATTCTTCTCGGACGAGTGCCACAGATTAGCCAGAATGTTGATGCAACGCCCCGACATCACGGCTATGTGGGGATACTCCGTCTCGTCGATGAAGTTGACATTGATGGCCTCGTTCATCAGACGCGTGGCATATTCGTCCATGTAGGTGGTGACGAACGTGGCCAGATTCAGCGGCGGCTGAGTCTGCGGATAGGTCTCGTCCTTGACCATCTGATAGGCGATCTCGGGCGTGGTCTTGCTCTGCGGAATTTTGTCTGTCGGAGCAGGCGACGCCATCTCTTTGGAGCCGTACACGGCCGTCTCGGCGTTGGCTCGATACTTTTCACTCTTTTCCATATGTTGAACTTTAAGGTTACTTGGCGGGCAAATCCCACTAATTATGCCATACAGTGCTGCCGGTGCCCTACACCGCCATGCCGCCGGCACTGCACGTATCGGATATTTACGCTCTTGCATCAGGAAAAAGTGCGAAAAACTTTGCAGTTTCAAAAAAACCTCTTATATTTGCACCTCGAATTCGCGAGGATTCCCCATCGGTTGCACCGCGGCCGTGGGACCTACGGGATGTAGCGCAGTCCGGTTAGCGCACCTGCTTTGGGAGCAGGGGGTCACAGGTTCGAATCCTGTTATCCCGACAATACGGCTCTCATGCAGACGACCGCCTCGGCTCAGGCCGGGCAGGGAGGGGGCGACAGCAGCGTAAAGCCGTAGGTTTGAAAATATTTGTTCGGGATGTAGCGCAGTCCGGTTAGCGCGCCAGCTTCGGGAGTTGGAGGTCCCGGGTTCGAATCCCGGTATCCCGACAGAGAAAGAGATGATGAAAATCATCTCTTTTCTTTTTATGCAGATTATCGCCATTGGGGGAGGATACGAATTGTACTGTTCTGTACGAAACAAAAGTCTGTCACTCCGAGGAGCCGCAGACGACGTGGGAGTCTCGCGGGCAGGGGTGCGGTTCTGCATACTGGAACTTGACGACCAAAACAGAGATTCTCACGTCGCGATTTTCAATCGCTCCTCAGAATGACAGGACACGATATGTCATGTTGAGCGGAGCGAAACATCTGGTTGGGGTAGATATTTATCAACCACGCACATCGTCCCCAACCAGATTCTTCGTTCCATTTCATTCCACTCAGAATGACACGACACAGGGAATAGTCTCCAAAGAACCACTACCCCATTTTTCGTCAAAATGCCGGATATGCGACGCGACGACAGAGTGAGACGATGGGCTGTACTGACTGTACTGCCCATTGGCGAACGACAAGGAGCGGAAGCAGATGCGGTGTTTTCACGGAAAAGAAACGATTTTTCGTCAAAAGCGGTATTATACAACGCAAACGAAAAATGCCCGGACAGGTTGTACTGATCGTACTACCTGTTCGGGCAGTTGAGTGCGCGGCAGTAGAATGCCGCTTTTCACGGAAAACCTCCAAAGAAACACAACCCCCTTTTTCGTCAAAAGGCGTTAGTAGCGGTGCCGACATGAAATTGGCGCGGATAGGCTGTACTCACCGTACTGCCTATTCGCGCCAATGATTGAGGTGACGCTAATGACGCCTTTTCACGAAAAAGGGCTAAAAGTGGTATGCAACAGACAAACCAAAGTTCCAAAATCCGGGAGTGAAGAAACCGCTCTTACCGCCACCGGCAACTACACCTACGACAGGACGATAGTCGACATCGATAGAGATGGGGGTGTTGTTGAACAAGCAGCCGAACGAACAAGAACCGACAGCTCCGATCAAGAAGCCCGCATCGCCGAAATGATAGGCACCTACGGTTGCACCCACACCGGCATTGAGATGCCACGAGCATGTACGGGGAGTCCAGTCCCACTCGCAGCAACGCCAGTTGTATATACCTGTAAGCGAAATACCGTCATAGTTGGGAACGGCAACCGTGAACTGCAAATAGTTCTCCGAGCTGAGATTGTAGTCGAACAGCAACTCCACACTGCCGCCGAAACGGAGTCCTACGGCATACTTGGTATCTTGTGCCTTGGCGGCCGTAGCTACGGCGAAGCACATCACAACAGCAACAATAAACTTTTTCATAAGTCGTATTTTAATATGATACTACAAAATTAATATAATTAGTTACAAAGCAACCCTTTCCGTCGGACAAATCAACCAATGGGCGGATTATTATAACGAAACTGGCTCCGAGCATGATCCCCTCAGACAAGATTCATGCAAAACAAGAACGTCAACGCTTGGTCTTATATGTGCAGCGGTAACTGCCCTTGGCGAGTTTATAGAGTTTGTTTTTTATAAGATTGCGGCGCAGCGGCGACAGGTGATCGGTAAACACCTTGCCCTCGATATGATCGTACTCGTGCTGAATGACACGCGCGGGACGGCCGTCGAACTCCTCGTCGTGCTCGACGAAGTGTTCGTCGAGATAACGCATGCGGATCTTCACCGGACGGCGCACGTTCTCGTGCAGCCCCGGCAGAGACAAACAGCCCTCCTCGAAGAGATCGGTCTGCTCGGAGTGTTCGTAGATGACGGGGTTGACGAAGACGCGGCGATAGTCGGCAAGCGAGGGATCCTCCTCGCCCCACGGCGTGCAGTCGACGATGAACATGCGAATGTTCTTGCCTATCTGCGGGGCGGCCAGACCGACACCCTCGGCCTCGTCCAATGTCAGAAACATATCCTCGACGAGCTTGTCGAACTCGGGATAATCCTTGTCTATTTCGACCGACTCGTTGCGCAAAGTCTGCGAACCGTAAATCACTATCGGATAAATCATAATTCAGTTATTTAATACGTATGTCAATGTCGGCAGGCCATATAGTCCTGCAAAATAATCGCGGCCGAGACCTTGTCGACCAGAGCCTTGTCGCGGCGTGCCATCTTGCCTATGCCGCTCTGACGTATGGCGCGCTGTGCCAGCACCGACGTGAAACGCTCGTCGTAACCGACAACGCGCTTATCGGGGTAGGCATGACGCAGACGGCCCATGAGAGGCTCGACGTAACGCATCGTCTCCGACGGCGAGCCGTCCATCTGCCGTGGATAGCCGACAACAATCGTATCGACCTCCTCGCGCGAGAAGTAGTCGGCCAAAAACCGTTCCAGCGACCTCGTCTCGACGGTCTCCAACGCCGTGGCGATAATCCTCAGCGGATCGCTCACGGCGATGCCCGTGCGTCGCGTACCGTAGTCTATGGCAAGAATGCGGGCCACGTGTCGGGTATGTTATGCCTTGACTTTCGAGAGCAGCGAACGGAACGACACCTCGGCCTCGACCAATGCGGGCAGTGCATCGATTGCCACACGCTCCTGTGCCATGCTGTCGCGGTGACGCACCGTAACGGTGTTGTCCTCCAAGGTCTGGTGATCGACCGTCACGCACAACGGCGTACCGACTGCGTCTTGACGACGATAGCGTTTGCCGATGGAGTCCTTCTCGTCGTAGGCAACGTTATGGTCGAATTTGAGCATGTCGATGATGCGCTGCGCCACCTCGGGCAGGCCGTCCTTCTTGACAAGAGGCATGACAGCCACCTTCGTAGGTGCCAGAGGTGCGGGGATACGCAGCACGACGCGCTCCTCGCCGCCTTCGAGCTTCTCCTCGGTGTAGGCTGCCGACATGATTTGCAGGAACATGCGGTCGACGCCGATAGATGTCTCGACGACATAGGGGACATAGCTCTGTCCCAGCTCCGGATCGAAATACTGTATCTTCTTGCCCGAATACTCCTGATGACGGCCCAGATCGTAGTCGGTGCGCGAGTGGATACCCTCGACCTCCTTGAAGCCGAACGGGAAGTTATACTCGATGTCGGTTGCGGCGTTGGCGTAGTGAGCCAGCTTGTCGTGGTCGTGGAAACGATAGTTGTCGTCGCCGAAGCCCAATGCACGGTGCCATGCCATACGGGTCTCTTTCCACTGCTGCCACCAGCGCATCTCCTCGCCCGGGCGCACGAAGAACTGCATCTCCATCTGCTCGAACTCGCGCATGCGGAATATGAACTGACGCGCCACGATCTCGTTGCGGAACGCCTTGCCGATCTGAGCTATACCGAACGGCAACTTCATGCGGCCGGTCTTCTGCACATTCAGAAAGTTGACGAATATGCCCTGCGCCGTCTCGGGACGCAGATATATCGTCGACGCACCGTCGGCCGTCGATCCCATCTGCGTGGAGAACATCAGATTGAACTGGCGCACCTCGGTCCAGTTGCGCGTGCCCGATATGGGGCATACGATCTCACAGTCGATAATGATCTGGCGCAGCTCGGCCAGATCGTTGGCGTTCAACGCCTCGGCGAAGCGGGTGTGTACGGCGTCGCGCTTGGCGGCCGTCTCGGCAACACGCGGCGACGTGGCACGGTATTTCTCCTCGTCGAACGAATCGCCGAAACGCTTGCGCGCCTTCTCCACCTCCTTCTCGATCTTCTCGTCCTGCTTGGCGAGCCAATCCTCTATGAGCACGTCGGCACGATAACGCTTCTTCGAGTCGCGGTTGTCGATCAGCGGATCGTTGAACGCACCGACATGACCCGATGCCTCCCACGTGCGCGGGTGCATGAAGATGGCGGCATCGAGGCCCACAATATTCTCGTGCAGCTTGACCATCGAATCCCACCAATAGCGTTTGATGTTGTTTTTCAACTCCACACCGTTCTGACCGTAGTCATACACGGCACCCAGACCGTCGTAGATCTCGCTCGACGGAAATATGAAACCGTACTCCTTGCAGTGAGCCACCAGCTTCTTGAAGAGTTCCTCCTGTGTCATCGTTATTTGTATTGAGTTATTTTCACACTTGTTTTATCTGCAAAGGTAGCATAAAAAAATCAAAATAGACAATCATAGCGGCGAAATGTCTGACAAAACGCCGCACTTGCAGATGGTGCATTGCAACCCCGCGCATCAGAGCAGCGAGTGTGAACGGAAACTGTAAGAGTCGTTGTTGCGGGCGATGATGATATGATCGAGCAGCGTGATGTCGAACAGGCGGCAGGCCTCGGCCGCACGCTGCGTAAGCTGTCGGTCCTGCGCACTCGGCTCGGCCGCACCCGACGGGTGGTTGTGCACCAATATGACCTGCGTGGCAAGCAGTTCCAGAGCACGCTTGACGATAAGCCGATGATCGACCACCGTGGCCTGC
The DNA here is from genome assembly GCA_017936685.1 of Alistipes sp. Lineage (GTDB taxonomy): Bacteria > Bacteroidota > Bacteroidia > Bacteroidales > Rikenellaceae > Alistipes. The sequence continues at coordinate 250,319 of JAGBFA010000015.1, forward strand.
ACACCGCCCTGGCTCACGCGCATGCGCTCGATGACGCGGTTCGACGAGGTGAGATACAACGCCCAGCACTCCTCGTAGGGCAGCGCATCGACCAACGGCCGCATCAACCGCTCCACGTCGTCGCTCGACGATATCTCCACTACCTCGCTACTGCGCTCGGCAGCCACGCGCCGGCCTATCTCGGCCGCCACCTTCAACTGCCGCGCACGACGCAGTCCCATGCCCGAAATCATACGCAGCCGCGACACGTCACGGGCGACGACACCGGCCAGCGTACCGCCGCACTCGTCGAGCAGGCGCGCAACCATCTCCTTCTCCGAATCGTCGCCTTCACCGAGCAGCAGGCACAGCAACTCCTCGTCGGTCATGGCACCGACACCGCGCGATAACATTTTTTCGGTCAATATACGCATATAAGACAAAATTCGCAGATGCACTGCGAATTTACGCATTTTTGCGCGATAAAATATTGTATTGTACGATTTTTTTACGCTCTTTTCTTCATGCGGTCTACGCTGTCGAGCAGCTGCGCGCTCTGCTCGTCGCTTATCGTCGTGCAACTCTGCGACACGGAGAACGATGCACTCTGCTCGGCCTCCTTCTTCGATTCGCCTGCACCGTGGCCTACGACTATGCCGTCGACATATATCGTCGACGAGAATACCGGACGACTCGACGAATAGCCCTTGTCGTGATCGGTATGGAACTCTATGGCGTGGTGGTTCTTCTGGCACCACTCTATCAAACGGCTCTTGAAATCGGTCTCCGACATGAGCATATCCTCCATGCTGAGATAACGACCGTAGATGTCGTTGATCAGCAGACGGTTGACGAAATCGTAGCCCTGATCGAGATAGATCGCGCCCATCATGGCCTCGAACGCATCGCCATAGATGTGTTTCTGAGTGAAGTTACCGCCCGAATTGGATATCAGATAGGTGTCGAGTCCGAGACTCTTGGCGATGCCGTTGAGCGACTGCCGAGAGACGATCTTCGAGCGCAGCTGGGTCATGAAGCCCTCGTCGCGATCGGGGAACTCGATGAAGAGATAGTCCGACGTTACGCTCTCGATGACCGCATCGCCCAGAAACTCCAATCGCTCGTTGTTGATCTGCTGACCGTTGTCGAGCGTGACCGAGGCCGACTTGTGGATCAAGGCCAATTTGTAGAGTTCTATGTTGTGTGGAATGAATCCGAACATGTCGTCGACGGCGGCATAGTAGTACTTGTCACTGCCGAAACGGCGGCGTATGGGGCGCAGCAGAAAATCGAACATAACTCAGTGAAGATTGACTGTTAGACGGATAATTTGCGGAATATGACGGTGGAGTTATGACCTCCGAAACCGAATGTGTTGCTCAATGCACAGCCTACCTCGCGCGTCTGAGCCGTGCCCAACGTAAGATTGAGCCGCGGATCGATCTGAGAGTCGAGGCTTTCGACATTGATCGTCGGCGGTATGACCCCGCGCGTCAATGCCATGGCACATGCCAAGGCCTCTATCGCGGCGGCGGCACCCAACAGGTGACCCGTCATGGATTTGGTCGACGAGATGTTGATCTGGGGCAGACGCTCGCCGAACAGGATTTCGAGTGCCTTCAACTCGGCGATATCGCCGAGCGGAGTCGACGTACCGTGCACGTTTATATAGTCGATATCATCGACCGTTGCCGCAGCATCGTCCAATGCCGCCTGCATGGAGCACACCGCACCTAATCCCTCGGGGTGAGGAGCGGTCATGTGATATGCGTCGGCCGACATTCCGCCGCCGGCCAGCTCGCAATAGATCTTCGCACCTCGCGCCACGGCATGCCCGTACTCCTCCAACACCAATGCACCGGCACCCTCGCCGATGACAAAACCGTCGCGGTCGGCATCGAACGGACGCGACGCATGGGCGGGATCGTCGTTGCGCGTCGACAACGCCTGCATCGAACTGAAGCCTCCCACGCCCGCAACGTTGACGGCAGCCTCCGAACCACCCGTGACGATGATGTCGACCTTGCCCAGACGTATCAGATTGAGAGCGTCGATCATGGCATGATTCGACGATGCACAGGCCGATGTCACGCTGTAATTGGGCCCCATGAAACCGTATTTCATGGCGATATGGCCGGCAGCGAGATCGGCTATCATGCGAGGAACGAAGAATGGACTAAACCGAGGGATCTCTCCTCCCTTGGCATAGTCCATACATTCGTTGAAAAAGGTCTCGATTCCTCCGACACCCGAACTCCATATCACACCGCAACGCCTACGGTCGACAGAATCGTCACCTATGCCGGCATCGCCCACGGCCTCAGCGGCCGCGATAAGCGCGTATTGAACGAACGGATCGTACTTACGTACCTCCTTGCGGTCGAAGTAGCGAGTCCAATCGTAATTTTTGATCTCACATGCGAATCTCACCTTGAAGCGGCTTGCATCGAAACGCGTGATCGGGGCGGCTCCGCTGACTCCCTGTTGCAGATTGAGGAAATACTCCTCGACATTTGCTCCCAAAGGATTGATCGTACCCAAGCCCGTGACAACGACTCTGCGCAAATCCATCTCCCGAATTTAAGACTCTTCCTTATCCGCTTTTTCCGTCCCGCAGCACAATCCCAACAGATCCGGTTATGCCCCAAGGCCTAATAAAAAAATGCGACGGCGTGTGAGATTATATCCCGATTACGATAATTATTTCTTGTGCTCCTCGATGTAGTTGATAGCGTCGCCTACGGTAGCGATCTTCTCAGCGTCCTCATCGGGAATCTGAATATCGAAAGCCTTCTCGAACTCCATGATCAACTCAACAGTGTCGAGCGAATCAGCACCCAGATGTGCAGTGAAACTTGCTTCGGGTACGACCTCAGACTCTTTAACACCCAATTTGTCTACGATGATCTCGACAACTTTTGACTGAATTTCTGACATAATTAATAAGTTTTAGTTAAACATTATATAAACACTTTCCGTATATTCCCACTTATTTATTCATGAGTCGGCACAAAAATAACACTTTTTTTATTATCTTTGACAATATAACTAAAATTTTTTACTGGCAGACAAGCCTATAACCGTGCAAACAAACTAAGTAACAGCAGATTATGAACTTATTATTAATTTCCAATTCTACCAATGCCGGTGAGGAGTATCTCAAATATCCCATAGCCGAGATCGGACGCTTCCTTGCCGGTGTCAAGGAGATCGTGTTCATACCCTACGCCGCCGTGACATTCTCCTATTTGGAGTACGAACGCAAGGTGCAGGCACGCTTCGACGAGATAGGCATACGCGTGCGCTCGGTACACCGCTCGCCCGATCCGCGGAAGATGATACGCCATGCCGAAGCCATCTGCGTCGGCGGCGGCAACACCTTCGCACTGGCCAAGAAGATGCAGGAGCAGCGTCTGATGGGTGCCATTCTCAGCCGCATCAAGGCCGGCATACCCTACGTCGGCTGGTCGGCCGGCAGCAACGTGGCTTGCCCGACGATATGCACCACCAACGACATGCCCATCGTCGAGCCGCAGTCGTTCGCAGCCATAGGAGCCGTCAAGTTCCAGATCAACCCCCACTATCTCGACGCCAATCCCGCAGGTCACGCCGGCGAGACGCGCGAGCAGCGCATAGCCGAATACATCGAGGCCAACTCGCGCCGCTACGTGGTGGGTCTGCGCGAGGGCTGCATGCTGTACTGCCACGACGGGCGCATCGATCTGATCGGCAGCCGTCCGATGCGCATATTCAAGAAGGGAATCGAGCCTTTCGAGGTCAAGGCAGGCGACGATCTCAGCTTCCTCAAATAGCCTCGCCGTCGATGAGCGGCACAGGCACACTGATAGGCACGGCCGGTGAAGATGCGGCCGTCGATTGGTTGCGCGCAGAGGGGTACTACATCTGCGAGCGCAACTGGCGTGCCGGCCGCTACGAGATCGACATCATCGCCCAGAGGTGGGACGAGGTGCATTTCGTCGAGGTGAAGACGCGTCGCAGCCAAGGTTGGATCGCACCCGAGCAGGCCGTCGATGCCACTAAGATCCGCGCATTACGCCGTGCCGCCACGGCCTACGCCGCACGTCACCGCCTGTCGCGCTACCAGCTTCGATTCGACCTGATCGCCGTTGAAACGCTCCCCGACGGGCAGCGCGAGCTGAGATTTGTGCCCGATATAATATAAGGTGGGTTACACATTATCTGTTTCCTGACCGTTGATCCGATTTTACACTGCTTTCACTCCGAGGGAGGGCATTGCCCGACCGTGGGAGTCTCGCCGTCGGGAATTGTCACTCCGAGGAGCAACGCAGTTGCGACGTGGGAGTCTCGCACTCGGGAGCATGATTGTCCGTCCGACGGTGCATACACAGACCAAAGAGAGATTCTCACGTCGCGTTCCGCAGAACGCTCCTCAGAATGACAGGACGGGTATGTCAACCACGTACATCGTCCCCAGCCAGATTCTTCACTCCACTACGTTACGTTCAGAATGACAGCGTGATGGGAATAAGTCTCCGAAGCACCACTACCCTATTTTTTTGTCAAAAGGCATTAGTTGCAACTTTTTCGTTAAGCCGGACGAGCAAAGCGAAGTTTACTTCGACTTTGCCGCGGCGAGAAAAAGTGCATGAAATGAAGCCGCACGTGAAAAGGACGCAGATGGGCTGTACTTAGCGTACTGCTCATTTGCGGACTTAAACGAGGCGAAGCAAATGACGCCTTTTCACGAAAAAGAAACGATTTTTTTGTCAAAAGTGGTATTATGCCACGCGACGACAGAGTGAGACGATGGGCCGTACTGAGTGTACTGCCCATTGTCGAGCGACGAGAAGCGGCAGCAGATGCGGTATTTTCACAGAAAAGAAACTATTTTTTTGTCAAAAGGCATTAGTTGCAAGCCGCACGTGAAAAGGACGCAGATGGGCTGTACTTAGCGTACTGCCCATTTGCGGACTTAAACGAGGCGAAGTAAATGATGTCTTTTCACAAAAAAATTATTATCTTTGCGTCGTTTTAAACAAAGATAGTCATGGGGTTATATAATATAGGCATAGCCTTATACGATTTTGCCATAGGCATAGCCGCCCGCCGCAACCCGAAAGCCCGACAGTGGAAAGAGGGTCGACGCGGCATATTCGACAAGATGCAGCGCGCCATCGCGCCCGACGACAGAGTGATATGGGTGCACTCGGCCTCGCTCGGCGAGTTCGAACAGGGGCGGCCGATCATAGAAAAGATCAAGGAGCAGTACCCCGGCTACAAGATACTGCTCACGTTCTTCTCTCCGTCGGGATACGAGATCCGCAAGAACTACCCCAAGGCCGACTATATCTTCTATCTGCCGTCGGACAAGCCAGCCAACGTGCGCCGTTTCTTAGACATAGCCCACCCCGAGGCTGCAATATTCATCAAATACGAGTTCTGGCTCAACTACCTCGGCGAGCTTCGCAAACGCAAGATACCTACATACATAGTATCGGCCATCTTCCGCCGCCGCTCGGTCTTCTTCCGCTTCTACGGCGGAGCATGGCGCAAGGCTCTGGGAACGTTCTCCACGCTCTTCGTGCAGAACGAAGAGTCGAAGCAGCTGCTCGCATCGATCGGCCGCAACAACGTGGTGGTGGCAGGCGATACGCGTTTCGACCGCGTGGCAGCCATAGCGCGCGCCGCCAAGCGCATTCCGCTGATCGAGGCCTTCAAGGGCGAATCGCGGCTGTTCGTGGCCGGCTCGACATGGGGTCCCGACGAGGAGCTGTTGCAGCGGCTGATCAACGACAACCCCGGCATACGCTTCGTCGTCGCACCGCACGAGATGGACGAGCAGCGCATACGCCGCATAATAGACAACACCACTGGCGGTGCCGTCCGCTATACGCAATGCGACGAGACGACCGACTTTACCGATGTGCAGGTGCTCATACTCGACACCGTCGGCATATTGTCGTCGGTCTACGGCTACGCCTCGTGGAGCTATATCGGCGGAGGATTCGGCGTGGGCATACACAACACGCTCGAAGCCGCAACGTTCGGCCTGCCCATGGCATTCGGTCCCAACTACGCCAAGTTCAAGGAGGCACGCGACATGATCGCTCTCGGTGCCGCCCGCAGCATCTCGTCGGCCGACGAGCTGGAAGCATGGTTCGCTCCGCTGCGCGACGACGAGACGAAGCGTCTGCGCGTCAGCCGTCTTGCCGCCGACTACACCCTGAGTAACTGCGGTGCCACCGACATGATCGTCGAAGCCGTCTTCAAAGACAAATAAACGCGCACAGATTCTTCGCTCACGCTCAGAATGACCAAACCAACGTGTCATGCTGAACGCCAGTGAAGCATCTGGTTGGGAAGGGGTAGGCATTGCCACGCTGTCACTCCGAGGGAGGGCATTGCCCGACCGTGGGAGTCTCACCAACCAAACTGTCACTCCGAGGAGCCGCAGGCGACGTGGGAGTCTCGCCGCCGGGAGTGCCCATGTCGTCCCAAACAGAGATTCTCACGTCGCGATTTACAATCGCTCCTCAGAATGACCAATGTGTCATGTTGAGCGGAGCGAAATATCTGGTTGGGGTAGACAAGGCATATCGTCCTCGCATATCGTCCACAACCGGATTCTTCACTACGCGCTGCTCCGTTCAGAATGACACGTCAAAACAAATCGGCAGACCATATAATAGATAAGCGGCAACAGACCATCAAAAATCTGTTGCCGCTTCCAAATTTACAGGCTATCGTTCGCTTCGCTACTAATTTGAGACAGGGCGGACACTTTGCCCAAAGGAACGAAAACTATAATCAACAACATCGTAACCGACGTCACAGAAGAAGAGATAGCACGCACGCTGCGAATCGCCCCCGGAGGGCGTGGAACTCCAATAGTCACCGTACACCCCGACATCAAGCAGTGACGACCCATCTTTTATACCCGCAGCCGGCAAAAATATAGAGTTGCCATTAGTTTTGCTTGTTACCTTGTAGCCGTTATGACCGCCTTGACTTGTCCATGTCCATGTACATTTATTGACAAGTTCCTGCATCTCCGCTTTCGTCGGCATACGCCACGATCCGCCCCAATTAACACGGGCTGCATCATAACTATAATCACCTGAAATATCGCGCATATTCCGTTCCCACGTTTTACAATTTTCATCAAAAAACTCCGACTTAGTATTTGTTTCGCCCCACGCATAGTAATTGCCGTAAGCAGAGGGTGTCGACGCGCCCACATTGCATGTTGCCCACTTGACACTCAGGCCTAAGTCGACCCACTCATGCCCCGCGATAGTGCCGGTCAGGGCTTTTTGGTTAGTTGTAGTCACCTGCTGCTGAGTCGGAGACGAGGTTTGTGCAGGCTTCGATGCCGGCTGCTTCGGAGTAGAATCGACAGCACTTTGCACAGGAGCCTTTGACGATGCTGTCGTATTATCTTTCGCATTGGGATCAAAGACAGGACGGATATATTGGTCACAATCACGCATATCATAGTCCACAAGGTAACTATTGAAAAAATAAAAACCATAAGCACAACTCGTATCGCTCTCATGCGGAGTGGAGCTCCAATAGTATCCATCTCCATCGTCCAAATGATCGCGATGCGAGGTGAGGAATATGGAGTTGCCATTTATCTTGCTCGTAAACTTTAACCCTCTATAATAACCATCTACAATCACAAACTCCCAAGTAGAGTTATCACGAAGTTCCTCCATCTCAGCTTTCGTTGGCATACGCCACTGACCGCCCCAGTTGGCACGGGCAGCATCGTATTTGGGATTGCCCGCAATGTCACCAATGCTTTTATTATTGGTCTTGCTATTCTCCTCAGTGTACTCCGACTTAGTGGTCGTTTCACCCCATGCGAAGTAGTCGCCGAAGTCCGAAGGTGACGTAGCACCCACGTTGTATGTAGCCCACATAACACTTAGTCCCATATCGACATAATCGTGTCCGTCGATACTGCCCGTGGCAGGAGACACCGATATCAGTTCGTGTGTATCGTTCGAGCTTATTACGCGGAGCATGACAAAACCTATGACGGCAAAGATTGCAATGCAGGCCGCAGCTGTCAGCCACTTGTGGCGGCCGAAGAACGAACGTTTCGGTTCGGACGGCAAGACCGATTTATAGGTCTTGGCAGCAGGCTGCGGTTTGGGTTGCGGAGTCGATTGATGCGGAGCTTGCTGCGAGGCCGTGACAACGGTCGCATCGTCGTCGAAGACTGTTTCGTCAGATGCGGCCGCAGTTGACGCATCAAGAAGCGCAAGGAAGGCATCGATGGTCTGAGGACGGTCGTTCTTCCTAATTTGCATGGCGGCCGAGATCGCACGGCGGGTAGGCTCCGAGATTGTCTCCGGCAGCGGATCGAGCTCCTCGCCGCTGGCAAGCACATTTGCGCTAAGGGGCGTGATCCCCGTAAGCAGTTTATATAGCGTAGCACCAAGCGCGTAGATATCAGTGGCGGGCAGGAACTTGACAACGTCGTTGCCCATCTGCTCCAACGGGGCGTAGCCCGGGGTCTTGCCCATAAGCGTAGAGGTGTTCTCGCCAGCCTCCTCGTCGTATTGTTTCGAGGCTCCGAAGTCGATCAAGATGGCATTGTCGTCCGAATCAATCATGATATTGCCGGGCTTGATGTCAAGGTGCAGGCGGTTGTGGTCGTGCACGTAGCGCAGTGCTTCGGCAACCTGACGGATATAGCGCACGGCACGCGCCTCAGGCATGGCCCCGTCACGCTTGACAATCTCGCCGAGCGAGAGGCCGTCGACGTAGTCCATAACGTAGTAGGCAGTGCCGTTCTCCTCGAAGACGTCCGACACGCGGACGATACCCGGGTGTTTGAGTTTGTAGAGGGCACGTGCCTCGTCGGCGAACTTACGGCGCAGTTTGTCGACCAAAGCACGTTTGCCGACGGTGCCGACGGTGATATGTGCCGTGGTCTCGTCGCGATTGCAGAAGTCCTTGACAAAGAACTCCTTGATAGCCACGCGCTCCTCCATATTGACATGGATAGCTTCGTAGGTGCAGCCGAAGCCGCCGCTGCTGATAAAACGTACTATTCTATATTTCCCTCCTTGAAGGAGGGTATCTACCGGTAGGGTCATAGTAATTTATAATTATATTTTAATTTTCCGATCGGATATGCTCCGCTGCTATTCCGAAACAGGCCGGACACTTTGCCCATAGTAGCGATAGCTCCAACTCACATAGTGAATACCGCTATGGAAACTAAGGTAACATGAACTCTGAATAGATTTCTCGTAAGGCATAGAACACCAATAATAGCCACACTTTCCAGAAACATTGAGCGAGGATCCGTATTTATAGCCCGCAGCCGGAATAAAGATAGAGTTACAATTGATTTTACTTGTAACCCGGTAACCATTACGACCCTCTTGACTCGTCCATATCCATGTGCATTTGTCTATAAGCTCCTGCATTTCCGCTTTTGTGGGCATACGCCATGACCCGCCCCAGTTGGCTCGGGCGGCATCGTATTTGGGATTGCCCGCAATATCGCCGATAGTTTGATTATAGGCAGTACTGTTCTCATCATTATATTTCAACTTGACCGCCATCTCGCCCCATGCGTAGTAATTACCGTAGTCCGACGGTGACGACGCGCCTACATTGCATGTCGCCCACTTGACGCTCAGGCCTAAATCGACATAATCATGGCCATTGTACATTCTTTGCGACATAAAACTATCCGCCAACACAGTCACCTCGTCATTTATAACAGTCTTATCCAACTCTACGGCAGATGTAGCTGATGTATCGAGAAGCGAAAGGAAAGCATCGATGGTCTGCGGACGGTCGTTCTTCCTGATTTGCATGGCAGCCGAGATCGCACGGCGGGTAGGCTCCGAGATTGTCTCCGGCAGAGGATCAAGCTCCTCGCCGCTGGCAAGCAGATTAGCCTCCGGCGGCGTGACACCCGTAAGCAGCTTGTAGAGCGTAGCTCCGAGGGCGTAAATATCGGTAGCAGGCATGAACTTCATCACATTATTGCCCATCTGCTCCAACGGGGCGTAGCCCGGGGTTTTGCCCATAAGCGTAGAGGTGTTCTCACCGGCCTCCTCGTCGTATTGTTTCGAAGCTCCGAAATCGATCAAGACGGCATTGTCGTCCGCATCGACCATGATGTTGCCGGGCTTGATGTCAAGGTGCAGACGGTTATGGTTGTGCACATAGCGCAGTGCTTCGGCAACCTGACGGATATAGCGCACGGCACGCACCTCGGGCATAGCCCCGTCGCGCTTGACAATCTCTCCTAATGAAAGGCCGTCGACATAGTCCATAACGTAGTAGGCCGTGCCATTCTCCTCGAAGACGTCCGACACGCGGACGATGCCCGGGTGTTTGAGTTTGTAGAGGGCACGTGCCTCGTCGGCGAACTTACGGCGCAGCTTGTCGACCAAAGCGCGTTTGCCGACAGTGCCCACGGTAATATGTGCCGTGGTCTCGTCGCGATTGCAGAAGTCCTTGACAAAGAACTCTTTGATAGCCACACGCTCCTCCATATTGACATGGATAGCTTCGTAGGTGCAGCCGAAACCGCCGCTGCTGATAAAGCGGACTATTCTGTATTTCCCTCCTTGAAGAAGGGTGTCTACCGGTAGGGTCATAATGTTTGGATTAGCAGGCGTTACAGTTATTTTTTCGTAATATTTTCATGCAATCTCTGGCTGTCGCTGTCGACAACATCGCTGCCGTCATCGTCGGAGCTTCGCTGTGATTGCACCACCTCCTCGGCCGCGGCCCTTTGCGAGTCGTTAAGCACTACGCCCGATTGCGCCGGCTGCTGCACGGCAGGGGTTTGAGCGGTCTGCGACTGCGGTTCCGGCTGCGACTGCGGCTCGGAGTCAGAATCGTGCTCCTGAGTCGTTGCTGACGGCGTCTCATTGTCCTGCGCAGGCTGTGTCTCTTGTGCAGGGGCAGGTTGTCCGGCGGCAGGCGGTGTTTGCCCTGCGGCAGGACTGGCCGGAGCGGAGCCATGACGTACAGAGCCGGGATCCGTCTTAGGCGACGGGGGCGTGGCAGGAGTCTGCCCGGCCTCGGTCTTCGCGGTCGCAGCTGATTCGCCGGGACGTATGTAGAGATAATATCCGACCGACACTATCGCAGCAACCGCAACGGCTACCAGCATCGGCACCAACAGACGACGAGAGCTCTTGCGCCGCAAATCGTCCGAACCGCCGGCAGCAGAGCCTGACTGGCGTTGTCCGATGTTGCGCGCACGGTCATCGGCACGAACACTGCGGACGCTGCCCGTACCCTCCTCTACCTGTGCCATAAGAGGCTCCACGGCAGCAGCCCGTCGTCCGGCCGAAGCAGGGACATCGACCGGCAGCGGATCGACGACATCGGTGATATACACCAGTATGGCCGAGTGATTATCGTGATTCTCGCGAGTGACCTTGATAAGCATATCGACCTTGTTGGCCGCATCGCCGCCCTTGGCCGAAAAGATATACTTCAAGTTGTCGTCCTCCATCTGCTCCAATATACCGTCGGAGCAGAGCATGAAGTAATCGCCCGGACGAATATCATGCGTATGATATATGTCGGCCTTGGGGCGACGCTCCATACCGGGCTGCATGGCGCGTGTGATGATGTTTTTCTGCTTGGATACCTTGGCCTCCTCGCGCGTAAGCTCCCCCACTCTGACCAGATCGTTGACCAGCGAGTGATCCTCGGTCTGGAACAGGATAGCGGTATCGTCGACACCACGCCCCGGACGGATATGATAGACGCGGCTGTCGCCGATATGCGCTATCGTCGCGCCGCGGTCGTGCAGTTTGAGGAATGTCAGCGTCGTACCCATCTTCTTGGCCGCGCCGTTGTCGTGCTCGTCCAGAGCATCGAACGCATCGGCAAGCCCTGCGCGGAAGTCATCGTCGGTGAAGCCGCCCTCGACCGAAGTGCAGCGCGACAATATCGATGCACCCATAGCCTCGCACACCGTCCGGCTCGCCACCTCGCCGGCGGAGTGTCCGCCCATGCCGTCGCAAAGGATAAAGAGACGGTCCTCGGCCGCAGCCTTGCCATAAGCGGGAAACATCGAGTCCTCCTGCTTCTCGCGAGGTCCCTGCTCCCAAATGCCATATACATTCAACTTATATTTCATAGGTCATGATTTTTATTACATCACATTGTATATTCACTCTCGTCGTATTTTCTCTCCCCGTCGTCGGGGATCTCGAACCGCAGCACCGCATCGGGCAGACGCAGAGTGTCGCCGTCGTGCAGCACCACACAATCGCCGTATTCCATGCGTTCGCCGTTGATGCGGGTGTCGTTGACGCGCGGCTTGTAGAGCGACGCATAGTGCACCATGCCCTTGCCCGGCACCTTTTTAACCTCGATCACCAGATGCTCGCGGCTCATGCGATTGCTCTCGGGCGTGGGTATGCGGAAATCGGCCGACGATGCCGACGACGCACGCCCTATGACATTCCTGCCGGTTTTCAGGCGAAACGCAGGGACACTCGCCGACATCACACGCAACACGCCCGGTACAAGATTGGGACGGTCGCCCAAATCGGTCTCTTCGTCTGAATGATGACGAGTCTTTTCCTTGTCGGGATATTTCGTATGTTCGTGTGCCACGTCGACCACCTGCCGATAAGCCGCAAAAGCCGACGACTCCTTGCAAACGGGACAGGTGATGTTTTTATTCTCTATACCCGGCTGCCGCTTAACCGCGAGAATCGCGCCGCAGCACGGACACTTTATCTTTATTGTTGTCTGTTCCATATCGACTGTATCTATTTTTTCCACTTCATCACCGGCATATTGTCGGAGAACTTGCCCCACATGACGGGGTGTTGTGCGCCGCCGGAGAGTTCGACCACATTGCGATGCACATAATCGAACAACTCGCGCGCAGTGATTATGCGATCCTTGTTTTTGTCGGCTCCGCCGCGCAAGCCCTTTTGCAGGTAGGTCGTAAAGAAGCCGTTGGCCATGCCGGGACTCTCGATCGAACATTCGTTGCTGCGCGACGAGAGGAACAGCATGACGTTGGCCTTTCGCGCCGCCGACTGCTCCGACTGCGAGTTCATCGACGAGACATCGGTGCGCATCTTGCCCGCATAGCAGGCATCGGCGAAGATCATTTTGTTCTTGCAGCGGCTGCGCGCCATGGCCTTGCGTATATCCGTGTAGCTCAAATCGCCGTCATAGGCACAAAAGCCGCCCGGGTAGCCGTGACCGCTGTAAAAGAATACCACGATGTCGTCGGCCCCGGCCGCAGAGAACACGCGGTTCATGGCCGACTTGATATGCGCCACTGTGGCATTGCTGTCGAGCAGCATGCAATATTGCAGGCCGGAGTTCTTGGAGTAGACCCACGTTATCGTCCGCGCATCTTTGGCGGGCAATGCCAGATCGCTGTCCGTGCCGGGATAGTCGGTGATGCCCACCGACACCAAATATACCTTAGCCGCGGCCGACAGCGATACCAACAGCATCGCTGCCGCCGCGAGAGCTGCTCTAAGCCAGGTCATAGCCGTCGTTGATATAATCCGTCTCCGAGTCGTTCGAGGCATACATGTCGCCGCCGCCCGCTGCGGCATTGGCGAACTCCTCGACCGAAATGCCCTGATCGGCTATGTCGAACACCTCGTTATCCGAAATCTCGCCGTTACCGTCGGCATCGACCATCATGTAGTCGAAATGACCGCTGTCGGTGACATCGACCAGCACCACGTCCTGGCCGTCGACAGTCATGCCGCCGATGTTGACTCCCAAATCATCGTCATAAGTCACGCCTAAGATCTCCACCTCGGGATCGGAATCGACCACAGCCACCTCGACATCGTCCGTGCCGGCGGTATCACCGCCCGACAGATCGGCAGTCTCCCCGACGGCAGAGTCGAGCTCGTCGACGCTGACCGCCTCGACATCATCGTCCGCCCCGGCGTTCTGCGCATAATCGTCTCCTTCGCCCGTGTCGGTCGACGCAACCTCCGGCTCCGCGGCCGACGCACCCGATGAGGTTGTCGTGTGATTGCTCCAACTGAAATGATCGTTATACTCGGCGCGCTCCTCGGCCGACATTGCGTTCCACTCGTCAGCCGTATATGTGCCGTAGACTCCGCCGTGCCACTCGAAAGCTCCGCCCGGGCCTACCTCGGCACGCGCTGCGGCAAAGGCCTCGGAGAACGACATGTCGTCGTTGACGCTCGTGGCCACCGACACCTCGTCGTCGGCCCACGCGGGCTGTGCCGAGTCGTTCGCGTCCTCGAATACCGAATCCTGCTCCGAAGGCACCTTCTCGTCGGCTATGGCCTTGTTGGTGGCAAACGATGCCACCGTGCCCAGCAGCATGCCCGTTCCCGCGCCGACCGAAGCCGCCTTCCATGCCGAGCCCTTTTTGGGCGCAGGTGCCGCAGCCTCATTCTCGGCCGCACGCTCCTCGGTTGCACCGGCCGCAGCCGCGCTCTCATTCACTCGCGTATCGTCGTAAACGGTGTTTTCATTGTCGTAAATAGTCTCTTCGTTTTTCATAATCTTATAAATTTTAATTGTTTATCAATCTTCTTTCTACACAAAAATATAATCGCGCGCCGCCCCTTGCAAGCATTTCCGGCCATAGTGTACCAAATGGCGGGATTATTACACAAAATCGTGTAAACGACCTATGCCCAACTGCCGAATGCGCTGCTATTCTGAGACAGGCCGGACACTTTGCCCGTCGTAGCGGTAGTACCAGTCCGTGCCGCAATAGCCGCTGTCGAAGTCGGGGCCGTACGCGCGCTGCGTACTGCTCTCGTAGGGCGAGGAACTCCAATAGTACCCGCGCTCTCCGGCGTAGTAGAGCGACAACCTGCCGCGCCAACCGGCAGCAGGGAGGAAGATAGAGTTGCCATTGGTTTTACTGGTCACCTTGTAGCCGTTATGACCGCCCTGACTCGTCCATGTCCAGGTGCACTTATTGATCAATTCTTTCATCTCTGCTTTTGTCGGCATGCGCCACGATCCGCCCCAGTTGGCACGAGCGGCATCGTAAGCGGGATTACCAGCAATGTCACCGATGCTTTTCTCCCATGTTTTGCAATTAGCAGACGTGTACTCCGACTTAGTAGTCGTCTCACCCCATGCGTAGTAATTGCCGTAGGCTGACGGCGACGAGGCTCCAACATTGCATGTAGCCCACTTGACGCTCAACCCCAAGTCGACATAGTCATGACCCGCGATTGTACCAGTCGTAGGCTTGGGTTCGGGGGCGGCTGTCGAAGCAGTATTATTCACCGGATCGACTCCAAATACAGGCCGGACGCTTTGCCCGACGTGGCGGCCGCACCAAGCTATGCCGTAGCCGACACTGTGGAATCGGAAATCGTGCGCGTCCCGCATATCACTCCCGTTGGGCGTAGAACTCCAATATTCGGCTTCAATTCCGGCGGAATAGAGCGACGACCTGTTACGAAAACCGGCAGCCGGAAGGAAGATAGAATTGCCATTGGTCTTGCTTGTCACCTTGTAGCCATTATGACCGCCCTGTGTAGTCCATGTCCAGGTGCATTTATTGACAAGCTCCTGCATCTCCGCTTCTGTTGGCATACGCCATGATCCGCCCCAGTTGGCACGGGCAGCATCGTAAGATGGATTACCCGCAATGTCACCGATGTCCTTACCGTCGGTTTTGCTATCCACATAGGTGGATTTCGTTGTAGTCTCACCCCACGCATAGTAATTACCATAGGCAGACGGCGACGAGGCTCCAACATTGCATGTCGCCCACTTGACGCTCAACCCCAAGTCGACATAGTCGTGCCCGTAATGCGTACCTGTCGGTTTAAAGTCGGCAGCTTGCTGTGCGGCGGCCTCCTCTTCGCGCTGCTTTTGCGCAGTTTCCTCGCGTTTGCGCTTCTCCTCAGCCCCACACCGCTGCTGAGCGGCAAGCTCCGTTTCATGCAGCTGCTGTTCCGGCGGCATACTATCCGGCATATAAGCAACCGCCAATGTATCGTTCGAAACCTTATCGGCAAACTCTGTCGCAACAGACGGCCGTTTTCCGCTGCCGCCGCCCATAGTGCGAAACATTATAAAACCGGCGACAACAAATACAGCAACGCATACGGCTATGATCAACCCTCTATGGCGACTCCGAAACGACTTGCGCTGCGTAGGCTTCGTCCCAGCATTCTGCGGCTTGTTCGGCCAGCCAGCGGATTGAGCAGATATGGCTGTCGCAATCCGATCATGATCGAAAGCCGTCTTTTCCGGATCGACAGCCGGTACAACGGCGGCCTCTTGCGGCGCAGCATCAAGCAGCGCAAGAAAAGCATCAATGGTCTGAGGACGGCGACTCTTGATATCCATCGCAGCGGCTATGGCGTTACGTGTCGCAGCCGAGACTGTCTCCGGAAGCGGTGCGAGTTGCTCACCGTTGGCCAGCAGATTGGCACTTGGCGGCGTGATCCCCGTAAGCAGTTTATAGAGCGTAGCACCGAGAGCATAAATATCCGTGGCAGGCAGGAACTTGACAACGTCGTTGCCCATCTGCTCCAACGGCGCATAACCCGGGGTCTTGCCCATAAGAGTAGAGGTGTTCTCGCCAGCCTCTTCGTCGTACTGCTTCGAGGCCCCGAAGTCGATCAAGATGGCATTGTCGTCCGAATCAATCATGATATTGCCGGGCTTGATGTCAAGGTGCAGGCGGTTGTGGTCGTGCACATAGCGCAGTGCTTCGGCCACCTGACGGATATAGCGCACGGCGCGCGCCTCGGGCATGGCTCCGCCGCGATTGACCATCTCGCCGAGCGAAAGGCCGTCGACGTAGTCCATAACGTAGTAGGCCGTGCCGTTCTCCTCGAATACGTCCGACACGCGGACTATGCCCGGGTGTTTGAGTTTGCACAAGGCTTTGGCCTCGTCGGCAAACTTGC
The DNA here is from genome assembly GCA_017936685.1 of Alistipes sp. Lineage (GTDB taxonomy): Bacteria > Bacteroidota > Bacteroidia > Bacteroidales > Rikenellaceae > Alistipes. Next base: position 267,184 of record JAGBFA010000015.1, read on the forward strand.
AGCGCAACTTGTCGACTAAGGCGCGTTTGCTGACGGTGCCCACGGAGACATGCGACGTGGTCTGGTCGCGATTGCAAAAGTCCTTGACGAAGAACTCCTTGATGGCCACACGTTTTTCAAGCATCACATGCTCGGCTTCGTAGGTGCAGCCGAAACCGCCGCTACTGATAAATCGGACTATTCTGTATTTCCCTCCTTGAAGGAGAGTATCTACCGGTAGGGTCATAACTTGTGAGGGTTAGCAGGTACGAATAATAATTTACAACTGCCGGCCGATCTGTCCTACCCTATCAACGATGGCCGGACGCGAATCGTCGGCCGACAGCTCGCGCAGCTCCAGCTCCACATCGACCAACTGCGAGCGCAGAGCCAGGCACAGCGAGTCCTGCCTGTCGTCGGCAGCCTCCTGCACCTGCACCGACACGCCGTCGATATGGCGGTTGCGCTTGGCGTCCTCGGTCTCGATACGCTTTTGCAGCGACTCGCGGCGCAGATTCAGTTCTTTGAGCTTCACGGCATCGACAGTAGCCTGTCCGAGCACCTGCGTATTGGCAACGCCCTCGGGATTCTGCGCCAAGGCAGGGATAAATGCCGCCATAAGGCCTGCGGCAACGGCCACGTTACGTATTTTCATGATCGCAATCGTTTTATTCGTATACTTTAAAACTCTTCACTCCGACGATGTTTTTCACATCGGGCATCTGGCTGCGCTCGACATGGAAAGGAAGCGTGCCGCCCGGTTCGGTATAGTCGCCCGTCTGCTGTGCCAAGGCTGCTTTAAAGGCCTTGACGGCAGCTTTATTCACGACAATCTTCACATCGGCGGCAGCCACCTGCAACAGCAGCACCTGCCGGCCGTCGCACGATGCCGTCATTACAGGCACTGAGCCGCGGAACACGACGGTTTGCAGGCCGTTCATGCGGCAGAACTCGCGAAACGGCAACGCTTCGAGCGTCTGCGGCAGGTCGACGAGCGTAAGCTGCCGGCAGTCGATCAATGCTCCCGCGGTAATGCGGCGCGTGCCCTCGGCAACACGTATCGCGCCGCTGCGGCCTCGCGGACAGCCGTACAGCACCTCGCCGCTCTTGTTGTAGAGCAGACCGTCGGCGGTCGAAAAACGATCGTTGTTGACATCGACGTGTATCGACTCCAAATGCTTCAACGACTTCATATTGCGTATCTGCCCGATCTTGGCCGGCACGGTAACGACTCTCAGGCTGTCGCTCCAACGGAATATTTTGAGGTCGACCTCGCGCCAGTCGCTGCCCAGCGACACGTCGCGTATCTTGTCGCACTTGAAGAACACTCCCTGGCCGAACTTCACGACATTGCCCGGAAAGATGATCTTCGAAAGCGACGAGCACCCCTCGAAGGCAAAGTCGCCTATCGACTTTATGCCGGCCGGCATTGTGATGCCCGTCAGACGCTCGGCACCGCTGAAAGCCTTTGCCCCGATGCCCGTCACGGTGTACACCTTGTTGTCGTGGCGCACCTTGGCCGGAATGTTAAGCTCGCCCTCGAAGTCGGTCGGACGATGATCGGCTATGCGGCCGTTGTAGGTCACCTCGGCCGTGCATGCGCGTGGGTCGGTGATATTGAAATAGACCTTCTGCCCGTCGAGGGTCACCACGAAATCGTGTGCCTGCGCAGAGCCGGCAGCGGCCAGCAGCAGAGCCGATATCAAAAGTTTTTTCATAGTCTTCATACTGTTTTAATCGCACATTAAGCCATATAATCCGTCACATCGGCATCGTTGACATAGTCGCCGTTTTGGGCAAGCAGAGGATCGTCGGACGCAAGCGTCGGATCGGGTTCGGCGGCAACAGCAGGGTCGGGCTGGAACGATGCCATCATTATGCCCTCGCCCGTGACATCGAGTGCCTCGCCGTTGTCGAGCATGCCGTTGTTGTTGAGATCGGCCGCCACCACATCGGCCATGCCGTCCATGTCGACATCGGCAACGATCGTCTCCTGCCCGCCGATGCTCAGCACGGCCACATCGGCCATGTTGCCCATCTCGTCGGTCACGACATCATGATCGAGCACCACAACTTCGGGTTCTGTAACAGCAACAGATTCGGATTCCGGCTCGAAAATGATTTCCGACTCGAGTTCGGAATCAGGATCGACGACCGGTTCGGGATCGTCCGTAGGTTCTGGTTCGGGTTCCGTGTCAGGAGCGGGCTGCGGTTCCGGCTCGGGAATAGGATCGGGAGCAGGCTCGGCGGCAGGTTCAGCACCTGCCGCTGGCTGCGTATGTGCCGATGTATGGGCTGCCGGCTGTTGCGCATTATTACGCTCTTCATCTGCGGCCTGCTCCTCCGCGACGATATCCTCCTCCGTCTCTGCGGCATTCGCTTCGTTGGCCAGCGCACTGCCGGCGACGATACCTGCGGTCGCACCCAAAGCCGAGCTTACGCCCGTCACGACACCCGATTTCACATTTGCTTCGTTCTCCTTTTTCATAGTTATAAGTGTTTTAATTTGTTATTAACCAATACAAAAATATATTCGATCTCCTCGCTCAGCAAGCATTTCCGCTCATAGTGTACGAACCCTCGGGATTACTACACGAAATCGCAAAATCGGCATATAATCACGCCCGCCGAATGCGCTGCACAGCTATCTCGAAACAGGGCGGACGCTCTGTCCAATACTGCGATAGCTTTCATGCACGATGTGGCTGCCGCTATCGAAGTAGATGTAGTATGCGTCCTGCGTATTGTTCTTGTAAGGCGAAGAGCACCAATAGATACCGTAATCCTCGGCATCGCTGAGCGACGATCCGGTACGCCAGCCGGCGGCAGGGAGGAAGATAGAGTTACCGTTGGTTCTGCTTGTCACCATATAGCCGTTATGGCCGCCCTGTGTAGTCCATGTCCACGTACATTTATTGACAAGTTCCTGCATTTCGGCTTGCGACGGCATGCGCCACGACCCGCCCCAGTTGGCACGGGCGGCATCGTAAGAGGCGTTGCCGGATATATCGCCGAGATTCTTATCGTAGGCCGCACTGCTTCCCTCGGTATACTCCGCTTTGGGAGCAGTCTCGCCCCACGCGTAATAATTGCCGTAAGCCGACGGGGACGACGCTCCGACATTGCATGTCGCCCACTTGACACTCAGGCCTAAATCCACCCAGTCGTGACCGGCGATAGTGCCGGTTGTCGATTTGGCGGCCTCCTCCTGTAGTCTCCGCTTCGCATACTCTGCGGCCGTAGCTTCTCCAGCCAAACGCGATTCGGCAGCTGTTTCCAACGGTGGAGGCGGAGTTCGTGACACTTGATCCGATTCCGATGACGCAGCCACCGGCGACGAAACGACAGTCGGTTCGGGTTGGGGTGTTTCAACGACAGACTCACAGCAAGGAGACTCTTCGCAGGCCCCGTAACACTCCTCGTCGGCAGCAGATTCACAGCAAGACGACTCTTCTATACTTGCTCCGTTGCGTTGCTCGTCACTACCTGCAACTACTATCTCGTCATAAGCACGTTTTTTTGCGCCGTCACCGTTCATACTGCGTACCATCACAAAACCTATGACGGCAAAGACAGCAATGCAGGCCGTAGCTGTCAGCCACTTGTGGCGGCCGAAGAACGACCGTTTCGGTTCGGGCTGTAAGACCGATTTATAGGACTGGGCAGCAGCCTGCGGTGCGGGTTGCGGAGTCGATTTATGCGGAGCTTGCTGCGAGGCCGTGACAACGGTTGCATCGTCGTCGAAGACTGTTTCATCAGATGCGGCGGCAGACGCGGCTGCACCCGACGGCGCAGCATCGAGCAGCAAGAGAAAGGCATCGATGGTCTGCGGACGGTCGTTCTTCCTGATCTGCATAGCGGCCGAGATCGCACGGCGGGTAGGCTCCGAGATTGTCTCCGGCAGCGGATCGAGCTCCTCGCCGCTGGCAAGCACATTTGCGCTAAGGGGCGTGACACCCGTAAGCAGTTTGTAGAGCGTGGCTCCGAGGGCGTAAATATCGGTAGCAGGCATGAACTTCATCACATTATTGCCCATCTGCTCCAACGGGGCGTAGCCCGGGGTCTTGCCCATAAGAGTAGAGGTGTTCTCGCCGGCCTCCTCGTCGTATTGTTTCGAGGCTCCGAAGTCGATCAAGATGGCATTGTCGTCCGAATCGACCATGATGTTGCCGGGCTTGATGTCAAGGTGCAGGCGGTTGTGGTCGTGCACATAGCGCAGTGCTTCGGCAACCTGACGGATATAGCGCACGGCACGCACCTCGGGCATAGCCCCGTCGCGCTTGACAATCTCTCCTAATGAAAG
>JAGBFA010000016.1 GCA_017936685.1 Alistipes sp.
AATGTGTTTGATATGTCAAAGATACAAATTTAAAAGCAAATCACAACCAATGATTCTTTGTCTTTCACTTCTGTTTAATGTGTTTGATATGTCAAAGATACAAATTTAAAAGCAAATCACAACTACCAGAGTTTCGCACTCGTACGGTTCTATAATGTGTTTGATATGTCAAAGATACAAATTTAAAAGCAAATCACAACATATCATGTCCTGGTAGGACTCCGTCTTTTAATGTGTTTGATATGTCAAAGATACAAATTTAAAAGCAAATCACAACACCCAGCCGTATGACCATAGTCTCTCGATAATGTGTTTGATATGTCAAAGATACAAATTTAAAAGCAAATCACAACCTTTTGATCGCTCGCACACTAATCCTATAAAATGTGTTTGATATGTCAAAGATACAAATTTAAAAGCAAATCACAACCATCACTGCGAACGGAGCCGATGCTGTTGGAATGTGTTTGATATGTCAAAGATACAAATTTAAAAGCAAATCACAACGATACTGCGTCGTATTGAGCTTCACGGCCTAATGTGTTTGATATGTCAAAGATACAAATTTAAAAGCAAATCACAACACAGATGCGGCGGATAATACGATGCTGAAAATGTGTTTGATATGTCAAAGATACAAATTTAAAAGCAAATCACAACGTTCATGACAATCATGCGTCTAACGGGGAAAATGTGTTTGATATGTCAAAGATACAAATTTAAAAGCAAATCACAACAATTTCGGGAAAGTCGTGAGAATTGCAAAAAAACACGGGCTTACCTATGCACTGCAAGCTGAGGTGATGAGAGAGGATAATTCACTTAAAAAATAAAACAAAAGATTACAATAGCCATAACTACGAGAAAGGCAATAATTACTATACCCTCTTTGGCCAGCCGATCGTATTCCGGGGTGCCAGGAGTCGGAATCTCACCACTATCTTTTCCAATATTGTGCACCGCATCGCATAACGCATTAAATAAAAAGAAACCTCCCCAGTCCATAGTATATTGAATTATTGGCAAATATACGAATAAGTGAGGGCAAAAGCAAACTTGTTTGCATTTTGCCGAACGGCAGTATGTTCGGCGATAGCCAAATATACGAATAAGTGAGCGCAAAAGCAAACTTTTCCGTGAAAAGGCATCATTAGTGGCACCTCAATCATTGGTGCGAATAGGCAGTACGTTGAGTACAGCCTATCCGCGCCAATTTCATGTCGGCACCGCTACTAACGCCTTTTGACGAAAAAGTTGGTTGGTGGTTCTTTGGAGACTATTCCCTTTGTCTGTCATTCTGAGCGGAATGCAATGAAGCGAAGAATGTGGTTGTGGAAGACATGGCCGCACTGTCACTCCGAGAGAGGGCGTGTGCCCGATCGTGGGGGGCCGACACACACCTATTGTCACTCCGAGGAGCAACGCAGTTGCGACGTGGGAGTCTCGCGGTCGGGAAGGCGGTGTCGGCGGAAGCTTGTCGACCAAGAGAGAGATTCTCACGTCGCGATTTGCAATCGCTCCTCAGAATGACAAGGCGAGTGGTTTTATATTCCCAGCCAGATTCTTGACCTTTGGTCTTCCTCCTTCGCGTCTCGGCAAAAGAAGTAAACTTCTTCTGCTCTCGACTTGTCGTCGGTTCACTTCACTACGTTGTGTTCAGAATGACAAAACCGCTCTGTCATTCTGAGTGAAACGAAGCATCTGTGGACGACAAAACATGCGATATGATACGACAGAGGAATAGTCTCGCACGGATTCTTTGCCCGTGCTCGATGTGACAGCTTCGCTCTGCACGGCAGAGCAATAGCGAACCGTACCGTATAAAAACCGAAACGACCGCCCCGTGAGGAGCGATCGTCTGGTGGATCCTGTAGGGCTTGAACCTACGACCCCCTGATTATGAGTCAGGTGCTACTAACCAACTGAGCTAAGGATCCTGCCTTTAAACCTTTTGCAGTGCAAAGATAGCGATTTTGTCGGTATAATCAAAATTTTTGCCGGTAAATTTTTCGAATAGCCGAAAGTGCCGTGCCGCCGTTCCGACGACCACACGCAATGCCGCTGTGCTAAGCCGCCGCCGGCAGAATAAATTTGGAAAAGTGGCGATGATGATATAATTTTGGTGCGCAAATGCGTCGTCACTGGGCGCAGCATTATATCGTATTGTCATGAATCGAACCTCGACCGATAATCCCGAATGGAACGGCGTGGCCATGCCGCGGCGTGTGTGGGCCATACTGGCCGTAGCGTTCGGTGTGTCGTCGTCGGTCATAAGCGGTGCCATAGTCAACATTGCGCTGCCGACGTTCTGCGTGGAGATGGAGGTGTCGTCGGCCGATTCGGTATGGTTGGTCAACAGCTTTCAGCTGGCCACGGTCATGACGCTGCTGATCTTCTCCAATCTCGGCGACATTATCGGCTATCGGCGCGTATATGTCGCAGGCCTTGCCCTGTTTACGTTAGCCTCGTTAGGGTGCGCCCTTTCGACCGGCTTTCCGATGCTTGTCGCCTGCCGCACGTGTGCCGGCATCGGTGCTGCGGCCGTCACGAGCGTCAATACCACCCTCATACGCATCATCTATCCCCGCAACAGATTGGCTCGCGGACTGGGACTCAATGCCACCATCGTGGCCATATCGTCGGTCATAGGGCCGCCTTTGGCCGCCGCAGTGCTGTCGTTCGCGTCGTGGCATTGGCTGTTCGCCATCAATATCCCCATCGGGTTGGCGGCACTGGCACTGAGTTGCAGTTTTCTGCCGGCCAATCCGGTGCGTGCGGCCGGACGCCGTCTCGACAAGCTCGACTGTCTGCTCAATGCCCTTACATTCGGCCTGTTGATATTCTCCATCGAGGCCTTTTCGCACGATGTCGACGCGACTGTTGTGGCCGTCACGCTCACAGCCACACTGGTCATAGGCTGGTTCTATGTGCGTCGCCAGCTGCATAAGGATATGCCGCTGCTGCCGTTCGACCTGCTTCGCATACCGATATTCTCGCTGTCGATCCTCACGTCGATATGCTCGTTCACCGCGCAGACGCTGGCCATGGTCTCGCTGCCGTTCATATTGCAACACAACATGGGATATTCGGCCGTCGATACGGGGCTTGTGCTTGTGGCGTGGCCGATGGTGATAATGTTCATCGCGCCTATGGCCGGCCGCATGGTCGAGCACATACATGCCGGCGTGCTCGGCGTGGCGGGTCTTGCGATGATGACGGCTGGTCTGCTGGCTTTGGGACTGATGCCCGAACGACTGAGTACGTTCGATATAGTATGGCGTTTGGTGCTGTGCGGCGCAGGCTTCGGCATATTCCAGTCGCCCAACAACAGTATCATGATAGCCTCGGCTCCGGCCGCACGCAGCGGTTCGGCCAGCGGCATGCTCGCCACGGCGCGTCTGCTGGGGCAAAGCTCCGGCGCGGCTATGGTCGCCATGCTGTTTCATCTGTGCGGCGGCGAGACCACTGCGCTGCCCATGTTCGTGGCTGCGGGCTTTGCGGGTGTCGGTGCCATAGTGTCGGCCTCGCGCATACGCCTGCCGCTGCCCGAGGGGCTGCAAAGAGGGTAGCGGGGCATTGCCGGCTTTGTCTGCGCCGACAGAGACAGCGGCGGTCAGGCCGATATGAAATCGTGGCGAACAGGAGTTTTTGAACCTCCCGTTCGCCACGATGGCAATGCCTGCTGTCTTTGCGGGCAAAAATCAGAATGTACCCAACCGGAATACGATCTTCTGGCAATACATCTCTTCGGCAGGCAGTATCACGCTCGGGAAGTTGTCGTGGTTGACGGCATCGGAGAAGCCCTGACACTCGATGGCCACGCCTGCGTAGTCGTCGTATCGGCCGCCCGACTTGGTGACGGGGCAGCCGCCGGCGAGCCAGTTGCCGGTGTAGACCACAGCGGCGGGCTGCGAGGAGAGTATCTCCACGCGGCGGCCTGTGGCCTGGCAGCGCAGCTCGCCCACCTCGCCCAAAATGTTTTTGCGCCAGTTGTCCACGGCGAAGCAGTGGTCGTAGCCGCGGAAGTCGCGTATGTGGTTGAACTCGTTGTCGATATCATCGCCGAAACGCCGCCATGAGGTGAAGTCCAACGGTGTGCCGGCCACCTCCAACAGTCGTCCCGTGGGGATCTGCTCGGCGTCCATCTCCAACACCTTCGAGCAGTTGAGCCGCAGCTCGTGGTCGAGTATGGTGTTGCCGCTGGCCTCGCCTGCGAGGTTCCAATAGAGGTGATTGGTGAGGTTGACGGCCGTGGTGCGATCGCTCTTGGCAAGATAGGTGATCTCCAGCGAGTCGTCGTCGTCGAAGTCGTATATGGCCTCTACGAGCAGCTCGCCCGGGTAGTTTTGCTCACCGTCGGGCGAGGTGCGCGAGAAGACCACACGGTTGGTCTCGATGCGGCTCTCCCACAGACAGTTGGCAAATCCCTTGCTGCCGCCGTGCAGGTGGTTGCGGCCGTTGTTGATCTCCAACCGGTACTCCTCGCCGTCGATCGAGAGATGTCCGCGGGCTATACGTCCGGCCACGCGTCCTACCGACTTGCCGCTGGCGGCTCCGTCGCCGAAGTAGCTCATCGGGTCGCGATAGCCCAATGCCACGTCGTCGATGCGTCCGTTGCGGTCGGCGAAGCGCACGGCAACTATGGCCGCACCTATATTACATAGCTGCACCTCCGAGCCGCGATCGTTGCGCATGGTGTAGAGCACGATGGCTTCGCCCTCGGGCGTGGTGCCCCATATATGTTGCAAGATCTCCATTATTCTGCCGGTTTAAGGTTGGCAAGTATGTAGTCTATGCGCCGCAGCGTCTCTTCGCGGCCGAGGAACGCCGTCACGTCGTACATGCCCGGGCCCTTGCCTGCGCCGACCAGTGCCAGACGCAGCGTGTTCATCACCTGTCCCATCGACAGCCCGTGCTGCTCGATCCACGCGTGTACGATCTGCTCGGTAGTCTCTTTCGAGAAGTCGTCGATCGAGGCCAGCACCTCTCTCAGCTCGCGCAGTATGCGGGGATTGTCGCCCTTCCAGTATTTGCGCGTCTGCTTCTCCTCGAACTCGGCGGGTGCCACGAAGAAGTACGATGTCAGATCCCACAAATCGCCCACGAGCGTGGCGCGCTCCTTCATGATGCCGGCGGCGCGGCCGGCCAGAGCGTCGGTCGTCTCCACGCCGTGCTCGCGCAAGACGGGTTGCAGCAGCGCGGCCAGCTCCTCGTCGCTCTTGCGGTGCATGTATTGGGCGTTGAACCACTTGGCCTTGTCGGGCTGGAAACGTGCGCCCGATTTCGAGACGCGGTCGAGCGAGAAGGCATCGATCAGCTCCTGCATCGAGAAGAGCTCCTGCTCGGTGCCGGGGTTCCAGCCCAGCAGGGCGAGCATGTTGACGAAGGCCTCGGGCAGATAGCCGTCCTCGCGGTAGCCGTGTGCCGTCTCACCCGTTGCGGGCGATTGCCAGAAGAGCGGGAATACGGGGAATCCCATCTTGTCGCCGTCGCGCTTGGAGAGCTTGCCTCCGCCGGTAGGTTTGAGCAGCAGCGGCAGGTGGGCGAACTCGGGCTGCGACTCCTGCCAGCCGAATGCGCGGTAGAGCAGGTAGTGCAGCGGCAGCGACGGCAGCCACTCCTCGCCGCGTATGACGTGCGAGACCTCCATCAGGTGGTCGTCGACGATGTTTGCCAAATGGTATGTAGGCAGCGCATCGACCGACTTGTAGAGCACCTTGTCGTCGAGCGTCGAGGTGTTGACCTCCACATGGCCGCGGATCAGATCCTCCATCTCCACGATCTCCCCCTCGGGCATCTTGAAGCGGATCACCCACTGGTCGCCGCGTGCGATACGCTCTTCGACCTCGGCCTCCGTTAGCGAGAGCGACGTGGGCAGCTTGGTGCGCACCTCGTAGTTGTAGGCGAAGGTACGGCCTGCGGCCTCGGCCTCTTGGCGCAGCGTCTCCAACTCGGCGGGCGTGTCGAACGCGTAGTATGCCCAGCCGGCATCGACTAACTGACGCGCATATTTGAGATATATCTCGCGGCGTTCGCTCTGGCGGTAGGGCGCGTGGGGACCTCCCACGCCGACACCCTCGTCGATCTCTATGCCGCACCATTTGAGCGACTCTATTATGTAGTCTTCCGCTCCGGGGACGAATCGCTGCGAGTCGGTATCCTCGATGCGCAGGATCATCTTGCCGCCGTGGCGGCGTGCGAAAAGATAGTTGTATAATGCCGTGCGCACGCCGCCGATATGAAGCGGGCCTGTGGGGCTCGGGGCGAAGCGAACGCGTACCTCTCTGTTTTTCATTGTCGTATAGTGTGTTTCGTTACTTTATCTTATACTCGGCACGCACCGTGACGCGCGCTTTCTTATTGCGCGACGATACGTTGAACGAACCTCCGGCCGAGAACTCCTCGTCGCTGTTGGCACCCGTGATCTGGAACACGCCTATGCGCGACGAGGCCAGCTCGCCCACCTCGGCACCGGCATTGTCGGCTACCTTCTCGGCGCGTGCGCGTGCATCGGCCGAGGCCTGTCCTATAAGATCGAGCTTCACGTCGTCCAGACGGGTGTAGTAGTACGACGGGTTGTAGACATCGATCGATATGCCGTCGGCAATCAGCGACGATATCTCGCGCGCCACCTTCTCCACGGTGTCGATATCCGACGACTCGATGACGAAGTCCTGACGTATGGTATAGCCTGTGAACTGCGAACCTTGGTAGTTGCCGTCGCTGTTGTAGACCGATTTGTACTCCTTGTTCACCTCCAACATGTCGAACTGTATCGACTCGTCGTCTATGCCGTTCGAGGTGAGGAACTCCACTACGCGCTCCTTGTCTCGCTCGATGGCGCGGTAGGCGTCGCCTGCGTCGTACTTCTCCACGTCGATCGAGCCGCGCAGCACGATGAGATCCGACGTGAACTCCGTCTCGCCCAATCCGGTGACGGTGATGGTGCCGGCGGTGCGGTAGCGGTAGGTGTAGGCGCGCGATACCAAGAGTGCGGCGACGATGACCGTGGCCGCGACGATCAGATATTTCCAGTAGCTTTTCATGACTGTAATATTTTATTAAGTGTATTGTCGATTTGTCGAGGTTTATACGTTGAACAGGAAGTGCATGATGTCGCCGTCCTCCACGACGTAATCCTTGCCCTCGATGCCGATCTTGCCCACGTCGCGGCAGGCTCGCTCCGAGCCGAGTGTCACGTAGTCGTCGTACTTGATGACCTCCGCACGAATGAAGCCGCGCTCGAAGTCGGTGTGAATGATGCCGGCCGTCTGCGGTGCTTTCATGCCGCGGCGGAATGTCCATGCGCGGCTCTCGTCGGCACCCGTGGTGAAGAATGTTTGCAGGTCGAGCAGACGGTAGGCGGCCTTTATCAGACGGCTCACGCCCGACTCGGCCAGCCCCATGTCGTCGAGGAACATCTGCCGCTCCTCGTAGCTCTCCAACTCGGCTATGTCGGCCTCGGTGGCGGCGGCCACGATCAGCATCTCGGCCTTCTCTCCCTCGATGGCCTTGCGGACGGCCTCGGTGTGGGCGTTGCCGCTGACGGCCGATGCCTCGTCGACGTTGCAGACGTATAGCACGGGCTTGTCGGTCAGAAGGTTCAGGTCGGCGACTATCTTGCGCTCCTCGGCCGACAGCTCCACGGTGCGTGCGCTCAAACCCTGTTCCAAAGCCTGCCGGTATTGCAGCAGTATTTCATACTGACGTTTGGCTGTCTTGTCGCCCGCGGTAGCCTGCTTCTGGCATTTGCCTATGCGGCTCTCGACGGTTTCGAGATCTTTGAGCTGCAACTCCGTATCGATGATGCCCTTGTCGCGCACGGGATCGACGGTGCCGTCGACGTGGGTGATGTTGGCATTTTCGAAGCAGCGCAGCACGTGGATTATGGCGTTGGTGTTGCGTATGTTGGCCAGAAACTTATTGCCCAATCCCTCGCCTTTTGAGGCTCCTTTGACCAGTCCGGCAATGTCGACTATCTCTATTGTGGTGGGTATGACGCGCTTAGGGTTGTCGATCTCGGCCAGCTTGACCAGACGTTCGTCAGGCACCGTAATTACTCCCACATTGGGTTCTATCGTACAAAATGGAAAGTTCGCCGCCTGCGCCTTGGCATTCGACAAACAGTTGAAAAGCGTCGATTTGCCTACGTTGGGCAATCCGACTATTCCGCATTGTAAAGCCATATCTCTTTTTTAATATAAATATCGAATGGCAAAGATACGAATAAGTCGAGAGAAAAAAGCAAGCTCGCTTGCATTTTTTCCGAGACGAAGTATCTTCGGCGCAGCCAAAGTACGAATAAGCCGAGAGAAAAAAGCAAGTTTACTTGCATTTTTTTCCGAGGCGCAGTATCTTCGACGAAGTCAAAGATACGAATAAGTGAGCGCAATGCCAAATTTATTTGAGCATTGCCCAGCGGGAGTATGTTCGGCACAGCCAAATGATGATAAGCTGAGGACAAAAGAGGTTGGATTTGCATTTTTTTTGTAATTTTGCAGGATATTAGCTGTGTGATATGGCAAACGATACTAAAAACATAATCGAAGAGATCGAGTCGGGCGAATACAAATACGGCTTCTCGTCCAAGATCGAGACCGAAACCATAGCCCGCGGTCTGAGCGAGGAGGTGGTGCGGCTCATCTCGCAGAAGAAGGGCGAGCCGGAGTGGCTGTTGGAGAGCCGCTTGAAGGCTTACCGCCACTGGTTGAAGATGCCCCTGCCGCAGTGGGCGCATCTCGACATACCCGATATCGATTTCCAGGACATCATATATTACGCCGCCCCGAAGACGCGCAAGAAGCTCGCGTCGATGGACGAGGTCGACCCCGAGCTGAAGCGCACGTTCGATAAGTTGGGCATTCCGCTCGAAGAGCAGATGGCCCTGTCGGGTGTGGCCGTCGATGCGGTCATGGACTCGGTCTCGGTGAAGACCACATTCCGCGAGACGCTGGCCGAGAAGGGCATCATATTCTGCTCGATATCGGAGGCCGTGAAGGAGTATCCCGAACTGGTGCGCAAGTATCTCGGCTCGGTGGTGCCATATACGGATAACTTCTATGCCGCGCTGAATGCCGCGGTCTTCTCCGACGGCTCGTTCTGCTACATACCCAAGGGCGTGCGCTGCCCCATGGAGCTGTCGACCTACTTCCGCATCAACGCCGAGGGTACGGGACAGTTCGAACGCACGCTGATCGTGGCCGACGAAGGCTCGTATGTCAGCTATTTGGAGGGCTGCACCGCACCGCGCCGCGATGAAAACCAGCTGCATGCGGCCGTTGTGGAGATCGTCGTCGAGCGCGACGCCGAGGTGAAGTACTCCACCGTGCAGAACTGGTACCCGGGCGATAAGGAGGGTCGCGGCGGCATCTATAACTTCGTCACCAAACGCGGTCTGTGCCGCGAGAACGCCCGTCTGTCGTGGACGCAGGTGGAGACCGGCTCGGCCATTACGTGGAAGTATCCGAGCTGCGTGCTGTTAGGCGACAACTCCTCGGGCGAGTTCTATTCGGTGGCCATGACCAATAATTTCCAGCAGGCCGACACCGGCACCAAGATGATACATCTGGGGCGCAACACGCGCAGCCGCATCGTCTCGAAGGGCATATCGGCCGGCCGCTCGCAGAACGCCTATCGCGGACTGGTCAAGGTGAGCCGCAATGCCGACAATGCGCGCAACTATTCGCAGTGCGATTCGCTCCTTATAGGAGACAAGTGCGGTGCCCACACATTCCCCGTCATCGACTGTCACAATCCGTCGGCGGTGTTGGAGCACGAGGCTACGACCTCGAAGATATCCGAGGATCAGCTCTTCTACTGCAACCAGCGCGGACTGTCGACCGAAGAGGCTGTGGGGCTGATCGTCAACGGCTATGCGCGCGAGGTGCTCTCGAAGCTGCCTATGGAGTTCGCCGTGGAGGCTCAGAAGCTGCTCTCGATAAGCTTGGAGGGATCGGTCGGCTGATCCGTGGATAAATGTTGAAAATCAAAAGAATGACAGATATGTTAGTTGTAAAGAATCTGCATGCGTCGGTCGCCGGCAAGGAGATATTGAAGGGAATCGACTTGAGGGTCAAGCCCGGCGAGGTGCATGCCATCATGGGCCCCAACGGCTCGGGCAAGAGCACGCTGGCCTCGGTGCTGGCCGGCAGCGAGAAGTTTACGGTTACCCAGGGCGAGGTTACGTTTCTGGGCAGGGACCTGCTGACGCTCCCCATAGAGGACCGTGCGCGCATGGGTCTGTTCCTCGGATTCCAGTATCCGGTGGAGATCCCGGGCGTGACGATGGCCAACTTCATGAAGATAGCGGTCAACGAGCATCGCAAGTATCGCGGCGAGGAGCCGCTCACGGCGGGTGAGTTTCTGCGCCTGATGCGCGAGAAGAGTGCCATCGTCGAGCTGGATCCCAAACTCACCTCGCGTGCCGTCAACGAGGGCTTCTCGGGCGGCGAGAAGAAGAAGAACGAGATATTTCAGATGGCCATGTTGCAGCCGAAGCTGGCGATACTGGACGAGACCGATTCGGGCCTGGACATCGATGCGCTGAGGATCGTGGCCACGGGCGTGACGCGCCTGCACACGGCCGACAACGCCACGGTGGTCATCACTCACTACCAGCGTCTGCTGGACTACATAGTCCCCGATTACGTGCATGTGCTCTACAAGGGACGCATCATCTATTCGGGCGACAAGTCGCTTGCCCTCAAACTCGAAAAGGAGGGCTATGACTGGCTCATAAACGATTATCGGGAGGAGGAGCGATGACTGTCGACGGATTGATAACCGCGGCGGCAGCCGTGCCGCTGCCATCGGACGGACGTCTGACGGGCGGTGTGTATGTGTGGAACGGCGGCGACAGAGAGCTGACCGTGCCCGAGGGTGCACGCGCGTCGCTGTTGTTGCTGCATGCGGAGGAGCATAAGGCCGAGATCGGAATAGAGATCGGCCGCGGTGCGGAGCTGTCGGTGGTGGAGCTGTTCACCTCGGCCGCCGATGCCGTGCTGCACCTCACGCAAGACGAGGCGAGCCTGTGCCGCATGACGGCATTGGTGCTCTCGTCGGCTCGGGTGCACCACACTATCGATCTCGTGCAGCGCGATGCGAGGTTCGATCTGGGCGGCGCATTCGTGCTCTCGGGCGATGACCGCGCCGACTGGAAGATAGATGTCAACCACCGCAGTTCGGATTGCTCGTCGCGTTCGGTGGTCAAGGGTGTGGCTTCGGGTTCGGCATACGGCCGCTTCGGCGGACTGGTCTACGTGGCTCCCGACGCACAGCGCACCGATTCGCAGCAGACCAGCCGCAACGTCACCATAGGCCGCGATGCGCGCGTGGAGACTGCACCGCAGTTGGAGATATATGCCGACGACGTGAAGTGCAGCCACGGCGCGACGGTGGGGCAGATCGACGGCGAGGCCATCATGTATATGCGCCAGCGCGGCCTGACCGAGACGCAGGCACGCCGCTTGCAGATAGAGGGTTTCGTGGGCGATGCGGTGATGCACTCGGCCGTCGAGAGCGTGGCGGAGCCGCTTGCGAGGATCGTTGCCGAGAAACTCGAAACAATATAGAATCATGTTCGATGTCGAAAAAATACGTCGCGACTTCCCCATTCTGAGCGACACCGTACACGGCCGGCCGCTGGTCTACTTGGACAGCGGTGCCACGGCGCAGAAGCCGGCGTGCGTCATATCGCGCGTCGAGGAGCTTATGGCGCATGCCAATGCCAACGTGCATCGCGGCGTGCACCACCTCTCCGAGCAGATGACCGAGGAGTACGAGCAGGCGCGCGAGCGTGTCAGAGCCTTCATCGGTGCGCGCTCGACCGAGGAGATCGTATTCACCTCGGGTGCTACGGCCTCGATCAATCTGGTGGCATACGCATGGAGCCGCCGGTTCCTGCACCGCGGCGACAATATCGTGGTGAGCGAGATGGAGCATCACTCCAACATCGTCCCGTGGCAGCTGGCAGCCGAGATGTATGGTGCCGAGATACGTGTGCTGCCTTTCGACGAGGAGGGCCGTCTGATGACGGAGCGGTTGGACGATTTGATCGACGAGCGCACGCGCATGGTGGCCGTCACGCAGGCCTCGAATACGCTGGGCACGCGCCCCGATCTTAGGAGGGTGATCGATGCCGCACATGCCGCGGGTGCCGCCGTCATGGTCGACGGCTGCCAGGGCATAGTGCACGGCGGAGTCGACGTGACGGAGTTGGGGTGCGACTTCTACGCCTTTTCGGGACACAAGCTCTACGCCCCCACGGGCATAGGCGCGCTCTACGGCCGCCGCGAGCTGTTGCAGGAGATGCCCCCGTTCATGGGCGGCGGCGACATGGTCGACAAGGTGACTTTCGAGCGCACGACCTACGCTCCGCTGCCGCTGAAATTCGAGGCCGGAACCTCCAATTTCATCGGTGCCGCGGGCTTGGGCGAGGCTATCGTCTACCTTTCGCAGTTCGATGCCGCCGAGGTTGAGGCTTACGAGCACGATCTTATGCGCTATGCCTCCGAGCGGCTTTCGGCCATCGACGGACTTCGCATCTACGGCACCACGCCCGATAAGTGCTCGATCCTGTCGTTCAATGTCGAGGGTGTGCACAACTACGATATGGGCATGATACTCGATAAGTTAGGCATCGCCGTGCGCACGGGACACCACTGCGCCGAGCCTGTTATGACGCACTACGGCGTGGGCGGCATGTGCCGCGCTTCGATAGCCATGTACAACACGCGCGAGGAGATCGATGCCCTGCATGCCGGAGTAGTCCGTGCGGTGAAGATGCTCAGATAAGACGACAAATTAATACTTTTCATACAATGTTTATCGTATTGGAGGGGCTCGACGGAGCCGGTAAATCGACACAGATAGAGCTGATACGCAAGATGTTCGCCCAGCGCGGCATAGAGAGCGAATACGTCCACTTCCCGCGCTTCGATTCGCCCGTCTACGGCGATCTGATAGCGCGCTTTCTGCGCGGCGATCTGGGTACGGTCGATTCGGTCGATCCCTATTTGGTGGCGTTGCTCTTCGCCGGCGACCGTGCCGACGCCTCGTCGATGATCCGCAGCTGGTTAGCCGCAGGGCGTGTGGTCATTGCCGACCGCTATGTCTACTCCAACATCGGTTATCAGTGCGCCAAGCTGCCCACGGCCGAGCAGCGCGCGGCACTGCGCGACTGGATCGTGAAGACCGAATACGAATATTTCGCCATTCCCCGCCCCGACGTGTCGCTCTTTCTCGACGTGCCCTTCGCCTTCACCGAGCGCAAGCTGACGCAGACGCGCGAGGGCGACGACCGCGCCTATCTGCGCGGCGGACACGACATACACGAATCGTCGCTCGACCTGCAACGTTCGGTGAGGGAGGTATATCTCTCGGCGGCCGAAACCGACCCCACGCTGCATGTCGTCGATTGCAGCGACTGCGAGGGGCGCATGTGCTCGCCCGAGGGCATATTCGAGAGGATAGAGAGGGTGTTGAACCGCGTCATCGATCGCCGGTCATGAATCCGCGCCGAGTCGATAAAACGCTGGCTCTGGCGCGATGGATCGTCGGCGCGACATTCGTGCTGTCGGGTTTCGTCAAGTCGGTCGATCCGGTGGGGACATCGATCTTCATCGACGAATATCTTGTTACATATTCGCTCGCGTGGCTCAAACCGGCGAGCCTTGTGCTGGCCGTAGCGTTGGGCGCGGCGGAGCTGTCGATCGGCGTGATGCTGTGCCTGAGGCTCGCCACGCGTCTTGCGTCGCTGCTGTCGACCGTTGCCCTTGCTCTCTTCACCGTCGTCACGCTGCTGAGTGCCACGCTGCTGCCCATCGCCGACTGCGGCTGCTTCGGCGATGCGCTGTCGCTGTCGCCGTGGGCGACGTTCGCAAAAAACATCGTGCTGCTGCCCATGTCGTATCTGGTATGGCGCAGCGTGCGCTCCGAGGAGCTGTGGTGCATGTCGCGCCGCACTGCCGCGGCGGTTGCGGTGACGGTGGCCGCTGCCGCGGGTATCAACATATACGCCCTGCGCCATCTGCCGCTGATCGATTTTCTGCCCTATAAGGTGGGTGTCGATCTGCGCGGGGAGATCGGCCGCGAGCGCGAGTCGCTGGCCGCGGCACAGCGCACGGTGATGGTGTGCCGCAACGAGTCGACGGGCGAGGTGGCGGAGTTCGACTCGGAGGATCCCGCATGGTGGGAGGGCTGGGAGGTGATCTCGACCCGTTCGGAGGGCAGCGCGGAGCAGAGCCGTTTCTCGGATTTCGCACTCTATTCGGCCGTTGGCGAGGAGCTTACCGACGATGTGCTGGGCTATGCCGCACGGCAGCACTTGCTCTGCATAGCGCGCATGGACTATCTTTCGCCGCGGCGTCAGCATAAGATCGATGCCTTTTTATCGAGGGCCGAGGAGCGCGGCGAGAGGGTGTTGTGCCTTACGGCGGACGATCTCGACGGTGAGACGCTCATCGTGGCCGGACATGCCCTGAGATGCTGTAATGTCGATGCCATGGTCATGCGCAGCATGTTGCGTGCAGGGGCCGGCGTGGTGACTCTCGATGACGGCGTGATAGTCGACAAACGCTGCTGGCGCGATATGTAATGCGCAGAGAGACATTTGGCAGGAAAATTGACCGTTCGGCGTAGAACGGTCAATTTTTCTTTGTGTATGCGTATCATCTCTCTATTTTCCATTGCTCTTTTGGCGGTGGCATGCGGTTCGGGCAGTGAGACTGCCGCGCCGTCGGTGCGTCCGGTGAAGTGTGTCGTGGCGGCCTCGACCAAGTTCGTAAACAAGGATTTCGCAGGATTGTCTACGGCCGACGATGCCACCAACATGGCCTTCAAGATATCGGGTCAGGTAAAGTCGATCCCCGTGTCGAAGGGACAGACGGTCCGGCGCGGAGAGCTGCTGGCCGAGCTCGACCCGCGCGACGTGGAGTTGCAGGTGGAGTCGGCGCGTGCCGCCTACAAGCAGGCCTCGTCGCGGCTGGAACGCGCGCGGCGGTTGTTGTCGCACGATGCCATCTCGCGTCAGGAATTCGAGTCTGCGCAGACGGATTATACGCAGTCGAAGTCGGTCTACGACAATGCCGTCGACCTGCTCTCGGACACGCGTCTGACGGCTCCGTTCGACGGAGTGGTGGAGCGCACGTATGCCGATGCCTACGAGCGCGTGGCCTCGGGACAGACCATCGTGCGCATCGTCAATCCCGTCTCGACGACCGTTGAGTTCACCTCGCCCGAGAGTATGCTGGCGCAGCTGTCGTCGCCCTCGACGCACTTCTCCGTAACGTTCGACAGCTATCGCGGTGTGCGCTTCGACGCGGTGATGAAGAGCTATGCCCGCACCTCGTCCGATGCCTCGGGCTTTCCCGTGTCGCTGCGTCTTGTCGATGTCGATCAGGCGCGTTACTCCATCTCGCCCGGCATGACATGCGTCATCACGGTGTCGACTGCCGAGAGCGATCGTGAAGCCGTATCGGTGCCCATATCCGCAATATATGCTCCGGCTACGGGCGGCAATTTCGTGTGGACGGTCAATGCCGACGACCGCGTGAAGAGTCGTGCCGTCACGCTCGGCGAAATCTTCGGCGACGACATGGTGGTGGTGCTCTCGGGCTTGGAGCCGGGCGAAAGGGTAGTCGTGGCAGGCGTCTATCAGCTGATGGACGGCGAGAAGGTGAGAGTGATAAACTAATCTGCCGAAGCCTATGTTCAATATAACCGAATATGCCATGCGCCGCGAGCAGGTGGTGTGGTTTTTCCTTGCATTGATGCTCTTGGGCGGCATATATGCCTTCGTCAAGTTGGGCAAGAAGGAGGATTCGACCTTCACGATAAAGACGGCTGTGGTGACATGCCCCTATCCGGGTGCCACGCCCGAGGAGGTCGAGCAGCTCGTCACCGAGCCGTTCGAGCGCGAGATACGCACGTTGAGCTCGGTCTACAAGATCACCTCCGAGTCGCGTTTCGGCTTGATGCGTCTTACCGTCGAGCTGCTGCCCTCGACACCTGCCGACCGCACGCCGCAGCTGTGGGACGAGCTTCGGCGCAAGGTCGACAACGTCACCCCGCGCCTGCCCGACGGAGTGGGCACAGTGTATGTGGCCGACGACTTCGGCGACGTCTACGGCCTGTACTACGCGCTGCTCTCGGACGACGGATACTCGTGGAGCGAGCTGCGCCGCTACGCGCTCGACCTGCAAACGCGACTCTATGCGGTGGAGGGCGTGCAGAAGGTGATGCTCTACGGCGAGCAGACCCCCGTGGTCGATATATATGCCAGCATATCCACTCTGGCCAACTTCAACATACGTCCCGAGCAGATAGCCTCGGTCATGGCCGAGCAGAATGCCGTGGTGGCCATAGGCGACCGTCTGGCCGGAGAGCTCGAAATAGAGATCGTCGAGACGGGTGCCTACACCTCGGTCGATGATATTGCCGATCAGCTGCTGATGGCTGCCGACGGCAAGCAGTATCGTCTGGGCGACGTGGCACGCATCGAGCGCGGCTACAAACAGCCCGCATCGACGATGCTCCGCGTCGACGGCCGCCGCGCCATAGGTATAGCCGTGGCCACCGATCCGCAGCTGGATATCGTGGCCGTGGGCAATCATATCGAGAGTGTGCTCCAAGGCGAGATGAACCGCATACCGCGCGGCATCGAGCTGACGACGCTCTATGCCGAAAACCGCATTGCGGCCCAGGCCAACAACACGTTTCTGGTCAATCTGCTCGAATCGGTGGCCATCGTCGTGCTGCTCATCATGCTCATCATGGGTGCGCGTGCGGGTCTACTGGTCGGCTCGTCGCTGTTGCTGGACATAGGCGGCACGCTGCTGCTGATGCTCGCCGCCGGCGAGGGGCTCAACCGCACCTCGCTGGCGGGATTCATCATAGCCATGGGCATGTTGGTCGATAACGCCATCGTGGTGACCGACAACGCCCGCATGCTCATGCGCAGCGGCATGAATGCCCGCGATGCCTTTTTGGAGGGGGCCACCGCTCCGCGCTGGGGATTGTTGGGTGCCACGCTTATCGCCGTCATATCGTTTTTCCCGCTGTATCTGGCACCCTCGTCGGTGGCCGAGATCGTCAAACCGCTGTTCGTTGTCATCGCCGTGTCGCTTCTGCTGAGCTGGCTGCTGGCACTGACTCAGGTGCCGATGATGGGGCAGCGCATGCTGCGTGCCGACACCGCAGCCGCCGGCAAGGCTCCGCGGCTGTCGCGCTTCTCCTCTTTCGTGCGCACGCTGATCCGCTACCGCTGGGCAACGGTGGCCTGTGTGGCCGCGCTGTTCGCCCTGTCGCTCTATGCCATGGGGCGTATGCCGCAAAACTTCTTCCCGCAGCTGAACAAACCCTATTTCCGAGCCGACGTGCTGCTGCCCGAGGGCTATAACATAGAGGCTACGCAGAGCCGTCTCGACGAGATTGCGGCGTGGCTCGGCGAGCAGCCCGAGGTGGCGCGCGTATCCACTACGGCCGGAAGCACTCCGCCGCGCTACTATCTGGCCAGCGGCAGCCAGTCCGACCGGCCTAACTACGGCAACATACTCGTCGAGGTGCACTCCCAGCGGCAGACCGCGGAGGTGGAGCGGCGGCTGGACGAGCATGTCACGGCGACGATGCCCGACGTGTGGCTGCGCTCGTCTCTGTTCAAGCTCTCGCCCGTGCCCGAGGCCACCATCGAGATAGGCTTCATCGGCCGCAATATCGATACGCTGCGCCGTCTGACCGGTGCGGTGACCGATCTGATGCGCCGGCGCGACGACACGCGCAACGTGCGCAACAGCTGGGGCAACCGCATACCGGTGTGGCTGCCGCAATATTCGCAGATCAAGGGACAGCGCATAGGCATCTCGCGCAGCCGTGCGGCGCAGTGGCTGAGGGTTGCCACCGAGGGTTATACGCTGGGCACCTATCGCGAGGGCGACCGTGTGATGCCGATACTGTTGAAGGAGGACAACATAGCCTCCACCAACCTGACCAACATGCAGGCCATGCCCGTCTTCTCGCAGAGCGGCAAGGCATACTCCATCGAGCAGGCCAGCGACGGGTTTCGCTTCGACTTCGTGCCGCCGGTCATCAAACGCTACAACGGCGAGCGGGTGATGAAGGCGCAGTGCGATCCCCGCCGCGGAGTCAACACCATAGCTCTCGCGGAGTCGCTGCTGTCGGAGGTCGAATCGGCCGTTGCGTTGCCCGACGGCTATGAGATGAAGATATTCGGCGAGCAGGAGAGTCGCAGCGAGTCGAACGAGGCACTGGCCGCCTACATGCCGCTGACGCTGATTCTGATATTCGTCATCTTGCTGCTGTTGTTCGGCAATTACCGCTCGCCGGTGGTCATCTGCCTGATGATCCCGTTAGTGGGTATCGGTGTCGTGGGAGGATTGGCCTTAACGGGCAAGATGTTCGACTTCTTCTCGCTGTTGGGATTGCTCGGCCTGATAGGCATGAATGTGAAGAACGCCGTGATCATGGTCTCACGCATCGACGAGCTGCGCGAACGGGGCACACCGCCTCTCGATGCCGTCGTCGGCTCGGCGGCCGACAGATTCGTGCCGGTGGTCGTAGCCTCGGGTACGACCGTGCTGGGTCTGCTGCCGCTGCTGTTCGATTCGATGTTCGGCAGCATGGCCGCCACGATCATGGGCGGCCTGATGGTGGCCACATTGCTGACTCTGTGCATATTGCCGGTGGTATACTCGATATTCTACAATATTCACGAAAACAAATGACACATGTCTAAGAGATTGTTTCTATCGATTGCTTTCATCGTCTCTGCGGCCGCTGCTCCGCTTCGGGCGCAGATCTCGGTCGAGGAGTACCGTTTGGCCGTGGCCGATTACAGCTGGACCTTGCAGCAGACGCGCTCACGGAGCGAGGCGGCGCGTGAGTCGATGGCACGCGCCCATACCGGTTACCTGCCCTCGCTGTCGGCCACAGGCTCGTTTACGCAGACGTTCCGCAAATTCAGCGGCTTGGAGCCGTGGACATCGTCGCTGCGGCCGCAGATCGAACAGACCGTAT
The DNA here is from genome assembly GCA_017936685.1 of Alistipes sp. Lineage (GTDB taxonomy): Bacteria > Bacteroidota > Bacteroidia > Bacteroidales > Rikenellaceae > Alistipes. The sequence continues at coordinate 19,030 of JAGBFA010000016.1, forward strand.
ATGGCGGCGGAGCCGTCGAGGCCGATTACCGTCAGGCGCAGCTGGCCTACGACATAGCCTTGTGCGCCGAGCAGACCTCGTGGTTCGACGTGCGTTATGCGGCCGACTATGCCTACTGGTCGCTGTCGCGCGCCGAAAACTATTTGAAGGCCATACGCGACTATGTGGCTATCGTGGCATCGTTGCAGCAGGTGGTGCACCGCCGTTTCGAGGAGGGGTATATCGCCAAGGGCGACGTGTTGCAGATCGATTCGCGCATGAGCGATGCCGAGTATCAGTTAGTGGCTGCCGAGCACGCCTATACGGTGGCACTGCACAACTTCAACATAATGTGCGGCGACGAGGTGGAGCGCGAGGTGATACTCTCGCAGAGCATACTCGATACTGTCGCGCGGCCGCAGCGCATGTCCATGTCGGAGATCACTGTGCGGCGTGCCGATTTCACCGCTTCGCGCATGCGCACCGATGCGGCGCAGTGGGGTGTGAAGAGGGTGCGTGCCGACTATCTGCCCAAGGTGGCGGTGGGTGTGTTCGGCGCGTGGCAGCCCTATACGCCCAACTCGACGGGCAAGACCTATGTCGACGGCGGCGCATATCTCTCGCTCAGCGTGCCGATATTCCACTTTCGCGAACGCTCGCATGCCGTGCGTGCGGCAGAGCAGACGGTGCGGCAGAGCGAGTTGCAGTCGGCCGAGCTGTACGATGCGATCCTCGGGGAGGAGATCGACGGCTGGACGGCTTTGGAAAGTGCCCGTGCGCAGATGCTCAGCTCGCAGCAGAGCCTCGATCTGGCGGCCGAGAACCTCGAAATAAGCACCTACTCCTACGGCGAGGGACTGGCCACGATACTCGATGTGATGCAGGCGCAGATCAGCTGGTTGCAGATCTACACCAACGCCATCACCGCACAGTTCAACTATGCGGTGGCGGTGGCGTCGTATGCGCGCATAACATCTATGCCGTGACCTCCTCGGTGGCCGTTATGGCTATCTGGTGCGATACGGGCGCGATGAGTTTGAGCATCTGCATCGTGCCGCAATACTTGTCGTGGGCGAGATTGACCGCGCGGCTTATGTCGATCTGCTCTTTCAGAGTGCGGCACTCGATGTTGTAGATCACGTCGATGGCGGCGTAGCGGCTTTCGGCCACTAACGTCGGCGTGTTGAGCGTTCCCTCTACGGCGATCTCGAAATTCTTGACGGCCGAGCTGCGCTCTTTCAGCAGCGACATGACGGTGCGTCCGGCGCAGTCGGCTGCGGCGAATAGCAGCATCTCTTTGGGATTCAGCTCGGAGAGCTTGATGTTGCCGGCAGGCTTGAACTTGCCGTCGCGTGTCATGCGGAGAGTTACTTTCTGTGTCATAGCGATTGAATTTTTATGTGTACACTAAACCGAGGGCAATAATCGTTCCTGCGTATGATACATATTCCTGCAAAAAGAGTTATCTTTGCAAGAAGATTTATTGTCTGCGATTATGTGTAAGAAGATCATATTGACCCTTGCGGCGTGTCTGCTCGCGACGGCATTGCCGGCCGGAGCCTCGTCGCCCGAGAGCCGCACGGCGGCCGAGCGTGCGCGTGCGCTCTACGAGGCCAAACGCTGGTGCGACGCGCGCAGCGAGTATGCGCGACTGCGCGAGATGCTCGATCCCTCGCGCGACGTGCACGAATTGCAACGCACGGATTATTTCTTAGCGCAGTGCCTGTTGCAGATGGGATCGTCCGATGCCGAGGCTGCGATGCGCCGGTTTCTCGATGAAAACCGTTCGTCGGTCTACTGCAACGATGCCCGCTTCTCGCTCGCCTGCCACCTCTGCGACAAAGGCGACCTGCGTGCCGCCGACGAGGAGTTCGCCGGTGTGGACCGTCGTCTGCTCGATGCCTCGCAGCGCGAACGCTACGATGTGAGGGTGGGATACATACGCTTGAAGCAGGGGCATCTGGACGAGTCCGACGCTCTGTTCTCGAACATATCCTCCAAGAGCGAATACTCCGATCATGCCGTCTACTATCGCGCCTACATCGACTATAAGCAGGGACGGTACGAGAGTGCCGGCGAGGGCTTCCGCTCTATCGAGCACAGTGCGGCATACTCGCCGGTGATACCTTACTATTTAGTGCAGATAGAGTACAAGCGCGGCAACTACCGGTATGTCGTCGAGCACGGCGAGGCGTTGCTCAAAGATGCCGACGACTCGCTGCGCGCCGATTTAGTGCGCGTCATGGCCGAGTCGTGGTTCCATCTCGACGACTATGCCCAGGCGGTGCGCTATATGAATATGTATCCGGCGGCGGATATGGGGCGCGAGGAGTATTATATCATGGGCTATTCGCTGTATCGTCTGACACGCTACGACGAAGCGCGCCCGGCGTTGGAGCGCGTGTGCGGTGCCGATGACGCTCTGACGCAGAACGCATCGTATCATCTGGCCGACTGCTATATCCGGTTGGGCGACAAGGCGCGTGCGGCCGATGCCTTCGCCATGGCTTCGAATGCCGCCTTCGACGCATCGATAGCCGAAGACGCGCTGTTCAACTACGGCAAGATCGAGTACGAACTGGGCGGCGGACGCTTCAACGAGGCCATCAACGTGCTCACGTCGTATCTGTCGCTATACCCCTCGTCGGAGCGCAGCGACGAGGTGCGCACGCTGCTCATTGCGGCATACTACAATTCGCGCGACTACGATGCCGCCTACGATGCCATCAAATCGCTGCCGACAGCCGACGGCGAGATACTTATGGCATTGCAGAAGATAGCCTATTTCCGCGGCTTGGAGGCCTTCGACAGAGGCGATCTGACGGCGGCGCGACGTTATGTCGACGAGTCGGTGGAGGTGGGCGCAAGTCCCAAGTACACGGCTTTGGGCAACTTCTGGCAGGGCGAGATAGCCTATTCGCTGGGCGAGCGGGAGCGCGCCGCAAAGCTCTACGAGGCATATCTGCGCCGCGCGCCGCGCACCGAGCGCGAGTATGCCATGGCGCGTTACAACATAGGTTACTGCCACTTCGGCAGCCGCGACATGGAGCGTGCCGCAGCGGCATTCGCCGACTTTCTGAAAATATATCCTGCGCGCGACAACTACTACTACGACGCGCAGAACCGCTTGGGCGATGCCCGCTACTCGCTGCGCGAGTTCGCCGATGCCCTGTCGGCATACGATGCGGCCGCCGGCTCGGAGCTGCAACCGCGCTACTATGCGCAGTGGCAGCGCGCGCTGGTCTACGGCATACAGTCGAAGACCGATCGTAAGATCGCGGCGTTGAAGAGCATCGTCGAGGCCGACCGCGGCGACTATGTCGACGACGCGTGGTACGAGTTAGGTCGCACCTACATAGCGCAGGAGCGTTACTCCGACGGTGTGAAGACGCTGGAAGCATTCATCGGCAAGCTGCCGCATTCGCCCTTCTACCGGCAGGCGTTGTCGGATCTGGGTTTGGCATACTACAATCTGGGCGACAAGAACCGTTCGCGCGAATACTACCAGCGCGTGGTGGCCGAGGCTCCCCAGTCGCCCGAGGCGTTGGAGGCCATGCGCGGCATTCGCGAGATATATGTCTCGGAGGGTAACGTCGACGATTACTTCGCATACGCCGAGCGCAGCGGCATGGAGAGCGACATGAGCCAGGCGGCGCGCGATTCGCTGTCGTTCGCCGCGGCCAAGACGGCATATCTCGACGGCGACGGCTCGGCTGCGGGCAAACTGTCGTCGTATCTGACGACATATCCCAAGGGTTACTATACCGACGATGCGTTGTTCTATCTGAGCGACTGCTATGTGCGCTCGGGCGATAAGTCGCGTGCCGTAGAGACCATGTCGCGACTGGTGGACCGCGGCCGCACGCAGTACACCGAGCGTGTGCTGGGCGTGCTGGCACCGATGGTCAGCGAGGAGGGCGACTATGCGCGCTCGGCCGAATCGTATCTGGCACTCTACGACATGTCGTCCGATGCGGCGGCACGCTCGGCTGCGGCCGAGGGCTATGTGACGGCGGTGCTCGCCTCGGGCGACGACGATGCCGCCATAGCGATGGCCGACCGTGTGACGGAGATGTCCGATGCCGGCGACCGTGCGCGGCGCACCTCGCAGATGGCTAAGGCGAGGATCCTGCGCTCGCGGGGCGATCAGGCCGCTTCGATGCGCATATTCGAGCGGCTGGCTGCCGACACCTCCACCCGTGAGGGCGCAGAGTCGTATTACTACACCATCGAGGCGCGTTTGGCCTCGGGCGACCGTTCGCGCGCCGAGAAGATGATCTACGATTTCAGCTCGACGCCCCATGCCTATTGGCGTGCCAAGGCGTTCATTCTGTTGGGCGACATCTATGTGGCCGAGGGCAATACGTTCCAGGCACGCGCCACTTACCAGAGCATCGTCGACGGCTACTCGCCCGCCGATGACGGCATCGTGGCCGAGGCGCGCGCAAGAATCGATACATTGAAGGATTAGATATGAAGAGAATCACTATAATATGCTGCATGGCACTGGCACTGGCCGTGCCGCTGCGCTCGGCGGCGCAGGGCAGCAAGCAGGTGGAGGTGACCAAAGTCTATGTGCCGCAGGTGGGCGACGCGCAGAAGCCTGCCATAGCGGTCGACCTGACCGATACGGTGCGCATGCGTCCCGACATCGACTACTCGATCACGCCCCATACGTGGCAGACGTCGCTCAAAATGCGCGATTTCAATCCTGCTACGGCCACCTATTGGGACTATAACCGTCCCAAACTGTTCTATGCCCGTCTTGCGGCCGGTTATCCGCTGACCACTGCGGGCGATTTGTATCTGACCACGCACAACCCCAGAACGGGATATATCGGTGTGTATGTCAATCACGAAGGCGACTTCCAGCCGCGGTCGACCGTCACGGGTGAGAAGCTGTCGATGGGCCAAAGCAGCTCGATGCACAACCGTGCGGGCGTGCGCGGCGGAGTATATGCCGGACGACACATGGCCGAGATCGACCTCGACTACAACAACGACATGTTCCACCGCTATGCCGTGGCCTCTGCGCCGCGCCTGCAATACGACAATATGGGCGGCAGCGTGCGTTTCGGCGACGACTTCGCCGATCTGAGCCGCGTCAATTTCAATGTGGAGCTGCACGGCCGCTACCGGCGCGACTGTCATGTGGAGGAGGGTGAGCAGAGCCGCAATCTGGGACGCTTCGGCGGATCGTTCGCGCTTGCCCGCGAGTTCGGCCGCAACCGCATCGATTTCAGCGTGGGCTATGACGAGTGGATCGGCCGCAAGGCTTTGGCCGATTATGGCGACCGTCAGGCGACGGTGGCTCTGCGCTACTCTCGAATGATGAAGCGTTCGACGCTGAGCGTGGGTCTGGGCTACAAATACGATAAGGTGAAGCTGCGCGAGTCGGCATCGCATTTCGTAATGCCGTCGCTGCGCTGGGCCTACGACCGTCGCAGTGCGGCCTTCGCTCCATACTTCGAGATAGAGACATCTGTCACGCCCAACGACTTCCAGTCGCTTGTCGAGCGCAACCCCTATATCGGGTTCGATGCCCGTACTGCCGAGGCTCTGCTGTCGATGCCGTCGACACGCACATACGATGCCCGCATCGGCTTTACGGGCGTTACGGCGCGCGGCCGTCTGGCATACAGGGCATACGTCGGGGTGTCGCTGATTCGCAATCAAGTGTTCTGGTATAACTACGACATGGCATGGTTCGGTGCCGAGACCGACGACAACAACCGCATAGTGTTCGATGCCGAGATCGAGTACCGCCCCATCGGTGCGCTCACGCTTAGCGGCGGGGTGAGGATTCACGGCGACAACACCGACTCGGATCTCTGCTGCTCCGATCCCGATATCGCGGGCGAGGTGGGCATACGCTACAAGCATCGCCGCTTCGTCATCTCGGCGGGCGTGGAGGTGCTGGGCAGCCGCAAGTGGAGCGTGGTCAACCGTCCGATACTGGACGAGGGCTATTTCAGCACGCCCGTGACGGCCGACGTGTCGCTGGGCTTCGACTGGATCATCGACAGCCGCTGGACGGTCTGCGTCGAGGGTCGCAATCTTGCCAATATGAAGCTCTACGACTGGGCGGCCTATTATCGCAACAGCATCAACTTCCAGGCCGGTGTCAAGATCAATTTTTAGCCTATGAAACTCTTTTCGTTCTCTGCGGCGGTCGACCGTCCGGCACGCATCGATACAATCAAGGCCTTGATGTGGGGACTGATATGGTTTATCTTCGCCACCATCTTCATGTGGTATTTCCGTCTGGTGCCGCGCTCGGCGTTTACGGCGGGAGTGAGCGGCTACGTGCCGCTGTGGGGCGTGCTGCTGCTGCATGCCTCGGTGTGGGTGTCGGCCGGAGCGGTGATGTTCGCCCTTGCCGCCATTGTCGGCCGCTCGGTGAAGATGGGCGATATTATGGGCCGGGTGCTGTATGCCCGTGCACCGTTCTATCTGCTGCTCGTGCCCCTGGCCTGGACGCGGTTTCGTGTGCCATTCTCGGTGCTGATGTACGATCCGGCGGCTGCCGTGCAGGCGTATTCCGGTATGGTGGTGCCGTATCTGATATTTGCGGCGTTGATAGCCGTCTGGTGGCTCGTGTGGAACTATAAGGCCTTCGTGGCGGCGGCGCACCGTCGGTCGGTGCTCGTTGCGGCGGCTTTCGCGGTATCGCTGCCGTTGTCGTATCTGCTGTCGGCAGCCGTGGCGGAGGCGTTGTTGAGGAGTTGGTAGCGGGGCGGCAAAAAAAAAAGAGGGTAAGCTACTTATATCGCACCGCTACGACCACATACCCTTGCTTGATTCCTCACCTGGGGGATTCTGTGGGAGCTGGTCGTATAAGACTTACCCGGGTGCAAAAATACGAAAATTTTATATCTTTGCAAAAATTTCGACCCATAATGCGTAGAAAAGTCATAATCATAGCCGCGGCGGCCATGGCCATAGCCGCTGTGGGAGTATATGCCGCATACCGCATGCTGTACGGCCCGTGCCTCGACAGGGAGGTGACCATTGAGCTGTCGGCCGACGAGACATACGAGCAGATGCGCGACAAGATACACGCCGCGATCGACCACGATGCGGCGTTCGATTTCTATGCCGACCGCATATCGCTGCCGTCGTCCGTCAAGCCCGGCAGCTATACCCTGCGCAAGGGCATGAACGTCATAGAGGTGGCGCGTCTGTTGAAGATCGGTTCGCACCGCACAGTGCGTCTGACGCTCAACAACGCCCGCACGCCCGAGGCGTTGGCCGGCAAGATCGCGCGCCGCATCGATGCCGACTCCGTGACTGTCCTCGCCGCGCTGCGCGACAAGAAGTTGGCGAAGGAGTTAGGCTTCGACTCGCCCGAGACGATGTTTTCGATATTCCTGCCCGAGACCTACGAGGTCTATGCCGACATCGCGCCTGCCGATCTGGTGCGCCGCATGAAGCGCGAGTCCGACAGGTTCTGGGCAGACGAGAGTCGTCGCACGGCGGCCGAGCGCGAGGGGCTGACACCGTTGGAGGTTATGACGCTGGCCTCGATCGTCCACGAGGAGACCAACTGTGCTGACGAGATGCCGCGCATAGCGGGCGTATATCTCAACCGCCTGCGCAAGGGCATGCCCTTGCAGGCCGATCCCACGGTGAAGTACGCTTTGGGCGACTTCTCCATCAAGCGCGTGCTGCTGAAACATCTGCAAGTGGAGTCGCCGTACAATACATATATAAATACGGGGCTGCCCCCCTCGCCCATAGCCATGCCCGACATGGCGGCCATCGAGGCGGTATTGGGCTGCGAGCATCACGACTATTACTACTTCTGCGCCCGCGCCGAGATGGACGGCCGCCATAACTTCGCACGCACGCTGGCCGAGCACAACCGCAACGCCGCGGAGTATCACCGTGCCTTGGAGAGATTGAATGTGAAATAAATAGATAAACGACAATGAATAATCGCGGATTCTGGAACGATGTATTGCGCTGCGGTGCCATACTCGGAATCATCATGGGAGCGTCGGGCATATTCGAGACCTACGCTTTGATCTCCGGCTCGCACGGTCTTCTGGGCGTAATGCTTTTGGAGATGATCGTGGTGCTGGCGGTGTTCGTATGGCTGCTGTATGCCTTTGCACGCAAGCGTTCGCGCCTGTACGAGCCGCAGGAGGGCTTTTCGTATGCGCAGGCACTGCTCTACGTCATCTGCATGTCGGCTGCGGCGGGCGTGATAGCCGGCGTGATGAAGTATGTCTTCATCAGCATCATAGGCTACGGTACCATGATCGACGGGTATATGGACATTCTCGAATACTACCGTGCGACGGTGGTGCAGGCTGACATGCCCGATATGTATGTCAAGATGTTCGACGACATGATCGAGGCGGTGCGCATATCGGAGCGTCCGTCGATACTGGCGACCGTATTCGGTTCGCTCGAAACATACGCCGTGGGCGGCGCGCTCTTGGGTCTGATCATATCGGGCATAGTACGCCGCGACCCGGTCATAACGCATAACGGGGAGTAGGGTATGGCTGAGAGATTGGATATATCCATTGTCGTGCCTCTCTACAACGAGGCCGAGTCGCTGTCCGAGCTGGTGGCATGGATCGATCGCGTGGCGCACGACAATGCGCTGTCATACGAGATAATCATGGTCGACGACGGGTCGAGCGACGACTCGTGGAGCGTCATCGAGTCGTTGAAGGCCGATTACCCCGCGGTGCGCGCCATAGGCTTCGCGCGCAACTACGGCAAGTCGGCGGCTCTGTATGTCGGCTTCGAGGCTGCCGAGGGCGAGGTGGTATTCACCATGGACGCCGATTTGCAGGATTCGCCCGACGAGATTCCCGCCATGCGGCGCATGATTCTCGACGAGGGTTACGATCTGGTCTCGGGCTGGAAGAAGAAGCGTTACGACCCCATAGGCAAGCGTTGGCCGAGCAAGTTCTTCAACTTCACAGCACGCTTGGTGTCGGGCATCAGACTGCACGACTTCAACTGCGGCTTGAAGGCCTATCGCCGCCGCGTGGTGAAGGCCGTAGAGGTCTACGGCGAGATGCACCGCTACATACCCATTCTGGCCAAGCATGCCGGCTTCCGCCGCATAGGCGAGAAGGTCGTCGAGCATCACGAGCGCAAGTACGGCCGCTCGAAGTTCGGCATGGAGCGCATGATCAAGGGATACCTCGATCTGATAACCGTGTCGTTCATGTCGCGCTTCGGACGCTCGCCCATGTACTTCTTCGGCGGTCTGGGCACGCTGATGTTTCTTTTGGGCGGCGGCACTACCATCTGGGTCATCGCCGAGAAGATATATTCGCAGTCGCACGGCCTGCCGTGGCGCGGCGTGACGGAGCAGCCGCTCTTCTATCTGGCCATGCTGGCCGTGGTGCTGGGCGTGCAGTTGTTCCTTGCAGGTTTCCTCGGCGAGCTGATCAACCGCCGCTCGCCCGATCGCAACCGATATATGATAAGCAGACGCATTGAATAATCAAAACTGAACAATCATGATACAACGCATTCAAACACTCTATCTTCTGGCCGCCACGGCATTCATGGCTGTGGCACTCTTCTCGCCGCTGGCCGTGTTCAACGTCGGACAGGAGGAGTTCGCGCTCTCGGCATTCTCGCTCTCGGGCGATGCCGCCTCGCATAATACTCTTTGGTTGGGCATTCTGCTCGCGGCCGCCACGGTGCTGCCTTTGGTGACGATATTCCTGTACAAACGCCGCCAGTTGCAGATACGGCTGTGCGCTGCGGAGATCGTGCTGCTCGTCGGCTCGCTTGTCTTCATCGGCATCTACTACTGGCTGTCGAACCGCATGTTCACCGACTTCGACACCACTCACCAGCGTCTGTGCTTCGGCGCGCTCATGCCGCTGCTGTCGGTCATCGCCGTGTGGCTTGCCATGCGCGCCATTTTCCGCGACGAGGTGCTGGTGCGCTCGCTCGACCGCATACGTTAGCATGTCTCTGTCGGGCAGCGTAAAAGAGATTATTATCGCAAATAACGGTAAAAAAATTGTTTGGTTAAGATATAAATCGTATATTTGTATTTACCAATTTTTCGTTATACAGTTGGATACTTTTATATTTTTTTTGTTAAAATACTTAATATTAACTGATTATGATTAAAAGACTTTTGAGTAAGTCGTTCATCGCATCGCTCATGGTGGCAGCCGTTTCGCTGGCCGCCTGCGAGAAAGATGACGATCAGAAGGGCGGAGGCAATCCCGAGATCGCCGTCTCTACGACGTCGGTATCGTTTACCAAGGCCGAGGAGAGCCAGTCGTTCCAGATCACATCTAATGCCGACTGGAAGATCGAGATCGAGTACACGGTGGGCGATCAGTGGCTGACCGTAACCCCCATGTCGGGCAAAGGCGACGCTACCGTCAATCTTTCGGTTCCCACCAACGATACGGGCGCAGTGCGTTCGGCCGTGGTGAAGTGCATCGCTCTTCACCCCGAGTACGGCAACTGGGACACCAAGCGCGTGAACATTTCGCAGTCGGCAGGTGACAAACCCATAGGCCCGTCGGGCGATCTGCTCTATTCGGATAACTTCGACGGTCAGATAGCCGAGCAGAAGTACGGTTCGAACAACAATTCATGGCCTTATCTGGATCAGTTCCCCGAGTTCGCAAATCCCGAGGGACCTGCCGCAGCCAACGTCACTTATTCGGGTTCGAACGTTTCTATCCGCGCGAATTCACCCTCAAACAACAACTATTCGCAGTACAAGGATCAGGCTTCGGGCAGCAACAACATCTTCTTCGGTGGTGCCGGCAACCAGTTCGTCATCAACGGTCTGGCTCTTAATGCCGATCAGACCGACTTGCAGCTGACTTTCGGCCGCTACCGTTCGCTCTACGGTGCCGAGGACAACACGTTCGTTACTTCGGAGTTCCACATCTGGCTCTCGAAGAACGGTACGGCATGGGAGGAGATCAGCTACGAGACTCCGGTAGATGCCGCTTCGAGCTACGGTACGTGGAATCTGGCTACGGCCGACTTCACTCTGACGGCTGTTCCCGAGACTCTCTATATCAAGTTCACTTCGGATCTGGCAAGCTCGCACCGTATCGACGATGTGAAACTCTCGACCGGTAACGGCGGCCAGTCGGTTACGCTGCCCGACACGCAGGAGGTTGTATCGGGTACTGTTGCCGATGCCATCGCCACTGCCGACGGCAACTCGGCAGCTGTCGAGGAGGCTACCGTGGTAGGTATCTACAACAAGGGCTTCCTGATGCAGGACGCAACGGGCAAACTGCTCGTCTTCACCAACGAGCCGGCTACGGTAGCCGTAGGCGACAAGGTTAAGGTGGAGGGTACGGTTACCTCTTACGGCGGCTTGAAGCAGTTCGCAGCCATCAAGGACTCTTCTACGGGCGAGTACGGTCCGGCTCCCGTTGTTACGGTTCTTGGCAACGGCACCTTCACGCAGCCTGCTCCCGAGAAGATGGACGGTGCGGCTTTGGACGCATATCTGTCGGCTCCCGCAGTCAAGTATGTGGAGTATGCAGGTGTTCTGAGCATCAGCGGCAACTATTACAATGTCACTGTCGACGGAGCTGCCAGCGCAGTGGGTTCGATCGCATATCCCATCGAGGGTACGGTCGATGCCTCTTTGGACGGCCAGCAGGTTACCGTCAGAGGTTATGCCATCGGCGTATCGGGCAAGAAGTATGTCAGCACGATGCTCGTCGAGCTGGTGGGCGAGGTATCTACCGAGCCTTCGCTCACGGTGGCTCCCGAGTCGCTGTCGTTCTCAGCAGCCGGTGGCGAGAATACTATCACCGCTACCTTGAAGAACTCTACCGATGCCATTACCGCTGAGTCTGACAACGCTCAGTTCACCGTAGCCGTAGCCGGCAACGTAATCACCGTGACGGCTGCCGCCAACGAGTCGACCGACGCTATCAACGGCACGATCACCGTCAAGGCCGGTGCGCTGTCGAAGACCGTTGCCGTTGCTCAGGCAGGCAAGCCTACCGGCAACGAGAAGACTCTGACCTTCTCGTTCAGCGATATTCTGGCTGCCAATCAGGATCTTCCGACCAACGGTTATGGAGCACAAAAGACTGACTCGGAGTCGACATGGATAAGCTGGACAGTGGACAACGTCCTGTTCAAGGGTGCGAAACTGTGTCAGGCCAACAGTGACAATGCCGGTTACATGCAGATGCAGGGCAATGCAAGCGATGCCGCAAAGCAGGCGTTCTTCGGCAATGCCGATGCCATTCCCGGAACGATCAAGAAGATCGTAGTCAAGAGCTTCAACACCAAGTATACGCCCAACTTCAACCTCTATTTAGGCACGGCGGCATACCCGACGGCCAACGGCGTTAACGCTGACGGAAATAGCGATGAGGGCGTAGCTACGGGTGCGGGCAAGGTCTATACGACGACCTTCGAGATCAGCGGATCGTACACCCATTTCGCTGTGCGCAACGATACTACCGGTGCACTCTATTTCGATTCGATGACGATCTATTACGAGTAATATCGTATCTTTTACGACATCACGACTCTCGGCGGGAGTATTCCCGCCGAGAGTAGATGTCTAATATGAGAGCTATTCAGAATATAATTGCAGATGAAATGACAACCGTGTTTTCAACACTTATCAGGAGCGTGTTCGCCTTTTGCTTGACTCTGGCGGCATGGTCGTGCGGCAGCGATTCCGGGTCGGAACCGAAGGGTATAGAGTCGTCGGCCTATTTGCAGACGACCACCGTGAAGGGCGAGAGCACTTCGTGCGCTGTGGTGCTTAGAGCGCAACAGGGTACAAGGTATGATATCACCCTCTCGTCGGAGGGTGGCTGGTGCCGTCTGTCCGACGGCTCGACGACGTTGAGCGCGACGATGGAGACCACGGACAAGGTGGTGTATGTCTATTTCGACAAGAACCCCAACGGAGCACCGCGCAGTGCCGATGTGGAGGTACGCTTCTCCGACGGCGTGCGCGCGGCATTGCACTTCACGCAGCAGAGCTACGATACGTCGATAGCCTTCTCGCGCGAGTGGGCCGAACTGCCCACGTGCGATGACGACAGCTACGTCTACGTCTCGCACTATGCCGATCTGGGCATAAAGAGCAATGTGCGCAACTACACCATGTGTTTCGATCCCAAGCATCGTGCCAGTCTGTGGGTAGCCTATCCGCTTCACTCGTCGTACACCTCGGGCAATGCCACCCGCAGCGACAACTTCGGTTACGATCCCTCGGTGAGCACCTCTTACCAGGCCGATCTGAGCCGCTCGTACCGTGGCCGCTACGACCGCGGACACCAGATTCCGGCGGCCGACCGCAAGTGCGAACAGGCGATGATGGACCAGACGTTCTACGCAACGAACATGACACCGCAGCAGTCCGACTTCAACCAGCATCTGTGGGGTTACCTCGAAGGCCGCGTCCGCGGTATGGTGTGCGCCGATACGTTGTATGTAGTGACGGGCGCATGGTTTGACGGTGAGCGCGACTCGTCGATCGCCGCATCGACCACCGACGCGTCGGGCAACACGTGTCCCATACCGACCGACTACTTCAAGGTGCTGCTTCGCACGGTGAAGGGCAACACGAAGAAACGTGTACAGGACATAACCGACGCTTCGGAGCTGAAAGCCATCTGTTTCTGGCTCCAACACCGCAACAGCGGCAGCGACATCTCCGTAACGAAGGAGTATTGCATCAGTGTCAGCGAGGCCGAGCGCATCACCGGATTCGAGTTCTTCCCGATGATCGACGAGGCGATTGCCGACGAGGTGAAGTCGCAGTGCAACCCCTCGGCATGGGGCATCACCCAGTAATAACCAAAACTAATAGATAACCGTTTATGAAAAAATTACTGCTGACAGGATTTTTCGCCTTGCTGCTTGTTGCATACGGCACGGCGCAGAAGCCCTATACGGTGGCTTTCTACAACCTCGAAAACTTCTTCGACATCTACGACGATCCGGAGACCCACGACGAGGAGTTCACGCCCGAGGGCGCGAAACAGTGGAACCAGACCAAGTACGACAAGAAACTTGCCAACATCGAGCGCGTGCTGTTCGATATCGCGGCCATACAGAAGGACTATCCGATCGTCATCGGTGTTTCGGAGATCGAGAACCGCTCGATATTGGAGGATCTGATCGCTACGCCCAAGCTCAAGGGTGCCAACTACCGCATCGTGCACTACGATTCGCCCGATGCGCGCGGTGTCGACTGCGGATTCATCTATCGTCCCGACGTGTTCAAGTTGGAGGGCAGCGACAATATCAAGACCGTGGTTCCCAACCTCCCCTATTTCCGCACGCGCGATTTGATCGTGATGTGGGGTACCATCGAGGGCGAGCCCTTCTACTTCCTCGTATCGCACTGGCCCTCGCGTCTGGGCGGCAAGGAGGCTTCGGCATTCAAGCGCGACGCCTGCGCCAAGCAGATACGCGAGATCAAGGACTCGCTGCTCAAACTCAATCCCGCCACCAAGGTGGTGGTCATGGGCGACTTCAACGACGATGCCACCGACCGCAGCGTCACGGAGACCATGGGTGCCAAGGGCAAGATCAAGAAGCTCGAAAAGGGCGATTTCTACAACCCCTTCATCGAGGTGTTCAAGTCGGGTCGCGGCACGCTGGCATACGGCGATGCGTGGAACCTGTTCGACAACATTTGCGTGACGGAGAATCTGGCTGCCGGCACCACGGGCGAGCTGAAGCTGTTGCAGGGCAAGGGTTCGAAGTTCTACGGCAACATCTTCTCGCGCCCCTACATGATACAGCAGGAGGGACAATATAAGGGCTATCCGCTGCGAACGTTCGTAGGCAACAACTTCCAGGGCGGGTTCAGCGACCACTTCCCCGTTTATATCTACATCGGAAAATAAACCTTTAACTCAATCATAATGAAGCAAATTCTATTAACTGTAATGCTTGCCCTGCTCGCAGTCGGCGCGTATGCGCAGAGCGGAGGAGTCAAGGGTAAGGTCGTTTCGCGCGACGGTCGTGTGGCCGTGGGCGGCGTCAAAGTGTCGATAGAGGGAGGCATGCAGAGTGCGGTCACCGACGATTCGGGTGATTTCGTATTGGAGAACCTGCCCAAAGGAACATATAAAGTGCGTTTCGAAGCTCCCGAGTTCGAGGACCTCACTATCATGGTGCGCGTCGACAAACTCGTGCGCGATGTCAACAATGTGGTCATCGTGCCCGATGCCGAGCTTGCGGTGGACGATTCGATCTTCGCCGAGCTGGACAGCGATGCCGAGTCGTCGGGCGACAATGCGTCGCTGCCCTCGTCGCTGTCGGCTTCGAAAGATGTCTTCAACAATATCGCTTCGTATAAGTTCAGCGAGATGCGCTTCAATGTGCGCGGTTACGACTCGCAGTACACCGACGTGTATCTCAACGGCATACGCTTCAACGACGCCATGACCGGCTACGGTCCGTGGTCGTTGTGGAGCGGTCTGAACGACGCTACGCGCAACCAGAACAATACCTCGGGCTTGCAGTCGTCGGACGTAGGTCTGGGCGGCATAGGCGGTACGACCAACATCAACGCGCGCGCCTCGCAGATGCGCAAGGGCCTGCGTGCGAGCGTTGTCAACGGCAATACGATGTATCGCTTCCGCGCCATGCTCTCGTATGCTTCCGGCTCGCGCGACGACGGCTGGTCATACGGCTTCTCTTTCTCGACCCGTCAGGGCGGCAACGGCTATGTCGACGGTGTCTACTACAACGGATACGGCTACTTCGGTTCGGTCGAAAAGGAGTTCAACTCGCGTCATCGCCTGTCGCTGACCGTTATGGGTGCCCCTACGCAGCGCGGTGCACAGCAGGCCTCTACCGAGGAGGCATACCAGCTCTTCGGCGACCACTATTACAATCCCAACGTAGGCTACCAGTCGGGCAAGCTGCGCAATGCGCGTGTCCGCAACACGCATGAGCCTATCGTGATGCTCAACTACAACTGGCAGATATCGGAGAACACCTCGCTGTCGGCCGCCGCATCGTTCCGCTTCGGATATAACGGTTATTCGGCTCTCACGTGGAACGACGGTACCGATCCGCGTCCCGACTACTACCGTTACCTGCCGTCGTACTACGGCAACCGCATGAAGGATTATATCGCCGCTCAGGCCATTGATCCCAATACCTATACCGACGTGACGATCAACTCGTACCGCGACATGATGATCGCCGCTACCCGCAACTGGACGGGCCGCATCGACTGGGACGGCATGATCCGCGACAACTACAACGGCAAGGTCGACGCTACATACGGCACGGGCCACCGCTCTAACCGCATGATCGAGGAGCGTCACACCGATCAGCGCGACTTCAACTTCGTGGCACAGCTTAACCACACGTTCCGCGGCGGTTCGAAGCTGATGGGCGGCGTGCGCCTGCGCATCAACCGCACCGAATACTACGACGAGGTGAAGGATCTGCTCGGCGGCGACTACTGGGTCGACGAGGACAAGTTCGCCTTGCGCGACTTCGGCAACGACGTCATCGCCTACCAGAACAATCTGGCATACTACAACGAGCACGGACACGCTCAGGCCGTGACCGAGGGCGACAAGTTCAACTACGATTACTATGCACATGTGCGTCAGGGTCAGCTGTGGGCCATGTACCAGTTCTCGGCAGGCGGTTTCAGCGCAGGTATTGGCGGTGAGATCGGTTTCTCGAACATGTGGCGCGAGGGACGCTGGGAGAAGGGTCTGTTCGCCAACGCCAATGCCGGCGGCGACGTAGGCAAGACCTCGCTCGGCGATTCGGAGAAGATCAACGACTTGACCTACAAGGCTAAACTCAATATGCGCTACGTCTTCTCGGGTGCTCACTCGTTGGAGGCCAACGTGACATACATGCAGAACGCACCGACGTTCAACAACGCATTCGTGTCGGCCAGAACCCGTAACCAGATCACGCCCGGTCTGTCGACCGAAAAGGTATTCGGCGTGGATCTGTCGTACAACCTGCGCACGCCGTGGATACGTGCCCGTCTGTCGGGTTACTACACCACCATCAATGATCAGTCGCGCGTCATATCGTTCTACGACGATCTGCTCAGCTCGTTCACCAACTTCGCCATGAGCGGCATCGACAAGCGTTATGCCGGCTTGGAGTTAGGCATGAACGTGCCTATCGCATGGGGCTTGCAGTTCAACGCGGCGTTGAGCTACGGCGAGTATATCTACACCTCGAATCCCGAGTTCACGCAGATGGTCGACAACAGCGCGACGGATCGTATCCGCAGCGTTGTCAACTGGAAGAACATGAAGATAGAGAGCACGCCTCAGACGGCGTTGAACCTCGGTCTGTCGTTCCGCGGTGCGCATAACTGGTTCGCTTCGGTCGACTTCAACTACTACGACAATCTCTATCTGTCGATGAACCCGATGTATCGCACCCGCTATCTGGCCAAGCGCATCATGGATCTCTACGATTTCGAGAATCTTACCAACGGCCGCCAGAAGATGGAGGTGATCGACAAGATCAATTCGATCAAGGATCAGGAGAAGCTGAAGCATGCCTTCACGCTGAATGCCAGCGTCGGCAAGAACTGGTATATCCGCTATAAATATACGCTCGGCTTCAGCCTCGAAGTGAAGAACATTCTCAACGATCAGGATATCCGCACGGGAGGTTACGAGCAGATGCGTCTGAACAAACCCTACGGCCCGACCATCGTCACCGATGCCGAGGGCTCGCCCCGCGTGGTCAAGATGTACAACTACAAGCGTTTCGACTCAAAATACTTCTACATGTTGGGCATAACCTACTATCTGAACGTATATTTCCGATTCTAACAGCGTAAAAAGAGAATATATGAAACTGAATAAAATATTTGCCTTTCTTGCGGTCGCTGTAATGTCGGTCGGCTGCTATGAGAATTTCGACGATGTTGAACCTCGTCTGCCTTACTCCGACGACATGTTCGCTTCGCAGTTCCCCGAGAGCCGCCACGTGACTATCAAGGAGCTTAAAGCGATGTTCGGCACGATCAGCAACACCGGTGTCAACAGTAGCTGGTCGAATACCAAGTATCTGCAAATCACCGATGATATCTACATCAAGGGTAAGGTCACCTCGGACGACGAGCAGGGCAACATCTACAAGTCGCTCTACGTGCAGGACCATACGGGCGGCATAGAGATCCGCCTGACCAACGGCAACTACCTGCGCTACCGTCAGGGACAGTGGGTATATGTGCGTTTGCAGGACCTCTATTTAGGCAACTACCGCATGATGCTCTCTGTGGGCGGTGCTCCGACCGAGTCGTACAACAAGGCCGACGAACATAAGTTCTATGCCAATTCCAACATTGAGAATCTGGCTGTCATCGCCGAACATGTCTTTGCCGGCGAGCAGGACGAGCTTGTCGTAGGCTCTTACGAGCAGTGGCAGGCCAATCCCAAGTCGGTCGATATCATCACCGTGACCCCCAATAACTACCAGACGGTGCTGGGACAGAGCGTCCGCGAGTCGATGTTCGGCCGTCTGATCCGCTTCGAGGGACTCACTCACCACTATGCCGGTGTGCCCAACCAGAACGGCGAGACCGCTCCGGCATTGAAGAGCGGTTCGTTCGAGAACATCTACCCGAGCTGGCTCTATACCGATCCTCGCCCCACCGTCACCAAGGGCTGGTATCATTGGGCATACAGCGTCAACGGCAAGAGCCTCTACGGCTCCATGCTGTTCACCTATAACACCTCGGCCCAGTACTGCTCAGATGCCGGCGTCTACTCGCTGCGTACCAGCGGCTATTCGCGCTTTGCCAAGCGCAATGTACCCAAGGACGGCGAGAAAGCTACCGTGACAGCCATCTACGGCATATACGCCCAGCGTTCCGACTATACGGGCGGAGCCAACGACTATGCGTCGTATCAGCTCTCTGTCAGCCGATTCGAAGATGTCGAGTTCGAGAATGGCGATGCCGCACTTCTGACCGACGAGCAGGTTGCCGCCATGACTACCGAGGATATGGCCACTGTGCCGTGGATTGATAATGAGGGGGAGGATTTCATCGACTAATTTCTCTTTTCCGTGAAAAGCGGTCATTTGCGGCCGCTCGCTTAATTGGGCGAACGGGCAGTACGTCAAGTACAGCCCGTCCGCCCAATTTTCGTTGCGCGTTGCAACTAACCGCTTTTGACGAAAAATGGGGTAGTGGTGCTTTGGAGGTTTTTCGTGAAAAGGCATCATTTGCTTCCGCGCACTCGTTCGTCCGAATAGGCAGTACGTCGAGTACAGCCTATCCGTTCTCACATCGTTTGCGTTGCAACTAACGCCTTTTGACGAAAAAGTGGCGCATAGTGCTTGGGAGACTATTTCCACTGCTTTGTCATTCTGAGCGCAACGTAGTGGAGTGAATAATCTGGTTGGGGACGATGTGCGTGGCTGATATACCAGCTTTGTCATTCTGAGGAGCGATTGAAAATCGCGACGTGAGAATCTCTGTTTTGGTCGATGGGTGTATCGGGCAGACAAACGGTGCTTCCGACGGCGAGACTCCCACGGTCGGGCATGCGCCCTTCCTCGGAGTGACGGCTGTGTGTGAAGAGACTCCCACGTCGCAACTGCGTTGCTCCTCTGAGTGACAGACAACCTGCCAATGCCCCACCACGGGACGCAAGACGAAGCCTGCCATGCCCCACATGGAGCGCGATTAATCGCGCGACCGAAGTCCCCTCCGAGGAGGGGATTTAGGGGAGGGTCAGAATTGTATAACGGCGTAAGCCGTAGCTCTGTGGTCGATATTTGTTTTGGGGTCAGAATTGTATAACGGCGTAAGCCGTAGTTTCGTTGTTGACATTGGTTGTGCAACCATTGGCCGTGTCCGTGGTGTCGTGTCACGGCATGTCAAGAGAAATATCCGATGATGATGCGTGCTTTGGCCTCGCCGACAACCTCGGCGAGTTGCTCTTCGGAGGCGGCGCGGACGGCCGACAGCGTGCGGAAATGCCGCATGAGTGCCGTTACGCTCTTCTCGCCGATGCCTGGTATATGACTCAGCTCGCTGTCGATGAATGCCTTGCTGCGTTTCTGCCGGTGGAACGTAATGGCGAAGCGGTGTACCTCCTCCTGTATATGCGAAAACAGATGGAACAGGGGTGAGGTGGCTTTAAGCCCGACCGCCACAGGCGGATAGCCGCAGAGCAGCTCGGCCGTGCGGTGACGGCTGTCCTTGGCCAGTCCGGCGATTGGAATATCGAGTCCGAGCTCCAACAACACCTCGTGTATGGCACCCATCTGTCCTTTGCCGCCGTCGGCGATGATCAGATCGGGCAGCTCTGCACCCTCCTCCATCAGGCGCGAGTAGCGGCGGCGCACGATTTCACGCATCGAGGCCAGATCGTCGACACCCGTCACCTCCTTGATGTTGAAGTGGCGGTACTCCTTGCGTGAGGGCTTGCCGTCGCGGAACACCACGCACGAGGCCACGGGATTGGAGCCTTGCAGATTGGAGTTGTCGAAGCACTCTATGTGACGCGGCTGGCGAGACATGCGCAGCTCCCGCTGCATGGCGTTCATCAGCCGTTCGGTATGGCGTTCGGGATTCTTTATTTCAAGATTCTTCATCGCCTCGGCGCGGTATATGCGCGCGCTCTTCAACGAAAATTCGAGCAGCTCGGCCTTCTCGCCGCGCTTGGGTATGGTGAAGGTCACGCCGTCGAAGAGCAGTGCCGCCGAGGGCATGACGGGCACGATGACCTCGCGCGAAAGCTCGCCGGCAATGGTTTCGACTATATGGCTGATGGCTGCCGAGAGCAGATCCTCCTCCGTAGTCTCCACACCGGTCGACATGCGCACCGTCTGCACGGCCACGATCGAGCCGTGACGCAGGCGCAGGAAGTTGCAGTATGCCACGTCGTCGTCGACAAGCAGCGAGAATACGTCGCAGTCGACGATGCGCGCACTGACGATCACCGAGCGCGCCTGATAGTTGTCGAGGGCTGCAAGACGCGCCTTGCAGCGTTGTGCCGCCTCGAAGCGCAGCTCCTCGGCAGCCCGCATCATCTCCTGCTCGATATGTCGTCGCACGGGGCGCAGGTCGCCTTTGAGGATCGACTGCACCAGAGCTATGCTCTCGGCATACTCCTCTTCGCTCTGCGCTCCGACGCACGGAGCCTTGCAGTTGCCTAAATGGTATTGCAGACACACGCCGTAACGGCCGCGCGCAATGGCTGCGGGTGAGAGGTTGAGCTTGCACGTGCGCAGCGGTATGACCTCGCGGATAAATTCCAACAGGGCGTGCTGCGCCGTGACCGAGCCGTAGGGCCCGTAGTATTGCGAGCCGTCGCGCACGAGCCTCCGCGTCGACTGCACCCGCGCGAAAGGCTCCTTGCGCACGACGATCCACGGGTATGTCTTGTCGTCTTTGAGAAGTATGTTGTAGCGCGGTTGCAGGCTCTTTATCAGTGAGTTTTCGAGCAGCAGCGCGTCCTGCTCCGAGCCTACCACAATGTGGCGTATCTCGACGATCTGCCGTACCATCACGCGCACCTTGGCCGAGTGGTCGCGGCTTTGCACGAAGTACGACGAAACGCGCCGGCGCAGCGATTTGGCCTTGCCCACGTAGATGATCGTGCCGTTCTTGTCGACGAACTGATACACGCCCGGCGAGAGCGGCAGCATCTCCACCTGTCGTTTGAGCGATTGCAATATGTCGTCCGAAGAGTTCATCACCACAAAGATAGAGCAAAAAAGGCGACAATACGCGTTTTCGACCGGACTATTGTGCCGCCGTCGGATTAAAAATCGTGACAATGTTGTCTGAAAGAGGAAATAATTGCTATTTTTGTCGCATAAAATATTCTGTTTATGAAGAGACTTATACTTCCGTTTCTGTTTGTCATGTCGGTTTTCGGTGTCTCGGCGCAGGATCTGACCGCATATTTCGTCGAGGGATCGACATTCCGTTCGCAGCTCAATCCGGCATTCGCACCGCTCAGAGGCTATGTCGACATTCCGCTTGTGGGCAGTATTCAGGTGGGTGTGAGCGGCAATACTCCCTTCGGCGCATTGCTTTTCAAGAATGACGGCAAGTTGGTCGCCTTCACCGATAAGGGAATATCGGCCGATGCCGTGCTCGGCCGCCTCGGAGCCGTCAACGATATTAGTGTCGGCAACCGCATAGGGCTGGTCGGATTCGGCAAGTATGCGCGCAACCGCATCAACTTCTGGTCGGTCGATCTCGGACTCAACATCGATGCCGAGGCCAATGCTCCGCGCGAGCTGTTCGCATTCCTCAAAGGCGGCGAAGCCTCCGACATACGCGATGCCCGCATGTCGTTGCAGAGCTATGTCGATGCCTCGTTCAACTACTCGTTCCGTCTGATCCCGCGTCTGTATATAGGTGTGCGTGCCAAGGTGATAGTCGGAATGTTGGGTGCCGATCTCGCGCTCGACCGCTTCGATGTGTCGATAGGCTCCGACCGCTGGTATGCCGCTGTTGCCGGCTCCATTGAGATGAACGGCATAAGCGAGGAGCTGAAAACGGGCGACAGCATCGATTTCGGCCAAATAGGCGATTATATCGATGTCGCGAGCATAGCCAAACCCTCGGGCTACGGTGGTGCCATAGACATAGGTGCCACATACGATGTTGCCAATTGGCTGCAATTATCTGCTTCGGTCGATAATCTGGGCTTCGTCAAGTGGGGCAACAAGTCGACGCGCCGGTTCGAGTTTGAACAGAGCGTATCGTCCGACGACATATCCATAGTTGACGGCAAGGTGGAGTTCCCCGAGGATATCGATCTCGACAACGTGAAGCTGACCGTCGTCGACGGCAAGGCCTCGACGCAGCGGCTGGCCACACGCATCAATGTGGGTGCCGACTTCGAATTTCTGGATCATCGCCTGGGTGTGGGCGTTCTGTATAACGCACGTATCGGTGCCAACAAGAGCTATCATACGCTGATGGGATCGGTCAATGCCCACCCGCTGCGGTGGCTCGGCATAACGGCGGCATACTCGGTTATCGACAACAAGGCCGGTGCGGTGTCGCTGGCACTGAACCTCTGCCCGAGCTGGATCAACTTCTATATCGCCACCGACGTGCTGCTGAACAAGCATATAGCCTATATGATCCCCGACCGCGGCTCGAAGGCCAACATCACATTCGGTCTTGCCGTTCCCATCGGACTTAGAGGAGCGCGACGCTTTACCTCGCAGGGCATACGCCGCTATTTGCATTACATGTATTGACCGGCGGCAGCAGCCGGTATGCGGCATCATGCGGCCGGTGAGAATTTTTCGGGCGGCTGATTGCCGAGAATACGATTTTTTGATTACTTTTGTCCGTCCGTCGGCGCAGCCTGACGGACGGCAATTGTTGTATGGAGCATAAATAGCTCTCTTAAATTATTACTTATGAAGCACTTGTTTCTTCATGTGCTGTTGCTGCTCGCGGTAGTGGGCAGCGCGTATGCACAGGTTACGACCTCGTCTATAAGCGGTCGTATTACGGACGAAGAGTCCAACCCTCTGATCGGCGTCAGCGTGACGGCCGTTCATCAACCCTCGGGCACGCGATACGGCGTGGCAACCGATACCTCGGGACAATACACAATTACGGGAATGCGCGTGGGCGGACCATACCTCGTGCAGGCCAGCTATGTCGGCTACACCACGGTGGAGGTCGATGGCGTGGAGTTGCTTCTGGGCGAAAACCGCCGCATCGATGCCTCGATGAAGCCGTCGCTGGTGATCGATGCCGTCTTCGTCACGGCCAACGATACGCAGGGTCTTGGCCACGGCAGCGGCAACAGCTTCCGTGCCGACCGAATATCGTCGCTTCCCACCATCTCGCGTTCGATATACGACATCACTCGTCTGTCGCCGCTGACGGGTTCGCCCAAGGCGGGCGGCGTGACTATTGCCGGTGCCAGCACTCGCTACAACTCGTTCAAGATCGACGGCGTGGTGAGCGACGACGTCTACGGTCTGGGCACCACGGGCATGACTGGCTCGCTGACGCAGGCCAACCCCATACCGCTCGACGCCATCGAGCAGATCCGCGTGTCGGTGGCACCGTTCGATGTGCGCGAGGGCGGATTCACGGGCGGCGGCATCAATGCCGTCACCAAGGCGGGCGATAACACGCTGCGCGGCTCGGCATACGCCTATTACAACGACCAGAACTTCTACGGCACCACTCCCGGGCGCGACGCTGCCGTGCGCGAGAAGCTGTCGAGCCAGACCACGCAGATCTACGGCGTGTCGCTCTCGGGTCCTATCCTGCGCGACAAGCTCTTTTTCTTCGTTAACGGCGAGTACAACCGCAACGTCATACCCTCGTCGTATCACCCCGGTCAGGCGGGTGCTGCCGTCACGGCCGACGAGGCTCGCCTGATAGGCGACAAATATATGGAGCTTACGGGCTGGGACAGCGGCGGCTATGCCAGCCACGACGCTCCGGCCGTATCGGGCGCATTGATAGCGCGTCTGGACTGGAACATCGACTTCACGCATCACATGTCGCTGCGCTACAACATGCTGCATGCCGACAAGAACGACACCTCCAACTCGGCACAGTATTTCTATTTCACCGGTGCGGAGTACACCAACATCAACCGCATGCACTCGCTGGTGGCCGAGCTGAACTCGACATTCTCGTCGTGGAGCAACATTCTCCGCGCAGGTTACACCTATCTGCGCGACGGCCGCCAGACCGCCCGTCTTTTGCCTGCGGTGATCATCACCGGTACGGGCGACTCGTCCAACGGCACGACGGTGGTCGGCACCAACCAGTATGCCGGACAGAACATGCTCAAACAAAACATCTTCATCTTATCCGACAATGCCAGTATCTATTTGGGCGACCACACGCTGACGGTCGGTACCCACAACGAGTTCTACACGGCCGATAACCTCTATCTGAGCAATGCGGCCGGCACATACACCTACTCCTCGATCGGCGATTTCCTCGCTGAGGGCGACGGCCTCGGCGGCCACGCTTCGCAATACGCCTACAACTACTTCGTCGACCGCAGCGGCTCGGCGGCCAAGCTGTCGAGTGCGCAGCTGAGCCTCTACGTGCAGGACGACTGGCACCGCGGCGATCTGTCGCTGACATACGGCGTGCGAGTGGACGTGCCGCTGCTCTTCTCGTCGCCTCGCACCAACGAGGCCTTCAACAGCAGCAGCTTTGCCGAGAAGTACGGCGTGCGCACGGGCGACGTGCCGCGCGCGCAGGTGCTCTTCTCGCCGCGCGTGGGCTTCACGTGGCATCACGGCGATCTGATGCTGCGCGGCGGTGCGGGAGTCTTCACCGGCAGCGTTCCGTTCGTGTGGCTCAACAACTGCTATCAGAATACGGGCATGACCCAGTTCGGCCTGACGGTGAACGATCCGTCGAAGACTCCGGCATTCAGTCTTACGCCGTCGTTGGAGGGCGTGACGGGCAATCCCTCGATCGATGTGGTCGACAAGAACTTCCGCTTCCCGCAGGTGTTCCGCGCCAATCTCGCTGCCGAATACGACCTGGCCGGCTGGCGGTTTCTCATCGAGGGACTCTATACCAAGGGTATAAACAATATCGTCTATGGCAATCTGGTGGCCGAGCAGCAGGGACAGCGTCTGTTCATGGCCGATACCGCCTCGCCGTCGGCTCCCTACTACACGTCGGATACGGGCGATTACTCGGCCGTCTACCGTCTGTCGAACACCCGTCGCGGACACTCGTGGTCGGTGTCGGGACGCGTGGAGCGCACCTTCCCGTTCGGATTGAGCCTGATGGCCGCTTACGCCTATTCGCAGTCGAAGAGCGTCAACGACGGCATCTCGGCGCAGGGATCGAGCAACTGGGGACGCACCTATGCCGTCGACTCCAACTCACCCGATCTGTCGTACTCGGTCTACGACTTCCCGCATAAGGTGGTGGCGATGGTCTCTTATTCGCGCCGCTACGGCCTGTTCGGCACTACGCTCACATTGGTCTACGACGGTCACTCGGGCGAACGCTACTCGATGACCTACGCCCGCGGACGCATCGACGAGAACGGCGATACCTATCGCGGCAATACACTTATGTATATACCCACGCGCGAGGAGATGGCACGCACGCTGTGGGCCGATGCCACCTCGCAGCAGGCTTTCGAGGAGTATATCGACTCCGACGACTATCTGCGTTCGCACCGCGGCGGCTTCGCCGAGCGCAACTCCCATCTGCTGCCCTTCGAGCACCGCTTGGATCTGCATGTGGCGCAGTCGTTCTACTTCAACCGACGCGACTCGCGCCGTGTGGAGCTGAGCCTCGACATAGTCAATCTGGGCAATCTGATCGACCGCAGCTGGGGAGCCTCCTATCGGACGAGCAACTGGTCGCTGTCGCCCGTAACGGTGACGGCGTTGCAGGCTGTCGACGGCGGTTACCGCCCGGTCTACAAGTTTACGGGCGCATCACCCACGCGCGACGACATACTCTCGCGCTGGCACATGCAGTTGGGTGTCAGAGTGGTGTTCTGACGTTCGCCGCCGGCCGCATAACAAACGCCGACCACCGAAGCTACGGCTTACGCCGTTATATAATTCTGACCTCCCCTAAATCCCCTCCTCGGAGGGGAAACCAATATCGACCACAGAGCTACGGCTTACGCCGTTATATAATTCTGACCCCACCCCAACCCCTCCCTCGGGAGGGGCTTTTGTCGCGCGACCTATCGCGCTCCATGTGGGGCGTGGCAAGCTTCGGTACGCGTCTTATGTGGGGGGGGTGATAGGTGGTCTGTCATTCTGAACGAAGTGAAGAATCTGTGGAAGATAAAACGTGTGTTTCTGTCACTCCGAGGAGCAACGTAGTTGCGACGTGGGAGTCTCGCCGACCGGAGTACGCTTGTCGGCCGAAAGAGAGATTCTCACGTCGCGGCCTATGGCCGCTCCTCAGAATGACAGCGTGATGGAAATAGTCTCCAAAGAATTATGCGCTACTTTTTCGTGAAAAGCGGCATTCTACTGCCGCGCGCTCAACTGCCCGAATAGGTAGTACATCAAGTACAACCTATCCGGGCATTTTTCGTTTGCGTTGTATAATACCGCTTTTGACGAAAAAGTTACGAAAAAGTTATGGAAAAGTCACAAGAAGCGGCGGAACGGGAGCCTCATTACACCGAACAGTGCCTCGGAGAATATGCCGCCCGACATCTTCGATGTGCCCTCGGTGCGGTCGACGAAGATGATCGACACCTCGCGCAGCGTGAATCCGAGTCGCCATGCGTAGTACTTCATCTCGATCTGAAAACCGTAACCGTTCATCTTTATGCGATTGAAGTCGATCCGCTCCAATGTGCGGCGCGAATAACCCACGAATCCGGCCGTAGCGTCGCACACGGGCATGCGCGTGACGGTGCGTACATACTTCGATGCGAAATACGACATCAGCAGCCGTCCCATAGGCCAGTTTATGACGTTGACACCCTTCGAGTAGCGCGAGCCTATGGCTACATCGGCACCCGCGTCCAGCTCCGAATCGAGCCGCGCCAGATCGTCGGGGTTGTGCGAGAAGTCGCAATCCATCTCGAATATGCGGTCGTATCCGTGCTCCAACGCCCAGCGGAAGCCTGCAATGTAGGCCGTGCCTAACCCCTGCTTGCCGGCGCGCTCCAACAGATGCAGCCGCCCGGCAAGGTCGTGCTGCTCGCCGCGTACCAGATCGGCCGTGCGGTCGGGCGAGCCGTCGTCGACGATCAGCAGATCGAATTCGGGTCGGAGCGAGATTACCTTGCGGATCATGCGCACGATGTTTTCGCGTTCGTTGTAGGTGGGTATTATGACGAGTCGTTTCATATCTACACGATGTTATCAAATCTCTTGCCTGCGAATATATAACGCAGGACGATCGATCCTCGGTATATGCCGCAGGGCTTTTTTCGCCGCACGACAGCGCGCCGCTTTGCGGCCAGCCGACGGTGCCACGCCAGAAACCGCCCCCATGCCCTCATTACTGCCCATGCTTCGCGCACGCGGCCGCTCAGGAGATATATCGCGGCCTCGGCTCCGTCGCACAGCGGACGCACGACGGCACAGATGATGCGCTGCGGTATCGAGGCGCATTTGTAGATCATTGCCAGATTGTTGCGGTGGTTGAGGTAGAGCTTGCGCGGCGAGGCTGGCAGCGTGCCTCCGCCCAGATGATAGACCGCGCTGCGCGGCTCGACCATGATGCGATAACCCGCTAACTGCATGCGCCAGCAGAGGTCGATCTCCTCCATGTGGGCAAAGAAATCGGCATCGAAGCCGCCTAACGAGTGGAATACGTCGGCGCGGCACGCCATGGCGGCACCGGTAGCCCAGAATACCTCGCGCGGCGAGTCGTACTGTCCGCAGTCAGTCTCTGTGAGAGATAGTATGCGTCCGCGGCAGAAGGGATAGCCCAATGCATCGATGAAGCCGCCCGAGGCTCCGGCATACTCGAACTTGTCGCGCTGCTGCCACGACAAGAGTTTGGGTGCCACGGCGGCTATGTCGTCGGAGCTGTCGAGCATCTCCACGAGCGGCTGCGTCCAGCCGGCGGTCACCTCCACATCGGAGTTGAGCAGTATGTAGTATCGGCTGTCGATCTGTCGCAGTGCGCGGTTGTAGCCCTCGGCGAATCCGTAGTTGCGATCTAATCGCAAGACTTTTACACGCGGGTGATGCCGCTCGACCCACTCTACGGACCCGTCTGTCGAGCCGTTGTCGGCAACGACGATGTCGGCCTCGGCGGGAGTGTGCTCGACGACACTTCCGAGAAAACGGCGCAGATGTTCGATGCCGTTCCAGTTGAGTATGACTATGCTCAGTGCAGACATTCTCCGGGTGTGCGTATCTGTTTCCAGCGGCGATGCGACCACAGCCACAGCTCGGGGCATTCGCGTATGACGCGCTCCAATGCCCGGACGTAGCGCACCGTCAGCTCGTGGTCGCCCACAGGCTGCCGGCCGTCGTGGAGCTGCTCCATATACATCTCGTAGCGGCCCCGTGCGAGCCGTTTCATGTAGGCGAAATACATCGGCATGCCGAACTTGACGGCTAACTGCTCGGCACCGTCGGCGAATATGGCCTCCTGGTTGAGGAATGTCAGCCAATAGGCGTCCTTGCGCCGAAAGGGGTTCTGGTCGGCTATGAGTCCTATGGCGAGGTTGCGGCCCTCGCCACGATTGCGTATGTAGCAGCGTATGGCCTCGTCGCGCGGTACGAGCATCGAGTTGTCGCAGCGGCGTATGCGCAGGAACAGTTCGTCGAAGATACTGCTCTCCAACGGGTGGTAGATGCTCATCAAGCGGTGCCCGTCGTCGTAGAGAGCCACGGCTGTGAAATACTCCCAGCAGCCGTAGTGACCCGATACCAAAACCACGTCGCGTCCGGCGGTGGCGGCTGCATAGTCGGCCGCGCCGGGGAAGGTCATGTAACGCATCTGCCGTTTGCGGCCGATACCCGTAACGCTCAGAGTATTGATCACCTGCTCGGCCAGAAAACGGTCGTAGCGGCGCGCTATGCGTTTCAGCTCGCGGCTGTTCTTCTCGGGAAACGAGTTGCGCAGATTGGTCATCACCACGCCTCTGCGATAGCGTATCAGGTGGTGCATGATGAAGTAGATCAGCTCTTCGAAGATGTAGTATCGCACAAAGCGCGGCATGACGGCCACTATCCGGCAGAGCCACCATAGCACCTCGACGCAGCACTTCTGCGCGAAATTGAGCGTGTGATGATTGTTATCGGCAGCCATTGACGCAGGGTTTATATCTCTGTTTGCTCCGATTCCGGCTCTTCGCTGCGGGTGTGTTTGGCCGATTTGCCGGCCACCACTATGACGAACTCGCCGCGCGGAGGATTCGTGCGGAAGTATTCGGCGGCCTCGCGCAGCGTGCCGCGCACGGTCTGCTCGAACTTCTTGGTGATCTCCCTCACCACGGCCACAGGCCTCTCTTCGCCCATCGCCTCGGCCAGCTGCTCCAAGCACTTCACCACGCGGAACGGCGATTCGTAGAGCACGATCGTGCGCTCCTCGTCGGCCAGCTCGGCAATGCGCTTGGCGCGCCCTTTCTTTTGCGGCAGGAAACCCTCGAAACAGAATCTGTCGCACGGGAACCCGCTCTGCACCAATGCCGGAATCAGTGCCGTGGCTCCGGGCAGCGTCTCCACCTCGATGCCCGCCTCGACGCATGTGCGCACTAACAGAAATCCCGGATCGGATATGCCGGGCGTGCCGGCATCGCTCACCAATGCCACCGTGCGGCCGGCGGCAATGCTCTCCGAGACCATCTTGACGGTGGCGTGCTCGTTGAATTTATGATGCGAGTACATGCGCTTCTCGATGCCCAAGTGTTTCAAGAGAACGGAGGTGGTGCGCGTATCCTCGGCCAAGATGAAGTCGACCGATCGCAGCGTGTCGATGGCACGCAGCGTGATGTCGTCGAGGTTGCCTATAGGCGTGGGGACTATATATAGTTTCGACATAAATCTTCTATGCGAGTTTGCGTTCGATAAGGCTCATCAGCAGCCGCGCGCCGTCGGAGTCGGGATTCCATGCGAAGTTCTCGACGAGGTAGATCATGCACTCGTCCAGATCGTCGAACTCGTTGATGGTGGTGATCGTGTTCTCGAACATCTGTGCGTCGCCGTTGAACAGGTCGCGTATCATCAGAAACCTGTCGTTGATGCCTATGGCCTTGCGAATATCGTCTATGCGGGTGTTGGCCGCCGTGCGTGGCGCATGCTTGTCCGGGATCATGCTGTCGGCCAGCGTCGTTACCTCGCCTGCCAGAACGTCTGCCAACCGCGGCGTGGGTGCAGGCTGCGGAGTCACCGGAGCGGTGTATCGCTGCGGCTGCGGCTCGGCTTGTTGCCGTTCGCGCTGTTCTATGATATTGTCGGCCGTATCGCTGCCCTCCTCTGCCTGTCGCGCCGGAAGCCGCTCCTCCGCTTCGGCCGCAACCGGAGCTGAGGGTTGCGACGGTCTGTCTGTCTGTCCGGCCTGCACGGCTGTCGCATCGCGCCGTTCGGGCTGTGCATTTGTCGGTGCCGTCGACCTGACAGGTTCTTCGTAGAGCGATATCATGATATTGCGGCGGCGTTTCGAGCGTATCGGTATCTCGTTTATGTCGAACAGACCTCCCATCGGAGCACTCGTCGTCGGCTCGGGCGCAGGCACCTCTTCCGGCTCGGGCGCAGGCACCTCTTCCGGTTCGGGCGCAGGCTCCTCTTTGGGTTCGGGCGCGGGGTCCTCTTCCGGTTCGGGCGCAGGCTCCTCTTTGGGTTCGGGCGCGGGTTCCTCTTCCGGCTCGGGCGCAGGCTCCTCTTCGGGTTCGGGTGCAGACTCCTCTTCGGGTTCGGGTGCAGACTCCTCTTCCGCCTCGGGCGCAGGCACCTCTTCCGGTTCGGGTGCAGGCACCTCTTCCGGCTCGGGCGCAGGCTCCTCTTCGGGTTCGGGTGCAAGCTCCTCTTCGGGTTCGGGTACAGACTCCTCTTCCGGCTCGGTGGCTGGTATAAATACGGCTTGTGTCTGTTCCGTCGGCGACAACCCCAGCAGCGTGTCTATGTCGATCGGATCATCTATCAGCGTTGCGCTCTGTTCGTCCGGTGTGCCGACGGCCGCCGCGTCAATATCGTCAGCAGGTGCTGGCGCAGCAGACGGCACGGCGAAAGGCTGCGGTGCCGCAGAGGGACGAAACGACGACAGTTCGTCATATATTGCACGCAGATGCTCCAACGCCAGATCGCGTTCGATCGCGTTTATATCGGTGCCGTCCCATCTCTCTACCAGAGCGTTGAGACGTGCCAGACGGTCTTTGATTTGTTCGAGTGTCATTATCGCAAAATAAAATCCCTTCAAAGGTAACAATTTATTTGCGAATATTCAAAGCCGCGGCCGCGGCAAATCCTCTTTCAAAGGGTATTTATGACGATATTTGTCTCCGCAACAGACATTTTGGCAAGCATGTGACACTATGCCGCTACTCTGTGCGGCGATTCTTGCCGCGGCCGAACTTTGGCGTGATGCCTATGTAGAAGCCGAAATTGATGCGCGGCATGGGGTGCGAGAGCACGGTTTCGTACTCCTCGTCGAGCAGATTGTGAATGTCGAAGCGCAGCGAGATGTCGATCGGGCGCAGCGCGATGCGCCGTTCAATCGAGAGGTCGCTCATGTAGTAGGGCATCACCGGGTCGGACAGGCGCAGGTCGTTGGACGAGGTGGTGAAGCGTTCGCTGTAATGGTTCCATTTATAGATGAGCGACCAGTCGCGCCAGTTGAGCCGCACGGTGGCCGATCCCGAGCGGACCGGAATATATGGCAGCTGCTTGCCTATCGAGGCATCGTTGACCGAGACGGGGTCGCCGTGGTTGACGGCGTGCGTCAGCGTGTACAGCGCGTTGGCCTGCAACGACCAGCGGCGGCCGAGGTCGACATCGATCGAGGCGCGCAGCTCCACGCCGTAGCTGTGTACGCGTTTGATGTTGAGCGGTGTCCAGAATCCTTTGGCCGTGGCGCGCCACAATATCCAGTCGTCGATATAGGAGTCGAACCACGTGGCGGCGGCCGAGAAGTCTACGCGTGCCGTGCGCACGTGCGTCGACAGACCGGCGTCGTAGGATATGCCCTGCTCGGGGCGCAGCTCGGGATTGCCGCCCGGCATGAAGTAGAGGTCGTTGAGAGTGGGGTAGCGGTAGTTGCGCGTCACGGAGCCTTTAACGAGCAGCTCGCCGCGTTTGGATAGCAGCACGTCGACGAACAGCGCGGGAATGGGGGGCGTGAACCGGCTGCCGTACATGTCGTCGCGAACAGAAGCGGCGATGCCTACGCGCTGTGTGGGGCGATACCTCACGCATGCGTATGCCGAGACCTCGGCGCGTGCCTGGTCGTAGCCTATGACGGCCGACGATCCGTCCTGCACTATGATCGAGCGGTCGGCACTGCGCACGAAGTGCTGGTTGACGCTGACATCGGCCGTGAAGAGCCACTTGTCGGCTATGGCATACTCGGCCTCGGCCTTGGCGAAGAGCGAGTTGACATAGCTCTGCGAGTGTATGCCCTCGATCATCTCCTGCCCTGTGCCTGTCAGGTCGTAGCGATAGGTGTAGAGCATGTCGGTGTAGGTGTATCCGGCGCGTGCGCCGACCTTCAACGATCCGTGTATGGTCTGCCACGACACCACGGCGCGCAGCGTGTTCTCGTCCTGCCGCGTGCGGGTCAGATTGTCGTCGCGATAGTCGGTCGAGATCTTGGGCACGCCGCGCCGCGAGGACATGTACCATGCGGCCAGCCCTATGCGGTGGCCGCTGTCGGTGTTGAAATATGCCTCCTGCAATATGTGCAGGTCGGCGAAGTCGCCCGAGCGGTTGCGATCTTCGACATGCCGGCTGCCCGTGATGTTGCCCTCGTCGTCGTAGACGGGTTGTTTTATCTTGTGGTAGTTGGTGTAGCGGAAGTCGTTGTCCGACGAGGAGTAGAGCACGCGCGTGGAGAGCTGCCAGCGGCGGCTGCCGTAGCCTATGCGCAGAAATTCGTCGTAGGTCGAGAACGACCCTATGCCCTGAATGTAGCGCAGCGCGAACCCGTCGGTCGCGGCCGGGGTGTTGGCTAACGTCACGGCTCCGCCCAGACCTCCGCCTGCGATGCCGACCGAACCGGCTCCGTGGTAGAGCGCGGCATCGTCGATCAGATACGAGGGAATATACGAGAAGTCGACCATGCCGAGCATGGGCGAGTTGAGTGTCATGCCGTTCCACGTCACCTTCGTGTGCGACGGTGCCGTACCGCGCATCGAAGCCGTGGCCATCGTGCCGCGGCCGTATGACTTGATGAATACCGGTGTGTTTTGCGTGAGTATGTCGGCCACCGAGAGCGATATGCTCTCTTGCAGCACGAGCGAATCCATCTGGGTCGACTGTATGCCTATATCTTTCAGCGGCCTGTAGCCGATGATCTCCACTCCCTCTATATCTACCGTGCGCGTGCGGTCGTGCTGCGCCATGACTGCCGAAGGGGCGGAAAGCAATGCGGCCGCTGCCGCTAAGATTACCGATATGCGCAACCGACCCGTCATAACGATTTGAAACAGAATGCGCCGGGGATTATGCCCACCTCGAAGCGGTCGATGGCCTCGCCCGCCGCCGAGTAGCGGTAGACGACGCCCGGCTGTTGATAATCTATCGCATCGGCCACATACACGTCGCCCGTTGCGGGGTCGACCGCCAGACCGTAGTATATCGTGCCGACGTTGGCCACCAGAGGTCTTGCGGGCAGGTTCTCGGCCGTCACCTCCATCTGCCAGATGTCGTCGTTGATGAAGTATATGCGGCTGCCGTCGCCGCTTATGGCCAGTTCCGACGGAGAGTCGCCCTCGGCGAAGGTGAAGCGGCGTTCCACGCGCCGTGTGGCGGGATCGATGCGGTAGAGCGACGGGGCCTCGTGTCCGTAGGGGCTGGCGGCGTAACCGCCGTCGGTGATGCTCCACAGCTTGTCGTTGCAGTCCAGCACTAAGGACGTGGGCTGTATTCCCACCTCGATCTGGTCGACGACCGTGTCGGTGCGGGTGTCGATGACCAGTATCTTGTTGTCGTATGACCAGCAGTTGGTGAAGACGTAGTCGCCCCACTGCACCATCTGCTCGGTCGAGGGGTGGCTGCCCGTGTCGATATATCCCGTGACGGCGTTGGTGCGCGGATCGAATATGGCTATGCGCGGATCGTAGAGGTCTGTGATATAGCCCTTTTGGGGGCTTACGAAATGAATGTAGCGCGGCGAGGTCAGCCCCTCGATTGTGGCCGTTACCACAAATGTGTCGGGGTCGATGACGAATACTATGCCCGAGTTGTTGACCACCACGTAGCCGCGGCCGTCGTAGATGGTCATAGACTGCGCCACGTCGCCCAGATCGGCCCCGTTGGCGCGGCGGAACACGCGGTTCTCGACCTTGCGGGTCTCCATGTCGTAGTACGACAGCGAGGCGTTGCCGTACATGAAGTTGCCCTCGCACGTGATGAACAGCCCTCGCGAGGTCGACCCGATAGGTTCTACATCGATGCCCGTCATCTTCATGCAGGCCGTGGCCAATGCCACGGATAACGCTATGACGCACAGTCGTTTCATCTGAGCTGTCGTTGCAGGTTATGATCTGCGATGCTCACTATCGATGTGGAGTTCTCGCCTATCCAGCCGGCTTTGTCTAAAACGCCCGTCTGTATCTTGATGAAGTCCACCCATGCCAGATCCGCAGGCGAGCCGTCGGCATTCATGGCGTTGGATATGTGGTGATAGGTCACCACGCTGCGCGAGTCGAGCGCGGGATCGTCCGACGGTGTCCAGTTCTCCTCTCTGTCGCAGCCGTAGTTGTCGGCATAACCCCAGCCGTAGGGGTCGAGAATCCAATACTCGGTGGGTACCGACTCGTCGCGCCGCGTGCGGCTCTCCAAGCGCGTGCCGTATAGCGTCAGACGGTCTGCCTCGACCCATGCCGGATAGTAATACTCCTGCGAGTGGTACGAGGCCAGATAATCCACCGTACCCTGCTCGCCGTCGATGGTCTGCCACGGCGAAGAGGCGTGTGCCGCCGACGGTCGCGTATATACGGCGGCATGGTGCTGGCGCGTCTCGGGCTTGCCCGTCTCCGAGCCCCGCAGCTCGAACCACTCGTCGTCGGGCAGTCCGTTGCCGTTGGTGTCCTGCATCACCCAGATTATGCCCGGTTCGGACGAGGTATCGAACTGGTTGCCGGTGATGGCTATCTCGTTGCCGCTGCCGGCCATGATGCTGTGGTCGAAGCCCACGACTATGTAGCCGCCCCACGATCCGAGCGATATGAAGTGCTCGCCGAGCAGGCGTGCACGTGCGAAAGCATTGGCCGCTTCGTAGGTGTTCTCGCCCGCGAATCCGCCCTTCTCCACGTCGTTGACGAACTGTCCGGGTGCGGGCGTATAGTCGAATACTTCGCTGATGTAGGGCGAACTGCCGTCTGTCGCCTGCCGCGGTTCTGCCTGTCGGCAGCATACGACCTTGATGCGCACCACGCTGCGCTCGACGTTGCTGCGGCTGATATGGCGCGTTAGGGCTGTCGGCGACTGTGCCACGTCGCTGAGCGTGAATACGATCTCCGTCTCACCCTCGGTCGCAGGCGTATATGCCAGCGACTGCTCGCGGCCGATGATTTCGTCTGCTATGCGCCACTCGAAAGAGGGGGCTATGCCGTTCCACACGTATGGATACAGCTCCACGCTGCGACCCAGAGCCACGTAATGCACCAGCGGATCGGCCTGGCAATACGAAGCCTGCCATGTCACCTCGGCCGGTATGCCGTCGACCACATGCACCGTAAATTCCAGCTCGTCGCTGCCGTCCTCGTTGCGGGCAGTCATGCGCATGGCATAGTCGCCTGTCGTGCTCTGTTTGAAGATATATTCGCGCTCGTCGCTCACCTGCTTGCCGTCGAGATACCATGCGTAGAGGGTCGTGTCGTCGGCGTTGAGGACCTCGGGCGAGAGTGTGTAATCGTTGTCGCACAGTATGTTCAATCCGCCGTCGGGCAGGTCGAACACGATGACGGGCGGCGCCAGCTCCGCAACCGTCACCACGATCTCGGCCGTCGCGGCAGCCTCGCCGTTGGCCGCCGTCAGTTTCACGTAGCAGCGTCCCACCGTGTCGAAGCGGTGGCTCAGCGTGGGTTGCGACGATACGACCTCGCCGTCGATGCTCCACTCGTAAGAGGTGTTTTCGTCGACATTGTCGTATAGTGGCGTGACAGTAAGCACTTTACCGACCTTTACCGTATACTGCACCACGCCCGAGTCGAAGCGTATGACGGGGCGACGGTCTACGATCTCCAATGTGCCGCTGCTGTTGCAGGCGACGGCAATCACGGCCGCTGCGAGGCACATGATCTCAGCTAATCTTTTCATCATAAAACAAATGCGTAGGCCGATCCATTCTCCGCAGATCGCGCCGTTATACAATAGGTTCGGCAGGTCTTCTGACTTGTCCCGACCGACGCGCCTTCCCGACACATGTCAGTGGCAAAGAGAGCGGCGGTCATTATTGAGACTTACAGCAGCGGGAACTGTTCGGGATTCTCACCCGATTCCCTTTTAATCCTCGCGGGGCGTACCTCGGCAGCCCGCAGAGAACCGAACTCTGCGACAAAGATAGTAATATTTTCGATATGCCGCCAATATACGCGACAATAATATGGTGGTGCGGCGACACTTTTCAGGCATGTACCGTGCGGCTGCCGCCTCTTGCGGCCGGAAGATGCCATGAGGTA
Source organism: Alistipes sp. (assembly GCA_017936685.1). Lineage (GTDB taxonomy): Bacteria > Bacteroidota > Bacteroidia > Bacteroidales > Rikenellaceae > Alistipes. The sequence goes on from JAGBFA010000016.1 coordinate 56,229, forward strand.
CGGACTGCCGCAGACAGTCGAGTAGCTGTCGGGGTGGCTGTCGGGGTGGCTGTCGGGAATTTGGCACTGTCTTAAATTCCGGCGGGGAGGCGAGACTCCCACGGTCGGGCATGTGCCCTGCATCGGAGTGACAGTTGGACGGCGAGACTCCCACGTCGCAACTGCGTTGCTCCTCGGAGTGACAGCCGTGTGTCATTTCGAGCGACAGCGAGAAATCTGTGCGAGATTATTTCCACTCTGTCATTCTGAGTGAAACGCAGTGGAGTGAACCGACGACAAGTCGAGGGCAAAAGAAATTTATTTCTTTTGCCGAGACGCGAAGGAGGAAGACCGAAGGTCAAGAATCTGGTTGTGGACGATGTGCGAGGTAGTACATTATCGACATGTTTAATCTATCCCAACCAGATTCTTCACTTCGTTCAGAATGACACGATTGTCTGTCATTCTGAGGAGGACGGAACGTCCGTCGTGAGAATCTCTCTCTCTGCCAATTTCCTTTTCTCTTCACCGGAAATTAAGACTGATCCGGGAATTGTAATACACGGCATGTCGCTCGGCGGCAGTCTCTCAGAGGGCTTACGGGTGTCGGTTACAGATTGTTCAGCGATTCGGTGGCTCCGAGGACACTGTCGTAGTAGCGTTTGGAGATAGGTATGCGGCCTATCGAGTCGTCGCTCAGACGGACGTAGTGCGCCTTGTGCTCTTCGCCGATGAATTCGATCTTGCGCGCGTTTATTATATAGGAGCGGTGACAGCGGATCATGCCCGTGCCCGACAGGCTCTCCTCTATGGCTGAGGTGCGGCAGCGGAGCATGTAGACCGAGAACTTATCGTTGTGCTTGTAGTGTATCTTGACGTAGTTGTCCTGCGATTCGAGATAGTAGAGCGAGTCGACGTTGATCGTAAGGCGCAGCGTGCCGTTGTTGTCGTAGAGATTGACCATTTGCGGCAGTTGTGCGGCCGCGGCGGCCGATGCCGGCTGCGTGGTCTCCGCGCTGATGCGTTCCAGCTCCTCGCGCATGCGGTCGCGTTCGTAGATGGCGGCGTCGAGATCCTCCCGCTTGGATTTATAGGCGACGTAAAGCGTTATGAGCGAGTAGGGTATGGCCGTGATCATCGTCACGAAGAACAAGACGCGCAGTGCTATGGCCGGTATCGACGACGATGTTATGCCCGGCAGCAGTTCGATCGTGAGCATCGTGTAGCCGATCGATATCACCATGTTTTCGCACAGCAGCCATACTATGTAGCGGGCTGCCGTGAACCTTATGCGGTTGCGCAGCAGATAGATAACGACCTTGCTCACCGACAATACGCCCAAGGCCGCCACAAGGAATACCACCGAGATGCCCAGCGTGTTCATGTCCTTTACGCTGAACCACATCGCCACCGAAAACGGAGTGTATATCAGCAGGAACAGTGCCGAGAACGATATGACGAACAGCACCGACATGATCAGATACTTCCGTCCGGTAAGAAATTGCGGTATTTCGCTTCCTCGCATTGGCTTTCAATATTCGGTTTCGCGCTGCGAATATACTAAATTGCGGAAAAACGGCCAAGCTATTCGCCATAAATATGGAAATTTCGTCCCCGAATAGGCGTTTTCACCACATTTAGGAGGCTGTTACAAATATAAAAGATATATTCGCGGCGATTCGAAATAGAATATTGAAAAGTTTTTGTTAAATTAATAAGCAATAGTAATGAAAATTTTAGGAACCGGATGTGCGAATCCGTCGTGTGTGGTGACCAACCAGATGCTCGAAGGTTTTTTGGATACGAGCGATCAGTGGATTACCGAGCGTACCGGTATCAAGGAGCGTCGGGTGATGTCGTCGGAGCGATTGATCGACCTGGCCGTATCTGCCGCAAATAAGGCACTTGCCGATGCCGGCGTCGGTGTGGAGGAGCTGGATTTTATAATATGTTCGAATGTGGTCAACGAATATGCCACCCCTGCAATGTCTTGTATGATTCAGGGAGCGATAGGTGCCACCTGCCCGTGTTTGGATATCAATGCCGCATGTGCAGGTTTTATTTTTGCACTCGACATGGCCGAAGACAAGCTGCGTGCCGGCAAGGCCGACAAGATACTTATCGTCTGCGCCGAGGAGCCTACGCGCATGGTCAGCTGGGAAGACCGCAACACCTGCGTGCTGTTCGGTGACGGTGCGGGTGCCGCCGTCGTGGGTCAGGGCGATGCCATGAAGGCTGTGAAGCTGACTACGGCAAGCCGTACCGACGTTCTCTATCAGCTGCGCCGTTTGGAGCCGACCCCCTATTTGCAGGGCGACCACAGCTTCGCACCGTTAGTGATGAAGGGACGCGACGTGTTCAAGACCGCCGTGTCGTCGTCGACGGCCGACATAAAGGATCTGCTGGCCCGCACGGGCATCGATTCTGCCGATGTGAAGTATTTCGTACTGCATCAGGCCAACGAGCGCATCATCGACTCCATACGCGGCCTTTTGGGCGAGCAGCCCGAGAAGTTCCCCCACAATGTGGAGCGTTACGGCAACACCTCGTCGGCCAGCGTGCCTATCCTGCTGGACGAGCTGAGCCGTGAGGGCAAGCTGCAAAAGGGCGATATTCTGGTGCTTAGCGCATTCGGTGCCGGATTTACCACGGCTGCCTGCATCATCGAGTGGACAAAATAGTAAAACCTTAAAACGAAAACATATAACTTATGGAACACAGAGTAGTAATTACGGGTATAGGTGCCATCACGCCGGTGGGCAACAATGTCGCCGACATGTGGCACAATATGGTCGAGGGTAATTGCGGTATCGATTATATCAAGGGTTACGACGAATATAACCTTCCGGTGAAGGTCGCCGGACAGGTCAAGGATTTCGATGCGTCGAAGTACAACCTCAATCCGGGCTTGGTACGCCGCAGCGACCTCTATTGTCAGTATGCCATGGCGGCAGCTTCGCAGGCTATGGAGGACAGCGGTTTGCGAAGCGGCGAGAACATCGCTCCCGAGCGTCTGGGCGTATATATCGGCTCGGGCATCGGCGGCATGCACACGTTCGTCAACCAGACCAAGGTGCTGTTGGAGGAGGGCGTAGGCCGCATATCTCCGTTCTTCGTGCCGATGATGATCTCAAATATCGCAGCCGGCAACGTGGCCATCACCTTCAACGCTCAAGGCGTCTGCCTTCCCGTGGTGACGGCCTGCGCTACGGGTACGCACTCGGCAGGTGAGGCCTATCGTGCCATCAAACACGGCTATGCCGATGCCATCATCACCGGTGGTGCCGAGGCTGCCGTACACCCGCTGGCCATAGGCGGTTTTGCCAACAGCAAGGCTCTGTCGCGTTCGGAGGATCCGTTGCAGGCATCGCTGCCCTTCAATATCAACCGTCACGGTTTCGTAATAGCCGAGGGTGCCGGTGCTCTGATATTCGAGTCGTTGGAGAGTGCCGAGAAGCGCGGTGCCAAGATCTATGCCGAGGTCGTAGGTTACGGCAACAGCTGCGACGCACACCACTTCACCGCACCCCACCCCGAGGGTATCCCCGCGTCGCGCGCCATCAAGCAGGCTCTGGACGAGGCCGGTTTCGATGCCGACAAGGATCTGCTCTACATCAACGCTCACGGTACGGGTACGCCGCTGAACGACTCGTCGGAGACCAAGGCCATCAAGATCGCCATGGGCGAGGAGGCTGCCCGCAAGGCTATCATCACCTCGACCAAGTCGATCACCGGTCACATGTTGGGAGCCACGGGTGCCGTTGAGCTTATCGCATCGACGCTGTCGCTGGCCAACGGTATCGTTACGCCGACCATCGGTCTTACCGACCCCGATCCCGAGTGCGATCTCGACTACACGCCCATCAAGGCACGCAAGGCCGATGTCAACGTGGCCATCTCGAACTCGCTGGGCTTCGGCGGTCACAACGCCTGCGTGGCACTGCGTAAGTTTGCCAAATAGTGTGAATGCTTAAATCTTCGTTACGATGAACAGAGAAGAGATAAAAAACTATCTGCCGCATCGCGAGCCGATGCTGCTCGTCGATGATATCACGCTCGACGGCGAGTGGGCCGATGCCCACTACCATGTCACGGGCGAGGAGTTTTTCCTCAAAGGACACTTCCCCGGCAATCCGGTTGTGCCCGGCGTTATCACTTGCGAGATCATTGCGCAGTCGTGCGCACTGCTCCTGGGCGATCTGTTGAAGGGACGTACTCCCTTCTATGCCGGTATCGACAACGTGAAGTTCAAGTCGGCCGTTCACCCTGGCGATACGCTCCATATCCGTGCGCGCATCACGCAGCAGCGCGGCCTGCTCGTATTCACCGAGGCCAAGGCCTTCGTGGAGGATCGTCTGGCCTGCTTGGGCAACTTCTCGTTCATGCTTGTAGACAACGACAAAATTAAAAAATAGAGAATTATGAAACTTCTTGAAGGCAAGGTCGCACTCGTCACGGGTGCCGGCCGTGGTATCGGCAAGGCAATCGCACTGCGTTTCGCCGCCGAGGGCGCAAATGTGGCATTTACCGATTTGGCTATCAACGAGACTGTCGAGGCTACCGTTAAGGAGATCGAGGCACTGGGCGTTAAGGTCAAGGCATACGCCTCTAACGCAGCCCTGTTCGATCAGACCCACGAGGTCGTGAAGCAGATCGTGGAGGACTTCGGCCGCATCGACATTCTGGTCAACAACGCCGGCATCACCAAGGACGGCCTGATGATGCGTATGAGCGAAGCTCAGTGGGACGCCGTGCTGACGGTCAACCTCAAATCGGCATTCAACTTCATTCACGCCGTAGTGCCCGTCATGGCCAAGCAGCGCGGCGGCTCGATCATCAACATGTCGTCGGTCGTAGGCGTGAGCGGCAATGCCGGTCAGTGCAACTACTCGGCATCTAAGGCCGGTATGATCGGTCTTGCGAAGTCTATCGCCAAGGAGATGGGACCGCGCGGCATACGTGCCAACTGCATCGCCCCGGGCTTCATCATCACCGACATGACCAACCAGCTCTCTCAGGAGATCAAGGATCAGTGGGCTGCGCAGATTCCTCTGCGTCGCGGCGGTACTCCCGAGGACGTTGCCAATGTGGCATTGTTCCTCGCCAGCGATTTGTCGTCGTATGTCAGCGGGCAGGTTATTCACTGCTGCGGTGCGATGAACTGCTAATTTTTTGTGAAAAGCGGCCATTTGCTGCCGCTCGCTCAATTGCCCGAATAGGCAGTACGACAAGTACAGCCTATCCGGGCAATTTTCGTTATGCGTTGCAACTTACCGCTTTTGACGAAAAATTTGCGCATAGTTCTTTGGAGACTATTTCCACCACTTTGTCATTCTGAGTGGAATGAAATGGAACGAAGAATCTGGTTGGGGAATATAAAACTTCTTGTCCTGTCATTCTGAGGAGCGTGCTATGCACGCGACGTGAGAATCTCTCTTTTGTGCGACAATTCCCTGTCTGACAACCGCTCTCCCGAGCGCGAGACTCCCACGGTCGGGCATATGCCCTCCCTCGGAGTGACAGGTTGTGTATGAAGAGACTCCCACGGTCGGGCGTTTGCCCTCTCTCGGAGTGACAGACGATGTGGCCTTGTCATTTCCAAACAGATGTTTTCCCTTGGTAAATATAACCGGAGGTTATTAAAGTCTCGCGCGGAGTGTTGCGGGCGAAAATAATAGCCGCCGATTTGCCGTTTTACATATAATGACATATCTTTGTTATATGAAATTCCGCGGCCGGCGTGCCACGGAGATATACCGGATTGAGTTATGAAGAGACTATTTATGTTTTTGTCGGGAGTCGCATTCGCAGGCTCGGTTGCCGCGCAAGTAGGGTATGGCGATATGTTGCGCCTCAGAGCCGCGCAGTCGATACCCCTGTTGCAGTCGCCTGCTGCGATGATACCCACCTCCGATGCCGACCGCTATTGCGTGGTGACGGATCGTGCCGTGGTGAGCTATGACTATGCCACAGGCGAGCAGTGCGATACGCTGCTGCGCAGCGACGACGGCCGCAGCATACTCTCGGCAGGGCTTTCACCCGATATGAAGACGCTTCTTATGGAGACTTGCCAGCAGGGTGCCGCCTCGCCACGTCGGGCGATATATCGCCACTCCTATACGAGCGACTACGATCTTGTGGCGGACGACGGCCGGCAGCTGGCACGCTTCGAGGGCGTGCGCGACGCATCGTTTTCGCCCGACTCGCGCATGTTGGCATACGCCCGCGACAACAACCTGTACCTCTATGATATCGCTTCGTGCAGCACGACGGCCGTGACCGATGACGGAGAGTGGAACGCAACGATCAACGCCACCACCGATTGGGTCTACGAGGAGGAGTATGGCTTCACGCGCGCATACGCCTTTTCGCCCGATTCGCGCAGCATAGCCTTTCTGCGTTTCGACGAGAGCCGTGTGCCGCTGTTCGAGATGATGCGCTTCGACGGCGAATTGTACAATCATGCCTACCGGTTCAAGTATCCTAAGGCGGGCGACTGCAACTCGGTAGTCGAGCTGCACCTCTACGATATAGCTTCGGGCACGACGCAGCGTATCGATACGGGTGCCGAGACCGACCAGTATATTCCGCACATAGGCTGGACTCCGGCCGGCGAACTCTATTTCTATCGCGTCAATCGCAAACAAAATCTCTTCGAGGTGATCGTATGTCATGCCGACGGCGGGCAGCGGATCATCTACCGCGAGCAGTCGCCGCGATATGTCGAGCGTCCCTCGCCGTCGACCGTAACCTTCGTCGATGCCGATCGTTTCATCGTGCGCGAGGAGACCTCGACGGGCTGGTTCCACCTCTATCTCCACAGCATCAAGCGCGGACGCATACGCGCCCTGACCTGTGGCGAGTGGGAGGTGACGGGCATCGTGGGCATCGATGCCGAGCGCGGAGGCCGAGTCTATTACACCTCTACCGAGCGTTCGCCTCTGCGCCGCAACCTCTATCGCGTCGATCTGAGCGGCCGCAACAAACGCTGTCTGGGCGAGGACAATTTCTACTGGACCGTATATCCTTCGCCGCAGATGAAGTATTTTGCAGCGACGCGTTCGTCGTCGTCGCGTGCACCCATCAGCGCGGTATTCGATGCCGACGGCGTGATGCAGCGTTCGCTCTCGGCGGCTGTCAAGCGCAAGGCCGGTGCGGTCAAAGTGCCTGTGCCCGAGTTCTCGACATTCACCACCGAGCGCGGCGACGAGCTTAACATCTACATCATACGACCTCTCGATTTCGACCCGTCGCGCCGCTATCCTGTGCTGCTGACGCAATATTCGGGTCCGGGTTCGCAGCAGGTGGCCGACCGCTGGGGCGGCGACTGGGAGCAGGCGTTAGCCATGAACGGTTATATAGTGGCTTGTTGCGACGGTCGCGGAACGGGCTTCCGCGGCGAGGAGTTCAAGAAACAGACCTATGGCGATCTGGGGCGTGCCGAGGTCGAGGATCAGCTCTCGTTCGCGCGCTACATGGCCTCGCTGCCCTACGTCGATTCATCGCGCATAGGCATCTACGGCTGGTCTTACGGCGGATTCATGGCTTTGGGCTGCGCCTTGAAGGGCGACGGACTCTTCCGCATGGCCATTGCGGTGGCACCTGTCACCTCGTGGCGTTATTACGACAGCATCTACACGGAGATATACAACGATCTGCCGCAGGACAACCCCGAGGGTTACGATCTCAACTCTCCTATCAACTTCGCCGACCGTCTGAGCGACGATACCCGTCTGTTGATAATACACGGCACAGCCGATGACAACGTGCACTTCCAGAACTCTATTGAGATGTGCCGTGCGCTGAACCGTGCCGGCAAGCAGTACGACATGATGGTCTATCCCGACCAGAATCACTCTATGATGCCCGATGACAGGGTCAATATCCGGCAGAAGATGGTGGAGTATTGTATTGAAAACCTCTGATTTTTTTCGTGAAAAGCGGCATTCTGCTTCCGCGCACTTGCTCGCCCAAATGGGAAATACGTTAGTATGTCCCATCTGGGCGATCTTCGTTTGCGTTGCATAATACCGCTTTTGACGAAAAAATTAGGTTGTGGTGCTTTGGAAATTATTTCCTCTTGTCTGTCATTCTGAGCGATAGCGAAGAATCTGGTTGGGGTAGATATGCCCGCTTTGTCATTTCGAGCGTAAGCGAGAAATCTGTGCGCGGTTATTTACGTTGTTTTATCGTCCCCAGCCAGATGTTTCGCTGCGCTCAACATGACGTATCGCGTTCGGAATGACATGCCGTGTGTCGTAAATACATTATTTGCCGAAAAATGGCGCATACCGCTTGATTGTTTTCTGTGAAAATAACAGCCGCATCTTCCGAGAAGATGCGGCTGTTGCATTTGATCTGGTCGTCTGAGTGTTGTCTGCCCGCGAGTATTAGAAAGGCATGTCGTCGACGGGCGTGTTGCCCGAGGCGTATGACGGCTCCTCCGAAAGGGGCGGCAGATCGGCTGCCGGGGCTGCCGCCTGCTGCTGCAAGGGCTGTATGCGCCACTCGCGCACATCGGTGTACCAGCGGCCGTTGTATTCGCGCGACTCGACATTGACCGAGACGATATACGACTCGCCCACGCGCAACTTCTCTACGTCGGCAGGCTTGTTGAAGAATGTCACTGCGACCTTGCGCGAAAACTCCTGCGTCATCTCGAAAATGACCTCCTGACGCTGCCACTCGCCGCGTGCCGAAGTGCCTTTGGTGGGCGGCAATATCTGTAAAACTTTTCCTTCGAAATCCATAATCGTTATATAATTGTTGTCTGTGCAAAAGTAGGGATAATTTTTCCCTCGTGCAAACTTTCGGCTGCTTTTATGCTACCGATACGGCTATGCCCATCTCCCTGACACGGTCGGCTATCCGCTCCAACTCCTCGCGCGGGACGCGTTCGAGCGTCTTGCAAGGCGTGTCGCGGTCGAGCGAGTAGATCATCACCTGTCGGGGTGCGATATCGGCTATGAGCCGCAGCCATGCCTCGACTTCCTGCTCGGTGGTGTTGTCGATGGGCTCCGAATCGATCCGGCCGCGCAGAAACATTGTCTGCACGATCAGACGACCCTCGAAGAGTTTGAGCTTTTCGACCGTGTCGGCAACCGTGTACGCGCCCTGCGGCTTGTTGACGAGCTGCACGGTGCGGTCGAAGGCCGAGTCGAGTTTGAGGATATTGTTGTCGACGCGGAGCAGTGCGCGGCGCACCGACTCGCGCCCGATCTGTGTGGCGTTGCTCAGCACCGATACCTTGGCCGAGGGGCACAGCTCGTCGCGCAGGGCCAGCGTGTCGTCGATGATCTGTTCGAACTCGGGGTGGAGCGTAGGCTCGCCGTTGCCGGCAAAGGTTATGACATCGGGCGGCGTAGAGCCGGCCACCATGCGTGTGAGCGTCAGGCGCAGCTGCTGCCGCACGTCGTCGCGTGAGTTGAAACGGCGTGCACCCGGGTGATCGGCATTCCAGCCGCATTCGCAGTAGATGCAGTCGAAGCTGCACAGCTTCGACTCGACGGGCAGAAGGTTGACACCGAGCGACAGCCCGAGCCGCCGTGAGCGGACGGGGCCGAATATTATGTCGTTGTAGAGCGAGGTCATGGCTATGCGGGATTATAACATGTTCGTCGAGTTGCGCCGGAACTCCTTGGGTGTCTTGCCCACGTGGCGCAGGAAGTACTGGCCGAAGAACGACGGATTGGGAAAGTTGAGCTTGTTGGATATCTGCTGTACGGTCATCTGCGTGCCCGTGAGCAGTGCTTTGGCGTTGTTGATCACTATGCGCGAGATCCACTCTGTGGCCTTCATGCCAGAGGTGTTGCGCACCACGATCGTAAGATACTTGGGCGTGATGCAGAGCTTGTCGGCATAGTATGCCACCTCGCGCGATTTGGTGAAGTCGGTGGCCAGTGTCGACAGGAACTTGTGCAGTATGGTATTCTGACGTGTGAGCGGCATCTGTTTTATGGGGGCGTATTTGGCATAGATGCTCGCCACCATATAACTCATGGAGATGATGCTGTGCTCAATGATCTGCTTGTGGAAGGGAATGTCTATCGCGTGGTCGTAGCGATACATCATGCGGCTGTATTGCAGGATCTCCTCCACCTGATCGTTGGTGAGCGATATGCAGGGATTCTCCTTTATGTAGAGATAGAGCGAGGTGGCTGCCGTGAGATTGATGTTGCGGAAGTTGTAGAGCATCGACTGGTTGATGACGATGGTCTCCGAGTGGAAGTCGTCGCTGCGGTTGGCTATGACTTGCAGTATCGAGTTGGGAAAGACGATGAACATGTCATTCTTGGTGATGTGGTAGCGTTTCTCGTCGAGCACCACATCGCAGCTCCCTTGCAGGCAGATGGTGACACCTCCCACAGGCATGACCAGCGGGGCGGTGACGCTGTCCATGAATGTCGGGCTGTTGCCTATTATGTCGATGAATCCGATCTGTACGAACTCTCCGTCGGGTGTCTTGATGGCGGATATGTCTGTCGAATTGCGCATTTCCTTATCCATAGCTTTTGTGTTTGATGATACGCAAAATTAGTTATTTTTATGTTTGCAGCAAATAAATTCATGAAAAAATCGTGTCCTAATAGGACATTTCGACTATATCCCGCGACGAAACGTATTGTGACGTGGTGTTTGAAATGCGACATTCTGCGACGCAGTGCCTGTTTTGTCATTCTGAGTGAAGCGAACCTGCCAACGCTCCACCACGGGACGCAAGACGAAGCCTGCTACGTCCCACATGGAGCGCGATATATCGCGCGGCGGAAGTCCCCTCCGAGGAGGGGATTTACACCGCGTCGCTGCGCGACTTTTTGCGTCGTGACTGCTTCGGCGGCTCGGCAATTCGCAAGCGATTGCACTCGCCTGTTGAAGCAGTTAGGAGAGGGTCAGAATTATAAAACG
>JAGBFA010000001.1 GCA_017936685.1 Alistipes sp.
GGCTGTGCACTTGCCGTCGCTCTCACTTATGGCGGGTTGCCGGAATAGGATATGTTTTATTTCAGAGGTATTCCGGCGACGGCTGCGCCGTTCGAGCCCCGGCGAGTTCACAGCCGCTCTCTTAAGAGAGCGGTTTTTTTGTTTCGGGGTGTTGGGGTTTGCGGCGGCAGTCGGGGTTTCTTGCGAAACCCTGCGGTGCGGGAGGCTGTCGCTTTCGGTGCAAGCACCGAACCTCCGCCTCCCGTGCCGCCGTCTCTTCGAGCCGCTGCCGCCTCTGTCCGGGAACGGTTCAGTCTTAAAATCCGGTGGAGGGGAAAGAAAATTGGCAAAGAGAGATTCTCACGTCGCAGTCATTCGACTGCTCCTCAGAATGACAGCGTGGAAATAATCTCGGACAGATTTCTCGCTGTCGCTCGAAATGACATATTGCTGTCACTCCGATGCAGGGCGCATGCCCGACCGTGGGAGTCTCGTCTCCCCACCGGAATTTATGGCAGATCCCAATATCTGCGTCGTATCACACCCTTTCGTTTCTTTATAGGAGATTTCGTTGCGAAATGTCCGACGCTGTGCTAACTGTGTTTCGGTGCATAAATAACGGATAATCAATGATGTTATGTCGTAGATGCGTAAATTTCATAATAATTGCTTGTTTTAATGGATTTTGTTTTATATATTTGTTATTCGGATAACAGAAGAAGCGATCGAATATGGATCGGAATATGAAGCAATAAATAGATAAAACCTTTTTTACTATGACTAAAACATTGAAAATTCGTGATCTCACGTTGCGCGACGGTCAGCAGTCGTCATTTGCAACGCGTATGACTCAGCAGCAGGTAGACCGCTGTCTGCCTTACTACAAGGACGCCAACTTCTACGCCATGGAGGTGTGGGGCGGTGCGGTGCCCGACTCGGTGATGCGTTATCTCAACGAGAATCCGTGGACGCGTCTCGAAACGATCAAGAAGGCTGTGGGCGACGTGTCGTATCTGACGGCCTTGTCGCGTGGCCGCAACCTCTTCGGATACTCGCCTTATACCGACGAGATCATTGCCGGCTTCTCGCGCAATGCCATCGAGAGCGGTCTGGGCATCATGCGTATCTTCGATGCGCTGAATGATGTGGACAATGTAAAATCGACGATCAAATATATCAAGCAGTATGGCGGCATAGCCGATTGCGCCGTATGCTACACGGTGGATCCGAAGTATACCGACGGCAAGGAGCACGAGATGGTCTTCACCGATGAGTATTTCCTCGACAAGGCCAAGCAGATGGCGGCTCTGGGTGCCGACATGATTACGATCAAGGATATGTCGGGTCTGATTCCGCCGCAGCGCGTAGCTGCTTTGATCAAGCTCTTCAAGCAGCATATCGACATTCCGGTCGACTTCCACACGCACTGTACCCCCGGTTACGGTCTGGCATCGGTCATGGCAGCCATCGTGTCGGGTGTAGATGTCGTGGACACCAACTGCTGGTGGTTCGGCGGCGGTACGGGTGCACCCGCATTGGAACTGGTGTATGTGTTCTGCAAGAAGTTAGGCATCGACCTGGGTGTCAACATGGAGGCTGTGGCCAAGATCAACGTGGAGTTGAAAGATATACGCAAGGAGTTGGAGTTGTCGGTATTCGGTGCCGAAAAACCGCTGCCCAAGCCGTTCAATCCCGTGACGGACACTCTGCCCGCCGAGGTCGATGCAATGTTCGACAAGGCAGTGGAGTATGCCAAGGCTGAAAACTGGGAGGCACTTTTGGAGGTTGCCCAGCAGATCGAGGCTTACTTCGGATTCCCCGCACCCAACAAGTTGGTGCAGCAGGCCGAGATCCCGGGCGGTATGTACTCTAACATGGTGGCTCAGCTCAAACAGTTGCAGTCGGAGGATATCCTTCCGCGTGCTATGGAGCTGATCCCGTCGGTTCGTCTTGCGGCAGGTCTGCCGCCTTTGGTGACACCCACGTCGCAGATCGTAGGTGCACAGGCTGTAAACTGTGCCATGGACGAGAAGGCTGGCCGTCCCATGTACACCAACAAGAGCTCGCAGTTCGTCGGATTGGTCAAGGGTGAGTACGGTCATACGCCGGTCAAGATCGATCCCGAGTTCCGTTTCAAGATCTGCGGTGTGCGTGAGGAGACTCCCTACGACACATCGAAGTATCAGAAGCAGCCCAATCCCGTTTTGGAGGAGGCAGGCGGTGTGCATCTGGCCGAGAACGAGAAGGAGGAGCTGTTGCTCGAACTCTTCCCGTTGGTTGCCAAGAACTACCTTACGGGTGTGAAGAAAGCCGCTTATGCCGATAAGGTCGCTGCCGATCCGTCGTTGGCTGCCGCCGGCAAGAAACAGGCTGCACAGCCCATCACGGGCAATACGATCATCGCTCCGCTGCCCGGTCGTGTTATCGAGATCAAGGTGAAGGTCGGAGACAAGATCGCCGTGGGCCAGGAGGTCGTGGTATTGGAGGCCATGAAGATGGAGAACTCTATTACTTCGGACTATGCCGGTGTGGTCAAGCAGATTCTCGTCGCCGAGGGCGATGCCGTACAGGCCGACGGAGTATTGATCGAAGTGGAGAGCGAGGGTGCTGCTGCCACAACTACCGCCGCACGTTCGGTCGTGACGGGCAATACGGTTATAGCTCCGCTGCCCGGCCGTGTGATCGAGATCAAGGTCAAGGTGGGCGACAAGGTGAGCGTCGGTCAGGAGGTGCTGATATTGGAGGCCATGAAGATGGAGAACTCCATTACCTCGGACTATGCCGGTTTCGTGAAGCAGATCCTCGTTGCCGAAGGCGATTCGGTGCAGGCCGATGCCGTGCTTATTGAGATTGCCGATTCGGAGGGTGATGTGGTTGCTGCCGAGGCGGCTCCCAAGCGTGTGGCTTTGACCGACAAGACCGTAGTGGCTCCGCTGCCCGGTCGTGTGATCGAGATCAAGGTCAAGGCTGGCGATACGGTTAGTGTCGGCCAGGAGGTATTGGTATTGGAGGCTATGAAGATGGAGAACTCTATCACCTCGGATTTTGCCGGCCGCGTAGCGGGTGTGCTGGTTGCCGAGGGCGACTCGGTGCAGTCGGAGGCTCCGCTGGTTGTGATCGAATAATCAGCTGTCGAGTAAAATATTTGCTGAGCCGGTGCGACAATGTCGCACCGGTTTTTTTGTCGTTATCGATGCGTGAAGCAAGTGCCCTTTTTGTTGATCTCGACGAAAGCGGCGTTCCAGCCGGCATTGAAAAAGAAATCGCGGTATTCCGATGCGTGACCCTCTCTGACATAGCCGAAACGTCGCGGCAATGTGATATAGCAGCCGAAACTGAGCATGTCGTGACTGCATATCTCCAACACGATGTCGTTGTCGCTACGCGAATAGTAAACGCCGTACAGAGCATCGGCATCGATCAGATGACATATCTGCGGAGATTGCCTTCGGTCGACGGTGAACAGATACAGCCGGCCGTTTCGGAACTTGAATTTAGAGATCTCTTTCATTCGGGTCAGTGTTATTAAAAAATATCCCCGACCCTGGTTGCGATTCAATCAAGAGGATTATGCAAAACCCCATACTCTCCAGAGCCGGGGAATAAGCCTCCGGCTGCGAATATGGGATTTTATCTTACATGCCTGTTTGCACAGGTCTTGATTGAATCGATGCAAAAGTAGTAATTGTTGCCAAATAATGCAAACGAATAAGCTGATTTATTTTGCGTTAAATTTATTATTGTATATCTCTCGAACGTTTGGATTTTTGCTCGGTCGGCACTATCTTTGGCAGGTGAAATCTAAAAAAAGAGCGTTATGAAAGTATATCTCCTGCTGGCTGACGGATTTGAGACAATCGAGGCGTTGACTCCGGTCGATGTGATGAAACGTGCCGCGATAGAGGTGAAGACCGTGGCTGTGGCTGCTTCAAAAAGAGTGGCATCTTCGCACGGCATAGTGACTGTCGAGGCCGACATGCTGCTGGCCGATTCGGATCTTTCGGACGGCGACGCCTTGATCCTGCCGGGCGGCAATCCCGGTTATGTCAACCTTGCCGCATCGGCTGCCGTGGGCGAAGCGGTCCGACGATACTACGACGAGGGACGCATAGTGGCTGCCATTTGCGGCGCACCCACCGTATTGGCTGCTTACGGCATTGCTTGCGGACGACGTATCACGGCGCATTCGAGCGTGCGCGAACGCTTGTCGGAATACGATGTTGTCGGCGGTGATGTTGTTGTCGACGGCAATCTGATAACCGGTGCCGGTGCCGGCGTATCCGTGGCCTTCTCTCTGGCTGTGCTGCGTGCTCTGACCGACGACGATACTTGCCGACGCGTGGCTGCCGGCATGGAAGTGGCGATAGGGTAGCGGTCGGTGTGTCATGATGCCGACTGCTGCACAGTAAGCTGCCGGCTGTTTTATTCGCTTAGTTCGAGCCAGCGCATCTCCTTGACATCGATCTCCTCTATTATTTTCTCTATTTGCTGCGAGATGGCGGTAAGCTCGTCGTAGCCGAGCGTGCCCGACGACAACTGCTCTTCGAGTGCACGCCGATGGTCGGAGAGCGTGCTCAGATCCGCTTCGATCTGTTCCAGTTCGCGCTGCTCCTTGTATGTCAGCTTGCGTTTTTCCTCCTTGCGGACACGCTGCGGTTGCACGGCAGAGAGCTTCTCTGCTGCGGCTGCGTTCTTGCGCTGCTCGGCCTGCTCTTCGCGCATATATTCGCGATACTCGCTGTAACGACCGACGAAATCCTTGATGTGTCCGTCGCCGGTGAATACGAATAGATGGTCGGTTGTCTTGTCTAAAAAGTAACGGTCGTGAGAGACGATCAGCAGCGAGCCCTCGAATTGTTGCAGATACTCTTCCAGCACGTTGAGCGTCATGATGTCGAGATCGTTCGTCGGCTCGTCGAGTATGAGCATGTTGGGGTTGCGCATGAGTATCGTAAGCAGATACAAGCGTCGCTGCTCGCCGCCGCTGAGTATGTCGACCCGCTTGTTGAAGGTTTCGGGCGGAAACAGGAACTTCGTGAGATACAACGTTGCCGATATGGTATGTCCGTCGGCCGAGCGCACCTCCTCCGCAATCTCCTTTACCGTGTCGAGTACGGTCTGTCCGGCTCGGAACGTGATGCCCTGCTGACGATAGTAGCCGATGCGCAGCGTTTCGCCTCGCTCGACTATGCCCGAATCGGGCGCGATACGTCCGGTCATGATGTCGAGAAACGTACTTTTGCCCGCTCCGTTGTTACCGACGATACCCACTTTTTCGCCGCGCGTAAACTTGTAGGAGAAGTCGTCGAGCATGCGCCGCTCCCCGTAGCTGAACGACACGTCGGTGCAGTCGATGATCTTGCGTCCTAATCGCGACGAGGCCACGTCGATCTCCACATTGTCGGTGTGCAGCGATACCGAAGCCCTGTCTTTGAGATCGTAAAAGGCGTTGATGCGATAGCGTGCCTTGCCCGTGCGTGCCTGCGGTGTGCTCCGTATCCACTCCAATTCGCGGCGCAGCAGGTTGCGCGACTTGTCGATGGCGGCCTGCATGTTGGCGTAACGCTCCTCGCGCTTGGCAAGGTATTCGGCATAATTGCCCTTGTAGACGATCAGTTCGCCGCGGTCGATCTCGAATATGGTGTTGCATACGCGATCGAGGAAGTAGCGGTCGTGCGTAACCATCAGCAGCGTGCAGCGCGAGCGTTGCAGGTATGCTTCGAGATATTCGATGATGTCGATGTCGAGGTGGTTGGTCGGCTCGTCGAGAATCAGAAAGTCGGCATGTTGCAGAATCATGCAGGCTATTGCCACACGTTTTGCCTCGCCGCCCGACAGTTCGCACATGCGGCGGTCGAGCCGGTCGATATGCAGCGACGACAGCACTTGATGAATGTCGTGTTCGAGGCTCCACCCATCGCATGCCTCCATGGCGGCAGTCGCCTCGTCGATACGCCGCCGGTCGCCCGAAGCAACGGCCTGCTCGTATTCGCCGACTGCAGCCGAGCGGCTGTCCATACGCGAGTATACCTCGTCGAATATGTGCCGGTCGGGGTCGAAGCTGGTGTTCTGATCGAGAAACGCCACGCGAATATCCTTCATGAACTTCACCTCGCCGCCGCGGTCCGACGACTCCACGCCGGCCAAAATCTTCAACAGCGAGCTTTTGCCCGTGCCGTTGGGTGCTATAAGGGCTATCTTGTCGCCCTCGTTGATGTTGAAACTGATGTCGGAGAAGAGCGTGCGGTCGCCGTATGATTTGCTTATGTTTTCGACTTGCAGATAGCTTGCCATATATTATATTGTCAGATGATACATCGTGTGTCCCAAGAATCGTTTGCTGCCGTCGCGACGGAAACCGACCCGGGTGTAAAGTCTCTCGGCCGAGGGGTTGTCGCGGTCGACCAGCAGTGCCACCGTATCCGCGCCTTCGGATTTGGCCATGGCGGTCATGTCGCGCAGCAGTCTTTCGCCGACGCCGCAACCGCGATACAGCGGATCGACACCTATTGAATCGAGATAGAACTCTCCGGCCTGCGTCTCGTCCTCCTCGAAGAGAGGCACCTCTGTGAACCGCTCCCGCAAGAGTGCGAATACCGGTCGGCGCAGCTCGTCGAGACGGCCGCCGTCGTATCCGCAGACGGCCCCGACCACGATGCCGTCGATAGTGGCCACGAGCGTGTTGCGATAGCTGTATTGCGTGTCCGGACGCGAGATGATATGTGTGAATGTGTCGAGAATGTCGCGCCGGTCGGCACCGTTGCACAGTCTGCGGCATAGATCGTCGCCGAAAGCGGCCATGACGGCGCGCGCAATGAAGTCGCAATCGTCGACAGTGGCGCGGCGGGTTGCGATTGCGGGGGGATCGATGCGGCGGTCGAAGGCCAGACGCTCCGCTCCGCGATAATAGACCTTGCCGCAGTAGGCGAAGCCCTCGCTGTCGAGCAGCGACAGCATGCGGCGGTTGTCGCTGTGAGTGTCGACTCTGATGATGCCGATGCTGCGACGACGGCCCGACTGCATGGCATATCGGAAAAAGGCTTTGGCCATGCCGCGGCGCAGCCACTCGGCGGCAACGCACAGCCGGTGTATGACTATATAGTCGCCCTCGTGGTGCCACTCTCCGTTTTGCAGCAGGTCGTATGCCGCCTCCGTGTCGGATATGACGGCACCGTAGGCCGCAATCCCGCCTCCGTCGGCCTCTATGACATAGCCGTTGCCCGAGTCTATGTCGCTGCGTATGATCTCGGCCGACGGATAGCCGTCCTGCCATTGATCGACACCCGAGGCGCATAACGATAATTGAGCACTGCGAACAATGCTCAATATCGTATCAATGTCGTCCGATGTAGCCTTTCTGAATATCATTTCTTACGTGATATAACGTTTATTTTGCGCTGTATTACAAATGAATTGAATGCAATGATTGCGGCCGTAATGATGATGCCGGCCACGGCCGTAAAGGCAATGCCGCCATCTGCGATATCGGCCAGAGCAGTTGCTATTCTGGCTGTGTAGACACCTCTTACCACATATACGATTACGATGCTTATGGCGAGTATCACCACATTGAGCGATGCCGTGAGTATGATGTATGGAGCTGCCACGCGGCGAGGGGTATATCCGAGCAACACGAGGTTTTCGAGTTTCTCGGTATTCTTCTGCAACAGCAGATAGATGCTCAATGTCAATATGTATATGGCCAGTATGCTGATTATCGCGCCAATAGCCACGATTATCGATACTATCAGTTTCAGTAGGAATCCTATCTTGCTGTTGTCCGACGAGTTGTTCTCCACATCGTAGCCTTTCTGCTGCAAATAGGCGTTGATGCTCTCGTCGGCAGGGTTGGCGACCTCGACGATGAGCCGCGAGGTGATATCGGCCTGTCCCGTGGCGTAGCGGTCGTTGGCCCACTCCATGAAGCTCATCGGCACCAGAATGGTGTTGAGACGGTTGGAGAATCCTGCCACGCGTCCCTTGAACTGCTCGCGCCGGTAGTTGCCGTATAGCGTTATGTCGAACGAGATACTCTCCAATATGCCTTCGGACAACTGCGGCAGACCTTGTGCCTGCGCGAATCCGAAATTATAGAGATTGAGATAGTTGCGCGGAACTATTATGGGTATGGTCTGCGACTCGGGATCGAATGCCCACTGCTCGACATCGACGTCGATATAGCGGTCGGGCACCGATTCGAAGAACATGTCGGTCGAAACACTCTTCGATCCAGTATTGAGACGGGCATAGACACCGTATTGCGATGCCTTGAATGCCCCGACGCTCTCGGCGAACGGTTGAGCGGCTATGTCGGCGATCTCCTCCTCGGAGAACTGCGCGGTGTTCTTGCCCATGAGCGAGCCGAGCTGCTTGATCGGCTTCGAGACTATGATATAGTCGTTGCCTATCAGTCCGTCTTTGCCCGAAAGGGTAGGCTCGATGTCGAGATATATCTGTATGCCGCAGAGAATGATCACCACGCCGACAAGGTTGGCGATGAAGAATCCGGCCAGCTGGCCGACGCTTATGTGTCTGCGGAGAAGTTTCCAGATCAGTTTCATAGGCTCAGAACTTTATCGTATTCCATATTGAGATGGCGGCCGATAGATGTGGCTATGATGCCTGCTCCCAGACGGCGTGCTTCACTCAATATGATATCGCGCATTATGTCGCCGTTGCGCTCGTCGAGGTGCGATATAGGCTCGTCCAACAGCAGGAAGTCGAAAGGCTGGCACAAGGCTCTTATGAGTGCCACGCGCTGCTGCTGGCCGTATGACATCTTGGCAACCGGCGTATTGCGCTTGTCGGCTATGCCGAGGGCATCGAACCACCGCTCTATCGTCTCACGGCTCTGTGTGCGGGTTATCTGGTTCTTTATGCGAACATTCTCCATGGCTGTCAGCTCGGGAAACAGCCGCATCTCCTGAAACAAGATGCTCAGGTGGCTGCGGCGTATGCGGCTCCAATCCTCGGTGCCGAAGCGCGATATGTCGTCGTCGTCGAAGAGTATCGTGCCGCGATAGTCGCCCCTCTGTCCGTAGAGATAGCTGCATAACGACGATTTGCCTTGTCCCGAGGCCGCCTCCACAAGATATGTCCGGCCTTTTTCGAAGACGGTGCTGCTGTGCCAAATATCGGAGCGGAGATCCTCGCGCTGGGCGAAGATCTCCGGTACGACATCGTTGAGTGTGATATATTTCACTGCTATACGGTGTTTATAAGACCCCGGTGATGTTGAAATTCTGCATTACAACAGGCAGTATCGTATCGACGATCTGTTTCAGTGCATTGTCGGTGCTATTGCGCAACACGATTTCGAAGATGCTGCTTGCAATTTCCGTATCGCGCAGATATGCGTAGTCGAGCAGTCCCACGAGGTTGCGGGCTACGTCGCCTGCCTGACGGTCGTTGTAGACTTCGCGCCACATTGCGGTGTTGACCAGCGGATCGGCGAATATCTCGCGGAGGTTGGCTGCCAAGAAGTATTTGGCTCCGGCGATCTCCTTTACCCATACGGCACTCTCTGCCGAGGGAGATACGGGAGCGGGCACGCCCTCTGTCGAGGCGTAAAGCATCGAACCCTGCTGGCCGAAGTAGGCTGTAACATCGCCTATATCGGCGCGGTAGCTGTTCTCGCCGGTCTGCTCTACTACGTCGCCCAACATGCCGCGGTACTGCTCGAACAGCGAAATGACAGAGTCGTTGACAACGGTCATCATGACAGAGGCCTTTACGTCGGCATCGCCGTTGCTGTTGCCGATGCCGTTGAGAGCCATCGTGACATCACCGTCGAAACTTTCGAATATATCCTTTGCCAATTTCATAGACTCCTCCCATGTCTCCTCCGATCCATACTCTTTCATCTGTTCGAGTTGGTTTTGTACAGCAGGCATACTCATCGTTATATCCCATATGTTCTTGCCATTGAAATAACCGCTCATTACGGCGTATGTGTCGGCAGGCAGATATTTGAGATATTCGTTGGTTACATTGTGCGAGTAGAACGATTCGTATTTTGCCAAGGTTTCGTCGCTAAGACCGAGAATCGCGCAATTGAGAGCTATGCGGCCGGGCTTGAACGTCAGTCCGCAAATCATGCCGTCGCCCATAAACTCCATGTTGTCGCCGTACATTTCGCAGGCCTCTCTGAAATTATAATCGCTCTTGGCAAGATCCACGAGTTTTTTACTGTCGAGATATACTGCTGCATCGTAGCCCTTGAATTCGGGCAGTGCCGTTGCACGGGGAGTATATGCGGCCTTCAATGTGCTGATCGCCAGCTGGCGGCAGTCGATATCGTAGCCTCCTGCAATGACGATAGCGGCATCGTTGTAGGCTACGCACACCTCCTCCTCCGACAGCAGGATAGTGCAGCCGTCGGTATTCTCCACTTTGAGTTCGGCACCGTTGTCATTGGCCATGGCTACGAGTTTGTCGAACTTGCTCTTGTCGCTCACCTTGGCGATGACCACTACCTCGGCCTCGTCTGCCTGGGGCTGCACCGTTACGGCCGCATAGATAGGCTCGGTGGTGGCTATGCCCGAATTGTCCAGATCGAGTGCTACGCTCTTGGCGAAATCGGCATTATCCTTTCCGGCCATATTTACCGCCTGATTGGCTGCTAGTTCGCGAAACGGCTTGATCTGGTCGAGAAGTCCCGACTTCTGCATCATCTGGTAACCGTCGATATAGACGATTGCCGTGGCATCTTCGGGAACGGCGTTGAGATAGTCGCCGTTGCCGGCTTTCTCTTTCGAACAAGCCATAACCATCGTTACAGCCATTGCGACTGCTGAGAGCCGCGTGAAAAACCTTTTCATCGTTTAGATATTTTAGTTGTTATACTTATCGTTCAATACTGTGTTTATCGCCTCGGCGGCAAGCGGTTCCATCACGGTGCGATAGCACTCCGCATTGGGGTGGCACGTATCGTGGCTCCACTTCTCGGGTATGCCGCCGTCGGCATCGGCCAGATGCGGATAGTAATCGAGATAGTATATGCCGTTGTCGATGGCGTACCGGCGAATCATGTCGTTCAGCTCTAACACCTTTTGTGCCGGATCGATCTCGGGTCTCCACGCAAAGCGGCTTACCGGAGGTATGGAGCAGAGTATCACCTCGATGCCGTTGGCGTGAGCCAGCTGGCACATGGATATGATGTTGCCCAGTGTATTTTCAGGCTTTATGAACCCGTTGTTTTGAGCTATGTCGTTGGTGCCGGCCATGATGAGTACCACCGCAGGGTGCAGGTCGATGACGTCGCGGCGGAAACGAACGAGCATCTCGCTGGTGGTCTGCCCGCTAATACCGCGGCCGAGAAATCCGTTGAGATCGAAGAACCCGGGATCGTATTTGTACCAG
Organism: Alistipes sp.; assembly: GCA_017936685.1. Taxonomy (GTDB): domain Bacteria; phylum Bacteroidota; class Bacteroidia; order Bacteroidales; family Rikenellaceae; genus Alistipes. The sequence continues at coordinate 11,341 of JAGBFA010000001.1, forward strand.
TGGTCGGTGATCGAATCGCCCATGAAGATTGCGCGCACGGGTGTCTGTATCTCTCGGTTGGCTTGTTCGTAGCGTCCGAATTTCGCCCAATCAGTATTCGGTTGAGCGATGAGCGGCATGACGAGCAGTGTCAGCACTACGGTCGCAAGATATCGTTTAAGTATCATCTGCGCTACACGATTTTAACGACAACAAAGGTATGACATATTTTACAGATATGCAATTTTTGATCTCTTTTTTACAATAGGTAATAATACTTATTGTCGAACCGTGAAAAATATTGTAAATTTGCATGTTTTATTGAAAAGCAAATCTAAACCAAATATGAAGAGTATAAAACCTACACAGTACACGTTGAAGTGTGTGGCCACAGGCCGCGAGTTCGCCGACGAAGGCTGGACACTCGACGATCCGCGATGCGACGTGCCGTCGTTAGTGCGCACCTCTTATGCCGTCAAGCAGATCGATGTGCGTCCGGACGACTACGGATTCTACAAGTTCTGCGACTGGCTTCCGATAAATCGCATGTTGGAGGGGTCGTCGGCTCCCGTGACATACAAGAGCGAGAAGCTCGCCGCACGACTGGGGCTGAACAATCTCTACATTACATTCAACGGTTACTGGCCGTCGAAGGGTGTCGCGATGAGCACCTGCTCGTTCAAGGAGACCGAGGCATACAGCGTATGTGCACGCATCGACCCGAACAAATCCGACAAGGTGCTGGTGGTGGCATCGGCCGGCAATACGGCCCGCGCTTTCGCCAAGGTATGTTCGGACAACAACATTCCGCTGCTGCTGTCGGTGCCGTCGGACAACCTCTCGGCATTGTGGTTCGAGAAGCCGCTCAACAAGTGTGTCAAGCTGATTGCCTGCGAAAAGGGCGGAGACTATTTCGATGCGATCAACCTGAGTAACATTGCACTGAAATCGCCGCGGTTCTATGCCGAGGGCGGTGCCAAGAATGTGGCTCGCCGCGACGGTATGGCCACTACGGTGCTCTCGGCCGTGACGACCATAGGACGCATTCCCGACTACTATTTCCAGGCTGTGGGCAGCGGTACGGGCGCAATCGCCGCATGGGAGGCCAACATGCGACTGATAGAGGACGGACGTTTCGGCAGCAACCTGATGAAACTTATCGTATCGCAGAATGCTCCGTTCGTGCCGATGTACGACGCATGGCGTGTGGATTCGCGCGAGATGCTGCCGTATGCCGCCACGAAGGCTCGCCGCGATGCCGAGTTGATCGATGCCAAGGTGCTGTCAAACCGCAAGCCGCCTTATTCGTTGGCCGGAGGATTGTACGATGCGCTGAAAGCTACCGGCGGCGACGTGATGGTGGCCACCAATGCCCAGTTGCGCCGTGCGGCACGGCTCTTCTTCGAAACCGAGGGCGTGGATATATATTCCGCTCCCGCCGTGGCGTTGGCTTCGCTTATAAAGATGGTCGACGAAGGACGCATCGACCGCGACGCATGCATTATGCTGAACATTACCGGAGGCGGCGAGCGTGCAATGATGGCCGACAAGGAGGTATGGTATCTCAAACCCGATCATGTATTCCCGTTGACCCCCGATGCCGACGATGTCATTGCAAAAGCCGAGGCTTTATTCGAATAGACGATGTTGTATCCTATAAAATTCAGACCGCGCATTAAGGAGCGCATCTGGGGCGGTCATGCCATAGCCGCTAAAAAGGGCAAGGCTGCCGGCCGGCTTGCAGCCGACAAACTCTACGGCGAGAGCTGGGACATATCCTCCGTCGCGGGCGACGTGTCGGTCGTATCCAACGGCTTTCTGAAAGGCAACAACCTCGAAGAGATCATTGAGGTGTATATGGGCGATTTGGTGGGTGACAAGGTCTTCGAGCGGTTCGGACTCGAATTTCCGCTGTTGATAAAGTATCTCGACTGCAACGACGTGCTCTCAGTGCAGGTGCACCCCGACGACGAACTGGCTGCCGAACGACACAACTCCTACGGCAAGACCGAGATGTGGTATGTGGTGGATTGCAAGCCGGGCGCGGCGTTGTATATCGGTTTCAAAGACCGCAATATCACGCGTGAAGAGTATATCGATGCCGTGGCCAAATCTACGCTGCCCGAGCTGTTGAACCGTGTGGAGGTGAAGCCGGGCGACGTGTTCTTCATTCCGGCCGGTGTGGTGCATGCCCTCGGCGCAGGAATCGAGGTGGTGGAGATTCAGCAGACCTCGGACGTGACATACCGCATATACGACTGGGACCGTGTCGATGCTTCGGGCCGATCGCGCGAGTTGCACACGGCTCTTGCGGTCGATGCCATCGACTTCTCGATCGATGCCGGCCAGTTGCACAAGAGATACGAGCCAGTGTCAAACGGCAGAGTGCAGGTGGTCGCATGCGACTATTTCAAGACTGCGGTCATAGATATTGCCGATCGTCTTGAAATCGACCGCTCGGAGGAGGATTCGTTTGCTGTCTACATGTGCATAAGCGGCGAGGCGGAGATCGCCATTGCCGGCGGCAGCGAGCGTTTGACGGCCGGTGATGTGGTGCTGATTCCGGCCGAAGCCGAGGAGGTGGTCGTAACCGGCCGCGGACGACTGATAGAGACATCTATGTAGGGAGTTGCGCAAAAAATTGTAAGTAAAAGAATATGAAGCGTCGGGACTTGTGTCCTGACGCTTTTTTTCGCAGGTCGGGTATTGTTTTTGCATGGACGGGCATTGCAATTTATGTATGACTTGTTAAAATAGATGTTATGTTTTTTCTTTGGTATTTGCTGATCGGTCTGGTCTCGGGTTGGATTGCCAATGTCATTGTGCGCGGCAGCGGCTCTGGGCTTATAGTGAATCTTATTGTCGGCATTATCGGCGGTTTTCTCGGCGGCTGGATCTTCTCGTGGTTCGGCGTCGTAGCCATAGGTACGTTCGGTAATGTTCTTTGTTCGATTGCCGGAGCCGTCGTGCTGCTGTGGATAGCGGCATTGGTTCGTCCCGACAAAAAATGATGAGGGTATGTTTACCGATGTCGATTTTCTGGATTTCATACGCAATAATCCGTCGATAGCCGTATTCTTTACGCTTGCTGTGGGTTTCATGCTCGGCAAGCTGCGCATAAAGAGTTTTTCGCTGGGTTCGGTGACGAGCGTATTGCTGGTCGGCGTAGTGGTAGGACAGCTCGATATAACTATAAACGAACCTGCCAAGACCTTGTTTTTCCTGCTGTTCCTGTTTGCGATAGGCTATTCGGTCGGTCCTCAATTCTTTCGGGGACTGCATAGCGACGGTCTGCCGCAGGTGGGCTTCGCCGTGTTGCAATGCCTGTTCAGTCTGGGTGCAGTATGGCTGTGTGCCGTGGTTATGGGGTACGATGTCTCGCAGGCGGCCGGTCTGCTGGCAGGTTCTCAGACCATGTCGGCGGCCCTCGGTGCGGCGAGCGATACGATGCAGCAGCTCTCCTCTTCTGCTGCGGACATGAGTTCTATGTCGGTGTGTTATGCGGTGACCTATATATTCGGTACGGCCGGATCGGCATGGATCATCAGTTGGCTCGGACCCAAGATGCTCGGCGGAGTGGACAAGGTGCGTGCCGATGCGCGTGCATTGGAGCAGAAGTTAGGCCGCGACATGACACTGACGCCCGGGTTCGACCCTGCGGCGCGGGCGATAGTATTCCGTGCGTTCAGTGCCGACAACGAGTGGTTCGAAGGTCGTCATACGGTGCGCGAGTTCGAGCAGATGATGGCCTCGCAGCAGAGGCGCATCTTCGTGGAGCGCATACGCCATCGCGGCGTGGTGCACGATGCCGAACCGCGCATGCGCATATCGCGCGGCGATATTTTAGTGGTGAGCGGCCGCCGCCGTTTCGTCATCGAGGAGGAGACGTGGATAGGTCATGAGGTGGAAGATGCCGATCTGATCAATTTTCCGGTCATGACGCTGCCCGTAGTGGTCAACCGCCGCGGTGCGGCAGGCAAACGCATCGACGAACTTTTGGGACAGGAGTATATGCACGGCGTGGGCATACGATCCCTGACGCGTGCCAATGTCGCCATACCGGCATACGGCGGCACTCGTCTCGATGTGGGCGATAGGGTGGAGCTGATCGGCATACGCAGCGATGTGGAGAGTGCGGCTCACAACGTAGGTTTTCGCGACATGCCCACCGAGAAGAGCTCTATATCGCTCATAGGAGCCGCCATAATGCTCGGCGGATTGATATTCGGCTGGGTGCTGGCAACGCGCATCGGAGCCATACCTTTGAGTCTCACGGTCAGCGGAGGCGTGCTTATCGCCGGATTGATCTGCGGCTGGCTGCGCTCGCGCAAACCCGGTCTGGGTGTCATTCCCGAGCCAGCGGTGTGGCTGATGAACAATCTCGGCCTCAATACGTTCATAGCCATTGTCGGCATCTCTACCGGCCCGAGCTTCATATCGGGGTTCCAGCAGGTGGGCTGGACTCTGCTGTTGGTGGGTATAGTCGCCACTTCGCTGCCGCTTATCATGGGTGTTTTGACCGGACGCTATCTGTTCAAGTTCAATTCTGCCCTGACACTGGGCTGTACGGCCGGTGCGCGCACGACCACGGCCGCACTCGGAGCGGTGGAGGAGGTGCTCGACAGCAATGTGCCGGCCATGGGCTATACGATAACATACGCTGTCGGCAACACGCTGCTGATAATCTGGGGCGTGGTGATAGTTCTTCTTATGGCCTGAGATGAACCGAGGTTTGAAGAGTCGAAAAATACCGCAATTCTGAAATTGTGGTATTTTTTTGTGCGATTATGGTAAGTGTGTTCTGAAAATGATTCATTATCTTTGTCAACGAATTAAACTGTTCGGAATATGTTGCGAAAGATAAGAATCCTATTGGCCGTAGTCTGTTTCGTGTCGATCACGCTGCTGTTTCTCGATTTTACAGGCACGGTACATGCTTGGTTCGGCTGGCTTGCCAAGGTGCAGCTTCTGCCGGCCGTATTGGCGGGCAATGCTGTAATTGTGGCCGCTCTTGCACTGCTGACGCTCCTGTTCGGGCGCGTCTACTGTTCGGTGATATGTCCTTTGGGTGTCATGCAGGATTGCGTGGCATGGATCGGCAAGCGTACTAAGAAAAACCGTTACAGCTATTCGCCCGAGCGCAAATGGCTGCGTTACGGCATGTTCGTGCTGTTCATTGCAGCTATGATCGCGGGTGTCGGTTCTCTGGTGGCACTGCTTGCTCCGTACAGCGCGTACGGACGCATCGCCTCGAATCTGCTGGCTCCGCTGTGGGCGTGGGGCAATAACGTGCTGGCCTATTTTGCCGAGCGTGCCGACAGCTATGCCTTCTATTCGGTCGATGTATGGATCAAGAGTCTGACGACGCTGATCGTTGCCGCTGTGAGCTTCGTTGTGATTGCCGTTCTGGCATGGCGCAACGGACGCACATGGTGCAATACTGTATGTCCTGTGGGTACGCTGCTCGGTTTCTTGTCGCGCTTCTCGCTGCTGCGCCCGACGATCGATACCGAAAAGTGCAACAGTTGCGGCCTGTGTGCACGCAACTGCAAGGCGTCGTGCATCGACAGCAAGAACCACAAGATAGACTATTCGCGCTGCGTGGCCTGCATGGATTGTATAGACAAATGTCACAAGGGGGCGATATCTTACAGTCTGCGTAAAAAGACCGTGCAGCAGCAGGAGCAGCCGCAGCCCGCCGCCGAACCGAAAAATGCCGGCCGCCGCAATTTCCTTACCGGCATGGGCATGCTCGCCGCAACCTCGGCTCTGCGTGCGCAGGAGAAGGTGGTGGACGGAGGCCTGGCTGTTATTGCCGACAAGAAGATCCCCGCGCGCCAAACGCCGATCGTCCCGCCCGGTGCACGCAGCCTGAGCAATATGGCCTCGCACTGCACCGGCTGTCAGCTGTGCGTGTCGGTGTGTCCCAACGGCGTGCTGCGTCCGTCGGGAGGTCTGATGACGCTTATGCAGCCCGAATCCTCTTACGAGCGCGGATATTGCCGTCCGGAGTGCACCAAGTGCTCGGAGGTGTGTCCGACGGGTGCCATACGCAAGATCACGCGCGCCGAGAAGTCGTCGATACAGATAGGCCATGCCGTGTGGGTGGAGAGCAACTGCCTGCCCGTCACCGACGGCGTATATTGCGGCAGTTGTGCCCGTCATTGTCCTGCGGGAGCCATAACCATGATACGTTACGATGCCGACGATCCCGATGCACCGAGAGTGCCGTCGGTCAACGTCGAGCGTTGCATCGGCTGCGGAGCCTGCGAGAATCTGTGTCCGGCGCGTCCGTTCAGTGCGATTTATGTCGAGGGACACGAACAACATAGAACCATATAATCCGAAGCGTATGAAGAACGATAATAATAAGAAGGGTATCGACCGTCGCGAGTTTTTGAAGCGTATCGGTCTCGGGGCCGCCGTCGTATCGGCCGCTTCGGTGACGGGCTGCGGAGGAAAAGGCAGCGGTGCCGCACAGTCGGTCGCCGCAGCCGGCGATATTCCCACGGACAAGATGACATATCGCACCAATCCCAAGACCGGCGAGAAGGTGTCGCTACTCGGTTACGGCTGCATGCGCTGGCCGACGGTCGGCGATGAAAGCGGGCGAGACAGTGCCGAAGAGCTGGATCAGGAGCAGATAAACCGTCTGGTCGATTTTGCCATTGCACATGGTGTCAACTATTTCGATACTTCGCCGGCCTATTGCCGCGGACGGTCGGAACGGGCCACGGGTGTAGCTTTGAGTCGCCACCCGCGCGATTCGTATTTCATTGCCACCAAGCTCTCCAATTTCGCGCCGTCGACATGGGGCCGCGAGGCTTCGATAGCGATGTATCGCAATTCGTTCAAGGAGTTGCAGGTGGATTACATCGACTATATGCTGCTGCACGGCATAGGTATGGGCAACGGCATGCCCGACTTCGAGGCACGGTATATCGACAACGGAGTGCTGGATTTCCTGCTGGCCGAGCGCGAGGCGGGGCGCATACGCAATCTCGGATTCTCGTATCACGGCGACATAGCCGTGTTCAACCGGCTGCTGGCCGAGCACGACAAGTATAAGTGGGACTTCGTGCAGATACAGCTCAATTATGTCGACTGGAAACATGCCAAGCAGACCAACGAGCGCAATACCGATGCCGAGTACCTCTACGGTGAGCTGGCCAAACGCAATATTCCGGCAATCATCATGGAGCCGCTGTTGGGCGGCCGCCTGTCGAATGTTCACGACCATATCGCAGCCAAGTTGCGCGAGCGTCGTCACGACATGAGCGTGGCCTCGTGGGCATTCCGTTTTGCAGGGTCGTTCCCGGGCGTGCTGACGGTGTTGAGCGGCATGACCTATATGGAGCATTTGCAAGACAACCTGCGGACGTTCGCGCCGCTCGATCCGCTTACGGACGACGACCGTGAGTTTCTCGAAGAGACGGCACAGGCCCTGCTGCGGTATCCGACCATACCGTGCAACGACTGCAAGTATTGCATGCCGTGTCCGTTCGGACTGGATATTCCGGGCATACTGCTCCATTTCAACAAGTGCATCAACGAAGGACGCATGCCGTCGTCGTCGCGCGATGCGGGTTACGCAAAGGCGCGGCGGGAGTTTCTGATCGGATACGACCGCTCAGTGCCACGGCTGCGGCAGGCCGATCACTGCATCGGCTGCAATCAGTGCGTGCATCATTGTCCGCAGAGCATCAACATTCCTGCGCAGATGCGGCGCATAGACCATTTCGTCGAAGATCTGAAACAGGGACGCGAGTTTTGAAACGTAAATAAAACATACAATATATTATGACGAACATGAATTTGCTTTTTCTCGGCGGCGTAGGCTTTCAGGAGGTGCTGCTGATAGTGCTGGTTATATTGCTGCTGTTCGGCGGCAAGAAGATTCCCGAGCTGATGAAGGGACTGGGACGTGGCGTCAGGTCGTTCAAGGAGGGTATGAATGGCGTCGGCGACGAGCCGAAGACCGACGACAAGGCCGACAAGAGCGACAAGGAGCCGGAGAAGTAGGGTAGCCATGTCTGCCGAGACAAGACAACAATCTTTCTGGGAGCATCTCGGCGAGCTGCGGCAGGCGATAGTGAGGATCGTTGTCGTGACTCTGCTGTTTGCCGTTGCGGCGTTTGTGCTCAAAGACGCTCTCTTTGCGGTGATACTCGCGCCGCGGAGTCCCGATTTCGTGACTTACCGCCTGCTTTATGCCGTGAGCGGATTGGTGACCGAAGTCGAATCTGCGGATTTCTCGGTGCAGCTGATCAACACGGGGCTTGCCGAGCAGTTCATCATTCACATGAAAGCCGCCTTGTGTGCCGGCTTTATATGTGCATCGCCATACGCGCTTTATCAGCTGTTCCGCTTCGTTTCGCCGGCACTCTATGCCGACGAACGCCGCTATGCCGTGCGCGTGGTGGGGTGCGGCTACGTCATGTTCATGCTCGGCGTGCTGGTGAGCTACTTTCTGATCTTTCCGCTGACATTCCGTTTCTTGGGCACCTATCAGGTCGAGGCCTCCGTGGAGAACATGATCACGCTGCGATCATACATATCCACTCTTATGGTGATGTCGTTAGCTATGGGATTGGTGTTCGAGATCCCTGTATTGGCGTGGCTCTTCTCCAAACTCGGATTCATCTCGGCCGACTTCATGCGCCGCTATCGCCGGCATGCGGTCGTTGCTATTCTCATCGTCGCAGCCGTCATAACCCCCACGGCCGATATATTCACCCTCTCGATCGTGGCACTGCCCATGTGGCTGCTCTACGAGTTGAGCATATATCTTATAAAATAAAAAAGCAGCGTACCGAAATATATCCGGTACGCTGTTGTTTCAGATGGCGCAGCAGTGCGCTATTTCATTATCAGATCGTCGAGCCGCACCTTGGGAACATAGTGTTTGCCGTCGCTGCGATAGTAGGCGTGGCTATGTGAGGCCTCGATCTCCACAAGTTCGATGTTCTCACTGCCGCGGCCTATGGCGACGATCATCAGCGGATCGTATTCGAGATTGAAAATCCGACGGATACGCTCCTTATCGAAAGCACAGATGCAGATACCGTTCAACCCGATCTCCACCGCTTGCAGCAGCATGCTTTGCGCCGATATGCCCAGGTCGATGTCGACGTAACGGCTCTCCTCGACAGTCGAACAGATAATGATGTAGGCGTTGGGTTCGGTGCCGGGCAGCGGCAGATGCAGCTGCGGCAGTGCCCCGCCCAATCGTATGTTCTCCGTCACGAGATGCGCCTCGTCGGCCAGTACGGGACGAAATCTCAGCACCTGCTGGTTGCGTGCCGAGGGGATCTTCGTGTTGACTGCTATGATCTTTCGCAACTGGTCTTCGCGTACCTTGAAGCCTGCATCGTAGCCTCGATGACTGCGATTTTTCACCAATAGCCGTTGCAGTGCAGCCGAGGACTTATGCACGGTACTTGCCGTTTTTGGTTGGGACATGTAGTCTTCCATCTTGCGACCTAAATAGTTGTCTGCCATATATCTGTGTTTTATTTACGTGTTAAGATCCCCGATATGCTCCGATCTTGTTTGTCTGTCGATGTTTCGCGCATAAGGCATGACATCGGCTGCGAGATCAATCGCGTTCGAATATGTCGCGCGTATAAACCTTCTCTTTTACGTCGTCGAGTGTCGAATCGTAGCGATTGGCGATGATGGTATCGCTCTGCGACTTGAATGCGGCAAGATCGTTTACCACGCGGCTGCCGAAGAAAGTCGTGCCCTCTTCGAGCGCGGGTTCGTAGATGATGATCTCGGCACCTTTGGCCTTGATGCGTTTCATTACACCCTGGATCGACGACTGGCGGAAGTTGTCGGAATTGGTTTTCATTGTCAGACGATAGACTCCGATGGTGCAGCGACGCTCCTCCGAGGCATCGTAGTCGCTGTTGCGGTAGTAATCGTAATATCCTGCCTGCGACAACACCCGATCGGCGATGAACTCCTTGCGTGTGCGGTTGCTCTCGATGATTGCCGTCATCATATTCTGCGGCACATCGGAGTAGTTGGCCAGCAGTTGCTTCGTGTCTTTGGGCAGGCAGTAGCCGCCGTAACCGAACGAGGGATTGTTGTAGTGCATGCCGATGCGCGGATCGAGACAGACACCCTCTATTATCGAGCGCGTGTCCAGCCCCTTCATCTCGGCGTATGTGTCTAACTCGTTGAAGTAGCTTACGCGCAGGGCCAGATAGGTGTTGGCGAAGAGCTTGACGGCCTCGGCCTCGGTCAAACCCATGAAAAGCGTGTCGATATTCTGCTTGATGGCACCCTGCCGCAGCAGTCCGGCAAATGTACGGGCAGCCTCTTCGAGAGCGGGAATATCTGCCACACGGCCGATGGCCTCGTCCTGCTCGGACGATCGGTTGCCGTCGGAGATTCGGGGACAGCCGACGATGATGCGGCTGGGGTAGAGGTTGTCGTACAGGGCTTTCGACTCGCGCAGAAACTCCGGCGAGAAGAGAAGATTGAGTCGTGAGACACCCTGTCGGGCATACTTGGCATATAGACTGCGGCAATAACCTACGGGAACGGTCGACTTGATTATCATCACCGCCGAGGGGTTTACGCGCAGCACCGTGTCGATGACCGACTCCACGGCCGAGGTGTCGAAGAAGTTTTTATGGCTGTCGTAGTTGGTCGGGGCGGCGATAACCACAATCTCCGCGCTACGATATGCCGACTCGGCATCGAGCGTGGCTGTCAGATCGAGCGGCTTTTCGGCAAAGTATTTTTCGATGTATTCGTCTTGAATCGGCGAACGGCGGCGGTTGATAAGTGCCACCCTGTCCGCCACTATATCTACGGCCGTCACCTTGTTATATTGTGCCAGCAACGTGGCCATTGAAAGGCCTACATAGCCGGTTCCTGCTACTGCTATTTTCATGTTTCTGTGTATTAATAAAGCCGATATCGAAAATCGACTCTGCCGCTGTCATTCCCTTCGCTGAAATAACAGTGTTCAAATGTAGGCTGTTTTCGGCAAATATTCAAATTTTCGACCGTTTTAATGCTTTATCTGCATGCGCAGTTTATCTCATTGCCATTGCCCGAGCAAATCCGACTCTCGCCTCGGCTTATCGAAACGGTAACAGTCCAGTGGGGTAATCCGGATTTTCGATATTAATGATGGCTATGTACAGCCGGCAATCTATATGCCGACATTATTTTATTGTATCGTAATCCTTGCAAATCTCGTATAATTATCATAACTTGCAGGGAGAAAGCCGCCTGTCTCCATGTGTAACCGGAGTGCTTGATTATTGGACCCATAGCAAGTGAAGAAACAACTTATCCATTAATAGAATTATTTGGTTAATGAGAAAATATGTAATTTATGTGATTATAGCGTTATTTTTATGTCCGTTATATGGCACTGCAAAAAGACGCAATGCGGCAAAACGCAGAGAGAACAATCATAGTGCGCTCTTGTATTGTCGAGAGTTCGGACCGTTAGAAAAAGGGTTTGTATATCTGTTCTGTGATACGCTGAATAAGACATTCGTCTTTATGGAGAGTTATCATGACCGTACGTCATCTGCCGAATACGGGACTTGCCGAATAAATGGAGATACATTGATTTTGACTCCCGTTGTATACAGTGATACATTTTTACGGTTATTCGAGTATGTAAAAGCGAATACAGACCTTAGTGATGATCAAATTAACAAAGAGCTTGATATGGTCTTCCATGGTAAATATTGGCCTGAATTGCCTTCCGATACGATTAAGTCTTTGGCTGATGAATGGTGGGAATTAAGGTTTAAACCGGTTGAACGTCCGATATTCAGAGTTAGAGACAGTATAATTAACAATATTGCAAACTATCCCGAATATCGTTATATAATGAAGCGGCATAAACTGATCAACATAACAGCAAAGGAGGTTTACCCGGAAAATGTCTGGCAGCAGGAGCTATACAGGGTCGATTTACCTGTTCCTGATGAGTATGATGTTTTAGAAAATAGATTTGAAATTATTAGATAAGATATGATAAAACGAATATTATTCTTAGTTACTTGTATAAGCGCGGGAATAGTTAATGCACAAACTGTTGATTCTGTTGTATATATTTTCGATCACCGTGCTTTACATGTAAAAATGATCTTATATGATAACGGAGAGTTCAAATATACCAAACAATACGAAATAGGAGGAGAAATACCTACATATGGCCATTGGAAACGATGCGATAATAAGCTTATACTATCACGTGAACCATCGGATAAAGACTTTAAGGTAAAAGAGATTGGAAAGGCTCCTAAAAACAGAATGTTTTTTTATGCCAGGAGAAGTTATAACAGTCCTATAAGCAATTATAGATTTCATGGTATAACAACGGATAAACAGGATACCATCATTTTACAGAGCGATTTCTCAGGACGATTAACGGTTAACTGCCGCATTAAAGCATTTTGGATTACACATTTAGGAGATACTTCTCCGACATATAAACTATCAGAGAATACTAACGAAGTATATATTACATTTAACGGCGAACGAGAATTTCATGACGAAGAGTGGATATTCGAACATGAAGACACTCTTCGGCCGCGTAATGAACAAGGGGAACTTTTGAAGTACGTTCTGACTCGGCAGAAATACGATGAAGAGGAATAATGTATGAATCCGGCCGGCAGGCTCTTTGGTGCATGCGTTGAAAATATCTTTTAGCCATGAAAAATCCCATATTATTAGTCGTATATTTTACTATACTTTGCAGTACGACATTGGCACAACATCAAACGTTGTATAACAACATAGAGTTTCGCACGGAAGATATTTGTGTCAAGAGCGTATATGCCGAGTATCTCGGTGTGGGCAAAGACATATATGCCGATGATATGGCCATAAGCGAGGTTGTGGGCTATATGCCGCATACATCGATGGATTTTATGTTTGACAATTCGAGATACTACGTATCGATGCATACCGCTTTATTACAGAGACTCGATAATGTCCCTCTTCACAGCATATTAAAATTATCCGTTACTTTTTATAAAGGCATCGACGATGGCAATAACAACCCGTTTGCTGTAATAACCGATATTACACCCATTGCAGTAACAGACATATATGAGGGCCTGTGCTTTAATAATAATAGATATACGAAAGAGTTTCAGGCAACTTTTTGTGGGTGCAGTTCTGATATACCCAATAATCTATTGCCCGAGGTAAACGATAATATTGATGTGGAGTTACGATCCGTGATCTATTTCCGGCATCATGACAATGCTTATGCTTTGCCATCTATATTTGACTGCGAAGCTTTGAGTTCTATTGAGAAGTTCGACAGAATGGTGATTCGAATAGAATTTTATGAAAATATACACGCAAAGAATGCAGGTATGATCCCATACGCCGTTATTACGGGCATTACGACTAAACTATAAACATAAATTATGAAATATAACTATTTGATAGTCGATGCATATTTGAATGGCACCGGTGTTAGAGATAAATATAACGAAGGATATATCGATCTCGAACACTTGAATATTAGTACTGGACTCGTGTCCGATATTAAAAATTGGTTATCGGCGTATTGGGAAGAGTACTACCGTGGGTATAATGATAGTGCCCGCATGCGCGAACTGGATAAGATCGGTAAAGCATTGGCACTTAGGTTACAGCACGATTTACCGCATGCCAAGGTAGAATATTTCTCCGATGTTGAGATGAAATTATATTTATCCGAGGAGTTGTAAACCGTTTTCACTATGAGAAATAGTATAATTATCTGTTGCTTCGCATTATTGGCCGGTTGTCACGATCAACCCGATATAACATACGAAGATGTGAGATCAGAGGCCCAAACATGTTTTGTCCAATGTGTGGCTGGTCAAGACGCGAATTATGACCAATTAATTGCGATGACGGAGCGAGTGGCGACAACCGATCCCGACACAATGCTTATTTTACAGAAAGTAAGGCTGCATGCCATGCTGCTTGACAAACAATGGGAGCCGGAACGCACAAAGGCTCTGATAGATTCAATCAGCCCAAGTTTCGCGCTGCCATACAAACAACGTTACCTGCATAACATCTGTAACGCAAAGAGCAATAACGATCCTGCGCCCTTGATCGAATCGGCATTGGAGATCGCGAAATACATTGCCCGGCAAGAGGATCAACACGTTAATAGGTACGATCATATAGAGTCGTTGGAAGAGTTGCGTTCTTCCGATTGCGAGCCTTTATACGATTTTATCTATTGCAATTTGCTTATCACAGTAGGATTATTTGATTATCTGCCGACCGAATACTTGCAAATATATGATCGATTGGCCCAAGACGCAGATGTCAAGTATCTGTATTCGGCAATCCCGCCCAGAACACATTTTATTATTGATGAATACATAACTCAGGCATCTCGGCCGTGGACTCAGAATGTAATTCGATTGCCGGAACAATTTTTCATTGGCGACTCGAGTGCTCCCGATGTTACGTTCGAAATGTTACAGTGCCGTTGGCTGGAATTAGAAGACGATATTTCACAAGAGCTCAAAGATTGCATTTCAATAAATAGCCCGAATCCTCGACGTTCATATTAGTCGCGAGCTGTCCGCAATCTGACAAATACTATTTTATTGTATCATAATCCTTGCAAATCTCGTAGAATTGTCCTAACTTGCAGAGAGAGAAGACTGCCAACCTTGAAATATGGGGCGGAATACTATACAAAATTACAGCTGCAAATTGCATAATGATATTAGTTGATAATGAAAGTTTGTTCCCTTATAATCAGCGCACTGTTGAGTCCCGTAATCATCTGCGGACAAATCAGAACGGAGGTGTTTACATGGCACGCCGACGCAGGGCCCGTGGCATTGTACGACGATACGGCGTTAACCGATAAGCGAATAGACATCTATCCGGATATTAATGAAAATATGGCTGGGTGTATTGTCTGTATAGATGCCGAACTCGAATCGTGTTTACGCGTAGCAATAGAGCCGCTCGGTATTTTCTTCGTAAAAAAGGGAGCTTTGGCTGTGAACACGAGGAACTATGATAATGATAGCTTCTTTTTATATGAGGCTCCGGATATGGCATCGAGATGCGTATTTCAATCGACAGAACAACAAACCGTTATCGTGTATGGAGTATGCAACGGCTGGTTATGGGTAGAGGCCAAGGATCAAGACCGAAAGAGTATTCGAGGGTGGCTGCCTCCGAATATGCAATGCGGGAATCCTTATACTACCTGCGGTTGAGTCGGATATTTACTGATCGAAATCACACTATCCGAAACATATTCAAACTTTTGGAAATTAAAAATTTGGGATTATGATTAGAACGATTATTTCAATGCTATTCGCATTTGCCTGCACACATTTCGTTATTGCACAACAACCCGATACATCGTACCTTAATCAATACGACGAACAAGGAAATAAACATGGACAGTGGATTGAAGGAGACGTACGTTCTCTGCGCATTAAAAATTATAAACATGGGAAAAAAGATGGTATTGCGTTATCATATCATAATATGCGGCTTGATGGCATTATTGAATATGATAATGGTGATTATAAATATTTAATAGCATTGGACGATGACGGACAATTAAGCTATATCTTTACTGATTTCGTAAAAGTCGATACATTATTGAATGCCAAGAATTATGTCCCCAATCTGCATTCTGGACTAAGATACAAATGTATAGATTTTCACAAGAATGGTGTCATCAAAAGTGAATCGCTTGCATATCTCCTTGATGATGGAAGTCCAGAAATTGATTTCGTAATGGTCGGCGTAGAAAAAGTCTATAATGATAAGGGAGAATTAATTGAGATTATCCAGCATGAATAGAACTTATTTATTCCACGTTTACAATGTGTTATCGATATGAAAAAACAGATATTACTATACCTATTATTGCTGCCGGCAATAATCATCGGCAAATCGCCGATCAAACCTTACCAAGCCTATGACGGCAAACCGATACGTATGTATAGACGTGCTTATAAAGATTATAACAGCGTAGATGTATATACTCATATAATCTTCGACCTAAAAAGTCATACGTATATGAGAACACATTATAGTGATTCCGAATACGGCTATTGCTACATAGCAGATGATACACTATATCTTTATCCCAGATGCAGCAATTGTGATTCGTATGAACGTAATGATACGAGCATATATTATTTCTCGCATAGTGCACGGGAAAGCAAACAGCATAATTTTCAGAAGTCTGCCACCGTGTCCAAATACCTTGTGAAAGACGATCGGCTAATCGATGTAACAGGCGAGAATGGAGAAGATGTGCTCATAAATGATGAAATGGAGGTGCCTTTGCTTAAAGTAGATTATGATCCGGTCGACCCCAAAGACATATTATACATCGATTTTTATGGTGGCATTAGTGGAGGGCAATGATATGCCGCTAACAATTTGATGGGCTCGTTTATGATTCTGCGATTGTAATAATAACGATATAATTATGATCAAGGTCAATCCGATAGATTACTTGCATTACAAATTCAATATATGGATTTCATATTTAAGTAATTATAGTAGCGCGCCAGAAGGCGGCGTTTGGCTTCCATGTATACTCTTGACATTTAATCTTCTATCTGTATTAAATGTCATAATTGGAGAATTGAATGAATGTACGACTCTAATAAGTACAATATTTGGTGTTTGTATGGCAATTTATTATTTGGCTAAACATGAAAAAATTATTGCAAAGTACGAAATGGAATCTGATGAAGCCTCGTCAAAGGGCACCAAAGCTGTTCTTTTGTACATTGTGTTGACTCTTGTAATGTCATATGCCAGTGTAAAATACACTAATTGATCCATGTAAATGCTTTATGTCCAACAAAACAACGATTGGTTCGCAATATAAATTAAAAACTTAAGCACACAACCTAAACTATGGTACCATTATCGGACATAAAGAATATTCTCAAAGAGGCAAAGATTAAATATTCTCACAGCCAAGTCACATGTTATGATCGTAATTTTCGCGGAGCAGCCGAAGATATGTTCGTCTTCAAATATAAAGATCGCCGCTTTCATATTTATCTTTATGATGATTATATCTGTATTTAGACACGAATGAAAACATCGGTGGCTTTTGCGGTGAATATGCCCGAAAAAGAATGCGGTATCAATATAAAATATTGTCGTTTGTCAAATACAAACATATATATATCTTCGTATTTGTCTCCCGATAAGGTCTATATGGAGAATGTCGGCAAATGTATCGAAATGATCAAGGAGTATTTGCTGCGATTCGATTTTCAACGGAGTTTCTTATTCGGTGCAAATGGTGGTCTGTTTGTTTTTTGTAATTGTGTAGAACTTGCGTTAAGAGAGTCATCGGAGATATTTCCTGCAATAGATATATTGTTGGAGATGCTGCCGGTTATTGAAGAAAATTTCCCCGATAAGCCCGATGATATCGATGCCGATGCCATTCCCGAGGAGTTGCGCGATTTGATCCCTCTTTTGAATGAATGGGCCATATCCGATGATCAGGAGCGAGAGGAGAAAGTGGACAAAGCGGCCAAAGCTACATTGACTCGTTTGGTTAATCGGGTAGCTCCCAAATTAGATGCCATAAACAAATACCTCGACAGTTTCGGTGATGAGCCTCTATCCGAGGCAGCCACAATGTTCGCAAGTCTCGCGGAATTAGTCTGCGAATTGCAACTAAGAAAATAAAAGACTAAAACGAGCATTATGAAAAAATTAACATTCCTTCTTGCCTGCATTATAATATGCGGTCAGGCATTATCACAGGACAGACGGCGTTTTGTCGTATTGATGCCTGTTAATAAGCAATTTCCTGTCTATCATAGTCCGATCGGGACAGATGTCGATTATCGGATAATGCAGGATAGTATTTATGAGGTGTTTTTTAACGCAGAAGTGCTGGAAGAATCGCCGTTGAGATATAAGGTCAATATAACATTAGACACGGATTCAACCGGTATTTACCCTAAAATGATCGGGTGGGTAGATAAAAATATCTGCGGAGTGTACAGCCGTTGCTATTATGATGCAAATAAAAGACCGTATATCAAACTGTATGCCCGTGCGGACGTAAATGCCGACTTCGTAAAAGTTTACGAATCGGGCGATCCCGTACTTCTTACGGCCATAGATTATGCCGAAGGAAGATGGTTTAAAGTCATGTTTTATCTCAATGATGAACTGCACGTGGGGTGGGTTGACAAATATGGCGATCATGTTCGAGATTTCAGCAATTAAACTTATTGGTCAATAATAAACGTTATGAGAAAACTTATATTTCTGGTTGCCTGTATGATAATATGCGATCAGGCACTATCGCAGGACAGACCTCAGGTAGTATTCGCATATGATAATATAGAGATTCCTATTTATCATAATTCTGTCGGAGACGAAATCGATTATCGTGTAATGCAGGATCTGATTCATGAAGTGTTTTTTGGTGCAGAAGTGCTGGACAAATCGCCATTGCGATTTAAAGTCGGCATAACGACGGTAATAAGTTCGACTCCCGCTCCCGTAATTGTAGGCTGGATAGATAAAAGCATGTGTGGAGTATACAGCCGCTATTATTATGATGAAAACAAGAGGCCATATATCAAACTGTATTCCCGTCCGGACGCGGGTTCCGATTTCTCGAAAGTTTATGAATCCGTACCGGCACAATGTGGCTTATTAACAGTTATTGATTATGCTGCCGACAGATGGCTATGGCTTAAAGTAATGTTTTATCTCAATGATGAACTGTATGTAGGGTGGGTCGACAGATATTGCGACAATGTATATGATTCGTGTGAAGGGGGTAGCTCTGCGAGTTGAACACCACCTCCGTAAGATATTAAAACTTAAATTACGACCATATGATGAGACGCACAACTGCACTGAATTTTAACATAATCATAATCGCTTTTTTATGCTATCACCAAACTACTATTGGACAAATTCCGCAATCGAGGGAAGTTTTGGTCAATAAGGATATTTGTGAGTTAACGATTAGTGATAACGGATCAAATACCGCGACATAGAGATTTATAATGATCCATTCCAAATAGGGTGGGTCGATAAAAGGCATTGCGGTGTGTTTGCAAGATGGTATTACGATTCCGATAATCGCCCGTATATCAGGCTGTACGACACACCCGATAAGAGCAGCTATATTAAAATATACGGTCAGGCATGGCCATGTATGTATGTGATAAGTTGCAAGAGTGATAATGATACAATAAAAGTTGAATTCAAAACCTATGGCGACGATAAGAGTTATAGTGGTTGGATAGACAGATATTGCCCCAATATTTTTAATAATTGTACATGATTATGAAACGTCTGATATGTATATTTATCGCATTGGCGATAGTTGCATTGAGCAGTGTGTCGACTGCTCAGAGTTGCCATGTGTATGCTCTTCCAATGCACGGGGAGCAGGAAATCGCCGTTTTCGACAAACCGGGCGGTAATATACTGTTTTCGATAGCAGATAATTTCGACCAAGACTATTATCATGATATGTTGATCACAGAGATATCCGGAGAATATGCCTATGTAGAGATAGAAATTTATTTCGATATGTTTTCCGATACGCCGAAACGCACCGGCTGGGTTCTGTTGAGCGATCTTTGTGTACGCCCGAATTATAACGACAATCCGTTGCCGCTATTTTCCTATCCGAATTACGATGCGGAGATAATATCTTTAATATATAACCCTATTTGGGATAAATATCGTATTATCAAGTGTTACCAAGATTGGGCGTATATCGAATACGACTATGAGGGACAACATTATGAAGGTTGGCTTGCTCCCGCGAATCAATGTTGGAGTCCCATCGGTCCAACGAATTAGTGGCTTGAACGGCCACAGTATCATGGCCGACAGTATTCTCTGTAATTTATAGGGAGGCATTGTGTGGCATTCAAACAACCGGTAATAATGAAACATATTATAACAATAGCTATCGGCACACTTTTATGTTGTTGCAACAATTCGCTTTATACTAATATCAAAATAGTATATGACGACCCGGAGATATTGTACATACGAGAACCGTTTGCGACAGATATTGTGCATCGATATAAACGTGATTCTATTTCGGCGTTTAGTGAACTGAATATAGAAGACAGACGTATAATCAAACGCATTGCAGCGCAAGTGGAACGCTGCAATAGAGCGGTACCTTTAAGATACTTTGAGACTCCATATACGCCGATTAGGCATAAGATTGCTTTCGATGAAGAAGACAGTGTTTGGGTGGAACATTTTGATGTTGCAAACGATATTAATGCACGCGTAATGGTTGTTGCCTATGGTTGGCATAACGATACAATTTATTTATCGTATGACAAGTATAAACCGATTCGAGTGAATAACAAAGTGATAAAACAAGATACATTGCTTTCGGAGATGATTTTATCCCTTATACTGCCAGAGATACGTTCATAGGCGTAGCCGACATTCCGTTCTTCATCTTCAGATTAGCTACTATTGTTGGCATGTCTTAAATTCCGGTGGGGAGGTGATACTCTCACGGCCGAGCATGCCTCCCTGCATCGGAGTGACAGGGTGCTGTCATTCTGGCGTGAGCGAGAAACGAGAAATCTGTGCGAGACTATTTCCATTGCCCTGTCATTATGAGCGGAGCAACGCGAAGTGAAGAATCTGGTTGTGAACGATGTGCGAGGACGACAGACCCGCTCTGTCATTCTGAGGAGTGCGGAACGCACGACGTGAGAATCTCGGTTTTGGGGAAAGTGTACATTCTATTCGGCAATCGCCCTTCCACCCGCGAGACTCCCACGTCGCAACGGCGTTGCTCCTCGGAGTTGACAGGACGGTTTTATCTTCCCCAGCCAGATTCTTGACCTTCGGCCTTCCTCCTTCGCGTCTCGGCATAAGAAGTAAACTTCTTCTGCCCTTGACTTGTCGTCGGTTCGTTTCACTCAGCATGACATATCGCGTCCTGTCATTCTGAGGAGCGGCTGTCGGCCGCGACGTGAGCCCCCTCCATCGGATTTTAAGACTGATCCCTGATCCCAATAAGTCACACTTTGACATATCGTGAAGTCACACTTTGACGCATCGTGCGATAGGGCATAAACAAAAGAAAACGAGACGGTTGCGGTAACCATCTCGTTTCTTCGTCTGCGGTGCGTAGGGGACTCGAACCCCTGACCCCGTGCGTGACAGGCACGTATTCTAACCAGCTGAACTAACGCACCGTTCTTCGGTTGCTCTCAGGTCGTCTATCCTTCCTGATTGCGATTGCAAAGGTACTACAAATTTTCAAACCTGCAAATATTTTCGGCATTATTTTTTGTGAAAAATCTCACTTTTTAAACAGCGAAAAGTGGACGCTTCCGTAACTTCTTGTTTGCCAAAAGTTAGCACGATCGGCAAAATCGTACTTCTTTGAGTGCTCGAATATAAGGATTCCGCCGTCGCGAAGCAGATTACGTTCGAAAACCAGATCTATGACCTGCTGCGACCCTTCAAGGTCATATGGAGCATCGGAGAAAATAACATCGAATTGTTTGCTGCAACTCTTCAAATAGAGAAAAACATTTGCCTTGACGGCGTAGAAACTCTCGAATCCGAGCGATTTCGCCGTCTGCCGAATAAAGTTATGGTGTACGGCATTGATCTCGACAGAGGTCACGCTGCGCGCATCGCGCGAGGCGAATTCATAGCTTATCGAACCGGTGCCCGAGAACAGGTCGAGGACATCGCACTGCTCGTAGTCGAGCAGGTTGCCGAGCACGTTGAACAGATTCTCCTTTGCGAAATCCGTTGTCGGACGAGCTCGCAGATTCTTGGGCGGGACGATGCTCCGGCCTTTGTATTTTCCGCTTATTATTCGCATGTCAGATGTTTGAACAAGGGTTTGCACACATCGATCAGTCCGGCCGCACGGCCGAGTATCCGCACCTCCATATTATATATATGGTATATCGAATCCAGCTTCGAGAGATGATAGCGCAGATCGGCCTCGGTCTGTACGGGCAGTACCTCGGCGAATTGCAATCCGCCGTCGTATATGCGGGCAAAAAGTAAAGTCTCCATTCGCTGCAATACCACACCGCGTTTCAACGAGCACGGAGTCAGCAGCGGGGTAGTGTAACGGAGTCTCTCGCCGAACGCACTGCGTAGAACATCGTCCACAGCCCGCTCGACTGCCATGACGGCCACTATGCCGTCGTATGACGATGTGTACACGCTGCGCTCCTCCGGACGGCATGCCATGCCGGCAGCGGCCAGATATGCGTCGGTCATAGCTGCGGCGAACTCCTCCTCCGGAACGAGCAGTGTCTTGGCTCGGGGCAGCACTGCCTCCACGGGAGTCTGGCCATCGCGCAAGTCGGCAGGCAGGTTCTCTGCTGAAAAAGAGTGTCCACTCAACGGGAGTTGAATGGACACTTTACGATCGGTTATATCTATTTTACTCATTGCTGTTGTCGCCTGTCCAGTTACCGGCCTCGTTGGTAGAGGTCTCCAATGAACCGAAGGTCACGCCGAACTGACGGATCGAAACCTTGCCCTCGTCGGCAGCCTGTTTGAGCCCCATCTCTTTGAGTTCCATGTCCGAGCCCTGTGCCGCATAGAAGTTATACTCGTCGGCCAGCAGGTTCCATACCTCCTGATTGTAGGTGTCGGTATCGAGGAAATCGATGTAAGCCGCATGGCAGCGAACTACGGGGATTTGCAGACCGGCCGTTACGATGGTAGCCGTATCCAACTCGAATTTCTTTTGATCGGTGAAAGGAATGAAAGGCAGATTGCGGATCTCGGCCTCGCTCAACTGATAGGGAGCCTTGTCCTTGATATCGAAAATAGTATCCTTGACCGCTACGCGAACGATCTTCTCGTTCTTCCAGTTCTTGTCGGCCTTGCGGAGCTGTTCGAGAATGGCGGCATTGTCGAGGTTGTTCTCATCATAGATCTCGCTCTTGTACTCAATGGTATCTTCGAGAATGAATCGTACCAGCTCGTCGAAGTTGTCGGTGAACTTGCCGTAGGCCTTTTTATACTCCTGTTCGGCTGTACGAATGTCCTTGATCTTCTTGATGACGGCGGTTTTGCGATTTGCGGCCTCCTTCTCGAATTGCACGGGACCTTGGATCTGCTTGAAAATAACGTAGCATAATACGACGATTACTACCGCCAACAAAATCTCTGTTACTTTTTTCATTTTAGAATATTTGTTATTAAGTTTGTATCAGTTTTTGTTACAAAAAATGTTATCCGCATGCATAGCACACATATTTCGACCCAAATTTACGCAAAAATCTCTTTCGACGCAACTATTAACCAAAAAAAAATAATCGAGTCGCTGTCGGAGTTTTTGACTCAGGAGGATTATTCGAAGATTTTTATTCTCAACGGATATGCCGGTACGGGCAAAACGACGCTGATTTCGGCACTGGTGGCTGCACTGAAAGATTTGGGGATCAAATGCGTGCTGCTGGCACCCACCGGACGTGCCGCCAAGGTGCTCACGCAATACTCGTCGCAGACGGCCTACACCATACACAAAAAGATATATCGCGAGCGAACGACGGCCGACTACGAGTCGAAGTTCTCGCTCAACATCAATCGCGACCGCGGTGCCGTATATATCGTCGACGAGGCCTCGATGCTGTCGTCGGGCGGCGATGCGGGGTCGGTATTCGGCAGCGGCAATCTGCTCGACGATCTCATCTCCTATGTACGGCAGGGCAAGGAGTGCCGGTTGATACTCGTGGGCGACGATGCCCAGCTGCCGCCCGTAGGGTCGGATTTCAGCCCGGCACTGGAACCGTCGGAGCTGCTCCCTTACGGCGATGTCGAATACGGCACCATGAATGAAGTGGTGCGCCAAAATGCCGATTCGGGCATATTGTTCAACGCCACGCTGGTCAGATGTATGTTGGAGAACAACCTGTGCGAAATACCGCGCTTCGACACTTCGTTCGACGACTTCCGATCGATCGCCGGCGGCGAGCTGATGGAGTGCTTGCAGGATTGTTACGACCGTTACGGACGCGACGAGACCATCGTCATAACGCGCTCTAACAAGCGTGCCAACCGCTACAACGAGGGCATACGCCGCTACACGCTCTCGGCCGAGGAGGAGATCGAGAGCGGCGACATGCTCATGATCGTCAAGAACAACTATCACTATACAGAGCGCGTCGAGAACTCGCCCATGAGCTTCGTCGCCAACGGCGATACGGCGCGGCTGCGGCGCATACGCCGCTTCGAGGAGTTCTATGGGTTCCGCTTCATCGATGCCGTGCTGTCGTTTCCCGATTACGATGACTACGAGCTGGAATGCAAGGTGCTGCTCGATACGCTGTCGTCCGAATCGCCGTCGCTTACGCGCGAACAGTCGCAGCAGTTATTCTTCGAAGTGGAGAAGGACTACACCGACATACGCAGTAAGATAAAGCGTTACAGGGCTATTCGCGAGAACCCGCATTTCAACGCCATGCAGGTGAAATTCGCATACGCCGTCACATGCCACAAGGCGCAGGGCGGACAGTGGCACGCAGTATTCATAGACCGCTGTCTTTTCGGCGACGAGCCCATGACGCGCGACATGCTCAGATGGCTCTACACGGCCATTACGCGTGCTACGGAGCGTGTTTATCTGGTAAATTTTGACGAACGATTCTTTGAATAGTCTTGCAAAAAGAGTATCTTTGCCACTACAAAACCATTAAACCGACATTGGAGTGGCAACCGGCAAAACAGATAAAAAAACGGAAAAGAAATATGTAGAGACTCCTCTTATGAAGCAGTATTACGACATCAAAGCGGTTCACCCCGATGCCATACTGCTGTTCCGCGTGGGCGATTTCTACGAAACATTCGGCGAAGATGCCATCAAGGCCAGCGGCATACTCGGCATAACGCTCACGCGTCGCGCCAACGGATCGGCATCGTATGTCGAGCTGGCAGGATTTCCCTATCACGCCATCGACACCTATATGCCCAAATTAGTGCGTGCCGGCGAGCGCGTGGCCATCTGCGAGCAGCTCGAAGATCCCAAAACGGTCAAAGGATTGGTCAAGCGCGGAGTGATCGAGTTGGTTACGCCGGGCATAGTCATGGGCGAGAACCTGCTGGCCAACAAGGAGAACACCTATCTCGCTGCGGTCTATTTCGGCCGGCAAACCACAGGCGTGGCGTTCCTCGATGTCTCGACGGGCGAGTTCTACGTTGCCGAGGGCGACGATACATTCGTCGACAAGCTCATATCCAACCTCTCACCCAAAGAGATAGTCTACCAGCGCGGCGAAGAGGAGCGTTTCCGCGAGTCGTTCGGCTCGAAGCACTACACCTACCGTCTCGACGAGTGGGTATTCTCCGAGCAGATCAATCGCGGCAAGCTGTGTACGCAGCTGGGCACGCAGTCGTTAAAGGGTTTCGGCATCGAACACATGACCGCCGGCATCTCGGCCGCGGGAGCCATTCTCTATTACCTTGAATTTACCGAGCATAAGAATACAGGACACATCAACTCCATATCGCGCATCGACCGCAACGATGCGGTGTGGATCGACAGATTCACTATCCGCAATCTCGAACTCTTTTCGTCGAATGCCTCGCGCGAGAAATGCAGTTTCGCCGATGTCATGGACCGTACTCTGACGGCTATGGGCGGGCGTATGATGAAGCGTTGGATAGCCATGCCGTTGATGGATATGGCCAAGATACGCAAGCGTCAGGACGCGGTGGGGTATATGGTCGATGACGGCGAACTGGCCGAGGCCATGCGCGAGCAGATAGCCTTGATCGGCGATTTGGAGCGCATTGCATCGAGAATAGCCACCCAGCGCGTCACGCCGCGCGAATTGGTGCAGCTGAAAAACTCGCTCGCCTCGATCGAGTTGCTCAAAGCCGCCATGGAGTCGACCGATTATGATGTCCTGCATGAGATGGCAGGCCTGATCGATCCCCTCGCTGAGGTACGCAACCGACTTGCCACCGATCTCTATCCCGATCCGCAGAACAACCAGATACAGAAGGGCGGCATCATTGCCGACGGCGTATCGGCCGAGCTGGACGATCTGCGCCGCATAGCCCTGCATGGCAAGGACTACCTCTCGCAGATACAGCAGCGCGAGAGCGAGCAGACGGGCATACCGTCGTTGAAGATCAGCTATAACAACGTCTTCGGCTACTACATCGAGGTACGCAACACGCATAAGGACAAGGTGCCCGAGACGTGGATCCGCAAGCAGACCCTCGCCAACGCCGAACGATATATCACCTCGGAGCTGAAAGAGTACGAGGAGAAGATCCTCGGAGCCGAGGAGCGCATATTGCAGATCGAGGCGCAGATATATGCCGAGATCATAGCTTTCGTGGCGCAGCACCTCGTGGCATTGCAGCGCGACGCGCAGGTCATAGCACGTCTCGACTGTCTGCAATCGATGGCTCGCATGGCCGTCGAGCGACGGTATGTGCGTCCCGTGCTCGACGAGGGGCACCGCATAGAGATCAAGCAGGGACGGCACCCTGTAATAGAGACGTTGATGCCCGTGGGCGAGGAGTATATACCCAACGATATCATGCTCGACGACAAGGAGCAGCAGATCATCATCATTACGGGTCCCAACATGTCGGGTAAATCGGCTCTGCTGCGACAAACGGCACTCATCGTGCTGATGGCGCAGATGGGATCGTTCGTCCCGGCCGCCGAGGCGCATATCGGCATCGTCGACAAGATCTTCACGCGCGTCGGCGCGTCGGACAACCTCTCGCAGGGTGAATCGACCTTCATGGTGGAGATGTTGGAGTCGGCAAGTATTCTCAATAACATCTCCGAGCGCAGCATCGTGCTGCTCGACGAGATCGGGCGCGGCACGAGCACCTACGACGGCATATCGATAGCGTGGGCCATGGTCGAATATCTCCACAACAATCCGACGGCACACGCCCGAACGCTCTTTGCCACCCATTACCACGAACTCAACGAGATGGAACACATGCTGCCGCGCGTGAAGAACTACCACGTGACGGTCAAGGAGATCGACAAGACGATCGTCTTCCTGCGCAAACTTGTCCGCGGCGGCACCGAACACTCGTTCGGTATACATGTGGCACGCATGGCAGGCATGCCGCAGTCGGTCGTGGCACGAGCCGAAGCCATATTGCAGAATCTCGAACAGGTGTACGGTAACAATGAGATAGTTCCGAGTGGAGAGTTAAAGAATCGCTCGAAGAAACGCCATAGCCTCAAAGAGGAGGTTGTCGAAGCCGCCGGCAGCAATATCCAGCTGTCGATGTTCCAGCTCGATGATCCCGTTCTGGTGCAGATACGCGATCAGATCAAGGGTCTCGACATCAACTCCCTGACCCCTCTCGAAGCACTGAACAAGCTCAACGAGATAAAGAAGATAGCAGGATTATAAACAAACTGTGACACATAATAGGGTAATACAATAATGAAAGTGTGCGTTGTCCACGAAACATTTATGAATATGTACTGGGCGGAGAAGAGGACAAAAAGTTGCTTGACATTCGCATATTTGAAGAGTCAACCAAGCGAGCAGCCTACAAACGCCAGACGGAGGTCGCCGAGAAACAAGGTCTTTCTAATTGTCCGCTCTGCGCTTTGGGTGACAATGTTAACAAAACCCGTATATACAAACTTTCTGAGATGGACGCTGACCATGTAACTGCATGGAGTAAGGGCGGGGCGACCAGCGCAGAGAACTGTGAGATGCTATGCAAAACCCATAACCGTTCAAAGGGGAATAGATAGAATATATTATTTTGAGAGTGTTATATTAATTAATTCTCTCAAAATATGAATAAGAAAAGAACATTTCATGAAGTTTCTGAGATTTGGTGCGATGCTAAACGTCCGATAGTGAAACATTCTACTATGTGTGCTTATCTGCTTACATTACAGACACATTTATTGCCACGGTTCGGTGCCATGGAAATAATAAGAGAAAATGATGTACAGCAGTTTGTAATAGACAAATGTACTTCAGGATTGGCAAAGAAAACGGTTCGGGATATGGTGGCCGTGCTCAAATCCGTTATCAAGTACGGGAGCAAGCACGGAATTTTCCTATTTGAAGAATGGAAAATCGAATATCCTACCAATGATAGGAGTAGAATGTTGCCAACTTTACCACTAAATCATCAGCGGGTATTGATGCGCTACTTGATAGAACAGCCTACTCCACAAAATATAGGTGTGCTGTTAGCACTATGTACAGGAATGAGAATAGGTGAAGTATGTGCCTTAAAATGGGAAGATGTCGATTTTATTCAAAAGACTGTCACGGTGAAGCACACCGTTGGCAGAATATATAACTGTAAATTGAAACTGACTGAAAGGATTTGTTCTTCCCCGAAAACCAAAAATTCCAGTCGAGAGATACCTATATCCAAGCAGCTATTCCATGCATTGAAAGCAGTACGAAAACAGTCTCAATCTCCTTATGTAGTAGGGACATCTACACAATCGAAAGAACCTCGAGCTTATCGCGATTATTTTGGCAGATTACTAAAACGATTGAATATTCCACATTTGGTCTTTCACGGACTCCGACATACATTTGCAACCAGATGCATTGAGAGCCAGTGCGATTATAAAACCGTCAGTGCTATACTTGGCCATTCGAATGTAGCGACGACACTTAACCTATATGTTCACCCTAATCTCAACCAGAAGAAACGATGTATTGACCGTATGAGTAATTTCGTGGGAATAATGTGATGATGTTCATAAGCAACAATGGGCTGTCTAAAACTGATTAGACAGCCCATATTGTTATGATTACAATTATCTTGCTTTGGCCTCGCAATAGACGCACCGATATACTCCCGGTTCGGTCTGCGATTCCCTGAACAGCGGCTTGACCGGTTCGAGGTTGGATATGCAGC
This sequence comes from Alistipes sp., assembly GCA_017936685.1. Lineage (GTDB taxonomy): Bacteria > Bacteroidota > Bacteroidia > Bacteroidales > Rikenellaceae > Alistipes. The sequence continues at coordinate 40,210 of JAGBFA010000001.1, forward strand.
GTGCATTGGAGCATACATGCCCCTCGCTCACGGCTCCTTCAAACGCCGAAGTCGAGGGTGTCGGGTCGTTCTCCGCCCATTCGAGCAGACGCAGCATCAGTGCCATACGCACGAACTTGCCGTTCTCCACTTGACGGAAATAGGCTGCACGCGGATCGGCATCTACCTCCTGCAAAATCTCGTTGACACGCGGAAGCGGGTGCAGGACAGCCATTTTGCTCTTTGCCGCCGCGAGCTTCTTGGCATCGAGTACAAAACAGTCTTTCACACGGTCGAACTCCTCTTCGTCTAAGAAGCGTTCTTTCTGCACACGCGTCATGTAGAGTATGTCTAACTCGGGCATCACGCTCTCCATGTCGCTCACCTCGCGATAATCTATGCCGCACTTGTCGCAGACCTCTGTCTTGATATACGATGGCAGGCGCAGTTCGGGCGGAGCGATAAGTATGACCTTGACATTCTCATAACGCGACATGGCCTTTATCAGCGAGTGCACCGTGCGGCCGAATTTCAGATCGCCGCAAAAGCCTATGGTCAGATTGTCCAAGTGTCCAAGCTCGCGCTTGATGGTCAGCAGATCGGTCAGAGTCTGGGTAGGGTGGCTGTGGCTGCCGTCGCCGGCGTTGATGATCGGCGTGCGCGACACCTCGGTCGCCGCCAGCGGAGCACCCTCTATCGAGTGACGCATGGCTATGATGTCGGCAAAGCAGTTGATCACGCGCACCGTATCCTGCACGGTCTCGCCCTTGCTGACCGAGGAGTTCTTCGCATCGGAAAAACCTATGACGTTACCGCCCAGCTCCATCATGGCCGACGTGAAACTGAGTCGTGTACGCGTACTCGGCTCGTAAAAGAGCGTCGCCAGCTTGCGGCCGCGGCAACACTCGGCATATTTGCGGCGGTTGGCGATTATATCTTCGGCCAGGGCTATTATATCGTTGGTCTCCTCCAATGACAGGTCCGTCGGATCGATCAGATGTTTCATATCATTAATACTTTATGATCGTTATACGATAAACTACTTTATCCAGCTCTCGTCCGAGAGATTATCTCTGAATGCCAATATGCGCTGCTTGTCTTCGGCCTTTATATAGCCTTCGTCCGAGGCCACCTCCACCAGTGCGTCGAGATTCGACAGACTGTGGTTGATGACTCCGGCCGATGCCAGACGCTCCAAACCGCGCTTCATGCCGTATGTGAATATGCTCACCACGCCGAGCACATCGGCTCCGGCCTCGCGCAGTGCCTCCACGACCTCGATGCAGCTGCCGGCAGTCGATATAAGGTCCTCCACAACGACGACTTTCTGCCCTTTGTCGAGCCGTCCCTCGATGCGATTGGCACGGCCGTGATCCTTGGCTCCGCTCCGCACGTATCCCATCGGCAGGTCGAGTATCGTAGCCGTTATGGCGGCGTGTGCGATGCCTGCTGTCGATGTTCCCATCAGCACCTCACACTCCGGGAAATGACGTTTGACAAGCTCGGCCAGGCCATGCTCGACACGGTTGCGGACGGCCGGTGCCGTCAGGGTCAGACGATTGTCGCAATAGATAGGGCTTTTGATTCCGCTTGCCCATGTAAACGGTTGCTCCGGACGAAGGAATACGGCTCCTATCGACAACAGATCTTTGGCTATCAGTCTCTCCATATCAAATAGTTGTTTATGTTTATTCTTCCAATGCTCGACGCAGCAGCGGTTCCATCTCGTCGGCGAATATTCCGCCCTCGTGCACCTTCTCGTCACCGATATAGAACGTCGGCACGTAATAGTAGTCGTAGCGGTCGGCCACCTCGGGGTGCTCCGACTCTTCGATCATCTCTATGTCGAGTTTGCCAAACTCGGGGTGCGCGGCCTTTTCGGCCTCGATATACTGCAATGCCCGTTTGCAGTAAGGACAGTTTCGCAGATAAAATAACTTAATGGGTTTCATGTCAATAACGATGTTAACCTAAAAACTCTTCGAGGCATCGCTCGTAGGCTGCGACCGGATCGGCGGCCTGCGTTATGGAACGTCCCACCACGATGTAGTCCGATCCTATCTCACGCGCCCGCGCAGGAGTGGCGATACGCACCTGATCGCCTACTTCGCCGTCTGCGAACCGAACGCCCGGAGTGACGGTCATAAAATCCGTGCCACAGGCCTCTTTGACCATGGCAGCCTCCAAAGGCGAGCAAACGACGCCATCGAGTCCGGCCTCTTTGGTATTAAGGGCATACTTTACAATAGTGTCGTTAATCGACGCACCGATAAGCAGTTCGCGCTGCATGCGCTCTTCGCTCGTCGAGGTGAGCTGCGTCACGGCTATCAGCAGCGGACGCGTGCCGTCCTCTCGCGTGAGTCCCTCGCGTGCCGCGCGCATCATCTCGATGGTGCCTGCGGCGTGTACGTTGCACATATCCACGTCGAGATTGCGCAATACGGACATCGCTTTCTTCACGGTGTTGGGTATATCGTGGAGTTTGAGATCGAGGAAGATCCTGTGGCCGCGAGCCTTTATCTCGCGTACTATCTCAGGCCCTTCGGCATAGAACAGCTCCATGCCGATCTTAACGAATGGCTTGGTTTCGGTAAACCGGTCCAAAAAACTCAAAACCTGCTCTTTGCTGCTGAAATCGCAAGCTATTATGACATCTCTCTGCATATACTTATATCATTTATTTGACTACTCCTGTTATTTCGCTCAGACGCTCGATGCCCAATCGCGCCATCTCTTCGGGCAGAGCCTCTATTATCTCCTTGCAGGCATAGGGATTGCGCAGGTTGGCGGCACCCACCTGCACGGCCGTGGCTCCGGCCATCATCATCTCTATGACATCGGAGGCACTCGCCACGCCGCCACAGCCCATGACGGGTATACCGCATGCCGAGGCCACCTGGTATACCATGCGCACGGCCACCGGAAATATGGCGTCACCCGAGAATCCGCCCATCTTGTTGGCTATCACCGGACGGCGGCGCATGGTATCGATGCGCATACCCAAAAGCGTATTGATAAGACAAATTCCGTCGGCACCTGCATCTTCGCACGACCTGGCGATCGACACTATGTCGGTGACGTTGGGACTCAGTTTTATGAACACGGGCTTTGTAGTCACTCTTTTCACTGCCCGGGTAACCGCCGCAGCCGACTCGGGCGATGTGCCGAAGCTCATGCCGCCGTTGTGAACATTGGGACACGAGACATTTACCTCGATTATCTCCACCTGTCGCTCCTTATCAATCTTTGCGCAGCACTCGGCATATTCCTCTATCGAGAAGCCGCTTATATTGGCAATGATCGGCTTATGGAATATCTCTCTCAAAGCCGGCAGCTCGTGCGATATGACGGCATCGATGCCCGGGTTTTGCAGTCCGACGGAGTTGATCACTCCCGACGTGCACTCTGCAATACGAGGCGTAGGGTTGCCGAAACGCGCCTCGCGCGTGGTGCCCTTTATCGATATGGCCCCGAGGATATCGAGATCGTAGAACTCGGCGAATTCGCGGCCGAATCCGAACGTACCGCTTGCCGGAATCACTGGGTTGTCGAGCTTTACGCCGCACAACTCAATGCTTGTATCAACTCTGTTTACCATATTATCTCCTCGCGTTTCAATACCGGCCCGTCGACGCAGATGCGTTTGTTGCCGTATTTGGTTCGACATGTGCAGCCCATGCAGGCTCCGAATCCGCAGCCCATGCGCTCCTCGAAACTGAATTCGCCATCGACTTCGCTTGCGTTATACAAAGCCCTAAGCATGGGCAGAGGACCGCAGGCATATATATAGTCGAACTTTAAGTCAAATGTACGAATCACGTCCGTTACAAATCCTTGCGCACCCTCAGTTCCGTCCGCCGTAGCGCAGAACACATCGATGCCGAGCTGCTCGAACTCCGATCGGTAGAATACTTCGCCAGCGGTGTTGAAGCCCATAACCAACAGCGGCTTTTTTCCTGCGGCAATAAGCTGTTTGCACAGATTGTACATCGGGGGCAGCCCGACACCGCCGCCTACGAGCAGCGGACGCTGCGAGGCGGTCTCCACCGAGAAACCGTTGCCAAGTCCGACTAAACAATCTAACGACTCCCCGCACTGCATGCGGCTCATCTGCCGCGTACCGCGCCCAACGACCTTATATATGATCGTGATACTCTGAGAGTCGTAGTCGCAAACGGAGATCGGCCGCCGCAGGAACAGCCCGTCGAGGGCAATATTTATGAATTGCCCGGGACGCTTCACGCACTGCGTGTCGCCGGCCAGACGCATGCGCCAAACGGTCGGCGTGAGGCTGCTATTTTCGGTTATTACGTATGTTCCTCTCTTCGACATGGCCTATTCCGCATCGATTGTCGATACTCCGAGCGTGATCTCCTCCAAGACGTCGAGCAGTACGCTGACCGTCTCCAATGCGGTGAATATCGTCACGTTGTTCTCCACGGCCGAGCGACGTATGTCGTAGCCGTCGAGACGTGCACTGTGCTGGTTGATATCGATCGTGTTGATTACATAATTGACGTGTCCCTTGCTGAGCGACTCGAATATCTCGGTCGAGCCTTCGCTCAGTTTGTGCAGGCATCGTGTACGTATGCCGTTCTCGCGCAGGAAACGCGCCGTGCCGCTCGTGGCTTCGATGTTGAATCCGAGGTTGTAGAAACGGCGTATGAGCGGCAGTGCACGCACCTTGTCGGCATCGGCGATGGTTACCAGAATCGTACCGTAGTTGGCGATGGTCATGCCCGACGACTGCAACGATTTGTATAGAGCACGCGTCAGCGAGTTGTCGTAGCCGATAGCCTCGCCCGTCGACTTCATCTCGGGCGACAGATAAGAGTCCACGCCGCGGATCTTGGCGAACGAGAATGCCGGAGTCTTCACATACCAGCGTTTGCGTTCGGCGGCATACACCTTGTCGATGCCCTGCTCGCGCAGCGAGTGTCCGAGAATGACGTTGGTCGCGATCTTGGCCATCTGCACACCGGTCGACTTCGACAGAAACGGCACCGTGCGCGACGAGCGAGGATTGACCTCTATGACATAGACCTTGTCCTGCTTGTCGGCGATGAACTGTATGTTGTAAAGACCAATGATGCCGATCTCCTTGCCCAGCCGCACCGTGTAGTCGATGATCGTATCCTTCACCTTTTGGCTCACGCTGAATGTGGGGTAGACGCTAATGCTGTCGCCCGAGTGGATACCGGTGCGCTCGACGTGCTCCATGATGCCCGGTATGAACACCTGCTCGCCGTCGCATATTGCATCGACCTCCAACTCCTTGCCCATGATATACTTGTCGACCAGCACAGGCTGATCCTCGTTGATCTCCACTGCATTTTTCAGATAGTGGCGTATGGCCTCCTCGTTGGATACGATCTGCATGGCCCGGCCGCCCAGCACATAGCTCGGACGCACCAGCACGGGATAGCCTATGCGCTCGGCTGCACGCACGCCCGACTCGATGTCGGTGACAGCCTCGGCCTCGGGCTGCGGAATGGCGGCGCGGCGCATGATCTGCTCGAAGCACTTGCGGTCCTCGGCATTGTTGATGGCCTCGATGCCGGTGCCGATGATCTTCACGCCCAGGTCGGCCAGCGGTTTGGCCAGATTGATCGCCGTCTGTCCTCCGAGCGAGACGATCACGCCCTCGGGGCGTTCTAGCTCGATGACATTCATGGTATCCTCGACCGTGAGCGGCTCGAAGTAGAGCTTGTCGCTTATGGTGTAGTCGGTCGATACGGTCTCGGGGTTGTTGTTGATGATGATAGCTTCGTAGCCGGCCTCGCGTATGGCCCAGATGGCATGCACAGTTGAGTAGTCGAACTCCACGCCCTGACCTATGCGTATGGGACCCGAGCCGAGCACCACGATCTTGCGGCGGTCGCTCACCACCGATTCATTCTCCTGCTCGTAGGTTGAGTAGAAATAGGGAACATACGAATCGAACTCGCTGGCACACGTATCGATCATCTTGTAGACGGGGAATATTCCCCACTGGCGGCGCATGCAGAATATCTCCGACTCGCTCTTGCCCCAGAGCATGCCTATATATTTATCGCTGAAGCCCATTCGCTTGGCATCGAGCAGCGTCTCGCGGTCGCCCGCACCGCAGCGCACATGCGCCTCCATCTCGACGATGTTCTTGAACTTCTCCAAAAACAGCATGTCGATCTTGGTATTATTATATATGTGCAGCAGATCGACACCGCGCCGTATCAGCTCGGCAATGGCATATAATCTGTCGTCGGTACCCTTGCGGATATATGCCAGCATGCCGTCGACCGACATCGGATCGAACTTCTTGTGATAGATGTGGCACACGCCTGTCTCCAACGAGCGCACCGCCTTCAAGAGACTCTCCTCGATGGTGCGGCCGACGCTCATCACCTCGCCCGTGGCCTTCATCTGCGTACCCAGCTCATTGGAAGCGTCGCTGAACTTGTCGAACGGGAAGCGCGCTATCTTGGTCACCACATAGTCCAGCGTCGGCTCGAAGCTGGCAGGGGTGTTGGCTATCCGGATCTCGTCGAGCGTGAGTCCCACGGCGATCTTCGCGCTCACGCGGGCGATAGGGTAGCCGCTCGCCTTCGACGCCAAAGCCGATGAACGGCTCACGCGGGGATTGACCTCGATGATATAGTATTTGAACGAGAGCGGATCGAGCGCGAACTGCACGTTGCAGCCACCCTCGATCTTCAAGGCGCGGATAAGTCTCAGCGCGCTGTCGCGCAGCAACTGATACTCCTTGTTGGTGAGCGTTTGGCTCGGAGCCACCACGATCGAGTCGCCGGTGTGAATGCCCACCGGATCGACGTTCTCCATGTTGCAGATGGTTATGGCCGTGTCGTTGCTGTCGCGCATGACCTCGTATTCGATCTCCTTATAGCCCTTTATGCTCTTCTCGACGAGTACCTGATGCACCGGCGACAGCATCAGGGCGTTGCGCATTATGTCGCGCAGCTCGTCTTCGTTGTCGGCGAAGCCGCCGCCCGTGCCGCCCAGCGTAAATGCCGGACGCAGCACCACCGGATAGCCGATCTGCCGGGCAGCCTCGACCGATTCGTCGATCGAGCCGACGATCAGCGACGGCAATACCGGCTCGCCCAGACTCTGGCACAGCTCCTTGAACAGCTCGCGGTCTTCGGCCTGCTCGATGCTCTTGAACGATGTGCCGAGGATCTCCACCTGACACTCCTCCAAGATGCCCTTCTTGGCCAGCTGCACCGCAAGGTTGAGACCGGTCTGTCCGCCCAGGCCGGGCACAATGGCATCGGGACGCTCGTAGCGTATGATCTTGGCCACATACTCCAATGTCAGAGGCTCCATATAGACCTTGTCGGCTATATGGGTATCGGTCATTATGGTAGCGGGATTGGAGTTGACCAGAATCACCTGATACCCCTCCTCTTTCAGCGCAAGACACGCCTGTGTGCCGGCATAATCGAACTCGGCGGCCTGGCCTATGACGATCGGACCCGATCCGATCACCATCACTTTCTTTATATCGGTTCTCTTAGGCATTTCTGTTCTCCTCCATCATTTTAATGAATTTATCGAATAGATAGGTGCTGTCCTGCGGCCCCGGCGCACTCTCGGGGTGATACTGTATCGAAAATATCTTGTCGGCGACCGACTCCATGCCCTCGACCGTCGAGTCGAGCAGATTGATATGCGTCACGCGCAGCGGAGTCTGCCCGAGCGACTCCTCGTCGACGGCGTAGTTATGATTCTGGCTCGTGATCTCTATGCGCCCCGTATCGAGATTCTTGACGGGGTGATTGCCTCCGCGGTGGCCGAACTTCATCTTGAAGGTGCGCGCACCGTATGACAAGGCGATCAACTGATGCCCCAGGCAGATTCCGAATATGGGAAGATGTCCGCGCAACGCCTCTATGGTGCGTCCCACCTCCGCCACATCGACCGGATCGCCCGGGCCGTTGGAGATGAATATGCCGTCGGGATTGAAGGCCATGATCTCCTCGGGTGTGGAGTCGAACGGGACGATGGTCACATTGCAACCCTTCTGATTGAACTGGCGTATGATGTTGTATTTGATGCCGCAGTCGATAGCCACTATATCGTATTTGTGGTTGGGCGTTCGCGAGAACCAGCGTTTCTTGCAGCTCACTCTGCGCACGCCGTCGTGCGGCAGCTCGGTCTGACAGATCATCTGCATGACCTCGTCGTGCGGCATGTCGTAGTCGACGATGGCCGCTTTCTGGCAGCCCTCACTGCGTATGATGCGTGTTATCATGCGCGTGTCGACACCGCTTATGCCGGGAATATTCAGCTCCTCGAACACCTCGTCGAGGGTCTTCGTGTAGCGGAAGTTGCTCGGCGAGTCGTTGCATTCGCGCACGACCATGCCGCCGATAGTCGGGAACTTCGTCTCGTAATCTTCGTCGGTTATGCCGTAGTTGCCTATCAGCGGATAGGTCATCACCACGATCTGATTGGTGTACGACGGATCGGAGAGTATCTCCTGATAGCCCACCATCGAGGTGTTGAAGACCAGCTCGCAAACCGTGTTGCGGTCGGCTCCGATGCCGTAGCCGGGGAACTCCCGTCCGTTTTCGAGTACCAGTTTCTTGTTAAAGGGTTTCATTCTATCTTGTGTTTGTTTTGTCAATGTAAACCACGCGGCCGTCGACCATCGTCATGAAGGTGCGTCCCTTGACCGTCATGCCGTCGAAGGGCGTGCTGTGTCCCATCGAGGCGAATTGCGACGAATCGATGCGATACTCGGCCGCAAGATCGAACAGCGCAATGTCGGCCGCTTCGCCCTCGGCCAGCGCACCACCCAGACGGAACGCCCTGCGAGGGTTGCCGCTCATCAAGCGGAACAGCTCGTCGAGTGAGATCACGCCCGTACATACGAGATGCGTGTAGAGCACCGGAAATGCTGTCTCCAACCCCACGACACCCATTGCGCTGCGTTCCAGCCCGTGCGACTTCTCCTCGGCCGAGTGGGGTGCATGGTCGGTGGCGATCATGTCGATCGTACCGTCGACGATGCCCTGCCGCAGTGCCTCGCGGTCGGCCGCCGAGCGGATCGGAGGATTCATCTTCCAACGCCCGTGCTCCTGCAAATCCCCGTCGGTGAAGACGAGGTAGTGGGGTGCCGTCTCGCACGTTATCCTGACTCCGCGGCTCTTGGCGCGGCGGATCAGCTCCACGCTCTCTTTGGTCGATATGTGACACACGTGGTAGCGGCAGCCGGTCTGCTCGGCCAGTGCTATGTCGCGCTCGATCTGCCGCCACTCGCTCTCAGAGCAGATGCCGCGGTGAGAGTGGCGGGCGGCATACTCGCCGTCGTGAATATATCCGCCCCGCAGCAGCTCGTCGACTTCGCAGTGGGCGGCTATTATGAAATTGTTGTCGGCGGCGGCACGCATGGCCTGCCGCATCACCTCCTCGCGCTGCACTCCGCTGCCGTCGTCGGAGAACGCCGCCACCGAATCTTTCAGCGAAACGAAATCGACAAGTTCCTCTCCCCGGCGCGCACGCGTGATGGCCGCATACGGCAGTACCTTGACGCAGGCGTTTTCGGCGATTATATCCAACTCGCGTTGCAGGTTTTCGCGACAGTCGGGCACAGGATTGAGATTGGGCATGGCGCACACGGTGGTATATCCTCCGCGCGCCGCGGCGGCCGTCCCGGTAGAGATGCGCTCCTTGTAGCCGTAGCCCGGCTCGCGCAGATGAACATGTACGTCCACCAGTCCGCTCGATGCCACCATGCCGCGGGCATCTATCACCTCGTCGCCGCCGCGCACCTCGATGCTGTCGGCCAGCGTCGAGATGATGCCGTTTTCGACGGCTATATCCGCGGTTTTCGTCTCACCCTTGCACACTATCGTGCAGCCCTTGATAATGATCCGATGCTCAGCCATATTAAAAAAAATAGGCGACTTTTGAAGCCGCCGATAAATTATTTGAGACAAATGTAACAAAGTCGATCGATTGAAGAGGCTGATGCTGCACATCTGCACTTTTCGTGTGAGATGCCTTGCATATCGCTATGTAAGCTGAGCAGTACGTCATCGTCTTCGTTCGTTTCGTGCAAAGGTAAATATATTTCGGGTTATGTCCAAGCAAAAACGGGGAAGATTTTTCGCGCTCCGGCATTTTGCGGAATTGTTAAAAAAAAGTTGAAAAAAGTTGTCGTCACCCGTTTTCTGTCATTCTAAATTGTCCTACATTTGTGCCATGATTTTCTTGTCAGGACAGATATGCGACAGGTTCTCTCCGCATCGAAAGCGGAGACCCATTGCCCGACGAGGCAATGACGGGCACGGCGCATCTTCTTGTTCTCCGCACGAAGATTGCGGCATCGACGCAGGAATCTCCGCACGCATACATGCGACCATACAATCGGGATCGTGCGACATATTATATAAGGTATAACGACCGCTATGAACATATAGCGGCCGTCTTGTTTTTTTGAGTTTAATATACGATAAGATAACTGATTATGAAAGTTGGAGTGATAATGGGTTCGACGAGCGACTGGGAGGTGATGTCGGCAGCGGCCGAGATGCTCTCGCAGCTCGACATACCGTATGAGAAACGCGTGGTGAGCGCGCACCGCACACCGCAGCTCATGTACGACTACGCCTCGACGGCGCGCAGCCGCGGCATCGATGTCATAATAGCCGGTGCCGGCGGTGCGGCTCATCTGCCGGGCATGGTGGCGGCAATGACCTCACTGCCCGTAATAGGCGTTCCTGTCAAGTCGCGCGCGTTGAACGGTCTGGATTCGCTGCTGTCGATCGTGCAGATGCCTGCCGGCGTACCCGTAGCCACCGTCGCCATCAACGGCGCCAAGAACGCCGCACTCATAGCGGCCTCGATACTCTCGCTGCAAGACGATGCTCTGGCCGAGCGACTCGACGCTTTCCGCGCCCGACAGACGGCCGACGTACTCAAAGCCGAATTGGAGTAGCGATGACAAAGACGATAGGCATAATAGGAGCCGGACAGTTGGGATTGATGATCGCCCAGGCCGCCGCCCGACTGGGAGCCAGGACGATCTGTCTCGACCCGTCGGCCGACGCTCCGGCATTCGGCGTGTGCGACGAACATATCGTGGCGGCATTCGACGACCTTGCGGCATTGGAGGAGTTGTGCCGCCGCAGCGACGTTGTGACCTACGAGTTCGAGAACGTTCCGGGCGATATTCTCCGCACCCTGGCCGACCGCTACAATATCAAGCAGGGCATCGAGCCGCTGATCGACTCGCAGGACCGGCTGCGCGAGAAGAGCCGCGCCGTCGAGAGCGGACTGCGCTGCGCACGCTTCGCCGACATAGCCGACATGGATACGTTGAAGCGAAAGGCCGGGGAGTTCGGTTATCCCTGCATATTGAAGAGCCGCCGACTCGGCTACGACGGCCACGGACAGATGATGATTCACAGCGTCGACGATCTCGCAGCCGCCGAAAAGATGCTGTCGGTGCCGTGCATATTGGAGGAGTTCGTCCGTTTCGATTACGAGGCGAGCGTGATATCGGTCGGCGACGAGCAGACGGGATATATTCATTTCCCCGTAGGCCGCAACATACACTCGGGAGGCATACTCGATCTGTCGATCGTGCCGGCACCCGAGATGAACGACGACCTGCGCCGGCGCATGGTCGCAAAGAGCGAGGAGTTCATGCGTCGCAACCGTTACCGCGGCATCATGGCCATCGAATATTTCGTCGTGGGCGACGAGTTCTACTTCAACGAGATGGCACCGCGTCCGCACAACAGCGGCCACTACACCATCGAGGGCTGTACGACCGACCAGTATCGCGAGCTGTGCCGCTATCTGCTGGATATGCCGCTCGAAGAGCCGCGTTTGAAGGCTCCCACCGTGATGAAAAACATACTCGGGCAGGATCTGGCCGCAGCCGAGCGCATAGCGGCTGCGCACAACGACAACGTCTATGTGCATCTCTACGGCAAGAGCGAGAGCCGCCCCAAGCGCAAGATGGGCCACATAACATTCGTCGGATTAGATGCCGACGGCTACTACGAGACATGGCAAGACAAATTCGTAAAACAGAACTAACATATAAGACATGGCTGATTACCGCATCTATGTAGAGAAATATCCCAAGTTCGGCGTCGAGGCCGAAACGCTCCGCCAGGAGCTAAACAACAATCTGTCGCTGTCGATTTCGGAGCTGCGGCTGCTGAACGTCTACGATCTGTTCGGCTTCTCTGAGGAGCTGCTCGAAAAGAGCCGTTACAGCGTCTTCGGCGAGAGGGTGACCGACCGCGTGAGCGACGATTGCCAGTTGCAGGGCAAACGCTATCTGGCAGTGGAGTATCTGCCCGGACAGTTCGACCAGCGCGCCGCTTCGGCCGTCGACTGCGTGCGGCTGATCGATCCCACGGCCGACGTGCGCATACGCAGCGCGCGCCTTCTGATATTCGACGACAGCGTCGACGACGAGCAGATGGCACGCATCGAGCACTACTATATCAATGCCGTCGAATCGCGCCGCAAGCGGCTCGACATATTGTCCGACTCGGAGCACGCCGCCGTCAAGCCCGTGGCACGACTCGACGGCTTTACCTCGATGAGCAAAGAGGAGTTCGCCCCCTTCTGCAAACGATACGGCCTTGCCATGAACGCCGATGACCTGGGCGAAGTGGTGGCATACTTCCGCCGCGAGCAGCGCGACCCCTACGAGACCGAGTTGCGCATACTCGACACCTATTGGAGCGACCATTGCCGCCACACGACATTCACCACCGAGATCACCGAAATTACGGTCGACGAATCGTTCATCGCCAAGGAGATCGAGTCGTCGCTGGAATTGCTCGCCAACATACGCCGCGAGCTGGGACGCGAGCAGAAGAGCATGTGTCTGATGGAGCTGGCCACCATAGGCGCGCGTTATCTGAAAAAGTGCGGCAAGCTCGACGACCTGGAACAGAGCGACGAGAACAACGCATGCAGCATATTCGTCAATGTCGATGTCGACGGGCAGATGCAACGCTGGCTGTTGCAGTTCAAGAACGAGACGCACAACCACCCCACGGAGATCGAGCCTTTCGGCGGAGCGTCGACATGTCTGGGCGGTGCCATTCGCGACCCGCTGTCGGGACGCAGCTATGTCTATCAGGCCATGCGCGTGACGGGTGCGGGCGACATATACAAGAGCGTCGCCGAGACGCTCGAAGGCAAGCTGCCGCAGCGCGTCATATCGCACAAGGCCGCGGCAGGATATTCGAGCTACGGCAACCAGATAGGTCTGGCCACCACCCATGTGCGCGAGATCTATCACCCCGACTATGTGGCCAAGCGACTGGAAGTTGGCGCCGTGGTCGGAGCGGTCAAAGCCGATGACGTGCGTCGCGAAACGCCCGTTGCAGGCGACGTGGTGCTGCTGCTCGGTGGTCGTACAGGCCGCGACGGCATAGGCGGTGCCACAGGCTCGTCGAAGGAACACAACGAGAACTCTTTGGAGGAGTGCAGCTCGGAGGTGCAGAAGGGCAATGCTCCCGAAGAGCGTAAGCTCTCGCGTCTGTTCCGCCGCCGCGAAGTGACGCGACTGATAAAAAAATCCAACGACTTCGGAGCCGGCGGCGTGAGCGTGGCCATAGGCGAGCTGACCGACGGATTGGACATATATCTCGACCGCGTACCGGTCAAGTACGAGGGTCTGAACTCCACCGAGCTCGCCATCAGCGAGTCGCAGGAACGCATGGCCGTAGTGGTCGAGCGCAAGGATATGGAGCGGTTCATGGAGCTGTGCCACGAGGAGAATGTAGAGGTTACATACGTCGCCGACGTGACCGACACGCACCGCATGCGCATGTACAACGGCGGCCGACTCGTGGTCGATCTGTCACGCGATTTCATCGACAGCGCAGGTGCCAAGCACTATACCGCAATAGAGATAGGCGCAGTGGAGGAGCGCAATCCTTTCGAGCGCAAGATCGAAGGCAGGGATCTGGCCGAGCGCATGTGCAATAACCTCTCCGACGACAACGTCGTATCGCAAAAGGGCCTTATCGAGATGTTCGACTCCACGATCGGAGCCTCGACCGTATTGCTGCCGTTCGGCGGACGCACGCAAACCACCGAGACACAGGTATCGGTGCAGAAACTGCCCGTGGGCGATGCCGTCACCTCGACGGCAAGTATCATGGCATACGGCTACAACCCCTTCATCACCTCGTGGAGCCCTTATCACGGTGCGGCATACGCCGTAGTGGAGGCCTGCGCCAAGGTCGTAGCGGCAGGTGCGCGCTACGACAAGATGCGATTCTCGTATCAGGAGTATTTCGAGCGCATGACCACACCGCTGTCGTGGGGCAAGCCCATGGCGGCACTGCTCGGAGCCTTGAAGATGCAGGTGGCACTGGGGCTGCCGTCGATCGGCGGCAAGGACTCGATGAGCGGCACCTTCCGCGATATCGACGTACCGCCCATGCTGATGGCTTTCGGCATCACGACTGTCGATGCCGGCAAGGTGATAAGCCCCGAGTTCAAGCAGGCAGGCCATAACATATACATAATACGTCACACGCCACAGGCGGATATGATGCCCGACACCGATGCCTTGAAGCACAACTTCGATTTCGTGTCCGACAAGATCGCCGACGCGGAGATCGTGGCGGCATACGCAGTCGGATTCGGCGGCGTAAGCGAGGCTCTGTCGAAGATGTCGTTCGGCAACCGCATAGGTGCCCGGATCGAGTGCAGCGAAGAGTCGCTGTTCGACTACGCATACGGCTCGATCGTGGTGGAGTGCTGCGGCAAGCTCGATTTCGAGGCGGCCGAACTGCTGGGTTGCACGGTCGACACTGCGGAGCTTACGATCAACGGCTGCGCCATGAATATCGACGACCTGCTGGCGGCCAATACGCGCAAGTTCGCGGCGATATACCCCGATCGCGGTGCAGCAGGCGGCACGACCCGTCAGAGCGACTGCACCGAGGCGGCCATGACCTATCCGGGCGAGGCCGTCGACGAGGTCAAGGTCTATATTCCGGTCTTCCCAGGCACCAACTGCGACTACGACACCGCCCGCGCATTCCGTCGCGCCGGAGCCGAAGTTCGCACCTCTGTGTTCCGCAATCTCAGCTCGGAGGATATATTCTCGTCGATCGACGAGATGCAGCGCAATATCGACTCGTGCCACATATTGGCCCTGAGCGGCGGATTCTCTGCCGGCGACGAGCCCGACGGCAGCGGCAAGTTCATCGCCAACGTACTCAACAACCGCAAGATCGCCGATGCCATACACGCTCTGCTCGATCGCGGCGGACTGATTCTCGGCATCTGCAACGGCTTCCAGGCTCTGGTCAAGTCGGGATTGCTGCCATACGGCCGACTGGGCTGCGTCACACCCGAGTCGCCGACTCTGTTCCGCAACGATATCAACCGCCATATATCGCAGATCGTCGAGACGCGCGTGGGCACCACGGCTTCGCCCTGGCTCTCGTCGTTCAGCGTGGGCGACCGTCACGCCATAGCCGTCAGCCACGGCGAGGGCAAGTTCGTCGTAAGCGAGGAGCTGGCCGAAAAGCTGTTCGCCGCGGGACAGTTGGCATTCCAGTATGTCGATCCCGATGGTCGCGCCACCACCGACGCACCGTACAATCCCAACGGCTCGTCATACGGCATCGAGGGCATAATCAGCCCCACGGGACAGATCCTCGGCAAGATGGGACACACCGAACGCTACGAGCAGGGGCTCTACAAGAACATCTCGGGCAACAAGCGTCAGGACATATTCGCCAATGCGGTTACATACTTCACCAAACGAAAATAATATTAACAACTTAAATAATTCTCACACATTATGAAACAGCTCGAACAACTCTACGAGGGAAAGGCAAAGCAGGTATTCAAGACCGATGATGAAGACATTATCGTGATTCACTATAAGGACGACGCAACGGCATTCAACAACATCAAGAAGGCCAAGATCGAGAACAAGGGCGTGCTGAACAACCGCATCTCGACGCTCATCTTCGAGTATCTGCGCGACAAGGGCATCGAGACCCATTACATCGAGACGATCAACGACCGCGACCAGATCTGCCGCAAGGTGTCGATCATTCCTTTGGAGGTGATCGTGCGCAACATCATCGCCGGCTCGATGGCCAAGCGTCTGGGCATAGAGGAGGGCACCAAGCCGTCGAATGTCATCTACGACATCTGCTACAAGAAGGACGAGCTGGGCGACCCCCTGATCAACGACCACCACGCCGTGGCAATGGGCATTGTGACATACGACGAGCTGGCACACATCTACGACATGACCGGCCGTATCAACAAGGCCTTGCAGGAGCTCTTCTCGCAAATGGGCATCACGCTGGTCGACTTCAAGATCGAGTTCGGCCGCACCTCCGACGGCAAGATCATTCTTGCGGACGAGGTAAGCCCCGATACGTGCCGTCTGTGGGACAGCCAGACCAACGAGAAACTCGACAAGGACCGTTTCCGTCGCGACTTAGGCCGCGTGCGCGAGGCCTACGAGGAGATTCTCGACCGTCTTACCAAGTGCTTATCGAAATAACAGGCCGAAATGTTGAAAGATTCCGATCGTATATTCGGCGACGATCTGCACGAGGAGTGCGGCGTGTTCGGCGTGTTCGGTGTCGACGACGCGGCCAACCTCTCCTACTACGGACTGCATGCCTTGCAGCACCGCGGGCAGGAGGCCTGCGGCATCGTCGCAGCCGACGATAGGGGAGAGCTGCATGTGGTCAAGGGCGAGGGTCTGGTGACCGAGGTATTCAACCAGTCGAACCTGTCGACTCTCGGCGGCAGCATGGCCATCGGGCATGTGCGTTACTCGACCACCGGAGGCGGAGGAATGCTCAACGTTCAGCCGTTCGTATTCCACCACTTTACGGGCGATTTCGCATTGGCGCACAACGGCAATCTGGTCAACTCGCGCGAGCTGACGCACTACTTGGAGATGCGCGGCAGCCTGTTCCACTCGACCTCCGACAGCGAGATTCTCGCTCACCTGATAAAAAAGGAGAACAACGAATCGCACCGCATATTCGCCATCATCGATGCGCTAAACATGTTGGAGGGTGCCTTCGCATTCCTTATCATGACCCGCAACCGCATCTATGCCTGTCGCGACAAATACGGTCTCAGACCGCTGGCCATCGGCCGGCTCGGCAACGGTTATGTGGTCAGCAGCGAGACATGCGCCATGGATATCGTCGGTGCGGAGTATATCCGCGACATCGAGCCGGGCGAGATCGTCACTATCGACTCGCACGGCATACGCAGCCGCGACTACTCGCAGTACAAGCGTCACTGCATGTGCGCCATGGAGTATATCTACTTCTCGCGTCCCGACAGCGACATCGAGGGTTGCAACGTGCATGCGTTCCGCAAACAGACCGGGCGTCTGCTCTACAAGGAGGCTCCCGTCGAGGCCGACGTGGTGATCGGCGTGCCCGATTCAAGCCTGAGTGCCGCCATAGGCTTCTCGGAGGCCAGCGGCATTCCCTACGAGATGGGTCTGATAAAGAACAAATACATAGGCCGCACCTTTATCCAGCCCTCGCAGCAGATGCGCGAGAAGGGCGTGCGCATGAAGCTCTCGGCCGTGCGCAGTCTGGTCAAGGACAAGAGCGTCGTGCTGATCGACGACTCTATCGTGCGCGGAACCACGTCGCTTCGCATAGTGCGCCTGCTGAAAGAGGCCGGAGCGCGCGAAGTGCATGTGCGCATAGCCAGTCCGGCCATCAAGCACCCGTGCTTCTACGGTGTCGACATGTCGACCCACGACGAGCTGCTTTGTGCTTACAGAAGCAAGGAGCAGGCGCGCGAGGCCATCGAGGCCGACTCGTTGGAGTTCCTCTCGGAGGAGGCCTTGCTCGAAGCCGGCCGACGCAGCGAGCTGTGCATGGCTTGCTTCAACGGCCGCTATATGACCGATCTGTATCGCAACGCCGAGCAGACGGATAGAGATAAAAACTGTTAACTTCTTGAAATTTATGGCAAAGAGTTATGAAGAAGCCGGAGTCAATCTGGAAGCCGGATACGAGGTCGTAAAACGTATAAAGTCGCATGTGGCATCGACCTCGCGCCGCGGCATGATGGGCAACATCGGAGCCTTCGGCGGCATGTTCGATCTGGCATCGCTCGGGGTAAAGGAGCCGGTGCTGGTGAGCGGCACCGACGGTGTGGGCACCAAGCTCAAACTCGCATTCGAGATGGACAAGCACGACACAATAGGCATCGATGCCGTGGCCATGTGCGTCAACGACGTGCTGGCACAGGGTGCCGAGCCGCTGTTCTTCCTCGATTACGTCGCAGTGGGTCACAACGAGCCGGCAAAGATCGAGGCGATAGTGGCGGGCGTGGCCGAGGGCTGTCGTCAGGCGGGCTGCGCACTCATCGGCGGCGAGACGGCCGAGATGCCGGGCATGTACGGTGGCGGCGAATACGACATAGCGGGTTTCACATGCGGCGTAGTGGAGCGTTCTAAGCTGATCGATGCCTCGAAGGTCAAGACGGGCGACGTGCTCGTGGGACTGGCATCGAGCGGCGTTCACTCCAACGGATTCAGCTTAGTGCGCAAGATCGTGGCCGACAGCGGGCTTGATCTGCATGCCCCTTATGATGGTCTGGGCGACCGTCCTTTGGGTGAGGTACTGCTCACCCCCACGCGCATCTACGTCAAATCGATACTGCGACTGTTGCAGGAGTGCGACGTTCACGGCATCAGCCACATAACCGGCGGCGGATTCGACGAGAACATACCGCGCATTCTGCACGACGGTCAGGGCATCGCAATCGACGAGGGTTCGTGGGAGATCTTACCGGTGTTCCGCATGCTCGAAGAGCGCGGCGGCATAGCACACCGCGAGATGTTCAACATCTTCAACATGGGCATCGGCATGGTCGTGGCCCTCGACGCTTCGCAGGCCGAGCGCGCCATAGCCATACTCGAAGAGTGCGGCGAGAGGGCGAGCATCATAGGCCGCGTAACCGATAAAGAGGGTGTAACGATAGGGTAGCGGCATGGCAACACACACAATAGCCGTATTCGCCAGCGGCAGCGGCAGCAACTTCGAAGCCATAGCCGAGGCATGCCGCTGCGGCGAGATCGATGCCCGCGTGGCACTGCTCGTATGCGACAAGCCCTCGGCCGGAGTCATAGCCCGCGCCGAGAGGTTGGGCATAGAGACATTGGTGATCTCGCCCAAAGATTACACCTCGCGCGAGGAGTACGAGAGCGTCATCGCCGACCGGCTCGATGCCTGCGGCGCAGAGCTGGTATGTCTGGCCGGTTACATGCGTCTTATAGGCCGCGTGCTGCTCGAACGCTACGCGCGACGCATTGTCAACATACACCCGTCGCTGCTGCCCTCGTTCAAGGGGGCGCATGCCATAGCCGATGCCATGGCCTACGGCGTCAAGGTCTACGGCGTTACGATACACTACGTCGACGAATCGCTCGACGGCGGAGAGATCATCTCGCAGCGCGCCCTCGATTACGACGGCACCGACGAAGAGGAGTTGACCTCGATGATCCACTCCGTTGAACACAAACTTTATGTAGAAACGATCAATAAACTGATAAACAACAGATGAGAGCACTGATAAGCGTTAGCGACAAAACGGGCGTGGCCGAGTTCGCCCGGGAGCTCGTCAGCATGGGCTGGCAGATCATAGCCACCGGCGGTACCATGACGATGCTCCGCCAGAGCGGCATCGATGTAATCAACATAAGCGACGTGACGGGATTTCCCGAGATATGCGACGGCCGCGTCAAGACGCTGCACCCAAAGGTGCATGGCGGTCTGCTGGCACGGCGCGACGACGAGAGCCATTTGCAGGCACTGCGCGAAAACGGCATAGAGTTCATCGATATGGTGTGCGTCAATCTCTACCCCTTCCGCAGTACCATCGAGCGCGAGGGCGTGACTATGGAGGAGGCCATAGAGAATATCGATATAGGCGGCCCGTCGATGTTGCGCAGTGCGGCCAAGAACTACCGCGACGTGACCGTGGTGTGCGACCCCACAGATTATGCCCGCATAATAGAGGAGATCGGGCATACCGGCAACACCACGCTCCAAACGCGTCTGGAACTCTCGGCCAAGGCCTACACCCACACCGCACTCTACGACATGTGCATTGCCGGCTACATGCGCGATAAGGCCGGTCTGGAAGAGATGCCGATGATTGCACTCGACAAGGTGCAGTCGTTGCGCTACGGCGAGAATCCCCATCAGCAGGCGGCATTCTACGCTTTGGGCAAGCCCGTTTCGTATTCGCTCGCTTCGGCCAAGCAGTTGGGTGGCAAGGAGCTTTCGTATAACAACATACAGGACGCCAATGCGGCATTGAGCATCGTGCGCGAGTTCGACGAGCCGTTCTGCGTGGGTCTGAAACACATGAACCCCTGCGGCGCGGCCGTGGGTGCCGACATCAAAGAGGCGTGGACCAAGGCATACGAAGCCGACAAGGTGAGCATCTTCGGCGGCATCGTGGCGGTCAACAGAGAGATCACGGGCGAGGTGGCCGAACTGATGAAACCCATATTCTTGGAGATCGTCATGGCACCGTCGTTCACGCAGGAGGCATTGGAGGTGTTCTCGACGAAGAAGAATCTGCGGCTGTTGCAGATCGACATGACGCACGATGACGAGGTGCGCAAACAATACGTCGGTGTCAACGGCGGCATGCTGGTACAGGATATGGACACCTCGACCCTGACGGTCGAGGCCTCGATGTGCGTCACTCGCCGCAAGCCCTCGGCCGAGGAGCTGCGCGACATGAATTTCGGCTGGCGCATAGTAAAGCATGTCAAGTCTAATGCCATAGCAGTGGTGCGCGACGGCCGCACAGTGGGCATCGGCGCAGGCCAGATGAACCGCGTAGGCTCGGCACGCATAGCCTTGGAGCAGGCTCGCTCTGCCGGTATCACCGAGGGATTGGTGCTGGCTTCCGACGGATTCTTTCCGTTCGACGACACGGTGACCCTGGCTCAGGAGTACGGCGTGACGGCACTCGTACAGCCCGGCGGCAGCGTGCGCGATGCCGACTCGGTGGCAAAGGCCGACGAGTACGGCATGACGATGCTCGTGACCGGCATGCGACACTTCAAACACTAAACATGGCTGCGATGAAAGTATTGGTTATAGGATCGGGCGGACGCTGTCACGCCATTGTCGAGGCATTGGGCAGATCGTCCGAGGTTGACAAGATATATTGCGCACCCGGCAATGCCGGCATAGCGCAGAGTGCCGAGTGCGTGCCGATTGCCGACAACGATATAGAGGCATTGTGCGACTTCGCTCGGCGGCATGAAATAGATCTGACGGTAGTGGGTCCCGAAATTTCTTTGGCCGCAGGTGTCGTCGATCGTTTCAAACAAGAAAATTTGCGTATATTTGGACCGACAAAGGCTGCGGCACAGATCGAGTCGAGCAAGGATTTCGCCAAACGGCTGATGGTCAAGTACGGTATCCCGACGGCGGCATACGCCACCTTTACCGACTACGACCAGGCCGTGGCATACGTCCGCTCACAGCCGCTGCCTGCGGTGTTGAAATACGACGGTCTGGCAGCAGGCAAGGGTGTGGTCATAGCGCAGAGCTACGACGAAGCTGAACAGACGCTGCGCGACATGCTCGTCGACGATCGTTTCGGGCAAGGACGCGTGGTGATAGAGGAGTACTTGCAGGGCGAGGAGTTTTCGCTCATGTGCTTCGTTTCGGGGCGCGATGTCTATCCGATGCCTGTGGCACAGGATCACAAACGCGCATTCGACGGCGACGAAGGACCCAACACGGGAGGCATGGGAGCCTACACCGAACTGCCGTTCATCACGGACGACGATCTGGCGTTTGCCATGGAGCGTATCATGCGCCCGACGGCAGAGGCTCTGGCAGCCGAAGGCACACCGTTCTGCGGCGTGTTGTACGGCGGTCTGATGAAGACCGAGAGGGGAGTGAAGGTCATCGAGTTCAACGCCCGTTTCGGCGATCCCGAGACCGAGGTGGTATTGCCGCGCTTGAAGAGCGACGCATACCGTCTGATGTGCGACATAGCCGACGGCCGCAAGACCTCGGCAGAGTGGAGCAGCGAGGCTACGCTCGGCATTGTGCTGGCATCGAAAGGCTATCCGGGCAGCTATGCCAAAGGCGCGGAGATACGCGGCGTGGAGAGCGTCGACGGAGCGGTCTATCACATGGGCACAGCCGTATGCGACAGCAGACTGGTCACGAACGGCGGACGCGTGATGATCGTAGTATGCTCGGCACCGACGCTCGCAGAGGCCAGAGACAAGGCGCGCGCCGAGGTGGAGAAGATCGGGTGCGACAACCTGTTCCACCGCAGCGACATAGGAGACAAGGCATTTAAAAACAGAAAATAAGAGTTATGGTTATAAACGGTAGAGAGCTTTCTGCATCGCTCAAAGCTCAGATGGCCGCTCAGGTGGTCGAATTGACAAAACAATACGGTCGTGCACCGCACTTGGTGGTGATTCTCGTGGGAGAGGATCCGGGCAGTGTTTCGTATGTGACCGGCAAGAGCAAGGCTGCCGACGAGGTGGGTATCCGCAATACCACGCTGCGCCGCGATGCCTCCATATCGGAGCAGGAGCTGCTCGACCTGATTGCCGAGCTCAACGCCGACGACACGGTCGACGGCATACTCGTGCAGCTGCCGCTGCCCAAGCATATCGACGAGGACAAGGTCATAGCAGCCATCGCGGTCGAGAAGGACGTCGACGGATTCCACCCGCTCAACGTAGCGCGTCTGTGGCTCAAACAGTCATGCGTACTGCCCTGCACGCCCAAAGGCATCATCAAGTTGCTCAAATCGGCCGATATAGAGATCTCGGGCAAGGAGGCTGTGGTAATAGGCCGCAGCAACATCGTGGGTCTGCCGGTGGCCAAACTGCTGACCGACGAGAATGCTACCGTGACGGTGGCTCACTCGCGCACGCGCAATCTGGCCGAGGTAACCCGCCGCGCCGATATTCTCGTGGTGGCAATAGGCAAGGAGCGATTCGTTACGGCCGACATGATCAAGCCCGGTGCCGTGGTGATCGACGTGGGTGTCAACCGCGACAGCCGCAACGGCAAGTTGTGCGGCGACGTCGATTTCGAGACGTGCGAGCCGGTGGCATCGTACATCACCAAAGTCCCCGGCGGCGTAGGTCCCATGACCATCTGCTGCCTGATGGAGAATACGATAGAGTGTTTTGTCAAACGCATGAACCGATAAAAGATATGATCGAAAGATACAGCCGCGAGGTCATGCGCAAGGTGTGGACCGAGAAAAACAAGTTCGATGCCTATCTGCGCGTGGAGATCCTCGCCTCGGAGGCTTGGAGCCAATTAGGTGTAGTACCGGCCGACGATGTGGCCAAGTTATGGAAGAATGCGTCGTTCGACATTGCCCGCATACAGGAGATCGAACAGCAGACGCGTCACGATATAGTGGCATTCACACGCGCCGTCAGCGAGACGTTGGGCGAAGAGCGCAAGTGGGTGCACTACGGTCTGACGAGCACCGACGTCGTCGATACGGCCAACGGCTATCTGCTCAAACAGGCCAACGCTATTCTGGCCGACGACATAGAGCAGTTCATGACCGTTCTGCGCCGGCAGGCATTGCGATTCAAATCGACCCCCTGCATAGGCCGCACCCACGGCATTCATGCCGACATAACGAGCTTCGGCCTGAAATGGGCGTTGTGGTACGAGGAGATGAAGCGCAATCTCGAACGCTTCCGCACGGCGGCACGCGGTGTCGAGGTGGGTAAGATAAGCGGCGCGGTGGGCAACTTCGCCAACATACCGCCGTTCATACAGGACTACGTATGCCAGAAATTAGGCATCGACAGCGCGAATATCTCAACGCAGGTCATACAGCGCGACCGCCACGCCTACTACATGGCCACATTGGCCGTTATAGCGTCGAGTCTCGAACAGATGGCTATGGAGGTGCGCAACCTGCAACGCACCGAGGTGCACGAGGTGGAGGAGTCGTTCGGCAAGGGACAGAAGGGTTCGAGTGCCATGCCTCACAAGCGCAATCCCATCAGCAGCGAAAACATCTGCGGCTGCGCGCGTGTCATGCGCGGTTACATGGCTGCGCTGTACGAGAACGTCGCTCTGTGGCACGAGCGCGACATATCGCACTCGTCGACCGAGCGCATCATACTGCCCGATGCCACAATGCTGCTCGACTACATGCTGACGCGCTTCCGCGGCATACTCGACAATTTAGTGGTATTCGAAGATGTGATGATGGAGAACATCTACCGCACGCGCAAGGTGATATTCGCCCAGCGTGTGATGAATGCCCTGATCGACAAGGGCCTGTCGCGCGAGCAGGCATACGACACCGTGCAGCCCGTTGCCATGCGCGCCATGAGCGAGCGTGCCGACTATCAGGAGCTTTTGGCCGAGAATGAAGATGTGATGTCGCACCTCTCGCGCGAGGAGCTCGACAGCTGTTTCACGCTGGATTACTACCTCAAAAACGTCGACTACATATTCGATCGCGTCGGCATACAATAGTTGTGCCGACAGATCGGATATTCGATAATCTCCCGTGTGATCGGCCGAGGAATGTATTTTGCGTCGATCGGATATGAAAATTTGGTTGTTCACACGGAAATTGCTATATTTGCGAGGTGATTGATGAGATATGCAGAAGCTCTATATCATAGCAGGCTGTAACGGTGCGGGAAAAACCACTGCCTCGTATACCATTCTGCCCGATATGCTTCGATGCAACGAATTTGTCAATGCCGACGAGATTGCACGCGGCCTGTCGCCGTTCAATCCCGAGAGCATGGCCATAGATGCCGGTCGTCTGATGCTGCGACGCATGAACGATCTGCTCGGCGAAGGTGCCGATTTCGCATTCGAAACGACACTCTCGACAAAGAGTTACGCAAAGTTTATCGACCGGGCCCACGACTTGGGCTATTTCGTGTCGCTGCTATACTTCTGGCTGCCGACGCCCGAACAGGCTGTCGAGCGCGTCGCCAAGCGGGTAAGCGAGGGCGGTCATAACATACCGGCCAACGTCATCTGCCGCCGGTATGCCAGCAGTCTGCACAATCTCACATCACTCTACATGCCGATATGCGACTACTGGGTGATATACGACAACAGTACGGCCGAAGGGGTGAGAAAGATCGCATACGGTACGAGAGATGAAATAAAGGAGATTATCGATACGTTATCGTACAAAACGATTTTAGATTATGAGTGAATTCGAAATTCGACAGTTACAAGAAAGAATAGATGCAGGTGTGCTTCTTGCACAGAAACGGCTTATAGAGAAGACCAAACGCGAAAACGGCTATTTGGTCGTCATGCACGACGGCAAGATCGTACATCTGAGTGCCGACGAATTGAAATAGGTGTCAGATATTCGATATGACTCCTCCGAGATATCTCGGAGGAGTTTTTTGTATGCCGAGTTCGAGAGATAAACATTTTCACTCTGCGAAGTAGCAAGCAACTCGGAAGTCTCGCGGTCAGAAATGCGTTTGTCTGCCCAAAGCGAGATTCTTACGTCCAGTCTGCGACTGCTCCTCAGAATGACATGACAGTGGGAATATACTCCAAAGAGCCACAATTGTTTTTTTTCGTCAAAATGCCGCAGATGCGACTCTCCGACAGAGCGAGACGATGGTCTGCACCGTGTGTACTGCCCATTGTCAAGCGACAAGGAGAGGAAGCAGGTGCAGTGTTTTCACGAAAAAGACAAATCCCATATACGCACGATTCAATCATATCGGTGAGTATGGTATGGCGGGATTAGCACAAGGTTGTCGGATCAAGGGCAAAGATACGAATAAATGTGGAAGGAAACGAACTGACCGATCGACTATTTACGAGAAAAACAGCGCATAATAACGCCCTGTTTTCTCGCTTTGACAAAGTCGAAATATGTTTGTCTCTCGATCAACCGAGCGACCGTCCCAGTTCGTATGCCGTTTTCAGGGCTGAATGTCCTGCAATCTCGCCCGGATCGGTGACTCCGCCGGCAAATACCGAACCGGCCAGACGGGCACGGTCGAAACACTCTATCCACCCTTCCAGTCCGGATACGGCGCGTGCCGGAACATACTCCTCGTCTTCGGCCGCGCTGCTCAACATATAGATGTCGGTAAAGCGATAGTCGGAGCCGAACAACGGATTGGCACGGTCGAGCAGAGTCTTCATCGCGCCGCTCATCTCGTAGTAGTAGATAGGTGTAGCGAAAGCTATTACGTCGGCATCGTGCATCTTGGCGACGATCTGCTGAGCATCGTCCTTTATGGCGCATCTTCCAGTCTTGACGCATGCAAGACAACCGCGGCAGAAATGAAGATCTTTGCCTGCCAGAGTAAGCAGCTCAACGTGATTGCCGGCATCACCGGCTCCGCGGGCGAACTCCGCAGCCAAAGCGTGAGAGTTGCTGTTGGCGCGCAGGCTCGTGGATATTACCAATATCGTTTTCATAATCAGTATATTTATTTAGGTATCATTCGTTTTCCCGTCTGCATTGCAAAGTTACGCTTTTATGACGATATAAACAGCCCCCGTTTACCGTTTTAAATACCGATATCATCGATCCGCCGGCAACTTCGATTTTGACACTGCACAAAACAGCCCGTCCGACGAACCGGACGGGCAATGGTGCTTCGACTGCGACAAAAGACTGTCGGGCTATTTATTGTCGATCAGCGAACGTATGTTCTGAATCAGCATCGACACGGCCACAGAGTTGAAACCGCCCTCCGGAATAATCACATCGGCATACTTCTTCGATGGCTCGACGAACTCTTCGTGCATGGGCTTGACCGTATTGGTATATTGCTCGATAACGGACTGCATCGTGCGGCCGCGGTCGCACACGTCGCGCAAGATACGGCGCGCCAGTCGTAGATCGGCATCGGTATCGACATAGACCTTGATGTCCATCAGATCGCGCAGCTCCTTGTTCTCGAAGATCAGGATTCCGTCGACGATAATCACTCGCGAGGGCTTGACCAGCACCTTCTCGTCGGTGCGGTTGTGCTCGACGAACGAATATACGGGGTGGGCGATGGGCACATTGTTTTTCAACGCACGGATATGTTCGACAAGCATATCCGTATCGAATGCCTGCGGGTGGTCGTAGTTGAGCCGCGTGCGCTCCTCGTAGGTCAGTTCGGGGTGTGCCTTGTAGTAGTAGTCGTGACACAATGTGGCGACGTCATCGCCGATGAACGCCTCCTGCAATCGCTTGACGAGCGTACTCTTGCCTGATCCGGTGCCTCCGGCGACACCGATAACGGTTACCTCCATTGTAAAAGCATTTAAGGTTTATAATAAAAAGAGGATCAACCCCTAAGGGTCAATCCTCCTTCAATGTTATGCATCGATATTGGCGTAATGCGCATTCTTCTCGATAAACTCTCGGCGAGGCGGTACGTCGTCGCCCATAAGCATCGAGAAGATACGGTCGGCCTCGGCGGCATTCTCGATCGTCACCTGACGCAGGATACGCGTATCGGGATTCATGGTCGTCTCCCACAGCTGATGGGCGTTCATCTCACCCAAACCTTTGTATCGCTGTATGTGCGTACCCTTGGCTCCGAACTCGGCTGTGATCTCGTCGCGCTCCTTCTCCGTCCAGCAGTAACGCTCCTGCTTGCCCTTCTTGACTAAATAGAGCGGTGGGGTAGCGATATAGACGTGTCCGTTCTCGATCAGCTCCTTCATCTTGCGGAAGAAGAAGGTCAGCATCAGCGTGGCGATATGCGAACCGTCGACATCGGCATCGGTCATGATGATGATCTTGTCGTAGCGAAGTTTTTCGAGATTCAGTGCCTTGCTGTCCTCCTCGGTGCCGATCGTAACGCCCAATGCGGTAAACATATTCTTGATCTCCTCGTTCTCCCACATGCGGTGCTCCTGCGCCTTCTCGATATTCAATATCTTACCGCGCAGCGGCATGATGGCCTGGAAATTACGGTCGCGTCCCTGCTTGGCCGTACCGCCTGCCGAATCACCCTCGACGAAGAAGATCTCGGCGATCGAGCGGTCGCGGCTCGAACAGTCGGCCAGCTTGCCCGGCAGTCCGGCACCCGAAAGCACCGTCTTGCGCTGCACGGCCTCGCGAGCGTTGCGCGCAGCATGACGCGCCTGTGCCGCAAGGATAACCTTCTGCACGATGGCACGTGCATCTTTGGGGTTCTCTTCGAGATAGTGTCCCAATGCGGCCGACATGGCTTGATCGACAGCCGCAGCGACCTCGTCGTTGCCTAACTTGGTCTTGGTCTGACCCTCGAACTGAGGTTCGGCCACCTTGACCGAGATGACAGCCGTAAGGCCCTCGCGGAAGTCGTCGCCGTTGATGTCGAACTTCAACTTCGAGAGCATACCCGAGTCATCGGCATATTTCTTCAACGTGCGGGTCAAGGCGCGGCGGAAACCGGTAAGGTGAGTACCGCCCTCTATCGTATTGATATTGTTGACATAAGAGTGGACGTTCTCCGAATAGGAGTCGTTATACTGCATGGCGACCTCCACCGGCACGCCGTTCTTCTCCGTGTCGAGATAGATGATCTTCTCGATGATCTTCTGGCCGCGCGTAGCATCGAGATACTCGACGAACTCCTGCAAGCCCTGCTCCGAATAGAAATGGTCGCAGAGGAACTCGCCGTTCTCCTCCGTGACACGACGGTCGGTAAGAGTCAGGTGAATGCCCTTATTGAGGAATGCCAATTCGCGAAGACGGTTGGCAAGAATCTCGTATTTATATTCGGTAGTGTGCGTGAAGATCGAACCGTCGGGCTTGAACGTGACGCTCGTACCGCGATCGTCGCAATCGCCGATTATCTCCACCTGCGAAGTGGGAGCACCCTTCGAATATGTCTGGCGATAGATCTTGCCGCCACGGTGGATCTCGGCGATGAGCAGCGTCGACAGAGCGTTGACGCACGATACGCCGACACCGTGCAGACCACCCGAAACCTTGTAGCTGCCCTTGTCGAACTTACCACCGGCATGAAGCACCGTCAGCACGACCTCCAACGCCGATTTGCCCTCCTTCTCGTGGAAATCGGTCGGGATACCTCGGCCGTTATCCTTCACAGTTATGGAGTTGTCCTCGTTGATAGTTACATATATATCGTTACAATATCCGGCCAGTGCCTCGTCGATAGAGTTGTCGACCACCTCGTAGACAAGGTGATGCAGACCCTTTTCGCCGATGTCGCCGATATACATCGCCGGGCGTTTGCGAACAGCCTCCAAACCCTCCAAGACCTGAATATTCGACGCCGAATATTCCTCCTCTTGCTTCAACACTTTTTCTTGTTCGTTACTCATTATTTTCGATGATATTTATCGTCAATATTAACGCACAAAGATATAAATTTATTTTGAGAATCGCAATATGTCACAACACATTTAATCGCCGCTTCGACAGCGGTAAAACATGCGCGGACGCTCCTGCCCGCAATACACTCGGCAGGTCGGGATACAGCAGAAAGAGTGCTATCGGCTGACGAAAGGATCGCCCTGCGGATCGCGGCTCACGATCCAGCGGAAAGCATTGACTAAAAACAGATTTGCGTGGTATCGGCGAACTCCACATGTGCCGGCTCGGCCTGTGTATCGTAACATAGCAATGCCTTGAAGCGGGGAACGCGTGCATAGTCGGCAGGGTAGTCGCTGACCGATTGAGCCGATGCGCAAAGTGTTGCACATAGCAAAAGCAAAGCTGCAAACAGCTTCGGTAACCGCATGATATATCAATTATTAGATGCCTGCAACAACGTGGCCATATCCACCTCGTTGATATGCCCATGGGAGAACATTATCGTGCGCGACGGATACTGCTCTATAAGCGCAATATTATGGGTCGACATGACAACGGCGCACCCGTCGGCCGCGATACGCTTGAACAACTCCATGATACCGTCGGCCGTCAGGGGATCGAGATTGCCCGTAGGCTCGTCGGCCAAAAGCAGGCGCGGACGGTTCAAAAGGGCACGTGCAATGACCAGTCGCTGCTGCTCGCCGCCCGACAACTCGAAAGGCATCTTATATGATTTCTGCTCCAAACCCGTCAGATGCAGCACCTCGTCGATACGCTGACGTATGGCTTTCTCGTCAGACCAGCCGGTGGCGCGCATGACATCGTAGAGATTGCGGAATACGTTGCGGTCGGTCAACAGCTGATAATCCTGGAAGACTATGCCCATGCTCCTGCGCAGGTAGGGGATCTCCTTGCGCTTGATCCGGCGCAGATCGAATCCGACCACTTCGCCCTGACCCTCCGACAGATCGATCTCGGCATATAAAGTTTTGAGCAAGGTGCTCTTGCCGCTGCCCACACGGCCGATGAGATATACGAATTCTCCTGCATCGACCCTCAGGTCGACTCCCGACAGAACCAGCTCGTCCGAAGAGTATGTCTTGCGGCTGCGACGCTTGCCGTCGGTGTGATATATCGAGACATTCCTAAGATCGATTACACGTACACTATCCATTTCGCGAATGATTTTATATATGGCAAATGTACGATTATTTTTGCATTCGACAAAAAATATAGTAATTTTGCACGGCAGTTGGAAACACACCTTCTTGCACGACCGATCGGGGGCGACCGGTTTTGACAGCAGGTAGAATTCGATTGTAAGCATGTCGAGCATTGTGTGGGGTCTCGTAAATCGCAACACTCAAACTACAAATGGCAATAACAGCTATGCACTCGCTGCCTAATTTTCAAGGGAAATTGGCTTAATCGCGCGGTTCAAGGCAATCGTGCGACGAGTATCCCGAAAGGCGATTCCGCTCTTTAACCGTCTTTCATACGGGGTATCATCTATTAAGAGATAGTGCGATATGTGTCTCGGTTATCGTGCGAAATCAAGAGGCTGGGACCCGGGTTTGGCTGCCGCCTGCCGTGCTCGGGTAGAAGGATCAAACGGCCGGCTAAACATGTAGAAAGCTCTTGGGTTCCTTGTTTGGACGAGGGTTCGACTCCCTCCGCCTCCACTCTTTTTCGTGAAAAGGCATCATTTGCTTCGCCTCGATCAAATCCGCAAATGGGCAGTACGCTAAGTACAGCCCATCTGCGGATTTTTCACGTGCGGCTTCATTCCATGCACTTTTTCTCGCCGCGGCAAAGCCGAAGTAAACTTCGCTTTGCTCGTTCGGCTTAACGAAAAAGTTGTAACTAACGCCTTTTGACGAAAAAGAGGGTAGTGGTTCTTTGGAGGTTTTCCGTGAAAAGCGGCATTCTACTGCCGCGCACTGGCTCCGCCGGATAGGAAATACGTCAGTATGTCCTATCCGGCGGAGCTTCGTTTGCGTGGTATAATACCGCTTTTGACGAAAAAGGGCGCATGATTCTTGGAAAACGATTTCCATTATGCTGTCATTCTGAACGGAACGCAGTGCAGTGAAGAATCTGGTTGTGAACGACGTGCGTGGACGACAAACCTAATCTTTCCCAACCAGATGCTTCGTTTCACTCAGCATGACATATCGTGTCCTGTCATTTTGAGGAGGACGGAACGTCCGACGTGAGAATCTCTTTTGAGTCGACGTGTGCATCGTCGGTCGGACATACGCCCTCCCTCGGAATGACATATGGGAGGTTTTGTACCACCGGCCAAACGGCTCTCGACAAATGATCAAAACAGGCAATATCATTCGAGCCTTTGTATTTATCAAGAAAAAATAAGTAATTTTGAACTCTGATAGGAGAATTATCTCCATGACATTAAATAAGGGAACAGCAATATTATGAGCAACGAAATTCTGTATATTCTACTGCCGGATTATGCGGCACACGAGATCGTATATCTTTCTGAGGCCATCGCCTCCGATGAGTATGCGCTGAAAGAGAATCCGAAATATGTCAATAAGGTTGTCGCCCCGACGACGGAGCCTGTAAAATCCATCGGCGGCTTTCGTACATTGCCCGATTATTCGTTCGATACGATGCCCGACGATTACGCTGCACTGGTATTGATCGGCGGATTCGGGTGGAGTACGCCTGTTGCGGATCAGGTTGTGCCGATCGTACAACAAGCCGTTGATAAAGGGCGGATTATCGGCGCCATCTGCAACGGTGCTTCATTCATGGCAAAACACGGATTCCTGAATGAGGTCAAACATACCGGCAACGGACCGGAACAATTGAGACTTTGGGGCGGCGAGAACTATTCCAATGCCGACGGTTATCTCCATGCACAGGCGGTCAGCGAGAAAAACATAGTGACGGCAAACGGCTCGGCAACGCTTGAATTTGCAAAGGAGTTGCTTTTGCTGCTTGAAAACGATACGCCGGAACGTATAGAGATGTATTATCGGTTCAACAAACAGGGGTTCTGTGATTTGTTCCCCGCTAAAAGCGAATGACAAAATGATGGAGACTCAACGACTTATACTTAGGCCCTGGCGCGATACCGATGCCGAGGCGATGTTCAAATATGCGAGTGATCCGGATATCGGGCCTATTGCCGGCTGGCCGCCTTATACGTCGATAGAAAACAGTATTGAGATTATCCGGACGGTTTTTGCCGCTCCCGAAACGTATGCGGTTGTATTGAAAGAGACGGGAGAGCCAGTGGGCAGCTGCGGAATAATGTTTTCAAACTCTCTTCACACTGCGGATATGAAGCAGAGCGAGGCAGAGATAGGCTATTGGATCGGCAAACCGTATTGGGGACAAGGGTTGATTCCGGAAGCGGTCGGAGCATTGCTGTCGAGATGCTTCGACGATTTGGCACTCGATGCCGTATGGTGCGGATATTATGAGGGAAACACCAAATCGAAACGGGTTTGTGAAAAAAGCGGCTTCAAGTTCCATCATACGAACAACGACATCGTCTCTCCGCTCGGAGACAAACGGACCGAGCATTTCTACATAATGACGAGAGAGGATTATCATTCAGAACGCAGCGAACAGACTGTGCACGGCACCGGCGTATAATTCGAAAGAAGTGCGCCGAATTAAAAACGCTCAGGCGGAGTTAACAAAAAGTGTAAAAAATATTTGAAAAAATTTTAAAAACTCTTTTCCCGTATCACATAAAATAGTACCTTTGCCGCAAAATTTTGCACAATCATGGATTTACAGTGGCTCAAAGATGTTACCGTAGGGGGCGACGGACTTAGCTCCGGAGCGATGATCGCCCATACGGTATTTATCCTCGCATTGGTCATAGCGGCAGGTATCGCACTGAGCAAGATCAAGATCAAGGGCGTATCGATAGGCGTTACATGGATTCTGTTCACCGGCATCGCCGTCGGACACTTCAAGATGGGCTTCGATCATGAGACCCTGCACTTCATCAAGGAGTTCGGTTTGATCCTTTTCGTATTCTCCATAGGCTTGCAGGTCGGTCCGGGATTCTTCTCGTCGCTCAAACGCGGAGGCATGACGCTTATGGGGCTGGCCATTGCCGTAATCGGTCTGGGTGCCGTCACAACATACGTCATACATCTGTGCACGGGCGAGCCGCTGCCGACTATGGTCGGTATAATGTCGGGTGCCGTGACCAACACCCCCGGCTTGGGTGCGGCGCAACAGGCATACGCCGACAGCGCAGGTGCCGACGAAATGCTGGCATCATCTATATCGCTTGGATATGCCGTGGCCTATCCGCTCGGCGTCGTGGGTATCATCTTCACAATGATACTTATGCGCTACCTGCTTAAAGTGGATTTCAAGAAAGAGGACGAGGCTTTGGCCGCCATAAGCAAAGAGACTGCTCTTGCCCATCGCTACTCGGTCGAGTTTACCAATCACATGCTTGCAGGCAAGGACATATCATACGTGCGCGACCTTATAAACCGTCAGTTCGTCATTTCGCGAATCATGCACAGCAACGGCGAGATAACCATCGCCAACGGCAGCAGCCGTCTGACCCTCGGCGACAAGCTGCGCGTGATATGCTCGTCGGAGGACAGCGAGGCCGTACTGGCATTCTTCGGTCACCCCATCGAGATGTCGGCCGACGAGTGGGGTGCTACGGCCATGCAGTCGACCCCGCTCGTATCGCGACGCATACTTATCACCCGCCACGAGATCAACGGCAAGAAGTTCTCCGATCTGCGCCTGCGTACACGCTACGGCATAAATATCACACGTGTCAACCGTGCCGGAGTCGACCTGATTCCATATCAAGGCATGGAGTTGCAGGTGGGTGACAAGGTGATGGTCGTAGGTCCCGAAGCCGCAGTGGCCGCCACAGCAGACGTATTGGGTAACTCTCTGAAAAAACTTCGCGAGCCGAATCTTCTGCCGATGTTCGTCGGAATAGCGTTAGGCGTGTTGTTGGGATCGATACCGTTGATGAATATTCCGCAGCCAGTGAAGCTCGGTCTTGCAGGAGGCCCGTTGATCATAGCCATTCTGCTGGGACGCTTCGGACCCCATTTCCATCTTGTGACATACACGACGATGAGTGCCAGCCTTATGTTGCGAGAGATAGGGCTCGCGTTGTTCCTCGCGGCCGTGGGTATCGGTGCGGGAGACGGGTTCATCGACGCAATCGCAGGCGGCGGCTACCGCTGGATAGGCTATGGAGTCATAATCACCGTGCTGCCGCTGATATTGGTGGCTATATACGCCCGTTTGAGATTGAAGATGAACTACTACACGCTCATGGGCTTCATGGCAGGTTCCATGACCGATCCTCCGGCACTTGGGTATGCCAACCAGACGGCAGGCAACGACATGCCGGCCGTAAGTTATGCGACGGTATATCCTGTGGTGATGTTCATGCGTGTGCTGGTGGCACAGATGATGATATTGTTTGCGGTAGGGTAGACGACATGATCCTGTCACAATGAAAATAGCCGGAAGCAATTCCGGCTATTTTCGTTTCTTATATTTCTCTGCGCACGAATCCCGTCGGCGGCCTGCGCTGTCGCGCAACGGACAGTCGGCGGCACATGAATCGCATCTGCCGCGACGCTTCGACCGGCCGAAAAGCCACCTGAGCGCAAACCAGACGCAAACGGCAACGATCACCGCAGCGCACCAACTCTGCCAATTCATTTTAGACGAATAATCCGGTTATGAGGTATGCCGCATAGGACAACACCCATGCCACGATAGTGTTATATACGGCCGATGCCGCGGCCCACCGCCAGCCGGCCTCGTTGCCGATGGCCGCGACTGTCGCAATACACGGCATATACAGCAACACGAATACGAGGAACGCCACGGCCGATGGCATCGACATGCTGTGTCCGATACGCTGGCGTATGGTCGACTCGTTGTCAGGGACATTGTTTTCTATGTCGGCCGCCGCCGGCTCCACCTTAGCCTCGTCGTCCGCCGTATAGAGCACATTCATCGTGCTTACCACGATCTCCTTGGCCGGAATGCCCGACAGAATGGCCACCGAGGCCTTCCAGTTGAATCCCATAGGTTCGAACACCGGCTGGCAGAACTTGCCGATATGGCCTATGTACGACTGCTCGTAGTTGACGGTCTCGCCGCCATGCTCCTCGTCGGTATTATGCGGGAAGTAACTCAAAGCCCACACTATGACCGATGCCACGAGGATCAGTCCGCCCATCTTGCGAAGATACTGCGAGCACTTGCTCCACATGTGCTTCATGGTGGTCTGCAACGAGGGCAGACGATATGGCGACAACTCCATGACGAACGGAGCCTCCTGCTCGCGGAACATAAAGCGGCGCATCATTCGGGCAGTAGCCACGGCCACGATCATGCCTCCGACATATATCAGAAACAGCACCGTACCGGCATGGGCGGCGAAGAACGTGCCGACGATCATCATGTATATGGGCAGTCGCGCACTGCACGACATGAACGGTACTATGAATATGGTGATCAGACGCGACGTGCGGCACTCGATCGTGCGGCATGCCATAACGGCGGGCACGTTGCACCCGAAGCCCATCACCAGCGGTATGAACGACTTGCCGTGCACGCCTACATGGTGCATGACCTTATCCATGATAAATGCCGCACGTGCCAGATAGCCCGAGTCCTCCATGAACGAGATGAACAGATAGAGGATCATGATATTGGGCAGGAACACCAGCACGCTGCCCACACCGCTTATCACGCCGTCGGAGAGCAGATCGCGCAATGCCCCGGGTGCCATGCCTCCATGCACTATGCCGTAGAGCCAGTCGACACCGCTCTCGATCCACTGCTGCGGATACTCGCCCAGAGTGAACGTACAGTAGAACATGAACCACATCAAAAGGAAGAATATAGGAAATCCCCATACGCGATGCGTCACCACGGCATCGATATTCTTGGTCTTGCCGTGTGCATGCCCCGTACCTGCGGTGAAGGTCTCCTTCAATGCGCCCGATATGAATCCGTATTTCTGATTGGCCAATGCCGTCTCGACATCTTCGTCCAGCTCCCGTTCGATGTCGGCCGCGGCGGCGTGTGCCATGCGCGACCACTGTTCGTAATGCGGAGTCGGTTTGAGCATCGAGCGGATCTCGCTGTCACCCTCGATAAGTTTCAAGGCGAAATACCGCGGCGGGAAATGTGCCGTGAGCGACTCGCGATGCAGGCGCATGTCGTCGTTCAATGCTTTGAGACGGTTTTCGATCACCGAACCGTAGTTGATATGGATATGGCGCACGCGCTCGTCCTCATTTTCGTAGACCGCTATCACCGTATCGAGCAGCTCGGTTATGCCTTTGCCCGCGGTGGCCATAGTCGGCACCATCGGTACGCCGATCATGCGGCCGAGCAGCTCATAGTCGAAGTGCGCACCGCTCTGCTCCAACTCGTCGTACATGTTCAGCGCAATGACCATCTTGGGGTTGATGTCGATAAGCTCGGTAGTCAGATAGAGGTTGCGTTCGAGATTGGAAGCAACGACGGCATTGACTATGACATCGGGGGTGTGCTCGATCAGAAAACGCCGCACATAGACCTCCTCGGGCGTATATGCCGACAAGGCGTATGTTCCGGGAAGATCGGTTATGTCGATGGTATAACCGCGATATTTGAGCTGGCTCGATTTGGCATCGACCGTCACGCCGCTATAATTGCCCACATGCTCGTGACTGCCCGAAAGCGTGTTGAAGAGCGTAGTTTTGCCGGAGTTGGGATTGCCCACCAAGGCTATCGAAAAACGCTTGCGGCTGCTCGATACCGCCTCGTCGATGGTCTGCAAATCGTCGGTGTCGTCCATCAGCGGATACTCCCGACGATCTTCTATCATACGGCGAGCCTGCTCGTTGGTAATGACGACGATCATCTCGGCCTCCTTACGGCGCAAAGAGACATCGTACCCCATGATGCGGTACTCGATGGGGTCTTTCAGGGGTGCGTCGAGAATGACCTCGACACGCTGTCCCCGCACAAATCCCATCTCCATTATGCGACGGCGGAAACCTCCGTAGCCCAACACTTTGACTACGGTAGCCGATTCGCCTGTTTGAAGTTCCGATAAACGCATATATCCGGTATTGCGGTGCAAAGATACGCAATTTCCGGCAAAAGAGTTATCCCCATTATGCGTTATTTTTCCGCGCGCCAGCCAATACCTAACGACTTTATCAGATCGACGTAATTAACATACTGCCCGACAACGAGTTCTATATATCCCAACTGCGAGGCGTACAGCTCCCTCTCGGCATCTATGACATCTAAGTAGGCCGACATGCCCGCCTTATACAGTTCGCGCGTAAGCGAAGAGGCGATGCCGTTTGCCTCGACCATCTGCGCATAGCATTCGATCTGCTCGCCCGACTCTTCGATGGCATCGAGTACGGTCTCCACATCGCACAACGCCTGAAATATGGTGTTTTCATAGGTATAGGCCGCCTGCATGTACTGTTCGCATGCGATACGCTGGTTGCGGCGCAACTTGCCGAAAGCGAACAACGGAGCAGTCAGCCGGCCTGCGGCCGACCATGTCCAGCTGTCGAAATCGGTAAAACTCTTTATCGACGATCCGAACAGGCCTCCGGCACCGGTCAGTGCCACCGACGGGAAACGGGCACTGCGAGCGATGCCCACTTTGGCCTCGGCTGCACGCATGTCGTATTCCGCCTTGCGTATGTCGGGACGGCACCGCAACAGATCGGAGGGCAATCCGACGGGGACGGATACGGGAAGACGATCCACCGACAGCGAGTCGCATGCGGCGATGCAGTCGATATCGTCGGGCGTAAGGCCGAGCAGTACAGCCAGCGAATAACGCGCTCCTGTCACAGCTTTGCGATATTTCGGAATGTCGGCTTCGGCCTGTGCCACGAGACTGCGGGCGCGCTGCAAATCGATCAGCGACGAAAACCCGTAGCGATACATCGAATCGATCAACATCATGGATTCGCTTCTGAGAGAGTATGTCCGCTCGGCGATGTCGAGTTGTCGGGCATAGCCGCTCAATGTGAAATATGCCGTGGCCACCTCGGCCGTCAACGACAGCTCCACGCCGTAGGCCTCCCAGTCGCTCGACAGAAACTCGGCTTCGCCGGCACGGCGCGTATGACGCCACGTGCCGAACAGCGACACCTGCCACGATGCCGACGACTGCAACGTGTACTCCTGCGTGGTGCCCTCGGGCGTATTGTACGATCCGCTCGCATCGGCCTGTATGCCTATTTGCGGCAGGAAACTGCTCTTGACGTTGCGCAGAGACAAATATGCCTCCACCACGC
This sequence comes from Alistipes sp., assembly GCA_017936685.1. GTDB lineage: Bacteria > Bacteroidota > Bacteroidia > Bacteroidales > Rikenellaceae > Alistipes. Next base: position 78,807 of record JAGBFA010000001.1, read on the forward strand.
GCGATGCCGCTACCCTCAGATCGCGATTGTTGGCAAGAGCCGTGCGTTCGAGCGTGTCGAGCCGCTCATCGCCGAACAGCCGCCACCAGCACGAGTCGGCCATGACGGCACCCTCTGCGAACGGAGCCAGCCCGACATAATCTTCGGGCATATCCACATGTGCGTCGTACAGCTTAGGAGCGCATGAGGTGACGACACATATAGTGCAAATAACAAATAATATACGTTTCATACTAATCATCATTATCGGTTCTGCGGTCCCTGCGTCGCTCGAATCCGGCCAAGCGTCCGACGAAATAGTAGGCGGCAGGGTAGAGGAATATGCCGAGCAGCGTTGCCGCCAACATGCCGCCGACCAGTGCCACACCCATGATATGCCGCGCCGTGGCATACACGCCGGAGGCGAATATCAGCGGCATGACACCGAGTATGAATGCAAATGCCGTCATGATGATGGGACGCACACGCATGCGCGCCGCACCGACTGCCGATTCCCACAGCGACCGACGCTGCTCGGTGAAGAGTTTGTCGGCGTACTCGACCACAAGTATGGCATTCTTGGCGGCCAGCCCGATCAGCATGACCAGCGAAATCTGCATATATATATTATTGACATACAACGCATCGACCCAATGCGCCAGCAGAATTGCAGCCAATGCTCCGGCAACGGCCAACGGTACGCTCATCATGATGGCCAAGGGCAACGCCCAACTGTTGTAGAGTGCCGACAGAGCCAGAAAAACGAATAGCAAAGCCAGCAGGTAGACCGCTGCGCCGCCTTTCGAAGCGACGCTCTCTTGATACGACATGCCGCTCCATGCTATGTCGATATCGTCGGGCAGAGCGGAGGCCGCCACACTCGCAATCTGCTTCATCACCTCGCCCGACGAGGTCTTGGCTTTGGGTGTTACGGTCACTTCGATGGCATTGTAGAGATTGTATTGCGACAGATACTCCACACCGACCGTATCGCGCAGTTCGACGAACGAGGTGAGCGGCACGCTCTCGCCCGACGAGGTGGTGATATAGTAGTTTTCCAACGCGCGTTCGTCCTGCCGATAGTCGGGAGCCGCCTGAACGTAAGTTTGATATACCCTGCCGAAACGGTTGAAATTGTTTACATAAGTACCGCCGAGATATGTCGTCAGTTCGCTGTACAGCCGGCTCATGTCGACACCTTGCAGCATGGCTTTGCGTTTGTCGATCACCAAGTGCCGCTGCGGGACACCCGAGTTGAACTGGGTGGTGACGCTCGACACCGAGAAGAGTCCGCGGAGCGTATCCATCAGTTTGTCGGCTTCGGTTTCGAGATAGGCCCAGCCGCGTCCTTCGAGATCCGGCACCTCGAACGTAACGCCCGAAGCCACGCCCAACCCGGGAATCGACGGCGGAACCATGGCATAGCTCTCGGCCCCGGGGACGGCGAAATATAGCATCTCCGACAGCCGGTCGGCTATCTCCGAAGCCGAATCCTTGCGCTGACCATAGGGTTTGAGCAGAGTGAATATGATTCCGCTATTTGTTGAGCTGATGCCGGCCAACATATTGAATCCCGCAGACAAAGCGGTGGCATCTACCTCCGGCAGCGAGCGAATGACGGCATCGACGCGCTCCATCTCGGCAAGGGTCATTTGCAGCGACGAGGCCTCGGGCGTAGTCACGAACACCATAAGATAGCCCTGATCCTCCACCGGAAGGAATCCCGACGGCAGACGCTTCCAGCACACGACGATCACGCCGAGCAGAACCGCCACGAATATGCCCGTCCGCAGAGAGTGTTTCACCATCGTCGAGACAGCCGAGTTATAGCGTTCCATGCGCCGGCCGAGCCAACCGTTGAAACGGGCGAACAGGCCTTTTTGGGGCGACTGCCGCGGTTTGAGCAGCATGGCGCACAATGCCGGCGAGAGCGTAAGCGCGTTGACGGCCGAGAAGACGACGGCCACGGCTATCGTGATGGAGAACTGCCGGAATATCAGCGCGGAGATGCCGCCTGTGAACGATATGGGGATAAACACCGCCAGCAGCACTAACGTCGTGGCCACGATCGGCGACGAGACCTTGCTCATGGCCTCGACGGTAGCCTTTCCGGGCGACATGCCTTGTTCTATATTGACCTGTACGGCCTCCACCACGACAATGGCATCATCCACAACCAGACCGATGGCAAGCACCAGACCCAGCAGCGAGATGATGTTGAGCGAGAAACCCAGCAGCGGGAACATGATGAAGGCTCCGATTAGCGACACGGGTATGGCCACGAGCGGTATGACCGTGGCTCGCCAGTCTTGCAGGAATACGAATATGATGATAATGACCAAGGCCAGTGCTATGAGCAGCGTCACGAAGATGTCGTCGATGCCGGCTTTGATGCTCGTCGTGGTATCGACAATGGGCGTTATGCTCAGGCCGTCGAGCAGGCGTTCTTCCAAATGCGCCACCTGCGCCTTGACACTCTTGCCAACTTCGACGGCATTGCTGCCCGGCTGCTGGTAGATGGCGATCAATGTCGACGGCATCTGCCCGAAGAGCGATTGCATGCCATAGCTCTGGCTGCCTAAAACGACATCGGCCACATCGCCCAGCCGCACCTGCGCGCCTGTCTGGGTGGTTGCGACGATTATGTCGGCGAACTCGTCGGCAGTGGATAGCTGCGCAGGCATCGTCACCGTATAGGTGTAGACCGTGCCGTCGGGAGCAGGTTCGGCACCCAGCTTGCCGGCAGGGTAGAGTCGCTCTGCGTGTCGATAGACTCGATCACCTCTTCGAGAGATATGCCGTAGTAGTGCAGCACGTCGGGACGTATCCAGATACGCATGGCATATTCGCCGGCACCCATTATCTGCACCTTGCCCACGCCGTCGATCTTCAACAGCTCGTTGCGCAGATTGATATAGGCATAGTTGGACAAAAACTCGTCGTCGTAACGGCCGTCGCTCGACAAGGCATATACCATCAGAAAACCGGTGTTGACCTTGCGCGTCTCCACGCCCTGCTTTTGCACCGATGCAGGCAGCTGCGGCGTGGCCGAGGCTACGTTGTTCTGAGTGAATATGGCGTCCATGTCGGGCGACGAACCCACGTCGAAAGTCACCTGCAACGACATCGAACCGTCGTTGGCACTCGTCGACTTCATGTAGAGCATGTCGTCGACACCCATCACGCTCTGCGCCACAGGCGTGGCTACGGCATCGTTGACCGCCTGGGCATCGGCACCTTCATAACTTGCCGTCACCTCCACCACGGGAGGCGTTATATCGGGATACTGCTCGATGGAGAGCTGCGTGAGCGATATCAGGCCCAGCATCACTATGACAATGGCTATCGATATTGCGAATATCGGCCTCGAAACGAAAAACTTTCCCATATCGACTACTCCGTTTTGATCTTCACACGCTCGGCATTGCGCAGCTTGCCGCGTCCGCTCACAACCACCTGCTCGCCGGCACGCACACCCTCGGCGATGCCCCACCTGTCGCCATATTTGTCACCCAGCACGACCTGCCGATACTCGGCCGTGGAGTTGGCATTGACCACCCACACGGAGTTGATGCCCTGCGTCTGATCGACAGCCTGCTGCGGCACGGTCACCACCGGACGGCGAGGTCCGATGGAGAGGGTGATGCGGGCAAACTCGCCGGGTTTGAGTTCGGCATCGGGATTGGGGAATCTGACCACCATATCGATCGTTCCGGCCGATGTGGATATGCTCTGCACGGTATAGTCGTATATACCGGCAATAGGGTAGCGGCGCGAATCGGCAAGGCTGAGGCGTATATCCGACAGCAGATCTTCGTTGTCGAACGAGGCCTGTCCGGGCTGCCGATATTGCAGATACAGCGATATGGGTATGGTGATCTTGACCGACATGGTATCGACATTGGCGATAGTGGTCAGCTGCTCGAATGCCGTGCCGGGACCGACGTAGTCGCCCACGCTCGCCTTGTCGGTAGCGATGATGCCCGAAATCGGGGCGCGTATCACCGTGTAGCCCACGTTTATACGGTTGTTCTTGACGCTCTGCTCGGCACTGCGGACAGAGGCCTCGGCAGCCGCATATTCTGAACGGTACTGGTCGAGCTGCGCCCGGCTTATAGCCTCGATGCGCGCCAGAGGCACGGCGCGTTCGTAGTTGCTTTTGGCCGCCGACAGCTGTGCGCGTGCCGACAGGAGCTGCGCCTCGGCCGAAGCCAGCGCAGTGGATATCTGCTGCGGATCGATCTCGAAGATCTTTTCTCCGCGGCGCACGGGCATGCCGGCAGAATATGGCGCTGCAATGAGATAGCCGTTGACACGAGGCTGTATGGCCACAGTAGTGGCGGAGTAGAGATAGCCGATGAAAGTGTGTGAGTTGTACAGAGTGTCGGCACGAGCCGGTACCACCTCTACTTCCAATATCGGCATCGGCTGCGGCTCGGCATGGTGTCTGCATGCCGAACCTGCGACAATGATTGCCGCAAAAAACGAAAAACGCAATATGTGGCGCATACGGGTCGAATTTATAATTTAGCCTCACGAGGAGGACAAAAAACATACCCGTTTGCGGGCTGTCGCCCTCATGCGGCCATGATTTATCGGTAAATCATGTATTTATACTCGATTTTTATATAAAAAACATTTGCAGTAAAAATATTTTTATATCTTTGCATACAGATAAACCTATTAACAAATAGAATTATGAAAACATTAGTTGAGAAGATCAATGCCCAGTATGAGGCATTTGCTGCAAATGCAGCTTTGCAGGTCGAGAAGAACAACAAGGCTGCCGGCACCCGTGCCCGCAAGGCCGCATTGGAGTTGACCAAGTTGCTCAAAGACTTCCGCAAGGTATCGGTAGAAGAGGCAAAGAAATAATTTTTCTTCTTCCCACGAAAAAGAGCATCGAACCCTTTCGGGACGATGCTCTTCTTGTTTTCCGTCGAAAGCGTTACAACCGCGTGATGCCCATGCGATAGAACATGCGATAATCGTCGTCGTTGAGACCGATGCTGGCATCGAATTTCTCGGCCCGATTATGATCATCGAGATAGTAGCGCGGTGCCTCCCAATCGAAATCGCTGCTCGACAATGCCACCGAGGTATCGACATATCGTCCCTCGATCGAGGCCATATCGGCCAGTGTGTGGAACAGCGCGTGCGTTGTTGCCGGTGCCCAGACATTGGCTTCGGCCGCTTCGACCTTATCGGCAAACTCCCGACAATACGATGCCGAGAACCACGCCAGAGCCGCCACATGCAGCTGGTAGTAGGTCACCGTCGGCGAGGCATGCAGGAACCGGCGGCGGCCATCGTCGAGCAGATCCTCGCCGTGATCGCTGCAATAGAGCACCGCAGCGCACCCTCCGTCGGCATCGACCGCATCGATAAGCGACGCGAGCATATAATCGGTGTACAACACGGAGTTGTCGTAGGCATTGCGCAGGTGCTCGCTCCGCCCGCCTGATATGGTCATATCGGTATCGGGGGTGAATTGTGCGAACTCGCGCGGATAACGCTCGTTATAACTGAAATGCGAACCGTAGCAGTGCAAGATGATAAACAGATCCTCGTCGGGATTGTCGCGCATTATTCTCTTTGCGCGATCGACCAGTGCGGAATCGTACTCGTGATGGAGATACTCTACGGTGCCGGAATCATTCGCAAGATTGTCGATCATGGCACCCTGCGGAGCCTGGTTGGATATGAAGAAGGTCTTGAACCCCGCTTCGTTGAACAACAGGGGCACGCCCTTGCGACGATACAGCTCGTCGTGCTGGTCGGTGGCCACCGACGACAGAATCATCGGCACGCTCTTGTGTGTGGTATTGCTCTGTGTTATTACATTGCGGAAAACAACGATGTCGTCGCGGCTCGAAAGACAGGGATTGGTCTGACGGTCATATCCGTACAACTGCCAGTCGTATGCCCGCGAAGCCTCACCGATGACGAATATATAGACTTCGCGCCCCTCGGCGGCATGTGCGGTACGGTGGGCTTCATAGCTGAACCCGGCCGAGGTCTTGTCGAAACTCTTGACGTTTATCAGCTCGCTGAATCCCAGCGCAAGATTATACGAGACGTTCGCAGGAAATATCTTGTCGCGCAACACACGCCCTCCGTCGACAAGATACGACGGCAGCAGCAGTACGATGCCGACAAGAGTCAGCGCGGCACCGCAGCGTAGTGTCACGCGGCGGAAACGCTCGCCGTAGCGGTAATGTTTGGCCACGACATAAATGCCCAATGCTATCAACGGCAGATAGATCAAACAGACTATTGCCACCGGGCCGGAGATGTTGCCCAAAAGCTCCTTTGCCTCGCCGGGATTGGTCGTCAGCACATTGGTAAACATGTCGGCTCCGATAATGGAGTTGCCGAACAGCGACAGCAGCACGATTTGAAATGCCGCGAAAAACATGAAGATGATACCCCATAATACCATGACACCGCCGCGCCGCGCCGCCGCAGCCCAGCAGAGATATATACCGGCCGGAAGTATCAAATTGCACAGCGTAGTCCATAACCCGTAGTTTTCGGTGAATGACAACGTCACATTGGGAATCATCACCGCGATGATGAAATATATCGCCGCCACAGCCGACCAACTCTCTGCCGATATGGATCTTATATCAAAACGCTTCATTTATGCTCAATACAAAACTGTTGGATTTTCGTCCCATGCCCCAGTCCACTCTCAGATTGGAGCGTCGTTTAAACTCCCACCGCAGACCTATGCCGTAGTTTGGCAGGGTCTTGCGCCATGAGAACCGGTCGTTGTCGGAGAATACGTTTCCGGCACCGACCCATGCCACACAACCCAGACGATTCCAGATGCGTTGTCTAAGCTCCAACTGCGCCGACAACATGTTGTTTCCGTTGAATCGTCCTCTATAATAGCCGCGCATACGCGAATCGTCTCCCAAGCGGGCGCGCAGCAGCCACGGAGTAGAGTCGCTGTGAAATTCGCCGTAGAGATCGACAGCCATGATGCAATCGCGCCACAACGCCCTGTACCAGTCGACGGTCGCCGTCACCTGCCACAACGTGGAGGCGACATTGCTCACCGCCTGCGGCCGCACTATATACTCCACCGACATATAGATGCCGCGATAGGCGTTTATGGTGTAGTCGCGCGAATCGTAACTCAAAGCCGCGCCTATGCCCGCCGAGTTGAATCGGCGTCTTGCGTCGCCCAGATATCCGGCCGCCGCGTCATGCACCCCGACAGCCGAAGTATGGATAAAATCGGCATACACACCTATATACGTATGGCGCAGCAATTCGTACCTGTAACGCAGCGACACTCCGTAACGTTTGGCCGTATAGCGGCTTTTTGGATTGTACATGGCCGCCTCGTAGCCCAAACCCCAGAAATCGGTCGGCTGCGACATCACCTCGGCATCGTAGATCAAACGATGCCTGCCTGCCTGAAAGAACGTGTTGCCGATGGCCGCCACGCGATAGAATCCCGTGATCGATGCACTTGCCGACAACGATACGTCGGAAGGCTGAGACAAACTATCGTCGCGACGAGTGCGATAGGCGAATAGAGCCACCACACCTAATTTAAGACTCGTCTCCGATGAGTAGGAGGGACCTCCGAATATCGAAAAGCCGGTCTGCGTCACATCGTCCGCCGGCCGCATTATATAGTCGCCCAGACGGTGGAAGAAGCCTTTGCGCTGTTTCTCGACGGCAAACGGCGTATCGGATTCGATCGGTGTATATCGATAGGCTATCGTATCGCTGTCCGAGGAGTATGTGTCTGTCTGTGCGGCAGCACGGCTGCACACCGACAACAGTACGGCGCATGATATGATTGCCGACCGAATCATCTGCCGGAGCGGATATTATCTGTATTTATCGATGACCGTGTAGAACTCGTCGATATCGGCCTGCGACAGCTCGCCCTTATGGACATATACCAGTTCGCCCTCTTTGGACACGATAATCAGCACGAACGCATCGTTGCAGTCTCCCAATCGCCACGCGCTGCTGAACCAGTGGTCAGGGTCGCACAGAATAGTAGCACCGTTCTTGGCCGTGCGCTTCTTGGCCATCGAACGAATGGTGCTGTTGGGTACGGGGTACCACGAATCTTTCAGATTGATGATACCGAAGCCCTCGATATTCGGGCCTGCGGCACGGTGGTTGGTCTCCAACTCCACGGTAAACTCATGATTCTGTTTGGCTTTATCTGGATCCACATAGAAAATAAGCAGATTCTTCTCGCCCCACCAAGGCAATTTGGTCTTCTTGCCGTCGAGATCCTGCAACTCGACATTACGCACCTTGCGCGGCAACTGCTGAGCCTCGACCGAATTGAGGGCACTGCCGGCCATCAACGCAATCAACAATAACGTTCTGAATTTCATAATGCAATATTATTACAGTTTTACAGCTGCAAATATATGAAAAATTTTTACTATTTACGAATCTATTGTCTCGGCTAATGTTCTTATTGTCTTTGATTATGCCCTATGGGGATCATCGGACACAGCCTATCCACGTCCTGTTGCAAAAATCGAGCCGCTGTGCATAACGATAAAATATATTATATTTGCAATCTGTTACACGGCCGACCCGTGCGTTGCGTAGCACAGTCGGCAAACTATTCGATCGATATGAAACAAAGAATACTATTCGTCTGTTTAGGCAACATCTGCCGCTCGCCGGCTGCCGAAGCGGTGCTGAGAGACATGGCGGCGGCGCAGGGCGTAGAGGTCGACATAGATTCGGCCGGTACATACGGCGGACATGCGGGCGAGCGGTCGGATCCGCGCATGCGCGAGGCGGCCGCCCGACGCGGCATAGCCATGACTCACCGCGCCCGCCAGGTCAGAGAGGAGGATTTCGACCGCTTCGACCGCATCATCGTCATGGACGACAACAACTACGAACGCGTGTTCAGACTGGCACCCGACAGAGCGGCCCAGCGCAAGATATACCGGTTCGTGGAGTTCTGCTCACAGCACCCCGAATGGTCGTATGTGCCCGATCCCTACTACGAGGGGCGCGAAGGATTCGAGTTGGTGCTCGATATGTTGGAGGACGGCTGCAAAGGGTTGCTTGCAGAGCTGGCCGCAAACGGCCACGAGCAGCGGTAGTGCACCGGCGCATATATGAAAAACGCCGCCGCCCGGGAGCCATATCGAATGGCAGCTCGGGCGGCGGTCTCAACTAATGCTATGAGTGTTTTGCGTGTCAGAATCGCGACGACGAGTCCGAAGCCTTCTCCACGCTCTGATACCGGAACTCCTTGCCGCTGCGGAAGTTCCACGTAAGTCCGAGCGAGAACATCGGAGTCGTCATCTTGGTTATGGTGATCGAGCGGTAATCGGAAGCCTCGCCCTCGAAGCGATTGTCCGACGGGATATACCATCTCACCGTAGCCCGTGCCGTCAGGCGGCCTTTGAGAAAGTTCTGTTTGAGCGAAGCCGAGAGCATGTGCAGGGGTCTTATCATGATGTTTCCCGTATAGGCCTTGCTCTGGAAGTGATAGTTGGCCTCGAATGTCATATCCCACGGCATCTTCACTGCCAGCCGGGCCGACGAAAAGAGCATGCCGTGCGTCATCTCGTCGAAGTCGTTGGAGATGCGGTAGCCATGACGGGCATAGGTCGACGATACCATAAGCGACAGCCAGCGAGTGATGTCGATCGGCAGATAGAATCCGGCATAGAGCTGGTGCATCGATTTCAGATTTTCGAAACGGATACCTATCATATTGGCATCGACATCGTCGGTCAGATAGACCTGCTGTATGGCATCTCTGACGATCGAGTAGCCGAAATAGAATGAATACTTATATTTAAGTGTAAGATTCAGTCCCAGCTGGTCGATATACGACGGGTTGAGATAGGGATTGCCGCAACTGTAATTGTACTCCGACATCTGGTATCGCGTGGGGTTGAGTGCCATGAACGACGGGCGGGTGATATTGCGGGTGTACGATCCCGACAGGGAGTAGGCCCCGTCGTCGGTAATCTTGTATATAACGTTGATATTCGGGAACAACGACAGATAGTCGCGTGTGACATAGCCCTTGCCCGACGAATGGGTATACTCGGCACGCAGTCCGGCCACTACGCCCCAGTGCTTGGCGTTGAACGATAAGATGCCGTATGCGGCGGCGATATTTTCGCGATAGTCTATATCCACGAGGCTGCCGTCGATGGGCTGCCAGCCTTGAATCGCGTTACAACTCTCGTAGAGGGCATCGTTGACAACGGCGTTGAGAGTGTATTTCGCGCCGAGAGTCAGCCGCCAATACTTCGGAAACACCTTCTTCCACTCGGCCGAAGCGGCCGCCACGTCGTATGCCACACCTGCATTGTAGCGGTAGAGGGAGTCGAGTGTGGCATCGGCCGGCATATAGAGACGGTGCAGCCGGCTGTTTTGTGAGTTGTCGCCCGACTTGCGGTTGTATTCGGCCAGCACCTTCAACTGCGAACCCAAAGAGTCGATCTTGAAGAGATAGTTGGCCAAAACACCCGTCTGATAGTTCTTGTTCAGCTGATCATAGCGGGCAGTGCTCGCGCTGTTCATCACCGGCGCATCGAAACGATCGGTGTAGTCGCTGTACGTATCGTAGTTCTGCCGATAGTAGAAGGCTTCGGCCGACAGCGAATGGCGCGGCGATATGTCGCACGTGGCATGTATCGACGAGTTGAAGTAGTATTCGTTATTGACATTGGCCGTCGTGCTGCTCTCCATCGACGAAGAGGAGGTGAGGTAATCGATACGGTTATACGACTCATATCGGCCCTTCACAGTCTGATTATGATTGACATATCCGCCGACGGTCCACTTGCCCGCATGGCCGTCGATCGAGAAGCTGGGGCATGCCTGCTGATAATTCGACGCAATGTAGTAGCTCGCACCGAGCGACCCCATTATGCCCGCCTCACGCTGCCGGCGCAGCGTGATCTTTATCACGCCCGAAGCCGAATCGGCGTCGTACTCGGCACCCGAGATGGGTATGATCTCTATCTTCTGCACATTGGAGGCTTTCAACGTGCGAATGTAACGCACCAACTGCTCGCCGGTCATTCTCACCTCCTGTTCGTTGATATATACCTTGACGCCGCCGCGGCCGTTGATCGAGATATCGTCGTCGGTGACCACCACACCGGGCGACTCGCTCAGCAGCTCCTCGCCGTTCTTGCCGTCGGAGAAGTCGGAGGCGGCGACATTCACCACGAACCGATCGGCCTCGCGCGTTATGGTGGAGGCCGTAACGACCACCTCGCCCACACTCTGCTCGCTGCGCGGCAAAACGATCGTGCCCAGATCGACAGCTCCGCCGACACTTAAAGTATCGGCGTATGTATTATAGCCCACGAAACTAACTGTCAACGAATACTCCCCGTTATCGAGATTCAATTCGAACACTCCCTTCTCGTCGCTTATGCACCCCGTAACGGGACATTCGCCACGATCGACTGCAACGGTGGCATAGGCTATCGGATTGTTTTCATCATCGACGACCACACCTCGCACGGGCGACTGCGCGGCGGCCATGATGGCAGCCGGCAACAGCATCGACAACACAACGGCAAAACACTTCTTCATACATGCAAAAATTAATCGGTTCAACACTGTCACAAAGGTAGTCGACAACCGCGCCGCAAAGTGTTAACGCCGAGTTAAGAAGTGTTAAATAGTCTTAACGGCGGACGACATTGGAGGAAAATAGCTAATTTTGTCGAAAACGAGCATGAGATGAACAAGTTTAAGTTTCGGATCACTACACTTATAATAATATTGTTGCTGGCCGGCATGGCCGCATTGCAGACCGTGAGCCTGCGAAACATGTACGACGAGCGCATGCGCGACTTCGAGCGCAAGGTGGTGTCGGCCATGCAGCGTTCGGCCTACGAGGAGCTTACCATAAGGCGCAACCAGATAAAGCTCCAACAGACGATGCGTCTCAACGCGGATAGTTTGTCGGCATTCATCAGCGAAGCGGTAGACAGTGCCATGCTGCAACTCAACGAATTATCGAATCTCGATTCATTGTTGCAACTCAACGAGTTGTCGAGCCTCGATTCATTGTTGCAGGCATCGTTCGCCACCTTGTCGCAGTCCGGCAGCATTGTCACGAGTGGTGTGCCGATAAACGCAGGATCCAACATCAACATGGATATCAGTGTCGATACGACGAGCAATACCGTCATGCGAAAGACTACTATGCGCCGCAGCCCCACCAAGATGCGCAGTCCCTCCAATACGAAACGGCAATTCGATACGATAGTCTACACGCCGGGATCGACGACGGCCAACGCATTCATCTATGGCTCGAATGCGGCCGATTATACTTTTATACCGATTCCGAATATAACGATCCCGAGTATCAATATTCGACAGGACATCGAGCCGAGCCGCCTCGATTTCGATATCCTCTCGTCGTGTCTTAGCAACAATCTCGCGCACATGGGCATAACGCAGGATTGGCGTATGACGGTCGACGACGACTCTTTTGGCGTAGAACATGTCGACGGCGGATTGCGATACTCTATTCCGATCAATGTCAAGCGCGACAGCCAATCGGAATACGTCGTCGAGATAGCCAATCCCAACAAGAGATTCCTAAAAGAGATGCGCTGGCTGATAATATCGGCCGCCGTCATCGTGCTGCTCATAGCCGCCGTATGTTTCTATCTGCAATATGCCCTGTTCCGCCAGAAGTCGCTTGCGCGGATCAAGGCCGACTTCACGCACAACATCACACACGAACTGAAAACGCCTATCGCCGTAGCATACGCCGCCAACGATGCGCTCTCGAACTTCAATGCCGACGACGATCCCGACAAACGCAAACGCTATCTGTCGGTAGTGGGCAACCAGCTGTCGCTGCTCTCGGCCATGGTCGAACGCATATTGACCATGTCGATCGAGGAGCGCGACGACTTCCGCCTCTCGCCCTCGGAGTGCGACGCAGAGGAGATGTTCTCACAGCAGCGCGAGCAGTTCCTGTTAAAGGCCGGAAAGCCGACGACAATCACCATAGGCGTCATGCCTCAGCCGCTGCGCTTCCGCGCCGACCGGCTGCATCTGGGCAACATCATAGGCAATCTGATAGACAATGCCATAAAATATTCGGGCGACAGCGTCGACATATCGCTGTCGGCCTCGCTCGACGGACGATGGGTCGTGATCAGCGTCGAGGACAACGGAATAGGTATTCCGCAGTCGTCGATAGGGCATATATTCGATAAATTCTATCGAGTGCCCACGGGCGAGCGTCACGATGTCAAAGGCTTTGGATTAGGACTCTATTATGTTAAACTCATTGTCGGCAAACACGGTGGAACCATATCGGTGAGAAGCCGCGTGGGCAAGGGTACGACATTCACCATAAAACTACCATACGATGGCCGATAAGATCAAACTGCTGCTCGTCGAGGACGAACAGACGCTGGCCGACATCATCGCGGACACGCTGTCGGGCAACGGATTCGATGTGCGTGTAGCATACGACGGAGAGCAGGGTATAGCAGCCTGCGAAGAGTTCGCACCCGAAGTCATAGTCAGCGACATCATGATGCCCAAGGTCGACGGATTCTCGCTCGCCGACAGGCTGCGTCGCAGCCACAGCCATGTGCCGATACTCTTTCTCTCGGCACGTTCGTCGGTCGACGACGTGGTGGAAGGCTTCGAGAGGGGCGCGAGCGACTATCTGCGCAAACCGTTCGCCATGAGCGAACTGATAGTCCGCCTGCGGGCATTGGTCGGCAGAGCGGAGCGGCACCAGAGAGACGACAGGCACAGCTACGCAATAGGATCATACCTATTCGATTACGACAAACGCCTGCTGTCGCGCGGCGACTGCCGCGATACGCTCTCGGCGCGCGAAGCCGAGGTGCTGCGCATGCTGGCCGATCCGATAGGGCAGACGGTGGCCATCAACGCCATACTGCTCAAAGCGTGGGACGACGACAGCTTCTTCGCCGCCCGCAGCCTGCATGTCTTCATCACCAAACTGCGCCACAGATTCGCCGACGACGGCCGCATACGCATCGTCAACGCCCGCGGCGTGGGCTACAAACTCATTGTCGACGAATAAAAACAGATAAATCCGGACACTCGGAGTGAAATTAATATGTCGATCGAATTGCAAAATCGATTAAATTGCTTATCTTTGTTAAGATAAAACTGAAATTTTTATAAAAACTATAATCTGATGAACAAGGATTCGCAAGTATTCGATCTGATCGCCGAGGAGCGATCGCGTCAAATGAAGGGCATCGAGCTTATCGCTTCGGAGAACTTCGTCAGCGACCAGGTGATGGCCGCCATGGGTTCGGTATTGACCAACAAATATGCAGAGGGCTATCCCGCAGCACGTTACTACGGCGGCTGCGAGGTTGTAGACAAGGTGGAGAATCTGGCCATCGAGCGCATCTGCAAGCTCTACGGCGCAGAGTATGCCAACGTACAGCCTCACTCGGGCGCGCAGGCCAACATGGCGGTGTTCTTCGCTGTCATGCAGCCGGGCGACACGTTCATGGGTCTCGACCTCTCGCACGGCGGTCACCTCTCGCACGGTTCGCCGGTCAACATGTCGGGTAAATATTTCAAGGCCGTAGGCTACAAGCTCAACGAGGCCACCGGACAGGTCGACTACGACGAGATGGAGCGTCTGGCCGAAGAGTGCCGTCCCAAGCTCATCGTCGGCGGTGCATCGGCTTACTCGCGCGAGTGGGACTACAAGCGCATGCGCGAAATAGCCGACAAGGTGGGTGCGCTTCTGATGATCGACATGGCTCACACGGCCGGTCTGATAGCCGCAGGCCTGCTGAAAAACCCCGTGGAGTATGCACACATCGTCACCTCTACCACGCACAAGACTCTGCGCGGTCCTCGCGGCGGTATTATCCTCATGGGCAAGGATTTCGACAATCCGTGGGGATTGACCACTCCCAAGGGCGTAGTGAAGAAGATGTCGCAGATCATCAACTCGGCGGTATTCCCCGGCATACAGGGCGGACCGCTCGAACATGTCATAGCCGCCAAGGCCGTAGCTTTCGGCGAGGCATTGACTCCCGAGTACAAGGAGTATCAGCAGCAGGTGATAAAGAATGCCAAGGCAATGGCCGAGGCCTTCGTAAAGCGCGGTTACAAGATCGTATCGAATGGCACCGACAACCATCTTATGCTGGTCGATCTGCGCACCAAGTTTCCCGAGTTGACCGGCAAGCTGGCCGAGAAGTGTCTGGTAGCAGCCGATATCACCACCAACAAGAACATGGTACCGTTCGACTCGCGTTCGGCGTTCCAGACTTCGGGTCTGCGCTTCGGCACACCGGCAATCACCACGCGCGGCGTCAAGGAGGATAAGATGGATTACATCGTCGAGCTGATCGACCGCGTGCTGTGCGACCCCAAGAACGAGGAGAACATCGCAGCAGTACGTCGCGACGTAAATGCCATGATGGCCGGCTATCCGCTTTTCGCATGGTAAACCGTCACAGAAGATGAAATCGGTAATAGATTTTCTCACAGCACTTCACGACAACAATAATCGTGAGTGGTTCAATGCACACAAGAGCGAGTATCAACTCGCTCTTGCGCGCTTTAATTCATTCGTCGAGGAGCTTGTGGCGGGCATACGCTCGTTCGACGACTCGATAGGAGTATTAGGCATTCGCGACTGCACCTACCGCATCTATCGCGATACGCGGTTCAGCGCCGACAAGACTCCGTACAAGACCTACTTTTCGGCATTCATCGCTCCGCACGGCAAGTCGAGCGGTTACGGCGGCTACTACTTCCACCTCTCGCCGCCGCAGGGAGACAACCTGCTCGGCGGATCGTTCCTCATAACGGGCGTCTACATGCCCGAGCCGAAAGTCCTGCAAAGCATCAGAGAGGAGATCGAAGACAACGGAGCCGCAATAGAGGAGGCGATAGCCGCTTCCGACGGCTTCACTCTCAGCCGCATGAACTCGCTCAAACGCACGCCGCGAGGCTTTCCGACAGGAGCGCCATACGACGAAATGCTGCGATTGAAGGATCTCTGTATCGAGCGCGCTATCGGCCGCGATTACCTGCTTGCCGACAATCTCGCAGGCCGCACGGTGGAGGCATTCCGTTCGACGCATCGCTTCCTCTCGATCGTAAACCGCGCCGTACGCTACGCCTACGAGGAGATGATGTAAGCGTCGGTAGGGCGGCAATAGTCCGAAGACGAAAGTTTAACACTTGTTAACACAATAGCAATAATACTATTACCGCATAATCGTTATCTTTGTAGAAAACACATACGATTATGCGCAGGAAACTATTTGCAGTTCTTACACTGCTTGCAGCCGCCGTCAACAACGCCGGTGCGGCTCCCGAGTGGGTATGGCCAGTGGCCGGCAAGCCAAGCGGAAGCGATATACTCTATCGGCCGCAACAATACATCGACAAGGAGCACAATACGGCAAACCTGTTCATCGGGTGCTCAGAGGGAGCGCAGATAGTCGCACCCGCCGACGGCCAGATCGCGGCACTCTCCATATGCAGTATGCATACGCTCTCGTATATGAGCATGTACAACTACACCCCCGGCAAAGAGATGCGGGCGCAGGCCGAAGCGATTGCCGCCGACTCTCAGGCGCGCATCGAAAGCCGGTATCTCTGCGGCGTACTCGCCATAAAGTTAGACGACGGACGCACACTGACGATCACAGGCATCGACATAACTCCGGGGTTCAAGACCGGGCAGCGCATACACCGCGAGGAGACGATCGGAACGGCCGGATACAGCTACAAGCAGATCGGCTCGCCGTCGATCTGCCTATCCGTTTCGGACAGAAGTCATAAGCCCTCCGATCCGATGACTTCGTTCGGGCTGCCGACCACATATATTCCGCCGAGAAAGATTGCCGTGAAGCGGCAACTCTCGGCCGAGGAGGCGCGTCGCGACATTCTCGCCATAACGGCCGTAATGAAAGAGGCATATCCCTCGCTCGACGACATGATAACGGCCGAGGAGTTCGAAGAGTTGGAGCGGGCGATGCTCGACTCGGTGGCCGGCGGCATATCGCGCGCCAAACTTTATCGGTTGATGCAGACGCTGAACAGCCGTATCCACGACTCGCACATATATCTCTACCCCGACGAGGAGGGGCAAGCGGACAGGGTAAGTTCCGGCCGCTATCCGCAGATATTCATGGGCTGGACGAACGGAGAGTGCCACATCACGATGACCTCGCAAAAATATGCTTCGCTGCAAGGCCGCCGCATCGTGCGCATCAACGGCGAAGATGCCGACTCGATACGCATGCGCATCGAGTCGAGAATAGGCGGATACGACGGCTGCATCGAAAGTATGGTGGACGAGCGGCTGGCGATATACAGCACCGGCGTAAAGAACGATAACTGCGATGTGGATATCGTTCTCGACGACGGCACGAGGATAGAGGCCAAGGGGTTGCGCGGCTTCAATCCCGCCAACTACACGACGACGTATATGGATTATCTTCTCCAAAACTACCACTATCCCGACAACATCTCGCTGCGCATGCTCGACGATTCGGTGGCCTACATGGGCATATCGACATTCGCGCTGAACAATGTGGAGACGGAGAGCATAATACAGTTCATCGACTCGGTGGCCGCCGTTCCTGCCATGATAATCGACCTGCGCAACAACGGCGGCGGCGACACCAAAGTGCTGAACCGCATTCTTTCGTCGATACTCCACGAGCCGAGTCGCGCCCGCGGCGACATAATGCAGGTAAAGCGGCGCGGTAACTTCTCGTCGTTTCGCGACTGCTGCCTGAACTATCCCGACACGATCGATATATTTCCCGAATACACGCCCAAAGAGAGATTCGACGGTTATTGCAACGACTCCCACTCCGACCGCGCAGCGATAGATACGACCGTAAACTACAAGGGACGCGTATATGTGCTGACAAATGCCATGTCGCGCTCGGCGGCGACGATATTTCCTGCCGAGATAGTCCGCAACCGCAGAGGCGTAGTCGTTGGCCGCGAGACCGGTACGGCATATCACTTCATGACCGCATACAAGTTCGCCGACATACGCCTGCCCGAATCGGGATTCCAGTGGCAAATCCCGTTAGTCAGGATCATCTACGACACGACCCGTTGCGAGCGTCTGCCATACGGCCGCGGCGTGATGCCCGACTATCCGGTCGATCTGACATTCGACGAGATTTACAACCGTCCCGACTCCATACTGCAATATGCGCTCACGCTGATCGAAGAGGATAAATATCTCAGCGAGGAGGATCCTTTCGCCGATATAGATTCGGCAGTCGACACTGCGGACGATAATGACCGAACGGCATCGTCATGGGTGTGGTTAGCGTCAGCGGTTGTCGTCTTGGCAACGACGGTTGCAGTCATACGACGCACGCGGCAAAAAAGAGACTGACAAGAAAAAAAATGGCTGCCGGCAATAATGCGGTAGCCATTCTTATTACACTCATTCTTACCGACCTATTCCGGCAGCAACTCGAAGCGGGCGAGGATCTCGTATCTCAGCACGAGCTTGCGATACTGCTCCGAAGAGCCGCCGTAAGCACCGTCGGCCGCGAACTCCAAAACCGAGTTGCTCGCCTTGAATCTCGCATAGGAATCGACGCCGGACGAGTTGGGTTCGATGATGCGCAGCACATTGCCCAGACGCTGTCCCATGGCTTCGGCCAGATAGGCAGCCTTGTCGCGTGCGGCCTTCAACGCCTCGATCTTGCCATGCCGGCGATACTCGGCCATATCGCGATGTTTCAGCTCTCCGATACGCATCGACTGCACGCCGCGCGTATCCACCGCCGCAACGATAGCTCCAATGCGGTCGAATCCCGGCAGTGATATGTCGAGCTGTTTGGAGATCAGAAAATCCTTGCCGCGTTCGCGCCACCACTCGCCGACCTCTTGCGTGCGGATATCGTCGGAGCCGATGCCCAACCCCGCCAGCGTGCGGCGCAGGCTGCTCTCGATCGTAGCCAGAGGCACCTTGGTGCGGTACTCCTCGGGCTTCGACTTACCGTCAAACTCCTCGGCCCAATACTCGCTGATCGTTATTATGAAATGTACTTCGTCGGGATCGATCTCCGTGACGGACGATCCGACGACCTCCACATATCGCTTGCCGCAATCTGCGTCGACGCTCTGCGCCTGCACGGCAACCGAGCAGGCGAGCAGCAAAAGAAACAACGACAATCTTTTCATATCTTCACGAATTACATCTCTGCAAAATACTTATAGAACAAAGGCAGGGTTTCGATGCCGCGGAAGAACTGATCCAGGCCGTAGCTCTCATTGGGAGAGTGTATGGCATCTTTCGACAGACCGAAGCCGAGCAGAATAGACTTGATGCCCAAAATACGCTCGAACCCGCTGATGATAGGAATCGATCCGCCCGAATAGAAGGGTAGCGGCTTGCGGCCGAAACTCTCCGTCACGGCACGCTCGGCCGCACGATAGGCAGGTATGTCGGTAGGCGAGACGTAAGGCGCGCCGCCATGCAGGAACTTGACATCGACCCGCACGCCGGCAGGAGCGATGGCACGGAAATGTTTTTCAAATAGTTCCGCAATCTTATTGAAGTCCTGGTTCGGCACCAGACGCATCGAGATCTTGGCCGACGCACGCGACGGAATGATAGTCTTCGTACCCTCGTCGATATATCCGCCCCAGATGCCGTTAACATCGAGAGACGGGCGGATACCCGTGCGCTCGATGGTGGTATAGCCCTCCTCTCCGGCGATATCGCAGATGCCGATCGAGCGTTTGTAATCGTCAGCAGAGAACGGAGCCTCGTTAAGGTCGCGACGCTCTTCGTCGCTCAGGATCCGCACATCGTCGTAGAATCCCGGAATCGTCACATGTCCCTTGTCATCGACAAGCGACGCGACCATACGCGCCAACACGTTGGCAGGATTGGCGACGGCACCGCCATAGATGCCCGAATGCAAATCCTTGTCGGGACCGGTCACCTCCACCTGCATGTAAGTTATACCTCGCAAACCACAGGTTATCGACGGCTTATCCATGCCGATCATCGAGGTATCCGACACCAATATGACATCGGCCCGCAGCATTTCGCGGTTATCCTCACAGAATTTATAGAGGCTCTCCGAGCCGATCTCCTCCTCGCCTTCGAGCATGAACTTGACGTTGCACGGCAGCGAATCGGTGGCACACATAGCCTCGAAAGCCTTGGCGTGCATATATAGCTGTCCCTTGTCGTCGTCGGCTCCGCGGCACCAGATGCGACCGTCGGCAACGACCGGCTCGAAGGGTTCGGTGCGCCACTCGTCGACGGGATCGACGGGCATCACGTCATAGTGGCCGTAGACCAATACGGTCTTGGCGGCGGGATCGACTATCTTCTCGGCGAATACCACCGGATTGCCGTCGGTCGGCATCACCTCGGCGTGATCGGCACCCGACTTTACCAATGCCGCGGCCAGCCACTCGGCACAACGCCGCATATCCTCCTTGTGCGCCGACTGCGCGCTGATAGAGGGTATACGCAGCAACTCGAACAGTTCGTCGAGAAAACGCTCGCGGTTTTGCTCTATGTAACTCTTGATCTTTTCCATAATATAATTGAAGTTTAAAGGTTTTACCCAGTTAGTTACAGACCGCAGATCTCGCCTATCTCCGCAATGAAACGCTTGGCCAGCGCATCGGCTTCGGCCATCGTACGCGCTTCGGTATAGATGCGGATAATCGGTTCGGTATTGGACTTGCGGAGGTGAACCCAGCAATCCGCAAAATCGATTTTCACGCCATCTATATCGTTCACGTTTTCATTTGAATAACGGCCTTTCATCTCACGCATCACTTTATCTACATCGATACTTGGCGTAAGCTGTATCTTGTTCTTCGAGGCGAAGTATGCCGGATAGGTGCGGCGCAGCTGGGTCATGGTCATATCGAGTTGCGAGAAGTAGGTCATAAACAGTGCCACGCCGACCAGTGCGTCGCGACCGTAATGCAGTTCGGGATAGATCACGCCGCCGTTGCCCTCGCCGCCGATGACGGCACCCATCTCTTTCATCTTGGCCACAACATTGACCTCGCCGACAGCCGAAGCGGCATAGGTGCAACCGGCATAACGCTCCGTCACGTCGCGCAGTGCACGCGACGAGCTGAGGTTCGAGACCGTATTGCCAGGCGTATGCGACAACACATAATCGGCAACGGCCACGAGCGTGTACTCCTCGACGAACATCGAACCGTCCTCGCTGACGAATGCCAGACGATCGACGTCGGGATCGACCACGACTCCGAGATCGGCCTTATGCTCGACGATGGCCTGCGAGATCTGCGTCAGATTCTCGGGCAGCGGCTCGGGATTGTGGGCGAACTCACCCGTAGGGTCGCAGTTAAGCTCCACAACTTCGCAGCCTAACTCGCGCAACAACTTGGGAATCACTATGCCGCCCACCGAATTGACAGCATCGACAACGACCTTGAACCGACGTTTGCGCACCGACTCGACATCGACTAACGGCAAGGCAAGAACCTGCTTTATATGTTCGTCGTTAAACGGCTCGCGGCTAATCACTTTGCCTATACCGTCTATCTCCGGGAAAGCGAAATCGGTATCTTCGGCCAGCGCAAGCACCCGCTTGCCTTCGGCATCGTTAAGGAACTCGCCCTTCTCGTTGAGCAGCTTCAAGGCGTTCCACTGCCGCGGGTTGTGCGAAGCTGTGATGATTATACCGCCGTCGGCCTTATGGGTAATGACTGCCATCTCGGTACCGGGGGTCGTGCATAACCCCACGTTTATGACATCGGCACCACAGCCGAGCAGCGTGCCCTCTATTATGTCATCGACCATAGTTCCTGAGATACGGGCATCGCGTCCTACGACGATCGTCAGCCGCCGGCCGGAGTTCTTTTCCGACAGGAAACGCACGTATGCCGTGGTGAATTTCACTATATCGACCGGTGTCAGATTGTCGCCCTGCGCGCCGCCGATGGTACCGCGAATGCCTGAAATAGATTTTATCAATGTCATATCAGTAGTGTGTGTTGAAAAATTTTTAACCGAAATATTTTTGCAATTCAATACAAAAGTATTAATTTTACGCTAATATTTACAGTAAATAAACATAAAATTAACGAAATATGAGAGTTATTCCCTCTTCCGAGTTGATTATCAATGACGACGGCTCCATTTTCCACCTGCACCTCCTGCCCGAGCAGCTGGCCGACACGGTTATTTTAGTCGGTGATCCAGGCCGAGTGGCGATGGTTTCGAGCTTCTTCGACGGCATCGAGTGCAACGTTTCGAACCGCGAGTTCAACACAGTAACAGGTACATATAAGGGCAAACGTATAACGGTACTGTCGACCGGCATCGGCATCGGCAATATCGACATCAGCGTAACGGAGCTCGACGCTCTGGCCAACGTCGATTTCAAGACGCGGCAGGCCAAGGAGACACTGCGCAGACTGACGCTCGTCAGACTGGGCACGTCGGGAGCCATTCAGCCCGACATCAAGGTGGGCGACTTCGTCTATTCGCGCACGTCGGTGGGTTTCGACGGACTGCTCAACTACTATAAAGGACGCAACGAGGTCTGCGATTTGGAGATCGAGCAGGCATTCATGCGACATACAGGCTGGAACGAGCTGCTGCCCAAGCCATATTTCATCGACTCCGACAAGGAGTTGTGGAATCTGTTCAAGGATTCGGTGGTAGAGGGCATGACCATCGCCGCCCCGGGATTCTACGCTCCGCAGGGCCGCTGGGTGCGTCTCGAACCGCAGGACGCGAAGCTCAACGAAAAGATCGAGTCGTTCGACTACAACGGCCGCCGCATCACCAACTTCGAGATGGAGGGTTCGGCTCTGGCCGGTCTGGCAGCACTTATGGGACACCGCGCCACTACCATATGCACCATTATTGCACAGCGCATAGCACTCGACGCCTGCACCGACTACAAGCCGTTCGTGCGCCAGATGATACAGATGGCACTCGACAAACTGGCAACGTTATAACCAATAGAAATTTAAATTTACAGCAAATATGAAATTCACAGTATCAAGTTCGGCTCTTCTGTCACTGCTGGCAACCACAGGCAAGGTTATCAGCAACAAAAACACGCTTCCCATTCTCGATTACTTCCGCATGGAGCTTAAAGACGGAGAACTGACTGTAACCACATCGGATTTGGAGACCACGCTCATCGGTTCGCTGAAAGTAGACCAGATGGAGAGCGAGGGTGTCATAGCCGCTCCGGCAAAGCTCATGCTCGATTCACTTAAAGAGTTCCCCGAGATGCCGCTCGATATCGAGGTTAACGACAACACTTGGGAGATCAAGATCAAATGGACGAGCGGTTCGCTTTCGATCCCCGGAGCGAGTGCAGTGAGCTATCCGGCCGTGCAGTCGATCGGAGCAGAGCACAAGCAGATCGAATTGGAGGTCGACACGCTCATCGGCGGTATCAACAAGACCATATTCGCTACGGCCGACGACGAACTGCGTCCGGTCATGAACGGCGTATATCTCAATTTCGAATCGGAGGCCATAACGTTCGTTGCCACCGATGCCCACAAACTGGTGAAGTTCTCGTCGGAGGGTGCGGCGTGCGACTTCTCGGCATCGCTCATTCTGCCCAAGAAGCCGGCCAACCTGCTCAAAAACCTCCTGCTCAAAGAGGAGGGCAGCATAAAGGTGTCGTTCGATGCCAAGAATGTGATATTCGAGCTTAAATCGCACACGCTGGTATGCCGCCTGATCGAGGGCAACTATCCCAACTACAACGCCGTGATACCGACGGCCAACCCCAACAAAGTGCTGGTCGACAGAGTAGAGCTGCTCAACGGCATCAAGCGCGTGGCCGTATGTTCGAATCCGACCACCAACCTTATCCGCATGGATATAGGCGGCAACAAGATCAATCTGACGGCACAGGACATCGACTTCTCGGTATCGGCCAACGAGAGCATAAATTGCAGCTACGACGGCCAGCCCGTGACAATTGGTTTCAAGTCGACGTTCCTTGTGGAGATCCTGTCGAACATCGACACGCCGACCGTATCGGTCGAACTGGCCGATTCGACCCGCGCCGGAGTCTTCAAGCCCGTATATGACGACAAGCAGAACAGCTCGGTACTGATGCTGCTTATGCCGATGATGATAAATGCCTAATCTGCAATTCTCTATATACGTATGGAATTGAAACTCAAACGCCCGATCGTCTTCTTCGATTTGGAGACGACGGGCGTTGATACTGCCCGCGACCGCATAGTCGAGATATCGATGATAAAGATCATGCCCGACGGCGAGCAGATCGTCAAAACACGCCGCATAAATCCCGAGATGCACATTCCCGAGGAGGCCACGGCCGTGCACGGCATCACCGACGACGATGTGCGCGACTGCCCGCGTTTCGCCCAGATAGCCAAATCGCTGGCACAGTTCCTCGAAGGGTGCGACTTCGGCGGATTCAACTCCAACCGATTCGATCTTCCGGTGCTGGTAGAGGAGTTCCTGCGAGCAGGAGTCGATGTCAATTTCAAACGTCGCCGTTTCGTCGATGTGCAGAACATCTTCCACAAGATGGAGCAGCGCACGCTTGTCGCCGCCTACAAGTTCTATTGCGACAAGGATCTGACCGATGCCCACTCGGCCGAGGCCGACACCATGGCCACATACGAGGTGCTCAAAGCGCAGCTCGACCGTTATCCGGAGCTGCGGAACGACATAGACTCTTTGGCCGAATTTTCATCGCGCGGCGAGACGGCCGACTATGCCGGACGCATAGGCTACGACGACAAGGGTGTGGAGATCTTCACTTTCGGCAAGTACAAGGGTCGCAGCGTGGAGCGAGTATTCGACGAAGATCCGAGTTACTACACATGGATCATGAACGGCGATTTCCCGCTATATACAAAAAAAGTTATAACCGAGATCAGACTTAGAAAAAAGAGTTGCAAACAGTGACGATGAGACGATTCTTAATAATTGTCATGGCTATGACCATGTGGGTATCGCAGCTTGCGGCCATCGAGAAATCGACGACCGTAGTCTATATCAACGGTACCAAATACTACGTACATGTGGTCAAGGCCGGAGACACATTATATTCATTGGCCAAAGCATACGAAGTATCGGAAAAGGATATCATCGACCACAATGCCGGACTCGATGCGGCGACGCTGCGCATCGACCAGACCATAAAAATTCCGGTCGTGGAGCAACAGCAGCGTCAGATGACCAAAAAAGAGAAAAAACGTTTCAAGAAACACAGTGTCAAGTCGGGCGAAACGCTCTACTCGATAGCACGCAATTATGAGATATCGGTGGCCACGATTATCGAAGACAACCCCGATGTCGATCCCACGACACTCTCCATCGGACATGAGCTGCTGATACGCAAATCGGACATAGGCGACACGCCGACACATGCGGTCGAGCGCGAGTGGAACGACTACAAGGAGACGCTCAACACGCTTTCGCCGACAGACAGTGCGGCATATCACATCGTACAGCCCGGCGAGACAGTATATTCTCTTTCGCGCCGCTTCGGCATGAGCGAAGAGGAGTTCACGCGGCTGAACAATCTTAGCGACGGACTGAAAGCCGGTGCCATAGTGCGTGTGGCACGCATCGAATCCGACAGCAAAAACTCTGCGCCCGAGCAGATCGATTCGCTGCAAACCGCCTTGCCCGATCTCCCGACAAGAGAGGAGACACAACAGGTCGACCTGCGCAGACTCAGCCCGTATGAGCGGTTGCAAATCGCACTGATGCTGCCTGTCGACACGGGTAATAAGGTTAACGACAACTATATAGACTTCTATAAAGGATTCCTGCTGGCTCTGGAACAGATGAAATCCGAGAACAGGCTCAATGCCGATCTTACGGTCTTCAACACAGCTCACGACCCGCAAACCGTGAGAACGATGATCGATTGCGATCATCGGCTGCGACAGGCCGACATCATCATAGGTCCGGTCTACGAGGAGGAGATACGCACCGTCCTCGAATATGCCGAGATGAGCGGTACGCCCGTAGTGTCGCCTCTATCGACCATGACAGAGACCAGCAGTCCGGTATTGTTCCAGATGCAGGCCGCCAACACTCACAAGTACGACAAGTTCGCCGATCTGTTAGATGGCAGCAAGGAGATAGTGCTTATATATGCGGCAAGCAACGACAAGGAGTTCGCCTCGGAGATAATGCCGCTGATCGGTGCACACCGCCACGAATCGTATAACTTCTCGTTCTATCGCACTCCGTCGATTCATCGTCGCAATGCCGACGGCAGCAACGGGGCACAGGTTGAGACCAACTCTTTGGTGCGCGGGCAGAGCAACAAGGTATTCGTAGTCATGGCCGACAAGGAGACCGACATCGACCGCATACTCACCACACTGTCATCGGCCAAAACCTCGATCACCGATCGCGGACACCAGATAGGCAGCTACGTGGTGCTGGGCAACCGCAAGTGGACACGGCTCCACAACCTCGACAGCCGCATATTCTTCAAGAACAATGTAGTGTTCGCCACGCCGTATCATGCAAAGCGCAGCGACGAAAAGATCCGCAGCTTCGACGGACTATATATCAAAGAGTTCGGCACGCTGCCGTCGATGTTCTCCTACCGCGGATACGACACAGCCATTATATTCTGCCGCGCCATGTACGACGGATTGGATACGTTGTCATCTGAGGAGGGCATCACACCGCTTACCACAAGCTATAAATTCGCATACGAAGACGGCCTGTATATCAACACATGCTGGACGCGCGAACAATACGACAGCGATTTCACAATAACAACCCGTTAGAACCATGGCAAACAACATATCGGCACCCATACCGGAAAAGACAGTAGAGCGATTGAGCGAATACCGCCGCACGCTGCTGTCGTGTCACCGACAGGGTATTACACATATTTTCTCGCACGTGCTGGCCGGCATGCACGGCATCACGGCCGTACAGGTGCGTCGCGATCTGATGTTGATAGGCTTTTCGAGCGATACGAAAAAGGGTTACGATGTCAAGGTGCTGATCGATTTCATCAACAATATCCTCGACAGCGAAACTACGACCAACATCGCCATCATCGGCATGGGACACCTCGCGCAGGCCATCACCAAGTATTTCAACAGCAAGGGATTGAAGTTGCGCATCATAGCCTCGTTCGATGTCGATCCGGCCAAAGTGGGGCACACGATCGACGACATTCCGTGCTACCACATGGACCAGTTCGAGGAGAAGGTCGAGAACTTAGACATAAGCATCGTCATAGTATCGTCGCCGACGGAGGTGGCCACCGAGCTGGTGGTGCCGATAATCAACGCCGGCATCAAAGGCGTGCTGAATTTCACCTCCGTGCCGCTCAACTTTCCGCAGGGAATCGTCGTCGAGAACTACGACATAACGACCATTCTCGAAAAGGTCGCCTATTTCGTCAAGGTCAACGAGGAGAACAACAATAACAATTAACCCGTTATCATGCGCATACACTACGGTTTCGACGATGTGGCGACGATCGAGGCTCCGGCAGCCACGCTCGGTTCGTTCGACGGCGTACACGGCGGCCACCGTATGCTGCTCGATGCTGTGAAACGCCTTGCCGCACAGGTCGGCGGGCGAAGCGTCGTTATGACCTTTGAGCCGCACCCGCGTATAGCCTTAGGCATGGACGAGGGATTGGCACTGCTGACCACAGTCGAGGAGAAGGCCATGCTGCTCGAACGTGCCGGCATCGATGCTATGATCGTCGTGCCGTTCGATCATCGTTTCAGCAACCAGAGCCACGAAGAGTTCATTCGCAACTGCATGATCGGCAAACTGCATATACGCGGTCTGGCAGTAGGGTATAACCACCGCTTCGGGCGCGATAACGAAGGCAATTTCGACACGCTGTCGCCTCTCGCCGCAAGGTTCGGCTTCGTGCTTCACCGCGTAGAGCAATATACAGACGACAGCACCAAGGTAAGCTCGACCGTCATACGTCGGCTGATCGAGGAGGGAGATATGGCTCAGGCGGCACGTCTGCTCACACACCCCTATATAATAAAAGGTATGGCGCGTAACGGACGCGTCGACATCACCGACCGCTACAAACTGCTGCCTCCGTCGGGGAGATACGCAGCCGTAGTCGGCGGACAAGAGATGAATGTCGTTGTCGACGGCCGGTCGCTATTAGTGGATATTGAAGACCGAGAGGTAATTATAGAACTTATATAGAGTTTATGATAAGTCACGACACACAGATACGCGTGCTCTACAAGCACACCGACCAGATGGGCGTGGTGCACCACTCCAATTATATCAATTTCTTCGAAGCGGCACGCACCGAGCTGATGCGCGAGATAGGACTTACATACGCCGAGGTAGAGCGGCGCGGCATAATGATGCCCATACTCGACGTACACATAAAATACCGCCAGCCTGCACTCTACGACGAGATCATAACAGTCAGAGCCTCCGTCGCGAAGATGCCTATGGCCCGCGTCGATTTCGACTACGAGGTAACAGGTGAAGACGGCCGCTCAATAGCCACCGGCACCACGACACTCGGATTCATCGACAGTGTCACACGACGTCCGCAGCGTGCACCGCAGTGGCTCGTAGAGGTGTTGCGTCCTTATGTAGAGTAGTCATGCCATGAACAGCAGAGATTTCAAGCGATTGTTCACGGTCGCATTCGCGGCATTGGTTGCAGTCTACGTATTTTCATTCCACGTCGACTCCCCCTCGTGGTTCAAGCCTTTGGCCAAGACAATGCCCGTGCTGATGCTCAGCATGGCGACATGGCGTGCCGGCCGCACCGAGAGGACATTACCGCTGCTGCCGCTTGCGCTTCTGCTGTCGAGCATGGGCGATCTGGCTGGAGATCTGCACGCTTTTCTATGGCAGATAGGACTGTTCGCCGCCGCACACATAGCCTATATCGCCGTGTTCATACGCCGATGCAGCCCGACAAAGGCTGCGCTCACAGCAGCCTCGGCATTGATATCGGCCGCCGCAGTGTATGGTGCCTATATCGTACCGCGCATATCCGTCACCGCAGAGAGCGTATTCATCATCGTCTACATTACGATCATAACGGCAATGGCCGTGTCGGCCGTGCTGCAAGGCAGCCGTTACCGCTGGTGGTATGCCGCAGCGGCGATAGTCTTCATCTTCTCCGACTCCTGCATAGCGTGGAACCGCTACGTAGCCCGCATACCGCATGCAACGGTATGGATCATGTCTACGTATCTTGCGGCACAATATAGCATAGCACGACTCTATCTGGCAGAGAAACTGCGATAACGATTGTTGCAAATGACAAATATCGGGCGCGTATGACACGTCCGACAGTCGTTGCATGTCAAAATGTCAGATATGGAGCAGTGGCACACAGTTTGATTTAAGGGGCTTTGTCACAGAGAACAAACAAATTAAAACCAAATAAAATATGAAAAGCGGAAAAATAGGGGTAACCACAGAAAACATCTTCCCCGTAATCAAGAAGTTCCTTTACTCCGACCACGAAATCTTCCTGCGCGAGCTGGTATCCAATGCCGTCGATGCCACTCAGAAATTGAAGACATTGTCGGCCAAGGGCGAAGCCAAAGGCGAATTGGGCGATCTGACCATACGCATATCGGTCGACGAAGCGGCCAAGACACTGACCGTCACCGACCGCGGTATAGGCATGACGGCCGAGGAGGTCGACAGATATATCAACCAGATAGCATTCTCGGGTGCCGAGGAGTTCATGGCCAAATATAAGGATCAGGCCATCATCGGACACTTCGGTCTGGGATTCTACTCATCGTTCATGGTTGCCGACAAGGTGGAGATCTTCACCCGTTCGTATCGCGACGGAGCCAAGGCCGTGCATTGGAGCTGCGAGGGTTCGCCCGAGTTCGAGATGGAGGAGACCGACGAGCAGCGCGACCGCGGCACGACCATCGTCCTGCATCTGTCGGAGGATTGCGCCGAATATTGCCAGAAGAGCAAGGTCGACGAGCTGTTGAAGAAATATTGCCGCTTCCTGCCCATCGCCATCGCATTCGGCAAGAAGACGGAGTGGAAAGACGGCAAGTATGTAGACACCGATCAGGACAACATCATCAACGACACCGATCCGCTGTGGACGCGCAAGCCGACCGACATCACCGAGGAGCAGTACAAGGAGTTCTATCGCGAGCTATACCCGATGAGCGACGATCCGCTGTTCTACATTCACCTCAATATCGACTATCCGTTCAACCTCACCGGCATTCTCTACTTCCCGAAGATACACAACAACTTCGAGATACAGAAGAACAAGATACAGCTCTACTCCAATCAGGTGTTCGTCACGGATCAGGTCGAAGGTATCGTGCCGGAGTATCTGACGCTGCTGCACGGCGTGATCGACTCGCCCGACATTCCGCTCAACGTATCGCGCAGCTATCTGCAAAGCGACTCCAATGTCAAGAAGATATCGGGCTACATCACCCGCAAGGTGGCCGACCGTTTGCAGGAGCTCTTCTCTACCATGCGCCCCGACTACGAGCAGAAGTGGGACGATTTGAAGATATTTATACAATACGGCATACTCACCGACGAGAAGTTCGCCGAGAAGGCGCAGGGATTCATGCTCTGGAAGAGTATCGAGGGCAAATACTACACCGGCGACGAGTACGCCGAGAAGATCAAGGAGCAGCAGACCGACAAGAACGGCAACCTGATAGTGCTCTACGTCGACGACCCCGTCAGCAAGGATTCGTTCGTCGAGGCAGCCAAGGCCAAGGGCTACGACGTGTTGGAGATGAACGGACAGCTCGACAACCACTACATCAACTGGTATGAGTCGAAGCACGAGAAGACGCGCTTCGTGCGTGTAGACAGCGACGTGATCGACAAGCTCATACAGAAAGAGCAGGCACAGAGCATGTCGCTGAGCGAGGCGCAGCAGCAGATCATGCGTCCGGTGTTCGAGAGCCAGATGCCCAAAGACGACAAGATACACTATCACATATCGTTCGAGCCTATGTCGGCCGACGAGGCACCGGTGGTCATCACACAAAATGAGTTCATGCGCCGCATGAAGGAGATGGCACAGGTAAGCGGCGGTTCGATGAGCCAGTTCTACGGACAGATGCCCGACAACTTCACCATAGCCGTCAACGGCAATCACCCCATTGTGATCGACATACTCAGCGAGGTGGAGTCGGCCTACGGCGACAAGCTGCGTACCATCACCAAGAAGATCGATGCGGCAGCAGCCGAGGAAAAACGTTTCGACGAGGTGATCAAAGACAAAAAGGAGGAGGATCTCTCGCCCGAGGAGAAATCGACTCGCGACGAGCTTGCACAGAAGGTGCTCGACCTGCGCCAGCAGCGCGACACGCGTTTGCAGGAGATCGGAGCGGCCAACGGCAAGGTGCGTCAGATAATCGATCTTGCACTGCTCAGCAACGGCATGTTGAAGGGCAAAAACCTCTCGGATTTCATACAGCGCAGCATATCGCTCATAGAGAAATAGGGGAGCGCAACGTCCGCCCCGATCTCGGCAATAGCCGCAAACGACATGTTTTGCGGCTATTTTATTACGCATACGCCACATATTAGTGCACAAAAGAAAAAATTTTGCGTATATTTGGGATAGGAAATGAAACTAATTACTATATAACCAGACGCAAAATGACAACTATTTTCGAAAAGAGCGGACTGCCGCGTTCGCTCGCGTGGGGATTTCTCGGCGTGCTCGTCTTCATGATGGGCGACGGCATCGAGCAGACATGGCTCAGCAAATATATCGATTCGCAGGGACTCGACCCCGCCACTCTTTTCAGTGTGTACGGCATCACCATAGCCATATCGTCGTGGCTGTCGGGTGTCATTGCCGAAACTTTCGGTGTCAAGCGCACCATGCTGTTGGGATATTTGGTCTACATGCTCGGCATGGCAGGCTTCGCAGGCATCGGCATGACCCGCATGGACTACACGACACTGATGATAACCTACGCATTCAAGGGATTGGGCTATCCGCTCTTTGCCTACACGTTCATGGTGTGGATCACTTATCGTGTCGACAAGCAGCGGCTAAGCTCGGCACAAGGGTGGTTCTGGTTCGTATTCACAGGCGGCTTGAACGTGCTCGGGGCATACTACGGCGTATTTGCCATGAAGCATATAGGCGTAGTACCGACGCTGTTCACCTCTCTCGTATTCGCTTCGATAGGGGCGGTATTCGCACTGTGGGTCAATCGCTGCGACGACAAAAACCTCTTCGACGACCGCGACAAGGCCGATACCGGCAGCTCGAAATGGCGCGAGCTGTTGCAGGGATTCTCCATCATGAAGCGCGAGCCTAAGGTGCTGATGGGCGGCATAGTACGCATCATCAACACCACGTCGCAGTTCGCATTCGTCGTCTTCATGCCGCTCTATCTCAAAGACTACGGCATAGGCGATACGGAGTGGGCATCGATCTGGGGATCGATATTCATGTTCAACATCATATTCAACCTCGTATTCGGCATCGTCGGCGACCGCATCGGCTGGAACCGCACCATAATCTGGTTCGGCGGTGTCGGCTGCGCCCTCACGGTTTTGCTGTTCTACTACTCGCCCGTTATATGCAACAACTTCTGGTTCATACTTCTTGCCGGCGTGCTGTGGTGCGTGATGCTGGCGGGATATGTGCCGCTCAGCGCGTTGGTGCCGTCGCTCGTCGAGAAAGAGAAGGGTGCCGCCGTCTCGGTGTTGAACCTCGGAGCAGGCCTGTCGACATTCGTCGGGCCGCTGCTGGTCAAGCTGCTCAAAGAGCCGATCGGCTACGAGGGCATAGCATGGACACTGGCCGGTCTCTATCTGCTAAGTGCCGTCATGACGCACTACATCACTCCGTCGCGCAGATAACATGTTTAACGGTTTACAAAAAATAACCCCGTCCGGGAGAGTCCGGGCGGGGTTAATATTTCCACGTTAATTGAGCTAATTTCAGTCGTTAAACAAACCTCGTAAATGATATGCTCGGTCACAGAATCATATCGACTTACATCATCGCTCAATTTACCACCAAGGGGCTTTATAATACTTAGTTGTGATACGGCCACTATCTCTATCATAAACGTATTCAAAGTCCTCACCCTCCATGAATCTGTCCCACTCAGGGGAAGAGTACTCTGAGGTGACACGTATTTCTCCGGCACCTATGTCAAAATCAAATCGGAATGGCAAACGACAATCGCTCCACATGCAGCGTTTGAGCAACGCAGGATTCCTGTAACTTCTCCAGGTTCCTACAAAACAGCGATTCTCATAGTCATCAGCGACACCATGCAATAAATCATCAACCATAATAATACCCGGAGTATCATCTGGGATATATCCGTATGCACCAAATATACCGTTAAACTCTCCTGAGCCTCTCTGCGAAGCATCTTCTTTCAAGTTACAGTCGGCGATGATCACATAATAATCCTCCATACTATGAATATCTCGTGCCCAAATACGGTATATCTTCTTTATTCGGACCGTACCCGAGCAGTCGCAAACGTTGTTTTTCACTTTGGTGCGACCTTTCAGTGCAAATGTGACAGGATCAATTTTCGTGGTATTAGGATAAATATATATCTCAAGTCTTTTAAAATCATTACCCAATATCCCATTAATTGGAGCATCGACATGTTGGTCTTCCCAATATCCATATGAATTGAAGAAAGCAGGATCGAGCTGCAACTCTCCGTCTATGAAACGCTGTGTACAATCTTCGAACCGCCGGCCTTCGATCGGAGTCATATAAGTCTCATATATACTGCTATAATCAATTATGTTAAGATCAAGCGTATAATGATCTATCCAATAATATGCACCTTTTCCATCTCGGTGTATTTGTAAAGGACTACTGCCCGATATTACGCTCGGTATGACGAGCGACAATACAATGATGAGATTTCTTATAATTTGTTTCATAGACCAATAATTTATACTTTGACAACGATATTTACAAATTACAGGATAGGAAATATCACCCCTGTTTGATCTGCCGTATTATTTCACTACCATAAGGCCATATCACAAAGTTATAAAATATTAATATATCAGCAAAAATATAGCCTGCGAAATTCGCAGGCTATATCGGGACAAATATCGACAAGACGTTACAGCATCGCATCGATCTTGGCCTTCAAGACATCTTTGCTTGCAGCACCTACATGTTTGTTGACCAATTGGCCGTCTTTGAGGAAGACCAGAGTCGGGATATTGCGCACACCGTATTGAGCCACAATATCGTCGTTGGAATCGACATCGCACTTGCCGATGATTGCCCTGCCGTCATACTCCTCGGCCAACTCGTCGACAATGGGAGCGATCATTCTGCACGGACCGCACCACTCTGCCCAAAAATCGATAACGACGGGCAAGCCCTTCGACATAATCTCTTCGTAATTCTCTTTTGTGATCTTTAAAGCCATAGTTTAAACTGTTTTATTAGTTAATAGTGTAATTAATCTCATTATCATCTAAGTATGAAATGAAGTCAACCGTCGTGCCAACACGATACTGTTTGGAATAGAATCGCAAGCGCACGTCCGATTCCGGATCGAAGATGCTCAATCGCAACGTGGTATTGCCGCTCGACGCACGCACAGCTTCGGTGAGTCCGCTGATGAAACTGTGAGTCACATCACTCACTTTCAGATCGATATGCAGCTCCTTGATCTGCTCGCTGACCTCGGCCAGATGCATCATCGAAGTGATCTTGTACTCCAACTCCGCCGGCTCCTTATATGGCCGCGGCTGAACGCGTCCGCGAATAAAGAGGAAATTGTTTTGTTCGATCAGATTGCCGAACTTCTCGAAATCCTTGCTGAACAGCGTAAATTCATGTGTCGAGTTGTAATCCTCCAACACGAAACGGGCATACCGGCGGCCGTCCTTGGTCGTAAGCGGCGTAACGCTCATTATCACGCCGGCCACGGCAATCTCGCGTCCGTTGAGCGGTGTAAGATCGCTCAACTGCGACAGCTCCACCTGACACATCTTGCGAAGAATCACGCTGAACTGATCGAGCGGGTGCGACGACATATAGAGACCTATTACCTCGCGTTCCTTGTTGAGAATCATCAGCTGGTTCCAGTCTTCGCACACGGGAGTCTTGGGTTGCTGTATGTCTACCGCACTCGACCCCATGCCGAACAGGCTCTGCTGGGCATTGCTCTTTTCGAGCTGCACGAGCTGTCCATAGCGGATCAGCGCATCGAGGAAGGCCACGCCATTGCTGTCGACAGCGAAGAATTTGCTTCTGTTGAACGTTATAATCGAGTCGAAACCACCGGCATAAGCGATATTTTCCAGACATTTGCGATTGATGACCGAATAGTTGATTCGCTCCATGAAATCGTAAATATCCTTGAACTTGCCGTTCTTGTCACGTTCTTCGATCATCGAGATCGAGGCGGCATCGCCGACACCCTTTATGGCCGCCAGACCGAACCGCACATCACCGGCCTTATTGGCCGAGAAGTTGCGCATCGACTCGTTGACATCGGGTCCGAGCACACGTATGCCCATGTGCTTGCACTCGTTCATATAGGTGGTGATCTGCTTGATATCGTTAAGGTTGCGGCTCAGCACCGTAGCCATGTACTCCGACGGATAGTGCGCTTTGAGATAGGCGGTCTGATAGGCAACCCACGAATAGCACGTAGCATGCGATTTGTTGAACGCATACGATGCGAACTTCTCCCAGTCGGCCCATATCTTCTCCAACACCTTCTCGTCGTGACCGTTGGCCTTACCGCCCGCAATGAACTTGGGTTTGAGCTCGTCCAGCTTCGACTTGATCTTCTTACCCATGGCCTTACGAAGCGTATCGGACTCGCCTCGTGTGAAGCCGCCCAACAGACGCGACAGAAGCATGACCTGCTCCTGATAGACCGTAATACCGTAAGTATCTTTAAGATACTTCTCCATCTCGGGTATATCGTAGACTATGGGCTTGCGGCCGTGCTTACGATCGATGAAATCGGGGATATAATCCATCGGGCCCGGACGATACAGCGCGTTCATGGCTATGAGATCCTCGAATGTCGACGGCTGCAACTCCCGAAGATACTTCTGCATACCCGGGGACTCGAACTGGAACGTACCGACCGTGCGGCCGTCGCAGTAGAGCTGATAGGTCTTGGGATCGTCGATCGGAATATTATCGATGTCGATCTTGTGTCCGTGGGTCAACGCCACGTTCTCCACGGCGTCCTTGATGATGGAGAGCGTTTTCAGTCCGAGGAAGTCCATCTTTATCAGTCCCGTATCCTCGATCACCGAACCCTCGTACTGTGTCACGAGCATCTTCTCGCCGGTCTCCTTGTCATCGGCCGTGCTGACCGGCACCCAGTCGGTGATGTCGTCGCGGCAGATGATCGTGCCGCAGGCATGCACGCCCGTACCGCGGACATTGCCCTCCAACATCTTGGCATACATGATCGTATCATGCAGGATAGGCTCGGTCGACTCCTCGGCGGCTTTCAGTTCGGGCACGGCGTTTATGGCGTTGGTCAGGTTGATCTTCAACAACTTGTCCTTATCGTTGGGGTCCTGTATGCGATCGGGCACCCACTTGCACAGCTGGTTGGCCTGAGACAAGGGTAGCTTCTGCACACGCGCCACATCTTTGAGCACCATCTTGGTAGCCATCGTGCCGTATGTGATGATATGCGCCACCTTCTCCTTGCCGTATTTCTGCGTCACCCAGTTCAGCACACGGCCGCGGCCGTCATCATCGAAGTCGATATCGATATCGGGCAGCGAGATACGGTCGGGATTCAGAAAACGCTCGAACAGCAGGTCGTATGCGATAGGGTCGATCTGCGTGATACCCAAGCAATAGGCCACAGCAGAACCGGCAGCCGATCCACGCCCCGGGCCTACCGAAACGTCTAACTCTTCGCGCGCAGCACGAATGAAATCCTGCACGATGAGGAAGTATCCCGGGAAACCCATGGTCTTCATCACATGCAGCTCGAATATCAGTCGCGTCTCGATATCTTCGGGAACAGGATCGCCGTATCGTTTCTTCGCACCGTCGAACGTCAGTTTGCGCAGATAGTCGGCCTCCAACTTTATACGATAGAGCTTATCGTAACCGCCCAATTTCGAAATCTTCTTCTCGGCATCGGCCTGGCTCATGACGACATTGCCGTTCTCGTCCTGCGTAAATTCGTCGAACAGATCCTTCTCCGTATATTTCTTACGATACTGCTCCTCGGTGCCGAAATCTTCGGGTATGGCAAACGTCGGCATGATAGGGGCATGGTCTATCGTATAGCTCTCCACCTTGTTGCACACCTCCACCGTATTGTCCAAAGCCTCGGGTACGTCGCCGAATATGGCGTTCATCTCGGCCGTGGTCTTGAACCACTCCTGTTTCGAGTAGAGCATGCGTTTGGGATCGTCGAAATCCTTACCCGTGCTAAGACATATCAGTCGGTCGTGCGCCTCGGCATTCTCCTCGTCGACGAAATGCACATCGTTGGTGCACACCAACTTTATACCGTATTTCTTGGAGTATTCCTTCAACTTCTCGTTGACCTTCAGCTGCATCGGATAGGCCTCGTGATTGGCGCGCTCGACGGTGGCCTTATGCAGCTGCAACTCCAAATAATAATCGTCGCCGAAAAGATCGTGATACCATTTTACCGCCTCCTCGGCTTCGTCGAACCTGTCGTCGCGAATAAGACGCGGAATCTCGCCGCCCAGACATGCCGAGCAGCATATTATGCCCTCATGGTACTTTTCTATCTCCACACGGTCGGTTCGCGGGCGCATATAGAAACCTTCGGTCCACGCCTTCGATACTATCTTTATCAGATTGTGGTATCCCACGGCATTCTTGGCAAGCAGGATAAGGTGATAACCGCTCTGATCGGCCTTGCCCTCCTTGTTGAACAGGCGGCGATGCGCCACATACACCTCACAACCGATGATGGCCTTGAAATCCTCTTTTGGCTGCGCTGCCAAATCGCGCTGCGCCTTGTCGAGTGCAGCGGCTGCGTCGTCACCCGTCTCCTCTGCCGAGGCCGTGCCGTTTTGCAGACGCTCCACCAACTCCGACAACGACTTCACCTTATCGCGCCGCGCCGAGTTCTTCTTCTTTACATAGTTGAAGAACTCCTTTATGCCGAACATGTTGCCGTGATCGGTAATGGCCACGCCAGGCATGCCGTCCTTGATGGCCTTGTCGACAAGTTTCTGAATGCTTGCCTGACCGTCGAGGATAGAGTATTGAGAGTGTACGTGAAGATGTACGAAATCGCGCATAGAGTTAGTTCATTTTATCTTTGCAAAGATAAGAAATTTTAGTACGAAGATTGCATTTTACCGATAAAAAAGCTAACTTTACATAAAACCCGTGAGTTATGAATACAGCAACCGATAATCTGGTCGTACTGCAATCTTACGACAATCTGATGCAGGCCGAAATAGCCAAGTCGATACTCGACAGTGCCGGTATCTTCTGTTCGTTACGCAACGAATATATGTCGATGGTATATCCCGTGGGCGCAATGCCTTCGCAGCTGATGGTGCGCGAAGAGGATTTGGAGCAGGCGCAACGCCTGCTGCTGGTAGACAGATGTTAGTTAGCGGCCGCTGTTCCAGATGCGCCACGAGGCCTCGGCCTGTACGGCAAGCATCTCCATACCGCCAGCGACAGCTGCGCCACGCTCTGCTGCGAGTCGCATGAAAGATGTCTGTTCGGGATTGTATATCAGGTCGAATACGATATGATCCGGGCTTAGACAATCGTATGGCAGTCGGGGAGCTTCGTCCACCGACGGCCACATTCCTACCGGCGTAGCGTTGATTATCAGGTCATGAGACCGCATCACACCGGCATCGATGTCGGCATATGTCATGTTGCCCTTGGCCACATCGCGCGACACCAAAGAGTAGGGTATAGCCCACTGCGCCAGCACGAACTGCACGGCCTGCGACGCACCGCCGCTGCCGAGAACCAATGCCGCCTGCGGCATGCGGGCGGCAGTCAAAGCCGCCAGCGTCGATCTTATGCCCTCTATATCGGTATTATAGCCCGTCATACGCCCATGACGTATATCGATGCAGTTGACCGCACCTATCGCCTCAGCCTCCGACGAGAGAGAGTCAAGATAGGGTAGTATGGCCTGCTTGTATGGTATCGTGACATTGAGACCGCACAGATCGGGCCGCGATGACAGCAGCTCCTCTACATCGGCCGCATCGGCCAGTTCATAGAGCCGATACTCGGCATCGGCAATGTGCTTGCGCGCAAACTTACGCTCGAAATACCGTTGCGAGAACGAGTGCGCCAACGGCTTGCCTATAAGCCCGTAACGTCGCATGATTCAAGCGTATCGACTTCGAATGGAATATCAGCCTCCGCATTGTCAGGCAGTGCAGGTGCGGGTGCTTCCGTCGTTACCGGCGCACTGACAGTCTCCGCATCTCCGCTATCGCCGATCAGGTAAAACGCCAGCATCGTAAAGCCCACCAGCATCACCGTAAACAGTGTCGCCAGCAAATTGAAATATTTGTCGATAAACGATTTTATCGGTGCGCCGAACCGCCATATAAGCCACGCTATCAGGAAGAAACGCATGGCGCGTGCCACCAGCGACGCAAGTACGAACATGGGAAAATTGATGCTGAACACACCGGCCGAAACGGTGAACAGTTTGAAAGGCAGCGGAGTGAATCCGGCCGTATATACTATCCAGAAATTATATTTGTCGTACAATCCCTGTATGTTGGCGAAACTCTCCTCGCTGAATACATGGTCGAAGAAGAATCGTGCTATGGCGGTGTATTCGCCTGCCGTATTCTGCCACAGGAAGAAGCCTATGCCATAGGCTATCACGGCCCCGATGACCGATCCCAACAGACATATCGCAGCGAATCTGAACGATTTTTTCGTAGCTCCGAGACACAACGCTATCAACAGGATATCGGGCGGCAGAGGAAACCAGCTCGCCTCGCACAATGCAAACAGAAACAAGGCCACCCAGCCCCAACGGCTCTCGCTCCACGAAAGCACCCAATCGTATAATCGCTTAAAAATTCTCATTACCCGACCAATTTTCGGCAAATATACTAAAATAATCCTAATTTCTTCATTAAAAACACACCTCGGCCGCAACACGGCGCAATACGCCGGAATCAACGAAAAGCAGCTATCACTCCGCCTCCTATCACACGATCGTCGCGATAAAAGACCACAGGCTGGCCGACAGCCGGTGCCCACACGGGATCGGCACACCGCACACCATACTCGGCCTCGCAATTCCCGACCGCAAAGACCTCGACCGGCAGCTGAGGATTACGTCCTATACCTCTTATCTTTATTGTCACATCTCCGGCCGACAGCAACTCTTCACGGTCGACGACATTGCAACCGGCGACATAAACCGTCGAGTAATATAGATCGTTTTTATTTCCGACAATCAAGCGATTAGCCTCAGCATCGATACCTGTCACACACAGTCCGTCGGGAATACCGTCGCCGCGCCGCTGACCGATCGTATAGAACGGTATGCCGGCATGCCGGCCAACCACATGCCCCGCCATGTCGACAATATCGCCGCAGGCAAAACGCGTCGTCCGGCGGCGAATATAATCGCCATACCTCTCTCCGCGCAGAAAGCAGATGCCCATACTCTCGCTCTTGTCGGCGAAATTACGCCGCACATCGCTCTTGTATACCCCGCCCATAGGAGTCACCGCACGCCGCAACACCTGCTGAGACAAACCCCACAGATAATAAGATTGATCCTTGCTCCGGTCATCGGCCATAGCGACATACGACAATTCGCCGCGGCGGCATATATTGAAATAGTGTCCGGTAGCGATATGCCAGATATTCATCTCATCGGCACAACGCTCCAATATGCGCCACTTGATCGTCGTATTGCACCGTGTGCATGGTGCGGGTGTCCGTCCAAGGCAATACTCATCGACGAAATAATCTATGACGCTGTGTTTGAACTCCGCCCTGGCATCATAAACATGCCACTCCACACCTATCTGCGCCGCTCTGTCACGCGCCCGGTCGATCATGGCCCCGTCGCCTATCATGTCGATCGTGAGTGCCACGACATCATATCCGTCGTCACGCAACCTCCCGACGGCCGTCACACTGTCCATGCCGCCGCTGAAACCCAATAACACACGTCGCTGATCATTCGTCATGACGACAAAGATACTCAAAAAGGGCGAAACGCCTTGTCGTCGCCGCACATTTTCCTTAGCAGGATTCTTCACTGCATGCGTTACGTTAAGAATGACAAGTCGCAAAACTTGTCACTCCAAAGAGCAACGCAGTTGCGATGTTGGAGTCTCGCCAATATGAGCGAGAGTACGTTCGTTTGCTCAAAAAACAGAGATTCTCACGTCGGACGTTCCGTCCTCCTCAGAATGACAGAACAGGCGGTTTCATCGTTCACAACCAGATTCTTCACTACGTTCAGAATGACAGACGAGTGGAAATAGTTCCCAAAGCACCACCGACCACCTTTTTCGTCAAAAGGCGTTAGTTACAACGCGCAGCGAAAAATGTCCGGACGGGTAGTACTCGATGTACGTCCCGTTCGGACATTTGAGTGAGCGGCAGTAAATGACGCCTTTTCACGAAAAAGTCACGGAAAATAGCTACTCATCTATACCACCCTCCGCATCATCATGTTCGAAGAATTCGGGTTTATGAACCTTGATATAATCGATCATCTCCGAAAGGCCGCCCATGAACTTTCTGAAATCCTCTTTATACAGATATATCTTGTGGCGGCTGTATACGCTCGATCCGTCGGAGTTGATCTTCTTGCGCGACTCGGTAATAGTCAGATAGTAGTCGTCGTTGCGCGTGGCCTTGACATCGAAGAAATATGTGCGCTTGCCGGCGCGCACCGCCTTGGTGTATATCTGTTCGCCGTATTCGTATTCATCTGCGTCGCGGCGAGTCATTGGATCCGACATCATAGCAGTCCGTAGGTTTATCAGGTTAATCAATTCGTTAACGAAAGTTACGAAAAATTCCGCAACTATCCAAATTATACCCGAAAATAACAGCTATGGCCAGATGGCAGAAGACAAGATGTCACCTTGCTTGCAGGATCGTCCGGCGAGCCTGCTGCCATCTGTCGATGATGCCGACGGCCTCGGCATAGACATTGTCGCGCCGACGATTGTTGATATAGTAAAACGCGCCATGGGGATATATGCGTTCGGCGACAAGAGCCTTGACATATATGGCAAGCGTCTCTTTCGAGGCCTCGTATTCATCGTCATCTATCTCCGCCCCGTGCTCCTTTGCCATAGCTGCCAGATCGGCAAGATCGTCGTCCGAGAGCGAGAATGCCGCATCGTAGTCGTCGAGAGCAGGGTATAGCCCGAGCAGCGAGTCTCGGTGCGATACGACGTATGACAACAGATAGTCGCCCGTCGCGCCCGAAGCGATCATCTGCCGCATACATTTCGTCGATACGGTGGTGTCGACCGCGACGATGATGTCAGGGGTGATTCCGCCGCCGCCATAGACCTTGCGGCCGCTTTTAAGGGTACGGAACAACAGCGAATCATTGGCAGACACGGAATCCGCCGAGTTCATATACCGCTCAAAATGCGAACGGTAATACTCGCTGCTGTGCCCGTTGCGATAGGGACGCTGGATAATACGCCCCGACGGAGTCTTATATCGTGCCACCGTCAGACGCATGGCCGAACCGTCGCCGAACTCCACCTGTCGCTGCACCAGCCCCTTGCCGAAACTGCGGCGGCCTATGACTACCGCCCTGTCCCAATCCTGCAACGCGCCTGCCACGATCTCGCTTGCCGAGGCCGACTCCTCGTCGATCAGCACCACTAACGGCAGATCGACCAACGCACCCTTTCCGGACGAGGCGTAATGTTGTTCCGCGCCGCCATGGCCGCTGGTCGAGACGATCTCTGCGCCGGGTTGGAGAAACATCTCAGCCACCGATACGGCCGCCTCCATGACACCTCCGCCATTGCCTCGCAGATCGAGTATCAGTCCACTGATCTTACCCAATCCGGATACGGCACGCGAAAACTCGGCGGCCGTCGTATGAGCGAACCTGTCGATCCGGACATAACCTGTTTGTCCGTCGACATACGATGCCGTGATGGTCGGCAGCGGAATATTATCGCGTTTGAGATCAAATGCGGGAATATGCCCGCCTCTGCGCACTACATCGAGCCGCACTTCCGATCCGCACTCACCGCGCAGCAACCGCGGAACCTCGTCGCGCAATATGCCGATGATCGACTCGCCGTCGACAGCCACGATGCGATCGTCGGGCAACATGCCGGCATGCGCCGCCGGAGAACCGGCGACCGTATTGACAACGATGACCGTATCGCGATAAACAGCAAACTCGATGCCTATGCCACCGAACGCACCGTTCATGCTCTCGCGCACAGACACCATCTCCTCGGCCGTAAGATAGACCGAGTGGGGATCCAGCTCGGAGAGCGTATTGATTATCGACCGCTCGACCACCTCGTCGAGCGCAATATCATCGACGTAATTGGTTGTCAGAAAGCGATAGAAGTAATTGAGTTTCTGCATCTGCCCGATATCGCCGCGCGAGCGTGCGGGCGACTGCGCAAAGGCAACCGCCGGCAGAGCGGCCATGCAGACCGCAAGAGCGACGGCAAGCAGACGTTTCATCTCACGACGCTATTTACGAAAGCTCTCGGCAAACCGGTCGAAGCGCACCTTGCGCTGTTCGCCCGAGCGCATATCCTTGACGGTGGCTTCGCGCTGCTCGACCTCCTGCGAACCGATTATCACCACGTATGGTATGGCTCGGCGGTTGGCATACTCCATCTGCTTCTTCATCTTGCTACTGTCGGGATATATCTCGGCCGCTATGCCCTCGTTGCGCAGTTCGCGCAGCAGCGGCAGCGAAGCCGCCTGCTCCTGCTCGCCCAGATTGACGAACATCACCTGCGTCGAGCAATCGACCTCCTCGGGGAAGAGATCGAGTCCCACCATCACGTCGTAGATGCGGTCTGCACCGAACGAGATGCCGACGCCCGACATGTCGGGCATGCCGAATATGCCGGTCAGATCGTCGTAACGACCGCCGCCGCAGATCGATCCGATCTGGAAGTCGTTGGCCTTGACCTCGAATATGGCACCCGTATAGTAGTTGAGTCCGCGCGCCAGCGACAGATCGAGCTCTATCTTCAAGTCGACGCCCAGCCGCGACACATGATCGAATATGGTCTGCATCTCGCAGATACCCTTCAAACCGGTCTCCGAGCCGCCGATAATATCGCGCAACTTGGCGAGTTTCTCGTCGTTGGAACCGCTCAGTTCGAGTATGGGTTGAAGTTTGGCTATTGCCTCGTCGTCGATACCACGCTCGCGCAGTTCGGCCTTGACGTTGTCCAATCCGATCTTGTCCAGCTTGTCGATGGCCACCGTAATGTCGACCATCTTGTCGGCGTGGCCTATGGTCTCGGCGATTCCGTAGAGTATCTTGCGGTTGTTCATCTTCAACGTAACCGAGATGCCTAACTTGCGGAACACGCGCTCGACGATCTCCACCAGCTCCACCTCGCTCAGCAGCGAGCGCGAGCCTATGACATCGACGTCGCACTGGTAGAACTCTCTGTAACGTCCCTTCTGCGGACGGTCGGCGCGCCACACGGGCTGTATCTGGTAACGCTTGAACGGAAATACTATCTCGCCCTGATGCTGCACCACATAGCGTGCGAACGGCACCGTCAGATCGTATCGCAAGCCCTTCTCGCAGATCTTCGATGCCGAGCGCACCTGCTCGTCGGTGAGTCCGGCGGCATAGTCGCCCGAATTCAATAT
Source organism: Alistipes sp. (assembly GCA_017936685.1). Classification (GTDB taxonomy): domain Bacteria; phylum Bacteroidota; class Bacteroidia; order Bacteroidales; family Rikenellaceae; genus Alistipes. Next base: position 123,596 of record JAGBFA010000001.1, read on the forward strand.
CTTGAAGAGTAGCTTGTCGCCCTCGTCGCCGTATTTGCCGAGCAGGGTAGAGAGGTTCTCCATCGACGGGGTCTCCAACGGAGCGTAGCCGAACAGACGGAATACGCTCTTGACGGTTTCGAATATATATCCGCGACGCATCATCTCCGAGGGAGAGAAGTCGCGCGTGCCTTTGGGAATAGAGGGTTTCTGTGCCATATCTTGTTTTGTTTTACTCCATCAACTTCTTATACTTCACGCGGTGCGGCGTCGCGTCGTCGCCCTGCGCCTTTTTCCATGCCTCGAACTCGCTGTACGATCCTTCGTAGAACACCACGCGCGAATCGCCCTCGAACGACAATATGTGGGTGGCTATACGATCGAGGAACCAGCGGTCGTGCGAGATGACCACGGCACAGCCCGCGAAGTTCTCCAAGCCCTCCTCCAACGCACGCAGCGTATTGACATCGATGTCGTTGGTAGGCTCGTCGAGCAAAAGCACATTGCCCTGCTCCTTCAATGCGAGTGCCAGATGCAGACGGTTGCGTTCGCCGCCCGACAGCACGCCGCACTTCTTCTCCTGATCGGCACCGTTGAAGTTGAACCGGCCGACGTATGCGCGCGCGGGCACCTGACGGTTGCCGAGCGTTATCAGATCGCTGTTCTGCGAAATAACCTCGTAGACGGTCTTGTCGGGATCGATCGACTTATGCTGCTGGTCGACATATGCCAGCTTGACGGTAGGTCCCACGCGGAAACTGCCCGAGGTGGGCTGCTCCAATCCCATGATCATGCGGAACAGCGTGGTCTTACCCGTACCGTTGGCACCTATGACGCCGACTATGCCGGCAGGCGGCAGCGAGAAATCGAGGTTCTCGTAGAGCACCTTATCGCCGAACGCCTTGGTCACGCCGTGCGCCTCGATCACCACATCGCCCAGACGCGGACCGTTGGGGATATAGATTTCGAGCTTCTCCTCGCGCTCCTTGGTATCGGCATTCATCAGCTTGTCGTAGGCCGTGAGTCGCGCCTTGCTCTTGGCATGACGGCCCGACGGAGACATGCGCACCCACTCCAACTCGCGTTCCAGCGTCTTGCGGCGTTTGCTCTCCTGCTTCTCCTCCATGGCCATGCGCTGCGTCTTCTGTTCGAGCCAGCCCGAATAGTTGCCCTTCCACGGAATACCCTCGCCGCGGTCGAGTTCGAGAATCCAGCCGGCGACGTTGTCGAGGAAGTAACGGTCGTGCGTAACGGCTATGACCGTGCCCTTGTATTGCTGCAAGTGCTGCTCCAACCAGTCGATGCTCTCGGCATCGAGGTGGTTGGTAGGCTCGTCCAGCAACAACACATCGGGCTGCTGCAACAGCAGACGGCACAACGCCACACGGCGACGCTCGCCGCCCGACAATGTGCTGACATTCTGGTCGGCATCTGGGCAGCGCAGCGCGTCCATAGCGCGCTCCAATACGCTGTCGATCTCCCAGCCGTTGACATGGTCGATCTGCTCGTACAACTCGCCCTGACGCTCTATCAGACGCGCCATCTCGTCGTCGTCCATCGGCTCGCACAGCTTCATGTTGATATCCTCGTACTCTTTCAACAGAGCCATCGTCGAAGCGCAACCCTCCTCGACGACCTGTTTTACGGTCTTCGAGGGATCGAGCTGCGGCTCCTGTTCGAGGTATCCCACCGTGTAGCCGGGAGAGAACACCACCTCGCCCTGATAGCTCTTGTCGATTCCGGCTATGATCTTCATAAGAGTCGACTTACCCGAACCGTTGAGACCGATGATACCGATCTTTGCGCCGTAGAAGAACGACAAGTAGATGTTATTCAGGATCTTTTTGTTATTGTTGAGCACTTTGCTCACGCCAACCATCGAGAAAATAATCTTTTCGTCTGCCATATATGATTCATTTATATTCGCTTCAAGCATGCAAAGATACGAATAAGTGAGGGCAATACCAAATTTATTTGGATATTGCCGAACGGAAGTATTTTCGGCGCAGCCAAAGATACGAATAAGCGAGCGCAAAAGCAAACAATAGTTTGCATTTTGCCGAGCGGAAGTATTTTCGGCACAGCCAAAGTACGAATAAGTGAGGGCAATACCAAATCCAACCGACTATTTGGTCTGTATTTTGTGCAGGCTGCGACATATAATCCGAAAACTCATATTACACATGAAAACAAAGAGCATCAAAGGCACACGGACGGAAGAGAATCTGTTGAAGGCATTTGCCGGCGAGAGTCAGGCACGCAACCGCTATACGTTCTTCGCATCGGCGGCGCGCAAAGAGGGATTCGAGCAGATAGCCGCGGTATTCGAAATGACAGCCGATCAGGAGAAAGAGCACGCCAAGCGGTTCTTCAAGTTTCTCGAAGGCGGTCAGGCCAGCATACACAACGCCTCGTATCCGGCCGGACGCATAGGTACCACGGCCGAAAATTTGTTAGCCGCAGCCGAGGGCGAGCACGAGGAGTGGGATCTGCTATACTCCGATTTCGGACGCACGGCCAAAGAGGAGGGATTTACGGAGATAGCCGCCGTATTCGCGGCCATAGCAAAGGTGGAGGCCGAACACGAACGTCGCTATTTGGCACTGCTGAGTCATATAACAGAAGGCGATTTCTTCGTCCGCGACGGCGAGATAATGTGGCAGTGCCGCAACTGCGGCTTCGTCTGCAAGGCCAAAGAGGCACCGATCAAGTGTCCTGCCTGCGGACACCCTCAGGCATACTTCGAGCCTATGGCCGACAACTATTGACGATATGAATGAACAGCCGCTCCGCGAAGAGCGGCCGTTTCATTTATATAGAAGCGTATACGTATCCTCCATAAACTGCTCGTACCGCCGTCGGGCATCGTCCGGCATACCGAGTGTATCGGCCACCTCGGGCGGCAGGATACGGTAGTCGGGGCACAGCACCCACACGGGTGTGGCGGCAACATCGTATCGCAGCCGCGGCAAGGTATCGCACCTTATGACATCGACCGTGGCGATAAGTCCGCCGTCGCAATAACGCCGCTGCTGGTTCGACACAAGATTGCCCAGCGAATAGAATACCACGCCGGCCGAGTCGGCCACGAACGGCTGTATGACATGCGGGTGGCTGCCGATGATGATATCCGCTCCGTGACGGCGCAGAAAATCGGCCAGCTGTCGCTGCCTGGCATTCTCGCGACGCTCGTATTCGTTGCCCCAGTGCATGAACGCCACAAGGCAATCGATGCTGTCGCGGTCGATCGCGGCCATATCGCGCGCCATCACTATCGTATCGATCAGATTGACCATGCGTCCCTCGGGCACAGGTATGCCGTTGGTGCCGTAGGTATAGTTTATCATGGCGAAACGCACGCCGCCGCATTCGAAACGCAGGATATTGTTGCGGCGATAATCCGCCGAATCGACATAAACGCCGGTGTGACGTATGCCGCGACGCTCCAAAGCCTCCACCGTAGAGCCAATGCCGCGGCCTGCTCTGTCGCAGCAATGATTATTGGCCATCACTGCTATGTCGATGCCCATGTCGACCATAACGTCGGCCACCTCCACCGGAGAACAGAAGCACGGATAACCGCTGTAACGGCCGTCGGGCGACAGGGTCGTTTCGAGATTGACCACGGCCACGTCCGCTTCACGGAAGTATCGCGCAACGTGCTCGAACGAGCGCGAATAATCATACCCTCCGTCGGCGGTGCGTGCTGCCGACACCTGAGGCATGTGCTGCATCAGGTCGCCGCCGAAAACCAGTCGCACCGTATCGCACCGCACCATAGGCTTCGGCTTATCTGTCGCATGCGGCTCCGCCGCGCAGATACACAAGACGAGCCACAGGCATAGAGCCACGGCAAGCAGTATGTAGATCAAGCGTTTCATCTGTCGGACAAAGATAGTCAAACCATGTGTATTATGCAAACGCACCGGCAAAATACAATAACGGCAGGATACCGGTCACGTATCCTGCCGTCGGAAATATTAACCTAATTAAAAACACTTATGGGACTAAAACTTGAGTCGCGAAATCTGTTTGAGAGTCAAGTCGCCGACCACATCGACAACCACCGTCTCGGAGGGTGAGCAGGTCACCACAATCACCTCCTTTATCTTATCCTCGACAGTCCATGTGTATATCTTCACAGCCTGCACTCCGTCGTTGGTCGAGACCATCACCGACAATCCCGAACGGTCGAGCATCTGATCGCATCTCTTGCGGAACGCTGCCGCAGCCGCAGAGTCGTCCGAGCTGAACGTTATGGACATAATACCGTCGATCGAAGCCAAAGCCAGGTTGTAGTCGCTGTCCATCATGCGAAGCATCTGCTTGGATACCTGCACGGTAGAGTATCCGTCACGTCCGACGCATTCGTCGAACAGAGTTTTGTAGGCTTCGTTCTGTGCCGAGGCCGCCAGCGGCGACAACATCAGCAGCAATATTATCAACCTTTTCATACGATATGCCGTTTACTCGTTTAAAACCATAAACCTACACCGACCGACATGCGGTGCGCCTTGGGGCCTTGATCCTGCTTGAACATCTCCATGAGCGAATAGTTGCCGTAGACATAGAGTCGTCGGAATCCGAAACGAACCGTCGCACCCACATTGAACGGATTGAGATGGCAGTTGCGGTACTTCTCCTTAGGGAACTTGATCTTGGTATGACCGCCTATGTTGAGATCGAAATTAAGTCCGGCCGAGAGGAACAGACCTTTTTTTATGTTCCAGTCGAGCAGCACCGGCATATGCAGATATGTAGCCACGAGTTTCGACTTCTTGTACGATGCGTCGATCGGTTCGGGGCGCATCATACCCTCTGAGTATTTTATGGTCAGATCGTCCGAGAACACGTAGTTTTCAACCGAGAGTCCCAGTCCGATCGACAAGCCCAGCGTGCGGCTCTTATTGAGCGTGGTATTGAACGTCACGAAGTTGAATGCCACATGAATCGACTTGCCGTTGTTCAGATTCATAAAATCGCGCTCCTCGGCAGCGTATGCCCCGTAGTCGGTATTCACAATCTGACAGAAGCCGAACTCCATTAGTGACAGGTGATTGTACGATACGCCGTTGATTCCGGCAAACGATACTTTGGCCCGCGATTCGTTTTTAGTAGAATAGGCACCGAGCGTCAATGCCGGCTGCTGTTCGCCGAATGTCAGCTCCAAACCGCCGACGGATAGGGTAGCGGTATCGCCCGAGGCACTCAAAAAGGACTGCTGCTGCTCGTCGAGATAGATCTTCGAACTGTCGGTCTGCTGGGCTGCGGCAGCACCGATGATCGCAAACGAAAACAAGGATAAAAAAAGACGTTTCATACACTGATAGATATTTGGAATTATTTTAGATTCATTATTGGGCCAGTATCGACAACGTCGCCAGCATCTCCGACGAGTGTGCCAAATCGGCCTGCACGCCGTCCAACACGCGTCGCGTGACCACCTCGGCCTCCGCACGATCGGTTATGGCACGGCCGTCGAGATAACAATACACCTCCTCGGACACAATCTCCGTCGCGAAATTTCCGCTGCGATATATCGTCACCGCACCCAGCAACATGCAGGCGGCTGCCGCAACAGATGCCGCTATGCGCCATCTGCGGCGCAAAGAGTGTCTCAACGAGGCCTTTGCTACCACGGGACGCGTCTGCGCCCGTTTCTCGGCAGCGTATGCAAACATCGGAGCCGCATATCGCAAATCTGCCGGAACATCGTCCGTCGTGGTGAAGAATCGACGTAGCGTCTGCTCTTCGTCCAATGTCGTCTCGCCGTCGAAATAACGGTCTAACAATCTTCGAATCTCATTGTACTCCATAGTTCATGATCTTTAAAAGTTCTTCGCGCACCGTCCGCCGTGCCCGCGACAGATTCATTCTTACGCTCGTCTCGTCGCTCTGCGTCACCTCGGCGATCTCGTCGATATCCCACTGCTCGACATCGCGCAGGTGTATGGCAAGACGCTGCCGCTCTGGCAGCTGAGCGATAACGCGCTCGACGATACGCACCTGATCCCGGGCATCGTACTGCGCCGAGTAATCGGCACTGCGTTCGCTTGCGTGTCCTATCGCCGTCAAAGAGCGGTCATGCCTGTCTACGGCACGGAAACGATCGAGACAAAGGTTTCTGACCGATCTGAGGACATAGGCGCGAGGGTTGCCCATGCTCAATATCTCGTCGCGTCTGCGCCACACCATTTCATAGATGTCCTGCGTTACGTCTTCGGCATCGGCGGCATTGCCGACAAGGCTCAAAGCTACGCGATACGCCACATCTTTGGTCGACAGCATCAGCTCATTATAACGATCGATCTTCATCTGTTGATAAATCCTTTTTGTCACATTTCACCTATATGACGAACAACGGCGGAAGAATATAACATCTTCCGCCGAATATTTTTTATTTTTGTTTCGCCTCGCGTTTGGGAAACCACCCCTTCTCGACCCTCTTGCGCTGTTCGAACACCTCTCCGATGCTCCAAAACGACGATGTTCCCCACACGGCGAGCAGCGTCGACCACAAGACATCAGCCACGAACAGCGATGCCGCCACCGATACGATGCCCATCACGAGAAATGCCTTCCAGCAGCCGACGCCGAAATAATACTCGCCCTTGATGACCATCGGGTGAAATATTCCGATAATGACGAACGTCGCCACACCGATGATAAGACCCGTAAAATATAAATCCATAATTCCAAATATTAATATTGTGACAAAGATACGAATAAGCGAGGGCAATGCCAAATTTATTTGAGCATTGCCGAGCGGCAGTATCTTCGGCGATAGCCAAAGTACGAATAAGCCGAGAGAAAAAAGCAAGCTCGCTTGCATTTTTTCCGAGGCGGAGTATCTTCGGCGATAGAAAACAAACGTCGACCACCGAAGCGACGGCTCACGCCGTTTTATAATTCTGACCCTCCCCTAAATCCCCTCCTCGGAGGGGACTTTAGTCGCGCGATTTATCGCGCTCCATGTGGGGCGTGGCAAGGTTAGTTACGCGTCCCGAGGTCGAGCGTTGCCAGGCTGTCTGTCATTCTGAACGTAGTGAAGAATCTGGTTGTGGAAGACAAGGCCGACAAACTGTCACTCCGAGGGAGGGCACACGCCCGACCGTGGGAGTCTCGCGGTCGGGAATATGCACGTCGTTAAAGAGAGATTCTCACGTCGGACGTTTCGTCCTCCTCAGAATGACAGAACTGTTTTGTCACCCTCGCATATAATCCCTAACCAGATTCTTCGCTCCACGTTGCTTCGCTCAGAATGACAAAATAGCTGAAATAGCCTTTCAAAGAACTATGCGCCTATTTTTCACCAAAATGCCGCAGATGCGGTATTTTCACGGAAAACCTCCAAAGAACCACCGACCCAATTTTTCGTCAAAAGCGGTATTATACCACGCAAACGAAGATCGCCCAGATGGGACGTACTGATGTACTTCCCATTTGGGCGAGCAAGTGCGCGGCAGTAGAATGCCGCTTTTCACGGAAAATCAGAAGTTGTACTGTACCATAAGACTCACTCTATTGGCAGTGTTTTGCAAATCGCTCACGTCCTTGCGATAGCCGCGCAGATACTCGACGGCAAGAGTGCAGTTGGAGGAGATGTTGCAGAAGAGATTGGCAAATATGTACTGGCCTTTCTTGTACTGCTCGGGAGAGAGATAACCGTTATCCTTCTCGATATTGACGTTGGAGTAACCGCCAGATGCCCACAGCACGCCCGGGACGAAGCTGATACGGCCTGCGGCCTGCCAGCCCCACATAGGCTGAGTGTCGATATGCTCGGGATTCTCGGGATCGGGAATGAAGTCGTAGCCGCTGCCGGTGAGATCCTGTATGTAAGGTGTGATGCCCTCGCCGTAGACACCGTTGAAGAAGATGTCGAAGTAGTCGCAGAATGCAACGTGACCGCTCAACTGAACACCCCAGCCCACACGCGTCGTATTGCTGTCGGTCAGATTGTTGTGCAGATACATATCGCGAATGACACCTGTGGCGCGCACATGACTGTCACGGTTCTCACCCCACGCATATTGCAGATATACCGGAAAGTCGGGTACGCGCTGCGAAATGGGCGAGAAGTTTTCGCCGTAGGTGGCACTCACGCGAGGCATCTCGGCTGCCACACCCACAGTCCAATGATCGCGAAGGAACGTATATTCGTAACGGATCATCGTATTGAAGTTGAAGTTATAGGCATTGGGGCCGCGGAAATCGATCGTGCGGGGACCTGCCGCCAAGTCGCAGAACGTCGTGATATCGCGGCCGATAGTGAAGCCGCCCACCTTGACGTATGCCGAGCGCAGACGCGGAATATAGCTCAGCTCGTCACCGCCGCGGAAGTCCATGTCGACGAAAGCGACGATACGTCCCAATCGGCGGCTGTTGATGATGGTCTTCATATAGAGGCGCGAGGTGGTTGCGTCCATCGTCACACGCTGACGGTTGGCGTAGGTCGTAGACATCGGTATGTCGAAAGGCACGAAATCGATGTTATCCACCGCTCCCATGAAGTCGTAGCTCGTGCGCAGATTGACGAAACCGCCGATAGCCATCGAGAATTTGTTGTTCTTGGTGGCGAATATGAACTGAGGATTGCCCACCTGCTGGAAGCCGCTGCGGTAGGTGTCGAGATAGTCGCCGACTACGTTGCGGCGAATCATAGAAGGCGAACAACCGCACACTGCCTCGCTCTCCTCGACGGCGATCAGGTATACCGTGGGCGAGTTGCCGTCACGCTTGTCGTGTCGTCTTTGCGCCGAGACGTTTGCCACCACGGCAACAGACAGAAGTGATACAATCAAAAGTCGAAATGTTTTCATAATTCGGAATGTTTTGGTTTTTAATTTGAATACCTAAATAAATATAACATCGTTCAACGTAGTATCGGAGAATCCTTCGGCCGAACTTAAAGCAAGGAATATGCCAAATAATCGATTCTAATTTCGTATATTTGAACCCGAAAATATGATCTGGATCATATCCATACTGTCGCTCATCGCCGTGTGGCTCGACCGCACTGCCTACCGGCGCATATACCGGCATAAAAGAGGGGCGAAGATGCTGCTTGCGGCGGCACTGACCGACAATCTGCTGCCGTTGATAATATTAGCCGTCACATTCGTGCTGCCCGATAACCCGCCATATATTGCAAAGATCTCGGCGTGGATCATGTGGTTTTACATGGCCACCGTACCCACGCGTGCAGTCTATCTTGCGTTTCGGATATGGAGCAGACGACGACTATGGCACATCGTAGGAGGCATTGCCGCCACGACAATGCTGTTTACGCTCGTATATGGAACGGCAGTCACTCGCACCGACTATCGCGTCGAACAGGCCACGCTGCAATGCGACGATTTGCCGGAGGCGTTCGACGGCTACACCGTGGCCTTGATTTCCGATCTGCACGTGGGATCGATGCTCTCGCCGCAAAGAGAGTGCAGGCGCATAGTCGATATCATAGACTCGTTCGATGCCGATCTTGTGGTCTTCTGCGGCGACCTTATAAATATACGTATCGAAGAGCTTACGCCGGAAATAATGGATATTCTCGGTTCGATACGATCGCGCGACGGCGTAATGTCCGTTATCGGCAATCACGATACCGGTGCTTACATCGAGGACGAGCGGCGCACACCCGAGGCGGAAATCGAACGCCTGCGCACGGCACAGCACGACATGGGCTGGAGGCTGCTCGACAACGAAAGCATCTGGATTCGCCGCGGCGGCGACAGCATCTCCGTAAGCGGCATATCCTTCATGCCCGAATGGCACGACAGGCGACACGCGGGCAAGATGTTCGACCCTGATCTATCGCCGGTATATACCGGTATCGATGCCTCGGAATTCAACATCACATTGTCGCACATTCCACAGTTGTGGGACAATATCGCCGCCGAGGGCAAGGCCGACCTGACGCTCTCGGGACATATACACAGCATGCAGTTCAAGGTGCCCGCCGGCCGCCGCGGCATATCGCCGGCAAAGATATTGTACGGCAGATGGAGCGGTCTTTATCGGGAACGCAATGCATATCTCTACATCAACGACGGCATAGGTTGCGTGGGTATTCCGGCTCGCATCGGCGCATGTCCAGAAATTACCTTTTTGGAGCTTGAATGCGACCGAAAGTAGGGCATTTACATTCTAAATGTAATGTATTAGCGAGCTAAATGTTCTATTTTAACACGCTCATATCTCATATGTCCGATATTTGCATTATTATCGTATCGAGATACTGATTTTAGTTCTACATTTGCACACACATAAGCACTCCTGCAAAGAGGTTAAAGAGTAAACAAAGATATGATCAAGATGAAAAAAGTATTGTTATCCATCGCACTGGCGACGATCGGTTCGTTGTCTATGGCACAGCAGCCCGGCGGTACGTTGACCTTCGACGATGCTCTGAACATCGCATTGGAGAACAACCCCTCGATCGAGGCTTTGCAACGCGAAGAGGCTGCGGCCAAACGCGAGCGTCAGGCTGCCATAGGATTGCGCATGCCGCAGATCAACGTTTTCGGAACATACACCTATTTGGGTAAAGACATAGGCATCGACTTCAATTCGTCGAAAGGGGCGATAGGGCAGGTGGCCACGGATTTCATCACGGAAGGGGTGACCACGGGGCTGATCACGCCTCAGATGGCACAGCTGCTGCAAAGCAAGCTCTCGCCGCTGCTCGGCATGGATCTGCAATATACGATTCAGGATCGCAGCCTCGGATTCATCGGCGGAGAGGTGACCGTACCGATATTCATGGGCGGCAAGATCAACGCCGCCAACCGTGCCGCACAGATCAACGAGCAAAGCGCAATCATGGCGGGCAACAGCACCCGCAATGCTCTTGTCTCGGAGCTTGTCGAGCGTTACTTCGGATTGTCGTTAGCCATGCAGGTGGTAGATGTGCGGCGGCAGGTGCTCGACGGTGTGGAGGTGCATCTGCACGATGCCGAAGCAATGGAGGAGCAGGGTATGATAGCCCGCAGCGAGAAGCTATACGTCGAGTTCAAACTGGCCGAGGCACAGCGCGAATTGGAGAATGCCCGCCTGCAAGTGGCCACGCTGCAAAGCGCACTGGCCAATACGCTCGGGCAGACGGTCGATACGAATCAGACACCCGTCAGCGTCATGTTCGTTTTGGATCGTCTCGAAAGCGTCGATTACTACAAGGATATGGCACGCGACAACAACCCGCTGCTCTCGCAGGTAGGGCTGAAGCGCGACCTGGCCGAGCAGGGTGTGCGTGCGCAACGCGCCGACTTCTTCCCACAGATCGTAGCCATGGGCGGCGGTACGTTCTACAACTATCAAGTGACCAATATCCTGCCGCGATGGGCTGTCGGCATAGGCTTCAACTTCAAGATATTCGACGGTCTGAACCGCGAATACAAATACTCGGCAGCCAAGCAGACCGTCCGTCGTGTCGAGTCGTTGCAGACCAAGGCACAGCAGGACATATCGGTGCTGATCGAGAAACTCTACAACCAGTTGGTCAATTACGCCAATCAGATGACCTCGATCGAGGCCTCGATAACCTTTGCCGAGGAGTATCTGCGCATGAAGAACGAGGCTTTTCTCGAAGGCATGTGTTCGTCGTCGGATCTGATCGATGCCGAGTTGAACTTAGCCAAGGTCAAGACCGAGCGCATGCAGGCGGCCTACGGCTACGATCTGGCATTGGCCAAGCTGCTCGAAGCGGCAGGTCTGAGCGACGAGTTCACACAATATGCACGCAGAGCCGATGCGCGCCCCATAACATTCGATTTAAATAGATAAAAACGCAATAATCAGATGAAAAAGAAAAACATTATCGCTATCGTAATCGCTCTGTCGGTAATAGTGGTTATGATCATCGTGGCCGATCGCATAATCGAGCGCAAGGAGCCCACGTACATACAGGGAACCGTCGAGTGCAAGACCTACAAAGCCTCGTCGAAAATAGCAGGACGCATCGACTCGATGTTGGTCGAGGAGGGACAGCGCGTAGCAAAGGGCGAAGTGCTCTACACCATCTCAACGCCCGAGCTCAATGCCAAGCTCATTCAGGCCGAGGCCGTTCGCAGTGCAGCCGAAGCCATGAACAAGAAGGCCGACAAGGGGGCGCGCAAGCCTCAGTTGGAGGCGGCCAAAAGCATGTGGCAGAAGGCCGAGGCCGGACTCGATCTGGCACAGAAGACCTACGACCGCGTCAAGGCTCTTTACGACAAGGGCGTAGCTCCCAAACAGAAACTCGATGAAGCGCAGGCCAATCTCGATGCTATGCGCGCCACGGCACAGGCCGCCAAGGCACAGTGGGATCTGGCTTTGGACGGTGCTTCCAGCGAGGAGAAAGATGCCACGGCGGCACAGGTGCGTCAGGCACAAGGCGTGGTCGACGAGGTGGAGTCGTATCTGAGCGACGCTTTGGTCACCTCGCCCGTTACAGGCGAGATCTCGACGATCATCTCCGAGGCCGGCGAGTTGGTCGGTACGGGTTATCCCGTCGTGACGATTCTCGACATGAGCGACACATGGGTTGTATTCAACATCAAGGAGACCATGATGCCCAAGATCAAGATGGGAAAACGCTTCACGGGCAATGTTCCGGCACTGGGCCGCGACGTTGAGTTCGAGGTGAATTACATCGCCCCCGAAGCCGACTTCGCCACATGGAACGCAACGCGCACACAGGGAGGATTCGACATTCGCACCTTCGCCGTCAAGGCGAAGCCCGTATCGGAGCAGGGCGACATGCGTCCGGGCATGAGCGTCATAGTCGACTGGGACAAGATAGATTAACCGACAGGATATGTTCGTCTTTTTCCATAACATGCTCGCCGTTTTCAGACGAGAGTTAGGGCACATGGTACATCACCGAATGTACCGTATGCTTACTATCGTGCTGCCGGTGATCTCGTTCGCCTTCTTCGCCGTACTGTTCGACAACGGAGCCATAAACAAACTGCCCGTAGCCATACTCGACGAAGACCACACTCCGCTTTCACGCAAACTGTCGATGATGATAGGCGAGGCACCCGGTGTTCTGAGGGCATACGACATCGGCGACATGGCCGAGGGCGAGCGGCTTATGCACGAGGGAAAGATATCGGGCATAGTACAGATTCCCGACAATTTCGAGAGCGACATCTACGGCAACGAGCAGACGCACGTCGATGCCTACATATCCGGCACCAACATATCGGTTAACGGCATGTTGTCCAAAGATATACAGACCACCGTGCAGACATTCGCCGCAGGCATACAGCTCACTAAGCTGCAAGCGGCCGGACTTACGGCATATCAGGCCATGGCACAGGTCATGCCCATACGCTTCTCCAAACACGTCATATCAAATCCATATCTCAACTACGGGTACTATCTGGCACCTATTTTCATGTTGATGATGCTGATGATATTCACCGTATTGACCACGATCTACGCCATCGGCCGCGAACTCCGCTACTCGACCGCCGGCGAGTGGATCGCCACAGGCGGCGGCAGCATCACCGCATCGCTATTAGGCAAGACACTGCCCATAACGTTCATCATGACGATTTTGGCACAGGTGATGTTCGTCATCATGTTCCGCAGCGTCGGTGCGCCGCTCAACGGCAGCTATTGGGTATTGCTGGCGGGAGTGGAGCTGTTCATCATCAGCTACCAGGCCATCGCCGTATTCATCATCACTGTGTTGGGCAATCTGCGTCTGGGACTCTCCATCGGCGGAGGCTATTCGGTGCTGGCATTCACATTCTCGGGGCTCACATTCCCGATCATGGCCATGTATCCGATCATGCAGGCCGCATCTAAGATCTTTCCGTTCACCTACTTTACGGAGATATTCATCGATCAGGCCATGCGCGGAGCACCGAGCGTCTATTCTATAAAACCGCTCATCTGCATGGCCGTGTTCATAGTTTTGCCGATGATGGTCATGCCGCGCCTGCGCAAGATTGCAACCGACAGTAAATATTGGGGGAAATTATAGCTATGAGGAGCATAGGACACATACTGAAAACATACTGGCGGCAATTCGTATCGGTTACTGGCAACGAACTGCGCAACATCTTCACCGATGCCGGCGTATTGCTCGTGGTCGTGCTGGCCATATTCATCTACACGACTATCTATTCGTGCGCCTACGGCACGCAGGTACTGCGCAATGTTCCGCTGGGCGTGGTCGACATGTGCAAGACTCCCGAGAGCCGTGCGCTGATAAACACATTCAGCTCGGGGCCTAACACCGTAGTCGCCTACGAACCGGCATCTATGGCCGAGGCCGAAGAGATGTTCTTCGCACGCAAGATATACGGCATAGTCTACATTCCGTCCGACTATTCGAAGAACCTCTACGGAGGCATGCAGGCCAACGTGAGTCTCTATCTCGACGGCAGCTATCTGCTGATGTACCGACAGGCGTTCCAGGAGCTTGTCGCGGGCATAGGTACCACGGGAGCCATGGTCGAAGTGCAGCGGCTGATATCGAAAGGTACCAACGCGCAGATAACCAAATCGACCGTACAGCCTATAATATATCAGACGCACAACATGTTCAATCCCTATCTGGGATACGGATCGTTCGTCATGCCGGCCATCATCATCGTCATCATACAGCAGACGCTGCTCATCGGTATCGGCATGCTGGGCGGCACGTGGCGCGAACACGGACTTTACGACAAGCTGCGTCCGGCAGGCGAACGGCGCATGGCCACGCTGCCGATCGTGCTCGGCAAGGCCACGGCATACGCCATGATCTACACCGTGACGCTTCTGATCATACTCAACGTCCTGTACAGGATCTTCGGATTCCCGATGAACGGCCGCACAGCCGACATCATAGCCTTCATGATCCCGTATCTGCTGGCCTGCATATTCCTCAGCATAGCCGTCTCGACCCTGTTCCGCAGCCGTGAAAGCTCTCTGCTGCTCTTGTTGTGGACATCTATTCCGATATTGCTGCTCAGCGGTGCATCGTATCCGCGCGAGGCCATTCCCGACTGGCTCTACGCCATGGGTAAGATATTCCCGAGCAGCAGCGGTGTCGAAGGCTTCATCAGATTGCAGACCATGGGAGCATCGTATATCGAGGTGCTGCCTCAGATCAGGATACTGTGGATTCTTACGATCATCTATGCCGGTCTGGCCTGCATAGGCATACACGTCATAACGACCGGTAATCTGAGCGAACAGATCAAGGCGCGCGTAAAAATGCGCATGGCTACGCTCAAAAATAAAATCGAGGTTCAGCAATAGTCCGTCGCCATCGGATAACCGATACGGTCGCAAATTACTTGCGACCGTATTTTTATTATAGCAGTAACATTGCGGCATGGCTCGCCGAAAAAACAGCGGAAGGCAACCTCGGTACGATCAAATGTTTTGTTGTATATAAAAAGAAATCAATTAAATGTGTTTGCGAATTACGAAAAAATTACTACTTTTGCGTCGATCCGACTAAATCGATGACGGCACTTTGCCGAGAACCTTGCTCACACCGTGGACATGTGTCCCCAACGGTGAGTGAGGTTATACTCGGTTTAGTCGGATCATACTAAACATATGAAGTTGGGGACACTTTTTTTTATTCGTCTCAACGCATAAAACAATCGGGGAGCAGTCATTGACATGCTCCCCGATGATTTTCCGTAAGAAACGGATACCCGTATGCCGGACATCTTCCCGCCAGCGATCTTCTAACGCCGCGGACGCATGCCCATAGGCATCTTCAACTTGCCGCCGGCCACCGTCTTCATCATCTTGCGTGTATCGTCGAACTGCTTTAAGAGTCGGTTGACGTCCTGCACCGTGGTGCCGCTGCCCTTGGCTATACGCTCGCGGCGGCGGGCATTGATTATATCGGGATTCTCGCGCTCGGCCGGAGTCATCGAGTCGATGATAGCCTCGGTCTGCTTGAAAGCGTCGTCGGGAATATCGACGTTCTTCAACGCCTTGCCCATGCCCGGGATCATCGAGGCGAGATCTTTCAGATTGCCCATCTTCTTGATCTGCGCTATTTGATCGCGGAAATCGTTGAAGTTGAACTGGTTTTTGATAAGTTTCTTTTTGAGCTTGCGGGCCTCCTCCTCGTCGAACTGCTCCTGCGCACGCTCCACGAGCGATACTACGTCGCCCATGCCCAATATACGATCGGCCATGCGCTCGGGGTGGAACACCTGCAAAGCGTCCATCTTCTCGCCGCTCGATATGAACTTCAACGGCTTGTCGACAACCGAACGGATCGATATCGCGGCACCGCCTCGCGTATCGCCGTCGAGCTTGGTGAGCACCACGCCATCGAAATCGAGACGGTCGTTGAACTCCTTGGCCGTATTGACAGCGTCCTGACCGGTCATCGAATCGACCACGAAGAGCGTCTCGCTCGGCTTGACGGCAGCCTTTATGGCCGTAATCTCGCGCATCATCGTCTCATCGACAGCCAGACGGCCGGCCGTATCGACTATGACGACGTTGTACGACTTCTGACGGGCATACTTTATGGCGTTCTCGGCAATGGCCACAGGATCGGTGTTTCCCGGCTCGGTATATACCTCCACACCAATCTGCGCACCCAGCACCTGCAACTGGTCGATGGCTGCGGGACGATAGACGTCGCCGGCGACCAACAGCACCTGACGGCCGCGCTTGCTCTTTATGTGTGCGGCCAGCTTGCCCGAGAACGTGGTCTTACCCGAACCTTGCAGACCGGCGATAAGTATCACCGCGGGATTGCCCTCCAAACGGATATCGGTAGCAGTACCGCCCATCAGTGCGGCCAGCTCGTCGCGCACGATCTTGGTCATCATCTGGCCCGGCTTGACAGAGCGTAGCACGTCCTGACCCAAAGCCTTCTGCTTCACCTCGTCGGTAAACGACTTGGCTACTTTGTAGTTGACATCGGCATCGATCAGCGCACGGCGAATCTCTTTGAGAGTCTCGGCCACATTGATCTCGGTGATGCGTCCCTCGCCTTTGAGTATTCGAAACGATCGTTCGAGTTTATCGGTTAAATTTTCAAACATATATATCTATTTTTTAATTTTCCGCATTTCCCGACAAAAATAGTAAAAACACTGCTATTAAGCAAATAAATCCGTCCGATAACTGCCGGCGGCACACTATTTCGGGTGGCATATTTATTGAGTCCGACATGACACATAACCGTTTGAACATATGGAACACAACAAAGTGGAGATGGAGACCATGCCCCTGCGCGCGAGACATATCTTCGTACTCGCCGCAGCCTCGCTGGGGCAGGTGACGGGAGCAGCCCTGTCGACGCTCATCGGCATCATACTGCCTATGATACAACTGTTTCGCCACCCTGAGCTGACATCGTTCCAGCAGGGCGGGATAGCCTGCATGAGCCTTATCGGCATCATGATCGGATCGATCGTGTTCGGGGCATGGAGCGACCGCCGCGGCTATCTCGTCTGGTTCCGGCTCTGCCCGCTCATCATACTCTCGGCATCGATCATGGTGCTCGCCATCGACTCCGTGGCTGTGCTGACCGCAGGTCTGCTGATAATGGGACTCGGCATAGGCGGCGAATACAGCCTCGATTCCAACTACATATCGGAGATCATGCCGCGCCGGTGGCGGCTGCTGATGGTCGGCATGGCCAAAGCCACATCGTCGATAGGCAACATAGCCGCTGCCGGCGTGGCTCTGCTTCTGTTGCACCGGTGGGACGACCCGCACCTATGGAACCGCATGATGTATATCGTTGCTACGCTGTCGCTGATAATGTTTCTGTGCAGCCTGTGGTTCCGGCAAAGCCCCGGGTGGTCGATCGTGCACGGACGCACAGACGAAGCCCGCAAGGCGGTGCATCATTTTCTGGGCGACGACGTGGAGATCGGCTCGGTCGGCGGCGACAAGCGTGTCGGCAAAGCCGACGGAGTGACGTGGCGGGAGATGTTTCGCGGCGACAATCTGCGCAAGGTGATATTCAGCGGAGTGCCGTGGGCATGCGAGGGTCTGGGGGTCTACGGCATAGGCGTATTCCTGCCGGCCATAATCATGGCACTGGGACTTGCGCCGCACAACGACGGCTACCGCCACATAATCAATTCGGTGGAGCTGACGACATACATCAACATAGCCATTCTTCCCGGATTCATACTCGGTCTTTGTTTAGTCAACCGCTGGTATCACGTCCGTACACAGACGCTCGGATTCATACTCTGCGCAGTCGGTCTGGCCATACTTCTCGCCGCATACGAATTGCATTGGGCGACATGGACCGCAATGGCTGGATTCATCATATTCGAGCTGTTTCTCAACGCAGGTCCCCATCTTATGACCTTCATCATTCCGTCGCAGATATACTCTGTGGCCGAGCGCGGATCGGGCGCCGGCATAGCGGCCGCTTTCGGCAAGGCAGGAGCTGTGGCAGGAGTTTTCTTCATGCCGCTGCTTTTGAAGTGGGGCGGCGTAAAGCTTGTGTTGAGCGTAACGATAGCGGTGCAGCTGATCGGTGCCGCCGTCACCTGCGGCTTAGGGCGGAAAGTGCTGCCGCGACCCACACCGCACAGCTAACCGATACGGCTCCCGCATCGCAACCGCCAGGGCTGTTCCAGACCGCACTCTTCCAGCAGGGCCGAATCGCCGAATATCGATGCCGTATCGCCGTCGGCCGCCACCAGCCCCTCTTTCATGACTATCACCCGATGGCAAAGCTCGGCAACCATATCCATATCGTGGGTGGCGATGAGCGAAGTGTGGTCGAACGAGGCTATCAGCGACATGATCTGACGACGTGCCCGAGGATCGAGCCCTGCCGTGGGTTCGTCCATCACCAATATCGAGGGCGACATGGAGAGCACGGTGGCTATGGCCACGCTCTTTTTCTGACCGCCCGACAGCCGGTGCGGCGAGCAGCGGCGCAGTGCCGAGGCTCCGACGGCCGAGAGTGCCGAAGCCACACGCACCTCGACCTCCTCGTCGGTCAGCCGCATGTTCATAGGGCCAAAGGCCACGTCCTCCTCGACGGTAGGCATGAACAGCTGGTTATCGGGATCCTGAAACACCACTCCTACCGTCTGACGCACCAACGGCAGCGTCTTGCGCGTGACGGTAACGCCGCCCACCACAACATGCCCCTTATCGGGCATAAGCAATCCGTCGGTATGCAGCAGCAGGGTAGACTTACCCGCACCGTTGGCACCCACCAGTGCGACCTTTTCGCCGTGAGTAATGCAGAACGACACGCCTCTCAACGCCTCATGACCATCGGGATAGCTGTAATGTACGTCGTCGAAACGAAGATAGTGGTGACTCATTGCACGATCGTATTGAATGTGGAAAACATACGCTCGACGGGCGACCACAGCCGCATGGCGAGCAGCAGGGCGATCCACCCTGCACAGAAAAGCGTATCGACCCTGCGCCACGCACGCCGCTCGCAGGCCGGAGACGGCATGCGTCCGGTAAATCCGCGTGCCGTCATGGCTCGGTCGATAAGACGGCTGCGCTCGAAAGCGCGCATCAGCAGCTGAGCCGTCATCATGCCCCACATCTTGATAGGGTAGGAGCGGCGGCCGAAGCCCCGCGCCCTGCGGGCCCGCGACATCGACAGAGCCTCCTCCATAAGGACGTATGTATAACGATAGACCATGACCAGCTGAGTGGATATGACCGTCGGGACACCCATACGCTGCATGCTCCGGCAAAGACGCAGGTAGCCTGTGCCGCGTATGAGCAGCATGACCGCCTGCACCGACAACACGCCGCGCAGCAGGATAGAGACGAACTCCACCCAGCCGCGGGTCACCGCAAGGCGGCCGACCATCATCACGGTTTCGCGGTCGTATATGACATTGAAGATGCCTATCATCGCTGCGAACGGGACGACCAGCAATGACCGCCGTGCGATACGCAGATAATCGCAGCCGCACATGGCCGCGACAAACACCGGAAATATGAAATAGAGCATCAGTTCAGACAATCGTCCGAGCGGCACCGACAGCATTATGACTAAAAACACCACCGTGGTTACTATCTGCGCACGGGCATCGATGCGATGCAGCGGGGTCACGTCGTCGGCCGCACGCTCCAATTCGGTCATCTGCGCAAGCGCGTATGCCAAACGATCCTTCATGTGCGGCGGCGGTTGGGACGATATATGCGCGAGACGCCGAACACCGCCAGCAAAATGACTCCGCAGCCCACCAGACCGGCCAGCGACGTGTCGTACTCGGGCATCACTGCCGTCGAGCGTTGCACGCCGGAGACGACATCGTAGATCGGCTCGCCGTCGGCAGGGGTGACCTCTTCGCCACTGTTCACCTTGGCCACCGACCATTCGAGCCCGTCGGGCTTCGACGACGCCAGCCACGAGAACGATGCCGCCATAACGAGTGTCACGGCGAGCACCGCAGCCACACCGCGCCGCCAATGCCGGCCGTCGGTGCGAGCGGCACTCCGCCCGTCGACCAGAAGCGACGGATCGTAGCGATGCAGCGTAACGACCACAGCCGAGGTGGCCAATCCCTCTCCGATACCTATGGCAAGATGAATAGGCAGCATGACCGCAATAAAATCCCTTACAGGCAATGCGGCTATCGACGAGAGCGAAGTCTCGGCCACAACCGCCAGCGCACCCAATTCGAGGCTGACGACCGAGGCCAGCATCGATGCCGCGACGATACGCCGGCGCGATGCAGAACCGCCTGCCAGCGGCCGGTAGATCGCCGGATATGCCATAAGACACGACAGTGCCGCCATGTTGAGTATATTGCAGCCCAAGGCCATCAGTCCGCCGTCGGCAAACAACAGACATTGCAGAATGATCACCGACGACAGTGTCACGAATGCCGGCCATGCACCGAGCACGGCAGCAAGCAGCACTCCGCCGACGATGTGGCCGCTCGACCCTGTCCCGGGTATGGAGAAGTTGATCATCTGCGCAGCGAAGACGAATGCGCCCATGACACCCATGAGCGGCACCGCGTGCGCGCAACGCCGGTCGGACTCATCTGTAAGCCGACAATTCCAACCCGTTTTCCTGACCGCCACGGCGAGAAGGGCCACTGCCGCAACTCCCGTCACGGCAGCCGTCGCAGGCGATACGAGAGCATCGGACATGTGCATGGTAGCTATCGTTTTGATTCGACATCTTTCGATTTCGCCTGTATCTTTCCTAAATGCGGCTTATGTTTCAAATCCCAGTCGGAGTGATCGGGTTTGTCTGCGGCATCGAGTTTCATCAACGGCAGCAGGAACAGCCACGTAGTTATACAGAACGGAGCGGTGAGGGTCGCAATGCCCAACGGCTCGAAGGCCACGTTCATCGCAGCCTGCACGAATACTGTCACCACGATGCCCACGAGTGCCCACACTGCCGAACGCACATTGGGACGGTAAAACACCGTTGCCAAAGCTATTGCCGTCAGCACCGGACTGAATCCGTAGAGTCCGTGCGCGACCTCGGACGACGATGCGCCGAAAAGCAGTGCCACGGCCAGAGCGACGGCCGATCCTATGGCCGCCCACAATGCCGCCCAGCGGCTGCTTACGGCCAGTCCTATCAGAAACAGCAGTCCCGTCCACCACGAGTCGATCAGAAACACCTGCGATATGCCGCGCAGCCAACCGGCCACCATATCCGCAAAGCTCATCGACACCGCACTTCCGGCCGCGTCGGGCATTGCCGGATCGGGCATATACTCGGGCGGTATGCCGTGCATGGCACGTGCCGCCAGCAGGAATATCCATGTACAGAACACGAACGGGAACGTAAACGAATTGACCTTCCACGGTGCCATCACCTTGTTCATGCCGCTGCGCACCCACACAGTCAGTGCCGAGCAGATTACGAGTGCCACCCACATCTGCACGGTATTGCCCATGAACGTCGGAAAAGCACAGCCCACGAGCACGCCGTTGAATCCCCACAGTCCCTGCTCGCCGTCGCTGCGCGGATAACCGAGTATGTATCCCGTAAGCGAAGATACCAGCACACCCACGAGCGCGCCCCACGACACTATCGGGGTATGGGTCTCATAGGCACCCCAGAATATGCCGCACAGAAACAGAAGTCCCGTCCACACGTTGTTCTGGAACATCACCTGCCCCGTACCGCGCAACATTACCTTTATGAAATCGGACGAGCGGTTCTCGCCGCGTCCGTCATCGACGATTGTTTGTGTCATATTTATCTGTTTTTTAACTTACAACCTTAACCCTATCTCCACGGAAACTCCTCCGGTAATGCACGTCCCTTGACCTGCATACGCACCCGCGAGCAGAACTGCCGCACAAGGCGTTTCACCGGCTCGGTTTCGTCGCCCAAAACCTTGTACAGAAGACCGCAGCCGCCCGGCAGACGCGTAATGCCCACAGCCAGCCGGTTTTCCGGATCGACATACGCCTGCGTGGCATCGTATATCGCATCGGCATGCTCCGGCGGAGTCAGCACCACGACATTGGCGAACACCTCGTAGTCGGCCATCACGCCCACCGTGCGCACCGACCGCATGTGAGGACGCACCACGAACTTCTCGCGGAAAAGCCTCTCGCCGTCGGGGCGTCGGGCATGCGTGCATACCGACAGCACATCGTAGAGAAACGACTCGCCGCCGCCGAAATATTTGCGGCCGCCCATGTATATCTCCGAATAGAAGAGCGTGGCCGTCGCATCGACGACTATATCCGTGTCGCAAATATAGCGCGTATGGCGGCACGGTATAACAGGTTCGGGCAAATATTCCAGATAGGCATTCTCTTCGAGCACGATATGCTGGCTGAGCCCCGAGTAGTTGTAGCGCATCTCGGCCAGCTTGGTAGCCGCGCCGGTGGATATATGGGCGTATGCGTCGCGTCTTACCACGAAGTATTGCCGGTAACGGTCGCCGTCGACATTGGGGCCGCCCGACGAGAGGATATAGACGCACGGCATCTCGGGCATGCCCTCGTCGAAATATAGCTCCTGCTGCACGATCAGCGGCGCACGCCGGTCGAGATCGCGCATAATCGAGCGGCCGTCGCCGTCCAGTTCGAAACCGAGATAGAGGTATCCCGATTTGCCGGGCGTGCCTACGGGCATGGCCTTCGGCTCGTCGAGATAAGGCTGCATCTCGCGAGCTGTCGAGAAGTCCACCGCATGCTGCGGCACAGGGATCGTACTACCTGCTTTCATCGACATCGAAAAGAGCCATTGTACGTATCAGGCCGACCAACTCACTGATGCCCTCGCCCGTCATGCAGTTGGTGAAGACGAACGGCTTGCCGGGGCGCATAAGCTCCGAGTCGCGGCGCATCACTTCCAGATCGGCATGCACGTAAGGGGCAAGATCGGTTTTGTTGATGACGAGTATGTCGGAGTGCGATATGCCGGGACCGTCCTTGCGCGGGATCTTGTCGCCGGCTGCCACGTCGATCACATATATGAAGAAGTCGACAAGCGCGGGCGAGAATGTCAGCGTCAGATTGTCGCCGCCCGACTCGATCAGCACCACGTCGCCGTCAGGGAAACGCGCCTCCATCTCCTCGACGGCGGCTATGTTCATCGACGGATCCTCTCTGACGGCCGTATGCGGACATGCACCGGTCTCCACTCCGATGATGCGCTCCTCGACCAAGATGCCTTTGAGCATCTTGCGGACGTGTTTGGCATCTTCGGTGGTCACCACGTCGTTGGTGATGACCAGAACCTTGTAACCCATATCCAGCAGCCGCGGCGTGATGGCTTCGATCAACGCCGTTTTGCCCGAACCGACAGGCCCGCCGATTCCTATTCTGCAAGTATTGTTCATAGTAGCAATTTATTAGATATTAATTCATAAACATTCGTTTTACGCCCTTCTCATGCAGCGAGGCAATGATGTCGGCATGCGGCGAGAATGCACACATGTCGTCGAAGCCGAGTTCGCGCACCTCTTCGTAGAGAGATTCGATCGGCCCGGACGCATCGAACATTATGCGTTGCGTCTGATAGTGCGATACGCGCAGCGTCCGGAGCGCGGCCCCGAGAATCATGTTTATGACACCGTACTGGTGAGAACAAAATAGATTGCGTTCGGAGATGCCGCAGGCGGCGAACAGGGCAGCCTGAGCCACGGGGTAGGTGCCGGGGGTAGTATCGCGGCGTATATCGTCGTAGAATCGGCTTAGCGCAGCGTCGTAGAATATTCTCTGCGACAGCTCCACCATTTTGCGTCCCATGCGGCGGGTCATCGACCGTGCCTCGGCATTCATCTTGCACAATACCACATAACGGTCGGCTTGCAGCATGGTATCGTAATCGCCGGCGACAGCGGCGCGATATGCCTGCAAGGCGGCTATGCCATCGGTAAATGCCGCCTGAGCGGCCATGTCGCGCACATACTCCTCCAAAGTAGCCTCATCATACACAGCACCGATATCGGCAGCCGTCTCCAAACCGCCCGAAAAGGCGAACGTACCGACCGGAAAAGCCGAGTCGGTAAAGGCCAGAAGACGCATTACGGTCGTTGCGTTATCGTTCATGATCGATGGCGTTAATGCGTATGCGATTCGTGCATGCGAGACTCGCGATGCTCATGGTGTCCGTGATGGTCGTGCGTATGGCTGTCGGGGCCCGTGGCACCGAACAGGCGACGGATCTCGTGCGGAGCAAGATAGGGTATGATCTGGTCGCCCGGACGAAACTCGAAGCTGATATTTTCGATATGGTGGGTGCGCATGACGCTCTCCATGACCTTGCGGTCGACCGTCAGCGGCACATACACCACCGTACCCTTGACCACCGCAGGCCAGTGCTGGTTGCCGATGGCATGTCCCAGTTCTACGGCTATGTGTATGATGGTTTCGGGGCTTTGCCGCGTCAGTGCGCCGAGATCGATGGACATGACCTCATTGAGACGTATGCGTATGACAGCCAATCTGCGCTGCTCGGGATCGTACTCCACGATGTCGCCGTCGGCGAGTTGCGCGCGACGCTCCAAAGCCACGGCGTACTTGTTGTTACGGTCGCCCGTGGCGACGAAGCGGCTCTTCTGCGCCGTCCACTGATCGAGTTCTATATGCTCCACGTCGCAATCGGCCGCGCGGTCGCGCCACTCGGGCGACGAGAGATTTCCTATGATTCGGGTATATATCTTCATCTTGTTTGTATTGCGTATTTAAACCGTGTCGGGAGCACACTCCGAAGGCATGCTCCCGACATGTGAATATCAACTGAACCAGTAGAGCTGGCCGAGAGCGAACTCCTTGGCCGGTTTGACATAGGCACGAACGCCGTTCACCATCACATCGAAGGTCTCGGGATTGACATCGATCTGCGGCAAGACATTGTTTCGGATCATGTCGAACTTGGTGAGCTGACGCGTGCGTCGCACGGGCAGCACCTGACGCTCCAAACCCAGTCGCTCCCTAACGCCCGACTGATAGGCCGCATGCGATACGAACGACACGCCGGTCGACTGCAATGCACGGCCGAAAGCACCGAACATCGGACGGTAGTAACAGGGTTGCGGGGTCATGAGCGATGCGTTGGGATCGCCCATGTTCGACCAGTTTATCACACCGCCCTTGATCACCATCTTGGGTTTGGCTCCGAAGAACTGCGGCTCCCACAGCACCAGATCGGCTATTTTGCCCTTCTCGACCGATCCGAGATAGTCCGATACGCCGTAGGTGACGGCCGGATTGATCGTTATCTTGGCCAGATAGCGCAATACGCGGAAGTTATCGTTGCTGTCGCTGTCTTCGGCTAATTTGCCGCAGGCGTCCTTCATGAACGAAGCCATCTGGAACGTTCGCATGAACGACTCGCCGATGCGTCCCATAGCCTGCGAATCCGAAGATACCATCGACAGCACACCCAGGTCGTGCAGCACGTTCTCGGCAGCCTGTGTCTCGGGGCGCACACGGCTCTCGGCAAAGGCCACGTCCGACGGGATCTTGGGATTGAGGTTGTGGCAGACCATGATCATATCGAACAGCTCGGCCTGCGAGTTGATGCCGAACGGCAGGGTGGGATTGGTCGACGACGGCAGCACATACGACATCGAAGCCACCTTCAACAGGTCGGGCGCATGACCGCCACCGGCACCCTCGGTATGATAGGTGTGTATCGTGCGGCCGTCCATAGCGGCGATCGTATCCTCGACGTAACCGCCCTCGTTGAGCGTGTCGGTGTGTATGGCCACCTGCACGTCGTAGCGGTCGGCCACGCCCAGTGCGGCACGGATAGCGGCAGGGGTCGAACCCCAGTCCTCGTGGATCTTCAAACCGCAGGCTCCGGCCTCGATCTGCTCTTCGAGAGGCTGGTCGAGCGAACAGTTGCCCTTGCCTAAAAGACCGACATTCACCGGTATGCCCTCGAACGACTGCAATATGTGCTCGATATTCCATCTGCCCGATGTAATGGTGGTACCGTTGCTGCCGTCGGTCGGGCCTACGCCGCCGCCGAATACGGTTGTAATACCGTTGCTCAGACATGCGTATGCCTGCTGCGGCGCAATCATGTGCACATGGCCGTCGATACCGGCAGCCGTCAATATGAGGTGCTCGCCCGATATGGCATCGGTAGCCGTACTCGTCACTAAATCGGGGTGCACGCCGTGCATGACATTGGGATTGCCGGCCTTGCCTATACCGGCTATTTTGCCGTCCTTGACACCGACATCGGCCTTGACTACACCGAGTATGGGATCGAGGACCGTAACATTGGTAATCACCAGATCGAGCGAACCCTCTTTCGAGGTCATGGTATTGGCCAGACCCATACCGTCGCGTATGGTTTTGCCGCCACCGTATATGACCTCGTCGCCATACTCGCGCAGATCCTTCTCGATCTCCACATAGAGATCGGTATCGCCCAGACGTATCTTGTCGCCGACAGTCGGACCGAACAGGTTGTTATATTCCTGACGTGAAATTGTTGCCATATCACTCTATTTTTTTACGTTATCACTCTTTTTCGATGCAGCGGCCGCTTTGGCTGCCGGCAGTTTGGCGTTCTTGAATCCGGCTTCGGTCATGCGGTGCATGGCGCGTATACGTGCCGGATAGTAGGCCGGAGCGTCCTCCTCGCCCGTATAGCCCATCACCAGGCCGTTGAATCCCATTATGCGACGCTTGCCCATATATGTCACCAGTTCGACCTCTTTCTGATCGCCCGGCTCGAAGCGAATGGCCGTCGTAGAGGGTATGTTCAGATGGCAGCCGAATGCCGCCTCGCGGTCGAATTCCAGATAGCGGTTGACCTCGAAGAAGTGGAAGTGCGACCCCACCTGTATGGGGCGGTCGCCAGTATTGCGAACCGTCACCTTCACGGTCTTGCGTCCGAGGTTATATTCTATCGGGTCGCTTTTCAGCACTACGCCTCCGACCGGCACTTGCGTCTGAGGCTTAAAACCCGGTTTGCCGGGATATAATTTATTTGGCTGCATCTTTGCAGCCGAAACCGTATTGTCTGTTTTCATAGCGATTTGATATTGGTTGTTGATATGTCGATATACAATATCGATCAATAGACGAAACTACTTTATAGGGTGATGTATGCTGACCAGACGCGAGCCGTCGGTGAACACGGCCTCGACCTGCAAAAGATCGATCATGTCCGCCACGCCCTCCATCACATCGCTCTTCTTCAATACGCTCGCCGCGCCTTTCATTACCTCTTCCACGGTTTTACCCTCGCGGGCACCCTCCAATGCGGTTGCCGTGATATAGGCGACGGCCTCGGGATAGTTGAGCTTCAAACCCTTTTTCATGCGTCTCTCGGCAATCATGCCAAGCGACAGCAGCATCAACTTGTCGATCTCTCTCGGTGTCAAATGCATAATAGTATTATTTTACGGTTAATTGGATTTTCTCGATCGGGAGCCGTCTGCCACGCATCGTGCAACGATCTCGAACTCGTTGCACCATAAGAAACAAATAATATGCCACGCGGCCGCAGCACTTCGGCACATGGCATCATATTTGGATTTTCGCTGCCGAGATCCAAAAACAATTCATATCTATGATTAAAGCTATGTTGATCGCCGGCATGGGTGGATTTATCGGCACCTGCCTGCGTTTTCTGACCGGAAAACTGTGCCATGCGATATGTGTATCGGCCTTTCCGTGGGGCACATTTTCGGTCAACGTTATAGGAAGTTTTCTGATAGGCATACTCTTCGGTCTGGCAGAAAAGGGCAACCTCATCTCCTCGTCGATGAATCTGTTTCTGATAACGGGCTTCTGCGGAGGTTTCACCACATTCTCGTCGATGGCCGACGACATGTATCTGCTACTGCAACAGCGTCACTGGGGCTACTTCGGATTATACGTATCGCTGAGTTTCGCCCTCGGACTCGTGTTGGTATGGCTCGGACGGTCGCTGGTAAAATAGTCTGCAAACATATAAAGGCAGCTGCAAGAGCAGCCTTTATCATATCTTTTCGGTTAGGAACGACATCGTGTCGACGCCGTCGGCATAATCCCCGAGAGCAGGGTATTGCGCCCTGCCCGGCAGCACCCGCCGTGGATGAGATACGACGGTCGAGACGACGCACTGCAACTCCTCGTCGTGCTCCGAGAGCCACTGCTCCACCTGCGAAAGATCGTCGTAGCGACTGTACGCCACGCAGCTCAATGCCGACGGGAAGGTCGTCTGCCAGACACAAAGAAATGCGCCGCAATCGACGAACTCGCGCCGCTGCATCGTAAGCATGGCACGCACAGCCACATAGTTGTTGTGCCGCTTGCCGCTATCGCCCGGAAGGGCGAGCGAGTCCAAGCGAAAATCGCGAGGAACGAAGAGCATCGACACGCTGCGGCAGCCCAGACCCGAATACGACGTTATATCCTCCGCAATGCCGCGCAGCTCCGCCTCGCTCTCCCGGCCCGAGATGACGGCCACCGAGTGGCGGCTGCCGCGAAGCAGCGACCTGACTCCGGCAAAATGCGAACGGAAATATCTGTTGGCCTCCTCTCCGCCTGTGGCGATAGCCATGTCGTAGCGGGCATCGGGATCGTATTCGAAGATCGGAATCGCAGGCTCTATCTCGCGCAACAGCCCGACGACATAGTCCATCATCACCCGATCCTTGCTCGACGGTTTGATGTGACACTCATTGCCGCTGGCCACCACGCACAGCAGATCGAAAAATCCGACTAAGGGTATGTTGCCGGCCATGATGACGGCGACGCGCTTCGGAACCGACACGGGAGTGTAGCCGGAGAGCCACGACGTCAGGAGGTCGCGATCGAGCATCTCTGTGCGTATGGCCTCCACCGAACGGTGCAAATCGCGCTCGGTGAACCAGCCGTTGGCCTCCATAGACATGGCAATGCATCGCCGCGATTCGGAATCGCTGCCGAACAGCCGCAGACGCTCGCCCAGAGCGGAGAATATATCGATGACAGAGAGCATGAGCTATAATATTTGCATGGCTATGACAGCGCAGGCCTCGGCATCAGCCAGCGCATGATGATGATGGTCGAGCACATACCCGCATGCCTGCGCCACC
This sequence comes from Alistipes sp., assembly GCA_017936685.1. GTDB lineage: Bacteria > Bacteroidota > Bacteroidia > Bacteroidales > Rikenellaceae > Alistipes. The sequence continues at coordinate 153,004 of JAGBFA010000001.1, forward strand.
GTATGGAGCTGATGATTGGGCAGCGAGCGTCCGAACACGCGTCGCGAAGCGTGGCACGTGCAATAAAACTCGTAATGGGGATAGGGCATATCGTATAGTTCGTGCACCGCCCGCAGACACCCCTCATCGAAAGGCGAGTTATGCGCAACTAACGGCAGACCGCCTATGTGCGGCTGTATCTCGCGCCACACCTGCGGAAAATCGGGAGCGGAATCGGTATCGCGCCGTGTCATGCCGTGCACATCGGTGCAGAACGGCGAGTAGTAGTTGGGAGCCGGACGTATCAGACGATATATCGAATCGACGATGCGGCCGTCGCGCACGACGACCACACCCACCGAGCACACGCTCGATCGTTTGCCGTTGGCCGTCTCGAAGTCTATCGCTGCAAAATCCCGCATACCTCACTCTTTGAAATCAAGGCGTAAAGTTACTAAAATATCGGGAGCGGACAATAAATCCGCTCCCGATATTTTCCTTCGCTGTCCGAGAGTTTACTCGACAGCGTATTCGTACATGGCAATGCCGGTATAGGTCAACGGATATTTGCCGCATGTCATCGACAAGGTCATGCGGCCGTTTTCTATACGACCTTGCAAATCGGTGATGGTGTATTGTGGAAATTCTCCGCCCATGGCCAAAGGCACTATGCCGTCGCCCGATAACTCGATCGCACCGTCTGCGACAGTGAACTCGACAGCCGGAATGGTCATGTCGAGTTTCACGGGCATGGCCTCGGCAAACTGCACGCGATACATATATATGTTCATCGTAACAGGCGTTGCATCGGTATTCATCTCGTATCTCACCTGCACCTCCTGCTGGCGGAAAAACGTTCCGTCCGTCTGGTCGACCGACAGTTCACCAAGAAAAGTCTTGTCGACAGGTATCAGCACAGAATCGTCCTCCGACTTGTCGCAGGCCACCGCTAGAGACAGCGCGCAAGCAGCGCACAACATCATTTTAATCAATTTCATAGAATTATCAATTTATATGTTTACACTCAATTTGACTCCGAAGCTGACAGGTCGTCCCTTGCTGAAAAACGACCTCGACACCGACCGGAAATAGAACGTATCGTAGTCGGCATCGGTCAGATTGCGCCCCCACACCGACAGCGAAAAGCCGTTTTTCTCCAACTCGACGTATGCCGACAGCAGCGAATAGAAGGGCTGCCACAGCGTATTCTCCTCGTTCCAGTAGATGCGCCCCACACCGCGCAACTGTGCACCGACGACAACCCGGTCTAAAATACGGCCGCCGATATTCCACACATAAGCGGCACCGACAGCCAGCGTATTCCGCGGTGCATAAGGCAGAACATTGCCGTCGTAAGAGGCAACGCCGTCGTCGTACTCGGTAAAACGGGCATCGGTAAAACCGTAATCGGCCGTCAGCGATAGTCCGCCGACGCGGTATTCGGCCGACAGCTCCGCACCCATGCTGCGCGCACGGCCTGCATTGGACATCATGCGCCCGGTATTATTGCCGTCGGGCAGCACCGTAACCTGCTGATTGCGGCACTCGATCAAAAATGCTGCCGCACTCACGCGCCAGTGCTCGCCCAGGCGCAGATGCGCACCCACTTCGAAATTCCAGCTCGTTTCGGGCTTGTAACGCGTGGCCGTGGCCGAATCGTAGCTCGCATCGCCCACTCCGGGAAGATAGACACCCAGATCGCCCATCATGCCGTTCATCATTCTCACCTGCAATATGTCGGAGAAGATCTGCGTATTGAAGCCTCCGGCCTTGTAGCCGCGCGTGGCGGTGGCATACAGTTCACCGCAGCGCATGGAATATTGCACCGCAAGTTTCGGAAGCACCTCGAAGAATGACTGCCGCTCCCGACCCGAGAACCGCGTTTGCAGGGTCTTGAAGTCGGTCATGGTCATGTTGAACATATAGCGTATATCGCTCCGTGAGTCGTATCGCATGGAGGTGTACTCGTAGTCGAAACGAATGCCTGCCGTGAGCCGCCACCGTCCCAGTGTCACGTCGGACTCGTGGTATAATGCCGCGCCGTAGACAGGTATGCGGAAGTCGCTGGCGATGATAAAATCGTCGCCGTCGATCAAGATGTCGTAGTCGGGAAACTGGGTGTGTATGCCGGCATTGGCATTGGCCAGTATCAGATCGTCGATGCCGTCGCGCTTGAAAGTGACGGGCGACGACATGTCGAGCCACTTGCCGAACAGAAAGGCTCCGGTCAGCCACTGCCAGCGCGACCGCTCGTCGGCATTGCGGAGAACGATATCCTGCGTGAATGCGCATTCGCGCTGACTCTGCACGAGTGTGAACAGCGAGCGCGGCGTGAAATCCTGATCCAGAGTCATGCGATCGTCGAGATACTGGACACTGGTCACGCTCGACAGATGCACGCGCTCGCCGCGATGTTTTATCACCAGTCCCTCGCAGAGGTTCAGGCGGCGATAACCGCACGGATCATTATAATCGACAGGGGAGTAATCGCCCGTTGCATCGTCATAGAGACGGTAGGCATATCCGCCCTCGTCGGTAAAACTTACCGACAATGTGTTGTCGATGCTCAACGACGCCTTGGGCAGCCACTGCAACCTGACGCGTGCGCCGCCGTTATCGCTGCGATCGCACTTTTCGCCGCTGTATATGTTTGTGAAAAAGCCGTCGCTATGCGAGTAAGAAGCCGCTACCGAGTAGCCGAACCTCTCGCCCGTCGAGCCGTAATATGCGGCACGGGCGGCATACGATGCGGCCGACGAATACTCCATCGACAGGCGCGCGCCCTGCCACATAAGCGGCGACAAGGTGGATATGTTCATCACTCCGCCGCTCGTATTGCGGCCGTAGAGCGTGCCCTGAGGTCCGCGCAGCAAATCGATCTTGCGTATGTCGTAGAAATCGAAGTCGTAGGAGTTTTTGTTCATCAACGGCACATCGTCGACATTGACACCCAGCACAGGCTGGTCGATGCGCGAACCGAAACCGCGAACATATATCGACGAAGTCATCTTCGAGCCGTAGGCCGGCTGATAAAAGTTGGGCGCAACGGCCGACAGCTCCTTGATCGACTCGACGCCCTCTCTTTGCAGGCGATACATGCCCAGCTCGGTCGAAGACACCGGCTGTCGCCGAAGATCGTCGCGATGCTTCAACGATGCCGTAACCTCCACCTGTTCGATATGATAGAGTGTATCGACAGGCTCGGCAGGTTCGGAAACCAATAGAGGCAATACGGCAAAAAGAGTTTTCATGCGACAAAAGTAGGGTATTTGCCCTCACCTATCAGCCCTCATTTATAATAGTTTTGCGCTATCAGTATCCCCATTATCGGGGATTGGCAACACCGGAAACGCCTCTGAGCCGACATGGTAATGCCGGCTCAGAGGTTCTGCGTAGGGTCGAAAATCGCAGCCGATTATCGATTGCCCGACTTCTTGGTGTACTGATTATGTCCCTCGGGATTGTTATTGTGCGATGTACGCGACGACGAAGAGTTGCCGGCCGTAGTGCGGCAGTTGGTCTTTGCGGTGCTTCGCGACGAATCGGTCGTGCGAGACGACTTGCCCGTCTGCGAACGACTCGTAGTCTTGCTTGTAGAATCTTTCATAACTCAAAAAAGGTTTAAATTTGACAAATCGGCCGCCGTGTGCGCCACAGCGGTCGTCACGATTAACGCAAATAACATACAAATCCGAATAGATTTCGTGCGCCGGCATAACCTCCGGCGGCTGTCGGCGGTGAGCCTCCGACAGTTCGCATGCCGTTTATTTTTTCAGGCCGAGAGACAACGTCGGCCGCCGGCAGACCGGCATCATTAATTGTTCTCACGGCATACCATATTGGAATGCGGTTTGCAGCACTCACGATGCCATTATTTAAAATAATATTGATATGAAAAGATTTTTATTATTCATCGCCTGTGCGGCCACGGCTTTCACCGCGAACGCCGCACCCCAGGAAGTAGACTTCGACAAACTGCCTAAAAACTCGCAGGAGTTCATACAAAAGAACTTCCCCGGCGAGAAGACAAAATCGGTGGAGATGGATCGCGAAGCCTCGTGGGACAAATACACCGTCTATTTCAACAGCGGCAACCAGGTATCGTTCGAGGGCGGCACGGGCGAGTGCTCGCAGATCATAATGAAAACCGGTGCTGTGCCCATGACGGTGCTGCCGACCAAGGTGAAGAGCTATCTACTGGGCAAATATTCCAATTTGCAAGTGGTATCGTGGCAGACCACTGCCGACGGCAGCAAGGTAGGTTTGTCGGACAAGACATGGCTCGACTTCGACAAAGACGGAAACTTCGTCAAAGCCACGAAATAACACCGCTATGGAAATGTCCGAGGGTCGCCCTGCAAAGGCGGCCCTTTTATTGTGTCCGTCAGCGGCGCAGGTTTGCTTATTCGCAGTAAATTCACTACCTTTACCCTCGATTATGAAACCACAGATCGCCGTCATAGACAGCAACACGCTCAACTGCATGGCACTGCGCAGCATATTGTGCGACATGCTACCGTGGGCCGATGTTCTGACATACAACTCCATGGAGGAGTTCGGCTCGGAATCTCACGAAATGGTCGTCCACTACTTCGCAGGTGCGGAGATAGTGTTTCGCAACATGCCGATGTTTCAGGCCAACAAACGTCGCACGATAGTCATCGTCGAGGGCGGCAGCAACACCTTTTCATTATCGGGATTCCGCACAATAGATGCCACCCAGAGCGAGGCCGGGATCGTCAAGGATATACTTCGCATACACGAAAGCGGCCACCCAAGCGGACATCGCATGACCGCCGCACCAGCAGCGAACAATGCGGAGCACACCCTCTCGCAGCGCGAACGCGACGTGCTGGCACTGATGGTCAAAGGTTATATCAACAAGGAGATCGCCGATCGGTTGAACATATCGACCACGACGGTCATATTCCACCGCAAGAACATATCTGAAAAACTCAACACCCGCTCGATAGGACGACTGACGATCTACGCCGTCATCAACGGCATAGTGGATATTCGCGAGTTATAGACCGGCCGTAAGGGCATCGTATATGGCATCGAACGCGCGGCGTATGCCCTCGCCGTCCTCTATCAGCCGGCGAAACTCCTCCAAACGACGGGCATTGTCCGATTCGGGAATCCACAACCGCAGATAACCCTCCCGCCCGTATTTTCCGACAAGATGCGACATGCAACGCTCGAAATTCTCGTCGCGCGTCATCTCGGGGTAGTGCGCCAAGGTGTATTGCACGGTGCGGCGCAGCGTCACCTCGGCATCTATCTGGCGGTCGGCCTCGGCCACGATGCGGCCGTAGATCGAACGGGGTTCGTGGTCGGAAGAGGCACGGTGATCCTCCGCCGCATCGGCCATGACGGCTATCTGAGCAGGCGTAAACCAGCGGCGCAGTTCACTGTCGGCGAGTATGATACACCGCGACACCTCATGATGATGTTCACGTCCCTCCGCCAGTCCCGTATCGTGATACGCGGCAATGGCATAGACCATGTTTTCGTCGACATCGTAGTGTTCGGCCAAAGCCATGCTTTGCGATATTACGGCGCGCACATGATCCTCGTCATGCGCCGCATCGAACGCCGAATAGCGCGGTATGATATTTTGTTCGATGTATTGTCTCAAATCCCTATCGACTCCCTTACACATAAAACTTCTATTTTCTCAGAGACAAAAATAGTCAAAATTAACGACCGCAACAAACTGCGAAAGATATTAGTTAGGAGACTATTTTGATATCTTTTATTGTAATAAGGCTAATCGGAAATAAATTCCTATTTTATGAAAGGCAACTGAAATATTTTTACTACCTTTGCACATATATAATGTATGGCAGAATGTATTGTTCAAAAAGTCTTTTAAAAATACGCAAACTCCTGATAATCACGAATCCGATCACTGTCACAATGGGGGGGGGTAATTCCGGCCGGAAACTGCTTGCAGTCATGTTTTAATTGCGGACAGTAATACAACTGGCGTATAGGAACAAAAAAGAATTAAACATGGCTTATAATAATACCGAAATTTTATTGAAGAAAATTGCCGATCGGCAAATCCGTGCAGGAGTCATAGGCCTTGGTTATGTCGGATTGCCGCTGGCCGTAGAGATAGCGAAAGCGGGCTTCAAGACTATCGGTTTCGATATTAATGAAAAGAGAATCGATTCGGTCAATCAAGGGCGCAACTATATCGGAGATGTTGTCGACTCCGACTTGAAAATGCTTGTAGAGAAGGGCATGCTTGCCGCTACGACAGATTGCAGCGAAATCGGCGAGGTCGATTTTGCGGCTATTTGCGTGCCCACACCGCTTGATGCGAACCGTCAGCCGGACATCAGTCATGTGGAATCATCGGTAAAATCGATAGCAGAACATCTCCGCAAAGGAATGATAGTGGTTCTTGAATCGACCACATATCCCGGTACCACAGAGGAGGTGGTGAAGCCGATCCTCGAATCATCGGGGCTGAAATGCGGCGAGGACTTCTATCTCGGCTTCTCTCCCGAGCGTGTCGATCCGGGCAACGCAATCTATAAAACCAAAAACATCACCAAAGTGGTGGGCGGTCTGGGAGATGATGCCGGCTTCCTCATCTCTGCCATGTATGAGGCGGTGTTGGGAAATAAGGTATGCCGCGTCTCTTCTCCCACCGTGGCAGAAATGACCAAAATGCTGGAAAACTCCTACCGCAACGTCAATATCGGACTAATCAACGAATTTGCCGTTTTCTGCAATAAAGTGGGTATCGACATATGGGAAGTGATAGAAGCCGCAAAGACCAAACCCTTCGGCTTCGCCCCGTTCTATCCGGGTCCCGGATTAGGCGGTCAATGCATACCTGTCGATCCCCATTATCTGAATTATAAAGCGCACGCGGCGGATTACAAATTCTCGATAATAGAGGCATCGATCAAGATCAACAACAGTATGCCCGAATATTGTGTGAAACGTATCGGAGAGATGCTCAGCCGCCGATTCGGCAAGACGCTCAACGGTTCAAGAGTGCTTATACTCGGCGTAACATACAAACAGGATATCGACGATTGCAGCGAGTCACCGGCAATCAAGATAATCGATAAGTTGCACGCAGAAGGTGCCGACACACTATTCTTCGACCCGTATATTTCTGAGTTCGTTCATCACGGCAAAGTATGCTATGGAGAGAAAGAGCTGACGTCCGAACTTATACGGAGCGTCGACATAGCGGTTATCGCCACCCCTCACAGTAAGGTGGACTACGGATTCGTGCAGCGTCATGCCAAGGCTATTCTCGACACCAGAAACGCGACAAGCCATCTTGCCGACAGAGACAATATAGAACTGCTTTAATCATCGGATATGGAAGACAAGAGGTATTTTGTACACCCGTCGAGCTATATCGATGATAATGTGTCGGTGGGCGACGGCACGAAAATATGGTACTTTTGTCATGTGCAGTCGGGTGCATCGATAGGACGCAACTGTTCTTTGGGACAGAACGTGAATATAGGCAACGGTGTAAAGATCGGTAATGGGGTGAGAATCCAAAACAATGTATCGGTCTATGAGGGCGTTGAACTTGAAGACAATGTATTTTGCGGTCCGTCTGTGGGATTTACCAACGTCAAAGCTCCGCGTGCGCATTTTCCGGCACATGGAGTATATGCCAGAACGCTCATAAAGCAAGGGGCATCGTTATGTGCGAACTGTACTATAATTTGCGGCCATACCGTAGGTCGCAGCGCAATGGTGGCCGCAGGTGCCGTGGTGACGAAAGATGTCAAGGACTATGCGCTTATGGTCGGTGTGCCTGCCCGACAAGTAGGGTGGGTGTGCGAATGCGGCCGGAGGTTAGACGAAACCCTGGCATGCCCGTGCGGAAGATCATACTATCTTGACGGAGAGTATTTAAAGATGTATTGACTATGCAGTTCAGGGATTTAAGCCGGCAGTATCAAGCCTTGAAAGCAGACATAGACAGGGCCATGCTCGACGTGGCGGCATCAAGTGCCTATATAATGGGACACCATGTGCAGGAACTCGAAAGAGAGCTTGCCGAATATGCGGGTACGAGACACTGCATATCGTGCGCCAGCGGTACCGATGCCCTGACACTTGCTCTTAAAGCATGGGGCGTCAAACGGGGAGATGCCGTGTTTGTCCCCGATTTCACATTCTTTGCCTCGGCGGAAGCGGTCTCGCGTGAAGGGGCGACCCCTGTTTTTGTCGATATCGACCGCGAGACATTCAATATCGACCCCGCGGATCTCGAAAATAAAATCGAAGCGACGATTCGCAAAGGATTGTTGGTTCCCAAAGTAATAATCACGGTCGATCTGTTCGGGCTTCCCGCCAATTATCCTGTCATACGCAGGATCGCCCGAAAACACCGTCTGCTCATACTCGAAGACGGTGCACAGGGTTTCGGCGGCAGTATAAACGGCAAACGCAACTGTTCGTTCGGCGACATCTCGACCACCTCGTTCTTTCCGAGCAAGCCGCTCGGGTGCTATGGCGACGGAGGTGCCTGTTTCACCGACAACGACGAATGGGCTGCTCTGATGGACTCCTACCGCATGCACGGAAAAGGCTCCTCAAAATACGAGAATGTCCGCATAGGCATGAACTCACGTCTGGATACGATTCAGGCCTCGATCATTCAAGTCAAGCTGAAAGCCTTTGCCGAAGAGCTTGCGGCTGTCAACAAGGCTGCGGCAGAGTATACAGCCCGTCTGAAAAACATCGTGCAGACACCGGCTGTTCCGGCCGGCTTCATGTCGAGCTGGACGCAGTACACCATCAAACTGAACGACAAAACCGAACGCGACGGGTTGCAGGCATATCTCCACTCACAGGAGATACCGTCGAGGGTTTACTATCCTGCTCCGATACACAGGCAGGTTGCATACGCGAATCTCGGTATATCAGAGGCGGAGTGTCCGGTTGCCGACGAGTTGTGCGAGACTGTCCTCTCCCTGCCGATGCACCCCTATATTTCATTGGAGGAGATCGACGAGGTCTGCAACGCAATCGAACGGTTCCTGCATCGGAGAGAAGGTGCCGGAGAAAATATGGCAGCACTCCGATAAACGACATAAACAGGCGCGCAAGTATGAGATCCTATTCGGATAATACTCTTTTCGGGAATATCCTCAAACTTATATCGGGAGAGGCTATCGGCAGAGTCATCGGGTTCATGGCGGCACCAGTCATCACACGACTGTACACACCGTCGGACTTCGGCATACTTGCAGTCTTCACATCATTATGCGCTCTGTGCTATCCATTCGGTACGCTTAAATATAATCTGGCCATACCATTGCATTCCAATGAAAAGATCGGCATCAATTCATTGGCGGCGTGTATCATGATACTGACCATCAATACTGCGATCATCGTTCTCGTCCTCGTTTTTTTCCATTCGCCGGTTCTTTCGTTTTTCTCGTCCGAAAGCATAGCGGCTTTCTGGTATTTCATTCCATTGGCATTATTCTTTGGCGGAATGTCCGATATACTATCCTATTATTCCACCCGCTACCGCGACTTTTCAACTATTGCCAAAGTTACGGTCGTTCAAAAAGCTGTCGGGGCATTGACCAAAATAGTTCTCGGAGTGTTACGTTTCAATGTAATAGGTTTGCTCATAGGAAACATCTTGGCGGGAAGCGGAGGACTTGCCTTATATATACACACCTATTGGAAAAGATTGAAAGCCAGCGCACGCAATGTGACATGGGGGGGGGTACGGTTCGTACTTAAAAGATATATGGATTTCCCATTATACCGGGTTCCGTCACAAATACTTGCCAATGCAGCGAAAAGCATTCCCATTCTATATTTTACGTGGCATTTCGGCACCGATACGACCGGCCAGATCAGTTTGGCAATAACCATGTTGTCCGTACCGATTGCAATCGCATGTACGACTGTGGGCAAAGCGTTCTATGGCGAGATCGCATCGTTGGGGATAAAACGCAGCAGGGAGATATCGGCTCTTACCGTGCGGATAATGATCAAGCTCTTTGCAATCGGCATCGTTCCTTTCACGCTTATCGTTTGTTTCGGACCGTGGATATTCCAAACCTTTTTCGGTGCCGAATGGACGCAGGCGGGAACTTTGGCGCGTTATCTCTGTTTTTATCTGATATTCCGGTTTGTTTACAGCCCGATAAGCGACGGCATATTCAATGTGTTCGAGCGACAAAAGTTCGTATTCCGGTTAGAAGTGTCGCGTATTGCGATTGTCGCATCGAGCCTCTTCATATCCTATTTCTACGACTTTTCCGTCGCCGGCACTATTATCATTTACAGTCTCGCACTTACGGTTCAATATATTCTCTCTATTATTCTTGTTTTTTATATTTTAAGAAAAACACGATGATGAAGAAAACAATTATTCATGTCGCCCCATTCCCCATTCAGAATATGGGAAAAGGCAAAGGTAGAGTTTCCACTTTACTGCCTCTCAGAGGGTTAGTTGAAAATGGATATGACAACATCTATATAACCAATAGTCCTTATGCAAGTCCGAATGACTCGGAACAGGGGATAGAAGTCGTTAAAATAAAGGATCCGTTTACAAAGACGAACTATGCCTACACGAGATTATATATGTGGTTTTTTTATTATCCAATAATTTATCCGCTTTTTCTATATCATGCCATAAGAAGGGGCAAAAGCAGGAATGTGGTTGCTGTCTGTTGCCATTCATATTATTTGGCTTTTGTGGGATACATACTTTCAAAAATATTTAAGGCAAAATATATTTCAAAATTCTATGGTATGGGAATGCCAAGTGCTCCCGGGCACCCTGACTTAGTGCGTAAGGCCGCTTGTTGGTATCCTACCGATTTGTTTATCATCACAAATGATGGTTCAAATGGATATGAATATGCAAGGAAAAGAGGTGTACCTCCTCATAAAATAGCTTTCCTTCGTAATGGAATAGACAAACCGGAGAATCTGCGAAAGGACGAACGCTTGTATAAAGAGCTTGCACCGAACAATGAAAAACTTTTACTCTCTGTCTCGCGGTTAGTCAGTTCAAAAAATGTAGATAAAATAATAGACGCGTTCTATGAAGTATCGAAAATCTTACCCAATACACGATTAGTTATTGTTGGCGATGGTTTGAAACGGAAGGAGTTGGAAATAAAGGCCTCCAAGTTGGGCATCTCTGATCGTATCAGTTTTGTCGGAGCAATCTATCATAAAGATGTATTCAGATATCAAAGTATAGCCGATCTGTTTATTAGTATGAATGGTATCAGCAGTCTTTCTAATCCTGTTTTTGAGGCAATGTCATGCGGGAAATGCGTTATAGCCTTAGATAGGGGTGCCACCCGCGAATTGATCAAAGACGGAGAAAACGGAATCGTAATAACATCGCCCGAGGAGTTGAAAAACGCGATAATAAAACTTCTTTCTGATCCCGATCGGATTGCCCGATTGGGATTGGAAGCGAAAAAGACAATCGCTTCATGGCCTTCTTGGGAAGAACGGGTTCAGCAGGAAGTAGAGATGATAAACCGTTTATGCGATAACAAAACTCCGTTGATTGTCAGCCGGTAGATCAAATTCAAATGCAGCAAGAAGATGGAAAAAATAGATTTTGTGATAACATGGGTAGATTGCAACGACCCGATATGGCAGAAAGCGTTTCGCGCTTATCTGCCTCAAAGACAATATACGGACGATGTCAGTTATATACGTTATCGCAATTGGGACAATCTGCGCTATTGGTTTCGCGGCGTGGAGAAGTTTGCGCCATGGGTAAACAAGATACATTTCATTACCTGCGGACAAATACCGGACTGGTTGAACCTAAAAGCACCCAAGCTGCATTTTGTAAAACATTCGGATTATATCCCGAACGAATATCTGCCAACATTCAGCTCACGCCCCATAATGCTGAATATTCACCGCATAGAAGGATTGTCAGACCATTTCGTCTGTTTCGACGATGACTTCTTCTTGATCGATAAGGTTGAACCCGAAAGATTTTTTAGAAAAGGATTGCCATGTGACAAGGCGGCATTCGACGCTTTAAGTCCAAGCAGCACTTTTATGCATAACATAGTAAATGATTTATGCGTAATAAATGCCTCTTTTAAAAAACACGAGATGATACGCAGGCATTTTTGGAAATGGTTCTCTCCTCAGGCGGGGAACAAAGTGTTGCGCACACTGTTTTTATTACCGTGGCCGCACTTCACCGGTTTTTATAATCACCATCTTCCGCATGGCTATCTTAAATCCACTTTTGAAGAGGTATGGGAAAAGTATGAGGACATTTTGCTTCGCACCACAGCCTCACGTTTCAGAAGTATAGCTGACGTTCAATTGTGGCTGTTCCGCTATTGGCAGCTGGCCAAAGGAGATTTTGTCCCGCTCAATGTAAATAGAGACGGAGCCTATTTCTCGATATCCGATGATTCTTTAAGCAAAATTGTCAAGACCATAGAATACCAGAAGAAAAGGATCGTTTGTTTGAATGACGGGGAGGTGTCCTCCTTCGAGGCGGCCAAAGAGCGGATAAACGCTGCTTTCCAGAAGATCTTACCGGAGAAATCGTCGTTCGAAAAATAACCGGCGCAAGCCGAACGGGTACATTAAAATGATGGCAGGAAAGAATTTCGCATTGACCGGTATGGAGGGTCATATCGCACTGCGCCACATCGAGGCTATCGTCGATACGTTGTTTACGATCAAAATAATAATTGACTGAGATGACAGGCAAACCGAAGACTTTGATAACCGCCATTTACGGTGAAATAATAAAGATATGTTGCAGACTGAATCTGATCGGTCCGCTATATCATATACCTCAGGATTCCGAAAAACGGCAAAGAGTCATAGTCTCCGTGACGAGCTACGGCAGACGTGTAAAGAGCGTATTGTCGTATTCTCTGATATCGTTGTTCAGACAGACCTACAAACCCGATATGATCGTCTTGTGGTTAGATGCCGACAAATGGTCGGACAAAAACCTTCCCAAACAATTAACGCGTCTAAAAAAATATGGCCTTACCATACGTTACTGTCGGGAGCTCAAATCATACACGAAAATAATCCCCTCTTTGAGAGCTTTTCCCGATGACCTGATAATCACATTTGATGATGACTGCTACTACCGTAATAATGCCGTTGAACGATTGGTTGCGGCATACAATAGTGATCCGTCACGCATATATTGCCTCAGGGCACATAGAATCAAGATTAATTCCGACGGCATGTTGCTGCCATACAAGAAATGGGAAAAAGAGATTTATGACGATAACAGCCGTTTGGTTTTCCCCACTGGCGTAGGCGGCGTTTTATACGACCTAAAACTGCTGCACGATGATGTTTGCAAAGAGAAGCTATTCATGTCATTGTCTCCAAAAGCAGATGACGTATGGCTCTATTTTATGGAGTATCTGAAAGGCACCCGATGTCGGGTGCTGCCGAACGAAGGGATATCACGTATCCCGTTAAATGTTTTCTATCGGCAACTCCATAAAAAAGAGTGTCTTGCTTATTCGAACATCTCAAAAGGAGGAAATGATCAGCAAATCAAAGCTGTCATGAATCACTATTGCATTGACAGAATCCGGAACGACAGAGATAATTAGCTATGATTTTGCGTCCACGCCTCCAATGATGCTCGATGCTCAACCGGCAACGCGTTGGGGTGGGGTAGAAGACGTTGGTATAAATTAATTATTACGACTTACTTACTAAAAAAATAATGGCAGGAAAGAATTTTGCTTTGATCGGTGTGGCAGGCTACATCGCACCGCGCCACATAAAGGCTATCGCCGATACGGGCAACAACCTTATGGCTGCCTACGATTGCTTCGACAGCGTCGGACGACTGGACGGCTCTTTCCCCGAATGCTACTTCTTTACAGAGCACGAGCAGTTCGACCGTTTCTGCATAGAACAGATGAAGACCGACAATCCGCTGCACTGGACGTCGATCTGTACGCCGAATCATACGCACGATGCTTTTATCCGTTACGGACTGCACCTCGGCACGAATGTCATTTGCGAAAAGCCTCTCGTGCTCGATCCGGATCAGATTGACAATCTGATGGATATAGAGAAGCAGACCGGACACGAGGCATACACCGTACTGCAACTGCGTCTCCATGATTCGATCGTGGCCTTAAAGAAAAAAGTCGACCAAGACCCCACGGACAAAATCCATGATGTGGATCTGACATACATCACTTCGCGAGGGAAATGGTATTACGCCTCATGGAAGGGCGACATTCGCAAGAGCGGCGGCATCGCCACCAATATCGGGGTGCATTTCTACGATATGCTCCAATGGATATTCGGTGCGGTAAAACAGAATATCGTTCATGTGATGAGCTTCGACCGCGTTGCCGGCTATATGGAATTCGAAAAAGCGCGGGTGCGTTATTTCCTCAGCATCAACTCCGACTGCCTGCCGCAAAACGCCGTGCAGGGGGAAAAGAGGACTTACAGAAGCATCTGCATCGACGGCAGCGAGTTCGAATTCAGCACAGGTTTCACCGAGCTGCACACCGAAAGCTACCGTAAAATTCTGGCCGGCGAAGGCTTTCGCATCAGCGAGGCACGCAATAGCATACAGATCGTAAGCGACATACGCCATGCCGCGCCCATAGGTTTGAGGGGCGACTATCACCCGCTTGCGAAGCTGCCGCTCAGTGCCCACCCATTAGGTTGGAGCAATAAGTTATAATCGTTCCCGACGCATTGCTTATTGTCCGTATTATGATCTGCAAGTCTCAAATAACGTTCATAACTTATCGCTTGCGTCGGCAAACAAGACGAATCGAACAGCCAAATTTGCATAATCGGAAATAATGTTATATTTTCGCTCCCGATTTAGGGGTGCTGTCCGCGCCATGCGCGAGCGGCTGAGATTATACCCATAGAACCGGATACGGGTAATGCCGAGACCGGGACTGGCATATCTTACATACGACCCCTTTTCAAACTTAAACCGTTAAATTAATAAGTATGAAAAGGAACCTTTACCTTGCGGCGGCATTAGCCATGATGACCCAAATGCCGCTATGGGCGCAGAAGCCCGACTACGAGGTCGATTCGACCCGTGTCTATCAACTCCAACAGATCGAAGTGACGGCCACACGAGCCTCGAAATCGACGCCGATGGCTTACACTGACATTTCGCAGGAGCAGATCTCGCGCAACAACTACGGACTCGATGTGCCGTTCGTGCTGCAAATGACTCCGTCGTTCATCGCAACTTCGGAAACAGGTATCGGCATCGGTGCCACCTCGATGCGTCTGCGCGGAACCGACGCTTCGCGTCTCAACGTCACGGCCAACGGAGTGCCGATCAACAATCCCGACTCGCACGCCGTCTACTGGTACGACACGCCCGACTTCATCTCGGCTGTCGGTACGGTGCAGGTGCAGCGCGGAGCCGGCACCTCGACCCACGGTACCGGTGCATTCGGCGGTGCTCTGAACATGACCACCTCGCCGCTCACCACGCGCTTCGGCGGCGACGTATCGCTGTCTTACGGATCGTTCAACACCAACAAGCAGGCCGTGCATATCAGCTCGGGACTCATGGGCGGACACTGGATCGTCGATGCCCGTCTGACGCACATAGGCTCCGACGGCTATGTCGACCGCGGCAAGACCGATCTGAAATCGTATATGTTGCAGGCCGGCTACTACTCGGGACGCACCTCCGTGAAGCTGTTGTCGTTCGGCGGTAAGGCCAAGACATATCTGACCTACACGGGCGTGACGAAAGAGGATATGGAGCTTTACGGCCGCCGCTATCACACCGAAGGACAGTACGTGACCTCGGACGGCGAGCATGTCCTGGCCGACGGCACTCACGTGGGCTACTACGACGACCACACCGATAACTACCTGCAAATCAACAACCAATTGATAATCAACCATCAAATCAACGACAAGTGGCGTCTCAACTTCACCGGATTCTACACCTACGGCGACGGTTTTTACAAACAATATAAAGACAATGCCAAGTTGCTCGAAAACGGTTTCGCTCCGGAGTTCGCATTCGACGCAGGCGGCAGCAAGATACGCAAAGATCTGATCCGCGAGAAGCTGATGCGCAACCACTTCGGAGGATTCAACGCCTCGGCCGACTACACCTCGCGAAGCCTCGATCTGGTGTTCGGCGGCTCGTACAGCTATTACAGCTGCCCTCACTGGGGCGAGTTGGACTGGGTGCAGGACACTCCGGCAGGCTTCACTCCCGGCATGCACTGGTATGACAACGACGTCGACAAGCACGACGCCAATGCCTTCGTGAAGGCTGCATGGCGCGTAGCCGACGGTCTGACGCTGATGGGCGATCTGCAATACCGCTACGTGCACTACAAGGCCTGGGGCGTCAACGACAACTACGACGATGCCATCGACGGCATGCAGGTCATAGATGTCGACGAAACCTATCACTTCTTCAACCCGAAAGTGGGTATCAACTACTCGCCCAACAAGCATCATCATCTCTACGCTTCGTTCGCAATAGCCCAGAAGGAGCCGACGCGCAGCGACTTCACCGACCGTTTCCGCCAGACGTTCCCCACCTCGGAGAAGCTCTACGACTACGAGATCGGCTATCAGTACAACCACCCGATAGTAAGCGTCGGTGTCAACCTCTACTACATGTATTACAAGGATCAGCTGGTCAAGACCGGTCAGATCAACGAAAGCTACGACGCTCTGAATATCAATGTTCCGAAGAGCTATCGCCGCGGTATAGAGCTTTCGCTCGCCGTCAATCCGCTCAAATGGCTGAGTTTCGGCGGTAACCTCACGCTCAGCCAGAACAAGATCAAGGATTACGTCAACACGGTAGTGGACTACGACTCGTGGGACGAGGCCGCTAACTTCTACGGCTACCATACCGAGCAGATGGGCGACACACAGATCTCATACTCGCCCAACACCATAGCCAACTTCTTCATCAACTTCGACTATCGCGGTTTCGGTGCATCGATCACCACCCAATACGTCGGCGACCAATACTTCACCAACTACAAGAACGACAACATGAAGCTCGATGCCTATTGCGTGACAAACCTCAATCTGTCGTACACGATGAAGACTCGTTCGAGCCGCGAGGTGCGTTTCGGTGTGACGATATACAACCTCTTCGATGCCGAATACTGCAACAACGGCTACGGCTACTCGGAGTATTCGGGCGGCGAGCAGTACGATACTGCCTACTACTTCCCGCAGGCTACGATCCACGCGCTGGCCAACATAACCGTAAACTTCTAAACCGATGGACTGGGGACTCGTATTGCAGATCGTCGGCACGACGCTCGGACTCATCTACCTGTGGCTCGAATACCGTGCCGACATCTGGGTGTGGCTCGTGGGCATGATAATGCCCTTGGTGCACGGCGCACTCTATCTGAGTCGCGGCATATATGCCGATGCCGCCATGCAGCTCTACTACGTGGCGGCCGGCATATACGGCTGGATCGTATGGCGCAAGCGGCCGAAACATACGGCAGCCGGACGCATACGGCGCACACCCGCAAGGATTGCAGTGCGGCTCGCGGCGGCGTATGCCGTGTTGCACGTTGCAATATATATGTTTCTCTCATATTGCACCGACAGCCGTGTGCCGTTCTGGGACAGCATGTCGACGGCACTCAGCATAGTGGCCATGTTCATGCTCTCGCGCAAATATGTCGAGCAGTGGCTCGTATGGCTGGCTGTGGACATGATCAGCGCAGGCCTGTATATGTATAAGGGTATCCCCATCACCTCAGGACTCTATATCCTCTACTGCATACTTGCCGTGGCCGGTTACATGCGCTGGCGCAAAGAGCTGCAAAAGTGACGGCAGCAGGGTAGCAGGCAAACAAAAATAGGTTGCGAATATGTCGCAACCTATTTTTATTTCTGATGTCCGATCGGCTACATCTTCACGCAGCGAATCGGGGCGGCATTGGCGCGTTGCAGTGCGCGCTGCGGCTCGTAACCGTTATAAGTGCGCGTCACGGTGTTCAGATCGAAGAACATAGCCTGCGCATTGTCGCCTGCCGTACCGCGAGTCCAATAGTAACCCGTCCACGGCAAAGGACGCTCCTCGTTGGAATTGACGTTGTCCAATACGCCGTTGAGATAGTTGCGCCGGCCTGCCGCCGAAAAGAAATATGTTTTGCCCGTAGCTATCTCCTCCAAATGCCAGCCATACATGGCCTTGGCCTCGGTCCAGTCGAGATCGTCGTCGGAAGCCGATATGGTGAATGCCTCGAACAAATCGCCGTCGGGCACGCGCCAGCCGTCGGGGCATGGATCGTTGTCGGTCTTGACGCTGCCCGCGCCCCAAAGCGCATTGTCGTGCTGCGAGCAGAGCCAGTCGTAGGCATTATCCTTGGCACCCTTGATGAACGACATGGGGTGAGCCGCAGCATACTCCGCAGTACCCGTCTGCGCATCGTTGTCTTCATACTCGAAATATAGGCGGCGAGAGAGGGCGTTATAGACGCGGGCATCGGCATTGCCCTTGAAATTGTACTCGGCAGGGCCGACAAACGGGTCCTTGCGTCCCCACTGATAATAAAGACCGTATGACTCCAAAATCTTTTCGTCCTCCGTCTCTCCGTTGCTGTTGAGCTCGGCTCCGAGATTGCGGTTCATGACACTTCGGCCGGCCACGGTTATCGCATCGGCGGCGGGATCGGTTGTCGTGACCCATATATGCCAGCTCCAAATAATGTCGCCGGCGGCGTTGCGCGCAGCTATGACGGCATTGCCAGGCACGACAGAATCGATCTCGTTGCCGTCGTCATCGGTATCTTTTTCGAGGTAGAACGACGCAACACCGTCCTCAAAAGTCAAGTATTTGATAAGGCCGCTCGATGTCTGCCACAGCAGCTCCACGCTGTCGGTATCGAGTCGTTCGCCGTTAGTGCCGCGCTTGAAGGGATCGAACAGATAGCGGGTCTCGGGCTTGGTCGCAACGAAACAGTTTGATGGTGCCGACGTGAAATCGATGTCGGGATTCTGCAAAATCGCCACATGTATCGATACCGACTGCGTGGCACCCGTCGGAGTGTAGCCCACGAGGCTGATACTGCCCTCGGTCACCTCCTCGTTGTCGAACGACGACGGAGCGGTCACGGTTATCACGCCGCTGTACATGTCGATGCCGTCGACAGTCCAGCCCTCGGGACACGACGCAACACGTATCGAAGTGATATTATGCGAGTCGAACGTGGTCGAGCCAGTCTGTCCGGGCATGGTGAGCAGAATGCTGCCCGACGGTACGACGAGTTCCTTGGTCTCTGTCTTCTCGCACGAAACGAGAGCCAAAAGCATGCAAACGGCCGTCAGACCGCACAAAAGATTTTTCATATATCTGATATTAACTTTTTTCATAATGATACAATATCTGGGCAAAGGTACCAAAAATGAGTCAAAAAACCTACTTTCCGCTCTATTATTTCCGTATTAGGAACAATTCTTGTCGGACAGATAACGGTTTCAAACTGCAATTATTGTATGACAAAGCTAAAAATCATGACAGGCTCGAAGAGAGCCGATGCAGGTTTTCACATCGCCATCGACGAAAAAGGGCCGTATCTGGTCTACGGCCGCCCGCCCTTGGCACAACAATTCATCATGAATAACGACAAGGGCGAGAGCTGGTATTTCCAGGAGGGAAAGCACTTCTCGACCGAAAGCGAGCCGACGGCACTGTGCCGCTGCGGCGAGTCGCACCGCAAGCCGTATTGCGACGGATCGCACAAAAAAGCACAGTGGGATCCCTCGATAGGGGACACCGAAGATCGTCTGCTCGACAACGTGGAGACGACCCGCGGCGGCACTGTCGACATAAGCGACAATCGCAAATATTGCGTATTCGCGCGTTTCTGCGACGCCGAAGGGGGAGTGTACGAGCTGGCCGAACAGTCCGACGATCCCGAGGCACGCCGTCTGGCCATACGCGAGGCATCGATGTGCCCATCGGCACGTCTCACCGCCTGGGATACCGCCACCGAGCGACCTTACGAATACAAATACGAGCCGAGCCTCGGGCTGATCGAAGACCCAGCCATCGGCGCAAGCGGCGGATTGTGGGTGCGCGGCGGAATCACCGTACAGCGCGCCGACGGCCGGACGTTGGAGGTGCGCAACAGGGTAGTGCTGTGCCGCTGCGGACAGTCGGCCGACAAGCCCTACTGCGACGGCACTCACGCCGCCATAAAATGGCAGGACGAGTTGGAAGGCGAGCCAAAAGGCGAGACCGTACCGGAAGAGGTATATTGAATCGCAAAGGGGTGTCGGATAGATTCGACACCCCTTTTCAATTCTTGCCTGTCACAACAGTCCGGCTTCATAATACTTGACGATCTGTTCGAGCATGGCATCTTCGCCCGAAGGGTCGTAGCGCAGTTTCAGATTGTTGCCGAAGAGCTTGGCGACCATCTGCCAGAAACCGGCCGTAAATCCGCTGCGGAACTCCTGTATGATGCGGTAGGCCGTATGATCGGTCTGACGATCGAGCAGTTTCAACAATATGCGTCCCTCGTAGCGCGTCATCTTGAACAGCACGGGCGACAGCTCCTCTTTTAGAGCCTTCTCTATGCTGCGGGTATATTGCCGGCGGTCCTTGCGACGATCCATCATCGACAAGGTATCATCGAGATTCTCCATGCGCCGCGCAGCCTCCACGGCTAACGGATAGACCTTCTTCACGGCGCGTATCATCTTCTGATAACGCCGCAGATCGGCCTTGCGGTTGAATACGTAGACCGGCAGCGAGGTGATGTGCAGCACGGAGTCGCCGCCCGACACATGCTCCCACTCCACGCGGCTGGCACCGCGCACACGCACGCTCTGCGCCGGAAGATCGGCTGCGACGAACAGCAGCAGAGACAATATGATCGGAATCGTTTTCATGGCATCGTCACCGCAAAGATAAGCAATTATCGGACGCATATTGCGCGATTCGGATTTTTATCGCTACATTTGTCTTATCAAAACCTATATCATCATGTTGAAAGAAGGATTATATTTCCAGACTCAGATGGTCGTCTCGCCCGGCAATACGGCCGAATATATCGGCTCGGGCGACATGGCGGTGCTGGCCACACCGGCCATGATAGCCTTGATGGAGAATGCCGCCATGCTTGCTGTTGCGCCCTATCTGCCCGAAGGCTCCACCACCGTGGGATCGAGCATATCCGCATCGCACCTCCGCCCCTCGGCCGTAGGTGCCACCGTAGCGGCGCGTGCCGAGCTGACCAAGGTCGACGGCCGCATGCTCACATTCCGCGTCGAGGCATACGAAGCAGAGACCAAGATAGGCGAGGGCGAACACGTGCGCTGCATAGTCGACCGGGAGAAGTTCCTCGCACGTCTGGGCAAATAAAGGGTGTGTGCGACCGAGGGAATTTCAGCCTAAAATTTTGCCGTTTCAAAACTTTACACTATCTTTGCCGTGCTTTCGAGCAAATGATTGAGCTATGGTGTAATGGTAACACAGCAGATTTTGGTTCTGTCGTTCTGAGTTCGAATCTCGGTAGCTCAACCAAGCAGATCAAAGCCCGGCGTAATTGTCGGGTTTTGTTGTTTTTCGAATAAAACCCGTTTGCGTATGCCTTTCCCCATCGAAAACAAGCTCGTCGTGGCAGTCTCTTCGTCGGCACTGTTCGATCTGTCGGAGTCCGACCGAATATACAACGAACACGGCCTGGCCGAGTACCGCCGCTATCAGGAGACCAACATCGACAACCCGCTCGGGAAAGGTGTGGCCTTTCCGTTCGTCAAGCGACTGCTCAGCTTCAACGAGATATTCCCCGACGAGCAGCCCGTGGAGGTGGTCCTGCTGTCGCGCAACTCGCCCGAGACGGGATTGCGCGTATTCCGCACCATAGCCCACTACGGACTGAGCATCACGCGAGCCTCGTTCTTCTCGGGCGAATCGCCCTACAAGTATTTGCCGGCATTCAACGCTTCGCTGTTCCTGTCGGCCTCCGAGAGCGACGTGCGCAACGCATGCGACGCCGGTTATGCCGCCGGACGCGTACTCGACAGCAAGGTGCTCGACGACGAATCGGACGGCGAGCTGCGCATAGCTTTCGACTTCGACGGCGTGATAGCCGACGACGAGAGCGAGAAGATCTACAAGGAGCAGGGGCTTTCGGCATTTCACCGCCACGAGTCGGCCACCAGCAAGCCGCTCGACCCGGGACCGCTGGCCGATCTTCTGAAAAAAATATCCAATCTGCAACGGCTCGAAACCTCGCGTATCGATGTCGACCCCTCGCACCGGAGACGGTTGAAGATATCGATAGTCACGGCACGCAACGCACCGGCGCACGAACGCGTGGTCAACACGCTGAAAAGCTGGGGCGTAGAGGTGACCGAAGCATTCTTCCTCGGCGGCATATCCAAAGACCGTGTGCTGGAAATCATGCGTCCGCACATATTCTTCGACGACCAGATGTCGCATCTCAACCACCTGCACAACATTCCGGCGGTGCATATTCCCATGGGCATAGCCAATGAATAGATGCACCGGAAGCGGTGACAAGCAGACAAATAAATCGCAAGTTTTCGGGGCAATGGTGCCTAAACATTATTTTTTATTGTATATTTGTACAACATAATATTAGTACAGATGTATGATAATCCCCGCGAAGAGTATATCTCTCCGCAAATCGAAGTCACGGCCGTCGAGGTCGAATGCACCAACATAAGCGACAGCGGATCGGAAATGAGCGATATCGATCCGGTATACGAAAACCAATTCGACGAAATACTATGAGACCGACAGCACTCATCACCGCATGCCTGCTGTCGATCGCAGCGGCCTCGTGCACCTGCAATATCGAAGAGACTCCCGCCAGCCGACGGGTGCAATTCCGCATCGAAGCCTCGGCAGACGATACGCGAACGCAGTGGAGCCAAACCCACACAAGCCCATATCGTATGGAGTGGTGTGCCGACGACCGGCTGAGAATCGTTCTCTCCACTACCGACAACATGGCCGAGGCCACGATCGGGCAGCTCTCCGACGACAGACTGTCGGCATCGTTCGATGTCGATATAGAGTTGGCATCTATGCCCGACAAGTACCGTCTTTACGCCTGCTGTCCCGCCTCGGCATTCGAGGGAATAACGACGGCAGAGGACGATCCGCAGCAAACGCCGCGGCTCGACTTCACCGTCCCGACACACCAGCGACCCTCCGCGCAATCGTTCGATCCGGCCGCCGCCGTGATATTCGGCAGCTCGGCAGGCGACATTGCACCGGCATCGTCCGTCGCAATGAAATTCACCTCGATAGTGGCTTACGGCAAGATAACGGTCAAAGATCTTCCTTTGGACGACGGCGAGCGGGTAAGATCGATAACGCTTGCGGCCTCACAGCCCATATCGGGATCGGCCGCATATAGCTTCGACGAAGAGACTCCGCACACTACGGCCGCACAATCGGCATCGGGCAGCATAGAGATGGAGTATGCAACCGCCGAGGGCACGTTCTCCGCATGGTTTGCGGCAATACCGGCTTCGCTTCGCGACGGCTGGCTTTGCGTGTGCGTCAAGACCGACCGCGGGCGATACGAGAAGCTGATAGATCTGAGCGGCAAGGAGTTCACCTTCGAACATAACCGCATATTGTCGTTCACCGTAGACATGAGCCCGACCGTCCGTTCGGAGCACCCCGTATGGCATCGCATATCGTCGCCCAAGACGATCTGCAACGGTGTGCACATCATCGTCTGCGACGGATTCTACTGCTCCAACAGCGAACAGACATTAGGCCACCCGCAGGCAACGCCGCTCTCCGATGCCGGCATCACGGTCGACGGCAACACTCTCAGCGGCACAGTCGGCGACTCCGCCAAGTGGGACTTCTCGCTCAGCGATACGGGCGAGGTGGTCATAAGCAAATACGGCGACAGCGACACATGGCTCTATGCGGCCAACACCAACAACGGCATATATGCCGACAACGACGTCAACCGCCGCTATCCCTGGCGATTCTCCACCGCCGACGGAGCCTTGCGCGCCGTCTGCAACACACGCTATCTCGGCATTGCCGCTGCGGGCTGGCGGTCATACACCTCTTACACCAACGCCAACTACATATCGAGTGCGATAGAGCTGTTCGGGTTATATGTGGAGTAGGAAGAATTATACCGGCTGCATTGTTGTATTTTCGATCTTAAATAACTATCTTTATGACGTATTGCTTCGTTGCACAACGATACTATCAACCCTATATATGCACAATAGCATAAATAAATGTTTAACCAATTAACAACATTATGAAAAGACTATTTATCCTCCTGACTGCCGTCGCAATAGGCATCGGCTCGCTCCAAGCAAAAACTCCGATCAAATATCACGGAGAGGTCGATCTGGGATACTCCATCGGCGTGGGGACATTCGCAACTGGCCGTGTCAATATCCACACCATTCAGGGTGTGGAGATAGGCAAATACTTCTCTACGGGCATCGGCATCGGCGCAGACATATATCACGAGTTTCCCGATGTCATGGTACCGATATACCTCAACCTTAAAGGATACCTTCCCGTATCAAAGATAGTCAAACCGTATGTATCGGTGGATATCGGCGGCGGCATCGGTGCCTCGGAGGGTTTCAGCGGCCTGTCGGGTTCGACATATACCATTGCTGTCGGTGTCAAGGCAAAGATGTTCAAGGCACAGTTAGGCTATAACGTACAGCGATTGTCGGAGTCGGGCATAGGCATCAATATGAATGCCGTGCAGATAAAGCTTGGTGTAATGTTCTGATATCATGCGCTATAAATGAAGTTGTGCCGAAATGTGGATTTCGGCACAACTTCATTATCATATTGCTCCTTCGTCGGAGAGTATGCGACGTTTCATCTCCGAACCCCAGTAGTATTGCCCTATGGAGCCGTCGCGGCGCACGATGCGATGACACGGGACTAAGAGAGTGATAGGGTTGTCGCCGACGGCCGAAGCGGCAGCTCTGACGGCCTCGGCATGACCGGCACGCCGGGCAAGTTCGGAATAGCATATCGTCTCTCCGCGTCCGACTTCGAGCAATGCGCGCCACACGTCGATCTGAAAAGGCGTACCGATAAGATGCAGCGTAAGGTCGGGCACAAAGATGTCCCTTTCCGTAACCGACTCCGCAAGCCGCATATTGGGATAAATCGCTTTGACATGCGCCAGCACCGTCTCCCGATCGGGCAAGGCGAAGCCCAAATAGCACAACCCTTTGGACGAGAACACTCCGATCATCTCGCCGTAAGGCGAATCCGCAAAAGCATATTCGGCATCGAAAGCCTCGCGGCGATCGTATGAAACATCGATATTCATAGTACAATCTTCATTAATACGAACAAAAAGATCCGGCCTGACAGACCGGATCGTAGTTATACAAGACGAAGTCTGTCGATTATCGTCCGCCGTAGATCGATTCGAGCAGAGCCGCCAGACGAAGACCGCCTTTCAGGAACTGCTCCTCGATGACGGGAGTATATTTGTTGACATAGTCGAACGAGATCTCCACACCGGCCGGAGAGTCGAAATAGATCTGACGGCTCAGCACGACTGTCTCCTCGATCCACTCTTCGGGTGTGCCGGCCACGATTGTCTCGATCTGCTCGGGCGTGGCGCGATCGATCTGATACTGCCATTCCGAATAGCTCCACTTGTGCGCCGAGTCCACGATCTTGGTATCCCACACACTGTGCAGTTTGGCATTCGAATAGAAATACTTCACCTGAATGGTGTTACCGCCTAAGTCGCATTTGTGACCTGCGTGCATCGGACAGTGCATGTCTCCGACAAGATGTATCAGCATCATCAGATCGGTCTTCTCCTGCTCGGGCGACAGACCTCCCTCTTTAAGACGTGCGACGATCTCGTTGATCGCAACCACCACATCGCCTTTCGACTCCTTCTTCGACTTGGCATAGGTGCGCTCGTTCTCGTCGACATTGACATAGTGCCACGTCTTGGTATGGGCGTACTCGGGAGTGTGGCTGGCATTGTCGAGCCAGTTGGCGTAATATACGAGCGAGTGGCCGTCGAGCAGAGCCGTAACCTTCGATGCCACCTCGGGCGAAAGGTGATTCTCGGCGATATATGCCACGGTGTCGTGCCCCTTTTGTCCCCAGCCGAAAGCATTTGTGACGGCCGCAAGACACAATAACGATACGATCAGTCTCTTCATAATCGGGTTTGTATTTAAGGTTTATTGATTCATCGTCGCGAGGAACTCCTCGTTGCTGTCGGTCATGTTCATCTGCTTTTGCAGGAACTCCATAGCCTCGACCGTGGTCATGTCCGACAGATATTTGCGAAGAATCCACGTGCGGCTCATCACATTCGACGACAGCAGCAGATCCTCGCGGCGCGTACCCGACGCAATGACATCGACAGCAGGGTAGATACGTTTGTTAGACAACTTGCGATCGAGCTGCAACTCCATGTTGCCCGTACCCTTGAACTCCTCGAATATCACCTCGTCCATCTTCGAGCCGGTGTCGATCAACGCCGTGGCTATGATGGTCAGCGAACCCTTCTCCTCGGTGTTTCGCGCAGCACCGAAGAAGCGTTTGGGCTTGTGCAGCGCATTGGCATCGACACCGCCCGAGAGCACCTTGCCCGAGGCAGGCTGCACCGAGTTGTAGGCACGCGCAAGACGGGTGATCGAATCGAGGAAGATGACCACATCGTGGCCGCACTCCACCATACGCTTGGCCTTCTCCAACACCATCTCTGCCACCTTCACATGGCGCGAAGCCTGCTCGTCGAATGTCGAGGCCACGACCTCGGCCTTGACGTTGCGCGCCATCTCGGTCACCTCCTCCGGACGTTCGTCGATCAGCAGGACGATCATATATACCTCGGGGTGATTGTCGGCAATGGCGTTGGCTATCGACTGCAACAGCATGGTCTTACCCGTCTTGGGCTGCGCCACGATCAAGGCACGCTGTCCCTTGCCGATGGGCGAAAAGAGATCGATGATACGGTTCGACAGAGAGTTGTGGCCGTTGCCCGTCAGATTGAATTTCTCGCTCGGGAACAGAGGTGTCATATACTCGAACTGCACACGGTCGCGGATATATTCGGGTTTCAAGCCGTTGATCTCCGATATGTGCACCAGCGGGAAATACTTTTCACCCTCCTTGGGCGGGCGTATCGTACCGCTCACCGTATCGCCAGGCTTCAAGCCGAATAGCTTGATCTGCGACGGCGACACATATATGTCATCGGGAGAATTGAGATAGTTGTAATCGGCCGAGCGCAGGAAACCGTAGCCGTCGGGCATGATCTCCAACACGCCCTCGCCGTCGATCTCGGCCGCGAAATCGTCTTTGGTCACTACGTCCGACGGCAGACCGTCGTCGTACATCATATTGCCGTCTATGTCGTCCAAGGAATCCTCCGCAATATCCGGTTCATCGAAAATCCGGTCGTCTTCCATCGGCATGGCAGCCTCCGCGACGGGTGTGACTGTCGCATTCTTCGGTTTGCGTCCGCGTCGTTTGGGTGCGGGACGCTCCGCAGCCTCTTCGGCAACAGCCTGCTCGACCGACGGTGCAGCCTGGACGGCAGGCTCCTCGCGGCGGCCATGCGCATCGTCAGGTCTGCGCACCGGCGCACCGACCTTGACACCGCCCACACGCGGACGACGTCCGCGTTTTGCAGGCTGTTGTACAACAGGTTCGGTCTCACCCGCCGGAGCATCGTTGGCTACCGCAGCGATCTTATCCAACAGCTCCCTCTTTTTCATAGAGGTCCCGTCGATACCGAGCACTTTGCCGATAGCGCGCAGTTCAGCAATCGTCTTGCTCTGTAATGCAGTTAAATCTTGCATATATGTAAAAATTGTTATGTATTCGTGATTATATGAACGGAATCATTATCCCACCGAAAGCAGTGCAAATATAATACATTTTTTATTATTACCAATATTTTTCATAACAATTATACATATTTAACCGCACCTGACGGGGTTTTATTATAAAAAATAGTACATTTGCGTTACATTTATTAACGACACACTGCAACTATGGATTTGGTTTTAAGATACCGCATGCTGAGCGACGAAAGCGACCACTTCGTGCGCGACTTTGAGGTGCGTCCCGAGATGACGCTCGCCGAGTTCCACCGCTTCATCATCGAATCGCTCGGATACGACGACTGCATGGCATCGATCTTCAAGTCGGACTCCCAATGGAACAAACATCAGGAGTATACGCAGATGGATATGGGTATCGATTTCGAATCGGCACCGATTGCCATGGACAAGGTGCATCTGTTAGAGGTGACAAGCGAATTGCACGACCGCATGATCTATCTCTTCGACATGCTCAACGAACGTGCATTCTACATAGAATTAGTAGAGGTCAAACGCGCCGAGCAGGATATGGACTATCCGCGAGTGGCGTTCGAGCACGCCACGGCACCCGATCAATACGACCCCGAGATCACGGTCGACGACGGTTCGATCTTCGAGGAGATGATGGGTGAGTTCGGCGAGTTCGAGGGCGACGACAACTATGACGACGAATATTGACCGTCCGACCCTCATCGTAGTGGCCGGACCCACCGGATCGGGCAAAACGGATCTGAGCATACGCCTTGCGCAACACTATGCGGCACCCATTCTGTCGACCGACTCGCGACAGATGTATATAGGCATGCCCATCGGAACGGCACAGCCCACGCCGGAGCAGCTGCGCAGTGTGGAGCACCACTTCATAGCCGACCGCATGCCCGACAGGGAGTTCAACTGCGGCCAATACGAGATCGAGGCACTGGCACGGCTCGAAGAGTTGTTCGCGCGCCACAGATATGTGGTCGCCGTAGGCGGTTCGGGACTATACATACAGGCTTTGTGCGAGGGTATGGACGAGCTGCCGCAAGCCGATGACGACCTGCGGCGGGAGCTGCACCGCCGGCTCGAACAGGAGGGTTTGCAATCGCTCGTCGAGCAGCTGCGCGAACTCGATCCACAATGCTGTTCGACGATCGATCTCTGCAACCCTGCGCGCGTGATGCGCGCTTTGGAGGTGTGCCTGCTGAGCGGCCGTCCCTGCTCGGAGCAGCGTGTGGGACACCGGCGAGAGCGGCCGTTCCGCATAGTCAAGATAGGTACACTGATCGATCGTCCGACGCTGTACGAACGTATCGACCGCAGGGTAGATCAGATGATCGCCGACGGGCTGGAACAGGAGGTCGAATCGATGCTGCCGTTCAGAAACTGCAACGCGCTGCAAACAGTGGGCTATCGCGAACTCTTCGCATACATAGACGGCAAGTGCACGCGCGAGGAGGCCATAGAGCTTGTCAAGCGCAACTCGCGCCGCTATGCCAAACGCCAAATGACATGGTTCCGCCGCGATGCGGAGATCGCATGGTTTGCCCCTACCGACACCGAGGCCATAATAGAATATATAGACAGAAAGGTTTTGCAGAATTAAATAAAAATACTACTTTTGCAGTGTCGCTCAAGCGACATGGAGGCTCGAATGGTGGAATAGGTAGACACGCCGGACTTAAAATCCTGTGACCAGTAATGGTCGTGCCGGTTCGACCCCGGCTTCGAGTACAACGAGTCTGTGGCTCGCCCGAATGCCCGAAAGCGGTTATCTCGCTTTCGGGTGTTTTTTATTGCGGCCGCATTTGCCTACGCGCCATCGCCGTGCAATATAGAAATCCCGAACGGCTAATTGCGCACGATTTCTCGCTGACGATAAATGACCTTGCGTGTCATGTTGAACGAAGTGAAATCTGGTTGGGGTAAACAGAACCACTCTGTCACTCCGAGAGAGGGCGCATGCCCGACCGTGGGAGTCTCGCGGGTGGGAAAGCGGTGTCGGCGGAAGCCTGTCGACCAAAACAGAGATTCTCACGTCGCGTACTACGCACGCTCCTCAGAATGACAGACCCTCCCCGTCATGTTGAGCGTTAGCGAAACATCTGGTTGGGGACAATAAGGTTTATCGCCCTTGCACATATTCCCCAACCAGATTCTTCACCCCGCGTTGCTCCGTTCAGAATGACAGAGTAAAAAAGCGACCTAAGCCCTACCAACCGCATTTTTCGTCAAAAGCGGTATTATACCACGCAAACGAAGATCCGCCGGATAGGTTGTACTTGGCGTACTACCTATTCGGCGGAGCAAGTGCGCGGCAGTAGAATGCCGCTTTTCACGGAAAACCTCCAAAGAACCACCAACCCAATTTTTCGTCAAAAGGCGTTAGTAGCGGTGCCGACATGAAATTGGCACGGATAGGCTGTACTCACCGTACTGCCTATTCGCGCCAATGATTGAGGTGCCACTAATGACGCCTTTTCACGAAAAAGACAACCACTGCTTAAACTCCGGCACACGAGCCTTCGAGATGATGATGCGCTCGGGAGTATCGACCAAGAGATTGAGGGCAAGACGGCTGCCGAACCATACGGCAATATCCTTGACGGCGCGGCGCGAGATGATGAATTGACGGTTGGCGCGGAAAAATTCGTCGTCGGCAAGCATGCCTTGCAGGGTCTCCAAAGTCTTATCGACGGGATAGCTGTCGCCCGAAAGGGTAGTGAGGGATACTTTCTCGGCAAAGGTATAAAAATAGGCTATCTGATCGACGGACACGGGAATGATCTTATCCTTGAATCGCACTAAAATGACACGCGGACGCTCCGCCTGCGAGGCGACCATCTCGTCGACACGCGCCTTATGTTGAGAGCGGTCGGCAGCCGAGAGCCGCGACAGTTTATCCAAGGCACGTTGCAGATCCTCCTCCTTGAAGGGTTTGAGCAGATAATCGATGCTGTTGACCTTGAACGCTCGGAGCGCATATTGGTCGTAGGCGGTGGTGAACACGACAGGAGCCTCGATATCGACACTGTCGAAGATGCGGAACGACTCGCCGTCGGCAAGATGTATATCCATAAACACCAGATCGATACGGCTCTTATCCGTCGTAAAGAACTCGACGCTCTCCTCGACACTCTCCAACACGGCCACGATCTCGGCATCGGGCACGACATGCTGCAACATGCTGCGCAGGTTGATTGCGGCAGCCGTTTCGTCTTCTATAATCAGGATTCTCATCATGGTTTGGGTTTTTGCAGCGGCAGACGGACGATGAAATCGGTCTCGGTATTCTCGACTACTATATCGCGGCCGGTGATTATATGCCAGCGGCTGCGCAGATTGTCCAGTCCTATGCCCGTCGAGGGTTCGGGTTCCAGCTTGGGGTGTTTGCGGTTAGCCACGACGAGCATGTCGTCCTCGGTGCGGATCGAGACATGCAGCGGATTGCGCGTGGTGATGGTATTGTGCTTGACGGCATTGCCTATCAACGGCTGCATCGACAGAGCCGGCAGCGTCCAATCGTCGTAACGAGGATCGATGTCGATATCGAAAAAGAGCTTGTCGGCATAGCGAATCTTATAGAGGTAGATATAGGCCTTGGCCGACTCCATCTCCTCGGCAAGCGACATCATGGTGTTCTGTCCGTTCTGGATAGTGTAACGGAAAGTGTATGATAGCTGCTCGATATACTCCAACGCACGCTCGTCGTCGTGCTCGCGCACGAGCATCGACAACGAATTGAGCGAGTTGAAGAGGAAATGGGGATTGATCTGCCCCACGAGCATATTGTAACGCGTGGTCAGATACTCGTTTTTCAGCCGTTCGTTCTCGACGGTCATGGCCTCGCGCTGACGCATGAGAGCGTATATGCGCGAGTAGAGAGCCGCCACCACCCACATGAACAGACACTTCAACATCACGACCATGTAATCCATCGGGTGCAGATTGGCCTGAAATACGGGCACTATGCGATTAGGGTGGAAGCATACCACCGGAGCGACAAGAAACATAACTCCCATAAGCAGTAAGCTCAGGGCAAGACGGCGGACGAATGTCCACGTCGTCCATTTGCCCGATCTCGGGCGCAGAGTCATGACCATGAGCAACATGAACGATACCACGGCATAGTAGAGCATCTGCCATACCATGTCGTAGGCACGGCTCGGACGGTCGTATATGGCCTCGAAATCGAATGGCTCGCCGTTGCGGCGCACCACATCGTGCAGGCGGTCATGCGCACGGGCGATCTGCTCCGCGGTGACATTATCGCCCGACAGCGGCTGCACCTTGACAACAAGACGGTCGCCGTCGGCGAGTTTCAGAAAACCGATCTGCCACGACGAGGCATATACGCTGTCGGCCGTATCGTCGTAGACGATATAGCCGTGCATATCGTCGGAAATATGCAATACACCCTCCCGATCTATCAATCGGGTATTGTCGGCATTGCGCCGCGAACGCGAATCCACACCGCCGCGCTGGGTTATGAGCGGCATCAACAGATAGGAGAAATTGATGACGAGACTCAACGCCACGGCCACCAGCAGATGCAGTCCTATCGGGTTGTTATGTTTTCCGAATATCGTCATGGGTCGGCAGTTTTTCAATCGTTTGCAACGCAGTCTACTCCTCGTACCACGAGGCATACATGCGGTAGTCGTGAGCTATGCGGCGTATGATCTCGTCGCGCTGCTCGGGCGTTACGTCCTTGACCTTCTTGGCCGGAACGCCGGCATAGACCGAGTTAGGCTCCAAATGCTGGTTCGACAACACCAAGGCATTGGCCGCCACGATGCAGCCTGTTGCCACGACGGCGTTGTCGAGCACCGTCGCACCCATTCCTATAAGGCAGTTGTCCTCTATTATGGCACCGTGTATGGTGGCGTTGTGTCCGACCGACACGTAGCTGCCTATGTGTGTCTGCGACGGGTGTTTCGAACCGTCGTAAAGCGTGTGAATGACCGTACCGTCCTGAATGTTGGTATGGTCGCCGATGGTGATGCTGTTGACATCGCCGCGCAACACGGTATTGTACCATATCGAGCAGTCGCGGCCGATCTTCACGTCACCTATCAGAACGGCCGTCTCGGCCAGAAAAGTATTCTCTCCCACCTCGGGGCGGTGTCCGCGCACCTCTTTGAATAAAGCCATAATATACGTGAAATTAATCGTTTACAAATCCTGCTTGGCCTGCTGCCACAGCTCCTCCATCTCGTCGGTCGACAGCTCGTGCAGCGTGTGTCCCCGCTCGACGGCCTTCGACTCCATATAGTTGAAGCGCGAGATGAACTTCTTGTTGGTGCGCTCCAATGCCGCTTCGGGATCGATGCCGTAGAGGCGGCACATGTTGACCAGCGAAAACAGCAGGTCGCCGATCTCGGCCTCGGTGTCTCCGGCATCGCCGCGGCGCATCTCCGTCTCGACCTCGGCTATCTCCTCCCTGACCTTGTCCCACACATCGTCGCGCTCGCGCCAGTCGAAACCCGTGGCCGCAGCCTTCTCGCCTATGCGATAGGCCTTGACCATCGACGGCAGGCTACGCGGCACGCCGCCCAAAGTACCGCTCTTGCGGTTCTTCTTACGCAATTTAAGTGCCTCCCAATTCTCCTTGACCTCCGCCGGCGTATCGGCATGAATATCGCCGTAGACATGCGGGTGACGATAGATCAGCTTGTCGCACACGCCGTTCACCACATCGGTATAGTCGAACGCATGGCGTTCGTCGCCTAACTTCGAGTAGAATACCACATGCAGCATCAAATCGCCAAGCTCCTCCTTGATGCCGTCCATATTGCCGTCGACGATGGCGTCGGCCAACTCGTATGTCTCCTCTATGGTATTGTGTCTCAATGAATCGAATGTCTGTTCCCTGTCCCACGGACACTTCTCGCGCAGAGTGTCCATGATCTCTATTAGTCGGGCGGTAGCCTCCCGAGCCTTGTTCATATCCATATCCGTACTTA
Organism: Alistipes sp.; assembly: GCA_017936685.1. Classification (GTDB taxonomy): domain Bacteria; phylum Bacteroidota; class Bacteroidia; order Bacteroidales; family Rikenellaceae; genus Alistipes. Next base: position 186,783 of record JAGBFA010000001.1, read on the forward strand.
TATTTAAGGTATTAACCCGATGCAAAGATAAAAATTATATCGATAGCATCGGTTATTCTGCCTGAAAATATTACCTTTGTAGAGGTATAAAGCACGTATTTATGAGACTCAAACTACTACTTCTGACACTGATTGCCGCACAGGCGGCGACGGCCCGGCCGATCATTCCGCAGCCGGCCGCATACCGGCACTGCGACGGCAAGTTCACCATAAACGACTCGACACGCATCACCTGTCCGCCCGAATTGGAGCGGCTGGCCGTCTATCTCGCCGATTATCTGCCGCTCGGCATCGAACCTTCCGACAATGCCGCCGCCGGGCACATAGCCTTGCGCATCGACTCTGCAATCGCCGGCGAAGCCTACCGGCTCGATGTATCTCAGCAGGGCATCGTCATCTCGGCCGGAACATACGCAGGTGCGTTCAACGGCGTGGAGACCCTGTTGCAGCTGCTTCCGGCGGCCGTCTACTCGCAAACCGTCCTGCCCATGGAGGTCGATTGTTGCAGCATCGACGATGCACCGCGTTACGGCTATCGGGGATTCATGTTAGACGTATGCCGCACATGGATCGACAAGGATAAGGTGAAACATTATATAACGATCCTCGCCCACCACAAGATCAATAAGTTGCACATTCATCTGAGCGACGATGAGGCATGGCGCATAGAGATCAAGTCGCACCCCGAGCTGGCCGAGATCGGAGGGTTTCGTGGCGGCGACAGCCCCATCTGGCCCCGTTACGGCAAGTGGAACGAGCGTTACGGCGGCTATTTCACACAGGAGGATATGCGCGAGATAATCGAGTTCGCCGCCATACGCAACATAGAGATAATACCCGAGATCGACCTGCCCGGCCACAGCCTGTGTCTGGCCACGATGCACCCCGAGGTGCTGTGCGACTATAAGCCCGATCTGTCGGCCTCGCTCGGCTACGACACCCGCTCGGCACTGTGCGCCACCAAAGAGAGCAACTATCGGCTCATAGAGGACATATTGGGCGAGTTGTGCGATCTGTTCCCGTCGGAGTATATTCATGTCGGCGGCGACGAGGTAGAGATGACGCAGTGGAAAAGCTGCCCGTCATGCCGCCGGTTCATGCAGGAGCAGGGTATGGACGACCCGCACGAGTTGGAGGCATATTTCATGTCGCGCGTGGAGAAGATGCTCCGCTCGAAGGGCAAGTACGCCGCCGTATGGAACGAGGCCGTAAACGGCGGCAGGCTCGATGCCGCCACGCACGTCTACGGCTGGGAGAGCATAGATGCCTGCCGCAAAGCCACCGCGGCAGGATACTCGACCGTAGTGATGCCTGGAGCCTATTTCTACTTCGACATGAAGCAGTCGCCGCGCGAACCCGGACACGACTGGGCGGCCATATTCGACTGTCGCAAGGTCTATTCGTTCTCTGCGGACGACGCGGGATTCTCGCCCGAACAGCAGAGCAACATATCGGGATTCGAGGCGACGTTTTTCAGCGAGGCATACGCTTCGCGCACACCCGAAAACACGGAGTACATCGAGTATCAGACATTTCCGCGCGTATGCGCTCTGGCAGAGATAGCATGGAGCGCAGCGCCGAAAGACTGGGACGCTTTCTACGACAGGCTGCGCCGTCACTACCGACGCATGACGGCGATGAACATTCACTTCCGCCTCTTCCCTCCGGTTGTCACATACGCCGACGGTGTGCTGACGGCTGAGATCGACGACAACAGCACGATATACTATCGTCGCGAGCCGCTCGACGAGTATATACGCTACACCGCGCCGATCGCCACCGACTCTCCTGCGGAGTATTCGTTCGTCAGCCGCTACTTCACCGCCACCAGCCCCGAAGCAGGCACGGAAGCACACTTCAAGACCATAACGCCGTCATTCGTCATAACATCGTCGATGCCCGAGAGCGAGACGTTCTCGTTCGCAAAGGCACAGAACTACGGCCGTCTGGCACGCACCGCGCGCGCGGCCGACGCGGGCGACTGGGTGCAGTTCACATTCGACAAACCGGTCGCATGCCGCCGCATGAAGGTGGCCACGGGCAACTTCCAGCTGCCGCGGTTCATCTTCGAGAACGGCTATGTGGAGATAAGCTACGACGGCTCGACGTTCCATCGCGCAGGCGACCTGACGGCCGGAGCGTACACGATAGAGTATCCCGCGCGCCCGATCAAGGCCGTGCGCATAACATGCACCTCGCGCGGCAACGGCGCGGCGTTCGTATCGATCCAGCCTCCGACCATATATCCGCTGTTGACAAAATAACAGCTCCGATCCGGCCTATCCGACCGAAACAAAAATGGATTGCCCCTCACCGGAGCAATCCATTTTTCATTAGCCGATCCGCAGGTTATTTCCTTATCTCGGCACCGACCTGCTTCTCGAACTGAGTCTGCAACGTGGTCATCACACGCTCGATCTGCTTGTCGGTAAGCGTCTGCGACTTGTCTTCCAGCACGAAGCTCAGCGCATACGACTTCTTGCCCTCGGGCAGTTTGTCGCCCTCGTAGACATCGAACAGCGATACGCTCTTCAACAGCTTCTTCTCCGAAGCAAAAGCAATGTTGCGCAACTGAGAGAACTTCACGCTCTTGTCGATCAGAAGAGCCAGGTCGCGACGCACCTCGGGGAACTTCGACAGCTCCGAGAAGGCGACCTTGTGTTTGCGGGTGGCCTTGACCAACTGCTCGAAGTTCATCTCTATGAAGAATACGTCCTGTTTAAGATCGAAGCGACGGCGCAGGGCGGGTGCCACGACACCCATCTGCAACAGCTCCTTGCCGTTGATCGACATGGTGACGGCATCGGCGAAGAGGTCGCTCTCCAACGTATCGCATTTCAAGTCGAAGATCTCGACTCCGAAACGGCGCAACAGCTTCTCGACCATTGCCCGCAGCGTGAAGAACGATGCGGCATCGGCCTTCGTATTCCACGAAAGCGGGGTAGCCACGCCTGTCACGGCAATGGCCAGGCGGTAAGTCTCTGTATAGGGAGCCAGAGCGTTATCCTCCACCGCGCGAGCGGCATCGTATGAGTAGCAGTTACCGAACTCATAGATGCGCAGGTCGCCGTTGCGACGGTTGGCATTCAGCTCGACGGCCTCCAACGTATTGAACAGCAGAGTCTGACGCATGACGTTGAGATCGGCACTCAGCGGGTTCATGATCTTCACGCAGTTCTCGGCCTTGTATGACTCCAAACCCTCGTAATACGCGCCTTTGGTCAGCGAATTGGACATGATCTCCGTATAACCGTTCGACGAGAGGAAATCGGAAGCTATATTGACCAACTTGCTGCGGTCGGGTTTGGGAGCATACGACAGCGTGGAGTTGACATGCTCGGGAATCTCCACATTGTTGTAGCCGTAGATTCGCAGAATATCCTCGATAAGATCGGCCTCGCGCTGCACGTCGACACGATAGGGCGGTACGGCAACCGTCAGAACGCCGTCGCGTTCGTCGAGCACCTCTACCTCCAATGCCGACAATATCGCACGCACCGTCTGCTCGGGAATCTCCTTGCCGATCAGGCGGTTGGTTCTATCGAGCGACAGATCGAAGACGAACGGGCGGGCGGGCGTGGGGTTGATGTCGATGATCTCGCTCGATATTTCGCCGCCGGCCAGCTCCTTCATCAGCAGAGCGGCACGCTTCAAGGCATAGACCTGAATATTGGGATCGATGCCGCGCTCGAAGCGGAACGAAGCATCGGTGTTAAGGCCGAAACGCTTGGCCGTCTTGCGGATCCACACGGGATTGAAATAGGCACTCTCCAAGAATACGTTGGTCGTATCGTCGCCGATACCCGAATCCAGACCTCCATACACGCCGGCAATGCACATAGGACGCTCGGCCGAGCAGATCATCAGATCGGCAGCGGTCAATTTGCGCTCCACGCCGTCGAGCGTCACGAAAGGCGTACCCTCGGCGCATGTCTTGACAATCACGCGGCCGCCCTCGATCTTATCGGCATCGAAAGCATGCAGGGGCTGTCCCAACTCGAAGAGCACGTAGTTGGTTATGTCGACCAGATTGTTCTTGGGGTGAATGCCGGCCGCACGCAGTTCGTTCTGCAACCAGTCGGGCGACGGGGCGATCTTGCAGTTGCTGACCGTCACAGCCGCATAACGCGGGGCAGCCTCCTGATTCTCCACCGTAACACCGATGGTCAGATCATGGTTATCGACCTTGAAGTCATCGACCGACGGCAATATCAGACGGGCGTTCTCGTCGCCGCAGCTGCGCAAGTAGGCAGCCAAATCGCGGGCCACACCTATATGCGAGGCGGCATCGACACGGTTGGGTGTAAGGCCTATCGAGATCAGATAGTCGTCCTCGATATGCAGGTACTCCTTGGCCGTGGTGCCGACAACAGCATCGGAGGGCAGCTCCATAATACCGTCGTGGCTCTCGCCTATACCTAACTCGTCCTCGGCGCAAAGCATGCCGAGCGACTCCACGCCGCGAATCTTGCTGCGCTTGATCTTGAACTCCTCCTCGCCGCCATTGGGATAGAGCACGCTGCCCACCGTAGCGCACAGCACCTTCAAGCCCTTGCGGCAGTTGGGTGCGCCGCACACGATCTGCAACGGAGCCTCGCCGCCGACATCGACTGTGGTTATGTGCAGGTGATCCGAATCGGGGTGATCTTCGCATGTCAGCACCTCGCCGACAACCACACCCGACAATCCGCCGCGGATAGTCTCTATCTTGCGAAATCCCTCGACCTCCAAACCTATGTCGGTCAGGATCTCGGCCACACGCTCGGCCGAAAGATCGGTTGCGATATAGTGTTTTAACCAGTTGTATGAAATATCCATATCGTTATATTTTTGATTATTTGCACTTCAATCGAGCAAAGGTAGCAAAATTTCCTCTAAATATGCAATTTTGCGCGCCGTTTCATCGCCTGCGCGCGCTATTTGCTGCCTATATACAGCAACGCCATGCCCGCGAGTATCAACAGCAGATCGATGAATTTGGCACGCAGGTTACGTTCGCCGAAGAGCAACGCGCCGCATGCGAACGACACCACCACCGACGAGCGGCGCACCATCGAGACGATCGAGATCATGGCATCGGGGCCGCTCAACGCCTGATAGTAGCAGAAATCGGCGCACGAGATGAATACCGAAATAAGCGGTATGGCCCAATTCCACCTGAAAGGCGAACGGCGGCGGTGGGGCAGCCACATGACAGCCACCATGACCAACATCATCACGAACTGATAGAGGCAAAACCAGCTCTGCACGAAGACCGGATCGAGCTGCCCGACGACATATTTGTCGTAGAGTCCGCTGGCTGCGCCTAATACCGTAGCGGCGGCAAGCGACCATATCCACACATTGCGGCGGAAATCCACGCCTTCGCGACGGCTCGAACGCCCCAGAAGATAGAGCGAGAACACGGCAAGCACGACACCCGCCCACTGCCACAGATTGAGACGCTCGCCGAAAAAGAGCATGGCACCGACGAGCACCATTATCGGGCGTGTGGCATTGACCGGACCGACGATCGTAAGCGGCAGATGCTTTATGGCATAATAACCGAATATCCACGACGACAGCACCAAAGCCGCCTTGGCGACGATCAGCAGATGATCGTGCAGCGACCCGACCGACGATTCCAAAATAGTCGAATCGAACCACCCCAACGAGAACTGCGCGCTCACGAGCGGCGGCAGAAAGATAAGCGAGCAGAAAAACGTATTGAGCAGCAACACCGGCAGGACGGCGTTATCGGCCAAAGCACGCTTCTTGGCCACATCGTAGAGACCGAGCAGCATGGCCGATGCGAATGCCAACGACAACCACATAATCAATCAGCTAAAACGTCAAATCGTCATATCGGCTATCAGGCATACGGCCAGCAGGGTGCTGGCTAAACCGTTGAGCGTGCCGAACGCAATGCCTATGTTGCGCTGGCGCGACGGGGTCACGAGTATATGCTCCAAGACTATGATGGCGGCGAAGAGTCCGCAGCCCGCGTACAGGAGCCAATGCCGCGGCAGATACCCTGCAAACCACACGAGTGCAGCCACGCTCACCGCATGCAGGCCGATGCTTATGGCAAGCGACGTGCGCGCCGAGAAGCGGGAGGGTATGGAGTGCAGCGAGTGGCTGCGGTCAAACTCGGCGTCCTGCAACGCATAGATTATGTCGAATCCGCCACACCATGTCATCACCAGCAGCGACAGAATGCACGGAGCCGCAGCGAACTCACCCGCCACCGAAAGATATGCTCCCACGGGGGCTATGCCCAGCGACAAGCCGAGCACGAGGTGCGCCAGCGACGTGAAACGCTTGCAGTAGCTGTAAAACATCACTACGGCCAATGCCACGGGCGAGAGGGCTGCCGTCAGCGTGTTGATCGTCGAGGCGAGAAAGATGAAGCACAGCGCATTGACCGCCACGAACCACAATGCAGCGCGCGGCGACACCACGCCTGCGGGAATCTCACGCGAGGCCGTGCGAGGGTTCTGCGCATCGATCTTGCGGTCGGCCCAGCGGTTGAATCCCATGGCGACGTTGCGGGCGAAGACCATGCAGCCGACGACCTGCAACAGCAGCAGCGGCAGCGACAGCGACGAGGTGTCGCACGTCTTCCATGCGTAGACGAACGAAATCAACGCAAAGGGCATTGCAAATATGGTATGCGAGAACTTTACGAGTCTGAGATAATCTATAAAAGATGCCATATATCAATCTTTTACCTACATGATGAATAACGCATTGAGCCTATCGTTTCGCTGCCGTGCGGCGGCGCGCCCACTCCATGACATTCGACGGCGGACGGCGGTGCGCCAGCTCGTTGCGCATGAAATCCATATAGGGTGCCACATGGTCGAAAAACTTGTAATAGCCCTTGCACAGATAGTTCAAACCCGGCTCGCCCTCGCGGGTCGAAACGAAACGGTTGCGCGGACACTCGCCGTTGCAGGCGAAACGATAGCGGCAGCGGCGGCACTGTCCGGGCAGCGAGCGCAGTTTGGCATCGCCGAACTCGGTCTGCGTGCGGCTGCGCATCAGCTCGCCGATGGGGGTTTGCAAGATATTGCCGAGCCTGTATTCCGGAAACACGAAGTGGTCGCAGGCATACAGATCGCCGTTGAACTCCAAGGCTCCGGCGTGTCCACATATCTTCGACAGGGTACACATGCCCGGGGCCTCGCCCACCCAGTTGGCCAGCGTGGCATCGAACATCTGCACGAATATGCGTCCCACGTCCTCTACGACCCAACGATCGAACAGCCGGCACAGGAAACGTCCCCATTGCTCGGGCGTAACGGAGAAGTCGGCCAAGGCAGAACTGCGATCGGCAGCCGAGGCCAGCCACCGGCCGTCGGCATGATGCTCTATACGCTCCACGACAGGCGTAAATTGCAGATAACGACAGCCTATTGATCGGAAGAACTCGTAGAACCCTATCGGGTCGTCGCCGTTGGCACGATTCACCACGGCCAGAGCGTTCCACTCCACGTTATGTTTGACAAGCAACTCCACGCCGCGCATCACATCGTCGAAAGTGCCGCTGCCGTCACGGTGCAGACGATAGCGGTCGTGGTACTGCTTGGGACCGTCGATGGATATGCCTACCAGCCAGCCGTTCTCGCGGAAGAATTCGCACCACGCATCGGTGAGCAGAGTGCCGTTGGTCTGCACCGAATTTTCGATCGTGCGGTCGGCTCCGTATTTGCGCTGCAACTCGATGACCCGGCGATAGAACGCCTCCGAGCGCAGCAGCGTCTCGCCGCCGTGCCACGAAAAGACGACATACTGCGAGGGCTGGGCTGCAATGTAATCGCGTATGAAACGCTCCAGCAGCTCGTCGCTCATCGTCTGCGACGGCTGCTGGGCATACATCTTGCTTTTTTCCAAATAGTAACAGTACTCGCAGGCCAGATTGCAGCGCGCACCGGCCGGCTTCGACATCACATAAATGGGTCTTACATATTGTTGAAACGATATTCTCTCCTCCATAATCTTCGCAACGGCGCATCGTCCTGCGCCCAAAAGCATGTGCAAAGATACGAATAAGCGAGGGCAAAAGCAAACTTGTTTGCATTTTGCCGAGCGGCAGTATCTTCGGCGTAGCCAAAGTACGCATAAGCGAGGGCAAAAGCAAACTTGTTTACATTTTGCCGAGCGGGAGTATCTTCGGCAAAGAAAACCAATATCGACCACAAAGCTACGGCTTGCGCCGTTATACAATTCTGACCCCACCCCAAACCCCTCCCTCGGGAGGGGCTTTTGTCGCGCGATTTATCGCGCTCCATGTGGGGCGTGGCGGACTTATCGCCATATTCCGAGGTGGGGCGTGGCAGGCTGCGTCTTGCGTCCCGTGGTGGGGCGTTGGCAGGTGGTCTGTCATTCTGAACGTAGTGAAGAATCCGGTTATGGCAGAATGGGCATATCGGACTCGCACGTAGTCCCCAACCAGATTCTTCGCTACGCGTTGCTTCGCTCAGAATGGCAGGACAGTGGAAACAATCACACACAGATTTCTCGCTCGCGCTCGAAATGACACATCGCTGTCACTCCGAGGAGCCGCAGGCGACGTGGGAGTCTCGCCGGGGGGAGCGTGGTCACCGCACGGGGATTTGTCGCACAAAACAGAGATTCTCACGTCGGACGTTCCGTCCTCCTCAGAATGACAGTCCCGACGTGTCATGTTGAACGCAGTGAAACATCTGGTTGGGAAAGATTAGGCTTGTCGTCCATGCACATAGTCCCCAACCGGATTCTTCGCTACGCGTTGCTTCACTCAGAATGACAGGACAGTGGAAACAATCACACACAGATTTCTCGCTCGCGCTCGAAATGACACATCGCTGTCACTCCGAGGAGCAACGCAGTTGCGACGTGGGAGTCTCGCGAACGGGAGCGCACATGCCGACCAAAACAGAGATTCTCGCGTAGCGGCCGACGGCCGCTCCTCAGAATGACAGAGCGGATATGCCTCGCACGCACAAATTCCACAACCGGATTCTTGACCTGCGGTCTTCCTCCTTCGCGTCTCGACATAAGAAATAAATTTCTTCTGTTCTCGACTTGGCGTCGGTTCGTTTCACTCAGAATGACAGGGCAAACAGGCATGTCTCGCACAGATTTCTCGCTTACGCTCGAAATGACATGACGAGCGGTTTTATCGTCCACAACCAAATTCTTCGCTATCGCCCAGAATAGCAACAAATTCGCAATATATTATCGAAAATAAATAAGCGGCAACAAATCATCAAAGATTTGCTGCCGCCTGCAATTTTACAGACTACCGTTCGCCGTCATGCTATTCTGAGACAGGCCGGACACTATACCCGTAGTTGCGGTATTCCAAATGCATGAGGAGATCGCCGCTATCGTCGCTGGCGAAGTCGAGGATGCGCGCGTACTGCGTATCGATCTCGAAGGGCGTGGAACTCCAATAACCACCTATCACTCCGGCGTAGTCGAGCGACGATTCGTTGTACAAACCGGCGGCAGGGAGGAAGATAGAGTTGCCGTTGATTTTACTCGTTACCTCGTAGCCGTTATGTCCGTCCCGACTTGTCCATGTCCATGTACAATTATCGACCAATTCTTCCATCTCGGCCTGCGTGGGCATGCGCCACGAACCTCCCCAATTGGCACACGCAGCATCGTATTCAGGATTACCGGCGATATTTTTCATGTTCTTGTCGAAGGTATTGCTATTTTCCTGCGTGTAATCCGCCTTAGGTGTGATTTCGCCCCATGCGAAATAGTCTCCGTAGTCCGACGGTGACGATGCTCCCACATTGCATGTCGCCCACTTGACGCTCAAACCCAAATCAACCGCCTCGTGTTTGACATCGGTTTTGGACGAGCACCCCACGGCGAGCGACACACCGGCAATAGTTGCTATTAATGTTGATTTCTTCATAGTAATGATTTTTATATTTAATTTCTGTTAAACAAAGATATGAAAAAAAATCCCCGCCCCTTCAAAATTTTCGAAATAAAAATTCCACAGACACATGATTTTCTATTTTAACGGGCTTATTTCCATGATTCGCGACAGGGCATTTTCTGCATATTGTTATTCTTCGTTTCACTCGGAATGATAGGACAAGCAGGCATGTCTTGCACAGATTTCTCGCTGACGCTCGAAATGACAAACACTGTCACTCCGAGGAGCCAAAGGCGACGTGGGAGTCTCGCGGACGGGAGCGCACATGCCGACCAAAACAGAGATTCTCACGTCGGACATGCCGTCCTCCTCAGAATGACAGCGTGGTGGAAATAGGTTCCAAAACACCACTACCTAATTTTTCGTAAAAAGCGGTTAGTTGCAACGCGCAACGAAAATTGGGCGGACGGGCTGTACTTGTCGTACTGCCCGTTCACCCAATTGAGCAAGCGGAAGCAAATGACCGCTTTTCACGAAAAATTACATAGGGATTGACATCTTAAACATAGGATTCTCCGGCTCGGTGTGAGACTCACGGATAAACTTCCACATCTTGGCCACTATCTCGGGGTGCTCGGCAGCAAGGTCGTGCTCCTCATGCAGATCGGTAGAGATGTCGAAAAGCTCCATCTTGGTGTTGCCCTCCTTGACATTGCGCAGCAAGCCCTTCCAGTTGCCGTAACGGACAGCGACCCAGCCCTTGCCGCCGGGGAACTCCCAGTAGAGGAACTCGTGCTGCTTCTGGCGTTTCTCCTTACCCATGATGGTGGGCAGCAACGAGATACCGTCGGTCTGAGGCGTTTTGACACCGGCAATATCGCACAGCGTAGGCATCACATCGGGGAAGAAGCCGACGTGCTCGCATACCTGCGGCGTGAGACGATCGCCCCATGTCACGATAAACGGCATGCGGATACCGCCCTCGCGCAACGATGCTTTGCCCCAGCCCTTGCCGCTGCGGAACGGCGCGGCACTCTGGAACCACTCGGTCGACGAGCACGAGTTGGCCGCCGGACCGTTGTCGCTGGTGATGAAGATGATGGTGTTGTCCCACAAGCCCAGACGCTTAAGCTCCTCCACAAGACCGCCGATCTGCTTGTCGATATGCGAGATCATGGCAGCATAAGTGGCATGAGGCCAACGCGAGGGGAAATAGCCCTTGCCCTCGATGGGATCCTCGTCGCCGAACTTGCGGACATAGTATTGCACCTCGTCGCCCGGGGCCTGCATGGGGCTGTGGGGGATAGGAGTGGTCCACATCAGGAAGAAGGGATTTTCCCGATTGTCGTTAACAAACTCCAAAACTCGTTCATACATCAGATCGGGGCTGTAAGTATTCTGAGTATATTTGTCATAGCTGGCCGGATCGTATGGGTCGGCACCCTCGTCGATCGGCGTGCCGGGAGGCAGCAGCTGATTGTCGAGATAGACGCGATGATCGTTTTCCCAAAGGAAAGGAGGGTAGTAGCAGTGAGCCTGACGCTGGCAGATGCAGCCGAAATAGTATTCGAATCCCATCTTGTTGGGCGTGCTCTCGCTGCCGGGACTGCCGACGCCCCACTTGCCGATCATGGCAGTGCGGTATCCTGCACGTTTCATCTCGCTGCCGAGCGTCGGCGTGCCGGCGCGCATGGGAGCCTGACCTTCGAGGGTGGAGTCGCGCAGCATCTCGGCATGGTTCCACACGTCGCCGCGCCACGTCATCTCGTCGTTGGCACGGATCTGCGCATGTCCCGAGTGCATGCCCGTCAGCAGGCCGCAGCGGGCCGGCGACGACAGGGGAGCAGCCGAATACATGTCGGTGAAGCGCAGACCGCGGGCAGCCAGCGCATCGATGTTGGGCGTCTCCGTGCGACTCTGGCCGTAACAGCCGAAATCGCCGTAGCCGGCATCGTCCAACAGAATGAAAATAACGTTCGGTTTCTCGGGTTTTGCAGCCATGGCTTCGCTGCCCGGCACTAACGACAGGGCCGGAGCGGCAGCTGCACCCAAGAAGAGGGCTTTACTTAGCGAATGGTTCATTTTGTTTCGTTTTATAGTAGATGTTTTCTTTTAAGCTATATTTAGAAGTGCATATCATGATGCAAATGTAACATTTTTATATCAAATTGCAAAAGATTGTTCATACATTATAATATAAAAGACTATCTATTATCGTCGGGAATAATATTTGACGGCTAAATTATTGCACCGAGTTTGCTCTTTTGACATATTTTACCTAATTTTGCAACTCGTAAAACGGAGTATAAGACGATGAAGAATATTCGCAATTTCTGTATCATTGCCCATATTGACCACGGTAAGAGCACCTTGGCCGATCGTCTGTTGGAGAAAACCCACACTCTGAATCAGCGCGAGATGCAGGATCAGGTGCTCGACGACATGGATCTCGAACGCGAGAAGGGAATCACCATAAAGAGCCATGCCATACAGATGGAGTATGCGGCCCGCAACGGAGAGACATATACGCTCAACTTGATCGACACTCCGGGACACGTGGACTTCTCATACGAGGTATCGCGCGCCATAGCTTCGTGCGAGGGGGCATTGCTCGTAGTCGATGCCACGCAGGGCATACAGGCGCAGACCATATCCAATCTCTATCTGGCACTCGGTCAGGATTTGGAGATTATCCCCGTGATGAACAAGATAGATTGCGACGCAGCCATGATCGACGAGGTCAGAGACCAGATCATCGATCTTATCGGCTGCAAGGAGGAGGATATTCTGCTGGCCTCGGGCAAGACGGGACAGGGCGTGGAGGAGATATTGGAGGCCATTGTGGAGCGTATTCCCGCTCCGAAGGGCGACGACGATGCACCGTTGCAGGCCTTGATATTCGACTCGGTATTCAACCCGTTCCGCGGTGTCATAGCATATTTCCGCATATTCAACGGCACTCTGCGCAAGGGAGAGCACGTCAAGTTCTTCAATACGGGCAGCGAATACGATGCCGACGAAATAGGTGTCCTGAAATTGAAGATGTCGCCGCGCACCGAGATCAAATCGGGCGACGTGGGCTACATCTGTTCGGGCATCAAGACCTCGACCGACGTCAAGGTGGGCGATACCATCACCACCGTGGCGCGTCCGTGCGAGCAGGCCATAGCCGGCTTCGAAGATGTCAAGCCGATGGTCTTCGCGGGCGTATATCCCGTCGAGGCCGACCAGTACGAGGATCTGCGCGCTTCGCTGGAAAAGTTGCAGCTCAACGATGCCTCGCTGACGTTCGAGCCGGAGAGCTCGCTGGCGCTGGGCTTCGGTTTCCGATGCGGATTCCTCGGCCTGCTGCACATGGAGATCATACAGGAGCGTCTCTATCGCGAGTTCGACATGGACGTCATAACCACCGTCCCCAACGTCTCGTATCGCATTACGACCACTTCGGGCGAAGAATTGGAGGTGCACAACCCCTCGGGACTGCCCGAGATCACCAAGGTCGCCAAGATCGAGGAGCCTTATATACTTGCACAGATCATAACCAAGGCGGATTTTCTGGGCAACGTCATCAAGCTCTGCATCGACAAGCGCGGCGTGATGAAGAACCAGACGTTCATCACGCAGGACCGTGTGGAGATCAATTTCGAGATGCCGCTGTCGGAGATCGTGTTCGATTTCTACGACAAGTTGAAGAGCATATCGAAGGGATACGCCTCGTTCGACTATCACCGCACGGGCTACCAGCCCAGCAAACTCGCCAAGCTGGATATTCTGCTCAACGGCGAACCTGTCGACGCATTGTCATCGCTCATATATGCCGATCACGCCTACGACTTCGGCCGCCGCATGTGCGAGAAGCTCAAAGAGCTGATCCCGCGCCAGCAGTTCGACATAGCCATACAGGCTGCCATCGGAGCCAAGATCATAGCTCGCGAGACAGTCAAGGCCGTGCGCAAGGACGTTACGGCGAAGTGTTACGGCGGCGACATATCACGTAAGCGCAAACTGCTCGAAAAACAGAAGGCCGGCAAGAAGCGCATGCGTCAGATCGGTTCGGTGCAGGTGCCGCAGTCGGCATTCCTTGCGGTATTGAAGATGGATTAAACATCGTCGGCGCAAGTAGCGACAGGGTAGCTACCCAAAGAGGGTAGCACTGCAACGGTCTGCAACGGCGAATATAGAATATATTGCGGCAGTAGCTCAGTCGGTAGAGCATCGGCTTCCCAAGCCGAGGGTCACGGGTTCGAGTCCCGCTTGCCGCTCACAAACGCAACGGTCGTTATGGGTCGCAACCTGTAACGGTCGTTTCGTTTATAATCTGCCAAAAAAGGAGCGTGCCGAGATATTGGACCTCGGCGCGCTCCTTCTCATGATACCCGAGCGATACTATTTCTTCTCGCCGCGCGCAAGGCTCTCGCGCATCTGCGTATCGGCCATCACATTCTTCATCTTGTAGTAGTCCATGATGCCGAGATTGCCGCTGCGGAACGCTTCGGCCATAGCCAACGGCACCTCGGCCTCGGCCAGGATAACCTTGGCGCGAGCCTCCTGCGCCTTTGCCTTGTTCTCCTGCTCCAATGCCACGGCCATAGCGCGACGCTCCTCAGCCTTGGCCTGTGCGATATTCTTATCGGCGTTGGCCTGGTCCATCTGCAACTGGGCACCGATGTTCTTACCCACATCGATATCGGCTATATCGATCGAGAGGATCTCGAATGCCGTACCGGCATCGAGTCCCTTGTCGAGCACCACGCGCGAGATAGAATCGGGATTCTCCAAAACCACCTTATGGGTCTCGGCCGAACCGATCGACGATACTATGCCCTCACCCACACGCGCCAGTACGGTCTCCTCGCCCGCGCCGCCGACAAGTTGGCGGATATTGGCACGCACCGTGACACGCGCCTTGGCGATGAGCTGTATGCCGTCCTTTGCCACAGCTGCCACGGGAGGAGTGTTTATGACCTTAGGGTTGACAGACATCTGCACGGCCTCGAACACGTCGCGGCCAGCCAGATCGATGGCCGTCGCCATATCGAACGACAGAGCGATATTAGCCTTCTGGGCCGACACGAGAGCATGTACGACATTTGTAACATTGCCTCCGGCAAGATAGTGCGCCTCCAACTCGTTGGCATTGAGTTTAAGTCCGGCCTTCGTACCCTCGATCATCGACGACACGATCTTCGAGGGCGGCACCTTGCGCCAACGCATCAGCACCAACTGCAACAGGCTGATACGCACGCCCGACACCAATGCCGAGAACCACAATCCCACGGGGATAAAATAGAATATAAGCCATATTGCCGCCAGCACGAGAGCAGCGACAACAGCGATCATTTGACCTTCAGTCATAATCTTTTTATTTAATTGGTTTTACAATCAACGAGAAATCGTCGAAGCCGACAACCTCCACCTCGGCTCCGGCATCGATATATCCGGTTTGCGACTTGGCCTCGTAGATACGGCCGCCGAACTCGGCCCTGCCCACAGGAGCCAGCCGCGATACGCTGCGCCCGCGCTCACCGACCGAGACGGCCGATACATCGTTGCCGCTCGACGAAGTGATCTTCTGTTCGAGCGACAGCCGCCGCCATGTCTTGGCACGCAGCGATATGACGATGACAATCAAAGAGAGAACAACAATGGCCGCAATGCACCACGCGCCCGTGGCAGCGGAGTACCGGTCGAATGCCACATAGAGAGCACCGCCATAACAGATCAGCGAGAGGAATGCGCCGACCGACAGGCCGGGCAGCAGCAGCAGTTCGGCGAACAGAAACACCAAACCCAATACGACGAGCAAAACTATTATCCACATAGGCCACACATATTTAAGCGGTTATTACTCCAATACTATCTCCGACACCTTGGCTTCGAGCGTCGAATCCGCATCGGCAATCAAGCCGGCGAGTTTGTCGGCAACGGCACGATCGGAATAGGTGCCTATGACGAACGCACTGTCGCCCACACGAGAAATCTCTCTGCCATCGCCGTTTGCAGCGATTATGTTACGTATGTCTTCGCTCAGTTCGCCATTCGATGATACTTCGACGACATATCTGACACCCACGACCTCTGCCGGTCGCTCTTCATCGGCCTCTTCGAGCGTGAGATTGGTCATCTCGCCATCGACCCATCGGCATATCTGCGGAGCACGGAAGCCCTTTTCGCGCAACAGCTGCTGCGCCTCGTCGGCCTCGGCACGCGTGGCGTAGCCGCCGGCATGGTAGCAATACATCTGCTCGTCGTTGCGGCTGATATAGAGCGGATATACGCCCTTGAAGAGGGTCATGGGCTGTCGGGCCTTGAACGACCCGAGCAGTATGCGATAGATCGTGCCCTCGTCGTAGACCTTCAATGTAGGCAGCGGATTGCGGGCATTATAATAGGTTGTCCGGCCGAAAGCCACCGGCTGATAATCGAGGAACAGGCGGCGTTTAAGCTCGATCCGATCGAGACTGTAATCGCACTGCGGCAGAGCCTTGGCGACGGCTGCAAGCGAATCTGCTGCCTTGTCGAGCGACATTGCCTCGGCGAAGCGGCGTTCGTAATCGATCATGAACGGCTTGCCGATGGCATAGTGCGCCAATCCGTCGGAGAAGAACCGTCCCTCGGCGGCGGCATACTGCCGGCGCATCTCGACGAACCGAGACTCGATGTCGTTGAGTATATCGTTATGATCGGATTTTTCCAAAACAAAACCGTATGCGAATGTCTTGGCATCGACTATATGCGACCACTTTTCGGCAACGCGCTGCGACAGCGAGTCGGCACGGTCGCGCAATGTCAGACAGCCCGCATATATCGAATCGGCCATCAACTCGTCCGTAGCCTCACCGTATGCAGCCGCCGCAGATTGCAGGCGTCGATAAAGGGCGAGCAACGAGTCGACATCACCCATAAGACTCTGCTCATCGGCATGAGCGCGCAACAGATCGGCATAATCGTCGGCACCCAACTCCTCGCGCAGGCAGTCGTTATCGACCAGATTGCGCCGCACCACGATGCGCCGTTCGGGCTGTGCGGGTTCCTCCGCCTCCTCGGGGAGTTGCACATCACGGCTCAGTCGCGACAGCACCCACTCCTGCTCGATGGTGTTGATACGGTCGGCTATAAGCCCCTTGGCCTTGCGGATCTCGAAGATCTTTTGTTCGAGATCGACTATATAGTTGGCGAACTCGTCGCGGGCATCGGTCTGACCGGCAAACCGCTCGCGGGCTGTATTGATGAGGTTGACTACCGAGTCCTCACGGTATTGCAGTGTCTCGTTGTCGTGCAACAGCGACATATATTCGTCGTTGGTCTCCAATCCGGCGATACGCGCCGTGACGGTTTGCGCCGTGGCAGCAGACGAGCAGACGATAAGCGATATGAGGGTCAGTATGGTATTTCTCAGGTTATTCATTTATTTCCAATAGCGTATAAAGAACAGTTGAATGAATCCGAATATCTCCAAACGGCCGAGCAGCATCAGCAGCGCACCGTTGAATTTAAGTATCGACGGGAAGGCGGAGTAGTTGTTCATCGATCCCACATCGCCGAAGCCGGGGCCGACATTGCTCGTGCAGGCCACCGATGCCGAGAAACCGGTCATAAGATCCAGTCCGAACATCGTATTGATGATAGTGCCGATGAGTATCAGCATTATATAGGCCACCACGAATATGACGACCGTGTTGAGTACCGAATCGTCCTGCACGATGCCGTCGACCTTGGTGCGGATCACGGCATTGGGGTGTTGTTGCAATTTGAGCCGGTTGCGGATCATCTTGCCCGACAAAAGCAGTCGGTCGACCTTCATGCCGCCCGATGTCGAGCCGGCACATGCACAGATCGTAGAACACGATATGAGCAGTATCACGGCCAGCGATGTCCACGTATTGGTATCGGCTATGGCGAAACCCGATGTGGTCGTCACCGACACCACATGAAATGCCGATCGCCGCAACGCCTCGGGGAACGACGGATATATGTCCTGCCCCCACAGGCTCATGGCTATGACGATCGATATGACGAGCATCATGCAGAGATATACACGCACCACCTCCGAGCGGAATATGTTGTTGCGCCGGCCGATGATAGTGGCGTAGAGCAGACCGAAATGGATACCGGCCAATGTCATGGCCGCCATAAGAATGATCTCGACAGACAAGCTGTCGAAGAACGCCACGCTGGTATTCTTCGTACCGAATCCGCAGGTGCTGCAAGCCGACATGGCGTGGGTCACGGCATCGAACCAGCACATGCCGGAGAGTTTGAGCAGCAGGGTAGTCACGAGAGTCAATCCAACATAGACGAAGATCAGAATGCGCAGGATAACCTGCGTGCGATACCGGTAGTTGTCCTTGGCGATGGTCGACAGCTCGACATTCGACAGCAGCAGTTTGTTCTTGCCCATCGACGGCAATATGACAAGTGCGAACATCACCACGCCCACACCGCCGATCCACGCCGTAGACATACGCCAGAAGAGCAATCCGCGCGGCAGATCCTCCACATCGTTCAGGATCGAGGCTCCGGTGGTCGTGAAGCCCGACACGCTCTCGAACCATGCGTTCATCGGCGAAAACTCGCCGCCCCAGATAAGATAGGGGAACATGCCGACGATACAGGCCACCAGCCACGAGCCGACGACTATGCAATAACCCTCCTTGGTCTTGATCTGTTCGGCGCGCGGCACGAATATCAGCGGGAACACGCCAAGAAGTGCGGTCAAGAACGACGACAACAGCAACGGATAGTAGGCCGAATCGGTATCGTTGACCAGCGACACGCCGGCCGAGGCCAGCATGAAGGCGGCGATGAACACCAGCACCATACCGATATATCGTATTACGACGTGTACTCTCATAACTGCCTGTATGCGTTCCGATCGGGATCCGTTAAACGTTTATTGCATTCGCGATATGAGTGCCATGATGCGCTCCTTCAACTCCACTAATTCGTCACGCAGCGTAACGCCCACGTCGAACGGCACTTTGAAAGTAAGGTAGTCGCCCAGGCTCTTGTTCATTCGCAACACAGGCCGGACATAGTAGACCGACAGGAAATAGTAGAACATGAGCACCACCACCAGCATCACAACTAACGATATGAACACGGGGGTCACGGCGCGATAGGCCGTGCGGCTCAGACGGTTGACCTCGGGGCCGAGAGTGCTCTGCGCACCGGTCATGTATTTGGTGATGTGAGATGCCACATTGAGATATTCGTCCTTGTAGGAGTCGACATACCAGTCACGCGACGAATACTCCTCGGTAAGCATCAGATTGCCTTCGAGATAATCCGTCACCATTGTGTTGAGAATATTGGAGTGTATGATCAACGAATCGACGATGCCGCCCTCCTCTACCAGTCCGACGGCATTGGTGAGCCGCTCGATCGATCTTTTGCACGCTTCGCGGTATCCGTCCGACGAATCGCCTATGACCGACATGCAGATCACGGCATCGTTTTGTTCGTTCAGAGCCGAGATCATCTCGCCGGCAAGCTCTACGTTGGATTTGCTCGCAAGCAATATCTCCTCCGTATCGTTGCTCACACGCCCCAGTTCGAACAGCGATACCATGCCCGAAAAGAACAGCAGCAGAATGATGCTCAGAAATCCCACAAACATGCGTTTGCGCATTCCGGTAATTGTGAGTAATTTGAATCGCGACATTTTTTAACTTTTAGTTAAAATTCCTACAAAGATAACATCTTCCCGACAATTATCCAATAATTTCGGCGGTTATATCGTGGTTTTCGTTCATCTCCAACAATCGGACGCGGCAGATGTCGTTGATCCGGCTGCGATCGTAGGGAGCGCATACGCGCAAATAGTTCTCCGTATAGCCGAACATCAGTCCGCCGTGCATGGTGCTCTCGAACAATACGTTCGCTTCGGAGCCTACATATCGGCCGCAAAACTCTCCGTGGAGACGTTCGCACAACGTCTCCAACGCCTTCACCCGTTCGGTGGCCACCGACGGCCGCACCTTGCCGGGCATGTCTACGGCAGGGGTGCCCGGACGCTCCGAAAATGGGAAAATATGCAGAAACGACGGGCGTATCTCCGACAGAAAATCGTAGGTGCGGGCGAACTCCGCATCGTCCTCGCCGGGGAATCCGACAATCACGTCTATGCCGATGAAGGCATCGGGCATGAGCGAACGGATCTTGGCGATGCGGTCGGCGTATTTGGCCGTCGTGTAACGTCGGCGCATCAAGCCGAGTATGCGATCCGATCCGCTCTGCAACGGGATATGGAAGTGAGGCTGGAATTTAGGTGACTCGGCACAAAACTCTATTATTTCATCTGTTAGCAGATTGGGCTCGATACTCGAAATACGATAGCGTTCTATGCCGTCGACATCGTTCAATGCTCGCAGCAAATCGACGAAACGCTCACCGGTAGTACGACCGAAATCACCGGTGTTTACTCCCGTTATGACGATCTCCTTCTGCCCGCCGGCAGCTATCTGCCGAGCTTGGGCGACTACTTCGGCAATGGAAATATTGCGGCTTGCTCCGCGCGCATAATGTATCGTGCAATATGCGCATTTATAGTCACAGCCGTCCTGTACTTTCAGAAAAGCGCGGGTGCGGTCACCGCTCGAAAACGCCGCGAAGAATCGCGTCAGCTCGCTTACATCGCAACAATAGACGCTCGCAGCTCGTTTGCCGGACAGCTCTACCACACGTTTATATAAATCACCTTTATCGTTGTTGCCCAAAACTATATCCACACCATCGATGGCAGCTATCTCATGCGGTTTGAGCTGTGCATAACACCCCGTCACGGCTATAATGGCCTCGGGGTTGCGGCGATGGATCTTGCGGATTATGTTGCGGCACTTCTTGTCGGCATGCTCGGTCACCGAACAGCTGTTGATGACGGCGATATCGGTCGGGGCATCGGCCGCGACACGCACGAAACCGCCGCGCTCGAACTCGCGGGCGAGCGTCGATGTCTCCGAGAAATTGAGCTTGCAGCCCAATGTATGAAAATTTACTCGTCTACTCTCCATATAACATACGGCCGCAAGCGGCTTAGTATCGGTTGAAAATCGGGCGAAGTTACAAAAAGTTGCACGAAAGTGGAAAAAGTTTTGTGCCAATCGCAGAAAAAACGATAAATTTGCAAAATTAATCGCCTGCGGTTTGGAGCTGATAAACGACATATTACAATACGATTTTCTGCGCAATGCCCTGCTTGCCTGCATTTTGTCGGGCATAACATGCGGTATAGCAGGCACATATATCGTAGCGCGGCGCATGGTGTTTCTCTCGGGCGGCATCACGCACGCATCGTTCGGAGGCCTCGGAATAGCGTTTTACTACGGCTTCAACCCTTTGGCCGGAGCACTCTGTTTCGCAGGCATATCGGCCGTCGGAATAGAGTGGGCATCACGACGCGGAAAGATCAGGGAGGATTCGGCAATAGGCATAATATGGTCGGTCGGAATGGCCATAGGCGCATTGTTCATGACTCTGCGCCCGGGTTACGCCTCCGATCTGACGAGCTATCTGTTCGGCAGTATCCTGTTAGTCGACAAAAGCGACATATTATATTTAGGCATAGCTACGATCGTTGTCGTCATCGGAGCCATACTGTGGCTTCGTCCCATAATGTACATGACTTTCGACAACGATTACGCTGCCAGCCAAGGCATAGCCACATCGTCCGTATCGTATATCATGGCGGCCTTGACAGCGGTAGTCATCGTATTGTCGATCAAGATAATGGGCATTATTCTCCTGCTGTCGCTGCTGACAATGCCGGCGGTCATAGTCAACTCATTGTCTAAATCCTACACGACCATCGCCGTATGGTCGGCCGTGATAGCCGTTATCGGCAATATCGCGGGATTCGCAGCAAGCTATCATCTCAACATACCGACAGGCAGCTGCATAATATTTACATTCTGCACGGTGTTGGCAGTGGTAAAACTATTAACTTTGCACAAGAAACCACAAGGGCAGGGCAATGAAAAAAATATATAAGTTAGTATTGAAAGCCTATGTCGGGCCGTTGATGATAACGTTCTTCATCGTACAGTTCGTACTGATGATGAACTTCGTATGGCGGTATATCGACGATCTTGTGGGCAAAGGTCTCGACGTGAGCGTCATCATCGAGCTTATAGCGTGCGCTACGGCCAACATGATCCCTTTGGGGCTGCCGCTGGCGATGCTGCTGTCGGCCATAATGGCAATGGGCAATCTGGGCGAGAGCTACGAGCTGCTGGCCATGAAATCGGCCGGCATGTCGCTGCCAAAAATCCTGCGGCCGCTGATCATCATCGTAGGCTGCATAGCCATCGGCAGTTTCTTCATAGTCAACAATCTGGTTCCGTTCGCCAACCAGCGCATGTTCGAGATATTCTATGACATACGTCAGCAACGACAGGAGATGGAGTTCAAAGACGGCATGTTCTTCAACGGATTGGAGGGCATGAGCATACGCGTAGGCAAGCAGGAGAAGACGAGCAAGCTGCTGCACGACGTGCTGATATTCGACACACGCGCCGCCAACGGCGACATGAACACAACCATAGCCGACTCGGGATACATAAAGATGTCGGACGACAAGAACTACCTGTATGTCACGCTGTTCGACGGCGAGACATACGAGCAGACCCGAGGTGCGCAGTGGTACGACCGCAATGCGTTGCGCCACCACCTGTTCGAGCGTCAGGACGGCACTATACCCATCTCCAACATCTCGGCAGGCGACCAGCAAAACAAATACAATGAAGCGCAAACGCGCAACATGAATGAGTTGCAGGTATTGATCGATTCGTTGCAGATAGAGGCCGACCAAGCCAATTCGATGTCATACGCGCCACTTATAAAAGAACAGATATTCATTCACGACTCTTCGCTGCTGCCCGACGACACCCTGCATATAGACCGAAGCGGATTCAAACCGTTCGACATATACGACTCGATAGCCACGCTCGACACCCGTGCCAAATACCGCGTCTACAACGCAGCAAGCAATGCCGCACGCAACTCGCGAGGCATCTACTCGTTCGATGAGCAGTCGTCGAAAATAGCCCTCATGCAGCTATACAAGGCACGTAACGAGTGGCACCGCAAACTGGCTCTGCCCATATCGATCCTCGTATTCTTCCTGATCGGAGCACCCTTAGGCGCAATCATTCGCAAAGGCGGATTAGGTACGCCGATCGTGATTTCGGTGATATTCTTCGTCATATATTACGTCATAAGTCTTACCGGCGAGAAACTGGCCAAAGAGGGTACGTGGGATTCGCTCTACGGCATGTGGCTGCCCATATTCATATTGACACCCGTCGCGCTCTACCTCACGCGCAAGGCCACCAACGACTCGTCGCTATTAGACACCGACTGGTACGAAGCGCAATTCAAACGGATTCGCAAACAGTTCCGCAAACGCATGCAAAGTATCACGGAGTGGTGGGCGGCACATTGTCCGTGGAACCGCAACAAAAAGCAGTAATAAATAAAATAACGGATATGAACGCCAAAGATCTGCGCATAGTATTCATGGGAACGCCCGAGTTTGCAGCTACGTCGCTCAAACGTCTTGCGGCCGAAGGTTACAACATCGTGGCAGTAGTCACATCGGTCGACAAGCCCGCCGGCCGCGGACAGCGGCTGCACCAAAGCGATGTCAAGATTGCAGCCGCAGAACTCGGACTGCCCGTGCTGCAACCCGAGAAGCTGCGTGCGGAGGAGTTCGTCGGGGCCATGCGGCAGCTCGCCCCCGATCTGGGCATCGTCATAGCGTTCCGCATGCTTCCCGAGGTGATATGGTCGATGCCGCGTCTGGGCACATTCAACCTCCACGCCTCGCTACTGCCGCAATACAGAGGCGCGGCACCCATCAACTGGGCCATAATCAACGGCGAGACACAAACCGGCGTGACGACCTTCCTGCTCAACAGCGAGATCGACAAAGGTGCCATCATCGACCAAACTGCCATCGATATCGCCGACGACGATAATGTCGGCACCATATACGACAAGCTGATGCACATCGGTGCCGATCTTGTAATAGACACCGTCGAGAAAGTCGCATCGGGCAACTACACTCCCATCGGGCAGATGCACATCGACGAAGCAACGCTCAAACCCGCTCCCAAAATCTTCAAGGAGGATTGTCTTATCGACTGGACTGCGACAGGCAAGCGTATCGTCGATCTGATTCGCGGATTATCGCCCTATCCGGCAGCATGGACGTATATACACAGACCCGAAGGCGAGCCGACCACATGCAAGATAACGGCGGCGCGATTCGAGCCTTCGGCAGGCAACGCCCCCGCAGGCACCGTCACCACCGACGGCAAATCGTGGCTCGGCGTACAGTGCGCCGACGGCAGGGTATTGATCGAACAGTTGCAGATGGCCGGCAAACGGTCGATGTCTATACGCGAGGCACTTGCAGGGTGGCGCGATGCGGCCGACTGCATCATGAAATAGCACCTCCGCAAGAGGCCGGCTATTTACACGACAAACGGCCGACAGCCGCAGCAGCAGCTTTCACCGCCGACTCCCAGCCGTAATTGAAAAAGAAATCGCGATATTCGGCAGGTGTTGCCCGTCTGACCGTGCGATATATCGACGGCAAACAGATATCGCTCTGAAAACAGAGCATATCGATCGAACATATTTCGAGAATTATATTCGTGTCGTCATATTGCCCATATACACCCGAGAGTCCCTTGCAAATCTCTCCGTCAGCCAACAGTTCTCTGTCCGGTTCGAAAACATACAACACCCCCGGTTCAAAAACAAAATTACAGATACTATCCATATCGCGGTTAGAAATTACTTCGAACCAATCTCCCCAATCCTATATGTATTGCCGCAATCGTCTCTCACCACGAAAAACGATATGCTCTATCCATTGAGAACTTGGTTCTTGTAAATAAGACTATCTCGGTTATCGCATAAGCAAAGTAGTCGGATCGGTTACAAATATAGCAATTATTTCGACATCTGCAAACGAATAGCACTGATTTATTTACTGTTACAACTTTATATTGTAGACACAAGCTTCGTTTGCGACAGATAATACAATTCATTATGTCACTCCGAGGGAGAGCGCAGCCCGACTGTGGGAGTCTCGCGGGCGGAAGCGCGATTCGGCGTGCAGCAGCTTGTCGACCAAAAGAGATTCTCACGTCGCGGCGGTTTGCCGCTCCTCAGAATGACAGGACAGAGGTGTCATGTTGAGCGGAGCGAAACATCTGGTTGGGGAAGACAAGACATATCGTCCTCGCACATCGTCCCCAACCGGATTCTTCGTTACACTACGTTTCACTCAGAATGACAGGACAGAAGAAATAAGTTCCCAAGCACCACTACCATCTTTTTCGTCAAAAGTGGTTAGTTGCAACGCGCAACGAAAATTGGGCGGACGGGCTGTACTAATCGTACTGCCCGTTCGCCCAATCGAGCGAGCGGCCGCAAATGACCGCTTTTCACGGAAAACAACCCAAGCACCACCAACCATCTTTTTCGTCAA
>JAGBFA010000002.1 GCA_017936685.1 Alistipes sp.
TTTATTATAGTTCATTCTGAGGAGTGCGGAATGCACGACGTGAGAATCTCTCTTTTGGACGATAAACGCGCTTCCGACCGCGAGACTCCCACGTCGCAACTACGTTGCTCCTCGGAGTGACAGAAATGTATGAAAATACTGCCGCTCGGCAATGCTCAAATAAATTTGGCATTGCGCTGGCTTATTCGTATCTTTGGCTTCGCCGAAGATACTTCGCCTCGGAAAAAATGCAAGCGAGCTTGCTTTTTTCTCTCGGCTTATTCGTATCTTTGTCACATGCGAAAGATCGAATTGCTTGCGCCTGCGCGCAATTTCGAGACGGCCGTGGTGGCTGTCGATTGCGGTGCCGATGCCGTCTATATGGGAGGCAGCGGTTTCGGGGCGCGTCATGCAGCGGCCAACTCCACCGACGATGTGCGGCGTGCGGCCGAGTATGCCCATATGTTCGGCGTAAGGCTCTATGCCACGCTCAATACGGTCGTCTACGACAACGAACTCTCCGAGGCGGAGCGGCTTGCGCACGAGCTGATCGATGCGGGCGTCGATGCCTTGATCGTGCAGGACATGGCCTATCGGCAGATGAACCTGCCGGTGGAGATGCACGCCTCGACGCAGATGTGCAACATGCACCCGGCCGACATAGCTTTCTTGCAGGGGTGCGGATTCTCGCGCGTGATACTCGAAAGGGCATTGTCGATCGATGAGATACGCGCGATACGGGCTGCCGTGAGTGTCGATTTGGAGTGCTTCGTGCATGGCGCGATATGTGTCGGTCATAGCGGACGATGCTTCCTGTCGCGGTCGATGTCCGACAGATCTGGCAATCGCGGCAGTTGCAGCCAGCCGTGCAGACTTACTTACGACTTGGTCGACAGTCGCGGCGAGAGGATAATCGCCGGCCGGCATCTGCTGTCGGTGCGCGACATGGATCTCTCGGCTCGCATAGGCGAGATGATCGATGCCGGCGTGGGGTCGTTCAAGATAGAGGGTCGTCTCAAAGACGAAACATATATACGCAACATAGTGAGTCACTATCGCCGTCAGATCGACGCTGCGCTTGCCGCACGTCCCGATTGCGTGCGTGCATCGGTCGGCCGTTCGGTCGTCGACTTCATGCCCGATCCTGCCAAGAGCTTTACGCGCGGAGCGAGCGAGTATATGTTCGACGGCAAGAGGGCAGGGGTGGCTTCGTTCGACACACCAAAGGCGATAGGCGAGTCTGTCGGACGGGTGAGCAGGGTAGATGCGCGCGGATTCGTGCTCGACGGCGATGCCGATCTTGCCTCAGGCGACGGACTCTGTTTCCTCTCGGGCGGCGTGCTGACCGGCACCAATATCAACCGTGTCGAGGGGCGGCGCATAGAGCCCAACCGCATGGAGGGCATCGTGCCGGGTGCGGAGGTATTCCGCAACTACGACCGCCGGTTTGCACAGGCCGTCGAGCGCGGCAAGGTGCGCCGGCAGATCGATGCGCGGTGCCGTGTGAAGTTCGATGCCGGCTCTATCGCTCTGATCTATACCGACGAGGAGGGGTTGCAGGGCGTGGCGCGGCGCGATATGGCTCTCGATGCGGCGCAGAATGCGGAGCGCATGTCGGCGACCCTGCGCGAGCAGGCGGCACGCAGCGGTGCAACCATATTCCGTGTCACGGAGGTGGAGATCGAGGGCGAGGTGCGTTTCGTGCCGTTGTCGCTGTTGGGCGAGCTGCGGCGCGAGGCCTTGGAGGCATTGACGCTGCGGCGGGCATCGCAGCTGCCTGAGCGGCGTATCGTCGGCGACGACGGCACGGCACGCTATCCGCATACGGAGGTCGGCGAGCATGGCAACGTGGTCAACTCGCTTGCCGAGAATTTTTATCTCTGCCACGGCGCGCAGCGTGTCGTGCGGGGTTTGGAAGCGGCGGCATCGACCGTCGGACACTGCGTCATGCGGTCGAGTTATTGCATTCGTCGCGAGATAGGCGAGTGTCTGCGCGAGGGATCACACCTGCGCGGTGACCTATATTTGGTGCGCGGACGGCACCGCTATCGGCTCGACTTCGACTGCCGCCGGTGCGAGATGTCGCTCACGGATTGCAGTGAAAAACAAGATTGATTATGATAGAGCAACTTACACCCGATTTTCCGGATTACGAACTCATCGACACGGGCGACTTCGAGAAGCTCGAACGCTTCGGCCGTTACACCACGCGCCGCCCCGAGCCTCAGGCCATCTGGCACCGCTCGCTGTCGGACGATGTGTGGGCTTCGGCCGATGCCTCGTTCGTCAAGGACGCGCGCAGCGACGACCGCGGGCAGTGGCACCTGCGCCGCGGCGTGCCGCAGAGCTGGGAGATAGGGTATGGCCATGCCGACATGCGACTGCGCATGCGTCTGGCCTTGACCTCGTTCAAGCATGTGGGCATATTTCCCGAGCAGGCTGCCAACTGGGATTTCATCTACGACTCGTGCCGCGAGTTGCAGGCGCAGAGCGGCTCTCAGCCGCGCGTTCTGAACCTGTTTGCCTACACCGGAGGTGCCACGCTGGCCGCACGTGCCGCCGGTGCGCATGTGACGCATGTCGACTCGGTGAAGCCGGTGGTGACATGGGCACGCGAGAACATGGAGCTGTCGGGCATGGATTCGGTGCGTTGGATCGTCGAGGACGCCTTGAAGTTCGTGCGCAGGGAGGTGCGCCGCGGCAGCCGCTACAACGGCATAATCCTCGATCCTCCGGCATACGGCCGCGGTGCCGACGGCGAGAAGTGGGTGCTCGAACAGAACATCTGCGAGATGTTGGAGTGCTGTGCCGCACTGTTGGAGCCGAGAGGGGCGTTCCTCGTGCTCAACCTCTACTCCATGGGCCTGTCGGCTATGCTGGCGCGCACGGCCGTAAGGCAGGCATTCGGCATACCGGCGACGGAGCAGCTGGGAGAGTTGTATTTCGAGGACCGCTCGCACAAGGCTATTCCGTTGGGTACATATTACCGTTTCAGACGATAGATGAAGATGTTGTTGCAGATATTCGTCACTTTCTTCAAGATAGGCGTATTCACCTTCGGCGGCGGCTATGCCATGATCCCGCTCATCGAGGCCGAGGTGATCGACCGCCGCGGCTGGATTGCACGCAAGGATTTCTTGGAGCTGCTGACCCTCGCGCAGTCGGCTCCGGGGCCGATAGCGTTGAATACGGCCGTATTCGTGGGCTACAAGATGAACCGCTATGCGGGTGCCCTGGCGGCCGTGATGGGCGTGGTGGTGCCGTCGTTTACGATCATATTGCTCATTGCCATGTTCTTTGCCGACGTGCGCGATAACGTGTGGGTCGATGCGGCGTTTCGCGGCATGCGTCCGGCTGTGGTGGCATTGATCGTGGCACCCATTATAGGCCTTGCGCGCGGCATGTCGGCCGTGATGATGGCTGTGGCGGCTGCCGTGGCTGTGGCCGTATGGTACTGGGGACTCTCGCCCGTATGGCTCTTGGTCGCCGGAGCTGCGGCAGGTGCTCTGTGGGCGGCATACGCAGGAAAGGAGGTGAAGCGATGATCTCTACATTGTGGCAGCTCTTCGCCAGTTATCTGAAAATAGGATTCTTCGGCTTCGGCGGCGGTTACGCCATGCTGTCGCTCATACAGAACGAGGTGGTCGAGCAGCACGGCTGGCTCACAGGCGGCCAGTTCGCCGACATTGTGGCCGTGTCGCAGATGACCCCCGGCCCGATAGCCATCAACTCGGCCACATACGTGGGCTACGAGGTGGCAGGCGTGTGGGGCTCGTTAGTGGCCACGTTCGCCGTCTGCCTGCCGGCATTGACGATCATGATGCTTGTGACGCGGTTCTTCCTGCGTCTGCACGACAACCGCTATGTGAAGGGCATAGTCCGGGGCATGCAGCCCGTGGTGATAGGCATGATCGGCGCGGCGGCATTGCTGCTGATATTCCCCTCGTCGGACGATGCGCGCAGCTTCATCGACGCATGGAGCTGGATCCTTTTTGCACTGACGCTCTACGGCTCGATGCGCAAGGTCAATCCCATATTGTTGATAGTATTGTCGGCCGCGGCAGGCGTGCTGATCTACGGCGTGTTCTGATCTCAGGCCGTGTGTCGTTTGGCGACGTATCCGACCACCGCGTCGGCAATCTTCTCGCCGTCCAATGCCGCCGACACTATGCCGCCGGCATAACCCGCACCCTCGCCCGAGGGAAACAATCCCTCTATCTCGACGTGCATAAGCGTCTCGGGGTCGCGCGGAATGCGCACGGGGGTCGATGTACGCGACTCCACGCCCACGACGATCGCTTCGTTGGTGACGAAGCCGCGCATCTTGCGGCCGAACGAGGCAAGGCCGCTGCGCAGGCTGCCCGACAACGGTTCGGGGATCCACTTATCGAGTCGCGAAGGTGTCAGTCCCGGAATATACGATGTCCGCGGCAGCGAGCCGCTTGCGCGTCCTGCAACGAAGTCGGCCACACGCTGTGCCGGAGCCACTTGCCGCTCGCCGCTGTTGGCGCGCGCCAGCTCCTCGAAATATTGCTGGTATCTCAGTCCCGCCAGCTCGCCCCATTTCTCACGCAGATGGGCATAATCCTCCTCGCGCACCTCCGTGACGATGCCCGAGTTGGCGAATGCCGAGTTGCGGCCGCTGGGCGACATGCCGTTGACCACCGACTGTACGGCATCGGTCATGGCCGGCACGATGAAGCCTCCCGGACACATGCAGAACGAGTAGACGCCTCGTCCGCCCTCCTGGCTGACAAGCGAATAGGAGGCTGCCGGCAGCCACTCGCCGCGCTCTGAGCGATGATACTGTATCGAGTCGATCAGAGCCTGCGGGTGTTCGATTCTGACACCCATGGCAAAGGGCTTGGCCTCGATCCTGACACCCGACGAGTATAGCAGCTCGTAGATATCTTTGGCCGAGTGACCCGTGGCGAGCACCACGGCGGCACCCTCGATAAGCGTATCGCCCACATAGACGCCTGTCATGCGCTTGCCGGCGATGCGGAAGCCCGTGACCTTGTGATTGAACAGTATCTGTCCGCCCGATTCGGTGATGGTGCGGCAGATGTTCGATATTATGCGCGGTAGTTTGTCGGTGCCTATGTGCGGGTGAGCCTCGACGAGTATGTCGGGGTTGGCCCCGTGAAAGACCAGCACCTGCAACGCCTTGTTGTAATCGCCGCGTTTCTTGCTGCGTGTGAATAGCTTGCCGTCGGAAAAGGTGCCGGCACCGCCCTCACCGAAGGCGTAGTTCGAGTCGGGATCGATTTCCAGATTGCGGTTTATCTTGGCTATGTCGTGCTTGCGCGGCAGCACAGACTTGCCGCGCTCCAAGACTATGGGCTTGTAGCCTAACTCTATGAGACGCAGCGCAGCGAAGAGTCCGGCAGGACCCGAGCCCACCACGATGACCTCCGTCGAGTTGCCCACCTGCGGATAGTCGAAGTGCACGGGTGCGGGCTGCGGCTCGGTGTCGATATAGAGTTCGAGCGTGAGGTTGACCTTGGGCATGCGCTGGCGGGCATCGATCGAACGCTTCACGATGCGTGCCAGTGCTATGTCGCTCTGCTTTACGCCTATGCGCCGCGCGGCCAGCGGAATGTAGAACTTCTCGTCGGCGGATTGTTTCGGTGACAGTTGCAGAGTGACGGTCTTGGGCATAACACAAAAATTCTTATGCGACAAAAGTAATAAAAATAAAATAAATCGTCATATCGCGGGGCTATTTATAAAAAAATATTTACCTTTGTCGGCGATTATCCGATCGGTTTTCACCGACGGACAACGCTTATGCGGATATGGTGTAATTGGTAGCCACGTCAGACTTAGGATCTGATGCCGAGAGGCGTGGGGGTTCGAGTCCCTTTATCCGCACTATATTTATGACATGCGCGGCCGACTTACCGTCGGCCGTTTTTCGTTGCAGCAAAACGCGTCAAGTCAAGTCTTGCGCGTTTTGTCGCATCTCAAATTCCCATCTTCGATGGCGCGCGCATGTCTTTGATGTGTGCGGTAAATGTTATATGTTATTGGGTTGCCGAATTATCTATATTTTATTTCAGCGGTAATTCGGCTACGGCTCCGCCGTTCGAGTCCCTTTATCCGCACTTTTTGCAGTGCGTGAACGACAGAGAATGCTCTCGGTCGTTTTTTGTATGCAGGCGGTTGTATGCAAGCGAGCTTGCCCAACCTCTTGCATACAAATCCTCCTTGCAGTCGGTTCACGCCCGTGCGGTAAATGTTATGTGTATGGGGTTGCCGAATTATCTATATTTGATTTCAGCGGTAATTCGGCCACGGCTCCGCCGTTCGAGCATTGTATTCAGATTGTATGTTTTTGGGGTGAAATAATATAATATTGGTTATTTATTGTAATTTAATATAGCCAATAGTATTACCGTGACCAACCCCGTTCGAGCACCGTAGCCGGATTGATGTAAATCCTCATTGAGTTTTTTAGAATAATCCAAATACACTTAAGATAATTTATGAAACCGACTATTGTAATTATAATACTTATTGTACTCGACGGCTTTGTGATAGCCGTCGTGTGCCGTATATATGCCATTTTACAGAGAGAAAGTGCATATAAACGCGATGTCGCCCTCGGTGATGACAGGCTGATCTATATCCGTAAGATGATCGATACACTATACACGTATAATCACAATGCAGAGAAGCTGCGCAAGCATATCGTCGAGCTGATGACAGTCGATGTCCTTATGGCCTATCATGTAATCACGCCGTCGGATAGGACCAAATACGACAAGATGAATTGCCGAAAGGCCGATAAACTGTTGTGCAAGCTCTCGGATATGGGCTTTACACCCCGAGAGCTATGCGTGATCTTCTCGCTTAACAACATCAACAGCGTATACGTAAAGATCTCCCGAATGAATAAGAGACTCAAAGAGTCCGGAGCGGATTCGGTGTAACGCAGTTATAGATGAATAGACCCGAGGCTGTCTGACAAGTTGCAGACAGCCTCGGTTTGTAGATTCGGATAAAACGTGATAGTTATAAATTATTTCGTACTCAATTTACGAACTCTATTCATGCTGGATAATCTCAATTAATTCTCCCTTATCATTATAGAATTTTTCTGCGCCAACTTGAACGAAATCAATTTCTGGACTTCCATCATCAAGGAGATATTCAAGCGATTCACTTCTAATAACGCCATTCTTATGAAAACATATACATTTGTACCTTAGTCCAGAATGCAGGTTGGGGGCATAATTCTTGGCATTCAATAATGTATCGACTTTTACGAAATCAGTAAAGATATACCTTAATTGTCCGTCATCGTCCAATGCTATTAAATATTTATAATCACCATTATCATATTCAATAATGCCATCAAGCCGCATATTAAAATATGTTAACGCAATACCATCTTTTTTCCCATGTTTATAATTTTTAATGTACCTGTCACGTCCGTCTTCTTCAACCCACTGTCCATGTTTATTTCCTTGTTCGTCGTATCGATTAAGATACGATGTATCAGGTTGTTGTGCAATAACAAAATGTGTGCAGACAAATGCAAATAGCATTGAAATAATCGTTCTAATCATAATCACCATAAATAATTAAAAAATGATACATATTGATCTCTGTTTGTCGGCTTTGCAACGCCGCTTCTCGATGGAATAACTCCGACAACATTATGTTTTTGCTGGTCATTGTCAAATAGCTTGATAAATTTGTCCCAATCTTTCATCCCTATTACAAAACATGCTTTTGAAATGAATTTACCATCTTTTCCTTTTCCTGTTAACTCGCCATTTCCGGCATGATGAATATTAGCACCTTCCACATAATCTCTGCTCGGGTATTTCGGGTGCTGGTATCCTAATGATATACGGCTTTGAGTATCTCCAATATCGTGCATTCGTAATGCTGGATACTTTTCATTGTGCATTCCAACCGTTGCTTCAATTAATTTCTCGGGAATAGTCGGGAACTCCTCTCTTGAAGGATGTGTACAAGCATCGAATTCAACTATCCTGCCATCGCTCAAATAAACATAAGCTGTAGAAGAGCCTAAATTATAGTCACTATTCGGATCAAACGTGCCGTTGTCACTAAAAAAAATAGCCTGCTCATATAAACCGGATTTTAAATGTCCGTTATCATCATATGCATCGCTATCATCTACCCATTCAAATCCTGTATAGTATCGTTCGTCTTTTAAAGGATTAATATGCAGAGTAGGCCGCCACGCCCTACCATCAGGATCGACCCAATTAATCGGATCCCCTCCACAATACATATACGGGCTGGTGTCGGAGAAATCACCCGATAGCGGATCATGCGACATGAAACTACCGTCAGTCACATACTGGAATCGTGCCTGCGAGTCGTAGAGGTTGTCGAGCCCGAAGGCTGTTTGCTGCTCCTTGCCGGTGTACTTGTAGTCTGCCTCCGTTATCGGAACACCAGCCACGGCATGCTGCGTGCCGTATGGCATGTAGTCGAATTCGGCCACCACGGTCGCATTGGGCTTTACGACGGCTCGTGTGCTGCCCAGATGATCTGTGATGTAGTATTGCGGCTCGTAGCCGTTCGATGTCTTGACTATCCTGCCTCCGGCAAAGGGTATGCTCTCCACCTCGGCACTGCTGCCGTTTACACTTAATCTCAATGAACCTAAATACTCGTACCCTTGCCCGGTTTCACCTATTGCCTGCACCTTCGTCCCGTCTGCAAGATAGATGTAGCTTGCTGTGGGACGTGTCACGCCTACTACGTATGTCTGTGCGCCGCTTCTCGGTGTACCGGTCTTGGTTATTATCTTCGGCAAGTTAAGATAATTATAGGAAATAAGCAAATTTTCTGCCTCTATTTTCGAGATATTGCCCATAATATCGTATTGATAACCATAGTCGGCAGTGATGTCGGCCGATATCTCGCTTGTCACCGACTGCTTGCGGTTACCGTCGTATGTGTATCGGTATTGCGTTCCGATGCGTGATCCGTTGTACCTTGTCAGCGACAGAATATTCGTGTTCTTGTCGTAGGAGATGTTGCGTTCGCCGTATTGCTTTGTAAGGAGCCGCTCGCCGGCTATGTACCTGCTGTCAACGAGGCGTCCGAGGCGGTCGTATGTGTAGGCGTATGTGTCGGCCTCGGCATTGCTTCCCCGCTTCCACGAAGTCTCGGCAATATTGCCGGCATACCTCGGCTGGGCATGTTTTGGCGAGAAGTACTCCAATGTCTGCTCGAAGATCGGCGGATCGGACTGTATAGGTATTATCGGTCTGTCGGGGAGTGTTATGGTCGGAGCTTTGAGGTCTTGGCCTGTATCTAAAACACCCCCGGGCTTTATGACTTTCAGCGAACATTTCTCAGTTCTTTTTTTCGTCAGCCAGCCCTGTATGTTGTATGTGTATGATGTCTCGATGTCGGACCCTGCCTTTACCGTTTTGAGCTGCCCCAGCTCGTCGTAAGAGTACGCGATGTCGGTTATCTGCTCGCCGTCGACGGCCGTCGTAGGAGTATGCAAATTATGTATTACACGATTATTTATAAGTTGCATTAACAAATCAAGGTGTCATTTGACACCTTGATTTGTTAATGGGAATGACTGTTTTAAGCGCATCTTATTTGTATCCAATGCAGTCACTATTTTCTGATTAATTGCGATCCGTAGAATTTGTCTGCCTATTATTTGTAATCAATAAAATTATAAATAGCACAAAAATAGATATAAGGAATATCAACTGAATTATCATATCGTCATATAAACTCTCAATAAAAGAGTGATATTGCCGCAGTGGTATTTTATTATCCAACGACGCTAATGATAACGAAACTCCTATGCCATCATAATTATTAAACATGCCTATTCTAATATAATTGAGCACAATCAATATTATATTGACAATAATAATGATGATAATAAGTATCTTTGATATGTTAAATAAATTCTTTTTCACTTGCATATCAATTCATCGATTAAATTTTTTATAAATTCTTGTGGATTACTAATGCTAATTATGCTGTGACCAGTGTGTGGATTTAACCCCGTATGTGAATTTAAATATGAACTCAATTCTCCCGGAGAATTGATCATATATTCAATAGAGGACTCACCGTACATAGTAAAAATTTCATAAAATTGATTCTCAATTATTGTTTCGTTGACATTAATACTGTTAATTGTCATTGTAACACAATTATTATTTAACAGGTTATAGTCGTCAATGACATAAGCATTTGGATCTCCATATGTATCCTTTTTTTTGTCAGATGGTCCATGTATACTATTATAGATTAGGTCATCGTAAAATTTAGCAACTGCTTTTTCGCTTACATCAGGAACTTCGTATATTTCTATTGATTCGTAATCCAAAAACTCATCCAGATATTCTACAGCATCATTTCCTTTTTTTCTCATTAATACGCCTTCCCCCACTGGGGTATATCTACCAGATGTAATGGCTGATGAACTCCCAACAGCACCATATCTCCCATATGTATATACAACAGTATTTTTCCCTTCACCAACAGTAACAAATGCATGCCCTAAATTATTTGTTCGTAAATAAATACGAGTGATCCTCCCGTCCGGATCGACCCTATTAATCGGATCCCCACCGCAGTACATATATGGGCTTGTGTCGGGGAATGTGCCCGATAGCGGATCATGCGACATGAAACTACCGTCACTCACATACTGGAATCTGGCTTGCGAGTCGTATAGGTTATCCAGCCCGAAAGCTGTTTGCTGCTCCTTACCGGTGTACTTGTAGTCAGCCTCCGCGATCGGAGCACCTGCCACGGCATGCTGCGTTCCGTATGGCATGTAATCGAACTCTGCCACCACGGTCGCATTGGGCTTTACGACGGTTCGTGTGCTGCCCAGATGATCTGTGATGTAGTATTGCGGCTCGTAACCGTTCGATGTCTTGACTATCCTGCCTCCGGCAAAGGGTATGCTCTCGATGTCGACGCTGCTGCCGTTAACGCTCAGTCTCAAAGAACCCACATACTCATAACCTTGCCCGGTTTCACCTATTGCCTGCACCTTCGTCCCGTCGGCAAGATAGATATAACTTGCCGTGGGGCGTGTCACGCCTACTACGTATGTCGCGCCGTCGCTGCTTCTTGGTGTACCGGTCTTGGTTATTATCTTCGGCAAGTTAAGATAATTATAGGAAATAAGCAAATTTTCTGCCCCTATTTTCGAAATATTTCCCATAATATCGTATTGATAGCCATAGTCGGCAGTGATGTCGGCCGATATCTCGCTTGTCACCGACAGCTTGCGGTTTCCGTCGTATGTGTATCGGTATTGCGTTCCGATGCGTGATCCGTTGTACCTTGTGAGTGACAGAATATTCGTGTTCTTGTCATAGGCTATGTTGCGCTCACCGTATTGCTTTGTAAGGAGCAGCCCTCCGGATATGAACCGTCCGTCTACGAGCCGTCCGAGGCGGTCGTATGTGTAGGCGTATGTGTCGGCCTCGGCATTGCTTCCCCGCTTCCACGAGGTCTCGGCAATATTGCCGGCATACCGCGGCTGGGCATGTTTTGGCGAGAAGTACTCCAATGTCTGCTCGAAGATGTTTTTTTGCAACGATTCGGCAATGCCACCCGGAGGCATTATCAAGCTGTCGCGATCGATTATCAAACCCGAGTTTATACTCGCTAACCGCGGTTTCAACGGGTTGGTGTTCGTGCTCTTTCTTGTCAGCCAGCCCTGTATGTTGTATGTGTATTTGGTCTCGATATCGGACCCTGCCTTTACCGTTTTGAGCTGCCCTAACTCGTCGTAAGAGTACGCGATGTCGGTAATCTGCTCGCCGTCGACGGCCGTCGTCTCGGCCGTCACGCGTCCTCGGCTGTCGTAGGCGTATGTGTAGACAACGACTGTCGTCGTGCCGCCTATGGTGTACTGCTCGTGACGTATCAGAGGATTTCCGGTGTAGTCGTACTTGCAGCTCACGCGCACTGTGCGCCCCATGGGCGATGTCTCCACGCTCTGCACGATGCGTCCGCGCATGTCGTAGTAGAACGTTCGCAGAGACGATCGTGCTGCTGCGGTGCTGCTCTTGTCGTATACCTCATACACGCGCTCGTGGGTCTTCATGCCTCGCGGCACGGCCAGGATATCGCTCTGCGCAACTACGCCCTCTACGGGCCGGAAGCCGTGACCGAGCCACTCCGGTGAGCTGGAGTAGCTGTCGTAGAGGTATAGCATGTTATCGCGCAGCGCGCCCGTCGTCGCCGACGTTTGCACGGCCGTCACGCGTCCTAAGCCGTCGTAGAGGTATGTGTCCCGTATGCCGTCGCTGCGCATTGCTGCCGTGGAGGAGGCCTCGGGGCGGCCGGAGCTGTCGTAGGCGGTTATGTCCGGCTCGTCGCGCCCGGGGATATATGCCTTGCAGACATTGCCCATGCCGTCGTAGAGATATCGGAAGCAATACTTCTTAGCCATGTCGCAATTGATGGCGTATGATGCGCCCGCTACAAGACGGTCGCTGCCCTCGGGAGATATGATCCACCTCAGACGACCCATGTTGTCGTATACGCGGTATGTATCGGCGGTATCGCCCTCGGCAATCACGCGGCGCGAGAGTATCTCCCGCCCGTAGCTGTCGGTAAAGGTCTCTGTCACGGCGCCGTCCTCGTCTGTGGCTGTTGTCTTGTATAGCCTTGCCGCGGGGTGATACCCCTTGACCTGAATGCCGCCGGCGTTGTTGAGCTGCGTGCTCATGACTATGCGCAGCACCTCGCCCGAGACGTTTGCGCCGTATGCCTGCTCCGCGGCATGCCCGTCTCCGGCGCGATACTCCGCCCCGGGTTGCATGACCGACAGCGGGCGGTCGAGGGGCGAGGCCTCGTACTCGGTATGGGTGTAGGCATAACGTGTGCTCGTGGCGGAGTATCTCTGCTTGTAATATTTGTCCTGCTTGTATGCGGTGTTGCTCAGATACGTGCCCTCTCCGCTCCATGCAAAGGGCAGATATGCCTCGGCCTCGCGTCCCTTGCCGTCGTATCGATGCAGCGATACGATGTCGCGGCCGTCGGGAGCGGCAGCCACGGCTACGCTCTGCATCTGCCGTCCCAGTCCGTCGTAGTATGTGCGGTCGTCGACGTATGTGCTGCCGGCGGCATCGGTTGCCGTTCGCACGCGAATGGATACGGGTGTGCGCATGTTGTATATGACGGTGTTGGAGGGGTATTCGTCGTTGCCGTCGAGCGATGCGGCCACACGACGGTAGAATGTCATCACGGTGGGCTTGACCACCGTTGCGGTATACGATCCGCGACTTATTACCGTCCATGTCTCGTTGTCGGCAGATCGCTCCCAGCGACACTGCGCAGCGGGCATGGTGGGCGACTGCACGTTGGTAAGACGTATCGTCGTCGCGTCGTCCTCATACTCCATGCCTATGGTGCCTGCGCTTGCAAGGGCTCGTATCTCCACCTCGTTGGAGTATGCCGTGGCGTAGCCGTCGTATGCTGCGCGGCGGTAGTACTCCGACACCTTGCCTATGGGCTGCGGCGTGTATACTTCGCCCGTCGCACCCTCTATCGTCTGCCATGCCGAGCCTGTGCGCCTCTGCCACGAGTATGTTATATCGCGTCCGGGTACGCTCATTGCGGGCATCTGGGACCGTATCTGTCCGATCATCTGCCCCGGCTTGTAAGCCTCGTTGGAAGCGGATATAAGACCTCCTATGACACCGTTCAGGGCGGGATATACGTATGAGAGCTCGCATTGGCAGAACTGCTCCACGTACTGCGACGTGCCGGAGGACGAGGAATCGACCACCTCGGGTCCGGAGAGTCCGGGCAGCCCACCCGCAGGCACGCGCAGGGTGAAGCCGAACGACACCGTGCCTTCGGTTCGTGCGCCGTCGGGACGGTGACGGAATGTTATGACGGCCGTGGCCGAGGTGGGGAACTCGATCTTTTCGATATGTTCGGTGTCGTATGTTACGGCGTTGCGCCGTATGATGTCGGGTACGGTGGATACGCCGCCCGAGGTGTTGTCGTATGTGACGGTCACCGAGCGTCGGCCGCCGTTATTGGGTGCGGTGCATGTCTGGGGCTGGCACTTGATGGCCACCTGCTGCGCTGCGGCACGCGCAAAGCCTGTGATCGACAGCACGATCACCGACAAGATAATGCTTATATGGAGTTTCATAGATTCTCAGATTCGGATACGGGTTTATGTATAAATTCGAAGTTAATGTCAAGGCCGAGATCGTAGTTGTATTCTTGCAGTCGTCCCATGGGATCATCGGTGCGTATGAGCCGTCCTGCGGTGTCGTACAGGTAGGTGTATGTGCGTCCTGCCACGTCGGTGTGGCGCGTCATGCCCACGCACGGCTTGTAGTCGTACGTGTCGACATATATGCCCGTGATTTGACGCACGGCCGCCTCCTGCGCGGCACTCAGGGCCCCGCCGAGCGGGTCGTTGCCCGTGATTGAGAGCGCGGCCTTCAACGCCTCGTATGTGGTGCCTGCGGCACGCAGCACGGGATAGCGTCCGCCGTAGCCCCAGATGTAACATGTCACCACGCCCGCGGCATCTTCGATCTGCGTGGGGTTTCCGTGACTGTCGCGCGCCTGATACTGCACCGCGGTGCGGTATGCCAGCTGCGGCAGTCGGGGGGATATGGCCGGCTCGTCGAGCAACGCCTGCTTCACGCAGCGAGGTCTGAGTACTCCGCCGAAGATGTCATACTCGTATTTTACGGCCGATGTGATATATTGCGATGCGGCCGTGGCCTGTGGGCTGCCGGCATAGAGTGTCCTCACCGAGGCAGGATAGTCGAGCATGTGAGACGTGGAGTCGCTCTGGGGGAGAGTCTCGTGATAGTATGATGTCAGCGTCCGGAGTATCGAGTTGTCGGGCGCGATGACTGTCTGGCTGTTTATCTGCCCCAGGTCGTTATAGGCGTATCTGGTCACGGTAGATATGGAGTCGCCGCCGAAGTAATCCGTCGATCTCTTCTCCACAAGACGGTAGTCGCCCGTGTAGAGCTTGACGGAATAGGCATATATGCCGCTCAGTGTCACGTATGTCGAGTAGTCGACCTCCTCGCCTGCATTGTGCTCGGCATACTTCATGCGTTCGATCCTTACCCGATTGTGCGAGGCATCGTAATAACCCACGCCGCGCAGCTTGCCGCGGCGATAGTGGTGCGAGTTGGGCTGACGCATGATGTTGTTGATGTAATTAAGCGGGAGATGGGTATCCGCCGAGTCGGCTATTTGTGTGCTGTTCTGATCCTCCGGCTCGTCGGGATATTGCAGATAGTCGGTATAGCAGTACTCGGTGTACGATCCGTCCGAGAGTATCTCCCTGACTCTGCTGTAACCTATATGCACGCGGTCGAATGTCGATGACGGGATATTCAGATAGGGATTGCGGAACTGGAATGAGGGGCTGTATTCGAGCTGGTATCGCGGGAACGACGATACGATGCCCGTATCGTACTCGAATTCGCGTATTACCGGCTCGCCGTATGCGTCGCAGTCGGTGATGCGCCGTATGCGCACGCCGCCCGTAAGGTCGCTGCCGTTGAAGAAACTCTTGTAGGAGTGGAGCCGCGCAAGGTAGGGTGTAGTGTTCTCGGCCGAAGATATGCTGTCGAGTTCTATGGGCAGCCTGTCGTCGGACGCATACAATATTCTTTTGCGTCGCAAGATGATGTATTTTGCTTTGTTGGCCTCGTATGCGAACTCGGTGTAGCCTCGTGTGGGATATGTTATCCGTTTCAGACAGCCCGAGAGGGCATACTTCCAGTCGGGGTTGTTGAATGTACTGTCTTGTATGATATTCTCGTTGCGATCACAGTCGACATTCATGGGACAATATGCGTTATAGTGGTTGCCCGTGCCGTTCTGATAACCCCAGAAATCGACATCGGAGGTCGTCAGACCGGCAAATGACTTGTCTTGATAGTATGACATTCGATAGCTGCCCAACTCATGCAGATTGATGCTTGCCAGCAGTGTCCGGTTGTCCTTTATGTTATACGAGAACGTGCATTGGCGTATCTGCTCGTTATCCGAGGTTACGGTTATCGTGTCTATCCGATACAGATTCTGCACGATACGGGCATCTTCCACCATAGTCTCCGGGATATTGTCAGACTGCTCCTTGTCGACATCGTAGCAGCCCTTGCGGCCGTAGTCGAATTCGATCTCCACATTGCAATCCTCGACATCGATCTTGTCGAGATACGAGGTGCGCACCACGCTGACATGGCGCATGTGGTCGCGAGAGCCGTCTTTGGCAATCTTGTTGGGTCCCACGGCGAATGTCATCACGTAGAACGGATTGTTGGTATCTACGGTTATCGGATTCACATTCGACAGCAGTTCAACCGGCTTATACGTAAACGTTACGCGCCGGCCGTTGGGTGCGACGATCTCTTTGAGGTTCCATGTGACGATAGGGTATTGCGATTCGCCGCTGACCAAGGGATCGCGTTCGAAATCGAACTGCCCCTCATATCCGAAATTACCCTTTATATGACGCTCTACGGCATTGTTGTCACCGCCGAAAACGTACTTGTATCCGTCCGCCGTGCGAACAGTAAAGCCGGATATATGACCGTCTTCCCTGTTTGGCGTGATCTCGTATGTACCGTGGCTGCCGTCGGTGCCGTAGACGCATATCTCGCCGCGGCCGTTGAAGTGGAACCTGCCCGAGTGCCCCAGAAAGTTGAAGTAGTAGAGA
The DNA here is from genome assembly GCA_017936685.1 of Alistipes sp. Taxonomy (GTDB): domain Bacteria; phylum Bacteroidota; class Bacteroidia; order Bacteroidales; family Rikenellaceae; genus Alistipes. The sequence goes on from JAGBFA010000002.1 coordinate 16,685, forward strand.
TCCGACTCGGTCTCTATGTAGCATTTCTCTGTGCCGTCAGCTTCTTTGTAGCCTATTAAATACCTGTCCTTGTATTGCGATATGTCGCCGTGCTCCATGTTAAACAGTTCTTGGTCATCGAACTTTGTGAATTCTGTTGCGAGAAATCCCACGCATACGCCATCAGCTCCATTATAGTCGTCCGGCAGTCCGCGTACCTCGCGCGTGATCGAGCCGCCGCAGTTGAGAAACCAGTTCAGACCCAGAATACCCGTCTGACGCTGCGGCTGAAAGCCCGTGGAGGCGTAGCTCGCCGAGATGGGAATGTCGAAGTCGTTGTCGGAGTAGGTGTAGAGGGGCACATCGACCCGTGCCGTGCCCGTATAGTAGTCGACGGGCGTTGCGCCGTAGCGCATGAATGACCATGTCTGAGGCGTGGGGACATACTCCGCCTGCTCCGGCGCGGACTGCCCCCGCGCAGGCGTAGACAGGAAAAGCCCGAGCAGATACGGGCAGCACGATGCAAACAGTAAGATTCGTTTCATAGAGTTTGGGATTTGGTTATACGTATGGGAATACCGCCTTGCGGCATTTCCTCTCGACAAAGATATGTGCCGTGCGGCCGCCTCCTGCGCAGCATCTCGTGAAATCCAGCGTTGCAACCCTACGGCCAACACCCTGATAATCAACGCCTGCAACGAATAAAAACCTTATCCGCAGGTTTTACCGCCATATATCGGTGACAATTAGCGCATTGCACACCGCAAACACTTCTGTAAACGCGCAATAGGCTAATACTCAATATATTGCAATCCTGAAAATCGCAGATAAGATTTTGACCTTGGAGTACCGCTGCAAATCAGACCGTTGCGCCGCTATTTGCAAGATTGCATTTGGCCGTATTCGCTTTTCGATGGCCGGTGCGCATCATACTTTTGTATATACATTCAACAACCCGAACAGATGAAACACAATCACACGACACGACACCTTATCTATCTGCGAGGCTTCTCGCTGCCCGAACTGCTGGTGGTCCTGGTCATTATCGGCATTTTAGTCTTGATTGCCCTGCCCAACCTCATGCCGCTTATCTCGCGTGCCAAATCTTCCGAAGCGCAGCAGCAGCTTACCTACCTGCACACGTTGCAACGTTCGCACTTCTACACCTCGTCGCGCTACTGCTCCTCGCTCGATGAGCTGGGCTTCGAGCAGTCGACGCTGGTTACCGACGGCGGTCAGGCCAACTACCGCATCGAGGTGGTCGAAGCCTCGGAGCAGGGCTTCCGCGCCACGGCCACGGCCGTAGTGGATTTCGACGGCGACGGCATCTACAACGTCTGGGAGATCGACCAGGACAAGACGCTGCGCGAGACGGTCAAGGACTGACCCGGCATCTTTCTCACCGCCATGCTCCTATCTTCGTATCCATATCTGTTTCTGCTGCTGCCCGCTGCCGTGCTCGCGCGTGATGATTTCCGCACGCGGCGCGTAGGTGTCGTGTGGCTGGCCGTGCTCGGCATTACGGCCGTCGTCAGCGCGTGGCTGGCTCAGGGGTGGCACGCTATGGCCGAGCACGCGCTCTGCAATGCACTGCTGTTGCTGCTCTCGGCCGCGCTTCTTACGCTCTGCCTGCGGCTGCGCGGACAGAGGATAGGGCGTGCCGCCGGTGCCGGCGACGGAGTGTTCCTGCTCTGCGTCGCACCTCTGTTTGCGCCGACAGAGTATATGCGCTTTATGATCGCCTGCTGCACGGCGGCACTCGTGTGGTGGGCATGCGGCGGCCGCCGCTACCGCACCATACCCTTTGTCGGCACGGGCGGCATCGTGCTGGCGGTGTGGGTCGCAATACAACTCTTACGCCTATGACAATGACATCGACACATATCCCCACGGAGATAGTACGCCTTCTCACGGCGCAGGAGGCTGCCGAGTACCGTCTGGTGCCATACGCTCGCGAGCAGGAGCATGTGCGCTGCTACGCCGAGGCGGGACGCGACTGCACGGCCGCCGTCGAGGAGCTTGCAGCGATATACGGCTGGCGCATCGAGCTAACGCCCGTTCCGGGCGACGAGCTGCAACGGCTGCTGCTGCAATACTACCGTCCCGGGGCGCAGCGTGCGAGCGTCGCGGCAGGCCGCACCTCCGACATAGGACAGGGGCGTCAGTTCCTCTTCTCGCTCGTGGGCGAGGCTCTGCGCGACAACGCCAGCGACATACACTTGGAGCCTTACGAGGATCGCTGCCGCATACGCATGCGCATCGACGGCAAACTGACCGAGCGTTACGTCGTCGAGCGGTCGCAGTACATGCCGCTCGTGAATCAGATCAAGATCCTCTCCAACCTCGACATCTCGGAGAAGCGGCTGCCGCAGGACGGACGCATCGGCTACGACCGCGACGGGGAGCGGTTCGACGTGCGTGTCTCGACGCTGCCGGCGATCTACGGCGAGAAGGTGGTGCTGCGCCTGCTCACGCGCCGCATAGAGCTGCTGGAACTGTCGAACCTCGGGTTCTTCCCGCGGCAGTACGACGACTATTGCCGCGCCATATCGCAGCCCTTCGGCATGGTGCTGATATGCGGTCCCACAGGCTCGGGCAAGAGCACGACGCTCTATGCCACGCTCCGCCGGCTCAACACGCTCACGGAGAACATACTCACCATCGAGGACCCCGTAGAGTACACGCTGGAAGGGGTCAATCAGGTGCAGTTAAAAGAGGATATAGGACTTACGTTCACGGCGGCCCTGCGCACGTTCCTGCGTCAGGACCCCGACATCATCATGCTGGGCGAGATCCGCGACGGTGCCACGGCGGAGATGGCCGTGCGCTCGTCGCTCACCGGACACCTGCTCTTCTCGACGATACACACCAACACGGCGTGGGGTGCCGTGGCGCGACTGACGGATATGGGCGTGCACCCATACTTGGTTGCCGACACGCTCGTGATGACCGTGGCACAGCGTCTGGTGCGGCTGCTGTGCCCGCACTGCAAGCGTGAGACGGCCGCAACGGACGAGGTGCGACGCCTGCTGGCCGGGGTCGAGATCGGGAGCATGGCGGAGCCTGTGGGCTGCGAACACTGCTTCTACACGGGCTATGCCGGACGACGTGCCGTGTACGAGGTGATACCCATGGACGACGAGCTGGCCGCCGCAGCCCGCGCGGGGCGGACAGATGTAACGCCGCTGCTCGCAGAAAGAGGCATATCCTCGCTCCGCGATGCCGTCATCGATCTCTTCCGCCGCGGCGAAACATCTCTCGAAGAACTGATTTCACTAATTAACTGTCATTGATATGAAACACATTGAAAATTTAATTGCATCTCTGCTTGTCCTCGTTGCCGTGCACGGCTGCACATGCCTCTGCGCAGCAACACCCGAATACGAACAGGCATACGAAGAAATGGCGGCCATGCTCGACGGGCAGCAGCCTCTCTCGATACGGCGTGCCGTATTTCTTGCCGAACAGGCATACTACGACGGACAACTGGATTACGAAAAATACTGCCGCACGATAGACTCCGCGGCCGATTTCCTGCGCCGGTTTATTGCCGTCAACGGATTCGACCAGTACAAAACGGGCAAGAACATGGCTCTTGTCGAGTACTTCTTCAATCCATACTCGGGCAACGGCTACCGTCCGTTCACATACGAATACGACCAAGACCGCAGCAGCTTCGAGCGGCAATTTGTCACACCGCTGATGGAGACTCACCGCGGGCAGTGCCGGTCGCTGCCGATGTACTACCGCATACTGGCCGAGGCGATCGATGCCGAAGCATACATAGTGCGCGCACCTCTGCACACGTTCATACGCTACCGCAACGAGGACGGACGCTATCCCGAGCCGTGGGTCAATGTCGAGCTTACTACACACCAGATAATCCCGACATTCCACATAAAAGAGCATTACGGCATAACCGACAAGGCCATCGAGGGCAAGATATATCTTTACGAGCTTTCGGCGCACGAGACGGTGGCTTTGCAGCTCGCCGATCTGGCATTCGGGTATGCTTCCAAGTACAGGTGGTACGACAGCTTTACGCTGCGATGCACCGAAAAGGCACTCGAATACTATCCGTATAATCCGAATGCGATGATAATAAAAGGTAAGAGCTTGACATTTATCTATTTCCAATATTTATTAACCGAAGGCGGATCTATCGACGATCCGTATGCCGTATCGTTGGCACGATATATAGACCGTACCTCGCAGCAGCTCAATTCTTCCGGCTGGGAGAAGATTAGCGACGAGGTGATGGCCCGGCTCGAAGAGGGATACAAACATGCCGAACAGGTTTTCCGGCAACAGCAACAATCTGAGAATAACCATTAAAATAAACGATTATGAAGACTGAAAATTATCTTTTCGCTTGCATCTTATCGATGCTTTTCGTAAATTTGGCATACGGATATCCGCCATTGTCACCCTATTCGTATTGTGCCGCCAATCCTGTAAATGTCGTCGATCCCGACGGAAGGGATATTTATCGGTTCGACAATAAAACGGGAACAATGGTATTATATGCGAAAACAGAGGATAAGTTCGACCAAATAGGTGTTTTTAAAGAAGTTAAGGACAAAAAAACAGGACAGGTTTCATATGAACCAAAGGAAGGCAAACCAGGAAAAGTTAAAACAATGATCGATAAAATAGAAAAAGGTATTTTAAGCGACGGTATGAATTTAATGACAAGTGCCAATGTTATTGAGACCGGTAATCCCGGTCAGCCTACGATTGACGGGTTCCAAGACTTTATTATACAATTTGCGGATATGATAGGTCGGGAAATGAGTGGATTTTACTTTACCCCGACCGGTTCGGATCAAATAAGATATATACATATTGGCAGTTACGAAAATAATAAGCATAATCATTCTACCCCTAATCCGCCATATCCCACTGTACGTCCCGATTTGTTGGGGCATATAGAACCCCATACGTCATGGCATACCCACCCGTCTATATTGCCGTATTCCGACAGAACACAGCCCTCTGGCCAAGATATGAAATCTAAGAAGCGGCAGGTAACACAGGGAGTTAAACATTTCATTATATTAACCGACGGATATTCGCCTATCGTCTATTGATTATGTAATTATGAAAACCAGATTTTACCTATTATCGATTTTATCGGCACTTATGGTGTCGCTTATGAGCGGTTGCGCTTCATGGAGGCAGAGCCTGCAATCCACCGGCAATATCGATGTCGCCATCGATAACTGCATAACCGATTTCTGTCATACTTCGAGACTGCGCAAGGCGGGCGACATATTCGATATATCATACTATGACGAAAAACCGGATATCTATGAGATTGTCATAATGTTGGCCATCGACAAAGTATATCCTGTCTCGGACAAAGGTTCCGATCCCAAAGACCCGTGTATCCCCAACCGGTACAGGATCTGCGGCGACAAACTGTTCTATTGGAGTATCCCGGGAGATGTGATTCCTGACGAGATGATAGATATTCTGCAACGATACGATCATATTGATCTCGATTGGCGAGCGACATATTACGATATACCACCGTGTACGTTTGATGATGGTGCCGTTGAAGTGCATTACTATGTATGTCGCAGCGATTTGACCAACTATAAGAAATGGAGTTATCGTCATATTGTCAAACATCGCTTCCTACGTCGCAGAAATCCTCCGACAGTCAGATGCAGGATCGAATAGTAATGAGCGGCATGGTCGGCTTGTCTGGTATGCCAATCGATGAGTCATAATAGATCACAAACCATAACGTTTTATTTGTTAGATCGTAAGCATTTTTATGAGAAACAGATTTTACCTATTATCGATTTTATCGGTACTTGTCGTGTCGCTTATGAGCGGTTGCGCTTCATGGAGGCAGAGCCTGCAATCCACCGGCAATATCGATGTCGCCATCGATAACTGCATAACCGATTTCTGTCATACTTCGAGACTGCGCAAGGCAGGCGATATATTCGATATATTATACTTTGAGGAAAGTCCGGATCTTTATAAGATTGTAATAATGGTAGCCCACGACAAAGTATATCCGGTCTCGGACAAAGGTTCCGATCCCAAAGACCCTGGTATCCCCAACCGGTACAGGATCTGCGGCGACAAACTTTTCTATTGGAGTATCCCTGAAGATGTGATCCCGGACGAGATGATAGGTATTCTGCAACGATACGATCATATCGATCTCGATTGGCGAGCGACATATTATGATTTACCTCCGTATACGATTGACGATGGAGCCCTTGTCATAAGGTACTATGTCTGTCGCGACGATCTGACCAACTATAAGAAATGGAATTATCGTCATATTGTCAAACATCGCTTTCTACGTCGCAGAAATCCTCCGACTATTAGATGCAGGACCGAAAGGTAATCGGGACAGAGAAATAATAATAACTAAACACTAAGCTGTCGATTCCTTGATACACAGGGAATTAGGAGACCGTGCGCGTTTTTGTGCGAGTGCTGAATCTGTAAAATACTAACCAACAATATGATACGATTAATATACTTGTCGTTGCTTTCACTATGGCTGCTGTTTCCTCTGCGTGCGGCGGCACAACAGCCCGATTCTGTACGTCTGTCTGGCATCGAGTCACGGCTTGCGATGCTTGTGGGTCGCGACTCGACGTTCTGCCGCGAGGTCGACATCACCTCGGGGCGGCTGTCGCTATCGGAGCTTCTGCGCAATATAGCCCGCGCCAGCGGTGTGAACCTCTCCGTGCGCAGTGTTGACAATATCCCCGTATCGTGCAACTTCCGCCGTGCCCGTGTCGACGATCTTGTGCTGTTCCTGTGCCGCGAGTACCGGTTGGATATCGCCGTTGCGGGCAATATCCTCTCTATCTTTCCTGCGGCCGCAGCCCCCTCTCCGTCGCCCGATCCCGACATCGTGTACCAGGCCTCGGACTCTACGCTGAGCTATGATCTGCGTGGTGATCGTCTGATCGACGTCGTTAAGAAGATCGTGCGTCTGTCTGACCGCAACATCATCGTCCCGGAGCCGCTCTACGATAGCAAGGTCTCGGGCTACGTGCGCCGCATGCCCTTTTCCGAGGCTATGGGCACGCTTGCCGCAGTCAACGGCCTGCAATCGGCGTGCGACGCGGACGATGTCTGGACCGTGTGGCGCGAGGATCCCTCCTCGCAAGAGGGCCGCCGCTCGGCCGCGCCCTACCTGCGGCAGCGGCAGTTCACGCCCGACGAGCTGCATGTGGATTCGCTGGGCCGCATCACGGCACATATCTCGCGCAGCGACGTGCAGGAGGTTATCCTCGATCTGTGCGACGAGCTGAAACTCGACTATCACTTCCTCTCGCCCATCAACCTCACGGCGGGCATCTGGGTCGACGACACGGATTTCGAGACGCTTCTCTCGGTGCTTCTCAAAGGCTCTCCGTACAGCTACTACACCGAGCGCGGCATCTGGATCTTCGGCGCGGCCGCCACGGACCGCCTCACCTCGACCTGCGTGCTGCCGATGGTCTACCGTGCCGTCGATCATGTCGAGCAGATCATACCCGAGGCCCTGAGGCAGAACGTCGCCGTGAAGACCTTTGCCGACCTTAACGCCCTGATCCTCTCGGGCGACCGGCGCGACGTGGCACGCGTGGAGTCCTTCCTGCGCTCGGTGGACAAGCCCGTGCCGATGGTAACGATGGAGATCCTTATAGCCGACATCACCAAGAGCAGGATCCACGAGATAGGTCTCGAAGCGGGCATCGGCGAGTCGGCCGTCCGGACCTCGGGCACGCTGCTTGGCGGTGTCGACATGACCTTCAGTGCCTCCGCCGTCAACAAGCTGCTGCAACGCGTCAGCGGCACGGTCAACCTGGGCCGCGTCACGCCCGAGTTCTACCTCAGCCTGCAAGCCTTGGAGGAGGACGGCACGATACGTCTGCTCTCCACGCCTAAGCTGTCGACCTTGAACGGCCACGAGGCCGTCCTCACCAGCGGCGAGACGCAGTACTACAAGGAGGTGCAGAACAACTACTACGGCACGCAGAACCCCATCTCGTCGGAGTCGTACCAGTGGAAGTCGGTCGATGCCAACCTCTCGGTCAAGGTCACGCCCTACGTCTCGGAGGACAGGCACATCACCCTCGACATAGAGTTCGAGCAGACGGAGTTCACCGACCGCAAGATCGGCGATGCGCCGCCCGGCACGGCCACACGCAGCTTCCGCTCGATCGTCAAGGTGCAGAACGAGGAGATGGTGCTGCTGGGCGGTCTCGACCGCAATACGTTGGAGAACTCCTCGCGCGGTGTGCCTCTGCTGGCGCGCATACCCGTCATCAAGTGGTTCTTCGGCAAGGAGAAGCGCAACAAGGTAGAACGCACGCTCAACATCTTCATCAAACCCACTGTCATCGAATGAAACTGTTGGCCCATATCCTCTCTTCCGTTCAGGTGTTGGAGGTCACGCTTACTGCCGACAGCCACAGCGTCGCGGCATGGCACTGCACGGCCGGCGGCGAGATAACACCCGCGCCGTATGACCCGGCATCGGCAGCCAGGAACTTAGTGGCAGTTACCGTCAGCGGCCACGGCACGATCTTCAAACCGGCCGACTCCGACGTCGCCGCCCGCGTGCGCCGCGACAGCGATACCTTCCTTTGGAGCGAGCACGACGGCGATGTAGGCTTCGTTCGCCGCGAGCGGCTGCAAGATGTCTTGTCGGCACTTGCCGCGGCAGAGATACACCCCCAGCGGATCGCGATAGGCCTTGCCCCGACAACCCTCGCCCGGACACTCTTCGACTCCTTGCGCTGGCGCGATATGCTGCGACCTACGGCCGAGGGCTCGGCATTAGCGCAGCGCGCCGTGCGCCGCACGGGACTGCCCGTGCTGGGGCTGTTCCTCTGCCTGCTGACGGCCAATGTCCTGCTCGCCCCGAAGGTGGGCACACGGCGGCAGATGTTGCATGCCCGGCTCGCTGCCCGCGAGCGCACGGCCTCTGCCGCGGCCGATGTCACCGCACGCCAGCGGACACTGCTTGCACAGTTCGATGCCCGCCCGGAGGTGGCACGCGCCCTGCTGTGCGACCGCATCGCCGCCGCCGTGCCCGAGGGTGTAGTGCTTACGCAGCTTGCCGTCGAGCCGCTCGCCCGGCGTTTCGAGGCGGATAAGCCCTTGCAGCGTCATGAGCGTACGGCCGTGGTCGCGGGCACGGCACCCATCGCGGGCGATGTCTCGGCATTCGTCGAGCGGCTTACTGCCGAGATGTGTTGCCGCACGGTGCGGCTTACCAATGTCGAACGGGAACGCGACGCTGCGCGGCTCGTGTTCCGCATAGAGATAGGGCTATGAAGCTGCCATACGAATATCGCGGCGTGTGTCTTCTCGCGTTGCTCTTCGTGGTGCTGCCGTGGGCCGGGTGGCGTTTCGCGCTTCACGACACCTGCGCGACATGGCGTGAGTGCCGACACCTTGAAAGCAGACTCGACGCGCTCGGCCCGATACCTGCCGCAGATGCTGCCATGCCTCGTGCCGCCGCTATGCCCGAGCTGATCCTCTCGGGCGCGCTGCTCGACTCTGTGCGGCGCATGGCACCCTCGGGCGTGCAGGCCACGGGATACACGCCCGCCACCACGCTGCGGCAGGACGGCATCGAGATCCGCACGGCACAGCTGACACTTGCGGATTCATTCGCCGGTCTGCTGCGCACGGTCGACATGCTCGAACGACGCCTTACGGAGTGCCGACTGCAATCCGTCGAGTGGCGCACGACGACAGAGTCTCGCACCCGCCGCGTGCAGCTCACGGCGACGATATACATACAGCAACTGATAATGAAACCCGAAACACCCTCCGAGCCATGAAATCGCGTTGGACGACACGGCTGCTGCTCGCGGCCGCAGTGACTGTGTGGAGCATTGTGGCATGGCGTATCTTTGCGCCGTCCGAGCCTGCCGCACCACAGATGCGCCCGACGGCCGATACTGCACCGGTGCAACTCTGTACTGCCGACACACTGCGGCTGGACTATCCCGATCCCTTCCTGCGAGATAAGGCTACACCCAAGCCGGCATCACGACCCACGGTGCGCCCGCTGCCGCTGCCGAAAAAGAGTGCGCCGCAGCGCGACCGCACGCCGATAGTACACCTGGCCGCGGTGACGGCCGACGGACAGACGCTCCACGTGCTGATGATCGGCGAGGTGCAGTACGAGCTTCGCCGGGGCGAGGCGGCCGAGGGCTGGCGTCTGACAGGCTCCGACAGCGACTCGCTCTACCTCGAACACGAGGGGCTGATCTACGGTGTAAAACGATGCCAATAGATGAAACACACAGCAACACACCTCTCGGGTGCCGTCCTGCCGACGGTGGTGGCCGTCACGTTAGTCATGCTCACGGCCATGCTGGGGCTTATTGCACTGTGGCAGCAGCACACGCTGCTCTACGCCCGCACCCAGCGGCTGCGACAGGCGCGCGCCGATGTCGCCTCCGCCGTGACGCTCTGCCTGCGACACCCCGACCGGGAGGCCTTGACCGCCGCCGAGGGCTACCTGCTCTACGACTCGCTGCCGCAGTCGTGCATCGTCGCGCGGCGCGAGCGGTGGGGACTCTACGGGCTGCTGCATGTGGCCTCGGCCGACTCCATCGTCTCCACCTGCCGCCTGGTGGGTGTCGAGCCCGATGCCCGGCACACGCTCTTCTATGCCGACCACCGCGCCGCCGTGACCCTTGCGGGCGATACCCGTCTGCACGGCGTGCTGCACCTGCCGCAGAACGGACTCGCATACGGCCGTATGGGCATGACCTTCTTCTGCGGCCGGCAGATACCGCACACGGCCATACGGCGTGCCTCGGCGGCTCTGCCCGCACCCTCGGCCGAGGCCGTAGCACACATCGATTCGCTGTTTGCCGTGGCCGCAGATGTCCCGCTGTCGGAGTCCCTGCCCGACAGCCTCGGCGCAGGCTTTCGCGACCGGACGCTGCTGCTGCGGCTCGGTGCGGCCGAGATCGGCGGCTGCATGCTGCATGGGCGCATCATGCTCGCGGCCGACGAGCTGCGCATAGACTCCACATGCCGCATGGAACATACGATCGTTGCGGCACGCAAGATCACCCTCGGCCGCGGAGCGCGCATCACGGCACAGCTCATAGCACGCGATACGGTCGTCGTCGAGCCGCACGCTGCGCTGGAATACCCGTCGGGCATCTATGCAGGCCGTTATGCCGAGCTGGGCGATCACGCGACGGTGGACGGCTGCGTCATAGTGCGCGATACGGCCGTGAGGACGACCACGACGGCATCATACCGGCAGTGTCGCACGGCACGCGTGCGGGGATTGCTCTATGTCGACGGCGCGGCACAGGTGCAGGGTATCGTCGCGGGCTGCGCCGTGCTCCGGCAGGCCGTCTGCTTCTCGCCGCAGGGGTACTACCCCGACATGCTGTGCGATCTGACACTGCTCGAAAATCCTGCTACGGCACAGCCTCTGTGGCTCGCGGGGTGCGACAGCGTGCCCGGAAAGGAGGTGCTATGCGTCGAGTAACGGCCGGCAGGCTGCGAGCCGCATCGCTCGTGGAGGCCGTCGTAGCGTCGATAGTCCTTCTGGTAGTATTCGCCGCGACGATGGAGCTGCTGCCGCGCCTGAGCGTGCATGACGACGATGCCGAGGCTGTGGCCGAGGCGGAGTACCGCGCGGCAGGTGCTTTTGTCAAATACTCGTCGGGGCTGTGGCCGGAGGGCACATACGTCGAAAGCTGCGATGGCGGCCGGACGACGGTGCGCGTGGAGCCCTACCGCGACTACGGCGACATGCAGCTGATAACCGTTGTCGCGAGCGTCGACGGCAGCACGAAACAGGTTGTACACAAACAGGTGGTGGTATGCGGAGAGTAAAACACGGCCTGCGTGCCTCGACACTCGTGGAGACATTGGTGATGATGATCGTGGCCGGTATTGTCTTTCTGGCCGCTATGGAGGCCTTGACGCTTCTCGGGCGGCTTGCGGCACGGCACATGACCGTGATTGTCGAGACGCGGCGGCAGAGCGAGGGTATACACCTCCTCGGGCAGCTGCTGGCCACGGCCGACAGCATCGGCGGCGGACAGGATACGCACGATGACATGATACTCCTCTACCATGCGGGACGGCAGAGGGAGCTTGTCGTGCGCGACTCGTCGGTGCTGCTCACCGCGGGAGCTTTCTGCGACACGCTGCTGCGCGGCGTAGGAGGCATGCGGCTTATGCAATACGCTGCCGAGGCCGATACGGTAGAGATCGGGACCTGCCGGCATACGCTGAAATTCCATGTGCGGCGACCGGCGCGGGAGCTGTACCAAACGGATATTATGAAGATCGAAAACGGATACGGATATGAAGAAGAACGGCCATAAGCTCTCCGACGCACGCCGCCAGACGCTCTACGCACAGCTGCACGCGCTGCTCACGGCGGGGCTCGACTTCTCGGCGGCATTCCGGCTGCTTATAGACAGCGAGGAGGAACGGCGCACGAAGGCTTTGATAGAGGAGATATACGCTGCCGCCGTGCGCGGTCTGCCTCTGGCCGAGGCCATGCGCGACAGCGGTGCATTCAGTGCCATGGAGTGTGGCGTGATAGGCATCGGCGACAGGACGGGACGACTCACCCAGACGCTCGACTTCCTGCACGACTATTACCGCAAGCGTGCCGCGCAGCGGCGCATGATCTCCTCGGCCGTGAGCTACCCGGCGGTTATCCTCGCCGTGGCAGTAGCTGTGGTGGCCTTCATGCTCGCCGTGGTGGTGCCTATGTTCGAGCAGGTGTACGCGCGTATGGGCGGCGAGCTGCCTGCGCTCACGCGGTGGATCATCACCGTGTCGCGGGCGTTTCCCTCTTGCGCCGCCGTCACGCTCACCGCGGCGGCAGGAGCGTATCTGCTCTACCGCATGAACAGGCAGCGCGAGGAGGTGCAGCGCAGGCGTGCATGGCTCGTGCTGCGAATACCCTTCGCGGGTATGATCGTGCGAAAGAACATGCAGGCGCACTGCTGCAAGCTGCTATGCCTGCTGTGTGCCTCGGGCATACCTCTGCTGGCGGGCATCGACATGCTGCGCGATGTCATGACGTTCTACCCCTACCGGAAGTCGCTGGGAGAGATCGCACGAATGCTCGAACGGGGAGAGACCCTCGCCGCTGCGCTGGCACGCTATCCCGAGCTGTACGACCGCAGACTGGCGGCCATAGTCCGTGTGGCCGAGGAGACCAACCGCCTGCCCGAGATGCTGCGGCAGCAGGGCGATGCGCTCACGGCGGAGATGGAGTATGCCATAAGACGCATGGGAACAATGCTCGAACCGATGCTCATAATGCTTGTCGGGGTGCTCGTGGCGGTGATACTCGTAGCCATGTACATGCCAATGTTCTCGCTCGGAAGTATCATGGGGTAAAGGCTCGGCAGTGCCGATGCCGCGCTGCAAGTGTGCCGAGGGCAGACGGATTATTTCTGTTTTATTTCAGCGGTGATTCGACTGCGGCGGTGCTCGTGTCGTCGGCCAATGAATCTTTGATCCAGAGTCTTATATCTTCCGGCAGACAGGCAATGTCATCTGCATTCAGATAGCCTCTGCTGAATAGAGAAAGAAGCCCTATTGGTAGCATTGAGGTGCGACAATACTCCTCCATCTGCATGGCCTCGTTATAGAATTTCCGCGAACGGGCGGTTATCTCCATCGAGCGGTCGAATTCATTGCCGGTATTATAGTCGATAGGGGTGTCAAGCAGTTTGCGCATATCTGACTGCCACCTGACATGCCGTCTTAATATCCCCCTTTGTATCAACTCCTTTGCCTGTCTCTTCTCGGCTTTCGTCAGTTCTCTCATAGCGATGCAATCGTTTTTATTATGTCCGACGCGGGTGCGATGTCTCGCCGTCACATGTTTTGTAAATATTTCTACGTTCTATTTCAACCCCTTCAATTTCTTTTCCAGGTCGCAATAGGCCGCCGCTTCAAGAAGCATACGAACTTCTTGTTCTCTGATCTGCTGTATCGGTATATGGCTCCAAAGATCTGCCAAGCAATAGCAATCGAACGCATCGCAATAAAAAGTATTGCAGCACACCAAAGCATTATAGCTGTCGTCGTCCGCACGCCCTGCTTTATCCGCGGGGATAGTCCCGGAGATATAGATATCTGGATTTGTTCGCATATTGATATGCTTTTGAATCAAATCCGAGTTGTAGTTCAAAACCGCATGGCAAAACTCGACTTCATTTTCATCGTATCCCAACGCTTTCAGTTCGTTCATGTTTACATCAAACAAATCCTCAATATCCCAACCGTCGAAATGGGCGCAGGCATCTTCATACTCGCCAAAATCCAATGGAATATCAGTAGGATATTTCCAGCGGTTTTTCCAATAATCCAACAGATCCTTACAACCAAGTCTATTTCGATCGACTATCGGTTGAAAATCTTCCCGCCAGTCGTCTGTGCTTAATAAAATATCATTGCATAAAGACAATTTATATAGCGGTAAATCGGATTTGCAAATACCTATATCATTCATCATATTTGCGTCGAATCCGCCGGACTCGATTAAATCAATAGCTTCCTTTGCCCGATTTTGCATCACTAACAAGATCAGATCCTCCAACTCCGGGTGCCAATTGCCATACATAATTAATTTGATTGTTTTATATCACCTATACTCTTAAATTAATATGTTTTGCCGCAACTTATTCTCCGCTTATGGTAATACTTTTCCAGTCCAGCGGTTCGGAGACTACGGTCATACCTTTCGGTCTGTGTAATTCCAACTCGATCTGTAATGTCGGGATTATCTGCCAGATATTTTTTGCATAATTCTCAACCGAGAATGCATATTCTGGCAATAATCCGAATAATAATTGGAATTCAAGCGTTTGTTGTGGCTGGATATTAATCACTTCACCAGGAAGAATGTCATTGGAGAATATCTCCAAAGAGTTTTTTGTATACTTTTTCCCATTAAACTCATATCTCAAATACGAACGTGCATGTTCTGTCAATATAGTCAAAGTATCTGTTGTGTCATTAATTAATGATACATTTAATACGATTCCTGGACCATTGGTTACAAACGTAAAATAATCGACATCTTGCATACCCATAAAATAACCGTATGAAATATTTTGGTCCACGGTATTGCTGCTATCGATGTTCATCGACATTATATCAAACTTTGGGGCATACGAATCATGCGCTGCTGCGACCGACAGAGATAATCCCATAAGGTATTTAATTATTCGCAAATATATTATCAAGTGCATATCTTAAAACAATTAATTTATATTCTTTGGTTGTTTTTGCAAAAGTATCTGTGCTTATAGCAGATCACTTGTAATAATTATGGCGAAACGATATTGCTCAATCGCTCGTTATGCTGTATCAGTCTTTTTTTCATCGTAATTATATGGATCAATCAAAAGTAGTTCTCGCTGACATACAGTAATGCAATCGAAAGAATAATATATAGAATAACTGCCTTGGTGCCTCTTGACGAGGCTTCGTCTGATTCCAATTCATATTTGGTCATGATTTGTTCATCTTTACATAGGTAGTAAAATGCCATAAAGATAGAGACTATTGCACTGATGGTAATCCTTGATTCCTCTGTTATCCTGGTTGTAATATTCAATATACATGATACATTGAATCCCAACAGCAAGGACGGAACCCAAAGACCTCCTGATGATTGGCCGCTAATTGTCAAATATGAAAGCCATGTATTTAACTTGTAATATAAGTAATCTATCGTATTGACCTTGATCATTACTGTATCGTTATTATTACAATCGCAAAACTATATATGTCGGTGCATAGTATGATGGCTTTCTTTGAGCAAAGGACGCATCACTCGCCATTTATAATTAAATCCTTTCAACCCTTCGCCATAGGCATGCCTATATGCGGATCAGTTTGTCGTCATAGGCCTTGTTGTTTTTTTCGACTATTTACTGTTAAATTACCTCTGGTGCTCCTGCCACGCATGAAGGCTGGCGGTTTTCTATCTGCAAGTTAGGATAATTATACGAGATTTGCAAGGATCTGATATGATAAAATATTGTTTATCGGGCTTGCAGGTTGCCCATGGCTATTGAATTTGAAAGATGCGGCAACGGTGTGTCCGGCGATTGGCGACCGGATAACGATGATTATTCACAAAATCGCCACCGTCCCGAAAGACGGTGGCGATATCGGTTGCTGGTCTGCCGCACGATTGCCGCAGACGACCGGACGTTCCTACTTGAAGAAACGGTTGTAGAGACCCTCGAAGCCCTTGCCGTGACGAGCCTCGTCCTTGGCCATCTCGTGAACGGTGTCGTGGATAGCGTCGAAGTTGTTCTGCTTGGCAATGCGTGCCAGACGCATCTTGTCCTCGCAGGCACCGCACTCGGCATTCTTGCGCTTCTCCAAGTTGGTCTTGGTATCCCATACGCAGTCGCCTAACAACTCGGCGAACTTGGCGGCGTGCTCGGCCTCCTCGAAAGCGTAACGCTTGAAAGCCTCGGCGATCTCGGGATAGCCCTCGCGGTCGGCCTGACGGCTCATGGCCAGATACATGCCCACCTCGGTGCACTCGCCGATGAAGTGGTTGTTGAGTCCCTCCATCAGCTCGGCGTTGTCGACCTTGCCGTCGCCGATCTTATGCTCGGTCACGAACTGCAAAGCCTCGTCGCTCTCCTTCATCTCGACGAACTTGTCCTTGCCTACCTTACACATAGGGCACTTCTCGGGTGCCTCGTCACCCTCGTGGATATAACCACAAACGGTGCAAATCCATTTCTTTGCCATAACTAATAGTTTTTATCGTTTTTCTGTTTGTTTGTTAATTTCACTTGCGAAGTTACGCAAAATTTCGAAACGGACGATAAAAAAACGTTAACAATTATTTATAATATCATAAGCGATGCTTATGTCGAAACCCTAATGCCCGAGAATCCGTTATCGTCGCGCCTCGCTTTCGATAATGGCGTATTCGACCTGCTCCACGCTCGTCCCGTCCTTGATCATCACCCGTTTGTCGCTGTCGAGCAGATACATGGCCGGTATCGCTTTCAAGTCGTACAGTCTCTCGGAAGATATGGTCTGCTCACGGTCGTAGGCGTTGATCCATGCCGTCGGCATGTTGGCGGCATAGTCGCGCCATGCGTCGATGTCTTCGTCGGGATATATGGCCAGCACGCGCAGGGTGCCGCGCTCGGAAAGCTCGTTGAGCATGGGCGACGAGGTGATAGCCTCGGTGATCTGGCGGCACATGGGACAGCCGGGGTTGTTGATGAATATCAGCAGGTAGTCGGCCTCGATATCCGACATGCGTGCGCTGCGCCCCGATGCAAGCGTGTAGACGAAGTCGTTGGCTACGTGCCCCGGACGGTTCTGCAAGGCCATGCGCAGATCGTACTCGGGGGCTATGCGGTCGTATTCGTCGTATAACGGCGACGATACGAGCACGCGCAGTACCGGTATGTAGTACTCGTCGTCGCGCACGGGCGAATTGGGATCGTGCAGCACCTTCTCGGTGATCATGGCGAAGTAGTCGAGCACGGGGCGGCTCGCCGATGCCCTGCGCATCAGACGTGTCATAAGCGTATCGGCATTGTCGCGATCGACGCATGTCACCACATATTCGGTCATGGCACGGCAGATGTCCACCGTATCGTATGATGCCACGGCTTCGTTCGCATTGAAGTCGAAGTTGTCCCAATAGTGCTCCGCGAGATAAGCGCGATACCTCTCCATCGTGACGCTCTCTGCCGCCGGCACCACCACACGCGTCATCGGACGCACTCCCACGGCAGCTGTCGGCTGCGATGCCTCATTTGCAGGCATCTCGGCCGCATTTTTCTTCCCCTTGCCGCCGCATGCCGTCAACAGCAGTGCGACGATCGAATATGTCAACAGGCGTTTCATATCGCAAATTATGTTTAATAGCTACAAATATACTCATTTTTCGTGAATTTTTCGTGAAAAGCGGCATTCTACTGCCGCTCCTCGTCGCTCGACAATGGGCAGTACGCCAGTACAGCCCATCGTCTCGCTCTGTCGTCGCGTGGTATAATACCGCTTTTGACGAAAAATTGGGTTGGTGGTTCTTGGGTTGTTTTTCGTGAAAAGCGGCATTCTACTGCCGCTCCTCGTCGCTCGCCAATGGGCAGTACACCAGTACAGCCCATCGTCTCGCTCTGTCGTCGCGTGGTATAATACCGCTTTTGACGAAAAATTGGGTTGGTGGTTCTTGGGTTGTTTTTCGTGAAAAGCGGCATTCTACT
>JAGBFA010000003.1 GCA_017936685.1 Alistipes sp.
AAGGTAACACAATTACTATTTCAGGTATCGATAAAGAAAAAGTTGGCCAGTACGCTGCTGAGATCAGAGAGAAGAGAGATGACTTATCGCTTTCGCTTGGCCACCGACTGTGTATCGCCGACAACGAGCTATCATCGTTTACTGCGTGGACTACCAGGGGATCTAATCCTGTTTGCTACCCACGCTTTCGTGCCTCAACGTCAGATATAGTTTGGTAAGCTGCCTTCGCAATCGGTGTTCTGTATGATCTCTAAGCATTTCACCGCTACACCATACATTCCGCCTACCGCATCTACTCTCTAGATCAACAGTATTAGAGGCAGTTCCCGAGTTAAGCCCGGACATTTCACCTCTAACTTATCAATCCGCCTACGCACCCTTTAAACCCAATAAATCCGGATAACGCTCGGATCCTCCGTATTACCGCGGCTGCTGGCACGGAGTTAGCCGATCCTTATTCGTACGATACTTTCAGGCTCTTACACGTAAGAGCGTTTACCCTCGTACAAAAGCAGTTTACAACTCATAGAGCCGTCTTCCTGCACGCGGCATGGCTGGTTCAGACTTGCGTCCATTGACCAATATTCCTCACTGCTGCCTCCCGTAGGAGTTTGGTCCGTGTCTCAGTACCAATGTGGGGGGTTAACCTCTCAGTCCCCCTATGTATCGTCGCCTTGGTGAGCCGTTACCTCTCCAACTAGCTAATACAACGCATGCCCATCTGTAACCGTCGAAACTTTCAACCCCAAAAGATGCCTTTCGAAGTGTTATGCGGTATTAGTACCAATTTCTCAGTGTTATCCCCCTGTTACAGGTAGGTTGCATACGCGTTACGCACCCGTGCGCCGGTCGCCGCCAATAGATGCAAGCATCTATCGCGCTGCCCCTCGACTTGCATGTGTTAAGCCTGCCGCTAGCGTTCATCCTGAGCCAGGATCAAACTCTCCATTGTATAAATCAAATGTATTGTTAGAGTCCTGACTGCTTATCAATCCTTATAAAGGAAATTGACAGATAAATACTACAATTTTCTCTCAATAAAACCAGTAATTCAAAGAACCGTTTGGTATCACTTTTGCTCTCTATTTCGGAGCGGAAAGTGGTGCAAAGGTAAGGCAAATTTTTGAAAGCTCCAAATTTTTCAGAAACTTTTTCAAAAATTATTTTTAAGAACCTTTGCGCTGACAGAGCGTTTATCTCGGAAAGCGGTTGCAAAGGTAGGGCATATTTTTTAATCTGCAAATATTCTCACGACTTTTTTTCGGACATTTTTTTGTCTACATTTTCAGTTGGCGATAGATCAGCATATTAGCACATGAACTTTTTTTATCGTATATTTGTCGTCCGAAAGCGATAGAGGCGACAAGCCTTTATATAATATAGGTATGAAAAAAACAACGGCTTTTGCGATAATTTCGGCCGCGCTGCTTATGGCAGGCTGCGGCGAGGAAAAATTCAGTTTCCGAGACGGAGATTTGCTGTTCGAGGCAGGACGAAGCGGAGCTATGACCCAAGCGATAGTCGATGCCACGGGCAGCGAGGCTGCGACAAATTTCTCGCATGTGGCCATCATCGAGTGCTGCGGCGACAAACAATTCGTCATAGAGGCCACCTCGAAAGGCGGAGTGCGGCGCATATCGCTCGACGAGTTTCTCGACAGCTCGGAGCACGATGCTCAGGGGCGGCCAATGGTTGCAGTGTACAGGCTGCGCGACAACAGCCGCGGCAGAGAGGCCGTCGAACGCGCCAAGACATATCTCGGTCTACCATACGACTACGCGTTTCTGCCCGACAACGATGCGATGTATTGCAGCGAACTGGTCTACGAATCGTATCTCGACGCGGCCGGCCGCCACATATTCCGATCGCAGCCGATGACGTTCAAGGGTACGGACGGAGAGTATGACACCTTCTGGACGGAGCTGTTCGAGTCGCTCGGCATGGACATACCCGAGGGTGTGCAGGGAACGAATCCGCAGGATATGTCGGAAGAGGAGATTCTCGACGAGGTGTACAGATTTTACTGACACATACCACGGCCGACAGTCGGCGGATCGTCTTTTCCATTGCATGACATCAGCCTCTCATAAATCTCAGCCACGGCATAATCGCGCAGCTCGTCGCGAGTAGACAAACGGCAATAGCGGTACTTCCGCGGCAGCCGGTGCCAATATCGGAATCCGAACAGATCGCAGGAACTCGATTCGAGATAGATATCCGCACCTATCCGCTTGTCGAAAACGCCCCACAACGAACTCCCGACCGGACAGCACCTCTGCGTCGGGTGAAACAGGTAAAGTTCTCCGGCAGTCAGCACCGTTCGTTCCGCATAAGACAACGGTACGCCATCGATAATTCCGCATAGGATAGCACCGTCTCTTTTGCTCTTTTTCATCTAAGGCATATTATTTGCACGAATCCTCAAAATAATATGCGCGGAATCTTGACTTAGCAACCACTGTCTACCAAACCAAATATGCATAAGGCAAGACCCGCGCATAACGCGTCCTTGCTGTCTATCTGCATATTGTGGGTTATTTGGTAGCGTGGTTGCGATAAACAGGCACAAAACCGTACAATAATTATCGGTTCCGTAGTGTTATAGAATCAAAAGTAGTATGTTTTATGCTATTTTCCAAATATTTTTGACTAAAATTAATCGAATGTCCCAGACTATTTCCCGATAGCACTTTTATAAATATTTGTCTTACATCAATATACACAGCACATATACCGCATCAACGCAGATGCGGACGACCATGCACCGAACCACCGGCCGCGTATGAGCCGATGACGCAGCCTACGCCGATGAAGATCAACATGGCTGCAACAACCGTATCGGCATGCAACCTGTCGAGGCCCATGGCAATCGACAGTACGATGGCCAGCAGCGGTTGCAGATAGGTGTAGATGCTCGACACGGTGGGCTGCACATATCGCAGCGAATAGTTGAGCATCAAGTTGGGCAGATATGTCGGCACTATCAGCACGAACAGAGCCGCCAACACGATATGCGTATCCATAGCCGCATAGTCGGTATGCACGATGTCGTAGCCGCCGAAGGGCAGCATTATTACGGCGGCGAAGCAATACACCCATCGCAGGACCGTCGTCACACGATACTTGGCAATCAGCTTCTTGAACCACACCATATACAGTGCCGTGGCGAAGGCGCAGCACAGGATCATCATGTTGCCGCCGAAATCGGAGTGTTCGTGACCGTCGGAAGCTCCGGTCAGTACAATGGCCACGGCTCCGATCATACCCAGCACTAAACCGGCGATCTTCAACTTGGTAAAGCGGTCGATACCGATTATGACCGATAGTATGAGCACCAACAGCGGCACCACAGTCTCGATGATAGAGCCGTCGATGGGCGAGGTAAGCGACATGCCGTACATCAGCAGCAGTTTGCGCGCCACACCGATGACAAGTGCCGCGGCGAACATCACCTTGATATCCTCGCGCGCGATCTTCTCTCTCTTCTGCCACAGCAGAGGCAGCAGCGACAACAACGCCGTGACGATAAGCGAGGCCGAAACCATTGCCACAGGAGACACATAGCGGCCGAGCACCATGCTGTAAAACGGATAGTCGCACGCCCAGATGACGTTGCACAACAGCAAAGCCAGATGAGGCCGCACATTGAATGTCGATGTCGCAGATGTAGTCATGTGTGGATAATTTTACAGGCTGTTCATGCAACTTTCAAACCACTCGCGACTCTTCCGAAATAAATCGCGCATCAGGCGAAACATCGAAAATATTGCAGCAAAGACAGATATTAAAATTTATTAATAAATTATTAAAAATATTTTGCGAGATGCCGATTTTTGCAATATATTTGCAGCGGTTAAAGGTTATAGTTAGTTAGATGATGCGACACCGGACAGGTGTTGCTAAAAGGTTAAAGGTTATGAGAAAGTTTTTGGTGAAAGTAGCAAAAAGCTACGTCGTTGCGATGACGAAGGCACTGCCCTATCCCTACATCAACACTCCGCACAACATGTAGCCGAGTGCAACGGCAACAATAATTGTTTTAGGGTTGAATACGAAGACGGCCGCAGCAGTGTGCGGCCGTCTTTTTTATAAAATACAGCTGCTGCCAGATATAAAAAAAGAGAATCCCGATCGACGAGTATCGCTATTTTTCACTACCTTTGCACTTATGGAAAAGAGTTACATATACGACCGCATAACGCTCCGCTACGACGATGACGGAGAGGGTGAAACGCTGATGCTGCTGCACGGCTGGGGCTGCGACCGCAACGTGTGGAGCGGCATAAGGCCAATCCTCACGAAACACTTTCGCGTCATAAGCGTCGACTTCGCCGGCTTCGGCCGCAGCGACGAGCCGCAGAGCGTATGGGGCGTGGAGGATTACACCCGCTCGATCGAGGCACTCGTGCGGCATATCGGCGCGGAGTGCCCCACACTCGTCGGCCACTCGTTCGGCGGCCGTGTGGCAATACTCTACGCCTCGCGCAACGCCACACGACGTGTGATTCTGACCGATGCCGCAGGCATCAAGCCGCGACGTCCGCTCTCATATTACTATAAAGTCTACTCCTATAAGGCCATGAAACGGCTGCTGCCGATTCTGGTGGGTGGCACGCGTGCGCGGCAACTCGTCGAGCAGCGTCGCACCAAAACCGGTTCGTCCGACTACAACAACGCCTCGCCCATGATGCGCGCCATACTCTCGAAGTGCGTAGGCGAAGATCTGTGCAGCGTGATGCCACGCATCGAGGCTCCCGTGCTTCTGTTCTGGGGCGACCGCGACACGGCTACACCCATTGCCGACGCCCATCGTATGAAACGGCTTATACCAGATGCCGGACTTGTGGTGGCCGAGGGGTGCGGTCACTTCGCCATGACCGAGAACTTTCCGCTCTTTGCGGCGGCAGTGACAAGATTTCTCAACATAGAACAATAGAGTGCAAGAGATGATGACTCCGTCGCTTTACATATTCGCCATCGTGTGGCTGCCATACTGGGCGGCCACGACACGCTACGACACGCAGATGTTCCAGCAAAACTCCTATCGCCCGCGCCGCTGGTGGCGATGGTCGGTTTCCAGCAGGGAGTACGCCTCGCGCAGCCAGTTGCTGTCGGTCTCGGCGGCCGCGCTCTTCGCCTTTACATGGCACCCGTCGGCACTGCTGATCTATGCCGCATGGGCGACCGTGATTGCATGGGCAGAGTTTGCCATGCACTACAAGATACGTCTGGCCTACACCATGCGCATACGCCGCCTGCTCACCACGCGCACGCTGCTGACAGCGGCGGCGATAACGCTCACGGCGATATATGCGCCCCGATGGGCCCTCAGCGTGGCGATGATCCTCACGCTGCAAGGTTGGAGCGTGGCGGTCAACGCCGTCAACAGCCCCATGGAGCGCGCCATCACCCGCCACTACTACAACGATGCCCGCCGCATATTGCGCAGCATGCCGCAGCTGACAGTCATAGGCATTACGGGCAGCTTCGGCAAGACCTCGACAAAGAATTTCCTGTACAGAATACTCTCCGAGCGGTACAACGTACTGATGACACCCGGCAACTTCAACACCACATTAGGCGTGGTGCGCACCGTTCGCGAGCAGCTCAAGCCCTATCACCAGATCTTCATCGTGGAGATGGGAGCCAAGCAGCGAGGTGACATACGCGAGATATGCGATCTGGTGCACCCGTCGATAGGCATCGTCACCTCGGTCGGAGAGATGCACCTCGAAACATTCGGCTCGGTGGAGGATGTGGCACGCACCAAGTTCGAGCTTATCGAATCGCTGCCCGCCGACGGACTCGGCGTGGTCAACATCGACTCCGAGGCGGCCGCCGCGCACCTGCTCCGAAGCAAGACACGTTGCCTGACCTACGCCATAGAGAACCCTGCGGCCGACTATCGTGCCGTCGACATATCGTATGCCGCAGGCGAAACCACATTCGACGTCGTCACTCCGTCGGGCAGGCACGACGGCTACATGACACATATTCTGGGCAGCGGCAACCTGCTCAACATAACGGCCGCACTGGCCGTGGCCGACCGCCTCGGCATCGGCGTGGAGCAGCAGCGCACGGGCGTGATGCAGATACGTCAGATCGAGCATCGTCTTAGCATGCGCAACTCGGGCGGCATAACCGTCATCGACGATGCATACAACTCCAACCCCACAGGTGCCAAGATGGCATTGGAGGTGCTCGGAGCCTTCCGCACCGAGGGCCGCCGCTATGTCGTCACTCCGGGCTTCGTGGAGATGGGGCAACGCCAATACGACAACAACCGCGAGTTCGGCCGCCGCATAGCTCTCTCGGGCTGCGATGCGGTATTCGTCGTAAACGAGGTCAACCGACAGGCGATATGCGACGGACTCTCCGCCGAGGGATACCCCGCCGAGCGCACCCATGTGGTGGCATCGTTCGCCGAGGCCTCGGCCGCACTCTCGGCAATCATGCGCACGGGCGACGTGGTACTATACGAAAACGATCTGCCCGATTCGTTCAAATAACAGACAAACCAAATTCACAACAATAATGAAGATCAACGTCGGAGTAATATTCGGAGGCCGGTCGGTCGAGAACGAGATCTCGGTCATAACGGCCGTACAGACGATGGCGGCAATGAACGCCGACAAATACAACGTCATACCTATATATATATCTAAGGAGGGTCACTGGTACACGGGACAGAAACTGCTGTCGACGGACAACTACCGCGACATGAACGCACTGTTGAAGAGCGTCGAGGAGGTCTACCTGCGCCCCGTCTACGGCGACAACCGGTTATACCGTGTGCACAAACCGCTCTTAGGCAGCAACGTGGTCGCGACGATCGATGTCATACTTCCCGCCCTGCACGGCACAAGCGGCGAGGACGGATCGTTCCAGGGCACCATCGAGTTCACGGGCATACCCTACGCCTGCCCCAATCCGCTGGCCTCGGCCAACGGCATGGACAAGATCACCATGAAGATGATCCTAAAAGAGAGCGGCATACCCGTGGTCGACTACTGCTGGTTCTCCGACAAGGAGTGGTTAGCCGAGCGTCAGGCCACCATCGAGCGCGTCGAGAGCAAGCTGCCCTACCCCTTGATCGTCAAGCCGGCCAACTTAGGATCGAGCGTCGGCATCAAGGCCGTGCACAACCGCGAGGAGCTTACGCAGGCCGTTGAGAACGCCGTGACCTACTCCAAGCGCATCATCGTGGAGACGCTGATCGAGCAGCTCAAAGAGATCAACTGCTCGGTTCTGGGCAACTACTATCACTGCCAGGCATCGGTATGCGAGGCTCCCGTGCGCAGCGGCGAGATATTGAGCTACGAGGACAAATACCTCGGCGGCGGCAAGAACAAACCCTCCGAGGGCATGCACTCCACCGTCCGCGAGATACCGGCGCGCCTGCCCGAGCAGACGACGGAGTTTATCCGCTCGACGGCCTGCCGCACATTCAAGGCTCTGGGCTGCGACGGCGTTTCGCGCATCGACTTCATGATCGACCAGAGCACCGGCAAGATCTATGTCAACGAGATCAACACCATACCCGGCTCGCTGTCGTTCTACCTGTGGGAGGCATCGGGCATATCGTTTCCCGAACTGATCGACCGTCTGATCGACATAGCGTTCCAGCGCAAGCGCGACTCCGACTTCAAGATCACGAGCTACTCGGAAAACATCTTCGCATATCAGGCTCTGCACGGCACAAAGACCGGCGGTGCGAAACGATAACCGCAGAAAACTGCACAATGGGGAGTGTGCCGGAATATGAATTCCGGCACACTCTTTTATGGTATGTACCCGACACAGAATGAGTAGGACAAATGTCGACCACAGAGCTACGGCTTGCGCCGTTTTATAATTCTGACCCTCTCCTAACTGCTTCAACAGGCGAGTGCAATCGCTTGCGAATTGCCGAGCCGCCGAAGCAGTCACGACGCAAAAAGTCGCGCAGCGACGCGGTGTAAATCCCCTCCTCGGAGGGGACTTCCG
>JAGBFA010000004.1 GCA_017936685.1 Alistipes sp.
ATACGGCGCGTGTTGCAGATCCTTTCGCGCCGCACCAAGAACAACCCCATACTCGTGGGTGAGGCCGGTGTGGGCAAGACGGCCATAGCCGAGGGCATAGCCCACCGCATAGTCGACGGCGACGTTCCGGAGAATCTGAAAAACAAGGTGATCTTCTCGCTCGACATGGGTGCGCTGGTGGCCGGTGCCAAATACAAGGGTGAGTTCGAGGAGCGTTTGAAGGCTGTGGTCAAGGAGGTGACGGCCTCCGACGGCGAGATACTGCTCTTCATCGACGAGATACACACGCTGGTGGGTGCCGGCAAGGGCGACGGCGCGATGGACGCGGCCAACATTCTCAAACCGGCACTGGCGCGCGGCGAGCTGCGCACCATCGGCGCGACGACGCTCGACGAGTTCCAAAAATACTTCGAGCAGGACAAGGCCTTGGAGCGTCGTTTCCAGAAGGTGATGGTCGACGAGCCCTCGACCGAAGATGCCATATCGATCCTGCGAGGCTTGAAAGAGCGTTACGAGAACCACCATCAGGTGCGTATCAAGGACGAGGCCATCGTGGCTGCCGTCGAGTTGTCGCACCGCTACATCACGCAGCGGTTCCTGCCCGACAAGGCCATCGACCTGATAGACGAGGCTGCGGCGCGCCTGCGCTTGGAGATGAACTCCGTGCCCGAGGAGATCGACAACCTCGACCGCCGCATACGGCAGTTGGAGATCGAGCGCGAGGCCATACGCCGCGAGGACGACAAGGAGCGCATCGAGTCGCTGACCCGCGAGATCGACGACATGCGTGCGCACGAGTCGGCCATGCGCGCCAAGTGGCAGGGACAGCGCGACCTGCTGCAAAAGATACAGACCGACAAAGATGCCATCGAGCGGTTGAAGATCGAGGCGCAGCAGGCCGAGCGTCAAGGCGACTACGGACGCGTAGCCGAGATCCGCTACGGCAAGATCGTCGAGGCCGAGAAGCGCATCGACGCATGGCAGCAGGAGCTGCGCATGACCGCCTCGCAGGGCGAGTCCATGATCAAGGAGGAGGTCGACTCGTCGGACATAGCCGAGGTCGTATCGCGCTGGACGGGCATACCCGTGCAACGCATGCTGGCCTCCGAGCGCGAGAAGCTGCTCAACATGGAGCACGAACTGCACCGCCGCGTGGTGGGTCAGCAGGCAGCCATCGAGGCCATATCCGATGCCGTGCGCCGCTCGCGCGCAGGTCTGAGCGACGCGCGCCGACCCATCGGTTCGTTCATCTTCCTCGGCACCACGGGCGTGGGCAAGACCGAGCTGGCCAAGGCGTTGGCCGAGTTCCTGTTCAACGACGACCAGATGCTGACGCGTATCGACATGAGCGAGTACCAGGAGCGTCACAGCGTGTCGCGTCTGGTGGGCGCGCCTCCGGGATACGTAGGCTACGACGAGGGCGGACAGCTCACCGAGGCCGTGCGGCGCAAGCCCTACTCGGTGGTGCTGCTCGACGAGATCGAGAAGGCTCACCCCGATGTCTTCAACATACTGTTGCAGGTGCTCGACGACGGCCGTCTGACCGATAACAAGGGACGCACGGTCGACTTCCGCAACACGATCATCATCATGACCTCGAACATGGGATCGCAGATCATTCAGGAGCGTTTCGCCGCCGCGGGCGGCCACGTAACGCAGCAGACGATCGACGCCACGCGCGACGAGGTTGTCGAGCTGTTGAAACAGCAGCTCAAACCCGAGTTCCTGAACCGTGTCGACGAGATAGTGATGTTCGAGCCGCTGTCGCGCGCCGACATAGAGAAGATCGTCGACATACAGCTCTCGATCATCGGCCGCATGCTGCGCGAGAACGGCATCGAACTGCACTGCACCGAGGCCGCCCGCAAGTGGATCGCCACCACCGGTTTCGACCCGCTCTACGGCGCACGCCCCATCAAGCGCACCATACAGCGCGAGGTGGTCAACACCCTCTCCAAGCGCATACTGGCAGGCGATGTCGACCGCAGCCGTCCCATCGAGATCGATGCCGACGACAAGGGGCTTACGTTCAAGAACTGACGATGATACTGCCGCCGAAAAAGGGCGTGTGTCGGAATGTGAATTTCGATGCACGCCCTCTTTGGTATTTCAGAATCAAATATATCGACCGCACGGAGATTCTCACGTCGCGTGCATGGCACGCATAACCAATGTCGACCATAGAGCGACGGCTTACGCCGTTATACAATTCTGACCCCACCCCAAACCCCTCCCTCGGGAGGGGCTTTTGTCGCGCGATAAATCGCGCTCCAAGTGGGGCATTGTAGGCGTTGTTACGCGTCCCGGGGTGGGGCGTTGGCATGTTGTCTGTCTCTCCGAGGAGCAACGCAGTTGCGACGTGGGAGTCTCTTTATACGACATGTCATTCCGAACGCAGTGAGGAATCTGGTTGTGGGCAACAAGGCACATCGTCCCCAACCGGATTCTTGACCTGCGGTCTTCCTCCTTCGCGTCTCGGCAAAAGAAATAAATTTCTTCTGCTCTCGACTTGGCGTCGGTTCACTCCATTCAGAATGACAAGACAATGTAAAAAGGCCGCCACCAAAGTGACGGCCTGCAAGACACAACGCGAAGCACAGGGCATGGCTCTGCCCTGCAACGCTCTATTTGCCCTCCAAGTCCGACAGACGCGCCACGGGCGCGACGTCGAGCGACGAGATATCGCCGGCCATGTAGCGGAAGTAACCCGACATGGCGATCATGGCGGCATTGTCGGTGGTGAACTTCAACTCGGGCAGGAACGTGCGCCAGCCGCGGCGGCGGCCGGTCTCGACGATGGCGTTGCGCAGGCCCGAGTTGGCCGATACGCCGCCGGCCACGGCTATGTCGCGTATGCCCGTCGACTTCGATGCCTTGATGAGCTTGTCCAACAGAATATCGATGATAGTGCGCTGCAACGATGCGCACAGATCGGCCTTGTGCTTCTCCACGAAATCGGGGTCCGCGGCCACTGCGTCGCGCAGGGTGTAGAGGAACGAGGTCTTCAAACCCGAAAACGAGTAGTCGAACTCACCCTCGACATGGGGCTTGGCAAACGCGAATGCCTTTGCATCGCCCTCTTTGGCCAGACGGTCGATGACCGGACCGCCCGGATAGGGCAAACCCATAACTTTGGCACACTTATCGAATGCTTCACCGGCGGCATCGTCGATGGTCGAACCGATGATCTGCATCTCGAGCGGCGACGACACCTCGACTATCTGCGTGTGTCCGCCGCTGACCAGCAGGCACAGGAACGGGAAATCGGGGTGCGGCAGCTGGCGGTCGGGCAGGTCGACGAAATGTGCGAGGATATGCCCCTGCAAGTGGTTGACCTCCACCATGGGTATGTTGTGAGCTATCGACAGTCCCTTGGCGAACGACGTACCCACTAACAGCGACCCTAACAGACCCGGTCCGCGCGTAAAGGCTATGGCATCGATCTTGTCGAGGCTCACGCCGGCCTCCTTCAACGCCGTATCCACCACGGGGATAATGTTCTGCTGATGAGCTCGCGAGGCCAGTTCGGGGATCACGCCTCCGTACTTGACATGCACCGCCTGCGAGGCTATCACGTTCGACAGCAGCGTGCGGTTGCGAATGACGGCGGCCGAAGTATCGTCGCACGAGGATTCGATGCCCAGTATTGTTATATCCATTTTTACTCTAAATTTTCGGTTTAAATAGAAAATTTGCTACTTTTGTAGGTTAAACGCAGCAGGTAAAATTCCATTCCATGCGCAAAGTTATAAAAATATCGGCAAAGGTCGTATCGGCAATCGTTTTGTTGCTGATATTTTTGCCTGTTTGCGTTACTCTGCTGCTCGACGTGCCGTCGGTTCAGAACTTCGTCGTAGGCAAGGCCATGTCGTTCTTTTCGGAAAAGTTGGAGACGCGCGTATCGATCGACCGCATCGATCTGGATCTCTTCTCGAAGGTGCGTCTGAGAGGATTCTACGTCGAGGACTACGGCCGCGACACGCTGCTCTACGCGGGCGAGGTGAAGGGGCGTTTCACCGGCTTCAACATCAAGAAGACGGGGCTGTGCCTATCCGATGCCGAAGCGCGCAATGTCAAGCTATACATACGCGAGATGCCCGACGGACAGATGAATATCAAACAGATCATCGACCGGCTCACACGCAAGGACGGCAAGGGCAACTTCAAGATGTATATCGACCACATACACGTCGACGACCTCACCTTAGGCATCGAGCGTTCAGAGCATCGCAACCCCGAGTCGGGCATCGACTTCTACGACATGCTCCTGTCGGTCGACGAGGCCTGCATAAAGGACTTCGCCGTGGTGCGCAACAAGGTGTGGGGCGACATCATGTCGCTCGCCATCAGCGAGAAGAGCGGATTTGCGGTCAACGACATCAACGGCTATTTCTTCGTCGACAGAGGCGTGATACGCCTCGACCGATTCGCCATCGAGACCGACCGTTCGTCGATATTCATGCCCTCGCTGTCGATCGAGGCGGGCGACTGGGCATGTTACAAACACTTCACCCACGACGTGCGCATGGTGGGATCGTTCGAACATTCGAGCCTGTCGAGCCACGATGTTGCGGCATTCGCACCGGCCATGAGCGGCTGGGGCATAACCCTGTCGGATATCGACATGTCGGTCGACGGCACCGTCGAGCGATTCGCGGCGGATATACGCAGCCTGCGCACCGACGGCGGCACCTCGCTCAAAGGCAGGTTCACGGCCGAAGGGCTGCCCGACTACCGCAACGCCGTCTTCAGCGTCACAACGGCGGAGATCGGCTCCGACGCAGCGGACATAACCTCTTTGGCGGCGAATGTGGCACACAAGGAGCTGCCCGAGGGGGTGCGGACGATTCTCGGCCGCGCCGGACGGCTCACGCTCTCGGGCGTGTTCTCCGGCAGGATAGATTCGTTCGGAGCATCGGGAAGGCTGCGCACCTCGCACGGCAAGGCCGACTTCGATGTCGACATGCGTCAGGCGGCACACTCGCGCCGCACGCTGCGCGGCCGCGTCGCCACCGCAGGTCTCGATATGGGCGCACTGCTCGGACAACAGTCGATAGGCCGTCTCGATGCCACAGCCTCGATCGACGGCACGCTCTCGCACGAGGGTCTGGCGGCCGACGTAAAGGCTGAGGTCGGACGCTTCGCCTTCAACGGCTACGACTACTCGGCCATCACGGCCGACGGCCGCATAGAGGACCGACGTTTCAGCGGCAAGGTCAATTCGGCCGACAGCAACATGACATTCCGTCTGAACGGCATAATCGACATGGATCGCACCATGCCCACCTACGACTTCGAGATGAACCTGCGTCATGCCGACCTGCATGCCACCGGCATCAACCGCCGCGACTCGCTGTCGCAGCTCTCGTTCGATCTCGATGCCCACGCCTCGGGTCTCTCGATCGACGATCTCGACGGCCGCATCACGCTCTACAACGCACGCTACCAATATCCCGACGGCGAGATCGAGGCCGACCGCATCGCATTGGACGGCCGCAACGACACCGGATCGAAATATATCAGGCTCTCGTCGCAGTTCGTCGATGCCACCTTCGTCAGCAAAACCCCGTACAGCAACGTGATGGAGTACCTGGCACGCTGCCTGCACAGCTACATACCGCTGCTCTACGACAACCGCAGCACGCAGTCGGAGGAGAGCACCGACCGCCAGACCTTAGCCGACGACTTCTCGATAGTCAACGTCAACGTCAAGGATATAAACCCGCTGATGCGGGCCATAGCCGACGGGTGGCAGATAGCCGAGGGATCGAGCGTGCAGATGCTCTTCAATCCGGTGAGCAACTCCCTGTCGGTGCAGGCGCGCTCCGACTACATCGAACGCGACATGATGCTGGCCACCAACCTGCGGCTCAATGCCAACAATCTGAGCGACTCGCTGTCGATGTGGCTCAATGCCGACGACCTCTACATAGGCGCACTGCACATGCCCAACTTCTCCATCACGGGCGGCGCGCAGCACAGCCGCGTCAAGCTGACGGCAGGATTCAGCGACGCAGGGCAGCAGCTCTCGGGCATGCTCGGTCTGTCGGCACGCTTCTCGCGCAACGAGCAGACGGGCAAAAACGACATACATATCAACGTCGCACCCTCGACCATCACCACGCGCGACAAGACGTGGAAGATATTTTCGCGCGGCATCGACATTACCTCGGAGCATATCGCCATCGACAATTTCAGCGTCATCGACGCAGGCGAAGCAATGGTCGTCGACGGCATAGCCTCGCGCTCGCGGCAGGATTCGCTCGAACTCTCGCTGCGCAACTTCGACATATCGCCGCTGGCCAAGATCGTCGAGAAGTGGGGATACAGCGTCGAGGGGCACACCAACGGTCACGCAACGGTGAAATCGGCACTTCATGCCGCGGAGATCACGGCCGACATTGCATTGGACGACATAAGCGTCAACGGCTTGCAGGCTCCGCCCACGCGCCTCACGTCGAAGTGGGACTTCGAGCAGAACCGCGCACGCATCATCATAAGCGACCGGCAGAGGGGCGATACGCTCATACGCGGCTACTACCAGCCCTCGCGCAACCGCTACTACGCACGCGCACAGCTCGACCGCCTGCCCCTTTCGCTCATATCGCCCTTCCTGCAAGGCGTGGTATCGGATATAAAGGGTACGGCCGACGTAGATGTCAACATCATGGGGCAGGGGCGCAAGGCCTCGCTCAACGGCGACATACACGTGGATTCGCTCTCGACCAAGGTCGACTTCACGCAGACGAGCTACCACCTCACCGGTGCCGACCTGAGGGTGGCCGACAACCATATCTACGCCGAGCGCGTACCTCTGTTCGACGAGGAGAACAACCGCGGCACCTACACGATGGATCTGAATCTGGAACATCTGTCGAACATCACCTACAACATCGCCCTCGACATCGACCGCATGTTGGTGCTCGACACCGATGCCGCCGACAACGACCTCTTCTACGGCCACGTCTACGCCTCGGGCAACGCCTCGTTCCGCGGCGACAAACGCGGATTGAAGATGAACATCGAGGCCACGAGCGAGGACAACTCCACCTTCTTCATGCCGCTGGCCGGCAAGAGCGACGTGTCGTATGCCGACTTCGTGAAGTTCGAATCGGCTCGCGCTCCGGTCGACACGACCAACTACCTCATACGCCGCAAGATGGCATTCGAGCGCAAGCACCGCCAGACGGCCTCCGTCGGCAGCATCATGGATATAGACCTGATCTGTAACGTGCGTCCCAACACCGAGATACAGTTAGTGATCGACCCCACGGTGGGCGATATCATCAAGGGTCGCGGCGAGGGACAGCTCAGCATGCACATAGTGCCCAAGACCAACGTATTCGAGATGTTCGGCGACTACACCATCAACGAGGGAAGCTATCTGTTCACGCTGCAAAATATCTGGACCAAGAAATTCGTTATAGCACCGGGGTCGAGCATACACTGGACGGGCGACCCGCTCGGCGCACGGCTCAACATCGATGCGGTCTACAACCTCAAAGCCTCGTTGCAGCCGCTGTTGGAGGGCATGAGCAACAACAACTACACGCGCGCCGTACCTGTGGAGTGCTACATCAAGCTCACCGACGAGCTGATGTCGCCCACGGTGACATTCGACATAAAGGTGCCCAACATCGATCCGGAGATACAGTCGATCGTGCAGAGTCTGCTCACCTCGCAGCAGGACATAGCCACGCAGATGTTCTGGCTGCTGATGGCCAACTCGTTCAACGCCGAGAACAACAGCGGCATAGGTGCCAACGTCTCGGCCACCACGGGCTTCGAGCTGTTGTCGAACCAGCTGAGCAACTGGCTCTCGGGCGACAACTACAACATCATATTCCGCTACCGGCCCAAGTCGAACGTCACAAGCGACGAGGTCGATTTCGGATTCTCGAAGAGCTGGATCGACAACCGCCTGACGGTGGAGTTGGAGGGCAACTACATGATGGACAACACCTCTAAGCTAACGGAGAACGCCTCCAACCTCATGGGCGAGGCCTACATCACGTGGCTCATCGACAAGGGCGGCAACTTCAAGTTCCGCGGCTTCACGCAGACCATCGACCGCTACGACGAGAACCAGGGTCTGCAAGAGACGGGCATAGGCTTCTATTACAGCGAGAACTTCAACACGTTCAAGGAGCTGGCCGAGAGCATACGCAACCGCTTCTCCAACGAGGAGCGTCGCCGCAAGCGCGTCGAACGCCGCACCGAACGCAAACGGCAGAAAGCCGAGGCCGCTGCGGCCGACAGCGCGACGCAGACCGTAACGACGGAGGTCGCAGCGGACGGCACGACAGACAGTGAAGCAGGCGGCAAGACAGGCATTGAAGCGAGCAACGAAGCGAACGGTAAGGCACGCGACGAAAAACGCGACGAAGCAGCCAAATAGAGACGAAGCTAATAATAAAAAACTTAAATAAAAGACAAAGAACTATGATCAATCTGATGATTCCCGCACAAGATGCGGTGGCGGAGGCAACCTCCGCAACGGGCGAAATGAACGACATGCTGACGGCAGGCGCAGATGCTGCGGCCGATACGGTGACCAATGCGGCCTCGGCTGCGGCCGACACCGTTTCCGTCGGTTTCTGGGAGCTGTTCGCCGGCGGCGGCTGGCTGATGTGGGTGCTGGTGGCACTGGCCGGAGTCATGGTATTCATCTTCGTCGAGCGTTTCGTAGCCATGCGCAAGGCCACGCAGATCGACGACAACTTCATGGATCGCATACGCGACTACATCTGGGAGGGCAAGATAGGCTCGGCCATCGACCTCTGCCGCCGCACCGATTCGCCCGTGGCACGCATGATCGAGAAGGGCATCGAGCGCATAGGCCGTCCGATGAGCGACATACAGACCTCGATAGAGAACGTCGCCAACCTCGAAGTGGCCAAGCTCGAAAAGGGACTGCCCACGCTGGCGACAATCTCGGGCGGTGCGCCGATGATCGGCTTCTTGGGCACGGTTGTCGGCATGGTACAGGTCTTCATATCGATGTCGGCCAACTCGACGGGCGGAGTCAACATAGGCGACCTGTCGTCGGGTATGTATGTGGCCATGGTGACCACCGTCGGCGGTCTTATCGTAGGTATTCCGGCATACTTCGCCCACAACTATCTGGTGGCACGCATCGAGAAGCTCGTCTTCCAGATGGAGGCCACCTCGATAGCGTTCATGGATATTCTGAATCAACCCGTACAAAAATAGTCTGAGACGATGGCAATAAAACGTAACTCGAAGGTGAGCACGCAGTTTTCGTCGTCGTCGATGACCGACCTGGTGTTCCTTCTGCTGATATTCATGGTGCTGGCCACGACGATGATCAATCCCAACAACGCCGTGCGCCTCACCCTGCCCTCGTCCTCCTCCACCGAGGGCGACCCGTCGATCATATCGCTGGCGATAGTCCCGTCGGCCGATGCGGCCGCACCTTATGTCTATACGATCAACGGCAGCGAGGAGTACGCCTCGATCGAGCAGGTGGCAACGGCACTGGCCATGCACTATGCCGAGTATGCCGAACTGCCCGAGGAGGAGCGTCCCTACATATCGCTGCGCTGCGACGAGAAGGTGACCGTCGATGCCCTGATGGAGGTGGTGGATCTCACGCGCGAGAACAAGTATAAGATGGTGGTGGCCACCAAGCAGAAACAGTAGGCGCAATGGAGTATTACGACCCGACAGACCGCTCCTCGAAGCGTATAGCCGCCGCAGCCCTCGTGGCGGCTATGGCGGCGTGGGTGGCTGTCATGTATCTGTCGAGCGTGACCGTCCCGCCGCGGACGGAGGAGCCGCCGCTGGTGCTGGTCGAGATCGTGGAGCTGCCCGAGCAGGAACCTGCCGAGAAGAAACCGCGCTCGGCCGTGCACAACTCCGTCGAGCCGGACACGCGCACCAGCCGCAACCGTGCGCACGAGACACCGGCGCGGCAGGAGTCGTCCGCCCAGACCGAGGGCGAAGCCGAGAAGACCCAGACTATCAACCAGCAGGCACTGTTCCGCCCCGTCACGGGCACGCCCGAAGAGAGCGTACCCACGGGCAACCGCCTCGCGCCCGAGGGCGAAGAGGAGAGCCACAGCGGCGAGGGACGCGGCTACAACCTCTCGGGTAGCGACCAGTTAGACGCAGGATTGCAGGGACGCGGACTGAGGGAGGCTCTGCCGCGCCCGCGCACCGACTACAACATATCGGGCAAGGTGGTGATCTACGTGACGGTAGATGCCGCAGGCAACGTCACCTCGGCCGAATTCCGACAGACGGGATCGACCACCAACGACCGCACGCTCGTCGAGCTGGCACTCGAAGCGGCGCGCAAGGCCAAGTTCAACCGCAGCAGCCGGTTCACCGAGGGCGGCACGATAACCTATAAATTCAATCTCGACTGATGAAACGTCTTCTGTCATATATCGCCGCGGCCACCGTCATAGCTCTGGCCGCTGCCGTTCCCGCCAGGGCCGCCGCCGCAGGCGACGAGCCGGTGCAGGGCGCACACATGCAGTTCAAGGAGTCGCTCGTCGATCTGGGCACGATCGCGTCCGACGCACCCAAGCGCACCGTCGAGGTGGTCTACCTCAACGACGGCACGGCACCTGTGGTGATAACCGAGGCACGCACGGGCTGCTCGTGCGTCACGGCCGCCTACAAGCGCGGCAAGGTGATGCCGGGCGAGCAGGGCACCATCGCCGTGACGCTCGATCCGGCCAAAGCCCCCGAGGGCAAGTTCTTCCGTGTGATACAGATCTTCTCCAACTCCCCGACGGGCGTTGCACGCGTCACCGTCAAGGCCGAAATAAAAAAGTGACCGTCGGGCATTGCGCCCGACGATCATCAGCGTCCGAGAATATGAAACTCCACGCCCACCGACAGCGATATGTAGTCGCCCGCCGAGAGATAGCGGTTGGTCATGCGGCTTATGAGCAGCAGATCGCAGGCGTTGGCCTCCCAGAATAGCGCAATATCGCGCAGAGCACCGCAGTCGCGCAGATGGAAGCGATAGTTCTGCCCGATGAAGATATGGGCGCGCACCTTGGTCGAGAAGCCGTAATAGCCTTTGGGATAGCGCGACGGCTCGCGCAGCCAGAACTCGTCGGCCACGATCGAATTGAGATATATGCCGCACTTGAAAGGCTCGACCGAGAAGCAGTCGGCGCAGCGTATGCTCCACGGCACGAAGGTCTGCTTTATGGTCGTAGTGGCGTAGGTGTGATCGATATAGGAGGCCGGAATAAACCCGACGAAGAGATCGGTCGCCCACTGCCCGCGACGGCCGTACTCCCAGCCTATGCCCGCCGAAAACATGCCCATGCCGCCGGCATACTGAATATCGACACGTGTGGGCACCAACCGTTTCCACCCTTCGTAACCCTCGTGGCGGCGCACGTCCCAGCGACGCGGCATACGCACCGAATCCGCCGCCGCAACAGGGCATATCGCCGCAACGGCGACAACCAGACTAATAATCGACAATCTCCACTTCATAACCCTTTTCGTCGAGTGTAAACACATAATATATTCTCTTGCCGATATTGGGCGCACCGTAATAGATCACGCCGTCACCGAACAGGTCGCCCTGCGCCAACTGATGATTGTGGCCGTAGAGACAGAACCGCAGCGACGGAAAGGCGCAGGCATAACGCTCGAACTTCTCGGCCACTCTGTTGTCGAACTCCTCGGCGAAGGGAGGAATGTGCATCGCGAATACCGTCGCGCTGATGTCGGGCGCGAGCGAGCGCAGCTCCCTGTCGATGAAGTCGAAATCGGGCACCCCGGGCGTGTATTCCACCTCTATGGCATTGGTGTTCAGACAGACGAAACGCGTGTGCGCCGCCGTGAAGGCGAAGTTGCACTCGCCGAATATCTCGGCGTGCACCCTCTCGCCCGTACCCAGATAGTCGTGATTGCCCAGCAGCACCACATAGGGGCACGACAGACGGTTGAATATGTCGCGCTGCATCTCAAACTCGTGCCGCAGCCCGAAATCGGCAATGTCGCCGCCATGAATCACGAAGTCGATGTCGCCGCGGCGGTTGATATCCTCCACAGCCTCGTCCGCCTCGTCGTACCAACGCTGCGTATCGCTCAGAAAGGCGAAGCGCACACTCCCTGCATCGGCATAACGCTCCTCTATCAGAGCCACGTTGCGGGCATTGATCCCCGTCTCGCCCTCGACCCTTGTCGTATAGGGGTGATAGTCGAAAGCAGAACACGACACAACAAGCACCGCCGATGAAACAATAGCCGATATATGTTCCATATATCTATTATATTGCCCAAATAATCGCATATACGCACAACTATATATTAATTACGGAACAAATATATATATAACACAAGGAGACGACGGACAATAAAGGTCTCACAAAATGATCTATTGGGGAACTCGACGACAAATCGGACAACAATGTGGAAGCACAGATCGGAGGTTTGAGCCGGTGGCAGGCGAACGGCATCGGCACGTGCGGCCACCGAGAAGAGGCGCGAAGCCCGCTCAGATGAACTTCACACGCCGCCACTGACCGTCGTCGCCGCTCACCTCGCGCTCGACAACGCCCGTCAGCGCGTCGGCCGCGTCGTGCCAGCGGTTGGCGCGGAACAGTCGCCGGTAGGTCGTAAGATGGGCATACAGCTCGGGCCAGCGCAGATGCCAGCCGTGGGGCACACGCACCGTGTGCAGCACCGTAGCCGAGTTGGAGAGGATACGCGCCTCCTTGTTGCCGCTCTGGTGGAACCACTCCACGTGCGCCAGCGGCGCGGCTCGCTGCACGGCGCGGGCGAAGCCGCGACCGCCGTTGTTGCTCTCGATCATGGCCGTGCGCGTGTCGTTGCGGCACAGCATCTCGGCCACGGCACCCTCGGTCAGCTCCATCGGCTCGCGCGAATAGACCGCATCGGTCAGGTAGATCACGCCGTCGGTGTCGACCGCATAACACAGCGAGCAGAGATAGTCGTCGCCCGTGTCGGCCGTATCGGTATAGTTGCCGCGCCGCACTATGTCGCGCGGCAGCGCGTCGTACTCGACGAACGAGTCGCCCCACAGCAGTCCGTGGCGCGACGAGGGGTGTCCCTGATACATGGCCTCGAATCGTACCGGATCGAGCCGGCGTTTCTCCATGAGCAGCGCGACGCTCTGCTGCTCGGGCCACAACGCTTCGCCCTCCGTCCGCGGATCGATCTGCGTGGGCGGCGAGGCCTTCAACGCTTCCAGATTGAGATACAGCCACTCGTCTCCCGCAGTGTCCAGATCGCTCCACCGATGCAGTTCGCGCCACCGCTCGCGCCCCAGAATCGAGCCGATCAAGTCCTCCTCGTGCCAGCGCGTGAATACGATCAGCTCGCGCGAGGCGTTGTGCATGCGCGTGCGCACCACCGAGGTGTACCACTCCCAGCAGTTGGCGCGCACCACAGGCGACGATGCCTCCATAGCATCTTTGTAGAGGTCGTCCAGTATGAAGCAGTCGACGCGGTTGCCCGTCAGCGAACCCTCGCGACCCACCGACAGCAGTTCGCCGCGACGGCCTATGATCTCCACCTCGTCGGAGGTGCGGATATAGTTGGAGGGCTTCGAGCCGCGTTTTATGGTGGTCTCGGGGAAGATGGCGGCATACTCCGGCGACTCCAATATGCGCTGTACGCGGCGGTTGAACTTCGAGGCCAGCGTGCCCGAGTAGGAGGCTATGGCTATGCGCATATCGGGATCCAGCCCCAGCATATAGGCCGGCAGCAGCGTCGTCGAGCCGACACTCTTGCCGTGCTGCGGCGGCATCGACACTATCAGACGGCGTATGCGCCCGCGCGCAAAGGCCTCCAACACACGATAGTAGTCGCGATGAAAGCCGTCGAGCGAGAGAAAGGGGTATACCGCGCGGGCGAACGCGGCAAAATCGATATGGCCGGGTGCAGGCTGCCCGCACACAGGCTGTTCGGGTGGTATGGTTTTCATTGTAATGGATTTATCGGTCCGATAATTGTCGCCTTGCCGGCGACCCCCGCAAGGGTCGCCGCACAACGGTGACTTTGCGGCCGCCGTCTTCGATGAAAGGAGTGGCGGCCTGTTGCCCGCGGCGCGGAGTCATCGCTCCAAGACGGGAAGTGTGCGCCGTCGGGGCGTGATCAGGCGAGGTGCTCGCGCAGCGTCGCGAACGAGAAGTCGTTGATGATCTCCTCGCTGCCGCACAGTGTGTGGAACTCCCACCACACAGGTACGATATCCGCAATCGCGCCGCGCGACTCACCTGCACCGGTGTTGCGATAGACGACCACGGTCGCCGTCAGTCGCATGTACACCTCGTCGCGGCATGTGGCAATCGAGCCGGAGAAGAACCCTTTGTCGGCTATCGCATCGACTAAAAGTGCCGCTACGTGATCGTAAATTTCAGATGAGACTGTGTACATAATTGAAAATATTGTATATTCGGCTATAAAAAATTTGTCGGTGTAGAATAAATGGCTTAACTTTGTAGTGCAAATATACGTTCAATAATTGAATTTGTCAATAGCAAAGTACAAAATTTTAATATAAAAACTTCTGATCAATCACCATGGAGAGTCGTGTAAAACTGATACGCAAGCACCTCAAGCTGACGCAGGAGCAACTGGCCCAGCACCTTGGCATCGGCAAAGCCGCCCTGTCGATGATCGAGACCGGCAAGGCCGGACTCTCGGCACGCAACAAGAACATTCTGGTTCACGATCTCAACGTCAACCCCGACTGGCTCGAAACGGGGCAGGGCAAGATGTTCAATGCCGAACCCAACCTGACGCCCTACATGCACCGCACCGACAACACCCTGCCGCTGCAAAGCGTGCCGCTCTACTCGGTCGAGGGTACGGCCGGTCTGGTGCCGCTGTTCACCGACCAGGCGGCGGCCAAACCCGTCAACTTCATACACATACCCAATCTGCCCAAGTGCGACGGGGCCATCTACGTAGTGGGCGATTCGATGTACCCGCTGCTGAAAAGCGGCGACATAGTCCTCTACAAGCAGTTGGGCGACGTGAGAGATGTCTTTTGGGGCGACATGTATCTGCTCTCGATCGATATCGACGGCGAGGAGTACATCACCGTGAAATACATACAGAAGTCCGACCGCGAGGGCTACGTGCGCTTAGTCAGCCAGAACCCCCACCACGCCGACAAGGAGATCGAGATCGGCCGCATACGCGCCATAGCCCTCATAAAGGCCTCGATCCGCATGCACACCATAGGATAGGCGGAGAGGGGTTCCGTGTCATTCTGGACGAAACGCAGTGTAACGAAGAATGACATACTGCCTATCAACGCTCCACCACGGGACGCGAAACGAAGTCTGCCACGCCCCGCATGGAGCGCGATTTATCGCGCGACAAAAGCCCCTCCCGAGGGAGGGGTTTGGGGTGGGGTCAGAATTATATAACGGCGCAAGCCGTAGCTCCGTGGTCGACGTTTGCTCATCATTCTGAGGAGCAGTCGAATGACTGCAACGTGAGAATCCCTGTTTCGGTCGACAAGTCCCCCGTCCGCCAAACATTCTCCCAACCGTGAGACTCCCACGTCGCCTGCGGCTCCTCGGAGTGACAGTACGGTGGGCTTGTCTTTCACAACCAGATTCTTCACTTCGTTCAAAATGACATTTGTTTTGTCCTGTCATTCTGAGGAGCGCGCTTGCACGCGACGTGAGAATCTCTGTTTCGGTCAACGAATCCCCGTCCGCCAAACATTTTTCCGACGGCGAGACTCCCACGGTCGGGCTGCGCCCTCCCTCGGAGTGACAGAAGTGTGCGAAGAGACTTCCATGTCGCCTGCTGTGTTTTGCACGTTTTTTGGATTGGGTGGGCTACGCAACAACTTAAATCGAAATCCTATGGATAACTATGAAAAGAGAGAGTATCTTATTCGCCGCTGGTGGTTGGTGCTGTTGACGGGATTGCTGTCGACCGTCATCGGAGTAATCGTGCTGCTCAACCCTACCACGAGCTACTTCACCTTCTCGCTGTGGCTGGGCATAGCCGTATTTGTCAGCGGAGTATTCATGCTGACGCTAAGTCTATCCTCGCGCAACTATTTCGTCCGACGCGGCTGGGTCATTGCCGGCAGCATAGCGGATATCATCATAGGTGTGATTCTGATGTTCGACATCGCCATGTCGGAGGCGGTGCTGCCGATCCTCTTCGGCGCGTGGATACTCTATCGCGGCTCGATGATGCTGGCGCAGGGCATCGATCTGAAAGGCTACAATGTACGTGATGCGGGCTGGGTTATATTCGGCGCAGTGCTGATGATCGCCATCTCCATAGCCGTGTTGTGGCGTCCCATGTCGCTCGGCGCGGAGGCCGTCGTGCTCTTCATAGGCATAGCCTTCATCGTCTTCGGGCTCTCGGAGATATCGCTTTCGTACCGTCTCTACGACGTACACCGGCAGGCGCGCAATCTCGGCTCGGAGAGGTGACGGGCAGATATCCGCCTTCGGGAGGTCACGATCCGTTTTGAACGGGTATTAAAGGTGTCCTATTGGTCGCAAACCGATACGACACCCTTGTTTTTGTCGTGCGAAAGAGTTATCTTTGTCTATTATGAAAAAGATGATACTCTCGGCACTGATGGCAATACTGGGTATTGCCGGTGCCACGACCGCACAGATTGCGGTATTCCCGCAGCCCGAATACATCGACATGTCCCAGGGCGAATATGTCGTGACCGACAAGACAAAGATCGTCGTCGAAGACGGCATGGGGACTCCTGCGGCACGTTTCGCGGAGGATATGTCGCAGTGGTTCGACAGCGCACGCAAGATGAAGATCGCCCGCAGCGGCAAGGGGATAAAGCTCCGCGAGGACAAGTGCATCGCGGAGGAGGGTTACGAGCTGACGGTGACTCCGGACGGCGTAGTCGTAATAGGCGGCTCCGAGGCCGGTGTCTACTACGGTTTGCAGACGCTGCGACAGATGATCGTAGCGGGCGGCGGCCGTGTACCGTGCTGCTATATAGCCGATGAGCCGACATTCGCCTATCGAGGTGCGCATCTCGACGTATGCCGCCACTTCTTTACGGTCGATCAGGTCAAGCGGTATATCGACATTTTGGCCGCGCACAAGATCAACCGCTTCCACTGGCATCTGACCGACGATCAGGGCTGGCGCATAGAGATCGAGCGTTATCCCGAACTCACGCGCGCAGGTGCCGTGCGCAAGCACACGCTGATCGGCCGTCCGGGCCAGGGTCTGGGCTACGACTCAACGCCTCACGGCGGATTCTACACGCAGCAGCAGATACGCGACGTGGTGGCATACGCCGCCGAGCGATACATTACGGTCATACCCGAGATAGAGATGCCCGGACACGCACTGGCCGCGCTGGCGGCATATCCGTGGCTCGGCTGCAAGGGCGAGGGCTACGAG
This sequence comes from Alistipes sp., assembly GCA_017936685.1. GTDB lineage: Bacteria > Bacteroidota > Bacteroidia > Bacteroidales > Rikenellaceae > Alistipes. The sequence goes on from JAGBFA010000004.1 coordinate 17,380, forward strand.
GTGTGGCCCGACTGGGGCATCACGCCCGAGGTGATGTGCGGCGGCAAGGAGTCGACCTACGAGTTTTTGGAGAATGTCCTTGCCGAGGTGTTGGAGCTGTTCCCCTCGGAGTATATCCACATAGGTGGCGACGAGTGCCCGAAGGATCGCTGGAAGGAGTGTCCGGAGTGTCAGGCCGCCATCAAGCGTTTAGGATTGGACGACGAGGAGCAGTTGCAGGGCTATTTGGTCAACCGCATCGAGAAGTGGCTCGTGGCTCACGGCCGCAAGATGATCGGCTGGGACGAGATTCTCGACTGCGGCATCACGCAGACGGCCAATATCATGTCGTGGCGAGGCACGGAGGGAGGTATTGCTGCCGCCAAGCGCGGCAACGATGCCATCATGACCCCCAGCGGATACTGCTATTTCGACAGCTATCAGACGCGCGACCGCGAGGGCGAACCTCTGGCCATAGGCCGCTGGGTGCCTGTGGAGAAGGTCTACTCGTTCGATCCGTTCGACAAGCTCGACGACGAGCAGCGTCGTCATATACTGGGCGTACAGTGCAACATGTGGACCGAGTATATCGCCGACTTCGACCATCTGCAAACCATGCTGCTGCCGCGTCTGGCTGCTCTGAGCGACGTGCAGTGGGCGACCGACAGGCGCGATCCGGCCACTCTGCGCGAGCGCATGGAGGTGATCCGCCGCTTCTACGATGCCTGCGGATACCGCTACGCCACATTCTATTACGACGGTAAAAAGTAGGACGCACCTTTTATCATATTCGCAGCCCGACCGCCACAGTGGCGGTCGGGCTGTCGTATATTGTCGGCCGTTGCTCTCTCAGAAGAGCTCCAACTGGTCTTTCTCGTGATTGAACGTAAGACGGTGATAGGGCGAGAGTCCGTGGCGGCGTATGGCCAGACGGTGTTCGCGTGTGGGATAGCCCTTGTTCTTCGCCCAGCCGTAACAGGGATACTCTTTGTCGAGCCGCATCATGTACTCGTCGCGATGTGTCTTGGCAAGCACCGAGGCGGCGGCTATGTCGGCATAGCGGCCGTCGCCCTTGACGATGCACCGGTATGGTATGTCGAGCGCGGTGCGGAAGCGGTTGCCGTCGATGGCCAGGAACTGCGGCCTTACCGCAAGCCGTTCGACCGAGATGTTCATGGCCTCGATCGAGGCGTTGAGTATGTTGATCTCGTCGATGCGCTCGGCCGTGATTTCGGTTACCGCCCATGCCACCGCCTCGCGCTCGATCACCTCGCGCAGCATATCGCGCCGCCGCTCGGTCATCTGCTTGGAGTCGTTGAGCAGAGGGTGATGGAAATCGGGCGGCAGTATCACAGCCGCGGCGAATACCGCACCGGCCAGACAGCCGCGGCCGGCCTCGTCGCAGCCCGCCTCGATCAACTCGGTTTGATAGCAATTATCCAACATATCGGTGTAAAATTACGAAATATTTGGGTATATGCCGCAATTTTTCGCTACATTTGCTACCGTTAAATCCAAGCGTCGCAACTCTATGTTCACTAATGCCGCACGACAGAAGTTCCCCGAAGCGAGTCTTATGCTGCTCGCGGCTGCGGTATGTGCCGTTGTCGACGCTTCGCACGCGACATCGGTCCTTGCTGCGGAGCACACCTCTGCGGCACTGCTGGCCGACGTGTTGAGCGGATTCCAACACCGGTGGCCGATCCTTTCGGCCGCAATCTCGGCCGTGATGATAGTCTATATGGGATTGTCGCTGTCTCGCGCCGCCCTGCGCCGCTATCTCTATCCGGCACATACGTTGGTGGGGATACCGTTGACCGGTATTGTCGTCTGCGGCTGCGGGCTGTCGGCCGAGTATCTGTCGACGACCGTACTGTTGCTGCTCGTAGCCATGATGCTCAAACGCCTGTATGCCTGCTTCGTCCGCGAGCAGATCGTACCGCAGCTCTTTCCGGCGATGGTATGTTTGGGGTGTACGCCGCTCCTGTATGCCCCCATGACGGCATTCGTCGTGCTGCTCATACCCATGATTGTGCTGTGCCGGCTCTCGCTGCGCAGTTGTGTGGCAGCCGTGGCAGGTGCTTTGCTGCCCATATTCGTCGTATCGTATATAGGCTGGGCCGGCGGCGGTGAGTTCGGAGCCGAGGCCTGCGGTTTGTGGCAGCAGATGCTGACACCGGCCACGTTCGATGCCGAATCCTATTTCTCCGTCGTGCGCATCGTGCTTTTAGGACTTATGCTCTTCACTGCGATATGCTCGGTGATGCTGCATCGCTCGGATCGTTTTGCCGTGGGCGTGACGGCACGTAAGATATGGAGCTTCAGCTCGTCCGTAATGGTGCTGTGCATCGTCCTGTTCGTCGCGCTACCCTCTTCTTCGCAGATCTTTATCACTGTCATAGCTCTCGTAGCCTCGACGCTTATGCCCATGTTCTTCGTGCGTATGGAGAACTACATCTCCTCGTCGCTCTACTGGCTGATGATCGCCGCCGCGGCATGGCTCTCGTTTGCCTGAGCAGCGACTCTTTACGCAGTGCCTCGATCGAAGGCAATCTCCTGAATCATAGGATCGTCGTGCACCTATTGATGTTTTCGGCTCAATTCTTGATGAAATCGGCCTTTATTTTTCAATATTACAATATTTTTTACATTATTTATTGTATATTTGTAGAGAATATAAAAAGCACCGAATCCCGTGAATACAGCCTCTACAAATCACCCGCGAATATCTCGGGTCATATACGATACACCGACGGGAAAGTTCAGGTGTGCCACCGACGAATATATTATCGGTTATGTGTTTTGCGGACTCTTCTGTCTGCACGATTACTACGCCGGCCGGCGTGTCGAGATCGGACCCGGGCATATCTATATGCTGTCGGTTGGCGACCACATTTGCGAAGCCTTTCCCGGGGAGGAGGGTTGTTTCGAACAGATCGTTTTCAAGTTCACCGCCGACGATCTGAAAACCGTCATCATGGGGCTGAGCATAGGCGGCGAGGAGAGTTCGGTGATCGAGAGCATGACGTCTCTGTCGCGCTGCCTATATGTGGTAAAACAGGCCGACGAGTCGATGAGACTGCTGTTCCGCTCCCTGAGAGTGCTGCACGGCGATTATTGCCGCGCCGACAACTACATACGCCTGTCGCTGATAGTCTACTTCCTGATCAACTCCGACGACGGGCTGCTGCGCAGCGAGTTGAGCGACGGCAAAGGTGTCGAGAACTCAAAATTCGAACGCGAAGTCTATGCCAATATCTACACCAATCTGCCCCTGGAAGAGATCGCATCGAAATGTTGCCTGTCGGTATCGTCGTTCAAACGCAGATTCTCGCGCCATTTCAATACATCGCCTCACCGATGGTTTCTCGAAAAACGCATGTGTCGCGCCCATGGCATGTTGATAACCACCGACATGAGTATTGCGGAGATCGGCCGCGCCTGCGGATTCTCCAACCAGTCGCATTTCATCAAGGTGTTCCGCGGCCATTACGGCATGACACCTACTCTGTATCGTCGCCGATATGCCGACGGTATCACAGGGCGGCTGCCGTCATCGTTTCGTGAAAAAGTCGCCGTAACGCAGCATTAGCGGCGGACATGCCTCGCAAGAGAGATTCTTCACACACCCTGCCACTCCGAGGAGCCGCAGGCGACGTGGGAGTCTCGCCGGCAGAACTGTAATTTCGAAGGGCAACGCAGTGGCAACAGGGGCGGGTGAAAAGAGCGATATAATCTCCAAAAATCATAAAGAGGTCGTGAGGTTTCTAAATTTTGAGATTAAAATGCAGGAAGGAGAGATGTTTTTATAAAAATATTCGGCCGAACGGTTGCAGGTTATGAAATTTTTTCTTAAATTTGTACTACAAACGTGGGATCGAGTCACTCTCCCACATTCTCATTAACCTAACTAACCTAACGAGGGGGACCCTGAGGGATCTCCCTCAATTCTTTGGAGTCGGTGTCTGAGGCTGTCGTAGGTCGGGTTTGTGGGGCGTGTGCGGCAGAGCGGGTGCATGGCGGCGAGAGTGTCGTATGACATTGCATCGCACATGGCAATATATGGCGTCCGCGTTTCGTTTACTCAAAAAAACCGACGATGTTATGTTGATGATTATAATATCTCTGCTGCTGATCCTGCTCTCGGATACATATATCTGGTATACGTTTCTGCACCACGCACCCGTGGTGTGGAGCATCGCACACTGGATTCCGACAATAATGCTCGTTGTGGCGATGTTTGCCTTTCGCACCAATGTGTCGCAATGGTCGATGTCGGTCATTGCGGTGGTGCTGCTCTGCATCACGCTGCCCAAACTGCTCTTCACGTTAGTGTCGCTGGCCGGTCGCGCCGCGGCGGCGGTTCATGCTCCGGCCGCGGGCTGGTTCGATGCCGCGGGCATGATGATGGCGGCGGTTGTCTGCCTTGCGTGCGTTTACGGGGTGGCGTTCGGCTGGAAGCGTCTGACCGTGAAGCGGGTGGAGATATCGTCGGACGAGCTGCCGGATTCGTTCGACGGCTATCGCATAGTGCAGATTACCGATCTGCATCTGGGAACGTTCGGCCGCAACACGCGATATATGCGTCAGTTGGCCGAGCAGATCGAACGACTGTCGCCCGATCTGATACTCTTCACGGGCGATCTGGTCAATCTGTCGGCCGACGAGTTGGAGCCTTTCGGCGAGGTGCTGGCGAGCCTTCGCGCGCGCGACGGGGTGGTGTCGGTGCTGGGCAATCACGATTACTGTCTCTACAAGCACTACGACGACGAGCATGGCGCGGCTTGCGATACGGAGCGCATCAAGCTCTTCGAGCGCGAGGCGGGCTGGCAGCTGCTGCTCAACGACCATATCGACGTGGTGCGCGGCTGCGACACCATATCGGTCATAGGTGTGGAGAATGTCGGCCGTCCGCCGTTCCCGTCGCAGGGCGATCTTCGGCGTGCCATGGAGGGCATTCCCGAGGACAGGTTCAAGGTTCTGCTGAGCCACGACCCCACACATTGGCGCGACGAGGTGCTGCCCTCGACCGACATACAGCTCACTCTGTCGGGGCACACCCACGGCATGCAGCTCAAAATAGGAGGTTTCTCGCCCTCGTCGTGGATCTATCCCGAGTGGGGCGGTCTCTACACCGAAGACGGCCGTTATCTGCACGTCTCGACCGGTGCCGGCGGCAACCTGCCCTTCCGGCTGGGGGCATGGCCGGAGATTGTGGTAATTACCTTGAGTTCGGGGCGGCACTGAACGTACCCCACGAACGCAAGCCTGTTCAAAAGTTGTAACCCACCTGCAACGACACGGTGTAGTTGCGGCAGCCGAATCCTATGCCGTCGACATGCTCGTGATGGAAATCCACAACGCCCATATCGGCGTTGATCCCCAGATAGAGGCCGCAGCGCAGCGACATGCCGCCGCCGAAGCGGACTCCGAAGTCGGAGCGGCGCACCATCTGGTTGTCTTTGCGTGCTACGTTGATATACTCTCCTCCGTCGAGATCCCATGTGTCTAATCGTCCGCTGGCGCACCATGCGTAGTATAAACCGACGTAGGGTGCCAGGTCGACGCGGCCGACGCGGAAGTGATGCGCGACGGTGACGGGCAGTTGCAGATAGTTAAGGCGCAGCACGGTACGGCTGTCGTCGTCCCAACGATCGGAGTTCGACATGGCACCGCCCTTGTGCGACAGTTCCAAGCCCGCATCGACTCCCCAGCGGCCTGCGAACCGCCACTCGTAATGCAATCCCACGTTCCATGCGCAGGTCAGCTCGTCGAGCAGCCGGTTGCCGCCTAAACCGGCCATGCCGAAGCCGGCACGCAGCGACAGACCGTCCCGTCGGTCGGTGGGGTGTTGGGCATTGGCGGCGTTCTGTGCCGGCAGAGATGCCGCCACGAGTATCAGGGCAGAGAGTAAGGCAAGGGTTTTTGTCTTCATATCGATAAGGATTAAGGTTGTTGTTTAACCGCAAGATACGAAAATATTTTATAAAAACAAGACAGGATCAGCAAAAAATGCTGATCCTGTCTTGTTTGTGCTGTGTGTCGCAGCGGCTACCAGATCACCACGCACTCCTCGGCCGGGCGGAACATGGCACCGTCCTCGATCGAGAATGCCTCGAAGAAGGTGGCCAGATTGCGCAGCGTCACGTTGACGCGGTTGCGGCCTAACGAGTGAACGTCGATCTTGGTCAGACGCTCGATCTCCTGGTCGGTGATGTTCTGTCCCCAGAGCGTGGCATACGAGATGTAGAAACGCTGCTCGGGCGTGAAGCCGTCGATAGGCTCGGGCTTCTCACCGTTCCACGAGTTGAGCATGGCCGTATAGGCGACGCGCAGACCGCCCTGGTCGGCGATGTTCTCGCCCAGCGACAGCTTGCCGTCGGCGTGTATGCCGGGCAGCACCTCCACCTCATTGAACTGGTCGACCAGCACGGCCGTCTTCTTCTCGAATGCGGCGCGGTCCTCGGCCGTCCACCACTCGTTCATGTTGCCGTCCTTGTCGAACTGGCTGCCCTGGTCGTCGAAGCCGTGAGTCATCTCGTGGCCAATGACCACGCCGATGGCACCGTAATTAACCGCATCGTCGGCCGTGGGGTTATAGAAGGGAGGTTGCAGAATGGCTGCCGGGAAACAGATCTCGTTGGTGGTGGGGTTGTAGTAGGCGTTGACCGTCTGCGGCGACATAAACCACTTCGAGCGGTCGACGGGCTTGCCCACCTCGGCCATCTCGTCGGCCGTGTACCAGCGGTTGGCCTCGACGATATTCTCCCAGTACGACTTCGAGGGGTCGATCGTCAGCGACGAGTAGTCCTTCCACTTGTCGGGATAACCTATCTTGACGGTGAATGCCGCCAGCTTCTCCCGAGCCTTGGCCTTGGTGGCGTCGCTCATCCAGTCGAGCGCATCTATATGCTCGCCCAGAGCCGTTTGCAGGTTCTTGACCATGGCCAGCACGCGCTCCTTCTCGCTCTCGGGGAAGTACTTCTCCACATACATCTTGCCCACGGCCTCCGAGAGGATCGAGTTAGGTACGGCCATGGCGCGCTTCCAGCGCGGACGGATCTCCTGTGTGCCCGACATAACCTTGCCGAAGAACTCGAACTGCGCCACGGCGAACTCCTCGCTCAGATACGAGGCCGCATCTCCGATATATTGCGCAGCGACGTATGAACGCAGCGTCTCGACGGGCAGGTTCTTCAATATGCTGTTGACGTTATCCATGGCCGAGGGCTGGCCTACGACTAAATGATCGAACTCGCCCACGCCCAGTGCGGTGAAGTATGCGCGCCAGTCGATGGCATCGTAACGTGCCTGCAACTCGTCGAGCGTGAAGGGATTGTAGCCGCGCTGCACGTCGCGCAACTCGACATTCGACCACGACTTCGAGGCTATGTAGTCCTCGACGGCGATTACGTTGTCGACCATGGCGGGAATCTGCTCCTCGTCGATGCCTGCCAGAGCGAATATCTTTGCTAAATACCCCTTGTAGGACTCTTTGATCGAGGCGTTGTCGGCATCGAGATAGTAGTCGCGATTGCCCATGCCCAGACCACCCTGCTCCACGTAGAGGATCTTCATGCTGCTGTCGGCCAGATCGGCTTCGGGATAGCAGCCGAAGAAGGGCGCGATGCCGTCGGTGTGAAGCGTAGAGATATAGGCTATCAGCTCGTCGCGGTCCTCGAAGGCGAGGATCTTCTCCAACTCGGCGCGGATAGGCTCGGCACCCTCACCGTTGAGACGCTCCTCGTCGAGTCCCATCTTGTAGAGGTCGATGATCTTCTGCTCGACGCTGCCCGCGGCGGCCGTCTCCTCGGTCATCTGCTGGAACAGCTCGTTGATGCGTATCTCGTTGTTCTCGCGCAGCACGTCGAAGCAGCCGTAACGCGAATACTCCGCTTTGAGCGGGTTCTTGGCCTGCCAGCCGCCCGTGGCCCACTGGTAGAAGTCCTCGTTGAGGGCTATCGAGCGGTCGAGATTGGTGGTGTCGATGGCCGGTATGGTATTGTTATCGGCAGCCTTCTTGCCGCCGCCTGCACACGATGTCATGATCAGTGTCGTTGCCAAAATGAAAGTTAATCGGTTCATGGTATTGAGTTTTCTTCATTGTATGAAACGGGGCGAGTGTCGATGCGCTCGCCCCGCGGGTTTATTGTCGTCGAGCGGCCTTATTTGCGGATAGCTGCTACGCCGGGCAGCTCCTTGCCCTCCATGTACTCCAACAGGGCACCGCCGCCGGTCGATACGTAAGATACCTTGTCCGCCAGACCGAACTTGTTGATGCAGGCAACCGAGTCGCCGCCGCCGATGAGCGAGTAGGCACCCTTCTGCGTGGCCTCGGCGATAGCCTCGGCTACGGCCTTAGAGCCGGTTGCGAACTTGTCGATCTCGAACACGCCTACGGGACCGTTCCACAGAATGGTCTTGCACGAGAGAATGTGCTCGCGGAAGGCCTTCTTGCCCTCGGTGGCGATGTCGACACCCTCCCACTGGTCGGGAATATCGTTGGCCGGAGCCTCCTTGGTGTTGGCGTCGGCCGAGAATGCGTCGGCGATCAGCGCGTCGGGGCTGGTGACGATCTTGATACCCTTCTCCTCAGCCTTCTTCAAGATGTCGAGGGCTACGGGGAACATCTCCGGCTCGCAGATCGAGTTGCCGACCTTGCCGCCCTGAGCAGCAGCGAAGGTGTAGGTCATGCCGCCGCCGATGATGATCGAATCGACCTTCTCCATGAGCTTCTCGATGATGGTGATCTTGGTCGATACCTTCGAACCGCCGATGATGGCGCAGAACGGACGCTCGGGCGACTGCATTACGCCGTCGATGGCCTTCAGCTCGTTCTCCATCACGTAGCCGAACATCTTGTCATTGGGGAAGTAGTCGGCGATGATGGCCGTCGAAGCGTGACGGCGGTGAGCCGTACCGAATGCGTCGTTGATGTAGCAGTCGGCATACGAAGCCAGACGCTTCACGAAATCCTTCTGCGAAGCCTTCACGGCAGCCTTGGCCTCGGCCTTCTGCTCGTCGGTGGCGTCCTCGGCCAGACCGCGAGGCTTGCCCTCCTCCTCGGCGTAGAAGCGCAGGTTCTCCAACAGCATCACCTCGCCGGGCTTCAATGCGGCAGCCATCTGGGCGGCCTTGTCGCCCATGCAGTCGCCTGCGAAGTTGACCTTCACACCCAGACGAGCCTCGATGGCCGGTATGATCTGCTCCAACGAGAACTTGGCGTCGTTGTTCTTCTTGGGACGACCCAGGTGCGACATCAGAATAACCGAGCCGCCCTTCTCCAATACCTTCTTGATGGTGGGTATGGCGGCGCGGATACGCGTATCGTCGGTTACGTGTCCCTCGCCGTCGAGGGGTACGTTGAAGTCTACGCGGATAATGGCGCGCTTGCCCGTAAAGTCGTAAGAATCGATCTTGAACATAGTGTTTTGTTTTTAATTATTTATAATTGATGCTTCATTCGTCTCTTCGGCGCGGTTTTCGATATTTGCCGGCCGCACGCATCGTGCTCCGGCCGGCTCGCCCCGAAAACTTTGCACGGCAAAGTTACATAAAAATTCGGTACGCGCTACACATAACCGCGTCATCTGTGGTCGAAAACGCAAAAAACATGCGATTCGTCCGATGGCGAATCGCATGTTTGCCCCTATTTGCGGCAGCCGGTCAGTTTGCCGAGCGGTACTCGACGGGGGTGAGTCCCGTGCGACGCTTGAACAGACGCGTGAAGTGCTGCGGATATTTGAATCCCATCTCGTAGGCTATCTGCGACACCGACTTCGAGGGGTCGAATATGCGCTCCTTGGCTATCTCGACGAGCATCTCCTGTATGTGCTCCTGCGCCGTGCGGCCGGTCTGTTTCTTTATAAGGTCGCCCAGATAGTTGGCCGACAGATGCAGCTCGTCGGCCATCATGCCCACCGTGGGCAGTCCCTCGCGCTCGGGACGCTCCGAGGCGAAGTAGTCGTGGAGGTTGCGCTCGAAGCGTGAGAGTATGTCGCTGTTGACCGCCTCGCGCGTGTAGAACTGACGGTCGTAGAAGCGCACGCAGTAGTTGAGCAGCAGCTCGATGTTCGACACCACCAACCGCCGCGAGTGGCGGTCGACGGCGTGCTGCAACTCGTGCTCGATATTATGCAGGCACTCCAATATCGTTTCGCGCTCCTGCTCCGACAGATGCAGTGCTTCGTTGGAGGCATAGGAGAAGAAGGTGTATTCGCGCATCAGATTGCTGCCCAGCGAGGTGCCGCGCAGCAGCTCGGGGTGGAACAGCAGCGCGTAACCCTTGGGCTGGAACGTCTCTCCGTCGGGTTCGACGCCCAGTACCTGCCCCGGAGCCACGAATACGAGCGTGCCCTCCTGATAATCGTAATATTGCCGCCCGTAGCGCAGGTCGCCGCATTTGGCATCTTTGAGAAATACGGCGTAGAAGCCGAACGAGTGCAGATAGTGCTCCATGCGCGGCGATGTCGACAGATCGACCACAGCCACCAACGGGTGCAGCGTGGGCTGACCCATGCAGTCGAGATATTGGCACAGCGTGTCGAAACGCACGATATTTTGTTGATCCATAACAGGTATTGTTTTATAATGCAAATATACCTATTTTTTTTGTCTGTGCCGCATTTGTCGTATGCGATCCGTAAAAATGGTATATCCAACCGTAATGCGGTTAGCTGCGGGTGCGGCGCAGCGGGTGCGGCAGATGGTGTGCGGCAGCCTTGATCCGCTGCGATACGGCTCCGCCTGCCACGATCATCGTGACGGCTGCGATGATAAGCACCACGCCTGCAATGATCCGTGGCGTGAGGAGCTCGCCGAAGACCGTTACGCCGATGATGATTGCCGTCACGGGTTCGAGCGCGCCGAGGATTGCCGTCGGTGTCGAGCCTATGTAGTGTATGGCCATCGTTATGAATGCGAACGACAGTGCCGTGGGCAGGAGCGCGAGACCCGCCACATCGCCCCACATCTGCCAGTTGTGCGGCACGATCAGCTCCCCTCCGATGGCGGCGCGCAGGGCGAATGCCGACATGCCGGCCATAAGGGCGTAGAATGTGATCTTCAACGATGCCATCTCTCTGAGCCGCGAGCGGTTGACACCTACTATATATAGGGCGTAGGAGAGTGCCGAAGCCATAACCAGCATCGACCCCTTGAAGCTGACGGCATCTCCGTCGCTCTGACGGTAGAGCAGCACCACGCCGCCGACGGTCAGCACAAGACAGACCACGGTGCGCAGGGTGAGCCGCTCGCCGCAGAATGCGGTCATGATCAGTGCCACCATCACCGGATAGACGAACAGCATGGTCGAGGCTATGCCTGCGTCCATGAACCGCAGACTCTCGAACAGCGTCAGCGACGAGGTGGCCACGAGCAGTCCCATGACGGCCAGCAGAGGTATGTCGCGCCATCTGACGGCGAAACTCTCCTTGCGCAGGAGCATCAGCGCGGCCATCATGGGTATGGCCAGCAGGTAACGGAAGAAGAGCATCGAGTCGGAGTCCATGCCCTCCTCGAACAGAGGCAGGGCGAAGAGCGGATTGGTACCGTAGGCGGCCGATGCCACGGCACCCATTATATAGCCTTTCGTGCGAATATTCATTGTCTCGAACCTGTTTCAGGCTGCAAATATAATAAATATCGTGCTATGCCGGGACGGGAAACGGCTAATAACGGCCACCGTCGACACGGGAGCCTCGCCGCACCCATCTGTCACTCCGAGGAGCCGCAGGCGACGTGGGAGTCTCGCCGTCGGGAGCGTGTTTGCCGCCCAAGAGAGAGATTCTCACGTCGCGGCCAAAAGCCGCTCCTCAGAATGACAGACCAAATGGTTTTATATTCCCCAACCAGATTCTTCACTCCACTACGTTCCGTTCAGAATGACAGAACAATGGAAATCGTTTCCAAAGAATTATGCGCACTTTTTCGTCAAAAGCGGTATTATACAACGCAAACGAAAAATGCCCGGATAGGTTGTACTTGATGTACTACCTGTTCGGGCAGTTGAGTGCGCGGCAGTAGAATGCCGCTTTTCACGGAAAACCTCCAAAGAACCGCAACCGAATTTTTCGTCAAAAGTGGTTAGTTGCAACGCGTAACGAAAATTGGGCGGACGGGCTGTACTTATCGTACTGCCCGTTCGCCCAATCGAGCGAGCGGAAGCAAATGACCGCTTTTCACGAAAAAATCACGAAAAAGTCACCACTGCGACTCGTTAAAAACGCCCTTCGGAGCGTTGGGCACGTTGACGAAAAACGTCTGACCCGTGAGACGCTCGATGTCGGCGACACTCATGGCCTGCGGCACGGCCGAGGCGTTGTGCTCGACCCAGTAGCCGATGCACTTCAACTCGGAGGCCGAGCAGGCTGTGACGGATTTACCCGTATTGCCGCTGACGGTGCGCAGCATTACCTTATAATAATGCGTAGGCACGGGGCATGTCTTGCCGTCGTTGTTTGTCGTCGTAGTGTTGTAGTTGTCGAAATGGCAACCCGACACGCAGTAGAGCGTATCGCTACACATCCACGCGCCGCGCTCGTTACTCTCCAACGTAGCCCACTTGCCGCCGTTGAGAGTCTGATTCTGCGGCGTCATGTTGGTGTAGTAGTTGGTCTGCTTGCGCGCCAATGCCGTCACCTTGCGCTGTGCCTTGGCAATCTGATGACCGCGGCTGTAACCGGTGGCGTATGTATTGGTCACTTGCTGCGAGGTGGAGAATGCCGGATCGATCACAAATGTCGTGCTATCGTTACTGCCCGAGGTGTACCATGTGTGCATGGGATATGCCACCCACAACGCCACATAGTGTTCGGGGTCGTAACATATCGAGTAGTTGCGGCGATACGAGCCGTCGGCCTGCGCAGCAGCATCGGTGATTAGCTTCACGCATGCCGAGTAGGTCTCCACCAACGTGCCGTCGGCAGTGGCCGCGGGCAGTTCAGCCCAAGGCTTGCCGAATGCAGCTGTTCCCGGGGTAGGGGTCGGCTCGATGGCGGGAGGATCGACCTCACCGCCACCTTCGCCACCCGAAGTTCAATTTGCGATCGTAATTGAAAGTGTATCTTCAAGACCAGAATTTCCCGCAGCTTTGGGTGTTATTTCAACATATAACGTTCCGTTAGCTATTTCATACGCCTCCTCCAACGTAAAGGTTTCATCAATAGACGCAGCTGAAGCGGTTGTTGAAGATATAGTCTTAACAGTCTTTTTGGTTGAATTTGCACTTGTCCAATAAACTATATCAAATGTTCGTGCAACATAGGCACCACTTTTCCAACCAAATACTTTCGCATTAACAGTTATATTCTGATTAGCACTTATAGTCACATTAGGAATCACGCATCTAAATCCGTAATTTGCAGAACAGTTAAAATATGACTTATTATTTAAATTAGACCATGAACCACCATTAAGAGTTCCATCTTTTTTATATATTCCTAATGTTGCGCCAAGACTATTGTCATCTGATCTTGCAGTAGCATTAGATGTTGAGTTCCACGGTAATGTCCAAACATATTCAGATGTTTGCGTTGGATTCGGGATAACCGTAATCGTATATGGATCACCATCGAAATCAAGTGTGATCGAGCCGTTTCCGTCAGTTAAACTACCAACATTAAACTCAATGGCGGCGTTGCCTATCGTAGCCGAAGTTACGACTGTACCGTCAACGTCGATAAGAATATTTGACTCAGAAGCATTGCGCAACTGATATACGTCCGTCACCTTATTTGCACCGGTAGCACTGACCGTAACCTCATTCTTGAGAAGTGTGAATGACGGCGTATTGTCAATATGAACCGGAATAATCTGCAAATCATTGACCATTTGATCATTGTTATCATAGAATGCAAAACGCGGATAGGTAGTATTGTACCCCAATATACGACCGGACGTAGAGTTAACAGAGATATTATACTTACCGGCAGCATCGGCAGGCTGTATCTTCAACGGCGTGGCCGTATCTTTCAGAAGGCAGGTATTTGCCGCAGTACAATTAATAAACCGGTTGTTGAGTTTCGAGCTGACAGTATAGGTTCCGTCGGCTGCCTGTTCGATATACCATATAGCCTTATCTTCGCTGACAGAGAGTTTTCCATCGACATATTTTGTAGGTAAGGTTGTATAACCGAGTGCGTCGCTGACTACATCGGTAGTCATCATATTGTTATCTGTAGCTATGACATAATAGCCATCGATAATGGCACCGGCCGAACCGGTCGTGACAGTTGCCGTGTTGTCGATATTGACCTTAAGAGTATTGCGGCGAGTATTGCTGAATGCGACAGTATTCTGTACGTTGACCGTCTTGGTGATAACGGTACCGGTGGTGGTACGGATAATGAACTCGAGCGAATCGCCCTCAGTCAACGCAATGGGAGCGGTTACAACCCATGCAGTGAAATCGGCATTGACAGCCGGAGTATCGCTCAGCAATACCTGAACAGAACTTGCACGATCACTTACAAAGTAATTCGCTGCATTGAGGTCAACCTCAGCACCTGTGGCATCTACATAGCGGAATGTCTCGGGGTTGAAATAGAAGTTACCGGCAAGATACTTGATTGTATTTTGGCTATCTACGTGCAACGTAATAGAGCGCACCTGTTCGCCACTGGCTTTGAGAGCATCGTTAGTGATGACATACTTGATCTCGGTGATAGCGACCGGACGGCCGAAACGCACGTTTTCGATTGTCTTCTCGGTCTCGTCATCAGCAAGTTCGATTTGGAGATTCTCGGCAACGAGAATGTCGGCCTGGGGATCGAACGTAGTCGAGGGAGCCTCCTGGCGCGATTTGAGATTCAAGGCGAATGCCGTGATCTGGTTGTTCTCGTCGCGCTGGTGTCCGTCGTGCCAGCGAGCCTCGACGGGATAGAAGCCCTGAATGGTGCGGGTTCTGTCCTCCTGCATATCGGGACGCATGCCCGAGAGCTTGAAATCGGCATATTTACCGCCGTCTACGAGGGTGATCTCCGAGATACGGCCGATGCCGTTCGAATAGAATACGGCTTTGTCCGATGCCGACCACTTGATCTGGTTGATAGCCGGATCGAACTCCGTGCGGGTGTCGCCGATGATGCCGTCGGTACGCAATGTGATGGTATAGCCCTCGTCGGGACGCGGTGAATCGATATCGCTGTCGGCCGAGCAGGCGGCAAATGCAACGGCAGCTGCTGCCACTGCAAAGATATGGAACAAGTTGCGTTTCATAGTCATAAGATGTTTAAGATTAAAACTCGCCCATATCGTTGACATCGTCAAGCGACCAGTTGGCACTGCCGTTTGTACCGTAACCCGATGAGGCTTCAAATCCGCTCTCGAAACGCACTTCGAGAGATTCCAGTTCGGGAGCAATATAAGATTCCCCCCCCCTTAAAAAATTACGCTCCATAATTAAAAAGTTTGTTTATAGTTTATAAATATTTGATATATATGTCGTTGTCTATTTGTCAGCATTTCGCAATAATCGTATATACCTATACTTTCTGTAAAGGTAGCAAAAAAATTTATCGGTTGTTCAACGACACGCCTATTTTTTATAGACAATTTGTGATAAATTTCGTCAAAAACGCCATATACGCCATAGGAGATAATATAAAGAGGAAATACGGCAGGATATGACAGAGGAAATAGTCGCGCACAGATTTCTGTCACTCCGAGGGAGGGCACTGCCCGACCGTGGGAGTCTCTGCCGTCCGAGATGCGCCGGCCGACCAAAAGAGAGATTCTCACGTCGCGGCCGACAGCCGCTCCTCAGAATGACAGAATGAGAAATGTCATGTTGAGCGCGGCAAAAGTTTCGCTGCGAAACTTTTTGTTTCGTTTTTATTGTCGAAACGAAATTTTTGCCTACCTTTGTCTCAGATAGGCACACTTTCCGGCGGCAGCGGCGAGGCGACTCACGCAAGAGCGCGCAAAGCCGAGCGGGAGAGGTGCCAGAGAGGTGCGATTTCGATTAAAACACATATAACATGTCACAGTTCAACAAATTTCGTTCGATCTATTCCGCCGAGGAGCTGCGCGAGCGTCTGCGCAACATACGCCACGTCGCGCTCGACATGGACGGAACGATCTACATGGGTATGTCGCTCTTTCCCTACACCAAGCCGTTTCTGGCAGGTTTGAAGGAGTTAGGCATAAGCTACTCGTTTCTGACGAACAACCCGTCGAAGTCGATAGCCGACTATCTGCACAAGCTCTCGTCGTTAGGCGTGGAGGCCACCGAGGAGGAGATGTACACCACGGCACTGGCCACCATCGACTACATCAAGACCAACTTCCCCAAGGCGCGCCGTCTGTTCCTGTTGGGCACGCCGTCGATGATCTCGGAGTTCGAGAAGGCAGGATTCGAGTCGACGACCGACAGCGCGGACGATGTGCCCGACGTGATAGTTGCGGCTTTCGACATGACGCTGCAATACGACCGTCTGTGCCGCGCCGCATGGTGGGTGTCGCAGGGCGTACCCTACATAGCCACCAACCCCGACCGCGTGTGTCCGACCGATCAGCCCGTGGTGCTGGTCGACTGCGGATCGATATGCAAGTGCATCGAGCATGCCACAGGCCGCCGCCCCGACATCACCCTCGGCAAACCCGATCCCAACATGCTATCGGGCATACTCCACCGCTACGGCTTGCAGCCCGATCAGATAGCCATGGTGGGCGACCGCATCTACACCGACATAGAGATGGCCCACAACGCCAATGCCATGGGTGTGCTGGTGCTCTCGGGCGAGACGACGCTCGAAGTGGCCGATGCCGCCGAGAAACAGCCGCATATCATCTGCGACAACATAGGCGTGCTGGGCGAGCTGATAGCCGAGGCGCACAAGTAAACGGCAGACCCGGCCGCAGCCGACAGCCGATACACAGACAGTCCGATTCGCAAGATCGGACTGTTTTTTGCATATTACCTAATGTTTATATATATTCGCAGGCAAAAACGACGAAACTATGGAATATCTGCTTCTGGCTCTCGGACTGGCGATAATCGTAGTCGGAGCCATGATCCTCACCGACGGATCGGTGGCACTGGCCGAGCGGTTCGGCATGCCCGAGTTCATCATCGGCCTGACGGTGGTCGCCGTCGGCACCTCGATGCCCGAGTTTTCGGTGAGCCTGCTGTCGGCCATCGAGGGTAACAGCGACATGGCCATAGGCAATGTCGTGGGTTCCAACATATTCAACATATTCGTCATACTGGGTGTCTGCGCCATGATCTCACCCATAATCTTCTCGCGCACCAACATCAGACGCGACATACCGCTCTGCATCGCAGCCTCGCTGATGTTGGGACTCTTCACGCTCGGCGAATCGGTACACCCGCATTGGAGCAGCAGCATAACCCGCGCGGAGGGTGCCGTGATGCTGGTCTGTTATGTGGGCATGATATGGTATTCGCTGCATGTGGCAAAACGCTGCCGCGACGATAAATCGGACTACATAGAGCACAGCGACAAAGAGCGCAAGTCACTGGCCGTGTCGTTGGTGTACGTCGTGGCGGGATTGGCCGCACTGATCTTCGGCGGCGAGATGTGCGTGGACAACGCCTCGGAGATAGCCCGCAGTCTGGGCGTGAGCGAGTCGGTCATAGCCATAACCATCGTGGCCGGCGGCACGTCGCTGCCCGAGCTGGCATCGAGCGTGGCGGCCGTGCTGAAACATCGTCCGTCGCTGGCACTGGGCAACGTGCTCGGCTCGAACATAGCCAACATACTGCTGATCCTCGGAGTAAGCTCGATCGTTCGGCCGCTGGAACTCAAAGGCGTGACCGTTAACGATATATGGTTCTGCATAATAGGATCGATCCTGCTGCTGGCATCGGCCGTGGCCATAGGCCGCAACAAGATGACACGCGCGGAGGGTGCCGTGATGCTGTTGATATATGCGGCATATATCGCCTCGCTGCTAAAATGATTTTTCGTGACTTTTTCGTGACTTTTTCGTGAAAAGCGGCATTCTGCTGCCGCTCCTCGTCGCTCGACAATGGGCAGTACGCCGGTACAGCTCATCGTCTCTCTCTGTCGTCGCGGTATCATATTTGTATCGCAACCGTCCACAGACATATCGCAAGACAGAAATCGATCGACTTATGAACAGATGTCTCAGAAAGACGGCGTTGCTCGCCGCAGGCGTGGCGATGCTGACGGCGGCGCAGGCGCAAGAGAGGGATTCGCTCGACACGGGGGCGGCATACCGCATAGACGAGGTGGTGGTGACGGGCACGCGCAGTGGGACCGATGCTCGGCTGCTGCCCATGACCGTATCGGTAGTAGGCCGAAAAAGGATAGAGGAGAACCACTCGCCCTCACTGCTGCCCACGCTTTCGCAGCAGGTGCCGGGGCTGTTCGTCACCTCGCGCGGCGTGATGGGCTACGGCGTGTCGACCGGTTCGTCGGGCGCAATGACCATGCGCGGCATAGGCAACGGCTCGCAGGGTACGCCCACCACGGGAGTGCTCGTGCTCATCGACGGCCACCCGCAATACATGGGACTGATGGGGCACCCCATAGCCGATGCCTGCCAGTCGATGCTGGCCGAGAGGGTGGAGGTGGTGCGCGGACCGGCATCGGTGATATACGGCTCCAATGCCATGGGCGGAGTGATAAACATCGTCACGCGAAAAATGAAGAGCGACGGCGTGGCCACCGACATAGACCTTTCCTACGGCTCCTACAACACACTGCACGCCGAGGCCTCGAACCGCATTCGCAAAGGGCGTTTCATGAGCGCGGCCACGGCATCGTACAGCCGCTCGGACGGCAACCGCAAGGATATGAACTTCGACCAGTACGGCGGCATGATAAAGTTGGAATACGAACTCTCGAAGGCGTGGAAGATCGGCGGCGAGGGTGGCATCACCCATTTCGACGCCTCGAATCCGGGCACCGTCTCTGCGACGCTGATAGACAACGACTCGCGCATCACGCGCGGCGCGACATGGATCGCACTGCAAAACGACTACGGATCGTGCTCGGGAGCCCTCAATCTGTTTTACAACTGGGGGCGGCACAAGATCGACGACGGATATTCGCCCGGGGCCGAGCCGCTCGACTATCGGTTCAACTCGCGCGACGAGATGTTAGGCGTATCCCTCTACGAGAGCTTTACACTGTTTCGCGGCAACCGCACCACGCTGGGCATCGACTACCGGCACTTCGGCGGCAAGGCCTGGAACCGCTATTCGGACGGGCGCGAGCAGACCACGGCCGACAAGTCGGTCTGCGAAGCGGCCGCATACATAGACATAAGGCAGAGCCTCGGGCGCAGGCTCACGCTCAATGCCGGCATTCGCGCCGACCGTCACTCGCAGGCCGGTACGGAGTGGGTGCCGCAGGCCGGCATATCGCTGCATCTGTGGCGCAATGCCGAGCTGAAAGCCGTGATATCGAAGGGATTTCGTTTCCCGACCATACGCGAGATGTATATGTTCCCGCCGCAGAACCCCGATCTAAAACCCGAAAAGATCGTCAACTACGAGCTGTCGCTCTCGGAGGATCTTGCGGGCGGCAGAGTACGCTACGGCATCAACGTCTTCTATATCGACGGCCGCGACATGATAAAGCGCGTCATAGTCGACAGCCGCCCCTTGAACGTCAATATCGACAAGGTGGAGAACTGCGGCGCGGAGGCGCAGATAGGAGTGGCCATCGACAAGGTGTGGAGCATCGAGGCCAATTACAGCTATCTGCACATGAAATATCCGGTCATAGCCGCACCCGAGCACAAGCTATATGCCCGCGTCGACTTCCGCAAAGGACGTTGGAGAGTATCGTCGGGCGTGCAGTATGTCAAGGAGTTATACACCTCGATCGACCCCGTCGCCACCGACAGCTTCGTACTGCTCTCGGCCGATGTCTCGCTGCGCGTCTCACGCCGCGTGACGCTCAACCTCAGCGGCGAGAACCTACTTGCACAACGCTACGAAATCAATCTCGGTTATCCGATGCCGCGCGCGACGGTGTCGGGCGGTATTCACATAAATCTATGATGACGATGTTTTCACGCATGATTCGCTTCTCGATGGCGGCATGGCTGCTGACAGCGGTTGCCGCCACGGCATCGGCGCACTCGGGCAAGGCGCGCCTGCATGTCATAGTCGACACCGACGGCGCGGCCGACGACCTGCGCACGCTCTGCATGCTATTAGGCAACCGCGAGGTGGAGGTGCTCGGCATAGTATCGTCGCCCGGGGCGCAGACCACGCCGCGCACGGCACAATGCGCACGGGCACTGCTCGGCGAGTTGCACCACGACGGCATTCCGGTGGGCTGCGGACGCGAGAGCAAGGCCGCGGCACCGGCATGGCGCAAAACGTGCGAACAGACCTATTGGGGCGAGGCGACCAGCGAAGAGCCTGCCCCAGATGCCGTGCAGCTTATGGAGGCGATCATCGACGGCGAAGAGCAGAGAGTGACCATCGTCGCGCTGGGAGCATTGACCAATGTGGCCAACATGGTGCGACGCTCGCCCCGAAGGGCGCAGCGCATAGAGCGCGTAGTGTGGTACGACGACATGCCGCACGGTGCGGGAGCCAACTTCAAGGCCGATGCCGAGGCGGCGCAAGAGGTGTTGTCGTGCGGCATCGAAGTGGATATCGTCTCCGACGGCAGCGCACGCCGCATAGTCGTCGACGAAGGGCTGCTCTCAGAGATGTCCGAGATTCCTACGCCCTACGCCCGGCACATAGTCGCCTCGCACCGTCGGCCGCCGCTCGACAGGCTCGTCGGGCGCGGTCATCTGGTGGCATGGGACGATCTGACGGCGTTGTACATGATCTGCCCCGAGATATTCGTGCGCCACCCGGTCGACGACAACCTAACATACTGCACCCTCTCCGAAGATATATCGCCCGATTGCGCCCGCAGTATGCTGCTCAGCGTGCTGTGGGGACGACCCGATGCCGAGAACCGCGTATTCTACGCCTTCCCCTCGTGCGGGCAGACATACGCCGCCGACGTGCAGGCCATCATGCGCGAGGCGTTGGAGCGTCACGGCGCGAGCGAGTGGCGTGCGGCCGTGCTGACCAACGAGATGCACGGGCATCTGGGCATCTACGCCACGATCGGCGTAAAGATGGGCATGCGCGCCAGGGAGTGGTTCGGCATAGGCGTCGACGATGTGGAGGTGGTGTCGTATGCCGGATCGATGCCGCCCGTGAGCTGCATGAACGACGGCTTGCAGGTCTCTACCGGAGCCTCGCTCGGCCACGGGCTGATACGTGTGGCCGAGTGCGCCGCACCGCGCCCCGAGGCCGATTTCAGCTTCAAGGGGCGGACGCTGCGGCTGCGGCTCAAAGAGGAGTATGCCCGCCGCATAGCGGAGGACTGCCGCCGCGGCGCAGAGCTTTGCGGAGGACTGAACGAAGAGTACTGGCAGTATGTCCGGGCACTGGCGCTAAGCTACTGGCGCGACCTCGACCGCCACGAGATATTCTCGATAGAGGAGTTATAAAGGAGGCGGTTCGGACACTCCGCCCGAACCGCCCCGACTCTATAAAACAGCCCTCCGACTTGCAGGCCGTCTATTTAAGCGAAAACTTCGCGCGGCCGCGTATGTCGGCCGACGATGCACCCACCAGAACCTCGAACTCACCCTTCTCGGCCACCCACTCGCCGCGGCGGTCGTCGTAGTAGCTCAGAGCCGAACTATCGACGGTAAATGTCACCGTGGCGCGCTCACCGGGCTGCAAAGCCACCTTCTCGAAGCCTTTAAGCTCCTTTTGCGGACGCGGCAGCGACGAACTGGGATCGGCTATGTAGAGCTGCACCACCTCCGAGGCGGCACGGCTGCCCGTGTTGGTCACGTCGACCGAGACGGTCAGCGTCTCGCCCTCTTTGATGCGGCGACGGTCGATGCGCACGTCGGAGTAGTCGAATGTCGTGTAACTCAGACCGTGGCCGAAGGGGAAGAGCACCGGCACACCGGCACGCTCGTAGCCGCGATAACCGACGAATATGCTCTCCGCATAGTAGGTCTTGCCGTCGTGCGGGAAGGCTTCGCCGCCGGCATGTGCCGGACAATCCTCCAACCGCACGGGGAAGGTGAAGGGCAGCTTGCCGCTGGGTGTGACATCGCCGAAGAGCACGTCGGCCAGGGCGTTGCCCGCCTCCGAACCCAGATACCACGCCTCGACGACAGCAGGCACGCTGTCGATCCACGGCATGGCCACGGCATTGCCGCTGACCAGCACCACAGCCAGACGGTCGCTGACCTCGGCCAAAGCCTCGATCACGCGGTTCTGCGCGTAGGGAAGATCCAGCGACAGACGGTCGGCACCCTCCGAGTCCTGGTGGTCGCTCTTGTTGAGTCCGCCCACGAAGATCACGGCATCGGCCGAGCGTGCCGCCTCGACGGCCTCGGCTATAAGCTCCTGCTCGCTGCGCTGATCCGACAGATCCTGTCCGGTCTCCACACCGTTGTAGCTGCCCGTCACATCGCCCACATATCCGCGGGCATAGACCACCTCAACGCCGGCACGCGCCGCACGCGCCTCGATACCCTCCAACGGCGAGCACTCGTGGCGAACCTTCAACGACGACGATCCGCCGCCGACGGTCATCATCTTCACCGCATTCTCGCCTATGACGGCCACGCGGCGACACTTGCTCTGGTCCAACGGCAGCACACCGCCCTCGTTGCGCAGCAGCACGATACCCTCGCCGCCGATGCGGCGCGCAGCGGCCGTATGCTCCTGTGAGCACAACGATCCGAAGGGCTTGTCCATATTCATAGAGGTGCGGAACATCAGTCGCAGCACACGGCGCACCTTGTCGTCGAGATCGCGCTCCGACAGCTCGCCGCTGAGAATCGCCTGCCTGTACGGCTCGGCCAGGAAATAGCGGTCGTAGGCGTCGCCGGCACCCTCGGTAAGGCCGTCGGTCCATGTGCCGTACTCTATGTCCAGACCGTTCTGGGCCGCCTCGCGCGTGGAGTGCGTGCCGCCCCAGTCGGAGATCACGGCTCCGTCGAAGGCCCACTCGCCTTTGAGAATGTCGTTGATAAGACGCTTGTTATGGCAGCCGTGTTGACCGCGATAGAGGTTGTACGAACCCATCACGCTCCACGCTCCGCCACGCTCGACGGCCGCGCGGAACGCCGGCAGATATATCTCGTAGAGGGCGCGGTCGTCGAGATCGACATCGATCGTATGACGGTGGGTCTCCTCGTTGTTCAGAGCATAGTGCTTGACGCATGCCGCCACGCCCTGCTGCTGCACGCCGCGAATATAAGGCACAGCCATCTCGCCCGCCAGATAGGGATCCTCGCCCATATACTCGAAGTTGCGGCCTGCCAGCGGCGTGCGATAGATGTTGACACCGGGGCCCAGCAGCACGTCCTTGCGGCGATAGCGCGCCTCCTCGCCTATCGAGCGGCCGTAGAGGGCGGCCATGTCGCGGTTCCATGTGGCGGCCAAAGCGGTCAAGGCCGGAAACGCCGTACACGAATCGTTGGTCCAGCCGGCCTGCTCCCACTCGTCCCACAGCACCTCGGGGCGTATGCCGTGAGGGCCGTCGGTGCACCACAGCTCGGGAATGCCCAGACGCGGCACGCCGGGCGACGAGAATTTCGACTGGGCATGAACCACGGCTATCTTCTCGTCGAGGGTCATGCGCGAGAGTGCGTCTTCCACCCGCTCCTCGATCGGAGCGTTGCGGTCGAGATAGACAGGCGGCGGTGTCTGCTGCGCCGCAGCACAGATGCCCGACAGCGTCAGAGCAAGCATCGAAGCGGCATTCAATAATCTGGTAATCATAGGTCGGATATGTTTATTTGTTAGTAAAATCATCGGTTGTCGGCACTCTTGGCCGTTTTGGAGTAGTGGAGACATACGCCGCTTATGCCGCACTCGCCGCACTTGGGCGCGCGCGCCGTGCAGACGTAGCGGCCGTGCAGTATCAGCCAGTGGTGTGCCGTGGGCAGCAGATGTTTCGCAAAACCCTTTTCCAGTTGCAACTCGGTCTGCAACGGGGTCTTGGCATTGCGGCTCAGGCCTATGCGCGCCGCCACGCGGAAGACATGCGTATCGACGGGCATCACCTCCTTCTGCCAGATGACCGCCCCCACCACGTTGGCCGTCTTGCGCCCCACGCCGGGCAGGCTCTGCAACTGTTGCAGATCGCTCGGCACAACGCCGCCGAACTCCGACACGAGCTTGCGCGCCATGCCGGCCAGATTCCTGGCCTTGTTGTTGGGATAGGATATGCTCTTGATATAGGGGTATATCTCTTCGGCCGTGGCGGCAGCCATGGCCTCGGCCGTCGGAAAGGCCTCGAACAGTGCGGGCGTGGTCATGTTGACGCGGCGGTCGGTGCACTGCGCCGACAGAATGACGGCCACCAGCAACTGGAACGGATCTTCATAGTGCAGCTCGCTCTCGGCCACGGGCATGGACTCGGAGAAGTAGGCCACCACGGCATCGTATCGCTGTTTGGTTGTCATGATGCTCTATATTTTAGCAAGTTTGGCAAATTTGGCCAGCAGCGTCTTCTCGCCCCACTCGTCGAACCGCACCACGAGTTTGTGGTCGGTCGTGAGCTGCTCGATGCGTACTATTTCGCCGCCGCCGAACTTGGGGTGGCTGACACGCTCGCCCACGGCGTATGCGCACTCGCCCGCCGGTGTCTGGCTCACGCCGCCGCCCTGCGACGGACGCACACCCACGCTGCGCATGCCCGACTGCGACGGGTCGATGCCGCGCACAGGAGCCACCACATCGGGAGAGGGTCGCTGCGGGGCGCGCTCCGTGCCTCCGGCCGCGGCACTCTCCGCACGGCGACGGGCGAATCTTATGTCGGAGCGGCGGCGGAACTCGTCGATGGCACCTCCACGCGACTGCTCCTGCGGCTTGCCGCCGCGGCGCATGTCGTCCCAGCGACGCTCGGGACGCAGCTCCTCGTCGCCCACCTGAGAGTCGACATACTTCGGATCGATCTCCGACAGGAAGCGGCTCGGGCGCGAGAACTCCATCTGTCCCCAGCGGAAACGCATCTCGGCATAGGACAACATCGCCTCGCACTTGGCACGGGTCAAGGCCACATAGAACAGTCGACGCTCCTCCTCCAATCCATCGACCGACTCGGCGGCCATCTGCGACGGGAAGAGGTTGTCCTCCATGCCCACTATATATACATATTTGTACTCCAAACCCTTGGCCGAATGGACTGTCATCAGCGTCACCTTACTGTCGGACTCCTCCTCCGACTTGTCCTGATCGGTCAGCAGCATCACGCTCTGCAACCACTCGTCGACGGTGGCCGCCTCGCTCTCATCGCGCTCGCCGCCGCGTATCTCCGTCTCGCGCTGCTCCGTAAAGGCCTGCATCGTGTTGAGCAGCTCCTCGATGTTGTCGACGGCCGAAGCCGACTCGGGCGTGTTCTCCGCGCGAAGCAGAGTGAGTATGCCCGAACGCGAGACCACCTCCATACCGAAGTCGTATAGCCCCTTCTCGTTGCGCACCAGCGACAGCGAGCGGATCAGGGTCACGAACTCACCCACCTTGCGCACGATGGTGCGCTCGACGGCATCGGCCGCAGGCTGTGCCGTCAGGCTGTCGACCGCCTCCCACATCGACACCCCGCGCGAGGCGGCTATCTGCGCTATGCGCCCCACGGTCGTGTCGCCTATGCCTCGCGCCGGATAGTTGACGATGCGCTTGAAGGCCTCGTCGTCGTGGGGGTTGACCACCAAACGTATGTAACCCAGCACGTCGCGTATCTCCTTGTGGTCGAAGAACGAATTGCCCTTGTAGATGCGGTAGGGCACGCCCTTGCGGCGCAACGCCTCCTCGATGCTCTGCGACTGGGCGTTGGTGCGGTAGAGCACCGCCACGTCGCTCCACTCGTCGCCCGTAGAGCGTATCTTGTCGCGTATGGCCGAAACGATCATCTCGGCCTCCTCGCGGTCGGTGTATGCCTTGACCAGACGTATCTTCTCGCCCGCATCGCCCTCGGAAAAACACTTTTTCTCCATGCGGCGCGAATTGTGGACGATGAGCGAGTTGGCCGCCTCGACTATGGTGCGGGTCGAACGGTAGTTCTGTTCGAGCTTGTAGATGGCCGCATCGGGATAGTCGCGCTGGAACGAGAGTATGTTCTCGATCTTGGCTCCGCGGAACGAATAGATGCTCTGGGCATCGTCGCCCACTACGCAGACGTTGCCGTGCAGCTGCGCCAGACGACGTATGATGGCGTACTGCGCGAAGTTGGTATCCTGGTACTCGTCCACGAGGATATATTCGAACAGCTGCTGATAACGCTCCAATACGTCGGGACAATCTCTCAATAGTATGTTGGTCTGCAACAGCAGGTCGTCGAAGTCCATGGCACCGTTGCGCTTGGCACGCATAGCATAGGTATTGTAGATGTTGCCTAATTCGGGCTGCTGACGCTGACGGTCCTCGGTGGCATATATCGTATTGGCCAGATAGGCACCCGGGGTCACCAGACAGTTCTTGGCCATCGATATGCGCGAGGCCACGGCCGAGGGCTTGTAACGCTCTTCGGCAAGGTTCAGCTCCTTGACTATGGTCTTGATGAGATTCTTGACATCGTTGGGCTCGTATATGGTAAAGGTCTGCGGATAGCCTATGCGCTCGGCATTCTCGCGCAGTATGCGCGCGAAGACCGAGTGGAACGTACCCATGCGTATGAAACGGGCCTCGTAGCCCACCATCTGTTCGATACGCTGCCGCATCTCGGCCGCAGCCTTATTGGTAAACGTAAGAGCCAGAATCGATTGCGGCTTCACGCCGCAGGCGAGCATGTAGGCTATGCGCGAGGTGAGCACGCGCGTCTTGCCCGAGCCTGCTCCGGCTATGATGAGCGACGGCCGGCGATAGTTGATAACGGCCTCGCGTTGAGCATCGTTGAGTCCTTGAAGTATGTCCTGTTCTTTATCTTGCACTGTATTACCCGATTGTTTCGAAACACAAATGTAGACACGAATTGCGCTTTTCGAAAATATTTTCCGCAAAATTTTACTAATTTTGCAATAACTTTGCTCATGCGAGCGTTTTAGATAGACGCACCGGAAAAGGGTGCCGCCGACGGTCGCCGCCCGTAACGGCTCCGCACTGCTGCGGCACGATCCGGGCGACGCCAAACATTAAAGCATAAAGACAAAACAAACATACACAGACAAATGGAGGTAGTTAACATCAAGGAGCTCAACGAGCATATCGAGAGTCAGAGCGTATTCGTCGATACGCTGCGTTCGCAGATGAAGAGAGTGATCGTCGGACAGAGTCACCTCATCGATTCGCTGCTCATAGGCCTGCTCTCGGACGGACACATTCTGTTGGAGGGCGTGCCGGGACTGGCCAAGACACTGGCCATAACCACGCTGGCCAAGGCCGTAGATGCCGATTTCGCACGCATACAGTTCACGCCCGACCTGTTGCCGGCCGACCTGTTGGGTACGCTGATCTACTCGCAGAAGAGCGAGGATTTCACCGTCCGCAAGGGTCCGATCTTCGCCAACTTCATTCTGGCCGATGAGATCAACCGTTCGCCGGCCAAGGTGCAGTCGGCACTGTTGGAGGCCATGCAGGAGCATCAGGTGACCATCGGCGACGAGACGTACCGCCTGCCCGAGCCGTTCCTCGTGCTGGCCACGCAGAACCCGTTGGAGCAGGAGGGCACCTACCCACTGCCCGAGGCGCAGGTCGACCGTTTCATGCTCAAAGTCAAGATCTCCTATCCCAAGCGCATGGAGGAGCTGGACATCATACGCATGAACCTCTCGGGCGCAGGCATGCCGGCCGTGGAGAAGGTCATATCGCCCGAGGATATCATTCGCGCCCGCAAGGTGGTCGAGCAGGTCTACATGGACGAGAAGATCGAGAAGTACATAATAGACATCATCTTCGCCACGCGCGAGCCGTCGGAGTACAAGCTCGAACGCCTGCAACCGCTGATCGCCTACGGTGGTTCGCCCCGTGCGAGCATATCGCTGGCCAAGGCCGCACGCGCCTACGCCTTCATATCGCGCCGCGGATATGTCATACCCGAGGACGTGCGCGCCGTATGCCACGACGTGCTGCGCCACCGCATAGGCCTTACCTACGAGGCCGAGGCCGAGAACATCACCTCGGAGCAGATCATAACCGACATTCTCAACAACGTCATAGTACCGTAATGCAACTCACCGAGAACGATATTCTGCGCAAGGTTCGCAAAATCGAGATCAAGACGCGCGGTCTGTCGAGCGAGATCTTCGCCGGCAAGTACCACACGGCCTTCCGCGGCCGCGGCATGTCGTTCGCCGAGGTGAGGGAGTACCGCGCGGGCGACGACGTGCGCGACATCGACTGGAACGTGACGGCACGCGCCCGCAAGCCCCACATCAAGGTCTACGAGGAGGAGCGCGAGCTGACGATGATGCTCATGGTCGACGTGTCGGCCTCGCGCTCGTTCGGCTCGAAGGCACTGTCGAAGAAGAACGTCATGACCGAGATAGCCGCCACGTTAGCCTTCTCGGCCTCGCAGAACAACGACAAGGTGGGCTGCATATTCTTCTCCGACCGCGTGGAGAAGTTCATACCGCCGAAGAAGGGCAAGAGCCATATTCTGATGATCATACGCGAGCTGATAGGCTTCCGTCCCGAGGGTCGGGGCACGGCTCTCTCGGAGGCGTTGCGCTATCTGGTGAGCGTCAACAAGAAACGTTGCACCACGTTCCTGCTATCGGACTTCATGGACTCGGCCTCCGACAGGCCGTTGCTGGACGATGCGTTGAAGATAGCCTCGGCGCGTCACGACATAGTGGGCATACGTGTGTGGGACGAACGCGAGGCCGAGCTGCCCGACGTGGGCATCGTGGAGATGCGCGATGCCGAGACGGGTGCGCGACGCTGGGTCGACACCTCCTCGCGCCGCGTGCGCGAGCACTGGGCCGAGAGCTGGCGGCAGCGCAGCGAACAGACCATGCAGCTGC
This sequence comes from Alistipes sp., assembly GCA_017936685.1. Lineage (GTDB taxonomy): Bacteria > Bacteroidota > Bacteroidia > Bacteroidales > Rikenellaceae > Alistipes. The sequence goes on from JAGBFA010000004.1 coordinate 46,300, forward strand.
TGCGCCACCACCGCATCGACACGGCACAGGTGGCCACCGACAGCGACTATGTGGTCGAACTGATAAAACTATTCAAACAGCGATGAAGATTTTTCGTAAATACGTCTCTGTGCCTGTCGCGGCACTCCTGCTCGCGGTCTCGGCCACGGCCGCCCCGCCCACATTGGAGGCGCGTTTCGAGCCGCAGCAGATCGAGGTGGGCGACAGCTTCGACTACATACTCGAAATCGACAAGGATCTGGTGCAGGCACTCGGACTGCCCGATTTCAGCCAGCAGCAGCAGGATTCGCCCTTCGAGTTAGTGGAGGAGTTCCCCGTCGACACGCTCTACCGCGACGGCCGTCACCTGCGGCTGCGTAAGCGTTACCGTCTGGCGGCATTCGACACGGGCGACGTGCGGCTGCGTCCGGCCATAACCTATTACGACAAAAACATCGAGGGCGACACGATCTACGCCCCCGACACCATCACCCTCTCCATAGCCCGCTACGAGGATCTCGACACGCTGCTGTTCCTGCGCGCCGACTCGCTCTCGATGAGCATCAAGGTTGACTCTGTGCTGACGATGGAAAAGCTGCGCCGACGCGGTGTGGAGACGCAGAAAGATATGCCGTTCCGCTTCCGCGAGATACAGGACTATGTCATCTACGGAGCCATTGCCGCCGTGCTGCTGGCACTGCTCGTATGGCTCGGCATACGCGCATGGCGACGCTGGGGAGGCCGTCTCGGCCGCGTCTTGAAGCCTGCTCCACCGCTGCCGCCCCACGTGGTGGCCAACAAGGCTCTCGAAGAGCTGCACAACCGCAAGCTGTGGCAGAACGGTAAGTACAAGCTCTACTACACCTCGCTGACCTCGATACTGAGGATCTACATAGCCGGCCGCTACGAGATAGGTGCGTTGGAGATGACCTCCGACGAGATACTCTCGGCACTGCGCGGCATCGAGGGCATACCGGCCAAGAGCATGATGGATCTGAGCGCGATATTGCGGCAGGCCGACATGGTGAAGTTCGCCAAGGCCGAGCCCGATGCCGAGGACAACGAGCAGAACTATCTGCGCGCCTACTACTTCGTCGAGGAGACCAGACCTTTCGAAGCGGAGGCCGTGGAGGGCAAGGAGGAGATCACGATCAACACCAAAATCGACGATTGAGAAGATGAGACGCATCATATATATATGTATGGCCATTGTTGCGGCGGAGATGTTCGGGCTGTCCGATGCCGGAGCGCAGTATCTGCCCGAGCGGCGCGCCGTGCGCAAGGGCAACAGGCAGTTCGACCGTCAGAACTACAAGAATAGCATCGACCGCTACATCAGTGCGCTCGATGCCGACTCGACATGTTACGAGGCACTGTACAACCTCGGCAACGCCTACTACCAGGCCAATCTGCACCGCGACAAGAATCCCAACAACTCGTTCCATTGGAGCGATGCCGACTCGATATTCACCCGCATAGGCCGCGACACGCTCATGTCGGCCGAGCGGCGCGCCGAAGCGTTGCGCAATCTGGGCGAGAGCCAGCTCACGCAGCAACGCTTCGAGGAGGCTCTGGCCTCGTTCAAGGAGTCGCTCAAGCTCAACCCCGCCGACCGCGAGACCAAGTACAACTACATACTGGCCAAGCGAATAGTCGACCAGCAGAAGCAAAACCAGGATCAGAACGGCGGCGGCAACGACCAAAACCAGAACCAAGACCAGAATGGCGGCGGTGGCGGTGGCGACAATGACCAGAACCAAAACAACGACCAGAATCAAGACCAGAACAAGGATCAGAACAAGGATCAGAATCAAGATCAAAACCAAAACGGAGGCAACGATAAGAACAACAATAAAGACAACGATAAGAACGACGATTCCGGCAAGGACGACAAGCAGGAGGACAACCGCGGCGGCAACGATGACGATAAAAACAAGGGCGACAACGACCGCAACGACGATAAAAACGACGACAACCGCGACAATAACGACGAGCGCAACAACGGCGGCGACGACCGACAGGACAATGACCGGCAGGGCAATCCCGAGCCACAGAAGAGCGGCATGAGTCGCGAGGAGCAGCAGCGCATGCTCGAAGCCGTGCAGGCCGAGGAGGACAAGACGCAGGACAAACTCAAAGAGAAGGGTACGGGGGTCGTTATAAGAGGTAAAAAGAACTGGTAACGATGAACTTCGCAAATCCACACATATTATGGCTGCTGGCGATCATACCGCTCATTGCGGCCTATCGCCTGTGGCAGTCGCGCCGCGGAGGCAGTACCATAGAGGTCTCGACCATCGAGGGAGCCGAGGGTGCGCCGCGCACGCTGCGCTACTGGCTGCGTCCGCTGCCCACGCTGCTGCGTCTGGCGGCACTGGCGGCACTGATCGTGGCGTTGGCACGTCCGCGCGACGTGCATCACAACGTCGAGAGCTCGACCGAGGGTATCGACATAGTGCTGGCAGTCGACATCTCAGGCTCGATGCTGGCGCGCGACTTCACACCCGACCGCATCACGGCGGCCAAGCAGATCGCCGGAGAGTTCGTCGCCGACCGCTTCGGCGACCGCATAGGCGTGGTGGCATTCGCCGGCGAGGCCTTCACCCAATGTCCGCTCACCAGCGACCAGACCACCGTGCAGACACTGCTGTCGCGCCTGCGCAGCGGTGTCATCGAAGACGGCACGGCCATAGGCAACGGTCTGGCCACGTCGATCAACCGTCTGCGTGAGAGCGGAGCCAAGTCGAAAGTGGTGATATTGCTGACCGACGGCGTGAACAATGCCGGTCAGGTGTCGCCGACACTGGCGGCCAAGATCGCCTACGACCAGGGCATCAAGGTCTACACGGTGGGTGTGGGCAAACGCGGCAAGGCACCCTATCCGGTCATCGACATGTTCGGAAACCAGTCGTTCGCACCGATGGACGTGGAGATCGACGAGGAGCTGCTGCGTCAGATAGCCTCCGACACGGGCGGCGAATACTTCCGCGCCGAGAACAACGACGCGCTCAAACAGATATACGATCATATCGACTCACTCGAAAAGAGCAAGATAGAGGTCACGCACTACACTCTCTACGACGAGCTTTTCGCTCGGTGGGTGATCCTCGGACTGCTGCTCTTGGCGGCCGAGTTCTTGTTTAATAATTTCATTTTAAGGAAAATACCGTAATGTTCCGATTTGCCGATCCGGAGTGGCTCTACGCACTCCTTGCAATACCCGTCATCTTGCTGGCGTTCTGGGGCGTGCAGCGTCTCAAAGCGCGCCGCACGGCACGTTTCGGCGACATGGCCACGCTTGCCGAGCTGATGCCCGAACGCTCGCCGGCGCGCGAGTGGATCAAAACAGGCGTGTTGTGCGCGGCCGCAGCGTTGATCATCGTGGCGGCAGCCCGTCCGCAGGTTGGCTCCAAGCTGCGCGAGGTGAAGGCCGAGGGCACGGAGATGATGCTGGTCATCGACGTATCCAACTCCATGCTGGCCGAGGATATAAAACCGTCGCGCATCGAGCGCACCAAACACGCCATAGGACGATTTATCGAGCGTCTGTCGGACGACCGCATAGGCGTGATCGTATTCGCCGGCGAGGCGCAGGTGCAGCTGCCTGTCACCACCGACTACAAGATGGCCGCATCGTTCGTCAAACGCATATCTCCCTCGATGATAGCCGATCAGGGCACCGACATAGGCTCGGCATTGGAGCTTGCGCAGCTCTCGTTCTCGGGCGACACGCACCGCAACAGCGACAGCCGCGTGATAATCCTCATCACCGACGGCGAGACGCACGACGAGAAGAGCCTCGAAGTGGCGGCTGCGGCGGCCGAGCGCGGCATCAAGATATGCACCATAGGCATAGGCACGCCCGACGGCGTACCCATCAACATAGGCGGCAGCTACATCGAGGACGAGGAGGGCAACATGGTCGTTTCGAAGCTCAACGAGGAGCTGCTCGGACAAATAGCCTCCCTCACGGGCGGCATCTATGCACGCTCGACCAATCAGTCGTTCGGTCTGGACGAGATCGTCGACGAACTCAACTCCATGCAGAAGAGCGAGCTGACGATACGTTCGTTCGACGAGTTCGACGAGCAGTACCAATACTTCTTAGCCGGCGGCATAGTCCTGCTCATCGTCGAGATGCTGATCCTCGGCAGCCGCAACCCGCTGCTGCGCGGCATCACGCTCTTCCGCCGCCGCGACGACAACCCCGACGGCAATGAATAACGAGACAGAGATACGCCGCGCCACGGCGGACGACATCGGCGCGATCCGCTCGGTGGCCGAAGTGGCGTTCCGCGCCGCATACGCCGCAATCCTGTCGCCCGAACAGACCGATTACATGATGGAGATGATGTACTCCGCCGAGAGCCTGCACCGCCAGATGGAGGTCGAGCGGCAGGCATTCTATCTGGCCGTCGACAACGGCCGCACGATAGGCTACGTCTCTGTCGAGCAGCAGGGCGAGCGGCTGTTTCATCTGCAAAAGATATATCTGCTGCCCGAGTGTCAGGGGCGAGGCATCGGCGAGCGGCTCTTCCGCTGCGCCTGCCGGCACATAAAGAGTCTCTGCCCCGAGCCTTGCACCATGGAGCTGAATGTCAACCGCCACAACCGCGCCCGCGGCTTCTACGAGCGCATGGGCATGCGCAAGGTGCGCGAGGGCGACTTCCCGATCGGCCGCGGCTACTACATGAACGACTACATAATGGCCGTCGAACTGTAATCGGCCGCGCATTGCCATATCGACCACACACATCGTCCCCAACCAGATTCTTCGCTCCATTTCATTCCACTCAGAATGACAAAACGAAGGATATTTTCGCGCATAACCAACGTCGACCACAGAGCGACGGCTTACGCCGTTATACAATTCTGACCCTCCCCTAACTGCTGCGACAGGCGAGTGCAATCGCTTGCGAATTGCCGAGCCGCCAAAGCAGTCACGACGCAATAAGTCGCGCAGCGACGCGGCGTAAATCCCCTTCCTCGGGAGGGAAAAACAATGTCGACCACAAAGCGACGGCTTGCGCCGTTATATAGTTCTGACCCTCCCCTAACTGCTGCGACAGGCGAGTGCAATCGCTTGCGAATTGCCGAGCCGCCAAAGCAGTCACGACGCAATAAGTCGCGCAGCGACGCGGCGTAAATCCCCTCCCTCGGGAGGGAAAACCAATGTCGACCACAAAGCGACGGCTTGCGCCGTTATATAGTTCTGACCCTCCCCTAAATCCCCTCCTCGGAGGGGACTTGGGTCGCGCGATATATCGCGCTCCATGTGGGGCGTGGCAGGCTTCATTACGCGTCCCGAGGTGGGGCGTTGGCAGGTTGTTCCTGTCATGCTGAGTGGAACGAACCGACGACAAGTCGAGAGCAGAAGAAGTTTACTTCTTTTGCCGAGACGCGAAGGAGGAAGACCGCAGGTCAAGCATCTGGTTGAGGAAGACAAGACTTATATGCTTCTGTCACTCCGAGGAGCAACACAGTTGCGACACGGGAGTCTCTGCGCATGACAGTTTGCCGTCCGAAACAGAGATTCTCACGTCGCGGCCGCAAGCCGCTCCTCAGAATGACAGAGCGGGCACGTCCGCCTCGCACATCGTTCCCAACCGGATTCATCGTTTCACTCAGAATGACAAGACAATGGAAATCATCTCGCACAGATTTCTCGCTTACGCTCGAAATGACGCACTGCCGTCACTCCGATGCAGAGCGCATGCCCGACCGTGGGAGTCTCACCCTCCGAAATGTCACTCCGAGGAGCAACGCAGTTGCGACATGGGAGTCTCTGCGCGCGGAAATACGACTGCCGCCCTACCCTTCCGCAGGGGCGTTTCGATATGACATCGATAAAAAAATAGACGAAAAACCACATTAGGTATCCCGGGATTTGATTTTTTTTGTATATTTGCATCAATTGGAAAATAATGAACTTAAATGCCGAAGGTGCATGACAAAAACGTCGTACTGAGAAAACCGGATTGGTTGAAGATCAGACTCCGCAGCGATGCGGCCTCCGCCGAGGTGGAGCGCATCGTCGAGGGGCACTGTCTGCATACGATATGCAGCAGTGGCATGTGTCCCAACAAGGCCGAGTGTTGGAGCCGCAGGACGGCTACCTTCATGATCATGGGCGACGTATGCACTCGCAGCTGTCGGTTTTGCGCCACGCGCAGCGGCAGGCCGCTGCCCTTGGACGGGGCGGAGCCGGAGCATGTCGCCGAGAGTGTGCGGCTGATGCAGCTGAGGCATGTCGTGGTGACGTCTGTCGCGCGTGACGACCTTCCCGATCACGGTGCCCGACACTGGGCGCGGACGGTGGAGGCCATACGCAAAGAGAATCCCGGCGCAACCATTGAGCTCCTTATTTCCGATATGGACGCCCGCACGGAGTTGATAGACATCGTGTTGGCGTCGCGACCCGACATTGTCGGGCACAACATCGAAACCGTCGAGCGACTGACTCCCGAGGTGCGTTCGCGCGCCAAGTATGCCACATCGTTGGCTGCTTTGCGCTACATGGCACAGCAGGGGGCTGTCGTTAAAAGCGGCCTTATGGTCGGCCTTGGCGAGAGCGATGAAGAGGTGCTGGCCGCACTGGCAGACCTGCGCGAGGCAGGCGTGCGGATAGTCACTATCGGTCAATATCTTCAACCTACGAAGGAGCATCACCCCGTTGCGGCGTATATCACTCCCCAAAAGTTTGAATGGTACCGTCTTCGAGCTCTCGAAATGGGTTTCAGCTACTGCGCGAGCGCACCTCTGGTGCGGTCGTCGTATCTGGCCGATGCCGCTTTGGAAGCTGTGAAGAGTCTATGAATGTAGAGTTTAGAGATCTGGGCACGATGGCTTACGGCCAGTGTTGGGCACTCCAACGCTCGCTGTTCGATGCGTTGTGCGCAGCCAAGCTCTCTCGCACGCAGCCCGATGGCGAGGCCGGCACCGTGCTCGTGGTGGAGCACCCGCCCGTCTACACGTTAGGCAAGAGCGGCAATCCGGCCAACATGCTCCTATCGGAGGAGCGTCTGCACTCGATGGGAGCCGAACTGTACCGCATAGACCGCGGCGGCGACATCACCTTCCACGGTCCGGGTCAGTTAGTATGCTACCCGATAATCGATCTGGAACGCGTGGGGCTGGGCGTGCGCAGCTATGTCGACCGATTGGAGCAGACGGTAATCGATCTTGCAGCCGAGATGGGCATCGAGGCTCACCGCTCCGAGGGGGCCTCGGGCGTATGGATCGGCGAGGGTCCTACGCTGAGAAAGCTATGCGCCCTGGGGGTCAAGGCTTCGCACTCGGTGACCATGCACGGCCTGGCACTGAATGTGGCAACCGATTTGCGCTGGTTCGATATGATCAACCCGTGCGGATTCGCCGACCGAGGCACCACGTCGCTGCGGCGCGAGCTGGGTCGCGAGGTGACAATAAACGAGGTGAAAGAGCCGTTTATTAATTGTTTAAGCAAAAATTTGAATGTTAAAATATATAAAAATTAAGTATTATGCCCATAGAGAAGAGATGGGTCGTAAGGCCGCAGGGCGATCCGCGGGCGGTGGAGGAGTTGTCTTCACGCCTGTCGATGTCCCCCGTACTTACGAACCTGCTTGTACAAAGAGGCATAGACACCGTGGAAAAGGCAAAGAAGTTCTTCTCGCCGCAGCTATCGGACCTGCACAATCCCTTCCTCATGAAGGATATGGACAGGGCGGTGGCGCGCGTGGAACAGGCCGTAAGAGATCACGAGAAGGTGATGATCTACGGCGACTACGATGTGGACGGTACGACGGCCGTGTCGTTGGTCTACAAGTTTCTGAGCCAGATAGGTCACAAGGACCTGTTGTTCTACATTCCCGACCGGTATGTCGACGGTTACGGCATATCGATCCGCAGCATCGACCACGCAGTGCGCAAGGGCGTGAAGCTGGTCATAGCTCTGGATTGCGGCATTAAGGCCGTAGAGAAGGTTGCCTATGCAAAGGAAAGGGGCGTGGATTTCATCATCTGCGACCATCATCTCCCTGCCGACGAGATACCTGCGGCAGTGGCTGTTCTGGATCCCAAGCGCACCGACTGCACATACCCGTTCGACGAGTTGTCGGGCTGCGGCGTAGGATTCAAGCTGGTCGAGGCTTACTCGCGCAAGAACGGCATTCCGTTCTCGAAGATCGAGCATCTGCTGGATCTGCTGGTGGTGAGCATCGCCTCGGATATAGTTCCGCTGGTCGACGAGAACCGCATTCTGGCCTACTACGGCCTGCGCAAGCTCAACTCGTCGCCCTCGAAGGGTCTGCTGTCGATAATCAAGATCTGCGGCTTGGAGGGACACGACATCACCATCGACGACATCGTCTTCAAGATCGGACCGCGCATCAACGCCGCAGGGCGCATGCGCATGGACGAGGAGGACGAGAATGCCTCGCCCTCGGGCGGACACGCCGCCGTGAGCCTTCTGATCGAGGGTAACGAGCGCGAAGCCCAGAAGTTCGGCAATGTCATCGACTCGTTCAACCAGGATCGCAAGAGCATCGACCGCAGCGTGACGCAGCAGGCGCACGACTACATCGAGTCGCACCCGCAGATGAAGTCGATGAAGAGCACGGTGATCTACAATCCCAAGTGGATGAAGGGCATCGTGGGCATCGTTGCCTCGCGTCTTATCGAGAGCTACTACCGCCCGACGGTGGTGCTGACCAAGAGCAACGGTTTAGTGACAGGCTCGGCGCGTTCGGTGCAGGGCTTCGACCTCTATCAGGCTGTCGAGTCGTGCTCCGATCTGTTGGAGAACTTCGGCGGACACATGTATGCCGCGGGCCTTACCATGCGCGAGGAGAATGTGGAGAAGTTCACCAAGCGGTTCAACGACTATGTCGAGCGCAACATCGATCCGGCGATATTGGTGCCGCAGGTCGATGTCGACAGCGAACTGCTCTTCTCGGACATAACGGGCGAGTTCCATCGTCAGCTCAACCGCTTCCAACCCTTCGGCCCGGGCAATACGGCTCCCGTCTTCATGACGCGCGGGGCCTGCAACCGCGGCGATGCCAAGCTGGTGGGTGCCGAGTGCGACCATCTGCGTATGGATCTCACGCAGCGACAGAAGCCCTATACGACGATCCCGTCGATAGCATTCCAGCAGCCCACGCACTACGAGTGGGTGCGCTCGGGACGCCCCATATCGGTATGCTACCAGATCGTCGAGAACCACTATCGCGGCACGGTGAGCACGCAGCTGCGAATAAAGGATATAAAGCCCGAGACGGGAAAGTGATCCCGCAGGGCTGCCGCGCGGGCATGTGCACGTGTCCCGCGGAGTGATGATACGACAGGTGCAGACACGCTCTATCGCTGCCGTCTTTGGACGGGGGAGGAAAGTCCGAGCAACACAGAGCACCACGCAAGCTAACGACTTGATGTCCGTGAGGGTGTAGTAGCGTAACAGAGAATGACCGCCTCCCTTCGGGGAGGTAAGGGTGAAAAGGCGGGGTAAGAGCCCACCGCGAGGGTAGCAATACTCCTCGGCCGTACGCCTCGTGGGTTGCAAGACCATGTATATCGACAATTAAGGGTTGCTCGCCCGATGTCGAGGGGTAGGTTGCTGGAAGCTGCGAGTGATCGCAGTTGTAGATAAATGATAGAGGCTCCGTTTCGGCGGAGTACAGAACTCGGCTTACAGGGTCTGCACTGTTTACGGCTTCCGGGCGTATGCCCGGAAGCCTTTTTTATAGGGGGGGGTCACGGCAGAGAGCCTGCTCTTTCTACCGTGACGTGAATGAGGAAGACCGCATGTCAAACATCTGGTTAGGGAAGACAAGACCGCCCGATTGTCACTCCGAGGGAGGGCATCGCCCGACCGTGGGAGTCTCGCCGTGCAGAAGTGCGGTTGCCGTGTGGGAATTTGCTGACCAAAAGAGAGATTCTCACGTCGCGGTCTTTGACCGCTCCTCAGAATGACAGGCAATGGAGATAGTCTACAAAGCACCGCAACCGCCTTTTTCGTCAAAAGCGGTTAGTTGCAACTTTTTCGTTAAGCCGGACGAGCAAAGCGAAGTTTACTTCGGCTTTGCCGCGGCGAGAAAAAGTGCATGAAATGAACGCGCAACGAAAATTGGGCGGACGGGCTGTACTTGCCGTACTGCCTATTCGCGCCAATGATTGAGGTGCCACTAATGACGCCTTTTCACGAAAAAGTCACGAAAAAAGTCAAATCAGAGTTTGACTATAGACTTAACCGGTGCAATCTTCTCCAAACGCGCTGCGCCGCCAAGCTCCTCCAACTCGACTATGAATATGAACTCCTTGATCCTGACGGAGTATTGTTTGCCATCGCGGCATATTTTCAGTTTAGACAGCGACTCGGCAACACCCTCGGCAGTGCCGCCGGTGGCCAGCACGTCGTCGATGACAGTGATCTCGAACACGTCGTCCGTGGCGACACCGGCAGCTATATCGCTCTCACGATAGTAGAGTTTGTCGAAGCCGTACTCCTTGACGATCTTCACCTCGTGCAGGTCGCCCTCGGCGAAGGGCAGCTTGCCGCTCTTGCGCACGGGAATGATGTTGTGCACCGTCGGGCTTGTGATAAGCAGCGGTGCGGCGAAGAGGAATCCGCGGGCCTCGGGTGCGGCGATGTTGGGTGCCGTGGTGCACTCGGCTATGCGGCCGATAAGCTCGCGATACACATCTTTATCTTGCAGATACGGTATGATATCGATGAAATTGATTCCCTCCTTGGGGAAGCCCTTGTAGAATTTGAGGACAGATTTAATATCCATTGGTTTAAGTTTTTGATTATCCTTTTTGCAAAGATAGGGAATAAAAGCGGAGATTGCAAATGCCAAATTTATTTGAGTATTGCAGGACTTGCCCCCAAAACGAGATTCTCACGTCGCGCGTTCCGCGCTCCTCAGAATGACAGGACGGAGGGATCTTACCGTGAAGCCACGCCCAAGACACCCTCCGACGAGCGTGCCCACACGCCCTGGGCGCGCAGCACCTGCTCGACTATGTCGCGCACGGCACCGTGGCCGCCGTCGTACTCCGACACGTAACGCGAGGCCTCGATGACCTCCGAGCAGGCATCGGCCGGACATACGGGTATGCCCACGCGGCGCATGCAGTCCAGATCGGGTATGTCGTCGCCCATGTAGATCACATCGGCGGCATCGAGTCCGTTGTCGGCGATGAACTCGTCGATGGCCGCTATCTTGTTCATGCAGTTGAGATACATCTGGCTCACGCCGAGCATCTCCAAACGGCGGCGCAGCATCTCGCCGCGGCCGCCCGAGATGATACAGATCTTGTATCCCAACTTGATGGCGTATGCCACCGCATAGCCGTCCTTGGCGTGGTAGCGGCGTATGAAGTCGCCGTCGGGCGTGGGTATGATGCCGCCGTCGGTCATCACGCCGTCGACATCGAACACGAATGCCTTGACGCGTGCTATGTCCTCTTTGAAGTTTCCCATATACTTTCGGTTATATCGTTATAAATCTTCTGTCGCAACGGATCGTCCTCCAACATGCGCGAGTGCGCGCCGCACACCTGCACGTCGCCCCTAACGGCCGGTCCCGTCTGCACGTCGTCGGGCGAGGAGGAGGCCACGGCCTTCTCGGCGGTCTCCATGATCAGCGGGCGCAATATGTCGAAAGACAGCCCCTCGTGCTCGACCAATCGGGCGGCGATGCCGTAGAGATGGTTGGGGAAGTTGTTGACAAACACGCCGGCAAGATGTATCACGCGGCGACGCTCCGAGTCGGCATAGTCGACGCGCGTGCTGAGCATACGCGCAAAGGCGAAGAGCCGCTCGCGCACGGCATCGTTCTCGGCCTCGATAAATATGGGCACATGCGCAAGATCGATGCGACGGCCTGCGGTGAAGCTCTGCAAGGCGTAGAGGATACCTCTGTTGCGGATCTTGTCGGGCAGTGCCTGCAACGGCACGCTGCCACCCGTGTGCACTACGATGGCATCGTCGGGGAAGGGCAGCGACGCGGCCACCTCGGTGATGGCCTTGTCGCTCACGGCTATGATATAGATGTCGGCCGCGGAGAGCCGCGAGGGATCGTCGGTCCATGCCGTGGAGGTCATGGCTGCGATCCGGGCACCGCGCATGGGGTTGCGGGCGAATATCTGGCGCAGCTCCGTGCCGGGCGACGCGGAGAGCGTCGCGGCGAACGACTCGGCCACATTGCCGCTGCCGACCACCACCACGCTTACGTCGCGGCCGTCGGGCGCGAGCGGCCGCAGCGAGCGTCGGCGTTCGCTGTCGAAGCGCACCATGTTCTGTGCGGCGAACGAGAGTTCGCACCCTAACAGCACGATCTGCCACGACACCTGCAACCAGATGATGAACAGCGGCAGAGCGGCGAAGCTGCCGTATATGGCGTTATAGGAGGACATAAGCCCCTGCACATAGACATAGCCCCACTGCCACAGCGACAAAGCCACGCCGGCAATGACACCTGCGCGCCATGCGTTGCGCATACGCACCTTAGTGTGAGGTATGTATTTATAGAGCAGCGAGGCGGCCAAGCATGCCACCGCCACCGACAAAAGGCGTGTCAGCAGAAAATGCGTGCGCGAGTCCAGACCTATGGCTGAAAATGCGTTATAGGCGATCGAGGTGGAGAGTCCCCACAATGCCGGCACGACTATAACCACGGCCAAATAGGCCGGATAGCGGAACATGACCTTGCGGCGGCGCGGCACCTCCCAGATGTTGTTGAACGCCGCCTCCACCGAGTCGAAGACGCGGAACACGGCCCACAGCAGCGTCACAGCACCGAAACCGGCCACTATGCCGCCGTGCATGTTGTCGGCCGCCGCACCGGCGAAGTCGAGCATCATATCCAGCACATCGTGCGAATCGGGAAAGAGCGAGTAGAGGCTCCTCACCATGGGCTGCAAGCCGCCCAGAGCGTGCACGATGACGAATGCCAGCGCGAGGATAGGCACCACGGCGAAGGTGGTGTAGAGCGTCAGTGCCGCGCTCTGCATCATCGTGCGGTGGGTGTTCATGCCACGCAGGGTGTAAAATACGAGTTTGTATGTGGCCACCAACCGCGAGACGAGCCGCCCCGACAGCTCGCCGTGTTCCAGACGGAACACCGTGTCGGTCAGAAATCTCTTTATCGTGCGGTACCACCTCTTCATAGCCGTATGCTTGTCTGTTGCAAAGTTATCTATTTTAGTCGAATCGCCCAAGTCTTGCCGCCGATATCGGTGAAAGCCACCCTCTCGTCGCCGCCCGGACGCAATGCGGCGGCGCGGCGTATCGTCTCGACCGAGAGACGGCAGTCGCGTTTGAGCACCTCCACGCCCACGCCGGCATAACGCTTGCGCAGCAGCTTGGGGCGATACTCCTCTATGTCGGCGATCTCGTCGACGCGACCCATGACGAACCCCTGCGGCAGCTCACGGCAAAAGGCATACCCCGCCGCACTCCACATCGCGGCCGCTCCGGCGAGCGACTCCACGGCGCGGCGTGTTTTGAGCAGCGTCACGTCGGGCGTAATCAGATAACGCCAGCCGTCGTCGGGCAGAAACGGCTCGCGGCACGGCTCGGCTGCTGCGCACTCCCTCGAAAACGCCTGCTCGCCCAACCCCAAAGCCACGGCATGCAGCGTGTCGGCATCGGCACCGGTGTAGATGTCGACCTCCTTGCACTCGCCGCCGAGCGACACGGCCTCGACACGGCAGGGCGAAAAGAGGCGGAATGCCTCGTGGCAGTCGAACAGCGGCGAGCACTTCACGGCCATGCGCGGCGCGATCTGCCGAAGGCGATCCCTGAGCGACAGCACGTCGGGCGAGCAGTGCTCCATGCAGACCATCTTGCGGCCGTCGCCGTCGCGGCGGTCGGGATCGACATATATCCAGTCGAAACGCTCCGTGCACGATGCCACCCACTGCTCGGCCGAACAGCAGACGACCTCGACATTCCCGATACCCAATCTCGAAAAGTTTTCACGCGCCACGGCCGCCAGCACTTCGTCGCGCTCGACGGCCACCACCCGCTCGAAGCGGCGGCTCAACGCCGCGGCATCGACCCCCAAGCCGCATGTAAGGTCTACGACGCTACTGCCCGAGATGGGTTTGCGGGCGGCGCACTCCTCGCTCGACGACTGTTCGAATGCACGCGGCGGAATGATGCAGCGCGCGGCATACATCTGGGGCAGCTTGCGGGCGGCACGTTGCAGATACTTCACCTGCGTGGCCACGAGCGAGGCGTGCGGCACCCGCTTGTCGAGCGCGATATCCTCAGGGTGACGCGCGAGATTGGCCTCGACGGCCTCACGCAAAAGGTCGCTGCACAGCAGTTCAATATCGGATAAAGTCATCATAGTCGGGCAAAGTTACCTTTTTTTTCCGATCTACGCTCCATAAGACAAGAGTAATCGCTGCAAACAACGCATATACGGCAATCATCTGACAGGTATCCATGCGCCAGTCGGCCGCGCACCACTCTTTGCCGAACATCTCGGCCACGCCATTCTGCAATCGGGCGGCATTATCGAGCACGAACCGCAGAGGTGCCGCCAGCCACCCCTCGGGCAGCACTATGGCCAACGCCCCGAATGCCACTATGACGGTGGCCGTAGCCATCACCGCCGGACTTATCAATGTCCCGACCCACGACACATAGCCGAATACGTGTGACACCGCGGGCATGGTCCAGAGTGTGGCGCACCAGCTCACGACGAGCGTTGCCACCAGAGCGTCGACGACCCTGCGGCCGCTACGCAGACGGCGGCACAGCGGCACGCCCCACAGCAGGATACCCGCAACAGCCGACACCGAGAGCTGAAACCCCGTATCGAACAGATACGACGAGTCGAATATCAACATCAGGAACACCGTAGCAGCCAGAGCGTTGAGCGACGAGTAGGAGGAAGAGGCGGCCAGCGACAGCTGCAATATCGAGAACATTATGGCAGCGCGCACGATGCTCGGCGACAGACCGCCCGCCACGGCGAAGAGCCAAATGACAGCCACAGCCGCCACATTGCGCACTATGTGTCCCCGATGCAGCAGCGAGAGCCACGCCAGCAGCAGGTTGACCGCCATGGCCGCTATGCCCAGATGCAGTCCCGACATGGCCAGCACATGCGCCGCGCCCGAGCGCGAATAACTGCGCCGCAGCTCTGGCGTGATGCCGGCACGCGACCCCGTAGTCATGGCCTCGACCACTGCGCCGCCCGATTCGCTCAATCCCAAGGCGCGTATGCGTCCCACGGCCGCCGACTGCAACGTGCCCGCGGCACCGCTCTCCTTATATAATATATTGGTGCCGCTCACCGACACCGCACCCACATATCCGCGACGGTGCATCGCCCGTGAGTAATCGGCATGACGCGATATGCGCTCCGCAAGCCGCGCCTCTATCAGAAGGCGGTCGCCGCACGCCACCGAGTCGCAGCCTATCCACAGCCGCACCTTGTCGTCGGCCGACCGGCTTGCACCACTGTCGCGCCACGATGTGATGCGCCCCTCGGCCACGGCGTAATCGCCGCGCCACGCAGGCTCCGAGAGCACCTCCACACGCATGACCACGCGACGACCGTATGGCACGTTCACGGCAGGAGCATGCAGCACGGGCAGCATCATGCCGGCAATCACTACCGCTGCCGCGGCATAGGCCACGCCCGCCCGACGCCTGTTGCACAGGTAGCTCATCGCGCAGCACAGAGCCAGTGCCGCGGCGGCAAACCACACGGGCAGCTGCCACCTCACACCAAGCAGAATGCCCGCCGCGAGAGCCGCAGCGACACATACCATCGGCATATCCGACAGACGAGCGGCGATATTCGATAACCTCAGCTTCAATACAATAGATTATTTTACACAAAGATATGATTTTTCCCTCAAACGAATACTCTTGCCGGCCGTCTAAGCGAAGAATTATGCAAAACAAACGTCGACCACAAAGCGACGGCTTACGCCGTTATACAATTCTGACCCTACCCTAAATCCCCTCCTCGGAGGGGACTTTTGTCGCGCGATTCATCGCGCTCCAGGTGGGGCGTGGCAGGTGGTCTGTCACTCCGAGGGAGGGCATTGCCCGACCGTGGGAGTCTCTTCACGAACTGTTGTCACTCCGAGGAGCAACGCAGTTGCGACGTGGGAGTCTTGCCGTCGGGAGAGTGTTCGTCGGACGGGGTTTTGCCGCCCTCAAAACAGAGATTCTCACGTCGTGCGTTCCGCACTCCTCAGAATGACAGGACGTGTTTGTCTACCCCAACCAGATTCTTCGTTACACTGCGTTTCACTCAGAATGACATGAGAGCGGAAATAGCCTACAAAGCACTATGCGCGTCTTTTTCGTCAAAAGGCGTTAGTTACAAGCCGCACGTGAAAAATCCGCAGATGGGCTGTACTGATCGTACTGCCCATTTGCGGATTCGAACGAGGCGCAGGAAATGACGCCTTTTCACGAAAAAGAGATTATTTCTTGGGCTTCGGCGCAAGTATCATATTCATCTTCTTGCCGTCGAGCTTGGGCATAAGCTCCACCTTGGCGAACTCCTCCAAATCGGTGGCGAAACGCAGCAAGAGAATCTCGCCCTGCTCCTTGAAGACGATGGAGCGGCCGCGGAAGAAGACGTATGCCTTGACCTTGGCTCCCTCTTTGAGGAAGTTCTCGGCGTGCTTGAGCTTGAAGTTGTAGTCGTGATCGTCGGTCTGCGGTCCGAAACGGATCTCCTTGATGACGACCTTGACCTGCTTGGCCTTGATCTCCTTCTGTTTCTTCTTCTGCTGATAGAGGAACTTCTGGTAGTCGGCTATGCGGCATACCGGAGGATCGGCCTTGGGAGAGATCTCGATCAGATCGAGCTCCATCTCGTCGGCCAGACGCAACGCTTCGCGGATAGGCAACACCAGATTGGGTTCGACGTTCTCACCGACGACACGTACCGTCGGTGCCGTGATATGGTCGTTGATACGATGCGGATTCTCCACGACCGGACGGCGTCCGCGCGGATCCCTCTGCTGGTTGTTCTGATTATTCCCCTGACCCATTTGCGGGCGAGGTCGGAATGGAAATTGTCCTGCCAAATTAGTGCGATATTAGTTTGTAATAGTTGTAATTCCTCTGTTTAGCGGCGATTGGCCTCAACCTCGCTGCGCACGAGTGCGAGCAGATAGTCGCGGAACTCCTCGATCGACATCTGACCCTTGTCGCCCTCGCCCTGCGCACGAACCGACACCTTGCGCTCGGCGGCCTCTTTCTCGCCGACGATCAGCAGGTAGGGTATGCGTTTGAGCTCGTTGTCGCGGATCTTGCGGCCGATCTTCTCGTTGCGGTCGTCGACCTGCGTGCGCACGTCGGCGGCGTTCAACTCGCGTGCCACCTCGGCCGCATAGTCGTTGTACTTCTCCGAGATGGGAAGCACGACGACCTGGTCGGGCGAGAGCCACAAGGGGAACTTGCCGGCCGTATGTTCGAGCAGCACGGCCACGAAACGCTCCATCGAGCCGAACGGCGCACGGTGGATCATGATCGGGCGGTGCATCTTGTCGTCGGCACCCTTGTAGGTTAGATCGAAACGCTCGGGCAGGTTGTAGTCAACCTGTATGGTACCTAACTGCCAGCTGCGTCCCAGAGCGTCCTTGACCATGAAGTCGAGCTTGGGACCGTAGAACGCGGCCTCGCCGTACTCGACGATGGTGTTCAGTCCCTTGTTCTTGGCAGCCTCGATGATGGCGTTCTCAGCCTTCTCCCAGTTCTCGTCCGAACCGATATACTTCTCGCGGTTGTTGGGATCGCGCAGCGACACCTGTGCCGTGTACTTGTCGAACTTCAACGTGCGGAAGATGTAGAGCACGATGTCGATCACCTTCTCGAACTCCTGCAACAGCTGGTCGGGGCGCACGAAGAGGTGGGCGTCGTCCTGCGTGAACGAGCGCACGCGCGTCAGGCCGTGCAGCTCGCCCGACTGCTCGTAGCGGTATACCGTACCGAACTCGGCCAGACGCACGGGCAGATCCTTGTACGAACGCGGCTTGCTGCGATATATCTCGCAGTGATGCGGGCAGTTCATGGGTTTGAGCATATACTCCTCACCCTCGATGGGGGTGTGTATGGGTTGGAACGAATCCTTGCCGTACTTGGCGTAGTGACCCGAGGTCTTGTAAAGCTCGATGTTGCCGATGTGGGGCGTGATGACCTGCTGATAGCCGTGCTCCTTCTGTATCTGACGCAGGAAGCGTTCGAGACGGTCTCTCAGGTCGGCACCCTTGGGCAGCCACAACGGCAGACCCTGACCCACGCGCTGCGAGAAGGTGAACAGCTCCAACTCCTTGCCTAACTTGCGGTGGTCGCGCTTCTTGGCCTCCTCGATCATGGCCAGATACTCGTCGAGCATCGATTTCTTGGGGAACGAGACGCCGTAGATACGCGTCAGCATCTTGTTCTTCTCGTTGCCGCGCCAGTAGGCACCGGCCACAGAGGTCAGTTTGATGGCCTTGATATAACCCGTGTGGGGGATATGCGGACCGCGGCACAGATCGGTGAATGCGCCGTTGGTGTAGAACGAGATGGTGCCGTCGGCAAGATCGGCTATCAGCTCGCATTTATATTGGTCGCCCTTCTCGGTAAAGGCCTTCAAGGCATCGGCCTTCGATACCTCCGAGCGCACCAGCTGCTCCTTGTTGCGCGCCAGCTCGACCATCTTCTGCTCGATAGCGGGCAGATCGGCCTCGGTGATGGGCACGGGCGAATCGACATCGTAGTAGAAGCCGTTGTCGATGGCCGGACCTATACCGAACTTGATGTCCGGGTAGAGTGCCTCCAAAGCCTCGGCCAGAAGGTGCGACGAGGTGTGCCAGAAGGCGTGCTTGCCCTCGGCGTCGTCCCACTTGAAGAATTTGATCGCAGCATCGTGCTCGATCGCGCGACTCATGTCGACCGTCGCGCCGTCGACCTCGGCAGCCAGAGCGTCCGCAGCTAAACGAGGGCTGATACTCTCCGCAACCTGATAGGCCGTTGTCCCCGCTTCGAACTCTCTGACGGAGCCGTCGGGAAATGTAATCTTAATCATTACGTTAAAAAATTTTAGTTACTATTTCGATCCCTTCGCCGCTTCCACAATTACGAGACGGAATACGACTCCGGTGTATCGTCTTAATTTACTGCATCTGCGTTAATCGTCGCTCTCCTCGCTCTGCGGCAGGTCCTTGACAGAAACGTCGCGTCCCTTGTCGCGCTCGAAGTGTTCTAACGGCGAACGGCTCCACTCGGCATACGCCCTGCGGCGCGCCACGATGTCGATGGCGGCATATATGGCCGAACGCATCGACTGCGCCTCGGCCTGACCCTTGCCCGCGATGTCGTATGCCACGCCGTGATCGGGCGAGGTGCGCACCTCCGAGAGCGAGGCCGTGAAGTTGACCCCGTCGGGCGAGAGCGTCTTGAAGGGTGTCAGCCCTTGATCGTGATACATGGCCAGTATGGCATCGTAGCGTTTGTATGCGCCCGAAGCGAACAGACCGTCGACAGCCAACGGACCGAAACAGAGTATGCCTGCGCCGTAAGCCTCCTCGACGGCCGGACGTATCGTCCGCTGCTCCTCCTCACCCAGCAGGCCTCCGTCGCCGGCATGGGGGTTGAGCGAGAGCACGGCTATGCGCGGTGCCACGATGCCGAAATCGCGCTTCAACGAGTCGTTGAGCTGACCGAGACGCTTGATTATAAGCTCCTTGCTTATTGCCGCCGACACCTCCGATACGGGCATGTGTATCGTGACCAGACCCACGCGCAGTATGTCGCTGCACATGATCATCAGAGCCTCGCCGCCAAGCTCGGCAGCCAGAAACTCGGTGTGTCCCGTGTAAGCGAACGACTCGCCGTGTATCGAGTGCTTGTCGATGGGAGCGGTCACCAGAGCGTCGATCCTGTGCTCCTTCAAATCCTTGACGGCCACGGCCAATGCCTCTGCGGCTGCACGGCCTGCCTCGGCCGAGGGTTTGCCCGGTTCGATGTGCAGATTCTTTTCGCCGCACTCCACCAGATTGGCGCGTCCGCGCTGTGCCTCGGCAGCCGTGCGGCATGCCACGAACTGCACGGGTTCATGATCTTTGAGCGTGCGCTGATAAAACGCCGCGGCAGCCGACGAGCCGTACACGACGGGCGTAAACAGCTCGCATATACGCACATCGGACAATATTTTGAGGATTATCTCCCAGCCCACACCGTTGGTGTCGCCCTGGGTGATTCCTATTTTAAGTCTGTTTTCAGTCATAAAAACATATCTGATTCAAATTGCAAATATATGAAACTGATCGTCAATTTACAATAATTGAGGCGGAAAAGTGTCGCGCCGACATTCGAATTTTCGCCGCTTCATATCCAAATACCATGCGCATACCGCAGCACCGCCCCATGCAAGCATAGCTCTATCCACCGGTTAACGAAAAAAATGATACTCATAATAATTTTATTAGTAATAGCGTTGTTAGTAATAATAATATTACTTATCTTTACATCGAATAATAGTTGAAAACTATGGGGAATAAACCTTTTATATTCGGAGTCGCGACATCGGGCGACAAGTGGTCATTCCCGATCCTGTGATGAAAGTGTGGTTGAAAAGGGAATTGGGAATATAACAAGTCGTTTCGACAAATATTTGCGCACGGAAATATTCGATTGGGCGGCGGACTTTTATTCGCGCCCGTTAGAAATACTACGCCAACAGTTGGAAATAAAACAACCGAAGACTCTCTGCCAATAAGTCAGAAATCCAACACCAGCATAAGTGTTACCATGCCGCGCTGACGCATGTGTTCGTAGGCCAGTGCAAGGCTTATGCGTCCCGAGCCGATGCCCGCACCGAGCATGCCGTCGATGCCCACTGCATCGGCATTGTGCAGACCGAAATCGGCACCTATGCGCGACAGCATGTAGAGGTCGGCGCGCCCTATCTCCGGAAAGTGCCACCGCAATTCGACATACAGCGGCAGCAACACCACCCTGCGGCGGCGGTAGCGTTCGAGCGAATAGGTTGTCGCGGCCTCGTGTACGCGCTCCGTGCCCACGGTCAGACCGGTGCCGGCTCCGGCAAAGAACATGTCGCCTATCAGCTTGCCGTGCGAGGTGGTCAGACGGCCGACCACGAACCGGTCGCCCGCACTGACACTCAACGCCATGCTGCCGGCATACCTGTCGCCAACAACAAGCGTATCGGTCTGCGGGAGCTGTGCCGCGACAGATTGCATCATCGCCAGAGATATTGCCGCTGCGATGCAGAAGATTATAAATTGTCTATCGGATTTCATACCGTCCGACCTCCCCTGCAAAATTCGTGTCGGGCGACATGACAGACTGCAATAATGTCACTCAGAGGGAGAGGAAAGGCGGCGCGGGAGGCTTGCCAATCGAATACGCTTTATCCTTCCATTAAACGAAAGAGATTCTCACGTCGTGCGTTCCGCACTCCTCAGAATGACAGGACGGGCATGTCGATCACGCACATCGTTCACAACCAGATTCTTGACCTTCGGTCTTCCTCCTTCGCGTCTTGGCATAAGAAATAGATTTCTTCTGCTCTCGACTTGTCGTCGGTTCGCTTCACAACGTTCCGCTCAGAATGACAACACACAACGACTGTCACTCCGAGGAGCCGCAGGCGACGTGGGAGTCTCGCCGTCCTAAGAGTCACTCCGAAGAGCTGCGCCGTTGCGGCGCGGACGACTTGCGGACGGCTTGTGGGGGGCTTGCGGGTGGCTTGCGGGAAAGATTACTGCTGCCGCGACAGATAATCTTCGATGGCCTGCACGGAAGCATCTTTCAGCAGGACGACCTTCTCCTTATCTAAAAGATAGAGCGTGGGTATGACTTGCAGATCGTAGAGCCGCTGCTCCTCAATGGCCGAACGCCGGTCGTATCCGTTGATCCACTCTTTCGGAAAATCATCGAGGTGCCGTCTCCATCGGCCGATCTCATTTCCGGTGTAGATGGAGAGGACAGCGAGTCTCTTCTGTTCCAACATGAGGTTGATGTTGGCGGCTTTTTTCAGCTCACGCAGGGTCTGCATGCAGACATGACACCCCGGGTCGTTGATGAAGAGCACGATGTAGTCGGCCTTCTGCCTGTACAGCGAGCTTCGCTTGCCCGAGGCCGACGTATATTTGAAGTTCTCGGCCTTGGAGCCTATGCGGTTTTTCTTCGCCAACTCCAACTGCGCCTTAGGGCGCAGCTTCTCTATATCGTCAAGCAGCGGTGCGGCGATCATGGCTTCCAGCACGGGAATATAAAACTCCTCGTTGCGCATGGGCGAGGCCGGGTCGTAGAGATACTTGTCGGCAAGATCGACGATAAAGTCGAACACCTCTCGGTTTGCATACGCCCGCTCGACGGTATTGCGCATAGACTCCCGTGCCGTCATAAGAGGCACATGGTTGAGAATGTCGCAATAATCCACCCACGCCTGTTCGATGATGTCGGTATGACGCAAACAAGCGGCATCGGCAAAGTCCACGCTGTCCCAATAGTGTCTGACCAAATAATCCGCCCGCTCGCCCACGGTTGTCAGCGAGGAGGGTATGGAGGGCAGCGTAAATCTCATTATCGTATCCTGCACCGCCCCACCCCGACTTTGTCCCAGAGCGATGCCGCCTTTGCAGATGCAAAAGCAGCAAAGCGAGATAAGCGCGAGTATGTTGGCATTGATCTTCATAGGCTGTGTAATTAGTTGCCGGCCGGAAACGTCGCTTGTGCGGTAGGGTCAATGACTCCACGCACACTCTTCGACCGTTACTCCGAGCGACTCCTCCGCGCTGTTCCCGAGCGAGCCGAGTGCCGATCGCGTATCGGGCGATGCACTGCGCACGGAGGTTATTTCATACCGATAGATATGGTTTCGGAGCAAGAAGGGGATATCGCTGTCGACTTTGCCGTCTTTGTAATATGCCAGACTGACCCGATAGAATTTCGACTCTTCGTCAGGCGAATTGGGGTTATACACGGTTACACGTATATACGGAGGCAGTTGCGAGCCTATCGCCGCGAGCGAATACTCCGTCACATAGACCGAAAATACGGGACAGCCGTCGGCTCGCTCGTTTTGGGCATAGTAGTCCTCGTGGAGATCGATCACCGAGTTCCAGTTAGGGGCATCGATATCCGCCGAGGGAGGGATATAACGCATCGGCGAGGCCATCGTGGGCAAATCGACCTGCTGCGTTTCGAGCACGCCGTTGCGGGTCCACTGCCCGTAGGCGGGCAGAATGGTGCCGGTGGGGCAGTAGCCGAACAGCTCGGCCTTCTCCACATAAATGCGCGGCTGAGGTGCATCGGCGAAATTGCCCGTGATGCCGATGCGGTCGATCACCTCGATCTTGGCAAGGGCACGCAGCATGTTGATGTTTTTCGAGCCGTCGGCCGGCGAAAGCTCGACGAACCCCTCCAAACCGTTTGCGTCCAACGCCCCCTTCATGATGGTGAAATGCTGCAATCCGGCCATGGGTATGTACTGGCCGTCGGCCTGGCCTGGCTGCGACGGTTCCCAGCCGAAACGTCCGTATGTCTCGGGATCGACGATGTAGGTCTTCACGGTGAACGTCGTCAGCTGGTCGGCCACCTGCTCGATCGTAGTGCTTCCCACCGTGAGGCCGAAAGGATTCAGGCTGTGCGGACGGCCGTTGGCTATGACCATGATATAGAAATCGGTATCCTCCTCCGACACGCGTTCGAAATAGGGTTCGGGAATGGTGGCGCGCACGGTGTAGGAGATATACCTGCCGTTGTCTCCGACGGCCGGTGCGATGTCGATATCGGGCGTGAAGTCGCGCAGCAGCTTTCTCTCGCCGTCGAACAGCAGAAACCGAATGTCGCGGCCGGCAAGATTGAGATAGTTCTCCGACGGGCTTCCTATCTGGTCGCCCGCGATGTCGGCCGCACGCGTATGTCCGGCCTCGTCGTCCATCGGCGTGCGTGTGACGATGGTAAAGCGCAGTTTTACCGAGTCGCCGCGTTTACTCCCCGGACAGTCGTCGTAGTCGTTGACACAGCCGGGGACAAGCAGCATGACGGGCAATGCAGCCAGTATGCAGACTAATATCCGGATATGTTTCGAACGCATATATCTCATGGCAGTCGTCGGTTTAGAATTCGATATCCTGCGGCGGAACGATACGCCAGCCGTTGATATAGACCTTGGCTCTGGCCCACGTTCCGTTCTCGATAAAAAACATCATGGTATAGTCGTCGCAGCGGTCGAGGTACTCCTGATCCGAGTCGGCGTTATGATATTTACCCTTGACCATCAGCAGGTAGCGTATGAGGTTGATGCGTATTACATCTTCGCCATCGCTGTTGCGCACCACCAATCTCGGGGTGCGGCCGGCCATAAGCCGTCCGGTAGTCAGTTCGGCAAGCAGTCCGTTGGCCTCGGTCTGCACACGGGTGCAGGCGCGCTGTGTCTGCCGGTCGTTCTCATCGAAAGAGGCCGAAGTAAGTTCGGTCGACCACGGGCGGTAGTCGAACACCGTTTCGGAGATGACACGGTTGCGGTAGTCCATCTCGTTGTTCGCCGCCTCGACGGCAAACGAGAACTCGTCGAGTCCCACGGGCGAGCCGTCCATGTTTTGCAGCAGTACGCTCAGATGTTTGGTGTCGCGCGTCAGGTAGACGGGAGCGATATCCACGGTGCCGTAGGTATCGGAGAAATCGACATCGGCGGCCATGCCGTGATACAGAGGCGTGATGTCGCGGTCGCTGTACTGCCGCGGCATGTCGCCTTGCAGGGGCAGCACCGCACCCAGATCGCCGATGGCCGAAGGGGTCTGGCCGCCTCCTATGACAAAGGAGGAGGCACCCTCTATCGAAGATTCGCCTTCGCACCAGGCCAGCAGGTCGTATCTGCCGGGCCGCACGTCCACTTCGATGAAAAAGTCATTCTCTTCGGAGGGCTGGCGGTCGACGATGCGCTCGGCGACAAGCCGTCCCTGTTTGTCGAATACGTACAGATGCACACTCACCACCTGCGAAGCGAAAGCATCTGCCCCGAGCATGTTTTTCGTGTAGCGGAAGCCCACGCGATAGTGCACCGAGCAGTCGCCCTCGTCATCGTAGATGGTCGAATCGCACGACACGGCGGCGAAGGCAATCGCTGCAAGCAATATGCACGTGCGGCAGATACTGCGTAATTCTGACATTGCCATAGCGTTATCTTTTTTATTCTTTCCTTTTATATGCGGAGGATCGCCCCGAAAGGCAATCTCGTTGTTTTCAGTTTCGGTGGAAGGCGCAATACATTCGGCCTTCATGTCCATGTGTTTCGCCGCAATCATACCCCTGCGGCTCGGGTTCTTCCACGGAGGCATCGGCTCTCTGCGGAGAGATATGTGCGGCGGCACGCAGACCGACGCGGCCTTATGCCTGCACAAACATTCTCGAATGAAAAAGAGAGAACGGCGGCAGCCCCGAAGCGGTCACACATGAGGGGTGTGCCGCCGTTCTTGGTCATCTTCTGCGGCCTAAGCCCGAGCCTCGGCCGCAGAAGATCAGAGTTCCACCTCCTGGGCGGGCACGATACGCCAGCTCAGAACGTTCAGACGCGCCGAGATCTCATAGTTCACCTCTTCTACGGGAGGTACGATCGGCTGAATCTTGTCGCGCAGAGCGATAGCCAGACCCGAGATCTTGGTTACGTTGACGGTGTAGGTATGGTTGCGCACGATGCCGAACGATCCGGGAGGACACTTCGTAAAGTCGTATTTATTGCCTTTGGCTGTCTCCTTGGCACCGTCCACATACTTACCGGTCGTCTCGTCGTAAATACCCAGATGCTCGACGGGGATATTGAAGTATCCGATGCCGTCGCCGTACTTGGTCGCATAACCGGCAGAGAGCAGATCGGAATTGACACGGTTGATGTTGGTGGCCGTGATCCTCACATAACGGTTGTTTTCGGCCTGCGTCGCATCATAGAAATAGAGCTCGGGCAGGTTGTCGGCATCTAATTGGAGAGCCACATGACGTCCGGCCACCGTGGTGTTCTTTATAGCGCGCACCGCCTGCGAGGGGTGTTCTACGACAAAGCCGTTCGTGTTGCGATATGCCTCATAGGTATTAGTACCGGTCTTTTGAAGAACCACGTTCTGATTGTCGACCATGGCCTGAGTGATGTTCGACTCGAAATAGAGGTTATATTTATTGTTGGTCTTGCCATAGAGATAGAACGACGGCTGACCTGCGGGCACCTCTGCCGCAGTGGCACCGGTCTTTTCAAGCTGATAGTGGCCTACGATAACCACCGACGGAAGTGTTGCCAACGGATTATAGCCTTTGGTATCGGTGGTCTTCCAGCCCCACGCGCCCGAAGATGTGGTCGTTTCGCGTGCATAAAACACCTTGTTGAAACCGTTTGTTGCGTCCCACTGGATCGACTCTTGAAGGGGATTGCCGCCGCCAATCTCACTCTCCACGATCTGCTTATAATTGAAGTAGTGCAGATCGAACGGATATCCGGCCTTGCCTGCGCCGTAATCGTTGTTCGGAGCGATATCGGTGATGTCGTCCGAGACTTTCGGATACTTGTTGGTGTAGTACGAAGGCGAACATGCCCAATAGCTGCGGAACTTATCCGACTCATTCCACCACGTCTTATTGTCGAAGTGAGTCAGAATGGCATTGTAGGTAGGATCGTAGTTCGCTGTACCGTCGGCACCTATAAGGCCGTATCTCTTGACGGCATAGATGCTCTGGTCGATTACGTTCGGTCGCCAGTACTCGGGAACGAAAGTCAGGGTGTAACCGTTCACATCGGCCGTATTGGACTCAATGCTGCCCACTGCCATATTCAGTTGCATTCGAGAGGCATAACGCTCGACATAAATATCGACCACATGCTCCTCGCGCGTAGCGGCCTCCTCAGTGGGATACAGCTGGTTCGTGGCAATGGGAGTGGCAAACAGTCGGACATTGGTCTGACCCTGAGGCGAAGTACCGTAGTACACCGAGTTGCTCATGGGGAAATATCCGGTCGTCGTAACCACCGCGTCGCGCGTGATCTCCTCGACATCGTCCATGCTCGTCGTTTTCAGATCCGCCGAGTTTATCGGATTGACGAAACACATCACATAGGCGGGGAGATTGTCTCCCTGCGAGAGTGCCACGGGAATGGTCGACTTCCAGATGCGGCCTATATGTCCGGTTCCGTCGGTAAAGCCGTCCGATGTGTCATTGGTCTCGAAAGACATGTCGTGCGCCTGTCCGGTGGGAATGCCGTTGGCATCATAAAACACGAATGTCATGTTCTTGATGAAGTTCTCTTTGTCGGTGCCTTGATCGAAATCTTTATCGTCGGTAGCACGCGTTCCCACGCTTTGCGGGCTGACGATGGCTACGTTAAGATAACGCATCTGATCATGGTCGACAATCTCCGGATTCGGGATATCATTCGACAAGTCGTCCGTACAACCTGCCAGTAATCCCAGCGACAGTGCCAGTGCGGCACTCAATAACAGATTACTTTTTTTCATGATGATTGATTTTAAATGGTTATTAACAATTTATATCCAAACCTATGTCACTTCTGCCCAATGAGTCCCATCTCGCGCAGCTGTGCGGCGGCCTCCGCGGCCTGAACGATGCCCGCCTCCGATGCCTGACCGAACAGACCGGCTGCCAGAGCATAATCGCCTCGCTTGGCTGCAAGTATGCCGCGGGCGTAAACCGCTTCGGGCGTATCGCCCGCCTTCGACAGATAGCCGGCGGCACGCTCCAACTCGCCTCGGCCGAGGGCGATGTTTGCAGCGTTGAGATTGGCCACCGCATCGTCGGGATACATGCGCACGGCCACTTCGAACACCTCGCAGTATTCGTCCGACCCGGGTTCGAGGCTCTGTGCCACGATATTCATCTCGTGCAGGCTCAGCTTCTGCGGCGCACTCTTCATCACCGCCTTGATCTCTTCGACATCGGCGTAGGAGCGTATGACATACTCAACGGCATAGTCGGAGTGGCGCAGGCCGGGATAGACGTTGTCGAGCAGGAAGCGGTATTGCTCCGGGCAGGTCGTTTTGAGCCTCCACTCGCGGGCATCGGGCGCAAGGTCGGTCATGTCGATGATGGATAGTATCTCCTGCTTGCAGGCTATCTCCGACTTTGCCACGTAGCGGCGCAGGCTGTCCCAGTCTTCGGCCACCCACGTCGTCCGCATGACCGAGGGGTCGAACGTGTAGAGTCCGCGCAGGTAGTCGGCCAGAGCCTTTGTACGGCCTTTGGCCAAACGCTCGTTGTTGTCATACGGGCCTTCGGGCGAGGCGAAACCCTCGATCGAGACCGAGACGATGCGTATGTCGGCATCGCTGCGCAGCGTATCGATGGTATTGCGTATCTTTTGCAGCTCTTCGGGATTGCGGCGGTAGCCGGTCTGTATCTCGGTGCGGTTGACCGGAAAGTCGATATAGGCCGACCCGCGGGCATTGCGTATCTTCTCCAACTCGGCCGACGGGGTTACGAACAGATAGGCGGGGCTGAACACCTTTTCCGTGAAATCGAGCGAGGCGAGACGGTAGCTGCGCGAAGATGCGGACGTGACACCGCACTCGCACTCCTGCTCCTCCAAAGAGAGCACGGCAGTCTCTATCCACGGCTCGTATGGCACCACGGCCGAATAATCGACCGTCTTGCCCGTGCGGCACAGAAGGGCATCGTCCGGCAGATCGCCGTGGCGCAGGTTCTGTATATAACGGTTGCGTCCCGCCACCACCACGCGCGGGAGTTCTATCCGAGAGTCTTCCGCCGAGAGCACCGGAACATAGGTGATTTCGCGGTCGGATTTGAGCTTCAATGAAGTGAAGTCGAGCTGCATCGTTACGAGAAGATTGTTCGCCGAGCGTTCCACATCGAACGACTCGACATGCGGAGCCGCGTCCGACCGCGCTGCCTCGGGGGCGATCGGAGCAGATGCCGCTGCCGTGGTTGTCAGCAGCATGAGGGCGGCTATCGATAGTATCTGTAACTTCATACGGGTGTGATTGTATATTGGAGTGTTGATGATTTAGAATACATATACGAGATTGACGGCTGCTTTCGTGGGGCCTACGTAGTTGTGATGCCCCTCGCCGGTACGGCGGCCGCAGCCGACGCACTCGAAACGGTCGAAGCGGGTGTATATCCAGCCCAAGCCCAATTCGGCCTCCAAATTCCAGTGCCTGCCCAGCAGCCAGCTGTAACCGTAGGCTATGCCCAGACCGCCGAACCAGCCTTGGTAGCGGTTGTTCCTGAGATTGGAGAAATCGGTGCCGAGGAACTTGAAGCCGAGGTCGATATGACCCACGTTGCACTGTCCTCCCAGAGCATGAATACCCAGAAAATGACCGCCCATTGCCTCGCAGAACCAATAGCGCGCCTCGGGTTGCACCAGCCAGTGCTTCCACTTGCGGCCGTGCGACAATGTCCATGCGTTGAGCTGACCGCTGACATCTAACGACCACCTCGGCGCGACTCTTATCTCAATGCCGAGGTTCGGGCTGAAAAAAGCATCGGCGACCAGGTTCGTCTTTATGGCTACATCTTGGGCGCGTGCCGTTTGCAACGCACCGGTGACGACTATTGCCAGAAGTAAAATGATCCGCTTCATTATTCGTTGTACTTTATTCTTAATTTCCTGTAATATAATTCCTCACTCTCTTTTCTCTTCGTAAGAGAGGTATTGTCGCACAAACAAGTTATAACAGGCTGAAAAACAAATAAAAACCGATCGTTTGCCGTGGTAGCCCGCCGAACATTCCATGTGACATATTCAAAGCGGCTGAAAAAAGCGATCTGTTTTTACGATTCGTTTTCAGTAAAATTTATAATTTTGCAGTCCCATATACATCTCTTACGAAGAGAATTTAATTCCATTCAACATTTATTCCGTTTTCGGTACCTCTCTTTTCAAGAGAAGTAAACAGAGACATAAATCACATGTTGTCATGATATTATATCGGCACTACCGATACCTCTCGTCTGACACGCCGCGCACCATTTCACGCTTTTTCTTGTTTTTACGGGAAGAGCCGCCACCGCTGCCGCACTTATGATTTTTCATGTTTTTGTGTTTACAACACCTTTCCAGAAAAAAAAGAGGCTGATTGTTTTCTGTTTATATCCGTTTTTTTCATAACTTTGCCCTCGCAAATACTTCTCTTGAAAAGAAATATCCAATCTCGCATACAATGCCGGAATCATAAGTCAGAGATTCGCGCCGACAAAAGACAACCGCCGCAAACCGTCTCTTGGCAGAGTGTCTACGGCGTTAATCCTACGGCAATTACAGTGATCTAAGAATAAGTCTGTTCGCCTTGTCCACTACCGAAGTGTCCAAAGAGGCGAGATAGATGCGCGTGGTGGTCTCCGAGTCGTGTCCCATCGCCTCGCTGATGGTGGCGATCGGAATGTTCTTGCTTTTTGCAATGCTCGCCCAGCCATGACGGGCGACGTATGTCGTCAGCGGAATGAGCAGTCCCAACCGTTCGCCTATTTTTTTCAGATTCCGGTTTATCCGGTGCGCCTGGCTCTTGTACTGCCGTCTTTCATCTTTGCCGTTGCTTTTGATCATAGGGAGCATATAGGGCGAACCCGTCGTGTCGTACTTGTCGACAAGCTCCTGCATGGGTTTCTCCCATTTAACCAGCAAACGCTGGTTGGTCTTGTGCCGGCGATATGACAGGATCCCGTTCTTCAAATCCTTCTTCTTCAAGAACGCCATGTCGACGAACGACATTCCCCGCGTATAGAACGAGAACATGAAGATGTCTCTGGCGTAATCCATTGCCGGACACAGGCTCAGATCCATGTCCCGTATCCGGCGTATGACACTCAGCGGCACGGCGCGCTTGACCGTCTTGTCGATTCCGGTATAGACATGCTTGAACGGATAACGCTGTACGGTCAGATCCTTGTCAACGGCACGGTTGTAAATCGCCCGAAGATTGCGCATATAAAACGATATGCTGTTAGGGCAGATGCCCATCGATTTGAGATATGCCTCGTATGCCGTCATTTGCGCCGAGTCCAGCTCGTCGAGCAAAATGTCCCGTTCATGCCTGAATCGCGCGAAGCTGTTGACCGCGGAGACGTAGGTGTCGGCAGTGCACCCTCTTCCGATCAGCCGCAGCTCTCCGACAAGAGCCCGTGCAAAGGATATGAAACTGCGGCTGCCTGCCGGAGAAAGATATTTTCTCACGACATCTGCCGCCGTATAGGTGTCGTCGGATCTTTCCAGAAGCGAGACGATGCCCCTGAGCCGCCGCGTATCCTCACGGAGCGCATCGTCGGTCCGGGTCAGATAGGCAAGCCGGCCCTGCTCGCAGCCGGGAGGAAAGTGCACGGACATGCCTGCGGCATTCCACTCGTGCGAAAATACTTTGTAGCCTGTCGCTATCTGCCTTACGACCCGATGACGGGTTACAAGAAAAATAATGCTGCCCGGACGTCCCGCGACGGTCGACGGGCGCAGCTTCGTTTTAACTGTGGTCATACTTACACTGTTTTTAATTGATAAAGTTTCATGCCTGCTTCGACGCATGGCACAAAAAAACAGCTGTAAGATACTACGATCGTCCGATGCGACGACATGACTGCCGTGCGGTTTGAATTATCGGCGCGGGAGTCCCTCCCTCCTAAATGTCACTCCGAGGGAGGGGGCTTTTGTCGCGCGATTGATCGCGCTCCATGCGGGGCGCGGCAGGCTTCGTTTCGCGTCCCGAGGTGGGGCATTGGCAGGCGGTCTGTCACTCCGAGCGAAGTGTAACGTAGCGAAGAATCTGTGGAAGACAAAACTTGTGTTTCTGTCACTCCGAGGGAGGGCGCATGCCCGACCGTGGGAGTCTCGCGGGCGGGAGAGTGTTTGCCTCACAGGGATTTGTCGCGCAACAGAGATTCTCACGTCGCGATTTGCAATCGCTCCTCAGAATGACAGGACGCGTGTTTTTGTCTATCCCGTACATCGACCCCAACCAGATTCTTCGCTATCGCTCAGAATGACAACATAGTGGAAATAGTCTCCAAAGAATTATGCGCCACTTTTTCGTCAAAAGCGGTATTATACAACGCAAACGAAAAGTGCCCGGACAGGTTGTACTGATCGTACTACCTGTTCGGGCAATTGAGTGCGCGGCAGCAGAATGCCGCTTTTCACGAAAAAGTCACGAAAAAAGCAGACGATACCCCACATTCCGCACAGATATTATCTCGATGCGCGGATCATCGGCAAAACGATGCCGCAGACGGGTGATGTAGACATTGAGACTGCGCAGGGAGTAGTAGCCGTCGTCGCCCCATATCTCCATGAGCAGCTTGCGCATGTCGACGGTCTGCCCCATTTCGCGCACAAGAAAAGAGAGTATGGCCGCCTCGCGCGCAGAGAGCTTGACCGTAACGCCGGAGCGGCTCAATGTCAGTCGGACAGGATCGAAGATATAGTCGCCTATGGCATACTCCGCGGCAGTTTTGCCGGCAGGCGTGCGGCGGCGTGCAAGAGCCTCCACGCGCACTATCAGCTCGTTCATGGCAAAGGGCTTGCGCAGATAGTCGTCGCCGCCCGCGCGAAACCCCTCGACCACATCGTCGGCCGCAGCACGCGCCGAGAGGAAGAGTATCTGTGCCTGTGCATCGCGGGCGCGTATGCGCCGTGCCATCTCGAAACCGTCCATGCGCGGCATCATCACGTCGGCCACCACCACATCGGGGTGCTGCCGCTCGTAGGCCTCGATGCCCTCTGCACCGTCGCCGACGGCCGACACGCAGAAGTCGCTCTGCCGCAGCGCGTCGCTTATGATACGTGCCAGCATAGGCTCGTCCTCGACTACAAGTACGGTCGTTTTATTCTCTGCCATATCGCGGTAGTTTTATGGTGAACAGGCTGCCTCCGCCCGCGCGGCCGGCAACGTCGATGCGGCCGCCGTGACGACGCACGACCAATGCCACATAGTAGAGACCCAGCCCGTGGCCCTTCACGTCGTGACGGTCGCCGGTGGATATGCGGTAGAACTTGTCGAATATGCGGCGGCGTTCCCTGCGCGGTATGCCGCGTCCGCGGTCGGCAACGACAATGCGCACATATCCGCCGCCCGTGGCAACAGCTATGTCGATCTGCGGTCTGTCGGGCGAATACTTCACCGCATTGTCCGCCAGATTGGAGATCATGCCCGTAAGGTGCATGCGGTCGGCCGCCACGGCCGAATCGTCGGCCACATCGATCTTCCAGAGTATCTCGCGCCCGGGGTATTTCATCTCGATGGTGCGGCACACCTCGTCGACGACAGGCCGCAGGCGGCACTCTGCAACGTCCAACGGCGTGCGCCCCTCCTCGTCGAGCGACATCTGCAATATGCGTTCGACCATCTCGGCGAGCGAGGTGAGCTGCGCGAGGATCATGTCGACATACTCGCCGCGCGCCGCCGCATCGTCGGCAATCGAGGGCACGCTGCGCAGGGTGTCGCCCGCGGCGTAGGCCACGGCGATGGGTGTTTTCAGCTCGTGGGTGATGTTGTGCGTCAGATCGCGCCGCATCTGCTCGACGCTCTTGGCGCGGAACAGCGTCCTGAGCAGATAGACGAATGTCAGAGCCACGAGCACGACGATGGCCGCCGAGGCCGCCACGATCCAGCGCATGCTTCGGAGTATGACCGACTGCGGATCCTCGACAACGAGTCTTACGATGATCGGCTCCTCGCTGCGGTCGATCCGCACGGCCCGTCCCTCGGGCATCGTCCTGCGGCTTTGCATCAAGACTATCGGCTCGGAGTCGGTCGTCGAGAGTATCTCCACCGTGTAGCGAAGATCGAGTCCCGCCGACAGCAGCTCCTCGCCCACAGCCGCGTCGAAACGCTCGAACATCTCCGACGACATGAAGCGTCCGTTGGAGGTCATGGCCAGCACGGCCTGACGATATATCACCGAGTCGAACGCCTCCTCCATCTGCCGGCGCATCGACATGCGCGTCTCATCGTACATGCGCCATGCCCACAACGCCTCGACGGCGGTCAACACCGCCAGCGAGACCACCACCATGACCGATACGGCACGAAAACGCGACTTTTCCATAAATACCCGATTCATATCCTTCGCACCGGACAAAACAGAGAAACCGCTGCATCTGCCCTGCACTGCAAAGTGTTGTTTTATGATACAAAGGTAGCGTTTTTCGCCGTCATACGCACCATGCCGCCACCGCCGAGAGTCCGTTTTAACAATATTTAACATTGGCGTTAACACTCTTTAACCGCATTCATTCTTGCCGCAGAGTGACATTCGATATTTTTGTAATAAAAAAATTCGACACTTATGTCAACGAGACACCGAAAACAGATACGCTTCTGTTTAATCTTTCTGTGTATTGCAACCGCATCTTTATCCTCTTTTGCGCAGAATGCACAGATAAAAGCATCTTACGACTATCATTTCTTCGACCCGCGAGGCATCGAGCAGTACCACGACTATGTCCTTTTGGCCGCTTCCGACAAGTCGATGTTTTACAATTATCACACCTTGTGGTTGGACGCTACGAGATGTACAAAAGATGGCGAGGCCTGGTATGCTCAGACCTCTCTTGTGATTATGGGACAGGTAATGGGAAAATCTCGTGAAGAAGCCGAGGCTATTTGCGAATCGTCGGGCACAGGCAGACCCGTTGCCATGTATGTTGTAAAAGAGAAGGGGAAATTCAAGGTATGGGACGAGGTATACCACGAATATCGAAAATACTCCGAAGATATAGAGGAACGCGATTGGAATATTGCAGCAGATTCGACAAAGAATATTCTTGGATATGAGTGCATTCTTGCCGAGTCGGACTATCACGGACGGCATTGGACGGCATGGTTCGCTCCCGAGATTCCCATAAATGCCGGTCCTTGGAAATTGGTCGGTCTTCCGGGTCTGATAATGGAGGCTGTCGACTCCACCGGCCAACATCATTTCACGATCTCCGGAATAGAGATCTCGGACAAGGCTTTCCCGAAAGTACCCGAACCGTTCTATTATGAAAAAACCACACGCCAGAGATTCTTGCGACTGTGCAGATATAGGTATGACAATTTCCAGGGAATGCGAGATTTACATTTCGGCACAGATGCACCCAGGGTGTCACAAGAGAAAATAGATTACGAAACCGGCAAACCCGGATTCGATCTGCTTGAAACCGACTACCGATGATTATAAAGATGATTATAAAAATAATAGGGATAAAAATAATGATCTTGTTCGTTACGGTCAGTGCTATGGCTCAGATCAATGTGCACGGCACGGTGATTGACCGCGAATCGGGCGAGCCTATTGTCGGCGCACCGGTTATTGCAAAGGGTGCCGACGGTAAAATCAAGAAATATTCCATTTCGAATGCCGACGGCGGTTTCGCCATGACGTTGCCTTCCGTCGCAGGGTGCATACTGGATATAACGATGATGGGCTATAACAGGCAATCGTTGCAGCTTGACAGTGTGTCGTTTCCTTTGACCGTTTATATGGAAGCCGGCAACATATCAATCAAAGAAGTAACCGTCAATGCCGACCGCATACGCGAACAGGGCGACACCATAACATATTATACCGGCAGTTTCGCGCAATCGCAAGACCGCACCATCGGCGATGTGTTGAAGCGTATGCCCGGCATCGATGTTGCAGACAACGGCAGAATCCAATATCAGGGCGAGGACATCAACAAATTCTATATCGAGGGTTCCGACCTGCTCGGCGGCAAGTACGGCATAGCTACAAACGGCATAAGCCCCGACGATGTGGGAGCGGTCGAGATCATGGAGAATCACCAACCGATGCAGGTGCTTTCGGGAGTATCTTTCTCCGATAAGGCGGCAATCAACCTCAAACTGAAAGACAAGGCAAAAGCGACATGGGTCTTCCGCGGCAATGGCGGTGGCGGCCGGTCATGGCAGCCCGAGGGAGCGATATGGGACGGAGAGCTGTTTGCAATGGCCGCGATGGCCGGTTTCCAGAGCATCACCACACTGCGCACCAATAACACCGGTGATGACCTATCGGCCTCCAATACCGACTTCTTTGCCGCAAGACGCGGCACAGGATTGAGCCGATATGTCAGCGTCGGACTGCCCGAAGTGCCGTCGCTCGACAGCAAGCGCACCCTTTTCAACCGCTCATTCCTCGTATCTGCCAATAACCTCCGAAGATTCGAGCACGGCGAGTTCAAGGCCAACATCGACTACTCTTTCAACCGCATTGCCGCCGATGCCTCTAACATCACGACCTATTTCTTGGACAATGGCAACCGCGTGGTCACCGAGAATCGCGACGGCATTGAACACGAACATTCGTTAAGCGGCAAGTTCATCTACGAACTCAACCGAAAAAGTGCGTTCATCAACAATACATTGCAGACCGATATCGACTGGAACAACATAAATCTGCGCACAGCCGGTTCAATACCCAACTCGCAATCCGCCTACCTGCCGGACTATTATGTCGGCAACACGTTCAAGTTGATAAAGCGGTTCAAAGGCAAACACCTTGTAATATTCGAGAGCCGCAACGAATGGGAATCACTGCCGCAAACACTCGACCTCGATGCAAACGGCTTGTCCTACCGCCAACACGTCGGCGACCACGCTTTCCATACCCATGAAAGTGCGGCATACGCATTTTCTCTCAAAGGCATTACCGTGAGCCTTGAAGGAGGTATAAAGGGTTATTGGCGGTCGATGAACTCCTCTTTGCCCGATATGCCGGAGCAGCTGCCCGGCATAACCTATAACGTCATACATACAAACCGATTCACCGTCTATGCCACACCGAAACTCGAATATTGGGTAAAACGCATCAATCTCACGCTCGATCTTCCTGTAAGCTACGCCCATTATTCATTCGACAAGGCTATTGCCAATCGCGACGAAGTATATTTTTCTCCGTCGCTCAATTTCAACTGGAAACCTAACAACCGCTTTTCCGGTACTATCCGGTGCGGCATCGGCCGGTCGCCGATGAACCTCGACCTTATTCACCCTGGGTTGATAATGACCGACTACCGCACCATGAAATCGGGTGTCGACAACTTCTATAATTACTCGTCGCAGAACGTATCGGCAAGTTTCAGTTACAAGCATACCCTGCACGGAGTGTTTGCCAACGGTATGGTGATGCACTCGTGGAGCCACATGCCATATACCATGGCACAGCAGCTCTACGGCGACTATGTCGTTTACAGTTACGCAGATGCCGACAACGACGGCAAGATGCTTATGGCGATGGGAAGCCTCGGCAAGACACTCGACTTCATGCACGGCAGCTGCAACATCAACGGCTCTTTCAACCGCAACGAATCACGACTATTGTCTCAGCAACAGTCCGTGCAGTCGGTCGGCAGCGGTTGGAGTGTCGGCGGTAAAATCAACGGATCGCCGTGGCGGTGGTTCGGTTTCGACTACGCCATAAGCTATTTCGAGAACCGTCTGACTATGAATGGTGCTTCTGCTCCGTGGTTGTCATCTATGACGAACTGCCTGAATCTTAATTTCACACTGCACGAGAAATGGCAGTGGCAGATCAGCGGCGAACATTACCGCAACTGCCTGGCAGAGGGAACATATAAAAACATTTTAATGCTCGATGCAAAACTCATATTCAAGCCTACGAAACGCATCGAACTATCCGCATCGATGACAAACATTCTCGACAAGAAGCAATACGACTACACGACATACTCGCAACTCTACTCTTTTGAGAGCCGACGCGCGCTCCGTGGCCGTCAGTTGCTTTTTACAATCACACTAAATCTATGAAAAGGCACTCTTATACTTTTCATGTGCTTTGCTGCGGCAGACTCACTATCACAGTTGTCAGCCTGCTATAATTACAGAGATTTTCATCATCATGAAAACGCACCGATGCAGTTTTAACAATATTTAACATTGGCGTTAACACTCTTTAACCGCATACGTTTCCACCGCGCAGGGATATTGTCTAATTTTGCAATGGAAAAAATCTTAAACCCTATTATTATGAAAACGACAAAATTCATCTTTTCGCTCGCAGCAGCCGTCATGACCCTCGCAGCTGCTCCGGCACAGCAGAACACCGTCACAATCAAGGGGGGGGGAGAGGTTAACACGGCCGACTGCCAGCAGCCGCTCTACATCGTCGACGGACGCGCCGTGGATACCGACGCAATCAACAGCATCGACCCCTCGCAGATCGAGTCTATAACCGTCTACAAGGACAAAGCCAACCTCGACCGCTACGCCATTTTCGGCAACGTAAGCCACGGAGTCATCGTCATTACCTTAAAGAGCAAGGACGAAACCGTCTACACCTCGGTCGACCAGATGCCCTCGTTCCTCGGCGGCGACATCAACACATTCCGCCAGTGGGTCATGCAGCAGGTGCGCTATCCGGCACAGGCCATGGAGCAGAACATACAGGGCAATGTCATAGCCAAATTCATCATCGGCAAAGACGGACTCATCGAGCTGTCGAACATCGAGATACTCCGCTCGCCCTCAGAGATATTGTCGGAGGAGGTGACGCGAGTGTTGAAGAACTCGCCCGCATGGACCCCCGGCAAGAAGGAGGGCAAAAACACACGCGTATCGCTGGTCATACCCGTATCGTTCAGCATGTACAATCCCGACGACAAGCTGAGCGGCGAGGTTGAGGAGACGAAAGTCGATGTCGAGAATGCCGCCGACGAGATCGTAGTGGTAGGCTTCGTCAAGAAATAGTCGGCTCGACAGCAATCGGCAACATCATGAACACCGTAAAAACGATTCTGGCAGCATTGGCGATCATCGCTTCTGCCGCAACGGCCGAAGCGCAGCAGAGCGACAAGCCGAAAAAGCTCGTCATTGTCGAGGGACACTTCTTCGACGAGATTCCCGTGGCCAACGATAACATCACCGCACTCTACATGCTGGCCACGCCGTCGGGCACCCGTGCTACGGGCGTGGAGATGTCCGAACCGCTGCCCGAGGCGGCACTGCAATTCGCACTGCCCGCCGAAGAGGTGGCCGAGGCCGACGCACTATTGCGTCTATTCGACGAGACCAAAGCCGCAGGCAAAGGCATCGCTGTCTCGTTCGCCAAAGCCGAGAAGCTGATCGCCGAGGGCAGCAGATTTCCCGCCTTCTCGGCAACCGATATCGACGGCAGAGTGTGGAGCAACGCCGATGTCGAGGGCAAGGTGATGGTGCTGAATCTGTGGTTCACGGGCTGCGGTCCCTGCCGCGCGGAGATGCCCGAGCTGTCGCAGTGGCGGACGGAGATGGACGATGTGATGTTCTTCTCGTCGACATGGGAAGATGCCGCCACGGCACGCCCCGTGCTCGAAAGCTGCGGATTCAACTGGACGGCTCTGGTCGGCGACCGCCAGTTCAAGGAGTGGATCGGCAGTGCAGGCTACCCGCTGACCATCGTCGTCGACAAGCAGGGCACTGTGGCCAAGGTCGAGTACGGCACCTCGCCCCTGCAACGCGCCGAGTTGAAGCAGACGATACTTTCGCTCCGATAAGCATAGTTCACCCAATATAAAAAGTTCACCCGATATTGAAGAGGTGCGGCCGTCCTGCTGCCGCACCTCTTGTTTTGCACCTTCAAGCGGCTGTCACACCGAGAGCTGACCGTGTCCGAACGCAGGAGTCTGCCATGTCGAACACAAGTGAGATATCTGCGGACGACAAGGCCTGCGGCATAAGTGCGGAAATAGTCGCGCACAGATTTCTCGCTTGCGCTCGAAATGACACACAGCTGTCACTCCGAGGGAGGGCGCATGCCCGACCGTGGGAGTCTCGCGGGCGGGAGTGCTGTGCGATACGTGGGTATTTGCCGCCCAAGAGAGAGATTCTCACGTCGTGCGTTCCGCATAACCAATGTCGACCAAAAAGCTACGGCTTACGCCGTTTTATAATTCTGACCCCACCCCAAACCCCTCCCTCGGGAGGGGCTTTTGTCGCGCGATAAATCGCACTCCATGTGGGGCGTGGCAGGCTACGTTTCGCGTCCCGAGGTGGGGCATTGGCAAGCGGTCTGTCATGTTGAGCAGAGCGAAACATCTGGTTGGGGACGACAAGACCTCTCTGTCACTCCGAGGAGCAACGCAGTTGCGACGTGGGAGTCTCGCAGTCGGGAGCGTGTTTGCCGTCCAGGAGTTTGCCGCCCAAGAGAGAGATTCTCACGTCGCGTGCGTAGCACGCTCCTCAGAATGACAGGGTGTGTATATCGGCCACGCACATCGTCCCCAACCAGATTCTTCACTCCATTTCATTTCGTTCAGAATGACAAAGTGGTGGAAATAGTCTCCAAAGTTCTATGTGCTACTTTTTCATCAAAAGGTATCAGTTGCAACGCAACGCCGGAGCGAAGCGATGGGATATACTATTGTATTTCCCATTGCTGAGCGACAAGGCGCGGACGCAAATGATGCCTTTTCATGGAAAAGTTTTCGTCAAAAGCGGTTAGTTGCAACTTTTTCGTTAAGCCGGACGAGCAAAGCGAAGTTCACTTCGACTTTGCCGCGGCAAGAAAAAGTGCATGAAATGAAGCCGCACGTGAAAAGGACGCAGATGGGCTGTACTGGCGTACAGCCCATTTGCGGACTTGATCGAGGCGAAGCAAATGACCGCTTTTCACGGAAAAAATTTGGCGGTTTGAATTTTTATCCTTACATTTACAACGAAATATAAACTCACTTAATCAAATTTGACAACAACAATGAAGCGTTATTTTCACTATTTCGCTCTCGCCGGCATGGTTTTGGCGGGGGGGGGAATTGTGAGTTGTTCGGACGATAATACGGAAACTCCCGTATTGGATCCCCAATTCGCAGTTCAGGTATTGTCGACGGATCTCGATGCAGCCAGCATCAGACTGACCACCGAGGCTATCGGCGAATATGCCTACGCCGAGTCGGAGACCGTCATGACGGCCGACGAGGTATTTGCGGCTGCCGCTGCGGGTGATACCATCTCGGGCAAGGGTGCCTGCGAAGACGGCACCAACGACATAAAGGTCACCGGGCTCGAGCCGGAGACCGAGTATTCTCTCTATTTCGCTGCCAAAGCCACCGACGGTTCGTATTTCAAGAGCGTGATTCCCGTAACGTTCACGACCATCGACACTCCGGCAGTGTTC
Organism: Alistipes sp.; assembly: GCA_017936685.1. Taxonomy (GTDB): domain Bacteria; phylum Bacteroidota; class Bacteroidia; order Bacteroidales; family Rikenellaceae; genus Alistipes. Next base: position 87,362 of record JAGBFA010000004.1, read on the forward strand.
GAAGTGGAGTTGCAGAAAGCCGGCACGAGCACGGCCGAAGTCAAGCTCACCACCTCGAAGATAACCAAGTACGCATATTTGGCCTATCCCTCGGCAGAGGCTCCCGAAGCCGCACCTACCGCAACGATTCTGTTCGCGACCGGCATCTCGGACGACGTGGCCGACGGCGAGAACGTCATTACGGTGAGAGCGTTGCAGCCCAACACTCCGTATGTGGTGTACTTTGCCGCACAGACCGTCAAGGAGGAGTATTTCGAGACGGTAGCGAAGATCGAGCTGACCACCGAGGATTTCACCGATGCGGTCACCGTATATGACAACACCAACAACGGCTTCAAGGTAGCCGTCAAGGTTCCCGCCGATGTCAAGGAGAAGAACCACGTCATCAAATGGGGTACATCGAGCCTGTTCAACTACAATATGCAGGGAGCGTTCGACAGCAACATGCTCGTATTGAACGACGAATACTACCACACCAATCTTTTCAACGAGGACACCACCCTGTTCATCGACAACGACCACTGCTTTGTCCTCGACGAGAACGGCGAGCTCGAAATCGACGAGTATGGCGATTACAAACAGATGTTCGATCCGGTAATCCCCGGACAGCCGCAGGTATTCATTCTCGGCGAGCATGAATGGGGCGAGTCGATGTACGGCTGGGGCGAGGGTTACTACATTCCCTTGTTCGACGAAGACGCATACTACGCAGCTCTCGGCGAAGAGGGCGGCGACGATCCGTGGGGTCCGCTCATGTCGAAGGCAAGAAAGGCTACGCGCGCCGTCAACCAGGACGACTTCTGGACAGGCTTCCACCACAGAGAGTTGGTTGTGGTAGGCCAGCCCGAGCAGCTCGATGCCGAGATCCGCATCAACACATCGGCACTGCGTCCCAACGGCGGTCTGATACAGATCGACACCGATCCCGAAGTGGTATCGTACAGCGTATTGATAACCGAGACCGAGACCCTGGGCCAGATCCTGCAATTCCTCGACAACAACATGGATTACCTGCCGTGGTTCGTGGAGTCTTACGATGCCATGATGAACCTGGGCACCATCACCGCCTCGGGAGCACTCGACATCAACCTCGAAGATGTCGTCTATCTCGACAAGACAGCTACATATTATGTATTGGTAACCGGCCGCGGCGACGACGAGGGCGCAAGCATCTGCTTCGCACAGGCCGAGTTCCAGCTTCCCGAGCCTACCAAACCCGCACCCGTGGTCGAGGTCAAGGGCATCAACAAGCCCGACGGCGAGCCTACGCCCTACGAGGTATGGTTCAATGTCAAGTGTACGACCAAAGATGCCGAGACGGCCATCTACGGCTGCAACTACGAGCGCGAGTGGGAGACCACCAAGGGCAGCAACTATTCTGATGCCGATCTGATCGAGCGCGCCGGCAACCAGTTCTCGGCAGCCGACATCGCACAGATCAACACTGACGAGGGCCTCAACGTCATGTTCGACACGCGCGAAGATGCCAACACCTATCTTGGTGTGATAGCTTACAACGACGAGGGTACGGCCAGCGAGGCTGCGGTAGGCAAGATGCGTTCTATCCGCGAGCCGGCAGCCCAGCGCGTCGAGTCGGATCTGTTCACCGCCCTCGACGGCGACTGGACGGCTACGACAACCGTAACCTACCAGCTTTACAGCAACGAGACCGGAAAGACCGAGACAATCACCGAGGAGAAGAAGTGCAAGGTGACCATCGGTAATGTGACCTATCCCGCAACGCTGAGCGACGAGGTATATGCCACTTACGAGTCGATCGGCAAGGACAAAGAGGCAACCGACGCATATTTCGCCGAATTCAAGGAGGTGGCCGACATCTTCAACGACAAGACCCGCGGCCAGAACCGCATACTCTGCAACGGCTTCGACTTCGAGGTATCGCGCTACGGTGGCAATATGGTGATGACCTACGCTTCACCGTTCGAGCTCTTCTGCTCGAAGAGCTACAACGGCTACGACAACGAGTCGATACTCTACGACTTCGGTCCGAAGTGGTACTTGCAGGTGGCAGCCGACGGCACGGTGACCGTTCCGTTCAACGTCAACTACTTCTTCCCCATGTCGCAGTGGACGCGTTCGACCTATCATCTGATCGGTGCCAGCGAGCAGTATGCTCTGCCTTACTGGACGGACGGTACCACCGGTAACTTCCCCGTGGAGATCTCGGCCGACAAGAACACCATCACCGTCAAGCCGGTTGAGTACAACGAGCAGCTGTACTACCCCGTAGGAGCTGCCGCCAACTTCACCAGCTGGGCGTTCAACAGCCGCACCATCAGCAACATCGTGCTGACCCGCGGTTGGACGGAGACGCCCGAGACCACGGCTATGAAAGCAGGCCGCGTCTACACCTCGAAGATCGCCGCTCTGAACGGCATGAAGTACTCGCCCGTGATGAAGGCCAAGAACCGCACCTCGTTCAAGACGATCAAGAAGCGCAACCAGATCGATTACAGCATCGTCGGCCGCGAGCAGTTCATCGAGAACGCAAAGGCATCTTTGAAAAAATCGCGTCAGGCACGTTAATCCGCAACATAGCAAACCGACAGGAAACTCCTCGCAAGGGGAGTTTCCTATCGGTTTTTATGATTTTCCATATCTCAAACGAATAAGCAAACCGGAATGAAACGTATCATTCTATCAATCGCCGCGGTCGCCGCAACGTTCACCGCACAGGCACAGATACGTCTGGGCGAGGGACAACTGTCGGGCAGCTTCGAGACCAACTCGATATACTATGTCGACGACAGCGGTCTGGGCGATGCCGGCAAGGCTCCCGACGACAAGTTCGGCTCAAACAACTACCTGAAAGTCGACTACACATACGGCCGTTTCTCGGCCGGATTGCAGGCCGATGCCTATCTGCCCGCATTGCAGGGATACGAGATCGGACAGCAGCCCGACGCACGCAAGTTCTACCTCTCGTCGAAATACATCAGATGGCAGGACAACAACTTCTCGGTATTAGTGGGCGACATATTCGACCAGTTCGGCAACGGACTCGTCTTCCGCAGCTACGAGGATCGCCAGTTGGGATTCAACAACTCGCTCGAAGGCATCAGCGGCAGCTACCGCTTCGGCAACTATGTCTCGATAAAGGGCATGTACGGCCGTCCGAGGCTCTACACCGACTACGCCTCGTCGTGGGTGCGCGGTGCCGATCTGAGCATATCTCTGGGCGATATCATAGGCAGCAGCGAGCTGCAACTCTCGTTGGAGGGCAGCTACGTCAACCGTCACGAATCGCTCGACAAGGACGACATGCGCGACTTCGCGGCAATGGGTCTCACCTCGCCCAATCTGAACCTCTACTCCGGCCGACTGAACTTCGACTGGAAGGGTCTGTCGCTGCGCGGCGAGTATGCCGCCAAAAACAAAGACCTCTCCTCGGCCACCTCGGAGGAGGCCGTAAGGGGCAGTGCCGTCCTGGCCGAGTTGGGTTACAACCGCAACAGCCTGAGTATCGGCGGCACGTTCCGCATGCTCGACCACATGGGCACCATGCTCTCGCTCTACGGCACGGGCACGGGCAACGCCCTGAACTACCTGCCTGCGCTGACTCGCCAGTACACCTACATGCTGGCCAATCTGAACCCCTATCAGGTCAACCCCGAGGGCGAGATCGGCGGTCAGGTGGACATATACTATTCGATACGCAACAAGCAGGATCGCCACCGCTACTGGAATCTGCACGCCAACTACTCGACATATTACACCCTGCACGACTCGCAGAGCATCACAGGCAAACGCGAGCTGCTGTGGCAGGACATAAACGTCGACGTGGAGCGTCAGTGGAACCGCCGGTTGAAGACCACGCTTCTGTTCTCGTTCCAGGAGTGGAACCCCTATCACGGCTATCGCCACCGCACCTACGTGTCGAACATCTTCGTGGCCGACGTGACCTACAAGTTCAACCGCACCACGGCTCTGCGCGTCGAGGCGCAGTATCTGCTCTCGGACGAGTATGAGGGCGACTGGGTGGCAGGCTTGGTCGAGTTCAGCGTAGCACCGCATTGGAGCGTCTTTTTCAGCGACATGTACAACATCGACAAGACCAAGACCAACTATTACAGCGGAGGATTCAGTTATACCCACAGCCGCACCCGCATACAGCTCAGCTACGGCCGCAACCGTGCCGGATATGTCTGCTCGGGCGGCGTGTGCCGCTACTCGCCGGCATACACGGGTCTGAACCTCGCACTCACATCGTCATTCTGAGACTACGTTTAAACACACAATGTTTATGAAATCATTGAAATCAATATCGATCCTCGCAGCCATAGCCATGTGTGCCGTATCGTGTCTCACGGGCAAGGGCAGCGACGAGGACATACCCGCGCCCGTACCTCCCGCACCGGAGGAGCTGAGCGTGAAGGTATCGGCCTCGGTGATCTATGCCAACGGCAGCGATGCGGCCGTATTCGACATAAGCTACGGCGAGCAGCAGCTGACCGCCGACGATGTCACCATCTACAACGCCGACGACGATACGGAGGTGGCCATGCCCGATCTGAGCTTCTCTACCGCCACCCCGGGCGAATATGCCTTCTATGTGAAGTATGCCACCGCATCGGACGACGGCGAAGAGATCGTGCTCACCTCCGAGGTGATCGACATTACGGCCATAACCGAAATCTTCCTCGGACGCACCGACGACGAGGGACTTACGGTCAAGCTGTCGAGCACCGTCTTCCAGGCGGGCGAGGACCGCGCCATATTCGTCATACGCTTCAACGGCGAGGTGCTCGAAGAGGGCTACGAGATCTACGACGCGCAGACCAACACCATCGTGGACCTGCCCACCATGACGCTCACCGACGAGCAGGGCAAGAACTACGAGCTGCCGGTGTATACCGCCGACGAGCCGGGCACAAGAAGTTTCTGGGTATCATACAAGGTTCACACCACCGTCAAAACGCCCTCGACGATCACGGCCGTATCGTTCCCCGTGCCGATGCGTCCGGGCGATACGCAGCCCGACAACACGTCGTTCAAGCATCGCGCACTGCTCATACAGTTCACCGGTCTGGGCTGCGGCTACTGTCCCTACATGATCGCCGCCCTGCGCACGGTTCTCGCCGACGAGGCCTATGCCGACAATGCCGTGCTGGCCGCCTCGCACGAGTATAGCGGCGATCCGTTCGACCACGGAGCCGACCTCGAAACATCGATGAACGTATCGACGTATCCCACCGTCGTAGTCAACATGGCCACCAGCATAGGCAATTACAGCTATACGGGCAACGTCAACAACCTCAAAAAGCTGATCGACGACGCAGTATCGGCTCCGGCCAAGGCCGGCATCTCGGTACGTATGAACGTAGCCGACAACACTCTGGTGGCACGCGCCACGGTCAAGGCGGGTCAGACGGGCGAATACCGCATCGGCGCATGGCTCGTGGAGGACGGACTCACAGGCCGCCAGGCCAACTACGGCATGTCCGAGGATACCACAGGTCCGTTCGGCACGCACGACTGCGTGCTGCGCATACTCGACAGCTCGATGTCGCGAGGCAACTTCACAGGTCACTCGCTCGGCACCTTGAACAGCGGCGATCTGGCCGACCACCTCTTCGTGATGAATCTCAATCCGGAGTGGGTTCAGGAGAACTGCCGTCTGATCTTGTTCGTAACCACTACCAACGGCAGCTATTACAGCGTAACCAACGCCATAGCCAGCGACTCGCTCACCGGAACCATGGAGTTTGAGTACGAATAACCGTGTACGGAAGAGGAGGCGGGCCGAGTGCACGGGAAAGGTGCGCAAGAGCACGTCGTCACATAAAAGCTCGCCTGCGAAAGAGTAGTCGCACGGCAACTCTCACACAAAGAAACCGCCCCTGTCGGATCGGATCCGACAGGGGCGGTTTCAATTACATATATTAATATTGTATCAGCCTTGCTTTCCGGTGGAGAGGCGAGACTCCCACGGTCGGGCCCTGCATCGGAGTGACAGAAACACATGTCTTGTCTTTCACAACCAGATGTTTCACTTCGCGTTGCTTCGTTCAACATGACACGTCGGGTCTGTCATTCTGAGGAGCGTGCTGTGCACGCGACGTGAGAATCTCTGTTCAGGTCGATGTGTGCTGCTGGGAGGACAATCGTGCTTCCGACCGCAAGACTCCCACGGTCGGGCACGCGCCCTGCATCGGAGTGACAGCGGGGTGTGAAGAGACTCCCACGTCGCAACTACGTTGCTCCTCGGAGTGACAGACCACCTGTCAAAGCCCCACCACGGGACGAAGAACGAAGCCTGCCACGCCCCACATGGAGCGCGATAAATCGCGCGACAAAAGCCCCTCCCGAGGGAGGGGTTTGGGGGTGGGGTAAAATTTATATAACGGCGTAAGCCGTCGCTCAGTGGTCGACATTGGAAATGCAGTCGAATGACTGCGACGTAAGAATCTCTCTTTGCCAATTTCCTTTCCCCTCCGCCGGACTTTATGGCTGAACCACTATTTCACGGCAACGGCATCGATCTCCACCAGCGCGCCCATGGGCAGCGCAGCCACCTCGAAACATATTCTGGCTGGTTTGTCGGCCTTGAAGTATTCGGCATAGACGGCATTCATGGCGGCGAAGTCGGCGATATGCGCCAGCAGTACGGTGGTCTTGGCCACGTCGTCGAACGAATATCCCGCCTCGGCGAGTATGTGTCCGAGGTTGTCGAGCGACTGACGGGTCTGTGCCTCGATGCCCTCAGCCATCTTGCCGGTAGCTCCGTCGATGGGCAGCTGGCCCGAGATGTAGAGCGTCTGATCGTGTGCAATGGCCTGAGAATAGGGACCTACGGCTTTGGGAGCCAAAGGCGATGCGATTACTTTCTTCATATTCCTATAAGTTTTAAATGTTTTGTATTATCTTTGCGTTGCATTCAATCGGGGCCAAACAGCCTTGGCGAAGCCAAAGATACGAATAAACCGGGAGAAAAAGCTGGCTCGCTTGTACTTTTCCGGGGCGAAGTATCTTCGGCAAAGCCAAAGATACTAAATAAATTTATTTTACAATATGAAAAGATCGTTTTTAATTATGCTCGCTGCCGTGGCCGTCATAGCCACGAGCTGCTGCAACTGCGCCTCGCGCAGTCGCGAAGTAAAACCTCTGACAGGTACGGAGTGGCATCTGGTGCAGATCATGGGACGCGATGTCGACAAATCGGCCGACAGCTACAATCTGTTGTTCTCGACCGACGGTCGTGTAAGCGGTGTCGGCGACTGCAACCGACTGATGGGCAGCTACAAGACCGACGACAAACGCGCGCTCGAACTGGGAGCCATGGCCTCGACCCGAATGATGTGCCCCGACCAGCAGGCGGAGGACGAGTTCATGCAGATGCTCTCTCGCGTCACGCACTACGAGATGGACGGCGATATGATGCTGCTTCTGGCAAACGGCGAATTGGTGGCCATGTTCAAGGCCGTGCCGGCAGGCGAGTAGTCCGACAAAATTTTTTTTTCGAGCGAAACATGCGTCGTACACCGCTGCGGCGCATGTTTTTCATATATGTGGAAAAAGTGTTGAAAGTCGGAGCCGCCAATTTTTCGTTTTGTCCGAAAAAATTCCCAAATTTGTAACGTAATGACAGCCCCTTTTGCGGAAGGGGCGGTGTCGTCTAAATCGGCGGCCGCCATTACGAATAGATGAATTAACAATATAAACAGATATATGGCAATAACTTCCAATCCCGAACATCTTCCCACGGTGAACTATAACGAAGCCGTCGAGGCGTCGAAGGTCTATTTCGGCGGCGACGAGCTGGCTGCCACGGTGTGGGTGAGCAAGTATGCTCTCAAAGATTCGTTCGGAAACATCTACGAGAAGACACCCGAGCAGATGCACCATCGTATCGCAGCGGAGATCGGGCGCATAGAGAACAAGTATCCCGATCCGCTGTCGCACAAGGAGATATTCGAGCTGCTCGACCACTTCCGCTATGTCATTCCGCAGGGCGGACCCATGACCGGCATAGGCAACAACTTCCAGGTGGCATCGCTGTCGAACTGCTTTGTGATAGGCCACAAGCGTCCGGCCGACTCCTACGGCGGCATATTCCGCATGGACGAGGAGCAGGTGCAGCTGATGAAGCGGCGCGGCGGCGTGGGACACGATCTCTCGCACATTCGCCCCACAGGCAGCCCCGTCCTGAACTCGGCACTTACCTCGACCGGTGTGGTTCCGTTCATGGAGCGTTACTCCAACTCGACGCGCGAGGTGGCGCAGGACGGCCGCCGCGGAGCACTGATGCTGTCGCTGCGGATAAAGCACCCCGATGCCGAGCGTTTCATCGATGCCAAGGTCGATACGGGCAAGGTCACGGGAGCCAACGTATCGATCAAGATCGACGACGAGTTCATGAAGGCGGCCATAGCCGGCAGGAAATACCACCAGCAGTTCCCCGTCGATGCCGAGAAACCGCTCTACGAGCAGGATATAGATGCCCGCAAGCTGTGGGACAAGATCATACACAACGCATGGAAATCGGCCGAGCCGGGTGTGCTGTTCTGGGACACGATCATTCGCGAGAGCGTGCCCGACTGCTATGCCGACGAAGGTTTCACCACCGTGTCGACCAATCCGTGCGGCGAGATCCCGCTGTGCCCATACGACAGCTGCCGACTGTTGGCAATCAATCTGTTGAGCTATGTCGACGAGCCGTTTACCGAGCGCGCGCACTTCAACTTCGACCGATTCCGCGACCACATCGGCAAGGCCATGCACATGATGGACGACATCATCGATCTGGAATTGGAGAAGGTCGAACTGATCATAAAGAAGATCGAGGCCGATCCCGAAGAGGAGGACGTGCGCAGAGTGGAGCACGAGCTGTGGCTCAAAATCCGCGATATGGCGCAGAAGGGCCGACGCACGGGTCTGGGCATCACGGCCGAAGGCGACATGCTCGCCGCCTTGGGTCTTCGCTACGGCTCCGACGAGGCCATAGACTTCGCCGTGGAGGTACACAAGACGCTGGCCGTCGAAGCCTACCGCGCATCGGTGAAGATGGCTCGCGAGCGCGGTGCGTTCGGCGTGTATGATGCGGCCAAGGAGCGCAACAACCCGATGATAGGACGTATCCGCGAGGCCGATCCGGCTCTCTACGAGGAGATGATCAAGTACGGCCGCCGCAATATCGCCATGCTCACCATCGCCCCCACGGGCACCACATCGCTCATGTCGCAGACCACCTCAGGCATCGAGCCGGTGTTCCGCCCCGTGTACAAGCGTCGCCGCAAGATCAACCCCTCGGACAAGGGGCAGAAGGCATCGTTCGTCGACGAGACCGGCGAGAAGTTCATCGAATATTACGTCTATCACCACAACTTCATCAAGTGGGCGGATATCAACGGCTATGATACCAGCAAGCTGCAATCGGTGTCGGACAACGAGCTGAATGCCATGTTGGAGGCCTCGCCCTACCACAAGGCCACGGCCAACGACATCGACTGGGTGGCCAAGGTCAAGATGCAGGGAGCCATTCAGAAGTGGGTGGATCACTCGATATCGGTTACGGTCAACCTGCCTAACGAGGTATCGGAAGAGCTTGTCGCACAGGTATATCGCACGGCATGGGAGTGCGGCTGCAAGGGTGTGACCGTTTACCGCGACGGCTGTCGCGACGGTGTTTTGCTCGACATAAAGAGCAAGAAGGCCGACGATGCCGCCCGCAGCGGCGAGTCGATCAAGCGTCCCGATTCGATTCCGGCCGACATCGTCCGTTTCAAGAACGGCAAGGAGGACTGGATAGCCTTCGTCGGCAAACAGGACGACCGTCCCTACGAGATCTTCACCGGAAAGATCGAAGAGGACGCCATGTATATCCCGCCCAAGATCACCCGCGGCTCTATAATAAAGGTATCGGAGGCCGACGGAAGCAAACGCTACGATTTCCAGTATGTCGACCGCTACGGCTACACCAATACCATCGGCGGCATCTCGCGTCTGTTCGACGAAGAGTTCTGGAACTATGCCAAACTCATCTCGGGCGTATTGCGCTACGGCATGCCTATCGAGAAGGTGGTGCAGCTCATCGACGGTCTGCATTTAGACAGCGAGACGATCAACACATGGAAAAACGGTGTCGAACGCGCCTTGAAGCAGTATATAGCCGACGGCACGAAGGGCAAGGGCAAGTGTCCGCAGTGCGGTCAGGAGAACATGGCCTACCAGAACGGCTGCCTGACATGTATGTCTTGCGGATACTCCAAATGCGGATAAACGACTAAAAAATATCCTGTTAAGTAAAAAAGTCTGCCGCGGCAGACTTTTTTTTGTATATTATTTGTATATTTGCCAGCAGTTAGATTGTTAAAGCACGAAAAGTGTATAACATTAAGAAGGAAAACACAACAGAAATTTTTAAATTATGAAAAAGAGTTTACTTGCTACATTGCTGGTTGTCTGCACGTTGCTTTCAGCCGGTGTTACAGCCCAGGAGAAGAACGGCGAGAAACTTCGCTGGAAGGGCCACCAGACTAACAAGTTCTGGGACAATTGGGAGATTTCAGCCGGTTTCGGTAATTCGTTCCTCGATGTCGCAACTGAGATCGGTACGGGCGATCCGGGCGATTTTCTCGATCGCAACAGTTGGAATGCCAACTTTGCCGTGACCAAGTGGTTCGCGCCCATCATCGGTATGCGTATCCAGCTGGACGGCGGTCAGTATCAGAACTATTCGGATAACCCCGCACTCTACGGAAACGGTCTCTATCAGACTCCTTACGTATTCGTTCACACCGACATCATGCTGAACCTCTCTAACTGGATCGGCGGCTATCGCGAGGATCGTGTATATTACATCATTCCCTACGCCGGTTTCGGTTACCATGCAAGTTCGTTCACCGACAACTCGGTGGGCAGCTACAACGGTGAGTTTGCCGTAACGGGCGGTTTGTTGAACAAGTTCCGCGTATGCAAGTGCCTCGACATTCAGCTCGATCTGCGCACATGGCTGCTTGCGGAGAACTCGCTTCTGCCCCAGATCCGTCAGGGCGGTTCGTATGCTTTCGCATTCTCTGCATCGGTGGGCGTTGCCTATCGTTTCAACAAGCGCAACTGGTCTAAGGCATACAGCCAGGAGGACGTAGACGGCTATCTGGCCGCTATCGGCGATCTGAACAACCGTCTGAACGATGCTAATAACAAGCTGGCAGCCGCCAACAAGCGTATCGGCGATGCAGATGCCGAGAACGCCCGCTTGAAGAACGACCTGAACAACTGCTTGAAGCGTCCCGTTGCAACGCAGACCGTTCTGCCCGAGACTTCGGTATTCTTCAACATCGGTTCTGCCGAGTTGACCGGCTATGCCAAGGCTACGCTCGATCAGTTCGCAGCAACTGTCAAGGACAATGATGCCGAGTTCCGCGTAACGGGTTATGCCGACAAGGAGACCGGTAGCGCAGCTCGCAACAAGCAGCTCTCTGAGGAGCGTGCACAGGCCGTTGCCGACTACCTCATCGGCAAGGGTATCGCAGCTTCGCGCCTCACCGCCAAAGGCGTTGGCGACACCGAACTGGCATTCGACGGCATGAAGCCTATGATCCAGCGTTGCGTGATTATCAAGTAATCCTGCACCGGAGATTCATATCGACAGCCTTCCCCCTCGGGGAGGGCTGTCTGTTTTTATCCCCTGCCGATGCTCATAAGCCGAAAATAGTTATCTTTGCATAGAAAAAAAGCAACCCCGACACGAACATGGAGAGACATATCGATATCAACCAGTACGACTATCCGCTTACGGACGACCGCATCGCCAAATTCCCGCTCGACGACCGCGCCTCGTCGAAGCTGCTTGTCTATCGCCACGGCCAAATCACGCAGAGCACCTTCGGCAACATAGGCGATGTGCTGCCCGAGGGAGCCACACTTATATTCAATAACACGCGCGTAGTGCGTGCGCGTCTGATCATGCACAAGGCCTCGGGTGCCCGCATCGAGATATTCTGCCTCGAACCGCACTCTCCGGCCGACTACGAACGCGCCTTCGCCGTCAAGGGCTGCGCCGAGTGGAGCTGCATCGTCGGCAACCTGAAAAAGTGGAAAGAGGGCGAGGTCGCCATCGATTTCACCCTCGACGGCCGCGACAGCCGCCTTTCGGCTCGCATCGTCGAGCGCGGTACGCGCGAGCACATCGTGCGTTTCGAGTGGACGGCCGACATGACCTTCGGCCAACTGCTCGAACATCTCGGCCGCATTCCCATTCCGCCCTATCTCAACCGTGACAGCGAAGAGATCGACAACACGCGCTACCAGACCGTCTATTCGCGTATCGAAGGCTCGGTGGCCGCCCCCACGGCCGGCCTGCACTTCACGCGCGAGTTGATCGAGGAGCTGCGCGGGCGCGGCGTGGAGTTCGACGAGGTGACGCTGCACGTCGGTGCCGGAACATTCCTGCCCGTCAAGGACGACGATGCCGCCCGACACCCCATGCACACCGAACACTTCGAGGTATCGCTCTCCACGATCGACCATCTGCGCGCCCGTTACGGTACGATCACGGCCGTCGGCACCACCTCGGTGCGCACATTGGAGTCGCTCGCCGCACTGGCATGGCGGATAAAGACCACGGGCGATGCCGATGCCGCACGCGTAGTGGGACAGTGGGAGCTTTACGAACTGCCCGACGACTTCGACGGCGACGAGGCGTTGACCCTCCTGTCGGAATATATGCGAGCCAAAGGAGTCGACCGCATCAAGGCCGCTACGCAGATCATGATAACGCCTTTGGGATTCCGCTTCCGCGTGGTGCGATATATCATCACCAATTTCCACCAGCCCAAGTCGACCCTGCTGCTGCTCGTAGGCGCGTATGTCGGCAACGACTGGCACCGCATCTACGACTACGCTCTGGACAACGGTTTCCGCTTTCTGAGCTACGGCGACTCGTCGCTGCTTATAAACCGTTGACCGACTGCCGCTCATGGTGCGGTATTTGCTTTTCAGCGACACGAAACAGGGCGCATGATCACACCGCAAGGGCGTGCTACGCTCCCGATAAAACGCTTGTAACCATGAAAATCAAACGAATCAAGGCGCGCGAGATACTCGATTCGCGAGCCAACCCCACCGTCGAGGTAGATATCATGACCGACTCGGGCGCATTCGGCCGCGCTTCGGTGCCCAGCGGAGCCTCCACGGGCGAGCACGAGGCTCTCGAACTGCGCGATAACGATCTGTCGCGTTATGGCGGTCGCGGCACATCGAAGGCTGTGGCCAACGTCAACTCCATCATAGCTCCGGCCTTGGTCGGCATGGACGTCACGCGACAGGATTGCATCGACTCCACGCTGCTCTCGCTCGACGGTACCGACAACAAATCAGTCTTAGGTGCCAACGCCATTCTGGCCGTGTCGCTCGCGGCGGCACATGCCGCGGCCGACTACTATCGCATGCCGCTCTACCGCTACATAGGCGGCATCAATGCCCGCACCATGCCCGTGCCCATGATGAACATCATCAACGGCGGAGCGCACTCCGACGCTCCCATCGCCTTTCAGGAGTTCATGATACGCCCCGTGGGTGCCGACAGCTTCGCCGAGGCTTTGCGCATGGGTGCAGAGACGTTTCATGCACTGAAAAAGGTGCTGCGCAACGCAGGGTTCTCAACGGCCGTAGGCGACGAAGGAGGCTTCGCACCGCCGCTGCCCGATATAGAGGCTGCCGTGGAGGCTATCCTCACCGCCATCGAGAACGCCGGTTATCGCGCCGGTCACGACATTACGCTTGCGCTCGACTGCGCCGCCTCGGAATACTATAAAGACGGCATCTACGACTACACCCTCTTCGAGGGCGACAAGGGTGTGCGCCGCTCGCAGCAGGAGCAGATCGCATATCTCGAACATCTGGTCGACCGCTACCCGATCGACTCCATCGAGGACGGCATGGCCGAAAACGACTGGGAGGGCTGGCAGCGGCTGACCGAACGGTTAGGCTCGCGCTGCCAGCTTGTCGGCGACGATCTGTTCGTCACCAACACCCGTTATCTCAAACGCGGTATCGAGGAGCATTGCGCCAATGCCATACTCGTCAAGGTCAACCAGATAGGTACGCTCACCGAGACCCTCGCCGCCATCTCCATGGCACAGAAGGCCGGTTTTGCCACTATCATTTCGCACCGCTCGGGCGAGACCGAAGATACGACGATAGCCGATCTCGCGGTGGCCGTCAATGCCGGTCAGATCAAGACGGGTTCGCTCTCGCGCACCGACCGCACGGCCAAGTATAACAGACTATTACGTATCGAAGAGTCTTTTTCGTGACTTTTTCGTCAAAAGCGGCATTCTACTGCCGCGCACTTGCTCCGCCGAATAGGTAGTACGCCAAGTACAACCTATCCGGCGGATCTTCGTTTGCGTTGTATAATACCGCTTTTGACGAAAAAGTGCGCATGATTCTTTGCACACCGACAATGTCATTCTGAACGAAGCCACGCGGAGTGAAGAATCCGGTTGGGGAAGACATGACCATCGTACTGTCACTCCGAGGAGCCGCAGGCGACGTGGGAGTCTCGCGTGCGGGAGAGTGTTCGTCGAATGGGGATTTGTCGACCTCGAAACAGAGATTCTCACGTCGGACGTGCCGTCCTCCTCAGAATGACATGGTGAAAATACTCTCCAAAGCACCACAACCCCTTTTTCGTCAAAACGCCGCAGATGCAACGCGACGACAGAGCGAGACGATGGGCTGTACTGACGTACTGCCCATTGGCGAGCGACGAGGAGAGGAAGCAGGTGCAGTGTTTTCATGGAAAAGAAACGATTTTTCGTCAAAAGCGGTATTATACCACGCAAACGAAGATCGCCCAGATGGGACGTACTGACGTACTTCCCATTTGGGCGAGCGAGTGCGCGGCAGTAGAATGCCGCTTTTCACGAAAAAGAAATTAGAAGCCCTTGCCAATAGATAGGAAATCCTCCGCTTTGAGAGCTGCACCGCCGATAAGACCACCGTCGACATCGGCCTTGGCGAAGATCTCGGCTGCGTTAGAGGGCTTGCAAGAGCCGCCGTAGAGGATAGGGCACTCGTCGGCTGCGGCACCGAACTTAGAACGCAGAACCTCGCGGATATATGCGTGGATCTCCTGTGCCTGATCGGCAGTAGCGGTCTTGCCGGTACCGATGGCCCATACGGGCTCGTAGGCGATAACAAGGTCGGCGAACTGCTCGGCAGTGAGGTTGAACACAACCTCCTCGATCTGAGCCTTCACCACGTCGAAGTGACGGCCGGCCTCGCGCTCTTCGAGGTTCTCGCCCACGCAGTAGATGGGAGTGAGGTTGTTGGCATAGGCCTGCTCCATCTTCTTGTTGAGAGTGGCAGAGGTCTCGCCGTAATACTGGCGACGCTCAGAGTGACCCAGGATCACATACTTGCAACCCAGAGCCGCGATCATCGAGGCTGCGATCTCGCCCGTGTAGGCACCCTTGGCCTCGGTTGCGCAGTTCTGTGCACCGACGGCGATGTCGCTGCCCTTCAAGGTCTCGACCACCTGCGACAGATGCGTAAAGGGAGGACATACGATGAAGTTGACGCACGAGCAAACCTCGCCGCGGCCTGCGGCAACGCCCTTGGCCAGCTCTACACCCTCGGCAGGAAGAGTATTCATCTTCCAGTTGCCTGCTACAATTTTCTTTCTCATAATAAATCTGTTTATTTCGGTTTGACACTTTTCTTTTTATCCACTTATCCGCGTCGGGCGCAATGTGCTACTCGTCCTGACCGCACCAACGCTTGACATCGTCCATCGAGGGGGCTTTCAGACCGAGCTTGTTCTTCTTGTTGAAGCCGCAAAGGTCGTTGAAGAACTTGCCAGCAGAGAGCTTCGACAGCGACTCGACGGTGATGTAACCCATCTTCTGTATGACGGGCACCCACTCCTCGGGTATGCCGATTGCGGTGTATGCCTCGACGGGATCGGTCACGGGCTTCTTCTCGGGACGCATCGTCGGGAAGAACAAGACGTCCTGAATAGAGCTTTCGCCGGTCATGAACATCGTCAGACGGTCGATGCCTATGCCCATGCCCGAGCACGAGGGCATGCCGTATTCCAACGCGCGGACGAAATCCATGTCGATGAACATGGCCTCGTCGTCGCCGCGCTCCGACAGGCGCATCTGCTCCTGGAAACGCTCCAACTGGTCGATCGGATCGTTCAGCTCCGAGTAGGCGTTGCACAGCTCCTTGCCGTTGACAAACAGCTCGAAACGCTCCGTCAGATCGGGATTGCTGCGGTGACGCTTGCACAGCGGCGACATCTCGATGGGATAGTCCGTAACGAACGTAGGCTGGATCAGGTCGCCTTCGCAATACTGGCCGAATATGGCATCGATCAGCTTGCCCTTGCCCATCGTGTCGTCGACCTCGACATTAAGACGCGCACAGGCCTCGCGCAGCTGCTCCTCCGACTGACCCGTGATGTCGTAGCCGGTCTTCTCCTTGATGGCATCGGTCATGGTAAGGCGGCGGAACGGAGCCTTGAACGATATGGTGCGGCCGTCGATCTCGATGTCGGTGGTGCCGTTTACGGCCAGTGCCACGCGCTCCAACATCTGCTCGGTGAACTCCTGCATCCAGATGTAGTCCTTGTAGGCCACATAGATCTCCATGCAGGTGAACTCGGGGTTGTGCGTGCGGTCCATGCCCTCGTTGCGGAAGTTCTTGCCGAACTCGTAGACACCGTCGAAACCGCCGACGATCAAGCGTTTGAGATACAGCTCAGTGGCTATTCGCATGTAGAAGTCGATATCCAGAGCATTGTGGTGCGTGATGAACGGACGCGCCGAAGCTCCTCCCGGTATGGGTTGCAGGATCGGCGTCTCGACCTCGGTGTATCCGCGCTCGTTGAAGAAGTCGCGCATGGTCTGCATGATGCGGGCGCGCTTGACGAAGGTATCCTTCACGTGGGGGTTGACTACCAGATCGACATAACGCTGGCGGTAGCGCACCTCGGGATCGGTCAGGGCATCGAACGTCTGACCGTCTTTCTGCTTGACCACGGGCAGCGGACGTATCGACTTGGATATGACCGTCAGCTTGCGGCAGTGCACCGACAGCTCGCCCGTGTTGGTCAGGAAAGCGAAGCCCTCCACGCCGACGAAGTCGCCGATGTCGAGCAGTTTCTTGAACACGGTGTTATAGAGTGTGGGATCGCCCTCGGGGCAGATGTCGTCGCGGCGTATGTAGATCTGAATGCGGCCCGTCGAGTCCTGCAACTCGAAAAACGAGGCCGAGCCCATGATGCGGCGGCTCATGATGCGGCCTGCCACCGAGACACTCTGATAGTTGCCCTTCTCGGGCAAGTAGTTCTCGGCGATCTCGCGTGCCGTAGCCGTAACCTCATAACGCTCTGCCGGATAGGGATTGATGCCCAATTCGCGCAAAGCCGCCAAAGAGTTGCGTCGCAGTTGTTCTTGTTCGCTCAGTTCCAAGCTCATAGATATATCGTTTTAAATTTGATTCGTTTCCGTGGTGCAAAGATACTAAATATTTGAAAAATCACAGCTCTTTGCCGCGCTCTTTCTTGCCGCCGCTCTTCGCGTACAGGCGCAGTGCGCGGCCGTAGAGCCACACGCAGAGCCAGCCCGACAGCACACCCACGGCCGCGCCCAGCAGCAAATCGCACGGGAAGTGACATGCAAGATATATGCGCGAATAGCATATCAGCAGCGTTATGACGATCATGGTCCATGCGAACCAACGCCGCCCCACCGCGACGATCGACATTACGGCCAGTGCCGCCACCGTCGAGGCGTGCGACGAGACCGTGCCGTAGGGTCCGTGGTCGAACGAGGGGACATGTATGGCACCCAACTCCTCGGTGAACATCGGACGCGGACGCGCCGGAAACGAGGGCCACAGATCCTTCAACAGACCCGAGTGTTTGAATATGCCGGCTATGATGTCGGCCAGCCCCATGGCAGCAAACAGCAGCACAACGAAGAGCAGCAACCCGCGCCACGAGTCGCGCCGCCACACCAGATAGAATATGAGCAGGTAGAGCGGTATCCACATCGCCGTGCCCGACACGGCCTCCATGGCGGCGTCCATTGCAGAGCCGCCGTCGAAATTAAGAGCCTTGAAAATTCCCCAGTCCCAGGTCATCGTCCGAAAAGTTTAGAAGTTAGCGTAAATAGGCAGTCCGGCACCGGCCACATCGGCGGCCTCCAACATCGCCGAGCACTGCATCGTGCACCAGATGGCAGCCACGATCAGCACCACCTGCACCACAAAGCCGCCCCTTACGACCGCCCGCTCCACGCCGCGATCGAAGCTCGCGGGCAGGGCGTGCATCGCATAGCCTATGCCCATCATCACAAAGGCCACCCAGTTGCTCTCGACAAACGGCACGATCTGCGACGCATCGAAATTGCGGGTCATGTTGCCGAGCATGACCGCCACCTGCTGCATGTCCGAGGCGTTGAACAGCAGCCAGCCGAAAGCCACTATGTGGAACGTCAGCAGCACACCCGGCAGGCGTCGCCACCACGGCATCTCCCGCCCCACGGGCTTGGCACCCGGCACCACCGCCAGCCACACCTTGTGCAGAGCCAACGCAACGCCGTGCAGCAGACCCCACGCAATGAACGTGAGTCCCACGCCGTGCCACAGGCCGCCTAAAAACATCGTGACTATCAGATTCCAATAGGTGCGCAGACGGCCGCGGCGATTGCCGCCGAGCGATATGTAGAGGTAGTCTTTGAGCCATGTCGAGAGCGATATGTGCCAACGTCGCCAGAACTCGGTTATGGTGGCCGAGTGATAGGGTGCGTCGAAGTTCTGCGGCAGGCGGAATCCCATCAGAAGAGCCACGCCCACAGCCAGATCGGAGTAACCCGAGAAGTCGCAATATATCTGCATCGTGAAGCCGTAGACGGCCATCAGCGCGACGATGCCGCCGTCGCCCATCTCGCCCGCGAATGCCGGACGTACCAGCAGCACGCCGATGCACTTGGCCAAAACGGCATACTTCACCAGACCGCCGGCTATGAGCCGTGCGGCACGCCCCACATCTTCGCGCGAGGGGGCCGTATCGCGGCTCTGCATCTGAGCTATGAAGTCGTCGTTGCGCACTAACGGACCCAGAAACATCTTCGGGAAGAACGACAGCAGGAACAGATACTCCGTGAAGTGTCCGAGCGGGCGTATGCGTCCGCGGTATATGTCGACCACATAGGATATCGACTGAAAGACGAAGAACGACACGCCGGCCGGTGCCACCACCTTGCCTATGTCGAGCGTTCCCTCGCCGTAGAAGCCCTCCAACAGATCGACGAAAAAGCCCGTCGCCTTGAAGTAGGCGAGTATGCCGACGTTGACCGCCACGCTCCACGCCACCCATCGGCGGCCGCTGCGGCCTCGCGAACGATCGCGCGCCACGCACCGGCCTATGGCAAAGTCGTTGAAGGCAACGAACAGCAGCAGCAGGATATATATGCCGCTGAGCTTGTAATAGAAATAGAGGGAAAATGCCGCGACATAGATCGTGCGCAGAGCGACGGCGCGACGCACCAAAGCATATCCCGTCAGAAAGACGATGAACGCCGCAAGGAAAAAGCCGCTGGCGAGAGTCATCGGCGAGGCCTCGTCGAAGAGCAGCATCGTCTCTATGCGCTCGGCGATATTGTCGGCAAATACAGGTAATTCCATCTTCGGCTACTCCTCTTTGTGAAACGTAAGCGTATCGCCCGCAAGCGAATCGACCATATTGCGGATCACACTCAGACGCTGCTGCATCTGCTCTTCGCGCTGCCGCCGCTCCTCCTCTATCTGCATCTGACGGCGACGCTCGGCCTGCTCGGCGCGCTCGCGCACGGCCATCTTGTCGGCAGCCATCTCGCGCAAGGGCAGCATCAACGCGCGCGCCACGGCACGGCCGCCGCCGTAGTTGATATGCGTGTAGTCGCCCGCAGCCCACTTGTTGGCCACAAAGCCCTTCATGCCGCCCATCGAGCGCATGGCTTCGTATGTGTTCCAGAACGCCACATGACAGCTGTCGGCCGCAGCCCGCTGATACGCGCTCAGGGCATCGGCCGAGCCGATGGGCACATAGATGCCGTCGTCGTTCTTCACGCAGCGGTCGCTCACACCCATGACCAGTATGGCCGCAGAGGGGAAGCATCGCTCGGCATAGGATATCATGTCGCGCAGCTGGTCGCGATACTTCGAGTAGTTGCGCTGCGAGGCCTGCATGATGTTGAGTCCGTATTGCAGCACCACCAGATCGTAGCCGCCCGACAGGGCATCGGCCTGGCGGTTGATCACCGGACTGGCTCCGAATATGGCGTGTCCGTTGTTGCTGCGAACCGAGAAGTTGTCGACCCCGACACCGTCGTCCGAACCGAGCGTCACACCGTAACATATCACCCGTCCTTCGAGAACCTTGACCGCTATCGAGCGATAGGGTGCCGACTCGACGACGATCTGCCGCAGAGCCTCGTCGCCCGATATATCGAAGGTGCGGCTCAGCGTGTCGTTGAGCGTCAGCTCCACACGGCTGTCGTCGCGGCTGAGCAGCAGCACTCGCGCCGTAGTGGCTCCGGCAAGTGTCGGATAGGGTTCGGTCGGCTCCCAGCGCGTCGAGGCTCCTGCGCCGCCCTCGGCCATATAGCCCGAGACGAAGAACTTGTCGCGCAGCGACTCGGGAGCCGCCTTAGGCTTCATTATACTGTATGACGACCACCCCGTCGAGCGGCGTTTGATGCTCTTGCGCGAGGTGGCGAACGGTATGTCGCACGCAACGAATCCCACGCCCCGGCCGCCGAACAGGGTTTGCAGCTCGTGACGCAGATCGACCGTCAGTATGTCGCCCTCGACGAACGAGTCGCCCATGAAGGCTATGCGCACCGGCTCGCCGGCGACAAGACGTTCAACGAACCTGTCGAAACGGCTCTGCGGCAGAGTGTCGAAATCCTCGATGGGTACGATCGCCGCATCGGCCGACGGACGCAGCTCCTCCGACGACGGACGACGGGCACTTCTCACCGGCGAGAAGTCGTCGGTACGCCACTCATAACTTATGGTGACCGGATCGGCCGCGACCGAATCCGCGGCCGCCGCAGGCACGGCCTGCGTGCTCTCGATCATGGCTATCTGCTCTTCCAGACGTTCCATGTCGGCTTCGTATTCGACCACATTGTCGCGCTCGTCGCTCTCGAAATGCGACAGGCAGGAGAGTATGTTGGTGCGATGCAGCTTCACGCCGAACACCTCCGCAGGAGGTATCAACGCCGTGGCGCACACTCCCGCGGCGACACACACTGCGGTGAGCCACCCTCGGAACAAAGATTTGCGGTTGCTGCCCATCGTATCAGTCGCGGCGTGAAGAGATGAGCGAAATGTAGTAGATGATGGTGGCGATGGCACTCAATGCCGCCACCAAATAGGTGCGAGCCGCCCAGCGCAAGGCTATGCGGGCACCGTCGATCTCGCCGCCGCGCAACGTCCCGCTCGACTCCAACCACTCCAACGCCCTCTGCGAGGCGTTGTACTCCACCGGCAGCGTCACCACCGAGAATAGTGCCGACATGGCTATCAGACCTATGCCCACCCAGCAGAGCGTGGCATTCTGTGTAGCGGCCAACAGTGCTATGCCGGCAAGAATCACCCATGTGGCTATCTGCGACGAGAAGTTGACTATGGGCACCAGATTGGAGCGCAGGCGCAGCGGCGCATAGCCGCAGGCGTGCTGCACGGCATGCCCGCACTCGTGACAGGCCACGGCCGCAGCCGCAATGCTGCGCGATGAGTAGACGCTGTCGCTCAGGTTGACGGTCATGGTCTGAGGATTGAAATGATCGGTCAGATGCCCCTTGACATGGGTCACCTTCACATTGTGTATGCCGTTGTCGCGCAGCATCTTCTCGGCCAGCTCGGCTCCTGTCATGCCGCCCGGGGAGGGCACCTTCGAATACTTGGCGAAGACGCTTTGCAAACGCGCCTGCACGATATAGCCCGCAACGGCTATGATGATCATCAGAAAGAACGACCCCGAGGTCGAGATATTGGCAAACAGACCGTTATCCGCACTCTGCTCGGCCACCAGATCGGCATAAAGCAATATATCAAACATACGACTATTTTTTACCGCTTTCCTACAAGCGAGAAATATTTGGCAAATATACGAATAAGCCGAGAGAAAAAAGCAAGCTCGCTTGCATTTTTTCCGAGGCGAAGTATATTCGGCAACGCCAAATTTATTTGAGCATTGCCGAACGGGAGTTGTCATTCTTTGCTTTGCTCAGAATGACAGGACACCAGAATGTCACTCCGAGGAGCCGTAGGCGACGCGGGAGTCTCGCCGTCTCAAAGCGCATTTGTCGTTGCAAAAAAGAGATTCTCACGTCGCGGTCATTCGACTGCATTACCAATGTCGACCACAGAGCGACGGCTTGCGCCGTTTTATAATTTTTACCCCACCCCATACCCCTCCCTCGGGAGGGAAAACAAATGTCGACCACCGAAGCTACGGCTTGCGCCGTTATATAATTCTGACCCCACCCCAAACCCCTCCCTCGGGAGGGGCTTTTGTCGCGCGATTGATCGCGCTCCATGTGGGGCGTGGCAAGCTCTGTTCGCGTCCCGTGGTGGGGCGTTGACAGGTGGTCTGTCATTCTGAACGGAGTGTAACGCAGTGAAGAATCTGGTTGTGGACAACAAAAAACCGCTCGCTCTGTCACTCCGAGGAGCCGTAGGCGACGTGGGAGTCTCGCCGCCTCAAAGCGCATTTATCGTTGCAAAAAAGAGATTCTCACGTCGCGATTTGCAATCGCTCCTCAGAATGACAGGACAAGCGGTTTTATCTTCCCCAACCAGATGTTTCGCTCCGCTCAACATGACATTCATTGTGTCCTGTCATTCTTCACTTCGCTCTGCTCCGTTCAGAATGACAGAGTGGAAATAGTCTCCAAAGAATTATGCGCTACTTTTTCGTCAAAAGCGGTATTATACAACTTTTTCGATAAGCCGGACGTGCAAAGCGAAGTTCACTTCGGCTTTGCCGCGGCGAGAAAAAGTGCATGAAATGAACGCAACGACGGAGTGAGACGATGGGCTGTACTGAGTGTACTGCCCATTGGCGAACGACAAGGCGCGGAAGTAGAATGCCGCTTTTCACGGAAAAGATTTTTCGTCAAAAGCGGTATTATGCAACGCAACGACAGAGTGAGACGATAGGCTGTACTGAGTGTACTGCCCATTGGCGAACGACAAGGCGCGGCAGCAGAATGCCGCTTTTCACGAAAAACCTCCTAAGCACCACCAACCCCCTTTTTCGTCAAAACGCCGCAGATGCAACTCTCCGACAGAGCGAGGCGATGGGACATACTGATGTATTTCCCATTGCTGAGCGACAAGGAGAGGAAGCAGGTGCGGTGTTTTCACGAAAAAGGCAGAGGTTGTTGATGTTTTTTTTATATCTTTGTCGGATAATCCGATAATAAATTATCGGGGACTTGAAAAACAGATCGGCATGAAGCGTTTGGTTGTCATATTGTCCGTGTTGGTCTGCGCCGCGTTGTCGACGCAACGCGCAGAGGCGCAGTATTACAGCTGGGGTGCCGATCCGGCCTCGCTCCGCTGGCGGAAGTTGTCGACCGACGATTACAGCATCATCTATCCCGATACGGCAGAGAACATAGCTCGCCGCACGATGTTCTACATGGACGCCGTGCAGCGCGACATATCGTTCGGCTACCGTCACCCGCAGATGTCGATACCGCTGGTGATGCACCCCATGAACTTCCAGTCCAACGGACTGGTGATGTGGCTGCCCAAGCGAATAGAGTTTCTGACCTCGCCCGCCATATCGGGCTACTCGATGCCGTGGACCAAGCAGCTGGTGGCGCACGAGTACCGCCATGCGGTGCAGTACAACAACCTCAACCGCGGCGTGGTGAAGATACTGAGCTATCTGTTCGGTCAGCAGAGCTCGACCGTGGGTCTGGTCTTCATGCCGCTGTGGCTCATGGAGGGCGACGCGGTGATGACCGAGACCGAGATGTCGACCTTCGGCCGCGGCCTGCAACCGAGCTACACGATGGCCTATCGCGCATACGGCGACGTGGTGGGACGGTTCAACCGCGACAAGCTCTTCTGCGGATCGTACCGCGACTACATACCCGACCACTACCAGCTCGGCTATCTGATATGCCGTTACGGCTACTATCACTACGGCGAGGTGATGGGCGACCGCATAGCGTGGCTCACCTCGCGCCGCCCCTATATGATCGTATCGTCGGAGTGGGTGTTGAAAAAGCTATTCGGCCGCAACAGCTTCCAGCTGGTGCAGGATACCTTCGCCGAGCTGACCGACCACTGGGACAAATATGCCGACGTGGAGCAGACGACCGTGCCCGTTGCCATGCCACAGCCGCAGAGCCACACCACATACTCCTATCCCATGCCGATGGAGGACGGCCGCATACTCGCCTTGAAAGAGGATTTCGACACCACCTCGCAGTTGGTTGCGATCGACTCGTTAGGCGCAGAGCGTCGCATAGCGCGCATGGGACGCATATCGACGCGTCCGGCGCTCTCGTCGACGGGCTGGCTGTGGTGGACGGAGTATCGCCGCAGTACGCTGTTCGAAGAGAAGGTCAATTCGCAGCTCTGTTTCATGGACATGCGTGCCGAGAGGCCGCGCGTGCGCATGGCTCGCCGCCGCACCAACGTGCTCTATCCCACGCCCATGCGCGACGACGATCTGGCATGGGTGGAGTACACGCCCGACGGAGTCTATACGGTGGTGGCCAACCGTATCGCCGAGGGTGAGCGGCGGTTGAAGATCCCCCGCGACAAGGAGATACACTCGCTCGCGTGGGACGATCATACTGACTCGCTCTACGTAATAGTCACCGACGACGACGGCATGCACATAGCCGCCGTCGACAGCACGGGGCTGAGGCGCATCACGCGCAGTTCGTACACGACGCTGAGCGACCTGCGTGCCGGCGGCGGCCGACTCTTCTTCGGGTCGATAGCCTCGGGCAAGGACGAACTGCATTACTACGATCTCTCGGAGCGCAGGGAGTACCGCATCTCCGAGTCGCGCTACGGATCGTTCCAGCCGACGCCCTCGGGCGGAGAGGAGGTCGTGGCCACATCTTACGACGAGCGGGGCTACATGCCGGTGCACCAGCGTATCGACTCCTCGCGCCGCGAAGTGCCGTATGCTCCGGCGGCGCGCAACCTGCTGCTGCCCGAGCGCGAGCGGTGGCCGGTGGTCAATCTCGACACGGTGCGCTTCGACGAAGCGGCGGGCGGAAGCGAGGCTGTGGGCAAACGACGTTCGCGACGCTTCTCGCGTCTGACGCACGCATTCAACATACACAGCTGGGCACCCGTATCGTTCGATCCCTACTCCATCACCGAGGAGTCGAACGTGGCCTTCAATCTGGGAGCCACCGTCATGTCGCAGAACCTGCTGTCGACCTCGGAGGGCTTCCTCACGTGGGGCTGGAACCGATCGGAAGGTTCGGTATTCAAGGGGACGTGGCGTTACTACGGTCTGGGTGTCAACTTCCGGCTGAGTGCGACCTACGGCGGCCATCAGAACATCTATTCGGTCTACTCCTACAATGCCGACCGCCACGAATTGGAGTTCCCGCTGCCGCCCGAACGCGGCCGCTACTACTCCATCGACGTGTCGGCCACGCTGCCGCTGATGTTCGACAGAGGCCATCACCTGCGGCAGTTAGTGTTGTCGACCGGCTGGAACTACTCCAACGGATTGGTGGCCAACGTAGGCCGACTCGACATATCCGACGGCCACATAACCAACATGGCCACGATAGGCTACTCGCGCGGCGTGCAGATCCTCACCACGGGCATAGCGTTTCAGGATATGGTACGGCTGTCGAAGCGCGATTTCCTGCCGCCGTGGGGCTTCGTGCTAAGTGCCAGCCACTCGGTCAACCCCGACAACGGCCACTTCGGCAATCTGATCGTGTTCTACGGCAAACTCTATACGCCGGGCTTCGCCCGCCATCACTCGCTGTCGGTAGCGGCATCGTACCAGACCTCCGTCGGAGGATTCTCGGCCGACAACGTGCTGTCGCATCTGTCGTTCAAGTCGACGCGGCTGCTGCCCCACGGCTTCTCGTCGCAGCAGATCGTCAACCGCAACTATACGGCCTTTGCCGTGAACTACCAGCTGCCGCTGTGCTACCCCGACGGAGGCTGGCAGGGATACATCTATTTCAAGCGCATACGGCTCAACGTAGGCTTCGACTATGCGCGCTTCGAGAAATCCAAGCTCGTGGCCGCCGACGGCAAGGTGCATCGGCAGTGGCACGACATATACTCCTACGGAGGCGACATATCGTTCGATATCAACCTGTTCAGCTCGCCGGCATCAGCCACCACGGCACTCACGCTGTCGTTGTGGCGGCCGAGCGAAGGCAATTTCTACGTATCATTCGGCGTAGGTTTGCCGTTTTAACAAATAAAGCATACAATGAAGAGAGGAAACTGTAACAATATGGACAAACAAAGCAACAACGGCAAAGGCTCGTTTTTCGCCCGCATGTTTTCGGGCATCACGCAGCGGCACATAGTCATCGCCATGTGGTCGGTCACGGCACTGGGCGTCGCGGCGGCCGTGATGATATTCACTCTGGCCAAGTTCGAGGTGTTCGGACCCATGCCCTCGTTCGAGGAGTTGGAGAACCCGAAGACCAACCTCGCCACACAGCTCTATTCTGCCGACGGAGAGGTGCTGGGCACGTTCTTCATCGAGAACCGCACGCACCTGAGCTACGAGGATCTGTTCCCCGAGAACGACTCGATGGTGCTGCATATCGGCGGTCACGAGCTGCCGCCTATCGTGGCGGCACTGCTTGCCACCGAGGACGTGCGCTTCTTCGACCACTCGGGCATCGACTTCAAGGCCACGGCGCGCGCCGGCTTCAAGACCATACTGATGCGGCAGTCGGAGCAGGGCGGCGGCAGTACGATCACCCAGCAGCTGGCCAAGAACCTCTACAAGACGCGTAACAGCGGCCGCATAGCCGAGGGCAAGATCTCGACCCTCACGGCCAAGGCGCAGGAGTATGTCATAGCCACGCAGCTGGAACACAACTACACCAAGGAGGAGATCGTGGCCATGTATCTCAATACCGTAGAGTTCAGCAACAGCAACTTCGGCATAAAGTCGGCGGCCAACAACTTCTTCGGTAAGGAGCCGTCGGAGCTGAGCATCGAGGAGGCGGCACTCATCGCCGGACAGGTCAAGGCACCCGGCACATATGCCCCCATGCGTTCGGGAAAACCCAACGAGAAGGCGCGTGAACGCCGCAACTTAGTGCTGATGCGCATGGCCGAGGCCGGAGCCATAACGCCCGTACAGTACGACTCGCTGCGTCAGCTGCCCGTCGACCTGACGCGCTACCGCACGGCGGCCGAGTCGCACAACGAGGGTACGGCAACCTACTTCCGCGAGATGGTGCGCCAGACGATGACCGCCCGCGAGCCGGTGCGCAAGAACTATCTGACCGAGTGGGACTACCAGGAGGCCGTGCGCGAGTACAACGACAATCCTCTCTACGGCTGGTGCCACAAGAACCGCAAGGCCAACGGCGAGGAGTACGACATATACCGCGACGGCTTGAAGATATACACCACCGTCGATTCGAAGATGCAGCACTATGCCGAGGCGGCCGTTGCAAAACAGATGGTCGACGTGCAGCGGAAGATGGACGCTCAGATCAAGGCCACGGGAACGATATTCGTAGGCAAGACCAAGGATCAGGCAGAACGACTGATCCTTGCGGCCATGCGCCAGTCGGACCGCTGGCGCGAGATGTCGCGCGACGGCTACGAGGAGCAGGATATACTGGCAGCATTCGCGCAGCCGCGGCAGATGAAGGTCTACACCGTCAGGGGCATACGCGATACGGTGATGACCCCGCGCGACTCGGTCGTGCACCACAAGGCCATACAGCGTGCCGGATTCGTAGCGATGGATCCTCACACGGGCTATGTGCGCGCCTACGTCGGAGGTCCCGACTACAAATACTTCAAATACGACGCAGCCAAGCAGGGCAAGCGTCAGGTGGGATCGACGGCCAAGCCCTTCATCTACACCTTTGCCATCGATCATCTGGGACTCACACCCTGCACCATCGTGCCCAACCGTCCGGTGTCGATCGACACCCCGTCGGGCATCTGGTCGCCCAAGGAGGCCGGCAAGGTGGAGTACACGGGTTCGCACCCCCTCTACTGGGGTCTGGCGCGCAGCCGCAACAACTACTCGGCATGGATCATGAAGCAGGCCAAGCAGCCCGAGGCTGTGGCGCAGTTTATCCATAACATGGGCATACACGGCTATATCGACCCTGTGCCCGCACTCTGCATCGGCTCCTACGAGAGCAATCCCTTCGAGATGGCCGGAGCCTACTCCACCTACGCCAACGAGGGTGTGCGCATCGATCCCATATTCGTCACGCGCATCGAGGACAACCAGGGCAATGTGCTGGCCACATTCACGCCGCGCTCGCACGATGCCATATCGAAGAGAGTGGCCTACACCATGATCACGATGATGCAGAAGGTCGTGACGATGGGTACGGCAGGCCGCATGCGCTATGTCTACGGCTTTACCGACGTGGAGATGGCGGCCAAGACCGGAACCACCAACGACAACGTCGATGCGTGGTTCATGTGCGTGGTGCCCAATCTGGTGATGAGCGCGTGGGTCGGCGGCGAGGAGAACAGCATACATCTGCACTCGGGCGGCGAAGGTGCGGCCATGGCACTGCCCATCACGGGCGACTTCCTCACACGGGTCTATGCCGACGGCACGCTGGGTGTCGACCGCACCGACCGCTTCACACCCTCCGACGAGGTGCCCAAATACGACTGTCCGATGGATATCGCCGACGACGGCTCCGACTCCACCACCTCCATCGACGAAGAGGAGGAGTTTTTCTGATAGAGGTGATAAAGTACAATAGTGATGAACAAACGCTATTGGATATATATCATGGGCAGCCTAAGCCGTAATGCGGTATATGTAGGTGTTACTGACAATTTGTTGCGTCGGGTGTCCGAACATCGCAGTAATATGCACGGAGGTTTTACCAAGAGATACCGGTGCCATTTGCTGATGTATTTTGAAGAATACAGCGATATAAGAGATGCCATATCTCGGGAAAAAGAGATCAAGGGTTGGTGCAGGGCTAAAAAGGAGGCGTTGATAGCGACTATGAATCCCGAACGGTGTGATTTGGCCGCCGATTGGTAGATAAAATATGTCATGTCGAGCGAAAGCGAGACATCTGTGGACTATAAAAATGCTGTCGGAACGGTTATGTCATTGCATTTGGAATAACATGGCGGACGCGTATAAATTACGATAAAGTGTCATTCTGAGTGAAGCATTGCGAAACGAAGAATCTGTGCGAGATCGAGTTCGATGACAGGTTTTTTCTTCCCCAGATTCCTCACATTCGTTCGGAATGACAACATATATTTAGTAAATTATAAACTATAAATACTATGACAGTAGCGATAGTGGGCGCGAGCGGCGCAGTGGGACAGGAGTTTTTGAATATTTTGCAGACGCGTGAGGTACACGTCGACAAGTTGCGTCTGTTCGGGTCGGCGCGCAGTGCAGGCCGCAAATATCCCTTTCGCGGGCGGGAGATAACGGTCGAGGAGCTGTGCCACGGCGATGCCTTCCGCGGTGTGGACGTGGCGTTGGTATCGGCCGGAGCGGGTGTCTCGCGCGAATATGCTGCCGACATCACGCGGCACGGAGCCGTAATGATCGATAATTCGAGCGCGTTCCGCATGGACGACGATGTGCCGTTGGTGGTGCCCGAAGTCAATCCCGACGACGCTTTCGCAGCTCCGCGCCGCATCATAGCCAATCCCAACTGCACCACAATACAGATGGTCGTGGCGTTGGCCGCCATCGAGCGTCTGTCGCACATACGCCGCGTGCATGTGGCCACCTATCAGTCGGCCAGCGGTGCCGGCGCACACGGCATCTACGAGTTGGAGCAGCAGCACCGCCAGATCGTCGAGGGCAGCCGTCCGACGATCGACAAATTCGCCTACCAGCTGGCTTACAACCTCATACCGCATATCGACATCTTCACCGACAACGACTACACCAAGGAGGAGATGAAGATGTACAACGAGACGCGCAAGATCATGCACTCCGACATCATGGTCTCGGCCACATGCGTGCGTGTGCCCGTCCTGCGCGCCCACTCCGAGGCCGTGTGGGTGGAGACCGAGCGCGAACTCTCCGTCGACGAGGTGCGGCGTGCATTCTCCGAGAGCCGCGGCATAGTGCTATTGGACAATCCCGCCGCCAAGGAGTATCCCATGCCTCTGTTCGCATCGGGGACGGATCCCGTCTACGTGGGACGCATACGCAAGGACCTGACCAACCCCAACGGCATATCGTTCTGGTGCGTAGCCGATCAGATACGCAAGGGGGCGGCGTTGAATGCCGTACAGATTATGGAGCTGCTTTAATTTTTCGTGATTTTTTCGTGAAAAGCGGCATTCTACTGCCGCGCGCTTGCTCCGCCGAATAGGAAATACGTCAGTATGTCCTATCCGGCGGATCTTCGTTTGCGTGGTATAATACCGCTTTTGACGAAAAAAAATGGCGCATAATTCTTTGGAGACTATTTCCACTGTTCTGTCATTCTGAGGAGCGGCCATCGGCCGCGACGTGAGAATCCCTGTTTTAGTCAACAAACTCACCCTCGCCAAACCGCTCTTTCGCCCGCGAGACTCCCACGGTCGGGCATGCGCCCTCCCTCGGAGTGACAGCACGAGTGGTCAAGTCGTCCCAAACCAGATGTCTCACTGACGTTCGACATGACATGTCGCGAGCAGAGCATGGTGAAACGATTCGGCAGTGTTACCCCATAGTTCCGTTGCGGGATATGTGTGCGTTACGATATGGCGAAGTCGCGCAGAGCCTCGTTCAGCGAGGTCTTCTTGTCGGTCGACTCCTTGCGGCGGCCTATGATCAGCGCGCACTGCACGCCGTATTCGCCTGCGGGGAAGCGACGGGTGTAGGTGCCCGAGACGACCACCGAGCGCGGCGGAACGTAGCCCTTATACTCGACAGGCTCGCTGCCCGTGACGTCGATGATGTGCGTCGAGCCGGTGATGACCGTATTGGAGCCGAGCACCGCCTCGCGGCATACGTGTGCGCCCTCGACCACGATCGAGCGCGACCCGATGAAGCAGTTGTCCTCGATGATGACCGGCACAGCCTGCACAGGCTCCAACACACCGCCTATGCCCACGCCGCCGCTGAGGTGCACTCCGCGGCCTATCTGTGCGCACGAACCCACGGTAGCCCACGTGTCGACCATAGTACCCTCGCCGACGTATGCGCCTATGTTGACATACGAGGGCATGAGTATGGCTCCCGGAGCTATGTATGCGCCGTAGCGCGCCACGGCCTGCGGCACCACGCGCACGCCCAAGCGTTCGTAGTCGTGTTTGAGCTCCATCTTGTCGTACCACTCCAACTCGCCGCCGCGCATGGTGCGCATAGGCTGAATGGGGAAATACATTATGATGGCCTTCTTGACCCACTCGTTGACCTGCCAGAGACTATTCTGCGGATCGACCGGCTCGGCACAGCGCAACGTGCCCTTGTCGACGGCCTCCACGGTGCGGCGTATGGCCTCGCGCACCTCCTCCTCGTTCAACATCTCGCGCTGCTCCCATGCGCGCTCTATGATTGCCTTCTCCTGTTCGAACATGTTTTTTTGTTTTGTTTCCGATTTTCAAAGGTACGGAAAATTTCTGTTCGGAGGTGGCATCTGATCGATTTTTCATCACATCGGCTACGCCGAAGATACTTCGCCTCGGAAAAAATGCAAGCAAGCTTGCTTTTTTCTCTCGGCTTATTCGTACTTTGGCTATCGCCGAAGATACTCCCGCTCGGCAAAATACAAACTATTGTTTGTTTTTGCCCTCGCTTATTCGTATCTTTGTATTCAATAAGAAACCAAACTATATGAAAGTTTACAAGTTCGGCGGAGCGTCGGTCAAGGACGCTTGCGGAGTGAGAAATCTTCTGGACATAGTGCGCGGCGAGGAGGATCTGTTCATCATCGTCTCGGCCATGGGCAAGACTACCAATGCCTTGGAGCGTGTATTCGAGTCCATGCAGCGCAAAGACAATACCACCGCGCTGGAACGTGTGGCCGAGGTGCGCGACTACCACAAGGCCATAATCGACGAGCTCTACGGTGCGCCGACCAAGATCATGAGCGTGGAGCTGCTGTTCGAGCAGCTGCGCAACACGGTGCGCAACACCATATACCGTCCGGCCGATGCCGAGCTGTGGTACGACACGATCGTGGCCTTCGGCGAGCTGGTCTCGACCACCATCATATCGGACTATCTCGCGCGCGAGGGCGTCGACAACTACTGGGTGGATATGCGTCATGCGTTTCTCACGCAGCAGCGTCACAAGGACGCAGATGTCAATCTCGAAGCCACGGCCTACCGTCTCAAACGCCAGATGAAAGATACGGGCAAACGTATATTCGTGGGTCAGGGCTTCATAGGAGGCGCGCCCGACGGAACAACCACCACGCTCGGCCGCGAAGGCTCGGACTACTCGGCCGCCGTCGTGGCCTCGGTGCTCGATGCCGAGTCGATGACCGTGTGGAAAGATGTCGACGGCATACTCAATGCCGACCCAAAGATATTCCCCGATTCGCGCAAGATCGAGCGGCTGAACTACATCGACACGATAGAGCTGGCTTACAGCGGCGCGCAGATCATTCACCCCAAGACCATCAAGCCCTTGCAGAACAAGAGCATTCCGCTGTATGTAAAACCTTTCAACGACAAGACGGCCGCAGGTTCGGTCATTTGCGGCGATGCCGAGCGCGTCGAGGAGCCGATATTGATCCTCAAACGCAACCAGGTGCTGCTGAATCTGCATTCGCGCGATCTGTCGTTCGTGTTGGAGGAGAAGTTCGCCACCGTATTCGCCACCTTCGAGAACTATCGCATAAAGACCAACTTGATTCATAACTCGGCCATAAACCTCTATATGTGCGTCGATTCGTCGTGGCATATCGACGAGGTGATGGGCGAGCTGCGCGGCGAGGGCTTCGACGTGGAGAAGCAGGAGGGAGTCGAGCTGCTGACCATCAGATCCTACACCGACGAGTTGTATGCGCGTTATGCCCACTCCGACGATGTCATCATCAAGCAGACCACGCCACATTCGCTGCGTCTGGTGCGCAGGGGGCAGATGTAGCTCCGGCCTCAAGGCGGTAATTATACAGACAGCGCAGCGGACAATCCGCTGCGCTGTCGTTTGTGTACGGTGCTATTTGCTTTACAGCCACTTCTTGAACTTGAAGAACCAGTAGGTCAGCCCCGACAGACCGAGCATCAGGCCGATGGCCCACAGATAGCCGTACTGCCAGTCCAGTTCAGGCATGAACTTGAAGTTCATGCCGTACATGCTCGCCACCAGTGTCGCGGGCATGAAGATGACGGCGGCCACCGAAAATATCTTGACGATCTCGTTCTGCTCGATGTTGATCAGACCCAGCGCAGCGTCCTGTATGTAGTCCAGTCGCTGGAAGCTGAAATCGGCGTGGCTGATGAGCGAGTTGACGTCCTTGATCATGAGTTGCAGACGCGGGTAGATATCGTTGGGGAAGCGTTCGCTGCGCAGTATGCTCGACAGCACGCGCTGCCGGTCGAATATGTTTTCCCGCAGCAACATCGTATTCTCCTGCAAGGCGTTGATGCGGTACAGCACCTCCTTGTCGATCTTGTCGGCCGCGCTGATATCCTTGCTCAGAGCCGCCACCTGCTTGCCGACCATCTCCACCAAATCGGCATCGAAGTCGATGCGCACCTCCAAAAGCGAGATCAGTATGTGGTAGCCGGTCGAGTAACTGCGGTAGTTCATTTGCAGACGCTTCTCGGCCTCGCGGAAGGTGCGGAACTCGGCCTGCCGCATCGAGACGAGCACACCCTCGTTGGATATGATGAACGACACCGGCTCGACGGTGAAGGTCTCGCCCGTGGGCACGAAGAAGTTGCAGTTGGAGATTATGGCGTTCTCCGTCTCGGAGTATTTCGAGGTCGACTCGATCTCCTCGACCTGCTGCCGCGTTTGCAGGCTGATCTCCATGAAGTTCTCCACGGTCTTCTGCTCCTTGATCGAGGGCTGCATCAGATCGATCCAGAGAATGTCGTCGTAGCCCAGCTCGTCGAACAGATCGGGATCGGCATTGCGGATTATCTTGTTGTATTGTTTGAGATAGATCGTTATCATCTTGTCTCCTCCCTGAGTTTTACGTTTGTTTTCGATTTCAACTCACGATACGCGCGGTATCGCAACAGACGTCGCCCTGCCGGTGCGGAGCGCGTCGTAGGAAGGCGTGGGTTTCACCCCACTCAATAGGATCGGGGAACGATTCTCAGACCGGCGTCCCAAAACTTTTTCAGGGCGCGGTGTTTCTCGTCGTCGAAGATGAAGTCGATGTTGCGTGTCAGATAGTCGTATGCGCGAAGACCTCCGTCGTCGCCCATGTACGGCGAGGCGGCCACAGCCTCGTAGATGTGTTCCACGCCGAATGTAAGGGCATGTTCCAGTGCGTCGGTAATCTCGTAGGAGGTGCCTTTGCGCGCCACCCACACGGCGAATGCGAAGGGCATGTGCGTCAGTTTGTGCCACTCCTCGGCAAGATCGTAGGAGTAGCGGAACCGGCCTTCGTGCTCGAAGACCTTGTCGCCTATGATCAGATAGGCGTCACCCTCGGCAGGTCGGTCGAGCAGCGAGTAGTCGGCAAGATGCAGCCACTCGGGCGCGATCTTCCACTTGTTGGCGGCAAGATAGCCGGACAGCTGCACCGATGTGCGCGAGTGTGCATCGAGCCAGATGCGGCGCACCTGCTCGATGGGGGTATCGGATACGACTACCACCGTGCGCACGGCTCCCGTGGCTCCGATGCAGTAGTCGGTGACGATGTCGGTCATGCGCAAAGAGGGCACGACGGCGGCAGGCAGCAGGGCTATGTCGACCTTGCCGGCCATATAGTTCTCGGCACACTGTGCGGGGGGAGTCAACAGAAGATCGGCACGGAAGTTACCCTCGTGCTCGATACCGTATATGAACGGTATCGTATTGAGATACGATACAGCGGCTATGCGCGGAATGATGGCCATCGTCCATAAATTTACCTTTGGTTGCTACTCGTCGGCAAAGGTACTTTTTTTTTCGGACATTGCAAAAATTATGTCGTTTTTCTGGCCTCTGCATATGGAAGCGCATATAACAGCAAAAAAAATATGGCGACTTGCATAAGTCGCCATATCCCAGAGCTGTTGACGAGGCTTGAACTCGTGACCTCTTCCTTACCAAGGAAGTGCTCTACCACTGAGCTACAACAGCATTCGCTAACCCCTCTTCCGTAAGAGAGTGTGCAAAAGTAATCAACAATTTTCAATTCGCCAAATTTTTGACGATCTTATTGCAGATTTTCCTGCCGCTTCGGCGCAGAAAGCCGCAAAAACCGCTATTTTTCTATCATCACGGTTGCCGATACGGGTTCGGCTGAGGCAACGTCGGTGCGCTGCGGCGCGGCGTTGCCGTCGCAGAATCGCCCGTCGCGGGCTACGGTCAGATACGCCGCCTCGGGTATGGCCACCTCCACCCTCTCGCGGCTGCCGTTGAGCACCACCACGATCGAGCGCGCCGAGTCCACGGAGTCGATATCCTTCAAGCGGAACGCCACCACGCACTCGTTGTCGGAGGGCAGAAATTCGAGATGACGGCGCACGGCTTCGGCACTGCCCAGACAGAATGCCGGGTGGGCGCGGCGCATGGCCACTAATCCGCGATAGTAGTCGCAGAGGTCGGCATGGCGGCTCTTCAAGCCCCAGTCTATGGCGTTGATCGCATCGGGGCTGTTGTAGGAGTTGCCGACGTGCTGTTTGGTGCGGTACAGCTCCTCGCCGCAGAATATGAAGGGTATGCCCTGCGAGGTGAATACGGCCGTCTGCGCCAGCTTGTCCATGCGCAGCAGCTCCTGCTCGTCGGCCTCGGGCGAGATGATCTCCAAGCGGTCGCGCAGGCAGTGGTCGTCGTGGCACGATACATAGCTTATGTGCTGCGTGGGTTCGGCCGCCCATGCCGCTTCATGATATGAGATGTCGGGGTGCTCGATGCCGCCCGCAATGCCGAACATGACGGCCTCGGCATTGCCGCCCACGCCGTGGATAAATCCTCCGGCCGAGCAGTCGAGCTTACCGCGCAGGGCATCGCGCATATCGTCGCTGAATGCCGCTATGCCCGGCATGCGGCGGGTGTTGCGCTTGAATGCCAGCAGCTCGGCATCGTATGCCGGATCCGAGGCCGCCCAACCCTCGCCGTAGAGCAGAATGGAGGGGTCGATGGCCGATAGGCGGCTGCGGATAAGATTCATCGTCTCGATGTCGTGTATGGCCATCAGGTCGAACCGGAAACCGTCGATGTGATACTCCTCGACCCAGTATTCCAGCGACTCGACGATGAACTTGCGCATCATCTCACGT
The DNA here is from genome assembly GCA_017936685.1 of Alistipes sp. Classification (GTDB taxonomy): domain Bacteria; phylum Bacteroidota; class Bacteroidia; order Bacteroidales; family Rikenellaceae; genus Alistipes. The sequence goes on from JAGBFA010000004.1 coordinate 123,926, forward strand.
TCGCTGGCCGTCTCGTTGCCGCAGCCCGAGCCGTTGGCCAGGCTGCCGTCCGGCGTCATGCGGTAGAAGTATCCGGGCACGGTCAGCTCGAAGCCGCAGCGTCCCGTGTCGGTGGTGTGGTTGTAGACCACGTCCATCACCACGCGCAGTCCGGCCGCGTGCATCGCCGCCACCATCTGCTTGAACTCGCGTATGCGCAGCTCGGGATCGGCCGCATCGGTCGAGTAGGAGCCTTCGGGCACATTGTAGTTTTTAGGCTCGTAGCCCCAGTTGTAGGCGTCGCTGCCGGCTATGCTCTCGTCGATGGATCCGAAGTCGGCCGTGGGCAGCAGATGAACGTGGCTGACACCCAATTCGCGCAGGTGGTCTAAACATGTGGCAAGCCCCTCTGCCGAGCGTGTGCCGCGCTGCGCCATAGCCACATACTTGCCGCCGCAGTCGCAACCGGCCGAGGCGTGTGCCGTCATGTCGCGGTAGTGCATCTCGTATATCACTATGCCCGATGGTGCGCGCATCTGGGGTGCACGGTCGTCGGCCCACCCCTCGGGATCGGTCGCGCGCATATCCACTATGGCCCCGCGGTCGCCGTTGATGCTGACGGCACGGGCGAATATGCCGGCCGTCGGCGCGAGCCACACCCCGCCGCACTTCACCCTAAAAGCGTAATACTCTCCGCGGCGGTCGCCTGCCGCCTCGGCCTGCCACAGCCCGTCGGCGGAGGGGTGCATGTCGAGCTGGTCGACGAGGTTGTCGCCGCGATAGAGATCGACGCATACGCTGTCGGCCGTCGGTGCCCACACCTCGAAGCGCGTGGACTCGGGCGTGTAACTCATCTCGCAAATTCTCTTTGCCGGTACGGGATACGACTCCGCATTATCGCTGCCGCCGCATGCCGCGGCCGTGAAGCAGACGGCCATGGCCGCCGTAATGGGTTTGATGTTCATGGTATGTCGGTAGTTTTATTGTTGCAATACTTTGCCGGACGACACGCGGCCGCATATTGACGAAGTCAAAGATACGAATAAGCTGAGAGAAAAAAGCAAGCTCGCTTGTATTTTTTCCGAGGCGCAATATCTTCAACATAGTCAAAGATACGAAAATCGTCCGATAAAAACGCTGTTTCCGGCATAAAAATCCGTCGCCGCCGCATTTTTCCGCCGAAAAATTTGCGGGGGGGGGAATTTTCGTAACTTTGTCGAAGAGAATATTAAACACTTAAAAATTTTGAGTCTATGGCACTTGTAAAATGTCCTCAGTGCGGAGCCGACATATCCGATCTGGCAACCCGCTGTCCGCGGTGCGGCATCGAACTGCACCCTGCGGCCAATACCACCGCCGTTAACGCCCCTGCGGCAGCAAGCGCGCCCGCCGCGCCCGCGTCACCCGCTCCGACGAAGCGCAACGCATGGTCCTATATGGCATGCGCCGCAGCGGCAGCCGCATTCAACATATATTTAATGTTCAAGCAGATGGAAGCTCTGAATCAGATGGGGCGCAACTATCTGATTTACGCCGACAATCCGGAGATACAGGCCGATATAGCAAAAAGCATCTCCACCATGCGCTGGTACAACGTCGGCATCTGCTTCACAATCGCGGTGCTTTTGGCCGGCATGGTGCTCGTATATCTCCAACAACTTAAACCTCGAAGATAATGTACTCGACTATAATGATGATACTGCTCATCGCCATTGTCTTTGCCGCTATGCTGTTTTTGCGCAAGCGGCCTGCAACGCCTCAGACCTCGAACAACGGCTTTGTGCAGTGCCCCGATTGCGGAGCCACGATATCGGGCAAGGCTCCGGCATGCCCCAAGTGCGGCCGTCCGATGAACGTCTGCGCCGCACCGGCGGCGGCCCCCGGAACGACCAACGAGATAGGCGTATCGCTTTACAGCAAGTCGATACGCAATGCGCAACTCTGGATTACGGCGATAGCCTTAGTGGTGGCCGGCATCATACTGGCCAAGATGCCCTCGCGCCCCGATATTCCGGTGATAGGTCAGTATTTCGTCGATAACTATCAGCCGCTGCGCGTTGCGATGTATATCGCCATCTTCGTGTGGATATGCACCATTGCAGTCGCCATATTGAGCCGAAGCAACAACACGCATGCTACCCTCATGGGCTTGGCCGGCACGATAGGCTCGATAGCAGTCTTCGCTCTGCTCAACTATCAGAACAACACCTCCGACTCGTTGAGTTACGGCTATTACGGGCTTGAAGAATATGGCGACACCATGATCGGCTGCATCTGTTTCATTACGGTTGTTCTGGCCGCATATATCTTCATTGCGGCGGCAACGGCAGGCTCACGCCGTCGTGCAGCGCAGGGTCTGATTTACAGCGGAACACCTTGCGACAAAGCCGCATTGGAGGCATACACAGGCAGACAGGCGACGCTCAAAGCACTTTGGATATTGCTCGGCATAGCAGCGATCGCATGCCTGATTGCGTTTCTGGTACTCCTCAAAAACAAATAAATATAGTCCGCCTGTGAATTTTGCGCGGCCTCGGTTGTGGGTCGCGCATTTTTTGTCACGCCGTTTGCACAATTATTATTACCTTTGCTATCGATAACGATAATTGTACCGATATGAAATATGCAATAATCTCTACCGAGAAGGGCGACATGCGCGCCGAACTCTATGAAAAGGAGACACCCATAACGGTGGCCAACTTCGTCAAGTTAGCCGAGAGCCGTTTCTACGACGGACTGACGTTTCACCGCGTGATACCCGATTTCGTCATTCAGGGCGGCTGCCCCAAGGGCGACGGCACGGGCGGTCCGGGCTATACGATCAAGTGCGAGACCTCGGCCGAGCGTCAGCGTCACGACCGCGGCGTGCTGTCGATGGCTCATCGCGGCAAGGATACGGGCGGCTCGCAGTTCTTCATCTGCCACAACCGCCAGAATACGCAGCACCTCGACGGTGTGCACACCTGCTTCGGCCGCGTGGTCGAGGGCTTGGACGTAATCGACGACATACGTCCGGGCGATCTGATCTTCTCGATCCGCATCGTCGAGGAGTAATCCCTCTGATCTTCCACAGCGTGTTCGACGATCTGAAACCCATAGATGCCGCAGGAGGGTGCCAAACACCGCTCTATATCGCGGGACCGTGCAGTGCCGAGAGCCGCGGGCAGGTGCTCGCGTCGGCACGCGGTGTGGCCGCATGCGGCGTGAGCTGGCTGCGTGCCGGAGTGTGGAAGCCGCGCACAAAACCCGGAGGCTTCGAAGGCATGGGCGACGCGGCGTTGGAGTGGCTGGCCGAGGCCAAGGCCGCGACCGGACTGCGCACGATGACCGAGGTGGCTACGCCCCGACACTTGGAGGCGGCGTTGCGCTCGGGTGTCGACGGCGTGTGGATCGGCGCGCGGACGACGACCAATCCCTTTGCCGTTCAGCAGATTGCCGATGCCCTGCAAGGCGTGGATATCCCCGTGCTGGTCAAGAATCCGGTCAATCCCGATGTCAATCTGTGGATCGGCTCGCTCGAACGCATCTATAACGCAGGCATACGGCGGCTCGCCGCCATACATCGCGGGTTCGGCTCCTACGAGCCTGCCGCATACCGCAATCCGCCGCAATGGTCGGTGGTCTTCGAGCTGCGTCGACAGATCCCGTCGCTGCCTATAATATGCGACCCGAGCCATATCGGCGGCCGTGCCGAGCTGGTCGCGCCGCTTGCCCGACAGGCTATGGAGATGGGACTCGACGGCCTTATGATCGAGTGCCACTGCCGGCCGCAGGAGGCTCTGAGCGATAGCGCACAGCAGCTTACACCCGACGAGCTGCGGCAGCTTATCGGCAGCGTGCGTCTGCGCAGAACACCCGATGCACCCGATGCCATGCGCGATTTCCGCATGCGAATAGATGCTCTCGACGATCGGTTGATCGAACTGCTGGCCGAACGCATGGGCGTCGCTCGCGAGATCGGCCGTTACAAGTCGCAGCACGGCATGCCCATCGTGCACCGCGACCGCTTCAACGAGATACTCGAAGCCGCTTCGGCCAAGGCTGCCGAGAAACAACTGTCGTCGAAGTTTATCTGTCGGATTATCACCGATATACACGAGGAGTCGGTGCGCCAGCAATGGGAGGTGAACAATAAAAAATAATATGATTTGTAAATTTTTCGTCGAAAAAATTTGCAGAATAATATTTTTACGCTACCTTTGCATTCGCAATCGGGATCGGTTGCAGACATAATGCGGAAATAGCTCAGTTGGTAGAGCACAACCTTGCCAAGGTTGGGGTCGCGAGTTCGAGTCTCGTTTTCCGCTCAAAATGAAATCGACAATCCTCTGGGGTTGTCGATTTTGTTTTGCGTGGTGCAGGAGAGACTCGCGCGAGCGACCCCAAACACCCCTTTCAGGGGTCGGGGGTATCAATATCTTTCGCGCATAACACCACGCGAAGCGTGGGTGCGAGTCTCGTTTTCCGCTCAAAATGAAATCGACAATCCTCTGGGGTTGTCGATTTTGTTTTGCGTGGTGCAGAAGAGACTCGCGCGAGCGACTCGAACACAGTTTATTAAGCCTATTAGTTGAAAAGCGCACAGAATCGACTCCTTTCAATTGACGAATATTTGAGCGGCAGGGAACAAGGCCGATCAGCTCTCCCGTGCATTATGATTTCGCAATATAGCTTTTACTATCTTATTCCAGCTTTCTGTTTTGACTTTTCTTTTTTCTCACGTATTCTTTTAACTTTTGTTGTTTCCAAGGGCATTATGGAGCAAAATAATTTATGAACCATTGTTACCGATTCTTTCGTCTTGCCGGGATCTCCAGATAGGATCCTTTCAGCCCTATCAAAAGCCTCCTGATATCTATACTTTTTCGTTTCAGGATTTCTTGACATTAGTATATCAAAGAATTCATTTGAAACGATTTTTGATCCATCATACTTTGCACTCAATGGTGCTATATGGTGATTAATCATCTCCTCATAAGAATCACGGGACAGTTGTTCTCCGTGATGATCGTAAAAATGTAAGATAAACCAATATTCTACAGCTTGATTAGAATAGGCTACTTTATATTTTTTACTTAACGCGAGTTCGATTGCATTCTCGAAATCATCATTGTCATCTTTATCAAATACCAACCAGATTTCGTCGAATTTCTTACCTTTATACTTGTTTTTCAACAAGCAGTCAGCTTCTTCGACCAATCGAGTCGTACTTAGCCCTATTCCAATTGGTTCTATAATAATATTGGGCAGTTTAAAGTGTCTGAAATATGTAGGCTCAGTATTAACTCCTTCGGATATAATTAAAATCTTTTTAGGGGACTTTTCTATACCCAAAGGCCGTACCAAGGTTGGCTCTTCTTTGATTTTAGATCGGCGAGCCTTAAACTCTGCCTTTCTGGCTCTTCGCTCTTCTTCCTGTTTGGCATCTTTTCTTCTAATCTTACCCATAACTATTACTACTCCTCTTTAGAAATAACACTATTATCAAAATCATCTAAATAAGGAACACCTCCAAACTTACCTTCTCTGTAAAGAGATCCCAGTTTAGAACTTTTGCGAATAGTAGAGCCATAATTTGTTATTGGCTTGAGCATAGACTCACCATATCTATTTTTAGATGTTATGTATATTTGGTCTCTACGAAATAGATTAGGGGCATCCAATAATCCACTATTATGGGTATTTATTATTAACTGCGCATTATGTGGATTTGTTTCGGGTGAATGAAATAAGCGAATAATTGCAACTAACAAATCATAATGAAGCCCGTGGTCAATTTCATCAACCCACAAAATTTTACCATTCCTTAATGTGTCAATAATAGGGGCACTGAGGGCAAATAACTTTGTCGTTCCATATGACTCGTCATTTTCCATAGTCATATCGGTTGTACCAGCAACGAGACCATTGCTGTCATACACCTTATGGGTAGTTTTTACGCCATTGTATATTTTTCCTTCAAAAGCTTCTTTGGGCATCATCTTCTTAATCTCATCTGGTATTGACTCAAAATCTACTTCATTTGGGTTTATGTCATCAATACCGAGATCAGCCCCATTTAGCATAGCAAGAATCTGTTTTTTCATTGGGCCATCTAACTGCCTTAACGAATATCCCAAATAATTGTTAATAGAGGCAGATAATACATTGGCATTATAAAACCATTTTGTAATGATAGATGATAATGAGTCATTCCAAAGTGATAATACAGATAGGAATAACGCATCATTACGAATCATTCCAGCCTCCTTTAAATTATTTGCTACTTTATGATTGATATAGACTTTGTTATACTCTACACCATCGTCATCCCGATAAATCACCTTAACCTCTTTGGTCTTCTTTCTAAATAACCATTCGGCAATTATAACCTCTTTGTTCACTTCAAATCCATATCTATACTGAACCCCATCAACCAGAAAAACGACTTCAAATGAGCTATGGCCCTCTATTGTGTCTATATTGAAACGAAATGGATCATAATCATTCTGCCACACTCTGTTATTTTTATTGTTGGCAGAATGTAAAACTATTTCACGCATAAAATTAAACGCCTGAAAAAGTTTTGTTTTCCCGCTGGCATTAGCACCATAGATAGCCAAAGAGTTGACTACCGAGTAATATTCCGTAGGATAGATGTTAGTCGGTTCATCCTTAAAATAATTGGAGGCAACGAGATTTAATGTAACCTCATCTTTAAAGCATTTGTAATTGTTGAATTTGAACTGTACTAACATAGTCGTATCGTTTTGAGTTATGTTTAGGCCTACAAATATAATACAAAATATTGCAAATTGCACCACCAACTCGATATTTTACGCATTTTTTTGCAAAAATGGCGGTTTTACAGCAAGGACAACTTGTAAATTGTTTGTTTAAAGAAATAAACATTGAAGGTTTCTCTGTACAAATATTTCTTTGCAAAGTCCGCAAAAGGCGAGGTTGTAACTGTTTTATTATTTTTACAAACTTGTATCGTCCTAACAATAGCGTTACAAAAAAATAATCTGTTGTATATCATCGTATACAGCAGATTTATCTGTTAAATTTTGAGTTAGCTATAGTCCAAGGAGTGAAAAGCCAAGCATTATCAATAAAAAGAGCAATACGTAAATATGGGATACAAGGGCACGATTCTGTCTTGACTTGGTAAACAAATATGGCAATTTCAGTCGAGAAATGTATGTAAAATAGGCGAAAAGAGACTCTTACGTCGCAGTCATTCGACTGCTCCTCAGAATGACAATGCACACAACCTGTCACTCCGAGGAGCCGCAGGCGACGTGGGAGTCTCGCCTCCCCACCGGAATTTAAGACAGGGCCTTTATTGGTCAAAAAGAGTATGCGAAATACTTTCGCCAAATTAATATGTTCGATACGCCTGCATCACAAAAACGACAATAGGAAAAATCTCCGGCAATGCAAAATTCGTAATATGTATTGTACGTTCGAGATTTATGCTAAATTGAACGCTTACATCTACTTAACATGCGACTGGCGTTTCGGCATACTGCGGCAAAGCGAATGCTCTTTTACTAATTCCAATCCTATCGGCTGCTTTACAAGTCGGAAACAAGGAGCCTGTGAAAGAATCAATACAACGCCCGACGCCGCGCGTTTGGCATAATTCTGATTAATCTCATCACGCGTGATCCGGCCTGTCGTAAATAGCCGGTCAATTGCTAAACGAAAAATCTCGATTCCGATCTTTGAGTGCCTTCCGTTGGACGTAATACGTTCTATACCGCTCCAATCTACATTGACAATACGATTTGTCTTGCCATCATAACGCATCAATGTTTTTCCGGCCAAAGGCATGATGTATTTCTCCCATACGATGTCGGCCAAACTCCTTTCAGACAATGAAACGTGAGGTACGGGATTCATGCCCGGCCGGATAAATAAAATATCGATTCCGAGTTTATGCGCTACTTCTTCAGCATCGGCAAGCACTTCTCCGTCAGTTGCCAATACGGCTTTCGTGCAATCGAAATAAGCTGCCGCACCATAAAGTTCCATCATTGTTTGCCGGTTGACCTTGCGCGTTGATCCGCCGTACATCTTGGCTTGTACGGCAATCTTCTCCCCTTTTTTCTCTGCAAATACATCGATGCCATAATCATTCGAGACAGAGGTTGTCTGTGCGCGATAGCCCTTTCGACGATAATGATCGCAAACCAACTCCTCAAATTCAGAAGGTTTCATGAATCAAGTGCCTTTAATCGTGAAAACATTTATGGCCATTTTTTAGATTGGCAAATGGGAACCGGCTGTCATATCGATGTTTGAATTCCTCAATCAGTGATGTTTCGGTTTCCGAGGGATTGCCCGACGGCAGAGGCCTCCAACAGAACAGCAATTTGTCCGAATCTTCTATTTGCCAAATATAACGGCCACCTTTGTGCCCCTCGGATTTTCCTTGTCCAAATCGTAAATATTGCCGCAGGCGACTCCGCAGTGTGGCACCGCAGCCCTCGTCTCCGGCTTTTCCGATGTACAGCACACAAGTGCCTTCCACCCATTTCGTGCGCAGTTCTTCAATCGGGACATTGGGGTCTTCGCCTTTATGGTGACCGCCGCTTCCTGTCGTCAGGAACTTTGGCATACTTCCGCCTGTTCTAACGACCATATAGACACCTCGAATATCCGGTATCAACGAAAGATCTTGCCGTAATGTTGCTACGGATAGGAATCCCGAAAAACCGCTGCGGCGCAGATTGTCGATAGTCTTGAAATCTATATTGCAAATGTTAGTATCATCTTTTTCCGAGGGCTTGGCCGCCGTCTGTTTTCGGGACTCCGGCTTTGGCGCAGATGGCGTTGATGCTATATTTGGGCAGTTTTCAGAGCGTGGTATATGCCATTTATTGCCGACTTGATATGCGTGGGGAATTTTCCTGCCACGCAATAGTCTGCGAAGAGGGAGCCCAGATTTAGATTTATCTTTGGAATCTGGCAATAAGCCCTTTTTATCCAAAATTTCATTTGCAGCAGCAGGAGTGATGTAGGGCTGGTTGTTCCGAATCAAGTATTCGTCGATACACTTTATGATTTGAGTAATGTTTGTCATCGGTATTCGGTTGTTTATTTTCTCCATTTATTATATTATTCTTATTCTACCTGTGCGGATCAGATCTTCAAAATCTTCGGGCTGGAAATCATTGATACCCCAATCGCTGATGTAAAATCCGATCTTTCGTCGCATTTTAGCTCGAATCTTTTTCTTTTGAGACTGATCAGAAGTCCGTGACAGTTCCGCAATCAATGCCCTCAATTGGAAAACCTCCGATTCTGTAAATACACTTTTAACTTCCATATTGTCATTTATTTAATCGTGATAATATTCGTACAGCATTTCGTAGTAATCTTCATAACAGTTGTCCTGGTCCTGGTACATGCGATCGTCCGACGGCCATGCAAACTCCCGCAATTGTTTTGGAGGTTCTTCGTCGCGATAAATAATCATCTGACGATTGTAATCCAACGCCTTGATGTCGGTCACAGGCCGCGAGGGGTCGTTGTTTAGCCACGGGTTCTCACGCCTAACAGGAGTCCGCCGGTTACAATAGTGCACGCCTATACAGATCATACAGAACACGACCAACAGCCGCAGGCAGCCGATGACCCGCCGGCCGGCCGGTTCATTCCAGAGACTCGGTTCATTCATCTTCGACAGGTTTGTTACGCCGGGCAGCCATGAGGCAGGTGTCGCAGATTCGTTTCCGGAGCGATGCGGGACGAATGACCTCCACCGAACGACTCCGTGCCAGCAGTGCCATAACAAAGTCGTTGGTGATGCGCACGTGCAGGCGGACTGTCAGCATGTCGGGCTCCTCTTCGATGATCTCCTGTGTCGCATGCAGCGGCAGGGTCTTGATGAATGCGCCGTCCAGGGCATCGTATCTCAGCACGACCTCTTCGACCGGATCGTTCGGATCATTCCAGATGCCGAAACTCTCCCTGAACAGTGCCGGAATATCCATTTGTTCGTTGCGGCGGAAACGCTCGCCGTCTATTACTTGCAGGTGCGAAATGCGGTCCAGTCCGAAGATGCGCAGCTCATCGGCTTCGTTGTATCCGATCAGATACCAACGCTGCTGCGACTCTTTAAGATAGTGCGGTTTCAACTCCCTGTGTATTATCGTTCCGCCATGCCGCACCAGTTGATAGTCGAAAGCGACGGGGTGATGTTCCCGTATAGCGTCAAGCAACTCCGGAATATATAAAATGGCACTATTGCGCCGATGTTCCGGCAGAATGTATTGCCGAATATCGCTGTCGGGATCGATGGCATTCAGTATCTCGAAATTCAGCAGCAACTCGCCGTAATCCGTGCCGCCGCTCGAATGCTCCGCAATGCAGTATCCTTTGGCTTTATCATGTCGGATCGTTATTCCGAAGAGCTCTTCTATGCTCTGAAAGTCCCGTTGCAACGTTCGCTGCGTATATCCCGATGCGCTGGAATATTGCGAACGCATGCGTCGGCCTACGTAATCCACCAGGTCGTCTGCCTGAACATGCTTCACGCCATGGAGCTTGCTAACGATAATACCCATGCGGCGTATTTGATCTATGAGCGTCATACATTTACTCTTTTGGTACAAATATACGAACGTTGCGCGACATATTTTGTCGTGCAACGTTTTTTCTGATTTTTTACCTTGTAAATTATTGACCCTATTCCCCGCCGACCATTATGCTTTTCCATGTGATCGGTTCGGAAATTATGGTCATGCCTTCCGGTTTGTTTAATTTCATTTCGACTCGCAATGTCGGGATTATCCGCCAGATATTAAACATATAGTTCTCCGAACTGAATGTGTCGTATTCATCATTTAAATTAAATGTCATAGTAAAACTGTATATTTCCGATGGAGGTATATTGATTCTTAACGGGTACGCTCCGGTCATGGTTGCACGCTCATATGTAGTATACGTGTAATCATCGATGCTATACGTCAAAGATGCATCGTCGTATTTAAATTCCGGCTTGATTTCCAATACATTATCTGATTTGTTTATGATGGTCATCATGATCGTTATCGGTATGCAATACTCTTGAAGATTTAATCCGTCTCCATAATGGTCGATATACGATTCTGCCGTGGTATGTTTACCGACCTTTATCTGTGTAATACGTAATACCGGTTGTGCTGCCATAACGGATATCGGATATGCGAAACACATTAGCAATATAATCAGATTACGTTTGAAATAGTTTTTCATAATTTCTATATGTTGTTAATATTAAATCATATATAGATGATGCTTTTCATATGCGCCCCCTCGCCTGAATATCGGCCGGTAATTCGCATATTGCATAGCGGCTCACTCTCCGCTAATGGAGATGCTTTCCCAGGCTATCGGCTCGGATATGATTGTCATGCCTCTCGGTCTGCGTAATTTCATCTCGACTCGCAATGTCGGGATTATCTGCCATATATAAAACATGTAGTTCTCCGAATTGCATATTTCGTTATCAAACAAATTGAATGTCATAGCGAAACTGTATGTTTCAGATGGCCGTATCTCGATGAAGAGTGGATATGATCCGGCCAAAAAAGCTCCATTATGGGTGTATGTATTGCCATCGATGCTATATGTCAAAGATACTTTCTTATATATAAGATCCGAATCGAATGACAATATATTCTCCGAAAGGTTCTCTATGGTCATTATGACCGTTATATCTATTGTCGGCTCAGATTTGGCGAAAGACTCCCCCATATCGCCAACAACCAATTCTGATGCGGTATACTCACCTGCCTTTATATAGTCAATTCGTAGCACGGGTTGTGCCGCAACCTCCTCGGGTACGGCAGATGCGGGCTGCTCCGACACCGTGCCGTTATTAGCGTTTTTCTGCCGGTTGCACGAAAGAACGCTGCATAATATACAAATAATGATTACCGATTTTTTCATATTACTTTTCAATATGTTATAATTTTCAAACATAACCGTCCGGCGCGGCCACTCACCGAATAGCGATCACGGCATCTGCTGTTTTCTATTTGTAACCAATACGATGATAACCAGCACGAAAACAGATGCAAGAAATATCAACTGTATTTTCATATCGTCATACAGACTATCAATAAAATTCCGATATTGCTTGAATGGTATATCATTATCTAATAATGCTAATGCCTGTGAAACATCTATGCCATCATAATAATGAAACATGCCGATTCGAATATAGTTCAGCACGACCAATATCATATTGAATAGAATGATGATGATAAGGAGTATCCTTGATATATAAAATAATTTGTTTTTCATCTGCGTTTCATTTCAGTGGTTGAATTTATAGACTCTTGCCGACAAGTTCATCTTCAACAGCCAGTCTTCTCTGTTATTCTGGCTCAATGCCATATCCACAAGGATATGCCTTGTTGTCGAACCATAAAGGGACAAATGGATGAGGCAATCTTTTTGCAGGTATCAATATGCGATAAACCGAATCGTTGCCTTCAAGGTCTTGCAATTGGATTCCTTTTATCCGAAATCGTTTTTTTTGACAATATCCATTACACGGTTGTAGCGAAGAATCGATGTGATATCCTTTCGGATAATTAGTGTTTTTAAAATATTTAGGAATACATGCCAAAGTATCGTTAGTTACCTGGCATTCTCCAAACTCTGCTTTTATACCACAATGTAAAACATAAAAACGGGACATTGTATCGACCATCAAAAATTCATACGAATGGTCATTTTGTATATAATACAACTGACAATAACGATAGGCATAAAACGTATGCTTGCTGCATGATATCCCGACTATGGAGATAATAATTGCAAGTAGTAAATGGTACTTTTTCATGGTTGAATCTGCGATAATATTGTACGACTGTGCAAATAAAAAAAACCGGAAACAGTCAGGCGGCATATACTTATGCCAAATTTACGCAAAACAATGAAAAGATGCAAGCGAAAAGATAATTTTCAGCCTACATAAGCTATTGTTTTTATGACATGTTTTCCGCATCGGTTTTCGCCGCGACACAACAATCCTGCTCAGCAAGCAGGAATCGGCCGAAAAAATGCTATCTTTGCGGCTCTTAACGGAAAATACGATTATGGAACAAGTTGACCCAAAACAGACATCTCGGGCATACGCATTCGAGATGTGGATCGATGCGCCGATGCCTATGGTGACGATCTTCAAAAAATTAGACATATCGCGTCTTGTGAGAATAGGCCGCAGGAAAGGTCTGAAACTTAATATGTTGATGTGCTACTGCATAGGCCGCGCCGCAAGCGGCATAAAGGAGTTCTACATGCTGCCCGTAGGGCGCAGGCTGATGCGGTACGACAGTATAGCGGTAAACACCATCGTCGAGAACCGGCTCGGCGAGGTCAGCTCGTGCGACATACCCTTCACCGACGATCTCGACACATTCAACCGTGATTATCTGCGTCTTACGCGGCAGGTGGCCGAGAGCTGCACCAATCACGATCTGACGCAGTATATGGTTATCGGCACGTCGGCACTGGTGCAGTGCCAGATAGAGGGTGCCGTCGGCATGTACAGCGGCATATTCAACAATCCGTTCATGATCTGGGGCAGATACCGCCGCCGTATGCTGCGAACCACACTCACGGTCTCGTTCCAGTTCCACCACACGCAGATGGACGGTGCGCACGCGGCGCGATTCTTAGATGCCTTGCAACGAGAGATCGATCGTTTGAAGGCGTAGGCGCGCCCGCATTTTGCAGGCCGCGACAACGTCCTGTCGAGCCGCCCTGCCATGCGCACACAGATGCGTCACGCACCATTGCCACGCCGCCAAACTGCCGTCCCATTGCCGCTCCATTGCCGCTCCATTGCCGCGGATCAAGGCTGCGGCAGGTTGAGCAGTCCGATATTGTCGAATACGGTTTGCTGCGCCGCCTGTTGCAGATACTCGGCCGTCTCGGGCGGGAGCGAGGCCGCATAATCGGTCTGATAGCGGCGGCGGAATATGGTGGCGAAGAAGACGTTGGCCGCAAGATAACTGCCCGCCTCGGAGGGGTGGAAGCAGTCTTGCGCATAGAGTTGCAGGAGCGGCCGCTCCGAGCGCACCCTCTGCCAGGCCATGCCCACGGGCGCGCACCATGCGTCGTTGTCGTATGCCATTTCGAGATAACTTGCTTTCAGACGCTCGCTCATGCCTTCGTAGGTGTTGATCGGCGGATACTCCGCCACGTACTTGCGGTTGCCGTATTTGTGTCCCCATGTCATGTAGAATATGACGTGCGCATCGGGCGAGGCGGCATGCACAAGACTGTCGAGCGTCCGCGCTACGGGATAGACCTCACGTGCCACAGCGGAGCTGTGCATGGCCGGCATGGAGCTTTGCTCCTGCAACACCACGTAGTCCCAGCCGCCGCGTGCCAGAGTGTCGAGCAGCCTGCGGTTTTCGAGATGTCCGGCCAGCTTCTCGCCGCCCTTGGTGATCTTGGCATACGAGAGTTTGATCTTCTGCGTTGCGGCTATGCGCTGCACCATGGCCGGCAGATCGTTGTAGTAGGTGAAGCTGTTGCCCACCCATAGAATGCGCAGCGAGTCCTGCTCGGCGGCAGCCTGCGGCCGCTGTTGCGCCCCCGCTAAAAGCGGCAGCACGAGTGCGGCGACGAAGAGAATGATGCGATACATGATCGAAAGGTATTGAATTATTACACGTTGTGCGACTGTTTCAAAATATGATTTGCGACGTTAAAGGTAACGTTTTTTTTGCGGTTCTGCAATTCGCAGGGCGCGAAAAACGGTGCGGCGGAATATCACCGCCGGATATTTTTTATATTTTTGCGCACAAAATACCTCTGAAATGGTGAAGAAACTGTTTAAAAAGTATGTAGTGGACGCGCTGAGCCACATGGCTCTGGGTCTGTTCTGCTCGTTGATTCTCGGTCTGATAATCGGTCAGCTGGCCAAGATCGAGGCACTGGATTTCCTGTCGTTCATAGCCGACGCGCTGTCGGCCTCGTCGCCTTTGATCGGCGCATGTATCGGTCTTGCCATAGCCTACGGCCTGCAAGGACCGCTGCTTGTGAACATATCGTCGGCCATAGTCGGTGCGCTGGGCTATCAGTTCGGCGGCCCCGTGGGATCGTATGTGGCTGTCATCGTAGGCGTGGAGTTAGGCTCGCTCGTCTCGAAGCGCACGCCGGTCGACATCATCATCACACCCATGGTGACCATCGTCGCCGGCGGTCTGGTGGCCAAATACTGCTGCTCGCCGATCAACGATGCGATGTTGCAGTTAGGCGAGCTTATCAACAACGCCACGACGCTCAGTCCGTTCCTGATGGGCGTTGCGGTGGCTGTGCTGGTGGGCTGCGCCCTGACGCTGCCCATAAGCTCGGTGGCACTATGCGTCATGCTCGGCATCGACGGCCTTGCGGCCGGTGCCGCCACGGCTGGCTGCTGCGCGCAGATGATCGGATTCGCCGTCATCAGCTTCTCCGACAACGGCGTGGGCGGACTGCTCTCGCAGGGTCTGGGTACATCGATGTTGCAGATAGGCAACATAGCGCGCAAACCCATAATCTGGCTCGCACCAACGCTCGCCTCGGCCATACTCGGCCCCGTGTCGACCGTATTGCTCCACATGACCAACAACGCATTGGGCGCAGGTATGGGAACGGCCGGCTTGGTCGGGCCTCTGGCCACATACGCCACCATGAGCGATACCACGCCTAACGGACTGCTCATCACCGAGATCATCGGTCTCTACTTCGTGGCTCCCGCCCTGATCTCGCTTGCCATTCATTACGGCATGAAGCGCGCAGGCTGGGTCAAGCCCGGCGACATGAAAATCGGGTAGAGCCGCAGCGGCACATGCGCATGCAAACAAAATCCGCAGAAGACGATCTTCTGCGGATTTTTGTTTGTCGGCAGAGTCTGTGTCTGCTCCACGTATCGATCGGCGCGATTACAGGCGTGCCTTGATCTTCTTCGACTCCTCCTCGTAACCGGGTTTGTCGAGCAGGGCGAACATGTTTTTCTTGTAGGCCTCCACACCGGGCTGGTTGAAGGGATTGACACCCAGCAGATAGCCGCTTATGCCGCATGCCTTCTCGAAGAAGTAGAGCAGCTGGCCGATGGTGCGCTCGTCGATGCGTGCGATCTCCACGCGCATGTTGGGCACGCCGCCGTCGACGTGTGCTATGCGCACGCCTAACTCGGCCATCTTATTGATCTCCGATATGCGCTTGCCTGCGAGGAAGTTCAATCCGTCGAGGTTTTCCGAATCGGTCTCCACGCGAACCGTATGCTTCGACTCGGCCACCGAGATGATCGTCTCGAACAGAGTGCGCTCGCCCTCCTGTATGTACTGACCCATCGAGTGCAGGTCGGCCGTCAGCGTGACGCTTGCCGGGAAGATACCCTTGCCCTCCTTGCCTTCGCTCTCGCCGTAGAGCTGCTTCCACCACTCGGCCACGTAGAGCAGTTTAGGCTCGTAAGAGCCGAGTATCTCGATCTTCTTTCCGCTGCGGTAGATTGCGTTGCGCACGATGGCGTATTGTGCCGCGGGGTTCTCTTCGACGGGCGTCTTCTCGCCGCAGAGGCTCTCCATGTCGCATGCACCTGCAACCAATGCGCGTATGTCGACACCGGCCACGGCCAGCGGCAGCAGACCTACGGGCGTGAGCACCGAGTAGCGTCCGCCCACGTTGTCGGGAATGACGAATGTGGGATAACCCTCCTTGTCGGCCAGCGTTTTCAGTGCGCCGCGCGCCTTGTCGGTGATGGCCACGATGCGCTCGGCGGCCTCGGCCTTGCCGTAACGCTTCTCTATCTCGGCCTTAATCAGGCGGAATGCTATGGCCGGCTCGGTCGTGGTGCCCGACTTCGATATGACGATGGCGGCGATGCTGCGCTCGGCGGTAGCTGCCAGCAGTTCGTAGGTGTAGTCCTCGGAGATATTCTCGCCGGCGAACAGGATCGTCGGATTGTCGTGATGCTTCTTGATCGACTCGAACGAATCGGTCATGGCCTCCAAAACGGCCTTGGCTCCCAGGTACGAACCGCCGATGCCGATGCAGATGACGATCTCGGCCTTGCCGCGCAGCTTTGCGGCGACGTTCTCGATGGCCGTCAGCTCCTGCTCGTCTATCGACGAGGGCAGCGATACCCAGCCGAGAAAGTCGTTGCCCGCACCCTTGCCCGAGTGCAGCAGAGCGTTGGCCGCAGCGGCCTCGGCCTTCATCTGTTCCGTGATGGTGACGCCCGAATGTGCGGCGTCGAACTTAATCAATTCCATAGTTCCAGTAATATTTTGTTATTCGGTAGTATTTGTTGTCCGGTCATATCAGTTTCATTGTCAGTGCCGCCATGCTCTCTCGCGCGCTCCTGCCGCGGTAGAGCACCTCGTAGACCATGTCGGCCACAGGCATCTGCTCCTGCTCGGCCACGCCCGCATGACGCACGCACTCGGCGGCATAGTACCCCTCAGCTATCATCGTCATCTCGTTCAGCGCGCTCTTGACCGAGCAGCCGCGGCCGATCAGATTACCTAACCTGCGGTTGCGGCTCAGCGGCGAGTAACACGTCACCAAAAGGTCGCCCAAATAGGCAGCCGTCGAGGTGTTGCGCCCCGCGCAGGGCAGCCGACGATCGAGAAAACGGGTCATCTCGCGGGCACAATTGGCGATCAGCACGGCCAGGAAGTTGTCGCCGTAACCCATACCCACGGCCATGCCCACGGCGATGGCATAGACGTTTTTCAGTATTGCGGCATACTCCACACCCAGCACGTCGTCCGTGAAGCTGCAACGTATGTAGTCGTTGGCGATCATTTCACCTATGGACTCGGCTCGCCGGCTGTCGGCGCATGCCACCGTCAGATACGACAGCCGCCCTATGCCCACCTCCTCGGCGTGCGAAGGTCCTGTCATGACTCCCAGTCGGTCGAACGGCACCGAGTAACGGTCGTGCATATACTCTGCCACGGTCAGGTAGTTGCCCGGGATAATTCCCTTGACGGCCGATACGACCGTCTTGCCTGCAAGCGGCAGGGTGAGCGGCGAGAGCACCTCTTTGAGAAATGCCGACGGCGTGGCCAGAACCACAGTCTCGGCCTGAGCGACAACCTCGTCGATATCTTTCGAGGGTGAAATCATCTGTCGGTCGATATTCACGTAGGGCAGATACCTCGCATTGCGCCCCTCGCGCCGCAGAGAGTCGAGCACCGTATCGTTGAGTACATGCCAGGCGACATGCCGGCCGTTGGTTGTCAATGTCTTGACTATCGCCGTGGCCCAGCTGCCGTAACCTATTACGGCACAACCTCCGCCGCCCTGTTCAACATATCCCATAGGCTGAAATTTTATTGGCAAAAGTAGATAAAAATTGCCAAACTATTGCAATATGTCTATATCTTTTTAGTATCTTTGCCGTTGTATATACCGTGCAGGCCGCCCTGTGCGCACTCCGTTTCGGTCATGTCTCGCCGCAACAGGCGTTTGCAGCCGGAAAAGGATTGGTTTGACAATAATAAAAAACGATAAATTCGCAATGGGATTCTTTTCTTTGACACAAGAGTTGGCCATCGACCTCGGTACGGCCAATACGCTTATAATGCACAACGGCAAGGTCGTCGTCGACGAGCCTTCGATCGTGGCTCTGGACGTTCACACGGCCAAGGTCATGGCCATAGGCCACAAGGCTCGTCAGATGCACGAGAAGACCAACCCCAACATAAAGACCATACGTCCGCTGAAAGACGGCGTTATCGCCGACTTCAACGCCACGGAGCTGATGCTGCGCGGCCTGATAAAGAAGGTGCACGCGTCGAGCGGCCTGTTCGCCCCGTCGCTGCGCATGATGATCTGTATCCCGTCGGGCTCGACCAACGTCGAGATCCGTGCCGTGCGCGACTCGGCGCAGCATGCCGGCGGCCGTGAGGTCTACCTCATCTTCGAGCCTATGGCGGCGGCTTTGGGTGCCGGACTGGACGTGGAGGCCCCCGAGGGCAACCTCATCATCGACATCGGCGGCGGCACCTCCGAAATCGCCTGCATATCGCTGGGCGGCATCGTATGCTCGGAGTCGATCAACGTGGCCGGCGATGTCTTCACGGCCGACATTCAGAACTACATTCGCCAGCAGCACAATATCCGCATCGGCGAGCGCACGGCCGAGCAGATCAAGTGCGCCATAGGCGCGGCAGTGCCCGAGTTGGAGCAGGAGCCGGAGGACTACGAGATTACGGGACCCAACATGCTCACCTCGCTGCCTCAGAAAATAACGCTGAATTACAGTGAAATAGCATACGCATTGGATAAGTCGCTGGTCAAGCTGGACAACGCCTTGATGAAGGTGCTCGAAGACATGCCGCCCGAGTTGTACTCCGATGTTGTGAAGAACGGCATCTATCTTGCCGGCGGCGGTGCCCTGATCAAGGGACTGGACCGTCGTCTGAGCGAGAAGTCGGGACTGCCCGTGCACATTGCCGAGGATCCGCTGCGCGCCATTGCACGCGGTACGGGCATCGCATTGAAGAACATAGGCAGCTTCTCTTTCCTGATGAAATAATATGTCCCGCGGGCGAAGGCATAAAGCAACCGTCGGGCAGATGCACGGCGGTTGCCGATGTTTGACAAGGCACCGATGTACAGACTCTACATATTCATAAAACGCACCTACGTCGTACTGCTGTTTCTGCTGTTGGAGATAGCGGCATTGAACCGCTATGCCTCCTCGACGGCATATACGCAGGCCAAGATACTGGCACGCGCCACGGCCGTGACGGGTGCCGTCAGCGGCGCGGTAACCGATGTGGAGCACTACTTCTCTCTTGCGTCGGAGAACGCCATGCTCACCGAGCGGCTCGCCGCCATCGAGACACGTCTTGCCGCCATGGCCGAGGCCGAACGCGGCACCGCAGCCATGTCGATCGAGGATCTGCTCGCTGCCGACAGTCTGTCGGCGGACTGGTCGCAATATCAGTTCTATACCGCACGCGTGATCTCCTCTTCGACCGACAAGTCCCGCAATTTCGTGGCCATCGACAAGGGCATCGCCGACGGCATCAGAGAGGATATGGCCGTGGTTACGCCCGATATGAAGCTCATCGGTTATATCGTGGCGTGTTCGGAGCGTTACTCGGTGGTGCTGCCGCTGCTGAACACCACATTCCGCGTGGGCGGCCGTCTGGCGGACGGCAACCACTTCGGTTCGGTGTCGTGGGACGCTCGCTCGCCGTACTACGTGACGCTGGGCGAACTGTCGAAATATGCCGACATATCGCGAGGCGCGGCCGTCACGGTCTACTCGGAGCGTTTCCCCGAGGGCATTCTCATAGGCCACGTCGAGGACTACTCCCTCAATTCGGCCGAAACGGCATACTCGGCGCGGCTGAAGGTTGCGGCCGACATGTCGAGCATATACAACGTCATAATCATAGAGAACACACATTACGGCGAGGTCGAGTCGCTGCTCGACGAGGCCGGCAAACGATACAATTAGCCGATGTACAGATACCGATCATACCTGTGGCTCTTCGCGGTCGTCATGGCAATGCAGATCCTGCTGCTCGACAACCTCTCGGTGAGCATGTGGCTCCGCCCGATGATATTTCCGGTGGTGATACTGCTGCTGCCCATCGAGTGGCGCACGGTGTGGGTGCTTCTGGCCGCCGCCGTGACGGGGTGGATCCTCGACGGCGTGACGGGCTGCCAGGGACTATACACGGCCTCGCTGCTGCCGCTGTCGATGGTGCGTGAGGCCATTATCCGCCTTACGGCCAATCGCGGCGTGGAGCAGAGCGACCAGTCGGAGCTGTTAGTGAGTCTGAGCCGCAAGCAGCTGCTGGTATATATTTCGGTGGGCATAGTGCTGCATCACGCCATGTTCTTCTTCTTGGAGAGCATGTCCGTGACGCTTCTGTGGTACACGGCGGCCAAGATCGCAGTCAGCGGCACGCTGTCGATACTGCTGTCATGGCTTGCGGCATCGTACTTCATGTCTAAAATATCGTCGGGGCAATGAGATACGGCAACGAATCGTCCATGCGTTATGCGACTCTGCGCTGGGTGGTGATATGCGTCTTCGCCCTGCTTGCAGGCCGGTTGTGCTACATACAGCTGATCGACACCCGCTACAAGGAGATGGCCACATCGAACATCATTCGCCGAGTGGTGCAATACCCCTCGCGCGGCGAGGTGCTCGACCGGCGCGGCGAATATCTTGTCCAGAGCCGCGAGTGCTACGACGTGATGGTCGTATCGAAAGATATTCCGCGCGAGGGTTTCGATACGCTGCGCATGGCCTCTATTCTCGAAATCTCGCCCGAGCGTCTGCGCTCGCAGCTCGAAAAGGCCGCCCGCTATCCGCGCGCGCCGTTTCTGGTTACCAACTACGTCTCGCAGCAGGCCAAGTTAGCTTTCGACGAGTGTTATTTCAAAGGCTTCTATACGGTATTCCGCACGGCGCGACAGTATCCGCGCAAGATCGGCGGCAACCTTTTGGGATATGTGGGCGAGGTGAGTGAGAACGATCTCAAACGCTGGCCATACTACTCGGCCGGCGACTATATCGGCGTAGGCGGCGTGGAGTCGGCCTACGAGGTGGAGCTGCGCGGCCGCAAGGGCGTGAAGGTGGAGACCACCGACACGCACGGAGCCATCAAAGGCTCGTATATGGACGGTGCATTCGACACTCTGCCGGTCAACGGCCGCCGCTTGGTCTCGACGATCGATGCCCGTCTGCAAGCCTTCGCCGAGGAGCTTATGGTCGGCAAGGTGGGTGCCGTGGTGGCTATCGAGCCCTCCACCGGAGAGATCCTCGTGATGGCCTCGTCGCCGACATACGACCCCGACGAACTGGTCGGCCGCCAGCGCGGAAACCACTATATGGCATTGCAGGAGAATGTGCAGCAGCCGCTGTTCAACCGCGCCGTCAAGGCGAAGTACCCTCCCGGCTCGACATTCAAACTGGTGCAGGGACTCATCGGCATGCAGGAGGGCGTGCTACGCCCGGGCGACACACACCCCTGCCACGAGGGCTTCACCGTGGGCAACCGCAAGGTGAAGTGCCACTCCCACCGTTCGCCGGTGGATCTGCGCGATGCGGTGGCCACTTCGTGCAACGCCTACTTCTGCTACGTGTTCAGGGACATCATATCCAATCCGAAGTACGGCAGCGTCAAACGCGGCTTGGAGGTGTGGCACGAGTATGTCGAGAGCTTCGGCTTCGGCCGCACGCTCGACAGCGACTTCATAGGCGAGGGGCAGGGCAACGTCCCCTCGACGGAGGACTACGACCGCATGTACAACAGCCGCTGGAACTGGGGTACGCCCATATCGCTCTCCATAGGACAGGGCGAGATGGGCTGCACGCCGTTGCAGATGGCCAATCTGGCAGCCATAGTGGCCAACCGCGGCTACTACTACATACCCCATATCGTCAAGCAGATCGAGGGGCGCGACTCGATCGATGCCCGCTTCTACGAGCGGCAGTACACCAAGGTCGAGAGCCGCTATTTCGAGCCTATCGTCGAGGGCATGTGGCGCGGTGTGAACGTATGGGGCACCTCGCGCAACGCCGCACTGCCCGGGCTGGACGTGTGCGGCAAGACCGGTACGGCGCAGAACCCCCACGGCCGCGACCACTCGACGTTCCTGTCGTTCGCACCAAAGGACAATCCGCGCATAGCCATATCGGTCTATGTCGAGAACGGAGGCTTCGGCGCGACGATAGCACTGCCCATAGCCAGTCTTATCGAGGAGCTGTATCTGACCGACACGATATGCCGGCCGGAGATGGTGCGTTATGTCAAGGACCATGTAGTATATTATCCCTATTATGATAAACTTCGTGCGAAAAAGGAGCGGAAATAGCATGTTCGACTCCTCGCAGGAGGGGTTGTTCGCCGGCATCGACAAGGTGGCGTTGCTTTTATACGTGCTGCTTGTCGCCGTAGGCTTCGTCTGCATCACGGCCGCCTCGTATGACGACACGATAGAGTCGATGTTCTCGTCGTCGCACTTCTACATGAAGCAGCTCATGTGGATCGGCATCTCGTGGTTAGCGGCACTGGTGCTGCTCCTGATCGACGAGAAGTATTTCCACATGTGGGCCTATCCGCTCTATCTGCTGGGCATAGCCTCGCTTGTGGCCGTGCTGCTGTTCGGCCGCGAAGTCAACGGTGCCAAGGCGTGGTTCGAGTTCGGCGGCGTGCGCATACAGCCCGTCGAGTTCGTCAAGATAGCCACCTCGCTCACGCTGGCGCGCGTGATGAGTGCCTACTCCTTCTCCATATCGCGTCCGTCGGACGTGGCGAAGGTGGCCGCCGTCATACTGTTGCCGCTCAGCATCATCATCTTGCAGAACGACACCGGCTCGGGCGTGGTGCTCTGCTCGCTGCTGTTCGTGCTCTACCGCGAAGGTCTGAGCCGTGCCCTGTGCATGCCGATAGTGCTTGTAGTGTTCCTGTTCA
This sequence comes from Alistipes sp., assembly GCA_017936685.1. GTDB lineage: Bacteria > Bacteroidota > Bacteroidia > Bacteroidales > Rikenellaceae > Alistipes. The sequence continues at coordinate 147,331 of JAGBFA010000004.1, forward strand.
TATTCTCGTTCATACTCGAACCGCTGCCCCTGTTCTTGATCCTGCTCGCGGCACTCACGCTTTACAGTGCGGCACGCAGCGGCGCATGGGCGGCACACGTGCGTTTTCTCTCCTTCACACTGCTGGTCTCGCTGCTGCTGGCCGTAGCTACGCCTCTGAGCGGCTATGCGGCACTGATGATCGTATGCGGAGTGGAGGCTGTGGCACTCGCCGCGGCCGCCATACAGAACAAGGCCTACGAACTGCTGTGGCTGACGGTGATGTTCGTCGGTGCCATGATCTTCGTGCCGACCACCGACTACATATTCGACCATGTGCTCAAACCCCACCAGCAGGACCGTGTGCTGAGCTTCGTGGGCATGAAGAGCGACCCCCTGGGCATCGACTACAACGTCAACCAGTCGCAGATAGCCATCGGCTCGGGCGGCGTGGCCGGCAAGGGCTTCCTGCAAGGCACACAGATCAAATACAACTTCGTGCCCGAGAAACACACCGACTTCATCTTCTGCACGCTGGGCGAAGAGTGGGGATTCGTCGGCACCATGGCCGTGTTGGGTCTTTTCATCGCGCTTATCATGCGGCTTATGAAGATGGGCGAACGCATCAAGGAGCCTTTCGGGCGCATCTATTGCTATTGTGTGGCATCGATACTGCTGTTCCACGTATTAGTCAACGTGGGCATGACCATCGGTCTGATGCCTGTGATGGGCATACCGCTTCCGCTGATGAGCTACGGAGGATCGTCGCTGGTGGCTTTCACCATACTTATAATAATCGCCATACGTCTCGACGCCTCGACCAAACACGAAGGGTCGATGCTGTGACGGGCAGACAATAAAACTTTGATACTATGATTTATGCAGCATACGTCGTCGTGGCCTCGTTAGTGGTCTGGTTCTCCATTCTGGCCTCGCGATACATCGACATGATCGACCGCACGACACGCCTGTCGGGCGCATTTCTCGGCGGCGTTCTGCTGTCGGCCGTCACCTCGCTCCCCGAGCTGTTCACAAGCATCTCTGCTACGGTATTTCTCGATCAGCCCGACCTCTGCATAGGCAATATTCTCGGCAGCGACCTGTTCAATCTCGGCATGTTGGGCGTGGTGGTGCTCTTCTCCATCAGGCTCTTCTCCCGTGCCGCATGTTCGCGCAGCCACATTATCGTGGTCGGCTACCTTATACTTATGTATGCCGCATTAGGATTGCGCTGGGCCGGAGTCATCTCGCTGCGCATAGGGTGGTTCGATCTGACCACGCTTATAATATTCGCCCTCTACGGTCTTGCCGTGCGTCACCTCGCAGCCGAGAACGGCGAGCAGCCGTCGGCCGACGAACAGGCCGAGGAGTGCTCGCTTACCGTGGGGCAGATCGCAGCACGCTTCACCTTGGCCAGCATCGGCATAATAGCTCTGAGCATAGCCCTCACATACATCACCGACAACATCTCCGAACGTCTCGATCTGGGTGCGGGTCTGGCCGGAGCACTCTTTCTGGGCGTGGCCACCTCGCTGCCCGAGGTGACCTCCACCATCGCGCTGTTCCGCATGCGCAACTACAATATCGCCGTGGGCAATATCATCGGCAGCAACGTATTCAACTTCTTCGTGCTCGGCATAGCCGACTTCGTCTCGTCGGGACAGGGCGTTTACAGCTTCACCGACTCGAAAGTACAGCTGCTGCTGATCTTCGGATCGATAGCCACGCCGCTTGCCGCAGCCATGATCATAAGCCGCCGGCCGGTCATACGTTTGGCATGTGCCGCAGGCATGGTTGCGTGCTACATACTATTCCTCTCCTTTCCGTCTTTTTCGTGAAAAGCGGCATTCTACTGCCGCTCCTCGTCGCGTTGTATAATACCGCTTTTGACGAAAAAGCGGCGCATAATTCTTGGTTAACTATTTCCACTCCAACAATGTCATTCTGAGGAGCGTGCTATGCACGCGACGTGAGAATCTCTGTTTTGTAACGGCAAGTGCGCTTTGGGGTGGCGAGACTCCCACGTCGCCTGCGGCTCCTCGGAGTGACAAACCTCCTGCCAACGCCCCACCACGGGACGCGTAACGAAGCTTGCCACGCCCCACATGGAGCGCGATATATCGCGCGACCAAAGTCCCCTCCGAGGAGGGGATTTAGGGGAGGGTCAGAATTATAAAACGGCGTAAGCCGTAGCTCCGTGGTCGACGTTTGTTTCGGGGTCAGAATTGTATAACGGCGTAAGCCGTAGCTTCGGTGGTCGACATTGGTCTGCGCGCTCAAAGCTGGCCGGTCATGCGGAAATATTTGTCGAGCGTCAGCAGCGATATTAGCTTCTCGCGGTGACGGTCTGCGAACTGTGCCACATAGCGGTTGGCATTCTCGACTATGGCGCGTGCCCGATCGGGGTGATCTATATAATATTGCAGCCGCTCGGGCAGATCGGCATAGTCGTCGCGTATGGCCACATAGTGGTAGTCGGGGATCAACCGCCCCTCCATGAACCATGTCTCGTAGTGTGGCCGCGGCATGACGGCCAACGAGTTTGACGACATGATCCATTTGAGGTTGGTGGCCACGTCGTTGCCTTCCAATGCCAGAATGAATTTGTATTTGAGCTGCTCGTAGAACGATATCTTGGGGCGGTGCCATTCGGGGTAGTCGCGGCAGTGGGGGTCGCACTCGCCAAGATCGCACATCTGATGGCCGTACCACTGCTCGAAGAAGCGTATGCGGTGGGGCTTGTGCGATATGTAGGCGCGGAATATCAGCCGGTCGATCTTCGACTCGAAGTCGATGCCGTCGTGCAGGAAACAGAAGTGACGGTTCTTGTCGAGGTTGAGCAGCACCGAGTTGGCATTATCGCCCGTTATGGGGCGGCTCTTGACGATCGATGCCGCCTCGGGGGTATGCGTGACATCGCCGAAGAGGTATCGCCAGCGAAGCGAGTCGTCGAAGAAGCGCGTATATTCATAGGCATCGAAGAAGTATGCCGTAGGCCGCGGACGCTGCCGGTAGGTCATCTCCCCCAAACGCGGCGCATCTGCATTCCCCCCCCCGAAAATATCGGCCGGAGAGGACAGTTTGTTGTAGTAGTCGGCTCTCTCGCGGATATAATCTCTGTCGGCACGCGTTTCGATCTCGGCCAGCAGTTCCGGCAGGCGGCGGCGCAGCAGCGGTTTTGGTACGGCATAGCGCGCCAGCGAGTGCATATAATACAATATCTGGCTGTTGTGGCCGTTGTGCAGCATATATCCGAGGCTCTTCATCTTCCTGTTATCTCTTATGTTAATACAAAGATAAACATAAGTGAGCGCAACGCCAAATTTATTTGAGCATTGCCGAGCGAGAGTGTCTTTCGCGATCCGACGCGCGGCAATATTACGCAGTATTCGGCAGTCATGTGATGTAAAAGGATAAAAATCCCCATAAATAGGGAGGTGAAACGAAAAATTTTAGTTACTTTTGCATATAAATCTAACTAACTGTGATATGAAAAAGAAAATTTCACTGCTGCTTATAGCTGCATTCGCCATGTTTGCAGCCGATGCGGCCGTTCCTCACCCGATCGTCCTGCCCGACATCGACGGCTACAAGACGCTAAAAGGCGACATGCACATACACACCGTCTTCTCGGACGGCACGGTATGGCCGACAACGCGTGTCGAGGAGGCTGTGATGGAGGGATTGGACGTGATTGCCATCACCGATCATGTCGACACCCGTCTGCAAAAGTACACCAACAAAGGCTTGTTCCGATGCGACCGCAACGAATCGTATCGCATAGCCGCCGCCGCAGGCAAGGCTGCCGACGTACTCGTCATACACGGCGGAGAGATCTCGCGCGGCATGCCTCCCGGACACTGGAACGCGCTGTTCATCGACGACAACGATGCCATAGCCGCCGCGGCCGAGAAGTACGACGACAACCATGTGAAGGCCATGCGCGCCGGTTTGAAAGAGGCGCGTCGTCAGGGAGCATTCACCGTGTGGAACCACCCTCACTGGGAGCGTCAGGCGCAGAACGAGACGCGCTGGTATGACGAGCACACCCATCTCTACGACGAGGGTTACATGCACGGCATAGAGATCTACAACGGCTTTTGCGGTTACTCGCCCGAGGCGCACCGCTGGGCTATCGACCACGGTTGCGCGCTGATCAGTGGTACCGACACGCATAAGCCGCTGTTCCTCAACATCGACTACGCCAACGGCATGCACCGCCCCGTGACGCTGATATTCGCCAAGGAGCGCACGTTGGAGGGTGTGCGCGAGGCATTAGACAGCCGTCGCACGGCCGTTCTGGCCGACGAGCACGTATATGGCAGCGAGGAGCTTATCGGAGAACTATTCTCGGCTCTGTTCGAGGTGTCGGACATCAAGTATTCCGAGAAGAAGGTGACATTCAAGGTCGTCAACCGCAGCTCGGTGCCCCTCTTCCTGAGCAAGGCCCCCGGCAGCGAGCAGGTGGTCTTCCCGCGCGACATGATCGTGCGCCCCTTCGAGTGCATGACCATGACCATCTACGGATTAGACAACAAGAAGCCCATAGGCCTCGACAGTTTCGACGTCAATTTCTACGTCAACAACTTCCTCACCGAACCGGACAAACCCTTGGTGCATTCGATACATTTCGCTTTCCCGTGAAAATTTTTCCGTGAAAAGCGGCATTCTACTGCCGCGCACTTGCTCGCCCAAATGGGAAGTACATTAGTACGTCCCATCTGGGCGATCTTCGTTTGCGTGGTATAATACCGCTTTTGACGAAAAATCGTTTCTTTTCCATGAAAATGCCGCACCTGCTTCCTCTCCTCGTCGCTCGCCAATGGGCAGTATGCCAGCACAGACCATCGTCTCGCTCTGTCACTCCGAGGGAGGGCGCATGCCCGACCGTGGGAGTCTCGCGGTCGGGAGCACCGTTTGTTTCCACAAAAAAAGAGATTCTCACGTCGGACGTTCCGTCCTCCTCAGAATGACAGGGTGGAAATAGTCTCCAAAGAATCATGCACCCTTTTTCGTCAAAAGCGGTTAGTTGCAACGCGTAACGAAAAGTGCCCGGACAGGTTGTACTAATCGTACTACCTGTTCGGGCAGTTGAGCGAGCGGCCGCAAATGACCGCTTTTCACGGAAAACTTCAAAAGCACCACAACCGCATTTTTCGTCAAAAGGCATTAGTTACAAGCCGCACGTGAAAAATCCGCAGATGGGCTGTACTCGACGTACTGCCCATTTGCGGATTTGAACGAGGCGCAGGAAATGATGCCTTTTCACGAAAAAGTCACGAAAAATCAATAGTAGGTACCTTTGGGACCAAATATAGCATACCCGAAGTTGAAGGTCAGATAGAGGTTGTTCCAATTCTTGAAGTTATACTTGGTCATGGCAAGACTTATTGGGCCGACAGGGGTGTGATAGACCACGGAGAAGTCGGCCATGTAGTGCATAAGAGAATCCTCGAAACGGTCGCGCAGCATAGCGAAGACACTGAGTCGCAAATAGAGGTTGTTGATTATTTTCAGAGTCGGCATAAGTCCGGCACCGAGATAGCGTTTGGCGCGGAACTCGGGCATGTAGATCATGCGCGAGTGGAGCAGGGGCGCATAGACGGGAGCCGATATGGAGGTCGCCTCGGGCGAGTCGAGACCCGAATAGTTGGTGTAGACACCCTCCAAGGAGTAGCCCCACGAGAAGCGGCCGCCGCGCGAGACGTCGAAATATTGCTCCCACACACTCTTGACACCCCACCACTGATGAATGTTGTCGATGCGGTCGGAGCTGTCGGGGAAGAGCAGATCGCCGCTCGAATCGCGTTCGTCGCGGCCATAGACATATATGCCTGAGACGGCTATGCGCGAGCCGTGCGTGGGATAGAGTATGCGGTCGAGCGACGAGCGTTCGATCTCCAACTTGGGAGCCACATAGGTGAAGTGGGTGTACTGGCGCGATTTGTAGTGCTCCATGTCGTAACCGTAGGAGTTGCGTCCCAGGTTGATCGTAAGGTCGACGACGCTCTTGCGCGTGGGAGCCACACCCACGGCGAACGACAGGAAGTTCTCCTTGGCCTTGATGGCAGCCGAGTTGCTGACCTCGGTAAGGTTGCCGAAATTACCGTGCAGCGTATTGGTGATATTGAAATTATAGGAGTAATCGAAGAATACGGGGCGGCGCGAAAGCAGCACGGTGCGGCCTTTGAGACGCACCATGGTGTAGATGGGACCGAGCAGCATGTCGAGGTTGGCCTTTTGCACCACGCGACCCCACGACTGATAGCCGATGCCGATGTAGCCGAGGTTGAACGCCGTCGAGGAGATGTTTCCGCCGAAGGAGAAGTTGAGCCGCGGTTTGAGATGCAGAGGCAGCGTCATGTCGAACTTTCCGCTCACCGAGTCGAACTCCATGCGCGGGAACCGTCCCTGCAATGCGGTGTTTGCCAGCAGCATCATATAATGGTCGTGCACGTCGTCGAACGGAAGGGCGGACATGTCGCTGCCGCGCTTGCGGTCAAGGCGCATGATGTTGTCGACCATGGCCTGCTGGTTGGCGTTGAGTCCATCGGCACGTATCGACTGCACGACCGTCTCGGGGCATCGGCTGCGGAAGGCTTCGCGCCGCTCACGGAACTCGTCGGCACTCATGCGGCGGGTGACGAGCGATTCTATCTCGGACATGCGCTCCATCGTGTCGTCGTAGCCCAGATCCATCACATAGCGTCCCTGCGAGAAGTCGAGCGTGGAGATGTCCACGGCACGGCCTATGAGCAGCGAACGCCCCTCGGGCATGTCGTAGTCGGTGGGCATGGTAGAGAGTGCCATAACCTGGTCGATGACCGAAACATCTTCACCCACAGGCTCGTCGTCCTTGCCGCAGCGGGCACCGATGAGTATGTCGGGGTGGAACGATTCGTCGAGCACCTGCCACGGGAAGTTGTTGTAACAGCCGCCGTCGCACATTATCATGGAGTCGATCTCGATTGGCGGAAAGGCCACCGGAATAGCCATCGAAGCACGCACGGCACGCGCCAGATCGCCGCGCCGCAGCTCGACGGCACGGTGGCGGTTGATGTCGGTGGCCATGCAGCGGAACGGCACCATCAGCGAATCGAAGTCGCCGCCGGCAGCCGCGCTCGCACTCTCGAACAGCCCGAGCAGTGCCATGTCGATCTGTGCCGTATTGATCATCGAGCCGGGGATACTCAACCGCCGGCGGTTGGGAAAATCTTTCTGCTCGCGATGCGTCGACAGCCGCAGATTGAGCATGCCGTGCATATAGTCGCGCTCACGGTAATAATAGAAATATTTGTCGTCGATACGCCCCGACACCCACTTCTCGGGTGCGCCCGACAGGACGATCTGCTCCATCTCCTCGGTCGAATAACCGGCGGCATAGAGAGCGGCCACGATGGCACCCATCGACGTACCCGATATGTAGTCGATCGGAATGCCCTTCTGCTCCAATGCCCGTATGACACCTATGTGATACAACCCCTTGGCACCGCCTCCGCTGAGCACCAGTCCGACGCTCTGTGCGCGTCCGGCAGCGGGCAACAGCAGCAAAAACAACAGAATCGACGAGAAAATTCTTCGCATATCACAAATTTTTGATACCTTTGTAACCTAATATATACCTACAAAAGTAGTACATTTTAGCAAAACCACAAGTACAACATACCATGACAGACAGAATAAACGAACTTTTGACCCGTATCGAGGAGTTCAAGCCGGCAACGGCTGCCGAGGTAGAGGCGTTCCGCATAAAGCTGCTCGGCAAGCGAGGCGAGATAGGCGCGCTGATGGAGGAGTTCAAGAGCGTGGCTCCCGAGCTTAAACGCGAATTGGGGCAGAAGCTCAACCATCTGAAAACAACCGCCGCGGCACGTATCGAGGCACTGCGGCAGACAATCGGCGAGAAGGAGCAGGCGGCCTCGTCGCACATCGACGACATGACTCGTCCGGGCACGGCCGAGCGCATCGGCTCGCGTCACCCCATATCGATCGTCAAAAACCAGATCGTCGAGATCTTCTCGCGCTTAGGCTATACCGTGGCCGACGGTCCGGAGATCGAGGACGACTGGCACGTATTCTCGGCTCTTAACTTCCCGCCCGAGCACCCGGCACGCGACATGCAGGACACCTTCTTCATCGAGAAGAACCCCGACATCGTGCTGCGCACGCACACCTCGTCGATACAGGTGCGCACGATGGAGCGTCAGAAGCCGCCCATTCGCGTCATCTGCCCCGGCCGCGTGTTCCGCAACGAGGCCATATCGTATCGCGCACACTGCATATTCCACCAGATCGAGGGACTCTACATCGACCGCAACGTATCGTTCGCCGATCTGAAACAGTCGATACTCTACTTCGCCAAAGAGCTTTTCGGCGAGCAGACCCGCATACGCATGCGTCCGTCGTACTTCCCCTTCACCGAGCCGTCGGCCGAAGTCGACGTATCGTGCAGCATCTGCGGCGGCAAGGGCTGCGGCGTATGCAAGGGCACGGGCTGGTTGGAGATCATGGGTTGCGGCATGGTAGACCCCAATGTCTTGGAGGCCAACGGCATAGATCACACCCAGTACTCGGGCTTCGCCTTTGGTATGGGTATTGAGCGTATCGCCATGCTCAAATACGGCGTGGGCGATCTGCGTCTCTACTTCGAGAACGACGTGCGTTTTCTGAACCAGTTCGACAGCGCACTGTAAACGGGCTGCCGCGCACTATCCGCTGCCCGCAAGCGGCTTGCGCGCACAGACCAAAACAGAGATACAGGGTGACAGGCATATTGAAAAATATCTGTTCGGCGGCACTTGTCGTAGTGTTTCTGAGTGGCTTCGCATCGATGCGTCGCCCCTCCGTCAAGGCACGCGCCGTCGAAACGGCTGCCACGCCCGAACAACAGATCGAATATCCCGAGTCGCTGCGACAGACATATCTCTACACGGACGGCATAAAGGCTCTCGACATCGACGGCGATACGCTGCGTGCCGAGAGGCTGTGGCGCAAGGCCGTCGGCATCGACTCGACATACGCGCCGGCATTGTATCGGCTCTCGATGCTCGCCGCCGACCGCGATTCGCTCGCCGAAGCTGCCGAGCTGGCACGCCGCACCTATCTTTGCGACACGATGAACCGGTGGTATGCGCAACTCTACGGACGCATGCTGCTGGCCACGGAGCGATACGATCTGGCTCTGCCCATATACAGGAGGCTTACGGCCATCGACTCGCAGGAGCCGGAGAACTACCGCCTGCTGGCACTGCTCTACGCCCGCAGCAATCTGCCCTTTTCGGCCATAACCACGCTCGACACGGCCGAGATACGCTTCGGGCATCACAGGCTGCTGAGCGACTTGAAACAGCAGCTGCTATTCTCTACGGGGCAGCTGTCGAAGGCCGTGGAGGAGGGACGTCGCACGGTGGAGAGTTTTCCTTACGACGTGGAGGCCTACATATCGCTCAGCGAGGCATATTCGGCCACGGGCAAGGATTCGTTGGCATTCGCCACGCTCCACAAGGCTTTCATGATCGACTCGACCGATCTGAGGCTGATGCAGGCGTTAGGCAGCTATTACGAGAAACATCGCTTCTACCGCGAATACCTCGGCATCGAACGCCGGTTGTTCGCCGACGAGCGCATACCCGTCGAGCAGAAGATAAAACGCTTCGAGCAGCTCACGTCGAGCATCGATTTCTACCGCGAGCACTATTTCCAGATCAACGATCTGGCCTCGACTCTGGCGGTGAAATATCCCGACAACCGTGAGGTGGTCGATCTCTACGGCGGCCATCTGATAGCCTCGGGCAACGCCGAGACGGCCTTGGAATACTACCGCCGACATCTCGACAGAGACGACCCCGATCTGGATACATATCTGATGATCATGCAATTGGAGTCGTATTTGGAACAGACCGACTCGCTTTCGGCCGATCTCGACCGCGCCATAGCGCACTTCCCCGACAACACCACGCTGCTGACCAATCTGGGACATCTGCGCGGCGCGGAAAACCGCTATCGCGAATCGGTGAAATATTACCGGCAGGCGTTGCGCCATGCCGACAACGACACCTTGCGCAGCGAGATATGGGGCTACATCGGCGATGTGTACCACATGCAGGGTGACATGCGGCAGACATTCAAGGCTTACGACAAATCGCTGCACCATTTCGCCGACAATGCTATGGTGCTCAACAACTACGCCTATTTCCTATCCGTTGAGGGCAAGGATCTCGACAAGGCACTGGCCATGGCCTCGCGCGTCATGGCACTCGAAAGCGGCAACCCGACCTACATCGACACCTACGCATGGGTGTTGTACAGGCTCGGGCGGTTGGAGGAGGCCAAGCGTGCCATGCAGCAGGCACTGTCGCTCGACCGGCGGCAGAGTGCCGATCTGGCGGCGCACTACGGCGACATACTGTGGGATCTGGGTGAAAAGTTCATGGCCGAGACCTACTGGAAACGCGCCGTCGAGCGCGGATTCGACAAAGCCCAGATGGAGGCGCACATGGAGATGATGAAGAACCGATCGTCCTCGAAGGACGACAAACAACGATAACAGATGCCTGATCGGAAATATATCGGACGATTGCTCTTTGCGGCAGCGGCAGTGCTGCTGGCGGCCACAACGTGCCCCGATGCCGCGGCACAGTCGAAGAGTGCCGTAGAGAAGCAGCGGGCAAAGGTGGAGAGCTACAAACGCGACCTGGAAGAGTGCAAGCGTCGCATGCGGGAGATAGTGGCCTCGAAGAGTTCGGCCTCACGTCAGATAGAGCAGCTGCGCACGCAGATGAATCTGCGCAACAACCTCATACACGAAACCGAAGAGGAGATGCGGCTGTTGCAGCAGCAGATCGCGAGCAGCGACTCGGTGGCATCGGTGCTCGATGCGGAGATCGGGCGCAACCGCGAGATATATGCCGAGATGGTGCGCGAGGCGTGGCGCAACTATCGTCAGAACAACTACACGACATACCTCTTTGCTTCGCACGGTGTCGGCGACGCGGTGCGGCGTGCAGCCAACATCAAACGTGTGGCCGAGATGCGTGCCGAGAAAGCGGCCGAGATCGCCGCACAGGAGCAGGTGTTGGGCGAGCATCGTGCCGAGCTGAGCCGCCGCAAGCACGAGCTCGACTCGGTGAGTCTGTCGCTCGCCTCGGAGCGCAGTGCCCTCCGACAGGACATATCCGACGTAAGAAGCCGCCTGAGCAAGCTCTCGGCCAACGAGAAGAAGACTTTGGCCGAACAAAGCAGCTACCAAAAACGATTGGACTCGGCCGTCGAGGAGCTGCGGCGGCTGACCAAGGGCAACAAGGAGGGTGCATCGTTCTCCGAGAAGACGAGCAATCTGAATCTGCCGGTCGAGGGTGGGTCGGTCTTGCGCTATAAGAACAACGTGGCATACGTCAAGGGAGGGCGCGGGGCCAAGGTCGTATCGATATACGACGGCAAGGTGGTCAAGGTATCCCCCGACAACACCAACCGCTTCTCGGTGTTCGTGGCTCACGGCGGCTACATATCGACCTACGTGCATCTGGGCAGCGTCTGCGTTGCCGAGGGCGACAAGATAAAGAAGAATCAACAGATAGGCACCGTCGGCATAGGACTCGACGACGAGGGGCACGAGAGCATCTACATGAATTTCGCCCTCTACAACCCCGACGGCAAGAAGCTCAACGCCGCCAACTGCTTTAAAAAATAGAGGCTCATGGCTGTAAAATACTACAACGAAGGATCCGCATACAGGTTTGCTTCAAAACGCATCATTACCCGATGGCTGCACGCCGTAGCCGAGGCCGAGGGCTACCGCATAGGCGATATCAACTACATATTCTGCTCGTCGGAGTATCATCGCCAGATCAACATCGACTATCTCGGACACGACTACTTCACCGATGTCATCACCTTCGACGACAGCGACCGCAAGGGCAGCCGAACGGTCAGCGGCGAGATATACATCGACGTGGATACCGTCACCGACAACGCCCGGATATACCACGCCATACCGGCCACGGAGATGCGCCGCGTGGTGGTGCACGGCCTGCTGCACCTCTGCGGACAGGGCGACAAGACACCCAACGCCGCAACCGTGATGCGCCGCAAGGAGAACAGATACCTTAAAATGCTGGCACCGCTGCTGGCAGGCAAACAGTCATGACAGCTCTCGCCTACGACATAATCGTCATCGGTGCCGGACACGCCGGCTGCGAGGCCGCGTCGGCCGCCGCACGCATGGGCTCGCGCACGCTGCTGCTGACGATGGATATGGTGAAGATAGCCGACATGTCGTGCAATCCGGCTATCGGCGGAGTAGCCAAAGGTCAGATAATAAGAGAGATAGATGCGCTGGGCGGACAGACGGGACGCATCGCCGACCTTACGTCCGTGCAGTTTCGCATGCTCAACCGCTCGAAGGGGGCGGCCATGTGGAGCCCGCGCGCACAATGCGACAAACGAGCCTTCTCGGCCGAGTGGCGGCGCACGCTGGAAAACACCGTAAACCTCTATATATGGCAGGATACGGCATCGGAGATCGTCTTTACCGAGCACGACGGCCGATGCCGCGTAAGGGGCGTTAAAACGCGAATGGGGGTGGAGTTCGAGTGCAAGGCGGTAGTGCTTACCGCCGGGACATTCCTCTCGGGGCTGATGCACTGCGGCGAGGCGCATGCCGACGGCGGCCGCGCCGGCGACGGAGCATCATACGGCATTACCGAGCAGCTCAAAGCCGTGGGCTTCGAGGCAGCGCGCATGAAGACGGGCACACCGGCACGATTAGACGCCCGCACGATCAACTTCGAGGAGATGGAGCCGCAGTATGGCGACGAAAACCCCTCGAAATTCTCGTTTGATCCTGATATAGAGCCTGTTAAGGATCAGCTGCCGTGTTTTCTCGTACACACCTCCGAGGAGGTGCATGCCATACTGCGCAGCGGATTCGACCGCTCGCCGCTGTTCAACGGCACGATAAAGGGCATCGGACCGCGTTACTGTCCGAGCATAGAGGACAAGCTGCGCACCTTCGCCGACCGCGACTCGCACCAGCTTTTTCTCGAACCCGAGGGACGTTCGACCAACGAGTATTATCTCAACGGCTTCTCGTCGTCGCTACCGTATGAGGTTCAGTTAGAGGCACTTCACAAGATTCGAGGCATGGAAGACCTGCATATCTACCGCCCGGGATACGCCATCGAATACGACTATTTCCCGCCGACGCAGCTGCACCATTCGCTCGCCACAAAGCTCATCGACAACCTCTATTTCGCCGGTCAGGTAAACGGGACGACGGGCTACGAGGAGGCGGCGGCGCAGGGACTGATGGCAGGCATCAACGCCCATCGGCAGTTGAGAGGGGAGGAGCCGGTGGTGTTGCAGCGCGACGAGGCATACATCGGCGTGTTGATCGACGATCTGGTGACAAAGGGTGTCGACGAGCCTTACCGCATGTTCACCTCGCGCGCCGAATACAGAATTTTGCTCCGGCAGGACAATGCCGATATGCGACTGACGCCGAAAGGGTATGAATTGGGACTTATTTCGGAGCGCAGGCACCGAATTTTCGCAGAAAAAAAATCGCTCGTAGAATCGCTTATTTCATTCACGCGCCGACAGAGCATCAGAATAGGCGAAATTGACGACTATTTAAAATCGATCGGCTCGGAGCCTATGACGCAGGGTCGACGCATCTATGACATCATTTTGCGGAGCGACGTGACCATATCGGCACTGCGACGGGAGCTGCCGAAACTCGACCGGTTCATCTCCGACAACGAGATTTCGGACGAGATGATCGAGGCCGCAGAGATCGAAATCAAATATCACGGCTATATCGAGCGGGAGAAATTCATCGCTCAGAAGCTGCACCGATTGGAGAATATCGCCATTCCCGACGGTTTTGATTTCAACTCCATGCAGTCGCTGACCATCGAAGCCCGACAAAAACTGTCACGGATACGTCCGACGACGATAGGGCAGGCATCACGCATACCGGGCGTATCGCCGGCCGACGTCAATGTATTGCTCGTCAAGTTCGGCAGATAGGATAGGGTAGCCGGGCTGCGAAACGAAAGGGGTGTTCCACGTGGAACACCCCTTTTTAATTGGAGACATGATCTATTACATCTCTACCTCGACCGTCCAACCATACTTATCCTTGGTGCGGCCGTATTGAATATCCTGCAAAGCCTCGTACATTTTGCGCGAATATTCGCCCACTTCATTGCCGTAGTCGTATACTTTCTGGGTATCCAGATCATAAAGCTGGCCTATCGGAGAGATCACGGCAGCAGTACCGCAGGCACCGACCTCCTCGAAAGTATCCAACTCTTCGAGCGCAACAGGACGCTCCTGAACCTCCAAACCGAGGTCGAGAGCAATCTGACGAAGGCTCTTATTGGTGATAGAGGGAAGAATCGACGTACTCTTAGGCGTGATATAGCAGCCCTTGCGAATACCGAAGAAGTTGGCAGCACCGAACTCCTCGATAAATTCGTGCTTGGCCGAGTCGAGGAACAGCACGTTAGAGTAGCCGTTGCTGTGAGCGCGCTCACCCGACAGAATGCTCGACGCATAGTTGCCGCCGACCTTCACATCGCCTGTTCCACGTGGAGCACTACGGTCCTGCTCACGGTCGATAACGGCCTTGATAGGCTTCATACCGCCCTTAAAATAGGGACCGACAGGCGAGCAGAAGATGATAAAATCGGCCTCATCGACAGCCTTAACGCCCAGGCAAGCCTTGGCACCGATCAGCATCGGACGCAGATAGAGCGACGCGCCAGTGCCATAGGGAGGGATAAAGTCGGCATTGCGACGGACCAGCTCCTTGCAGGCATCGACAAACATCTCGACGCTCGGCATAGGCAGACACAAACGCTCGGCCGACGAGCGCAGACGCTTGGCATTCTCGTCGGGACGGAACAGGCGCACCTTGCCGTCCTCGCCGCGAAAGGCCTTCAAGCCCTCGAAAAGTTCCAATCCATAGTGCAGGCAGGCCGCCGATATATGCATACGCATATACTCATCGTCGGTAACCTCCATATCGCTCCACTTGCCGTCGGCAAAGTGGAAGCGTACATTGTAAGCTGTCTTATAGTAGTTGAAGCCCAGCTTACCCCATTCTATATTCTCCATAATTTATATATAGTTTTAAGGTTTTTATTATTTGTTTCGGGTATATGTACGGCATATCGCAATCCCGTATATAGCAATCCGGCATGTCGCGACAGAGAGTCGGAAGCGGCAACCGGCAACGATACCCGCCATATTATCCCACCGTAGCACCGGCATTGACGCTGTCGCCGGGTTGCAGCAACACCAGTCGTCCCAGAGCGTCCTGCGCCATAAGGATCATACCGTTGGAGGTAATGCCCTTGATCTGGCGGGGTTCGAGGTTGACTAAAACGAGAATCTGTCGGCCGACCAGCTCTTCGGGCGTATAGAACTCGGCTATGCCCGACACGATGGTACGCTGATCGATACCCGTGTCGATAGTCAGCTTCAAGAGCTTCTTGGTCTTGGCAACCTTCTCGGCAGCCAGCACGGTCGAAACGCGAATATCCATACGCTGGAAGTCGTCGAACGATACCGCCTCCTTCTGCTCGGTGACGTTGGCGGCAGCCTCGGCAGCAGCATTGGCCTGACGCGCAGCCTCCAACTTATCGAGCTGACGCTGTATGGCATCGTCCTCGATCTTCTCGAACAGCAGCTCAGGCTCACCGATACGATGTCCCGCCTCAACGAGCGAGGCAGAACCCAGATCGTTCCACGTCAACTTATTAATATCGAGCATCTTGACGATCTTGGCTGCGGTAAACGGCATAAACGGCTCGATGGCGATCGACAGATCGGCCGTGATCTGCAAGGCTATGTTGAGAATGGTCTTCACACGCTCCGGATCGCTCTTGATGAGCTTCCACGGCTCGGTGTCGGCCAGATACTTGTTGCCGATGCGGGCATAGGCCATAGCATCTTTCAACGCCTCGCGGAAATGGTATGTCTCGATGTTGCGTTCCAGCGACGGACGGATCTGCGACAGCTCGTCCAATGTCTGGCGGTCATACTCCGTAAGGCTGCCGCATGCGGGCACCTCGCCGTCGTAATACTTCTTGGTGAGCACCAGCGCGCGGTTGACGAAGTTGCCCAACACGGCCACCAGTTCGCTGTTGTTGCGCGACTGGAAATCGCGCCACGTGAAGTCGTTATCCTTGGTCTCGGGCGCATTGGCACACAGCACATAGCGCAGCACGTCCTCCTTGCCCGGGAAGTCGTCGAGATACTCGTGAAGCCATACGGCCCAATTGCGCGAAGTGGAGATCTTGTCACCCTCCAAATTGAGGAACTCGTTGGCCGGCACATTGTCGGGCAGCACATAGCCGCCGTGCGCCTTCAACATCGACGGGAAGACGATGCAGTGGAAGACGATGTTGTCCTTGCCGATGAAGTGCACCATCTTCGTGTCGTCCGAGCACCAGTATTTCTGCCAGTCGGGCGTAAGATCCTTTGTAGCAGATATATAACCTATCGGGGCATCGAACCACACATAGAGCACCTTACCCTCGGCACCCTCCACCGGCACGGGTATGCCCCAATCCAGATCGCGGCTCACGGCACGCGGCTGCAAGCCCATGTCGAGCCAGCTCTTGCACTGACCGTAGACATTGGTCTTCCACTCCTTATGGCCGTCGAGAATCCACTCGCGGAGGAATGTTTCATACTGATCCAAAGGCAGATACCAGTGTTTCGTCTCACGCTTCACGGGCACCGATCCCGACACCGCGCTATGCGGCTCGATCAGCTCGTCGGGCGAGAGGGTCGATCCACACTTCTCGCACTGGTCGCCGTATGCACGGTCGTTCTGACAATGTGGGCAGGAACCCACGATATAGCGGTCGGCGAGGAACGTTTGCGCCTCCTGGTCGTAATACTGCATCGAGCTCTTCTCGATGAACTTGCCCTCGTCGTAGAGCTTGCGGAAGAAATCCGATGCCGTCTGACGATGCGTGGGCGACGAGGTGCGCGAATATATGTCGAATGCTATGCCCAGACGCTCGAACGACGACTTTATGATGGCATGGTAACGATCGACGATCTGCTGCGGCGTGACACCCTCCTTGCGCGCCTTGATGGTGATGGGCACGCCGTGCTCGTCGCTGCCGCACACCGATATCACGTCGGCTCCGCGCAGACGCAAGTAACGCGTATAGATGTCCGACGGTATGTAGACGCCGGCCAGATGGCCTATGTGAACCGGTCCGTTGGCGTATGGCAGTGCCGATGTTACCAGATAACGTTTATACTCTTTTGTCATACAAATGATATAGTATTACTAATTTGGTTCAAATTTAGCAAAATTAAATAGAAATAAAAAATAAAAAGTATCGAATCGTAAGGCGAGGCCGTTTATCTCTTCACGCAGATGCCATGCGCGCACAGTCGCCGCGGCCGTTTTCGGGAGCAGGAGAGGCTTAAAAATAGGCTGGAAATTTGCATTGCAGTAGAATTGTGCTATCTTTGTAAAACATTAACCGAAAATTCCATACGCATGAACAGGCAGTTTTTTATACGCATGGCGGTAATCCGCCCGATGCAGGGATTTGAGAGCTTCTCATCGATCATCTCTCAGAGCTTTGGGCGTGCACCCGTAATGGGATTTGAACAGACGGTTGAAATAGGTGACATTGGCGAATCCTACGTCGTATGCTATTTGGGCTATACCGTCGTCGGTGTGCACCAGTCTCTCCGCCGCTCTCTCCAAACGATAGCTGTTCACATACTCGGAGAATGATTGTCCGGCATGCCGGCGCATGAAGGTGCAGAAGGCCGACTTGTTCATGTTGACATACGCCGCAATTTCATCTAACCGTATGTCGCGGGCATAGTTGCACGCGCAGAACACCCGTATTTTTTCCAGTCGTCGCTCCGACTTGCCGAGAATATTGTTTCGACCGACAACCGAACATTTGTCGGTATCGGCCATCAGCACAAGCAGCTCCAACATTTTGGGCAGCCGGTATTCGGGACTCAGGCCGCGCATGGAGTGCAGCAGCCGGCAGATACGCTTTTGAGTATCCCCCGTATATGAAACGGCTCCGGCGAGGGCTTTTAGCCGCCCCACAGACTGCCTCGCCTCCGGGAAGAGCATCTCTATGCGGTCGAGTACCGACTGCTCGAAAAACACCGCTATATTGGTTATGTTCCCCTCTGGATCCGTCGCCGACTCTTCGAACTGCCACACATGCGGAATATGCGGAGGAATGAGTATGACCTCGCCCGCGGCCATAGGCTCGGTACTGTCGCCGATGGTGCGCAACCCCCGGCCGCATATCACATGGGCCAGCTCCCATGTACTCTGCGAGTGCATGCCGATTTGTCTGTCGGGTTTCAGACAGACGTAGTCATAGATAAACGCCGGAGTCTTCATATTGCAAATATAGTTCAATTATTTTAGAATATAGGTAAATATGGAGTAATGAATTATGACTAACTTTGCCGACAGTTTACCGATATCGTAATTTATGGCAACACAAGCAATACCCCTCTCCTCGAAACCGCGCTTCGAGATACTCGACGGCCTGCGCGGCGTGGCCGCCATGATAGTAGTGGCATTTCACCTCTTCGAGACATATTCGAGCGGTCCGAGCGACCAGATCCTCAACCACGGTTATCTCGCGGTGGACTTCTTCTTCGTGCTGTCGGGCTTCGTAATCGGATATGCCTACGACGACCGATGGAGCAAGATGACGACCTGGGACTTCTTCAAGCGACGTCTTATCCGACTGCAACCGATGGTCGTTCTCGGCACGCTTATCGGAGCCTTCTGGTTCTATTTCAGCGACGCACCGGTATTCGGACTTGTGATGCAGACCCCGTGGTGGAAGCTGCTCGTATTCACTATTCTGGGCTGTATGATGTTTCCTGCGCCGCCCTCGATGGATATACGCGGCTGGCAGGAGATCAACTCGCTCAACGGCGCGCAGTGGTCGCTGCTGTGGGAGTATATCGCCAACATATTGTATGCGCTGATCATACGCCGGCTCAGTACGGTCGTGCTGGGGGTATTCGTATTCATGTCGGCACTGCTCACCGTAGATCTTGCCCTCGACATAGACATATCGGGGCTTTTAGCGGCACGCGACTATGCGCAATATACCGTCATCGGAGGGTTCGGACTCACGCCCGACCAGATTTACATAGGTCTCTGCCGCCTGCTCTATCCCTTCTTCGGAGGTCTGCTTCTCTACCGGTTGGGCAGACTGCGCATCAATCTGCGCCGCGGAGCCATGCTGTGGTGCTCGCTGGCAGTTGCCGCCACACTGGTGATGCCGCATATAGGAGGTCAGACGCACCAATGGCTCAACGGCCTCTATTGCGCCGTGGTGATACTGCTCGTCTATCCGGCCATCGTCGCCGCCGGAGCCGGAAGCCAGTTGAGGGGCAGGAGAACCACCGCCGTCTGCAAGTTCCTCGGCATGATCTCATATCCGCTCTATATAACCCATTATCCGATGATATATGTGCAGATGAACTGGGCGGCACGACACGCCGATGCACCACTCGGCACCCACATCTGGGTGGCCGTCAGCATCTTCATAGCCTCGATAGCCGTGGCATACGCCAGCGTCAAGGTCTACGATCTCCCGATCCGCGCATGGCTCTCCGACAGGTTCATACATCGTAAAAAATAGTTGCGGACATATAACCGAAGACCAACCACCCTGTCACTCCGCGAAGCCGCAAGCGACGTGGGAGTCTCGCGGACGGGAGCACATTTACCGGACAGGTATTTGTCGACCAAGAGAGATTCTCACGTCGCGTGCATAGCACGCTCCTCAGAATGACAGTACACAATATGTCATTCTGAACGAAATGAAATGGAGTGAAGAATCTGGTTAGGGACGATTTGACCACTCGTGCTGTCACTCCGAGGAGCCGCAGGCGACGTGGGTGTCTCGCCGTCGGGAGCGTCCATGCAGCCCAAAAGAGAGATTCTCACGTTGGACGTTCCGCATAACCAATGTCGACCAAAAAGCTACGGCTTACGCCGTTTTATAATTCTGACCCTTAAATCCCCTCCTCGGAGGGGACTTTGGTCGCGCGACCTATCGCGCTCCATATGGGGCATGGCAGGCTTCGTCCCTCGTCCCGAGGTGGGGCGTTGGCAGGCTGTCTGTCACTCCGAGGGAGGGCATTCCCGACCGTGGGAGTCTCACGGACGGGAGCACGGTTGTCTTTTCGAAGATACACTTATCGGCCGCAAAATGAGATTCTCACGTCGCGATTTGCAATCGCTCCTCAGAATGACAGGGTGGAAATAGTCACGCACGGATTTCTCGCTTGCGCTCGAAATGACACGACGAGAAGTTTTATATTCCCCAACCAGATTCTTCACTCCATTTCATTTCGTTCAGAATGACAAAGTGGTGGAAATAGTCTCCAAAGCACCACTTCCCCATTTTTCGTCAAAAGCGGTATTATGCCACGCGACGACAGAGCGAGACGATGGGCTGTACACTTAGTACAGCCCATTGTCGAGCGACAAGGAGCGGCAGTAGAATGCCGCTTTTCACGGAAAACACGCAAAAAAACACAACCACTTTTCTGCGCAGAAGATACTCATTCTCGTAAAAAATGCAAGCAAGCTTGCTTGTTTCTCTCGACTTATTCGTATCTTTGTGCGGTTTTTGAGAATCTTACGAGAAGCGTCAAATTTTTACAAACATCATAAATTTATCGTATTATGGTATCATACAAAGAGTTAGGTCTGGTGAACACCAAGGAGATGTTCAAGAAGGCCATCGACGGCGGTTATGCCATACCCGCCTTCAACTTCAACAACATGGAGCAGTTGCAGGCTATCATCATGGCTTCGGCCGAGACTAAGTCGCCCGTTATCTTGCAGGTGTCGAAGGGTGCGCGCAACTACGCCAACCAGACGCTGTTGCGTTACATGGCCGAGGGTGCCGTGGAGTATGCCAAGGAGCTGGGCTGGGAGAAGCCGCAGATCGTTCTGCACCTCGACCACGGCGACAGCTTCGAGCTGTGCAAGAGCTGCGTGGACATGGGCTTCTCGTCGGTGATGATCGACGGTTCGTCGCTGCCCTACGAGGAGAATGTGGCCTTGACGCGCAAGGTAGTGGAGTATGCTCACAAGTATGACGTTACCGTCGAGGGTGAGCTGGGCGTTCTGGCCGGTGTCGAGGACGAGGTATCGGCTGCCGAGAGCCACTACACCAAGCCCGAGGAGGTTGTTGACTTCGTCACCAAGACCGGTGTGGATTCGCTGGCAATATCTATCGGTACGTCGCACGGCGCATACAAGTTCACGCCCGAGCAGTGCACCGTAGATCCCAAGACCGGCCGTCTGGTTCCGCCCCCCTTGGCATTCGATGTTCTGGCCGCTATCGAGAAGGAGCTGCCCGGATTCCCCATCGTACTGCACGGTTCGTCGTCGGTTCCCCAGGAGGAGGTCGAGACGATCAACAAGTACGGCGGCGCGTTGAAGGCTGCCGTAGGTATTCCCGAGGAGCAGCTGCGTCAGGCTGCCAAGAGCGCGGTATGCAAGATCAACATCGACTCTGACTCGCGTCTTGCCATGACGGCTGCCATTCGCGAGGTGTTCGCCACCAAGCCCGCAGAGTTCGATCCGCGCAAGTATCTGGGTCCTGCACGCGACAACATGAAGAAGCTCTATATCCACAAGATCAAGGAGGTTCTCGGCTCGGACGGCAAGGCCTTGTAAAGGCAACTATATATAAGTTTGTACCTTTACTGTTAATTGTCAGTCAATCCCGCTTCGGACGGCCGCATACTCGCGGCGTTCCGCCGCGTTTACAAATCTGACCCTCCCCTAAATCCCCTCCTCGGAGGGGACTTTGGGTATAATTTGGAAAGATAGGCTGCTAACAGGATCTGTATATCATCGGCGCGAAGAGGTTTAGACCTTTTCGCGCCGATTTTTTATAAATTACATAATGACATCAGAAACTGCTCGACCGATTGAAAATCGTAAATAAAAACCCGTATTGAATATCGATCCCTAATCAAAACCCTCTCCGAGACGAAATCATTATGCCTAATGCCGCCGTAACGGATTGTAATATATTTTGTTGGAAAAGCAAGTTTGTTAGAATAAAATACTATCTTTGCTAACGGAGAGAGCGTCGCATATAGTGTATCGCGACACCGTT
Organism: Alistipes sp.; assembly: GCA_017936685.1. Taxonomy (GTDB): domain Bacteria; phylum Bacteroidota; class Bacteroidia; order Bacteroidales; family Rikenellaceae; genus Alistipes. The sequence continues at coordinate 169,484 of JAGBFA010000004.1, forward strand.
CGCGCACTTTCGACATCTCTCCGAAACAGGTTATTTTAAATTTTATACTATGAGAAACTCTACCCTTTCGAGAATTTATGCGAAGATCCCGACAGCGGTTCGCAGAGCGGCAATGCTATGTTGCACATGTCTGATGATCGCCGCAACAGGTTGCAGCGACGAATACGACGATTCGGCACTGCGACAGGATATCGAACAGATCAAGGACCGTGTGAAAAAACTGGAACAGCAGGTGACTCTGCTCAACACCGATTACAAGTCGATGAAGCAGATCGTCAACACGCTGGAAGGCCGCATAGGCATAGAGAGCGTCGAACCCAACGGCGATGGCTACACGCTGCGCCTGTCGGACGGTTCGACCATCACCATCAACGACAATGCCTCGGCAGAGATTCCCGTAATCTGCGTCAAGGCCGATGACAACGGCGTATATTACTGGGCACAGCGCACGGGCGATGAGATCGAGTGGCTGTTGGACGACAACGGAGAGAAACTTCCGGTAAGCGGCGTAACGCCCACCATAGGTGTCGATGCCGAAGGCTACTGGACGGTAAGCTACGGCAACGGCGCGGCAGTGCGTCTGACCGATGCCGCAGGCAACCCCATATTGGCCGAGGGCGATTCGGCTCTGTTCAAGAGTGTGGAGAGCGATGACGACAACGTATATATCACCCTCAACGACGAGCAGGGCACCACACTCACCATAGCCAAGAGCAGCGCATTCTCGCTGACCATAACCGATGCTCCCGAAGTGGCCGAGTTCGAATACGGACAGACGCTGACATTCGCTATCGAGCAGAAGTCGGTTGAGAAGATCGTCATCACTAAACCTGACCACTGGCGTGCAGCCATCAGCGACAATACGCTCACAGTGACGGCCCCCACGGCCGAGCACGCCGCATGTGCCGAGTTGCAGGGCGAAGTGGCCATCATATTCTTCAACGCCGCCTCGCTGAGCAAGGTCACCTCGCTCAAAGTAAAGGTAGTGGAACCCAAAGAGCCTATGACCCCCAAGATAACCGTTCCGAGCGACTTCTCGGGCGGATATGTTCAGCGTGCCGTCTACAACGACAAGAAGGTGGCCGAGATATGTCTGGAACTGGTACGCACGGCCGACGGCTCGGTCGAGCAGCAGATGGTGGTGATCTACCCCATGTCGGGCGACAAGGCCGATCTGAGCAAGGGTATCGATACTGCCACGGGCGGCTCGGTGGTATGGAACAGTGCGGATAACACCGTCACCTACACCGCAGGCAGCGCGACGGCACCCATCGAAACCTTCTACGTACTCGACGACGGCAGTCTGGCCACCGAGTGCGACAAGCCGAGCGAGGCCGCTACGGTCGAGCCCGACCTTCTGGTCGACATACGCGGCGAGGAGCGTCAGAGCTACCGTCAGGTCAAGATAGCCACCCAATACTGGTTGGCGGATAACCTCCGTGCCGAGTATTTCGCCGACGGCACACCCATCTCAACCGACTGGACGAGCGAGACGGGCGCATACATCTACTTCGACGAGAACCCCACCGACTGGAAATCCGTGTACGGAACCATATACAGCGGTGCCGCCGTTCTGAGCCAGTCGGGTCTTGCTCCCGAGGGCTGGACGATACCGGCAGCCGACGATGTTACGGCACTCAAAACCTACATCGGTCCGACCGTTACGGGCACCAAACTCAAATCGACGATAGCATGGGTGAAGTACCCCGGCAGCAATCTCTCGGGCTTCGACGCCCTGCCCGGCGGCTACTACGTACCCTCGAATTCGGTCGATCAGTTCGGCAACGGCACGCCCGACACCTATTTCTGGACGGCGACGGAATTGTACGACTCGCTGACAAGATCCAACTCGATAGTATATTTCCGTCTGTACGATCTCAACACGCGTCTGACGTTCGATCCCAATCCTTCGTCGTTCGCAGCCACGATGCACGCCAAGACGTTCGGACACTATGTGCGCTGTCTGAGAAAGTAAACCACGCATAACCCGATACTCTATACGCCGGTCTCCGTGATGAGCACCGGCGTATGTTTTTTGTACAGGATATATGTAATTCCGAAATTTTCCGTAACTTCGCACATATAATATTAACACATCATGAACGAACAGTTAGAGATAATCCTAAGACGCATCATGCACCCCGAAACGGGCGAGAACATCGTCGACAGCGGATTCGTCGAGCGTGCCGAGCAGGGTGCCGACGGCGATATCGCCGTCACGTTGCGCTTTGCCAAGGCGCGCGACCCGTTCGCCGCCAAGATCCGTTCGCAGGTGGAAGCGGCCATGGCCGAGGCCTTCCCCGAAGCTAAAACGATGGTCATCGTAAAGGAGGCGGCACCCAAGCCCCGCCGGCGCGAGCAGCCCACCACCACCTCCGACATAGGCCGCATAATAGCTATCGCCTCGGGCAAGGGCGGCGTAGGCAAGTCGACCGTCACGGCCAATCTGGCCATAGCATTGAGAAACATGGGTTACAACGTGGGCATACTCGATGCCGACATCTACGGACCCTCGCAGCCCAAGATGTTCGGCGTGGAGGATTACACGCCCGAGGCCGAGAAGATCGACGGCAACGAATACATAGTGCCGGCACAGGTCATGGGCATCGAGCTTATGTCGATCGGATTCTTCATTCGCCCCACCGACGCGCTGATGTGGCGCGGCGCAATGGCCGTCAATGCCCTGCACCAGCTCATACACCAGACGCGCTGGGGCAAACTCGACTACCTGCTCGTCGATCTGCCGCCGGGAACGGGCGACATACATCTGTCGATCATATCCGAAGTCAAGCTCTCGGGAGCGGTCATCGTCTCCACGCCCCAGCAGGTGGCCGTGGCCGACGTGGTGCGCGGCGTGGAGATGTTCCGCCACCCGCAGGTCAACGTACCTGTGTTGGGCGTAGTCGAGAACATGTCGTGGTTCACGCCTGAGGAGCTGCCCGACAACCGTTATTATATCTTCGGCCGCGGCGGCGCAGCGCAATATGCAGCCCAAGCCGGTATCGACCTGATAGGTCAGATACCTATCATACAGTCGATTATGGAGGGCAGCGACAACGGACGTCCGGCCGCCGGCATCGATCCCCGTGTCGAAGAGCACTACGCCCTGACGGCGCAGCGCGTTGTTGAAAAGTCCGAAAACGAGTGTTGATATCCTCGGCAAAAACGGTCGATAACTTTTCACTCTTTTTGCTTGCATTTAAAAAGCGGTCGCAGTATATGCGGCCGCTTTTATTATCCAAATTATTTTGCGTTTTTCTGCTCCGCTACTTAATAACCGAAAACACCCGCCCGATGTTGATAAAAACACAATGTGGATATGTCGACAACAGATTTCAACAAATGTTTACAATTTTTATAAAAATATAATTATCAAAATTTTATAATAAAAAAGAAATAAATAAAAGAAAAATCTGTGTCGATAACTTTTCCTCTTGCCGACTTATCGACATTATCGACAGGCATTATATTTATTATTCTTTTTTTATTTATAAAAGTAATTAAGAAAAAATAAAAAACAGATGTCGAAAACTCTTTTGCCTGTTTGCCGGCTAACAGCGGTGCTGACCGTATCCGCCTTAATTTTTTTAGACAGGCAATCGCTTCGGAATATTTTTGAGGGCTTCATCTTCGAATAGTACCGGCCTGTTTAGTCGGATTATTCCTTATTGCATCGAAACAGCCTGTTTCGGCAACTCCTCCGTCCGCAACCTATAATCTTCCGCACCGCCTGCGATCGCTGCCGAAAAACACGTCTATGCGACGAATCAATCGATATCTTCGGCCAGACGGAGACCGAGGCTCGGATCGCGCGTATCGGACGCGGCATGATTGCGATTGGCGATGCGCACGTGACGAGGCTGAGAGTACCAGCCGCCGCCGCGAAAGACGCGTTCGTCAGAGAATGTATCGTTTGGTGCTGTCTCGGCTGCTGTCGAATGGTGGGTATATGCCATCGGGTCGTATGTGTCGCTGCACCATTCGTTTACATTGCCCGACATGTCGTATATGCCCAGTGCGTTGGGCTGCTTGCTGCCGCAGGCATGGGTGCAGCTGTCGGAGTTTGCGGCATACCACGCCACCGATCCTGCCTCGTCCGATCCGGCATATCTGTACGTGCTGCCGAGCCGGCCTCCGCGGGCGGCATACTCCCACTCGGCTTCCGTCGGCAGGCGGTAGCGGTGTCCGGTCTTGCGATTGAGCTTGTCGATGAATATCTCGGCCTGCTGCCACGATACGCACTCCACGGGCAGGTCGTCGCCTTTGAAAAACGACGGATTGCTGCCTGTGACGGCTCTCCATTGCCGCTGCGTCACTTCGTATCGTCCGATGCGGAAGGCTGCGATACCGACTTCGTGCAATCCTCTTTCGTCGCTGTCGGCATCGCAGTCGCTGCTACCCATGACTATTGTTCCGGCTTCGATGTCGACCATCTCTATTTCGGGATATTGCTGCCGGCATGACCAGACCGCAAAAGAGGCGGTAATCAGTGCCGCTATTAATTTTTTTCTCATCGTCGCATATATATTTAGGGGTGGCAGGCATGTGCCTTGCCACCCCGATGTTCAGAGTGTCAGTTGTTGATGTAGTATCCGGCTACTCGTCCAATGCCGTGTCCGAGGGCTTCGGCCTCGTCATTGCTGAGCGAATTGATGCCTGCGCATGAAACGGCAGTTACGGCTGCGAATATTGCGGCCGATATGATCAGATAAAATTTTCTCTTCTTCATAGTTCGATTTGATTTTTGATTAAAGATTGAAATATATAGCTTTTATCGATAACTGAGTTCAAAATAAACTCCGCTGAAATCGATGGCCATTTTGCCCTGTTGCGGCCAAATAAACGTTCCTCGTTCGGGTCTTCCATTGATGTAGAAAGTAATGGTGTTCGTATTTCCGGGACGAGCTTCGCCTTCAATGTCGTAGTTTCCGCTCCATGAACCTTCGCCCTCCATTCGCATTGAGAATGTGCCGTTCGATCTAAGTTCTATACGTCCTACCGTTACACCGTTTTCTTTATACGAGAATCCTCCGTTAATGTGTGCTGCCCATACGCTAAGGCCGAAACCTATTGCCGCGAGCAGTGTCAGAAAAATCTTTTTCATAATTTAATTTTTTTTTGAATTGATGATTTAGTCGCATTTTTGTCCCGAGAGCGATTTGACATACACGTTGTTTGCGTTTACCGCTCCGTTGAAACTTATCTGCTGGGTCTGTTCGCTGTTGGCGTAAACGAGCTTGGAGCCGGGAATAGTTTTATAGCCGCATGACACCTCGTAGCGGACGTTTACGTTGCGGTCGGTATCGTTCGAGAATGACAGTATGCATGTGCCTTTCTGCTCGTCGGTGACATTGACGCTCACTTCGACGCTGCCGTCCGTTCCCGACACCTTGCATGTTTTGGTGCCGTCGGCGTATGCTGCCGCAGAAAACGCTACGGCGCATATAAGGAAAAATAATCTCTTCATTTGCAAGATTGTGTTTAATGTTTAACGTTTAGGATTGTCCGTCGAAGGGGTTGGCATACGCACATAAAAAAAGCGCGGACAAAACTTTTCTATCTGCTGTTGAGGTCTTCGACTACCTGTGGCACAAATATCAAAGTGAAGCCCACGCCATGGAGCGTGAGCATCAACTTCACTTCTTTTGCCACATTTGAAATTGTCGAAGTTTCAACAGCAAGAAATAAAGCTAACGCTTTTTCCGAATATGTCTTAAAATGTGCGTATCGATTACGCTAATTCTTCATAGGCAATATGTTTGTCGTTAAGAAACGTTACAAATATATGTAAAAAACAGATTATATGCAAGACAACGGTGCTGGATTGGAGCTGCCGCGTTCGGCCGGCCGTATCAGAACGGATATCCCACGCCGAAGTTGAGGGCCATGTTGGACCATTTCAGATTGTGGATCCAGCGTTCGCCCTCGGGGCGGTTGGGGTTGTGGAGCTGCAAGCCCAGATCCAATCGCAGCACGACGAACTTCACGTCGAGCCTTAGACCCACGCCAGTGTTGAATCCCAACTGTTTGTAGAAGCGGTTGAAGTGGAACACCTGATCCTCGGTTATCTCGCTGTTGTAGCGCATGTACCACACGTTGCCCAGATCGAGGAACGTCGCTCCCTGGAATATGCCCCATATCGGGAACCGGAATTCGAGGTTGGCCTCCAACCTTATGTCGCCCACCTGGGTGGGGAATATCGAGTTCTTTATCTCGCTCTCGGGGACGTTACCCGGGCCGAGCGTGCGCGGTGTCCAGCCGCGCATGGAGTTGGCACCGCCGCAGTAGAACATGCGGTCGAAGGGTATGGTCATATCCTTCGAGTTGCCGTAGGCGTAGCCCACGCCGGCGAAGAGACGTCCGGCTATCGACAGGTTTTTGCCGAGTATGATGTTGTGGCTCAGATTGATGTCGCCGCGCACATACTGCGCGTAGCGTATGCCGAGAATATTGTAGTAGTTCTCGCCTGCGGCAGGCCGCGAGAAGAGGTGTTCCAGACCGTCGATCAGATTGCCGACGGTCTCGATGTTGAGACGCAGCATGGTGGCGTTGCGGCCGATGTTGTTGCGCTGGTTGTTGTAGACGTATGAGAACGACAGTCCTGCGCTGAGCTGCGAGACGTAGGTGTTTTTGAGATACTTGTTGTGGATCTGTTTGAGAAAGTCCGCGTCGACATTGTGCACGTCGATCCAGTTGATGTCGATCGGGCGCAGGGCGAACGACGAATAGTCGCCCTTCTGCCACGAGTAGGACCATCTTATGCTCGACAGGTTGCGCCGGTAATAGGGGCGGTTCTGGTAGTCGAACGATAGTTCGAGACGTGTGCGCGGCTGAATGATCTTCTCGTTGGGGGCTATGTGGAACGGCAGCAGGAAGCGCGGGAACGAGAGTCCCGTGGTTATGCCCACCTCCTGCGCGCTTCGTTTCTTTGCGTCGGCCGCCTTCATGTATTCGTAACCCACCCTCACGGCGGCATCGAACGACTCGGCACCGCGGAATATGTTGCGGTTGGAGTAACCCACCGTCGCGCTCAGTCCGTAGAAGCTCGATGTCATGCTGGCCTCCAATTCCAACTTGACGCTCTGTTTGAGAGCCGGCGTAGCGTAGATGTTGCAGCGTAGGTAGCCCTCGCGCGTGTCGACCATCTTGTCGGAGGTGCTGCCCGACGTATTGTCGAGGTACGATACGTAGGTGGTCTGTGCCGTGGTGTCGCGCAGCTCCTCGAATGTTATCTTGGCACTGCGGAAGAATCCGAGCGACATCAGCTCGTTGTATGTCTTGGTGACGAGCGAAGCGTCGTAGATGTAGTTGGGATATATGGGTATGGTGCGGCGCAGCACCGAGTTGCGCAGCCGCGGACTGCGGTCGGGATCCTTGATTATGTCAAGGCCGTAGTAGTATGTCGTGTCGATTGCCTCGTGTCCCCTAGTGCGGTTGCGTGCCATGGGGTCGTATGTGGGATAGACGTTGATCTCGCTGATGCGGAATACGGCGTTGTTCTCCCACTGGGCTACGCCGCGCTCGTTGTAGCCCGTCAGAGTGGGCTGCACCACTATCTTCACCGAGGCCGTGTTGTTGCCCGCGAGCGTGTCGACCGAGTAGTAGATGTTGTTGACCGTGAAGTTGTAATAGCCGCGGTTATTGAGGTATGCGGCCATGCGCTCGCGCTCGGCATCGAGTCGCGCTATGTCCAATACGTCGCCCGGCCGCACGAGCGTTTGTGCCGTGTCGGCCAGCAGCACGGGACGCAGGGCGTTGTCGCGGAAGTCGTAGGCAACGGAGTCGATGCGCATCGGTTCGCCCTGACGTATGGTGTAGGTGACGGCGGCACGGCGGCGCGGCAGCGTGTCGATGCGGCATGTCACCTCTGAGGAGAAGTATCCGCGCGTGTCGAGATATGTACGCAGGTTGCGCACCGATTTCATCGTCTGATCCATGTCGAGCAGCACCGGCTCTTCGCCTATCTTGCGCTTGAAGTTGTTCCACCAGTTGTCCTTGTCGGGATTGGCCGAGTTGTAGACCCATACGTAGAAGTTCAGCCCGAGTATGCGCTTGTTGGGCGACTGGCGCACGTAGCTCTCCAAGCCGTCTTCGTCGACGGTGATGCGTTCGTGGCGCGGTGCGGACTTGTCCTCCTCGATCTTGACCTTCGTCAGCAGATACTCGCCCTCGGGAATCTTGCTCGTGACGTTGCAGGCCACGGCCGCCAGAAGCGTCGTGGCCGACAATAACAGATGCCGGAGGGTGATTTTCATGATTCGTATGACTCTTTACGACTGTTGCTTTATGCTCTCGACGAACCGCTGCCAATGCAGCTGCTCGCCGGTGGTTTCCGTTTTGACGTATTCGACGGCGCGGCCGTCGAAGCGCAGCGTGCCCCGCCACTCGAATGTGGCGTTGCCGGTGAGTGTGGTCACGATGCCGTCGTCGCGTCGGCTGACGTTGCACAGCACCTTCCCGCCGCGATTCATCACCTCGATGTCGCTGCCGGTGGGTACGCGTCCCGCTATGGCTGCCGCCGTGGCTGCCGATGTCATGGCCGTGCCGCACGAGAGCGTGATGCCTGCGCCGCGCTCGTAGGTAGCCACGAACAGCCTCTCGGGCGAGCGACGCTCATAAAGTGAGAGGTTGACACCCTCGGGGAGTATATCCCGCAGATGGTTTGCCCTTCGGCCGAGCCGCTCCAACTCTTCAAGATCGATCCTTTGGACCTCGGCCACTATGTGGGGATTGCCCGTATCGAGTGCCGTGAATAGCAGATCGTTCGCGAGTGCGTCGATCTTGCGGCCGATGAATCTCTCGGCCGATTCCGGCATGGCGAAACAGCGGCTCTTGGTGCGCACCTCGATATCCACGCCGAATGTCTCCACACCATCGGCTATGGGCTTGCGGTGCGTTATGCGGTAGTCGCGTCCGCCTGAGGTCATGACCAACTCGTCGCACCCGACATACCCTGCCGCCAAGCGTGCCGTACAGCGTATGCCGTTGCCGCACATGCCCGCCTCCGAGCCGTCGGGATTGAACATGCGCATGCCGTAGCGTCGGCCGTCGAATGTCAGCAGCAGCACACCGTCGCTGCCGATGCCCTGCGAGCGGTCGCACGCCGCGCGCGACAGAGCCGCGAGATCCGTGCCCGCCGTTGCCTGTGGTTGTGCGACGGTGTCGATCAATATGAAATCGTTGCCCGAGCCGTGGCACTTTATGAATTGCAACTCGATCATCTGTCTGTTGAGAGTATATTCGGCCAAAATTACTAAAAAAAGATCGATTAGCAAATATATTGCCTTATGATCGGATATTTTTTCGGTTCGAGCAGGGGTATGTCGCAAATTTTGGCTAATATTGCATTGCAAAGTGTAAGATATATCGATATGGTCGAAAAATTCATTATGGCCGGAACGACGGCTGTTCATGTGTGCGACAGCGAACGCGGCGAGCGATGCGTGGTGCTGCTGCACGGCTATTTCGAGTCGTTGGTGGTGTGGGACGAGTTCGTGCCGCTGTTGAGCGGCCGCGTGCGTGTGGTGACGCTCGACCTGCCCGGACACGGCATTTCGGAGGTGCGCGGCCAGATTCATACGATGGATTATCTGGCCGATACGGTCGCTGCCGCCATGGAGCATCTGGGCATCGGACGCTATTCGGTCGTCGGTCACTCGATGGGCGGATACGTCGCTCTGTCGCTTGCCGAGCGTTACGGCGAGCGGGTCGAGGCCGCGGTGCTGCTCAGCTCCACGCCCTCGGCCGATACGATGGAGAAGTGCGACCGCCGCCGCCGCGAGATCGAGCTGGTGCGCGCAGGCCGCAAGAACACCATAGCGAGTATCGTGCGTCATGCGGGGTTCGCCCCCGAGAATGTCACCCGTCTGAAAGGTTGGATCGACGACTTGGAGGAGTTGGTGCTGATGACCGAGGACGACGGCGTGATAGCCTTGATCAACGGCATGATCGAGCGCAAGGACATGAACGATATGCTGCGCTCGACGTCGGTGCCCCACATGTTCATATTCGGCCGTCACGACAGCTACATACCCGTTGAGGTGGCCGACAAGATCGTCTCCGACCACCCCGAGGCAGAGGTGGTATGGCTCGAACACTCGGGCCACATGGGCTTCTTGGAGGAGCCGGAGACGTGTGCCGATGCCATTCTCGAATTTATCGAACGCTCGAAATCATGATTCTCGCCGACAACATATTCTCGATAGCCTCAGACGAGGATTTCCGCCGCGAGGCGTTGAGTCTGTTCCGCTTCCAGGCCGAACGATGCGCCCCATACGCCGAGTGGCTGCGCCTGACGGGCTGCGATCCGGCGCAGGTGCGGTGCGTGGAGGATATCCCGATGCTGCCCATCGAGCTGTTCAAGAGCCACGATGTCTATTGCGGCTCTCAGCCGCCCGAGAAGATATTTACGTCGAGCAATACGGGGCAGACCGTGGCTTCGCGTCACATGATGGCCTCGCTCAGCCACTATGAGCGAGCCTTTACCGAGTCGTTCCGCCGTTTCTACGGCGATCCGGGCCGTTGGAGCATCTACGGACTGCTGCCCAACTATCTCGAACGCGAAGGCTCGTCGCTGGTCTACATGGTCGACCGTCTGATCTCTGCGGCCGGTTCGGGCGGATTCTTCCTGCACGACTACCCCGCTTTGATCAGCACGTTGGAGAACGACCCCAAACCAAAGATACTGTTGGGCGTGAGCTATGCCCTGTGGGAGCTTGCCGAGCAGTATGCGCCACGCCTGCACGATACCGTCGTCATGGAGACGGGCGGCATGAAGGGACGGCGCAAGGAGCTGCCCAAGAGCGAGTTCCATAAGATATTGTGCGACGCATTCGGGGTCGGTGCCATACACTCCGAGTATGGCATGGCCGAGCTTACGTCGCAGGCCTACTCCTCGGGCGGCGGTGTGTTCGCCTCGCCGCCGTGGGTCAGAGTACTCGTGCGCGACATAAACGATCCGACAGAACGCCTGCCCGAGGGTGTGCGCGGCGGCATCGATATAATCGATCTTGCCAACGTCAGCTCGTGCGCGTTCATCTCCACACAGGATACCGGCAGGCTTCTCGACGGCGGACGATTCACCATCGAGGGGCGTATTGCCGGCAGCGACATACGAGGCTGCAATTTGCTGATACAGTAGTTTCTATATACCGGCCGATGAAATACAACGACGACATACTGCGCCGGCTCCACGCCGAACTTGTCGAGACGCTGCGCGAGGTGGTGCGTGTCTGCGATGCCGCTGCCATACCCTACTTCATACAGGGCGGCACGGCCATCGGTGCGCACTTCTTCGAGGATATCGTGCCGTGGGACGACGACATCGACCTGGGCATGACGCGCGCCGACTACGAGCGTTTCCTGCGCGAGGCACCGTCGCTGCTCTCCGAAGGGTATGTGTTGCAGGAGTTCTCCACCGAGCCCTCCACGCCCTTCTATTTCGCCAAGGTGCGCAAGCGCGGCACGCGCTTCGTCGAGAGCGAGTGGGTGGGACTGCCCATCGAGGAGGGCATCTACATCGACATCTTCCCATACGATCTGATCCCCGACTCGCCGCGTCTTGAACGCCGCCAGCGTCACCGTGTGAAGTTCTGGGTCAACTGCTTCACGGCCAAGAGCGTGTGGCTGTGGCGATGGTTCGGCCGCGCCAACAACGGCTGCGTCTTTCCCAAGAGCATCATCTCGTGTGCCGCCATACGGGCTGTGACGACGGTGATGAGCAAACGCCGCATATACGAGCGTCTGCGCCGCGAGTCGACGCGTTACAACTCCACCGACGCACACTACTACAATATCGTGCGCATGCCTAAGGACCGAATCGCTGTCGACGCCATACGCCGTGCCGCACCCGTGCCCTTTGCCGGCATGATGCTCACCGCACCGGCCGATCTGGAAACCTACCTGCGCCATCACTACGGCAACATACAAAAATGGCTGCCCGAGGAGAAACAGCTCAACCACGCCCCCGAGATACTGCAATTCTCCCACGAGCTGCACTCCGCCACTTCGCGCCGCATATCGGTCGTCATTCCGCTCTATAACAAGGAGCGCGAGGTGGAGCGCGCTGTGCGCTCGGTGCTGCAACAGAGCCTTATGCCCTTGGAGATCATCGTGGTGGACGACGGCTCGACCGACTCGTCGGCCGCCGTTGTGGAGGTTATCGGTTCGCCGCACGTGCGGCTTGTGCGCCAGAGCAACGCCGGTGTCAGTGCCGCCCGCAACCGCGGCGTGGCCGAAGCCAAAGGCGACTTCATAGCCTTCCTCGATGCCGACGACAGCTACCTGACCGGCTATATCGCCGAGGTGTGCCGCCTTATCGAGCGTTACGATGCCGATGCCTACTCCACGGCGTTCGACATCGTTTCGGCCGACTCGTCGCGCACGCCGGCTGCGGTGCCTGCCGCCGAGGGCATCATCGATCCCTGTGCCGAGGCTCTCGCCGGCCGCTTCCCCATCATACCCTCCGCCGCAACTCTCCGCCGCGAGACGCTGCTGCATGCCGGCGGCTTCCCCGAGGGCATGCGCATAGGCGAAGACCAGTGGCTGTGGGTGCGTATGATACAGCAGGGCGCGCGATTCTGTTTCTCGCCCATGTCGTTAGTGCGTTATTCGCGCGACGCCTCCAACCGCTCGGCCGCAATCTACCGCTCCGAGCAGAGCCGCCACTCCATCGAGGAGCTTTACAACCCCTCGCAGTCGGCCGATCTCAACGAATATATCGCCCGCATAGGCATCGGCAAGGCCATCACCCAGAGCGTTCGCGGCGGCACCTCCGATGCCCGCCTCGCCGCCCGCACCTTCTCCTATACCCGTCGCTTCCGCCGTCAGCTGCTGCGCCTGCGTCTTCTCAACTCCCTGCCTGTCTGTCTGCGGCCTTGTGTCGACGCGCTCTACCGTTCATTATCGTGGGTGATCTTGCGTCGCGGCCTTTAACTTTTTCGGATTTTTTCGTGAAAAGGCATCATTTGCTTCGCCTCGTTTAAGTCCGCAAATGGGCAGTACGCCGAGTACAGCCCATCTGCGTCCTTTTCACGTGCGGCTTGAAACTAATGCCTTTTGACGAAAAAATGGCGCATAATTCTTTGGAAACGATTTCCACTGTTTTGTCATTCTGAACGAAATGAAATGTAGTGAAGAATCTGTGCGCGACTATTTCCATTGTCCTGTCATTCTGAGCGGAGTGTAACGCAGCGAAGAATCTGGTTGGGGAATATAAGGCTTGTAGTCCACGCACATAGCCCACAACCAGATTCTTCACTTCGTTCAGAATGACACGCTGGGTTTGTCATTGTCGGGTGGGTGCGGCCTATAATCGGAATATGCGTCGGGCTGTGGCTGTCGTGCCCTCGGCCGTCTCGGCGGGTGTGATGCCCTTGGCACTGGCGACCTTGTCGCAGACGTAGCGCACGTAGGCCGATTCGTTGCGCCGGCCGCGGAAGGGCACGGGCGTGAGGTAGGGCGAGTCGGTCTCCAACACCATCTCCTCCAAGGGTATCTCTTGCAGAAGAGAGTCCATGCGGCTGTTCTTGAACGTGGCCACGCCGCCTATGCCGAAGACGAAATCGCCGCACTCGCGCAGCCGCCGGTAGGTCTGCACGTCGGCCGCGAAGGCGTGGAATACGCCTCTCAGACCACGGCTCTTGTAGTCGGAGATGATGCCCTCCATCTGCTCCCACGCCGAGCGCGTGTGTATGACTATCGGCAGATCGTAGGCTAACGCCAGCTCGATTTGTGCGCGCAGCGACTCGCTCTGCTCCGAGAGAAAATCGCTGCTCCAATAGAGGTCCAGACCTGTCTCGCCGATGCCGTAGATGCGCTCCACGGGCGGCTCGCGCAGCAGCTGCTCCACCTCGTCAAGCTCGTCGCGCCAGCGGGGATTGTCGTTGACCGAGGTGGGGTGCAGTCCGAGCATGGGGAAACAGCGGTCGGGATATTGCCGGGCGAGGTCGAACATTCTTTGACGGCTCGACGAGTCGATGTCGGGCAGCAACATGGTCTGCACACCGGCCTCGACGGCGCGTGCCACCACGGCATCGCGGTCGTCGTCGAACGCCTCGTCGTATATGTGCGAATGGGTATCGGTAAGATTCATAATGTGACGTTTTTTACACTTTTTCGTATCGCCGTCCGGGCAGGACTCTGACGGCTCCTTTCATCTCCAACTCCATGAGCAGCTGCGACAGTTCGCCCGGCGCGAGTCCCGAGGCATCGGCCAGCCTGTCGCGGTCGATCTCGCCCTCGGTGAAGCATGCCAGCAGCGTGGCCTCGGCCGCCGACAGCGTGATGCCGGAGCCGGCATTGCCCGCGGGTGCCGCCGTGGCGGACGTGTCCCACATCATATCCTCAATGATGTCGTCGGCCGTCATTACAAGACGTGCCTTGTGGTTGCGTATCAGATTGTTGGTGCCGCGCGAGACCATGTCGGTGGCACGACCCGGCAGAGCCATCACCGTGCGGTCGTAGCCGTCGGCCATGGCGGCCGTTGCGAGCGACCCGCCTGCTGCGGGCGATTCGACGACCACTAACCCCTGGCTCATGGCGGCCACTATGCGGTTGCGTGCCAGAAAGAAGGCTCCGTTCTGGCGGGTCTGCGAGTGCAGTTCGCTGACTATGGCTCCACCCTCGGCCACGATCTGCTCGGCCAGCTGCCGGTGGGGCGCAGGCGTTACGTCGGGCAGGGCGTTGGCCACTACGGCCACCGTGCGTGCTCCGCAGGCCAATGCCGCGCGGTGACATGCGGCATCGACACCGTAGGCCAATCCGCTGACGATGCACAGATCGGGTATGCGGCAGGCAAGCTCGCCGACTAACCGGTCGCAGAGAGTGTGCCCCGAGGGCGATATCTCGCGCGTGCCCACCATCGAGAGCGTTCGGAGCTTCAACGCCCCGACATTGCCGCGGACATAGAGCACATGGGGATAGTCGGAGGTCAGGCGCAGCAGCGGCGGATACTCCTCGTCGGTCGATGCCACCATGCGTATGTCGTGCCGGCGGCAATACTCCGCTTCGCGCTCGGCGGCGCGCATGCCCTCGCGGCGCACGATGCGCCGCGCCACATCTTCTCTCAGTGCGGCGCGTGCGACGATCTCTTCGAGCGTGGCGGCGAATATCTCGTCGGCCGAGCCGAAGCACTCCAACAGGTGTACGGTGCCCTTCACGCCCAGTCCGGGCGTCATGGTCAGGGCCAAATCGCAGATGGTCATGATGCGTGCTTATGGAATCGAGCATAAAGGTATGCAATTTTTTATATAAATCGCCGCCGCCGGCAGAAAAAATAGCGCGGCCGCCTCGGGTTTGCGCCACGGCGGCACGGGCGTGCGATTGTTTGTTTTTTGTCGATAAATTCGGCGGGCGGAGTTGGAAATTCGGTCTATTATACATACCTTTGTTACCGACAAGGCTCTCGGCCGGCGGCTGCCGGCATGCAGATTAAAAGGGAACTCCTGTGAGAATCAGGGACTATGCCCGTAGCTGTAAGCTCCATCTGTTGCTGCACACTCTTTTGCCACTGTCTCGGACGGGAAGGCGTGCAGCGGGAGCGAGTCAGAAGACCTGCCTTGTCGGCAGAGCGTCCGTCTTCGGGACAAGGATCGGCGTTCGCAAAGTTTACACGACAATCATCGAAAGACCTCTGTGTCTCCCGACTTTCAGCCGGGGGTCTGCGGTGTCTTCGACCGAATGCTGCAACAACTAAATTATAAAGAAATATGGGAGTTTCTCAGATCAACATCGTCAAGCGCGACGGTACGCGCAAACCTTTCTCGGTGGAGAAGATCAAACGCGCCGTGCGCAAGGCGTTCCTGTCGGTCGGGGGCTATGCCACCGACGACGATCTGACTCAGATACTGAGTCGTGTACACATATCCGACGGCATGAGTGTCGAGGAGATACAGAATCAGGTGGAGGTGGCTCTGATGGCCGAACGCTACTTCGCCGTGGCCAAGAGCTACATGCTCTATCGCCAGAAGCATACGGAGGAGAGGGAGGACCGCGACAAGCTCGATTTTCTGATCAACTACTGCGACGCGTCGAATCCGGCCACCGGCTCGAAATACGATGCCAATGCCAATGTCGAGAACAAGAACATCGCCACCCTGATCGGTGAGCTGCCCAAGCAGAACTTCATACGCCTCAACCGCCGACTGCTGACCGACCGCTTGAAGGATATGTATGGCAAGGAGTTGTCGGACAAGTATATATATCTGCTGACAAACCACTTCATCTACAAGAACGACGAGACGTCGATGGCCAACTACTGCGCCTCGATAACGATGTACCCGTGGCTGTTGGGCGGCACGCTTTCGGTGGGAGGCAACTCCAAGCGTCCGGGCAATCTCAAATCGTTCTGCGGCGGCTTCGTCAACATGGTCTTCATCGTGTCGAGCATGTTGTCGGGCGCGTGCGCCACGCCCGAGTTCCTGATGTACATGAACTACTTTATCGAGCAGGAGTACGGCGAGGACTACTACACGCGTGCCGACGAGGTGGTCGATCTGTCGAGCAAGCACCGCACCATCGACAAGATGATCACCGACTGTTTCGAGCAGATCGTCTACTCGATCAACCAGCCCACGGGTGCGCGCAACTTCCAGGCCGTCTTCTGGAACGTGGCCTACTACGACCGCTACTACTTCGAGTCGCTGTTCGGCGAGTTCCGCTTCCCCGACGGCTCGCGCCCGCACTGGGAGTCGCTGTCGTGGTTGCAGAAGCGGTTTATGAAGTGGTTTAATGCCGAGCGGTTGAAGACCGTGCTGACATTCCCCGTGGAGACCATGGCGTTGCTCACCAAGGACGGCGACGTGATGGATCGGGAGTGGGGCGATTTCACGGCAGAGATGTACGCCGAGGGTCACTCGTTCTTCACCTACATAAGCGACAACGCCGACTCGCTGTCGTCGTGCTGCCGCCTGCGCAACGAGATACAGGACAACGGGTTCAGCTATACGCTGGGTGCCGGCGGCGTGTCGACCGGCTCCAAGAGCGTGCTGACGATCAACCTCAACCGCTGCGTGCAGTATGCCGTCAAGCAGGGCATGCACTACCTGACCTATCTGGAAGAGATCGTCGATCTGGTGCACAAGGTGCAGATCGGCTATAACGAGAATCTTAAAAACCTGCAAGCCAAGGGTATGCTGCCGCTGTTCGATGCCGGTTACATCAACCTCTCGCGCCAATACCTTACAATCGGCGTAAACGGTCTGGTGGAGGCCGCCGAGTTCCTCGGCATCGAGATTGACGACAATCCGCGCTACGTGGAGTTCGTGCAGAATGTACTGGGGCTGATCGAACGTTATAATAAGAAATACCGCTCCAAGGAGCTGATGTTCAACTGCGAGATGATCCCGGCCGAGAACGTCGGCGTGAAACACGCCAAGTGGGACCGCGAGGACGGCTACGTCGTGCCGCGCGACTGCTACAACTCCTATTTCTATGTCGTTGAGGACGAGTCGCTGAACATCATCGATAAGTTCCGCCTGCACGGCCGCAAGTATATCGAGCATCTGACCGGCGGATCGGCTCTGCACATGAACCTCGAAGAGCACCTGTCGAAGGAGCAGTACCGCCACTTGCTGCGCGTGGCCGCGGCCGAGGGTTGCAACTACTTCACCTTCAACATACCCAATACGGTCTGCAACGACTGCGGACATATCGACAAACGCTATTTGAAGGAGTGTCCCGAGTGCCATTCGACCCGTCTGGACTATCTGACGCGCGTAATAGGCTACATGAAACGCGTGTCGAACTTCTCGGCGGCGCGACAGAAGGAGGCCGCACGCCGCTATTACGCCAAGGGCGAGTAAAAAAGCGTATGGCGAAGTTCTACAATTTCGACATAGTCTTTGCCGAGGTGCCCGACCAGACCACTCTTGCGATCAACATCTCGGAGTGTCCCAACCGCTGCCCGGGCTGCCATAGCCCGCATCTCTGGCAAAGCGTGGGCGAGGTGCTCGACAGTGAGTCGATGGCGGCACTCCTGGATCGTTACGGCGATGCTGTGACCTGCGTCTGCTTCATGGGCGGCGATGCCTCTCCGGCGGAGATCGCAGCACTCGCCGGCGAGGTGCGCCGTCTTCGCCCCGGCATGCTCACGGCGTGGTACTCGGGGCGCGACGAGCTGCCCGAGGGGATCGATCCGCGCGCATTCGACTATATCAAGTTAGGGTCATACGTCGCCTCGCTCGGCGGCTTGTCGTCGCCCGCAACCAACCAGCGCA
Organism: Alistipes sp.; assembly: GCA_017936685.1. Taxonomy (GTDB): domain Bacteria; phylum Bacteroidota; class Bacteroidia; order Bacteroidales; family Rikenellaceae; genus Alistipes. The sequence goes on from JAGBFA010000004.1 coordinate 187,699, forward strand.
TGTACCGCATCTCGTCCGACGGCGAGATGGAGGATATCACCCGCCTGTTCCGGCGGGACAGATAGCGAATATCCCTTTGTGCCGGCGTTACTCGTCGGCGAAGAGGCTCACGGTCAGCGGCTCCTCTTTCAGGTCGACATGCCGGCGGTGCATCTGACCGTCGCCACCCTCGTAGAGCAGCGTGTAGCGGCGGTTCTTGGGCAGCCACAGCGTCAGCATGTCGTTCATGTCGCGTTCGGCCGAGGGTGTGCGTCCGCCGCCCATCTGCTCCTCGCCGCAGAATATGTCGACGTTGGCCGCAACGCGGTCGGCCGACTCCGAGGCTCGATCCGCCGAGCGGAACATGACGATACTTAGGCGCGTATGGCGGCCGTCACTCTGCATGGCCTGCTCGCTGGCGGCATATATGTCGCGGTAGCGGCGGGTGACATTCACGGCGTGTACGTCGCGCGACTCCTCGTTCCATACCATCGGCAGACGGTCGCCCGCAGGGGCGAACGATGTCGCGTAGATGGCGTGCATGCGGTCTTCGGCATCGGCCTGTCCGGCGTCGGCCATGAACCATGCCTTATCCCACTCGCGCGGCAGATAGTATTCGGTTATGCGCCAGCGGCTGTCGACCAACACCTCCGTCCAGCTGTGGTTGCCGCGGTTGTCGTGCCATGCGGCCGTGGCGGCGAAGCGCGAAGGTATGCCCACCGAGCGCAGCGCGTCGACGAGCAGTATCGACAGCCCCGTGCACGAGGCCATGTGCTGGCGCATCGACTCCGAGGGGCTTTGGTTGGTCTTCTCGCGCAGGGTGTTGTACTCGACTCCGACTACGCGCGGTATGCAGCCGTTCACGGCCCGTGCGGCACTCTCCATGTCGGCGCAGGTGTCGGCTATGGGGGCGAAGAGGCCGAACAGCTCCCCTCGCCACGAGTCGCGCACCTCGTCCACCACGGCGTATGGCAGCACCTCGTTGAAGAATATCGAGTCGGACAGTGCGGCGCACCACTCGAAACGCTCGCGTGCGCGGTAGGCATAGTCGATGTTCTCGCGCATCAGCTCCACCGACATCGTGTCGACATCGCCGCGCGGCATGTTGGACAGAACGTATGCCGCACCCTCGCGCTGCGGCTCGGGCAGCTCCGAGAGCATCTCGCACCACGCGTCGCGCTGCGGCGAGCCGTCGAGAGCCTTGTCGAGCGGGGCATGGTAGCTTTGCGGTATGCCGTCGGGATAGACGGTGCGCCGGCCGCAGCCGACGGCAAGTGCCGCGATTGCGGCCAATAATACTATCTTCTTCATAATCCGTTGATTTCGTTCATTATAGCTCGTATGGTCGCCGGGTCGGCCTCCGTTATGGCATACTCGTCGGCGGCCGCTCCCATGTTGACACCGTTGTGCCGGTAGCGCATGGCACCGGCCACCGTGCGGCGCGCGCTGAAATGCAGCGCGTCGATACCCGTCGATGCCAACACTCCGACATTCGAGGGGTTGACACCGCTGCCGGCCATGATCTCTATGCGGCCGCGTGCCGTCTCCACCGCCCGTCGCAGGTTGTCGATGCCCTCGGCGGCCGTGGCAGCACCGCCCGAGGTGAGTATGCGCCGACAGCCGCACGAGATGATCTGCTCCACTGCGTGCAGGTAGTCGCACGTCATGTCGACGGCGCGGTGGAATGTTACCTGCATGGGTGCCGCGGCCTCGACCAGAGCCTTCGTGCGCAGCGTATCCACCTCGCCGTCGGCCGTCAGCAGTCCCAGCACCACACCGTCGGCACCGGCGCGGCGTGCAAAGAGTATGTCGCGCAGCATCTGTTCGTACTCGTCGCCGGTGTAGAGGAAGTCGCCGCCGCGCGGACGTATCATCACGCTCAGGCTCAGCCCCTCCACCTCGCGCGCCATGGCTATGGCCGCGGCCGAGGGGGTGGTTCCTCCCTCGGCAGGCGATGCGCACAGCTCGACGCGGTCGACACCCTCGGCGGCGGCCATGCGGCAGGCCGCGACACTGTAAGCGCAAAGTTCTGTGGCCATTTTATGCTGTTTCATATTTTTTTAATGTCGTTATTCTATCGGCTTGCGCTCGGTTATGGTGCAGCTGACTGATTCGTTGTTGCCGCAGATTGTCGGGTAGTACATCAGAGATGCGCGTGCGGGATTGATATGATAGCGTCCCGTGTATCGCGGCAGCAGCTCGATAGTGAAGGTGTGCGTTCCCTGCGGCAGACGGTTGCAGAATACCACGGCGCGCTCCTTGTAGCTCTCGCGCCATACCTGGTGCGGATTGCTGCTCCTCTGTTTCGAGAGATAGCTGCAACCGGCAGGTATGGGTATCTCGATCATCACGTATGCGGCATCGGCTTCGGCCTCGACGCTCACGCGCAGCTCGGCCGTAACGCCCTTTTCCAGCCGGTCGGCCTGGCGGCCGCCGACGAAGAGCTGCGACTCGACCTCGAATCCCTCGGCGCGTGCCTGCGGCCTGTCCTCCCAGCCGCTCTGGTAGAGGGTGATGAAGATCGGTGCGGCACCGTTTGAGGCGACGGTTATGGGTGCCTCGCCGCCGAGGGTCAGATGCACGGGGAAGGTGTCGTAGCGGCGGCCGTCGATCTCGATGGCAGCGTTGCCGCGCTCGGCCTGCGTGGCGAGCATGTCGGGCAAAAGGGTCTCGACGATGCGCGAAGAGAGGTAGGTGTTGACCCACTGTCCCTCGCCGCGCTGCTGGCAGAGCCATGTGCGTATGGCGGCCAAGCAGTCGTCGCTGTCGCCCATATTCCGCAGGAGCCGGTAGGCCGCAAGCGTGGTCAGTACCGGATCGTCGTCGGGTGCGTACCAGCGTCGGGGCTTCTCCTCGTCGCTCCAATATAATCCTCCGCCGAACGAATGACGTGCGAGGGCGAGCAGTTCCTCGCGGCCGGCGGTCATGCCGCACAGCTCGGCTGCCGCCTGCCGGCAGCGGATCCATGTGTCGGCCGAGTCGTCGTCGATGGCGGCTATGGCGTCGATATAGGGGTGGCAGTCGATCTGCGGATCGAGCAGGTGCATCGTCCTGAGCGTGTGCAGCATGCCCTTGGCTGTGCGGTCGGCGTCGGGCAACGCCCCGCCGTCGATTATGCGGTCGAGCCGCTGGCGCAGGGCGGCGGCCATGCGCGTGCGGTCGAGCGTGACGTTGTAACCCGCCTGCTGCGCCTGTATGAGTGCCTCTGCTATGTGCTCGGTGATCCACGGGGAGTAGCTGTTGCGGCTCCACCAGCCCCACAGACCCTCGGCCGTGCGGTGCTTGGGATCGGTAAGCTGCTCTATAAGACGCTTGATCTGGCGGTCGCCGTCGAACCGCTCGCCGCGTGCGAGCGCGATCGTGCGCCGTGCCAGCTGCGCTTTGAGCTTCGATGCCGTCTGCTCGTTGCACGAGTAGCGATACTCCGTCAGACGCTCTATCTCGTCGGTGAGCCACTCGATGCCCGAGGCTCCGGCATGCAGGGTGACCTCGCCGAGCCGCGGATCGGGCGTGAAGGTGTAGGGCAGCGTGTCGGTGAGCACCACGGCCTTGCCGTAGGCGGCCTCCATGCCCTGCCGCAGGAGGGGTATTCTGCGCTGCTCGCCGTCGCGATAGCCCTCGTCGGTCGCGAGCGAGTAGGTGATCTGCAAGCTGTCGGCATCGGGTGCCGTCATGGGTATAAGGTCGATGTAGCTGCTGCCCAGTGCGATATGACAGCTGTCCGTCGTCTCGGCCACGATCGTCCGCCACAGACCGACCGAGTCGGCCAGATAGTTGGTCAGACGACCCACGGCCGTCAGCGAGTCGCCGCGCACGGCGAACTCCGGAAGCGACAGACGCGCATTGACCGGCGTGGCCGAGCGAACGATCTGCTGCCGCTGCGCTATCTGCTGCCGGCCGTCCACGGCGATGAAGTTGGCGTTCCATGCGGTGATGTCGTCGGGGTAGGTCACTTCGAACCGGGCGCGTCCGTCGCGGCCGGTGGTGATGCGCGGCTGCCAGAATGCCTCGTCGCTGAAATCGTGACGCAACGAGCCTCCTGCGCGCCAATCCTCGGCAAACTCCGATTCGTCTAACCGCTCGGGCAGCGATTCGTCCGTGGCGGCGATTCCCGCCGGCAGTTCGCCCGCTAACGCCACGTCGCCATCTACCTCTGTTTTCGGACCGACCCCCCTTACTATAATATTGTCGTCGAAACTGTCATTTTCTTGAATTGTCTCGGCTGAGGCGACACTGCCCGTATATGCACTGCGCTTCCTGCTGCCGTAGGCCACTACCATCACCTCTTCCAATGCCGTCGAGGAGGGTTGCATCGATATGCGGTAGTTGTAGCCGCAGCGTAGACGGACAGTGTAGGGCTCGTAGCCTATGTACGACAGCGTGAGCATTCCGTCTGCGGTGTAGGGCAGGCGGAAACGGCCGTCGATATCGGTGGTAGTGGCCTCGCCGCTGTCTGTCCTGACGGTTACGCCGATCAGCGGCATGTCGTCGTCCTGGCCTATGACGGTGCCTGTGACGACCTTTTCGCGGGCATTGTCGGCATTGTAGATGCCTGCATCGGAGGCCGCCGCGACATACTCTTCGCTGACGGGGTGCGGCCGCCGCTGCGGAGCGTTGGATTCGGGGCATCGCATGCGGATCATCTTCGATAGCCGGTCGATAGCCGCAAGGGCGAGCGAATCGCTTTCGGCTCTCTGCTCACTGTCGAGGAGCAGATAGTTGGTGCCGCCCGAGCGAATGTCGACATCGCACCCGAGCTGTGTCGAGTCGCACCCTATGACCGCAATGCGGTAGCGTCCCTGGCGTAGATCGTCGATGCTGCGCGTGGATCCGTAGTAGAGCGAGTGGAGTCCCGATTGGTCGAACAGTGCTATCGCGAGCGGTTCGAACCGCTTGTTTGCCGTTTGTCCGAGAGGTTGCTTGACGGTTATGTCGAGCAGGCATCGGCCGGCTAGGGTGTCGCGGTGCGCTATGCTGCCGCGGCGCGAGGCTACGCGCTTTTTGAGCTGCGAGATGAAGTCGGCGTGCAGGCTCTCGCGCGTGGGCACTTCGCGCCGGAACTCGGTCGAGGGGCTGTATTGCTCTATGCTGCGCACTATGGGCGATTGCCGCCACGAGGTGCGGCTCTGGTAGGCGGGACGTATGTCGTAGCGGTAGCCGCCCTCTACGCGGAAGTCGGCAATGTGAGCCGTGTCGGCCAGAAGGGAGGCTATGCCGTCGTCGTCGATCTCACCGGCACGATAGGGTACTATTCCGACCGTGTGCGGAGAGCTGTAACCGCGGTAGTCTCGCATACTATTGTCGTCGGTAGCCAGACTGTAAACGGCACTGCCCGAGAGTATCACGCCCGGCAGCGGCATGAGCGTTTCGGGGGAGTCGCCGCCCGAGATCGTCACATCGCCGAATCGCGGTTCGACGGTTATGACATGCCGTTGCAGCTCCTGATATTCGGTCTCGGAGAGTGTGCCGGCTGCGTCGGCATCGCGCACGGCGACCTTCACCCTGCGGCTGCTCTGCCCCACCTCTGCCGAGACGATGTTCTTCATGCCTCGGGCAATGTCGATCGAGTCGATCTCGACGAGTCGGTCGGCGGTGAGCATGCGCAGGCGGTGCAGTCCCGAGCGAACGGGCAGCACGATGTGGCTGCCGCTGCCCGGCTGGTGCCAGTAGCACAGACGGCCGTCGAACCACAGCAGGTGTATGCCCTGCAACCGGCCGTCGATGACGGCGTAGGGCATGAGCGTGGTGAGGCTGTCGCGTGCGGGGGCGGTGTGGACGTACAGCGGGTCGGGATAGAGGAAGCGGTAGAACTCGATGGTATCCAGCCCGAGACGGTCGCGCCACAATTCGTAGTCGAGCGGTATGCGCCCTAAGTAAAAGTCGTTGTCGTTGATATCGTAGTCTGCGCGTTCGGTTATGGGGCGTGCATGCCGCATTTTTAGGCTGACGGGCACGGCCGACGGTGAACGGTCGAATCGGGAGGTGTAGGCGTAAGCCGTGATGTCGGCACCCTCCACGGGGCGGCCGCGGCGGTCGGTCAGTGCCACCTCCACCTCGGTGCTCTGCCCGGGGTAGACCTTGTCGGGGGCGGTGACGGTGAGCGACAGCGGGGTCTGCGTCACACTCAGACTTCTTTGCAGGGTGTAGGCTTCGTCTGCCACGAGGTAGACCACGCGCAGGGCGTAGGTGTGCTGCCGGCGGTCGGCATAGAGGGTGTCGAGCCGTGTGGCGCAGCCGCGGTCGATGATGTTGCGCTCGCGCTGCACGGTGTACCAGAAGGGTATGCCCGAGGGGTTGTCGACGCGGACGCGGGCACCGTTGCCGGCCGTGTCGCGCACGATCTGGCAGTCGAGTATGTCGCGTGCGTAATCCTCGTCAAGCACCTCCTCTTTGGCCGTCCCGGTCTCTATGCAGTATGACGAGGCCATGTAGTCGACGGGGGCGGTGTAGGGCAGTGTCACCGAGTCGCAGAAGATCAGATCGCCCTCCCCGGTATCGACCGTAAGCAGTGCGCGCGTGTTGACGCTTACGCCGTCGTGCAGCTCGCGGATTGTGATGATGCCGCGGCGGACGCTTGCGTCGATCACCGCCCGCCTGCGATCCATCTTGAAAAAGCTCGTGGCACGGTGCTGCTCGCCCGTGGCATCGGTGAGCACGCACTCCACGCGGTACTTCATCGCCGCTCCCTCGACGAAGACCGAGTCGGGGATCTCGATGCGCTGCGTGCGCCGTCCGGTCATGGGCTGCCGCCAGTGCCAGATGGTATCGGGAACGAAGACATACCGGTCGTATCGGGTTAAGTCGCCGTAGCCCTTGCGCAGGGTAATCTCCACCTCGGCATCGTAGACGGGTAAGTTGTTGTCGTCGTGCGCCGTGAGGAGGATCTCCACCTTCTCGCCTTTGACATATCGCTCGCGGTCGGGCTTGGCATCGAACTCGACGGCATCGAGCAGGTAATCCTCGTAGCGGAACCATGCCGTCTGCGACCAGCGGCCGCGGCTGTCGCGCAGCGATATGGGATAACGTCTGTCGAGTCTCAGATCCAGCCCCTCGCCGAGCTGGAACTCGCCCTCGTAAAACCCGTCGCGATAGGGCGAAAGACGCATCAGCAGCGTGTCCTTGTTGCCATAGGAGGTGGTCAGATGCACCTCGGCCTCCGACTTCGACGGCCGCGATTTGGGGGCTATGTAGGCCTTGAATCGCACCGTCTCGCCCGGCTTGTAGCGCGGCTTGCTGAGCACGATGAAGCTGCGATCGTTGTCGTTGCGGCCTGCGCGCGAACGGTTGCGGTAGCGATAGGGCTTTTCGCGGCTGGTCTCCACATAGTGCAGCACGCCGCCGTTATCGATCTCGATGATGCTCCCGTCTTTGAGCGAGGAGGTGTTGTAGGTGCGTGTGGAGGTGTCGTAGCGCAGCGTGCGGCTGCCCGATCTGACGCGTGCATCGGTGATGATGCGGCCTATGGTGTCGGTCAGAAGCAGCTGCACGCGGCCGTCGCGCACCAATCGGGCGTGGAAGTTGTCCGACGTGTATAGAGTGTAACTCAATTCGCCTCCTGCACTGCGGACGAACAGATAATTGCCTCTGTCGAGATCGGGAATGTCGTTGTAGGCGTATATGCCCACGCAGTCGTGCAGCATCTGCTCGGAGATATTCTGATCTTTGAGCTGGATCCTGCGCACGTCGTCGGCCGAGAGCCGATAGACTGCCACGCTGCGCGATTGCTGCGGCGAGTCGACTAAGGAGCGTTGCGCGTGAGTCGGGAGGCTCAGCGCAAGCATTGCGGTTATGACGGATATAAGGCGTTTCATGTGGAAGTCGGGTTTTTATGCGTATTCGTACAGATTATGCCAGCGGCCGCAGGCGCACCTCCGCGAGGGGTCCGACAAGCTCACGCAGAGCCTCGACATCGGTGGGATCATCGACCTGCCCGAAGTGATAAGGATAGAGGATTTTCGGCCGGATCATTCCTACTGCCTCCACGACCTGCTCGGGCTTCATGGTGTAGGGCTGGTTGGCGCAGATGAAGGCTATGTCGATGTCGTGCAGTGCGCGCATCTCCTCGATAGGCTCTGTATCGCCCGAGATGTAGATGCGCACTCCGGCGTCGAAGCTGACTACGTAGCCGCAATCCTCCCTCTCTCGCGGGTGGAACTGCAACTGCGCGGGCGAGGTGTTGTATGCCGCCACGGCATCGACCGTGATGCCGTCGGCAGGGCGTGCCGTGGCTCCGGGCAGCATGGTGAAGCAGTCGCCGGCAAAGGCCTCGGCCGAGGTCTTGTCGCAGAGTATGGCCGTGGACTCCTTTCTGAGCAGATCGATGGCGGCCATGTCGAAGTGGTCGTAGTGAGAGTGGGTCACCAGTATTATGTCGGCCTTGGGCAGAGCCTCGTAATCGGCGTTCTGCGCGACGGGATCGACGTAGATATGCAGCCCGCGGTACTCGATGGCGATCGAGGCGTGGGCGAAGAACGTGAGTCGCAGCGAGCTGCCGTCGGGCAGCGCGATATAGTCGCAAGGATAGCTTTTTTTGTCGCCCGAAGAGGCGAACAGGCGTGAGAGAAGTGGCATAATGCAGTGAGGTTTAAATGGTTTTCAAGAATGAGATTATAGTGCTGCCCAGCCCCTCGGCCAGGGGCAGCGTCGAGTCGGAATAGACGCTCGACAGCTGAGTCATCATATCGGTCGAGTCGCAATCTTTCAGTACGTGGGTCATCGGCGGCAATATCGCGAGCTGCGAGTCGGGTGCCGCGGCGTGCAGCCGTTCGGCATTGTCGGGTGTGATCTGCACGTCGTTGCCGCCTGCGACGATCAGCAGCGGCTGTCGGGTGCGGCGTGCCAGATCGTATGGGTCGTAGCGCAGCTGCGATATGATGAACGGCTGTACATGACTGCCCAACAGCGGTTGCAACGCCTGCGGTATCTCGTCGACGCGCCTGCCTGCGGCCAGCGAGTTGATGATGGCCGTGGCCTGCATCAATAATCCTATGTCGGTTGCAAGGAGCTGCGCCGAGAGCTGCCGGTTGAGGATCACGTCTAACCTGTAACCCGCGCCCGAGAGCGACACTATGCCGTCGACTGCTACCCTCTGTGCCGCGCAGAGGGCTATGAGCGAACCCTCGCTGTGACCTATGGGCACCACCGCATCGAAACCCTCCGCACGCAGGAAGTCGATGCACAGCACGGCATCGTCGACATAGTCGTCGAAGGTAAGCTCATCGAGCCTCTCGGCGGGATACTCGCTGCGGCCTATGGCGCGCTTGTCGTAGCGCAGCACCGCGAAGCCCGCCTTCGACAACTCGTCGGAGAGCATCTTGTAGCTGGCCGGCCGCAGTCCCACGGTCGAGTTGCCGTTGCGGTCGGTGGGTCCCGAGCCTGCGATTATCACCACGGCCGTGCGTGCCGCCGTATCGCCGTCGGGCGTGGCCAATGTACCGTAGAGCGTGCCCCACGGGCAGTCGATCGTCACTTCGCGCTCGGCGGCCGAAAGGTGCGCGGCCGAGATTGCGAGCATGGCGCACAATGCGATATTGAGAAGAGGGTTTTTCATAATTTTCAAACTTTTTCAAATTTTTTCAAACCTTTTGAATCGGTGCTATCGTCGGTCACTCTATGACCAGATCGCCTATGTTGTCGAATTTGTCCTCGATGGTGCGTTGCAGGTGACGGCTGTCGAGGTGCGTGTAGATTTCGGTGGTGAGAATACTCTCGTGACCCAGCAACTCCTGTACCTGTCGTATGTCGGCACCGCCCTCCAACAGATGGGTGGCGAACGAGTGGCGGAAGGTGTGGGGGCTGATGTGCTTCTCGATGCCGGCCTCGGCGGCCGCCTTTTTTATTATCGTGAAGACCATCACGCGGGTGAGTGCCTGCCCGCGGTTGTTCAGAAACAGCGTCTCCTCGCCCCTGCGCCGCGGCGTGCGGCACTCCATGTAGCGTCGTATCCTGTCGCGTGCCGTGGGGCTTATGGGCACGTAACGCTGCTTGTCGCCCTTGCCCGTGATGCGTATGCACCCCTCGCCGAAGAAGAGGTCGCCTATGCGCAGCGACGTAAGCTCCGAGACGCGCAGTCCGCACGAGTAGAGCACTTCGAGCATGGCACTGTCGCGCCGGCCCTTGTCGGTGTCGGTGTCGACAGCCTCTATTATGCGGTCGATCTCGTCAGTCGACAGCACGTCGGGCAGCGTGCGGCCTATTTTGGGCGATTCGATATACTCGGTGGGCAGGGCCTCGATGCGGTCGCCCAACAGCAGGAAGTTGTAGAAGCTCTTTATGCCGCTCAGCCGCCGCGCCTGCGACGAACGCTGCCGTCCGGCATCGTAGAGCCACGACATGTAACGCTGGATCATCTGCTGCGAGACCTTTTGCGGCGGTACGTCGTACATGCGCAGTATGAAGTGGGCGAACTCCTGCAAATCGCGCATGTAGCTGTCGACGGTATTTTCCGAGAGGTGTTTTTCGAGTCGTATGTAGCGGCGATATTCACGGGCGATTTCCTGCCATTTTTTTGTGTACTCTGCCATAATATCGTTACTTTTGCAGCGAATATACGAAAATTATTTTACATAATGAAACGATATGCCGAGCTTTGCATGACACTGCCCGATGACGAGACCGCGGAGATCGTCGAGGCCTATCTCTCCGACTACCCGTTCGAGAGCTTTACACAGGAGCAAGCCGCTGACGGCAAGGGCGTTGTGCTGTGCGCATATATACCCGAGCAGGAGTGGACGGCCTGCCGCGGGCAGGTCTTGCAGCTGTTGTCGCACTATGGCGCGCAGGCCGCGTGCCGCCTTATCGAGTCGCAGAACTGGAATGCCGGCTGGGAGCGCGAGAGCTTCTCGCCCATTGAGATCGGCGGCGATATGGTCATTCGCGCGCAGTGGCACTCGCCCCGCCCCGAGATGGGGCTGTTCGACATAGTCGTTTCGCCCTCCATGTCGTTCGGTTCGGGACACCACGCCACAACGCGCATGATGTGCCTTGCCGTGCGCCGCATCGATATTGCCGGCCTCAGGGTGCTCGACATGGGCTGCGGCACGGGCATACTCGCGATCGTTGCGGCCAAGTGCGGTGCGCGGCATGTCGATGCCGTCGACATCGATCCGTGGTCGGTCGAGAGCTGTCGCCGCAGCATTGCGCTGAGCGGCGTGGAGCAGAGTGTAACGCCCATAGAGGGCACTGTGACCGAGGTGGCCGGCAAGTGCTACGATGCAATACTGGCCAATATCAACCGCAACATAATCCTTGCGGACATGCCGCACTATGCGGCCATGCTCGCCGAGGGCGGCGATCTGCTGCTGAGCGGATTTCTTGCGGGCGACGCGGCGGCCGTCGAGGAGTGCTGCCGCGGCTTCTCGCTGCGCTTGGCCGATGCCGCAGCCGACGGCGAGTGGCGCATGTTGCATTTCAAAAAAGAGAGGTCATGACGATTCTTCCTTCGGCATATTGGGGCTCTGCGGAGTGGTATGCGCGTATCGTGCAGTGCGACGACTGCGTGATAGACATCGGCGAGAACTATGTGAAGCGTTCGGAGCGCAACCGTATGCGCATAATGACCGCCGACGGCGAGATGCTGCTCAGCGCGCAGCTGTGCCATGCCGACCGTCCGCGGCAGCCGATGCGCGATATGCGGCTCGACTACTCCAAACGCTGGCAGCACCAGCACTGGACGGCCATGGTCTCGGCCTATCGCTCGTCGCCCTACTTCGACCACTATGCCGACCGCTTCGCCGATCTTTACAGCCGCCGTTGGGAATTTCTTGTCGATTACAACATGGAGATACTCGCCCGCACGCTCGCCTCGCTGCACTGCGCTGAGCGCATGCCTGCCGTGAGCGAGAGTTATGTGGAGGCTACGGAGGGCGATGCGGACCTGCGCGACAAACGAAGAGGCTCGACCTTTGCGATCGAGCCTTACGTTCAGGTATTTGCAGACCGAGTGCCGTTCGCGCCCAATCTCTCTATTTTCGACTTACTGATGTGCGAAGGGCCTGCTGCCGCCGCGATTTTAAGGCGTTGTCGATTGTAACGCCTATGCTGTCGGCCTGCTTTTCGGTGCGCGACTCCACACGGTTGTAGCCGTGCATGACCACCGAGTCCGACAGATACTGGCAGGGCGAGATCTCGCGCACGGTGACCGTATCGCCGCCGACAAGCAGCAGCGGCATCTGCTCCGACGAATATATCTTGAACTGCTGAATGCTGTCCTGACGCATGTTCCATCGCCGCTCCGATATGTAGAGCGTTGGCTGCCGACGGTTCCACAGCGCGCGATAGAGGTAGTAGGCATCTTTCTTGTCCTTGTGGTCGAATGTCATCAGACCGGCCTGGTTCTGCCCGTAGGCGCGGCGCGACGATCCGTAGTCGAACATGTTGTCGATCCACACACCCCAGAATATGCCGCTTTGCTCGATGTTGGCCGCATAGCGTTCGTGAAATGCCGTCTGCCGGCGTTCGGGCAGCCAGCGCGTGTTGGGACGCGGCTCGGCGCGCGTATATTCGTCGGTCTGCTGGTCGATCGAGCCGCCCTCGCCGTAACATACGCCGTAGTGCAGCTTGCTCCATGCCGGATTGCCCGCCAGCTGCGTGCACCACACGGCCACGTCGTCGGGCGTGCCTCTGTACCAGCCTATGTTCTGGCGCAGCACTACCAGATCGGTGACGAAGTTCAGGTCGCCGTCGGCATCGCTGCACGCCACCGTGGGGCGCGTGGGGTCGATGCGCTTGGCCAGCGCGTTCAGCTCGCGCACGTAGGGCAGTGGGTCGTCGCCCTTCTGCCACAGCTGCGAGAATATGCCCCACATCACCACCGACGGGTGGTTGTAGTTCTGGTAGATGATCTCCTGCAACTGCTCGCGGCCGTTGGCGCGGAACATGTCGGTGGCGAAATAGCTTATGTCGCTCAATATTTGCGCGCGCGTCAGCGGCATGTCGATCCATACCATCAGACCCAGCTCGTCGCAGCGGTCGTAGAGGTAGCTGTCGTGCGGAGCCGTGAGCGAGCGCAGGGCGTTGGCTCCCAGATCCGCCACCAGCGAGAGATCCTCGTCGTAGTGGCGCGTGCGCATGGCACTGCCCACACCGGCGCGGTCGTGCGCCATGTTGACTCCGTGCACGTCGACTATGCTGTCGTTGATTCTCAGTCGGTTGTCGTCGCCTATCGATATGCGGCGCAGACCCGTGCGCACACTCACCTCGTCCGTGGGCGACTGCTCGTCGCCGACGGTGACGCACACGCGGTAGAGCTGGGGATCGTCGCAGCTCCACGGCGAGGGATCGTCTATGGCGAAGGGTATCGTGAGCGGACGTGCAGGGTCGACCTTGGCGGCGCGCACGCTCTTGGCGAATACGCTCTTGCCCGAGGGCGAGAAGATGCGCACGTTGACATTCATAGAGGCCTCTTTCGGTGTCGACAGATAGACGTCGATGTTGCCCTCGGCGCGCTCGGCCGTAAGCCGCGAGGTGGTGACCATCACGCCGTCCGACGAGAAGTGGAGCGGCGATATGATGTTCTGCGAGGTGGCTATCAGCTCCACGCCGCGGTATATGCCGCCGTAGAGGTTCATATCCGACGAGGTGGGCAGCACGTCGTTGCGATAGGCGTTGCTGACCACGGCCAGCAGCGTGTTGTTGGCTCCGAACGTCACCTTGTCGGTTATTTCGAACGTAAAGGCCGTCCAGCCGCCGCGGTGCTCGCCCACATGGCGGCCGTTGAGGAATATGTCGGCCACGCTCTGCACGCCGTCGAAGCGCACGAACAGACGTCTGCCGCGCCACTCCTCGGGAATGTATAGCTCGCGGGTGTAGTTGGCCGTGGTTTGCAGATATACTCCGTCCGAGGCCGTTGCATCGAGATTCCATGTGTGCGGCAGCGTGATGTGACGTGCGCCGTCGCTGTCGGCCTCCTGCTTGAAGAAGAAGAGCCAGCCGTCGTTGAGCGAATAGACCTCCCGCGACGAGGCGGCAAGATTGCCCGTCGAGAGGATCATCAACATGAGAATAGTTGTTATATATCGTTTCATACCTAACCTTTTGTTGATGCAAAGATACGAATAAGCGAGGGCAATGCCAAATTTATTTGAGCATTGCCGAGCGGCAGTATCTTCGGCGCAGCCAAAGTACGAATAAGCCGAGAGAAAAAAGCAAGCTCGCTTGCATTTTTTCCGAGGCGGAGTATCTTCGGCGTAGCCAAATATAGGAATAAAAATGATATGCGCTCGGTTTTCATGCCTCTAATTATGCCCTAAAACGTCGCTGTGCGCATCATATACATTGTTTTTGACGGCATTGGCCGCAGGTCGATTCGCATGTGCCGTGTCGCACAATCCGTGCCTTGCCCTGCTGCGGCATGCTCCGTTTCTTTGCGCCGAATTGGCTATAACCGAAAAAAATCGTAACTTCGTGCGGACTATGTGCTCGTTTCGCTGCGGACGATCCGCTGCCGGGGCGTGTTTGCTGCCGTATATATAATAACGTATGATAGACCTGATTGTTGTTTTGATCGTGATATGGGCCGTGGTCATCGGCATGCGCCGCGGACTGGTGGTGCAGCTGTGCCACATGGTCGGCCTCTACCTCTCCATAATCGTGGCTTCGCGCTACGCCTCGGCCGTCGGCGGCATCTTTCTCGAAGACGAAGGCTCGGCGGCCACGGTGGGCTTCTGCCTTATCGTGGTGGTGGTGATGCTCGCCGTGTGGATCGTGGCTCCGATGATACGCTCGGTGGTGGTGTGGCGGCCGGTGCGGCAGATCGACGCACTTACGGGTGCGGCGGTGAGCGTGGCCGCGGTGCTGATGGCTCTGGGTGCACTCTTCTCTGTCTTCGACAAGGCCAACATCGACACCGAGAGCATTTCGGTCGAGACGCTGCGCGACAATCCCGATGCCGTGCGCCGCTATATCGAGACGGGCGAAGAGGCGCGCTGCCTGTTCCGCCACAAGTATGTCGACTTCGCCACGCTCGACGGCTCGCTTACGTTCCGGCCGCTCGTCGATCTGGGCGATGCCCTGTGGCCGCAGCTCTCCGAGATAGACAGTGCGGTGCGCAGTGCCGCCGACGATTATATGCAGCGTTTAATCGACGGCCGCGTGCCGTCGCAAATCCTTTCCGATGATGCAGAGTAGTGTTTGCCGCGGTGTAGTCATCAGCTCGACGGGCAGCTGGTACGAGGTGGAGACCGATGAAGGCCGCATACGCTGCCGCATACGCGGACGGCTGCGTCTGAAAGGCGTGCGCTCGACCAACCCCGTGGTGGTTGGCGATGAGGTCGAGTGCCGTGCCGACGAGCAGGGCGACTGGACCATCGTCGACATCTCGCCGCGCCGCAACTACGTCATACGCCGCGCCTCCAACCTCTCGAAGGAGTCGCATATCATAGCCGCTAACATCGACCGTGCGCTGCTGATGGTCACGCTCTTCTCGCCGGTCACGGCGCGTGAGTTCGTCGACCGTTTCTTAGTCACGTGCGAGGCCTACAAGGTGCCCGTGACGATCATACTGGCCAAGGCCGATACGCTCGGTGAGGCGGCCGAAGAGGCGGCCGACTTCGAGCAGACCTACGGCCGCGCCGGCTACGACATCATTAGACTGTCGAGCCTGACGGGCGAGGGTGTCGACGAGGTGCGCGAGCTGCTGCGTGGCTGCACGACGCTGCTGTCGGGCAACTCGGGCGTGGGCAAATCCACGCTCATAGGCTCGCTGCTGCCCGGAGTGGAGGTGCGCACGGGCGAGATCTCCGACAGCCACCGGAAGGGTCGCCACACCACCACATTCTCGACGATGTATCCCGTCGACGGAGGCTACGTGATCGACACCCCCGGCATCAAGGGCTTCGGCCTGATCGATATCGACGATGCCGAGCTGTGCCGCTATTTTCCGGAGATGATGCGGCTTGCGCCCCAGTGCCGCTTCTACAACTGCACCCACACGCACGAGCCGGGTTGTGCCGTGCGCGAGGCGGTGGAGCATGGCGAAGTGGCGTGGTCGCGTTATGAAAGTTATCTGAAAATTCTCGACGAAGATGAAAAGTATCGCAAGTGATCTGCGCGACGCCGTGCACCCGCGCGAGTGGTATGCCGAGCGGCTCGACTACATGTCGCAGTTTCTGACCGAATCCCGCCGCGAGGTGTTGCGCCGCACGGCCTCTCGACGCACGCGTTATATGACCGTCATGACCGAAAACATGTTCCACCCGCAGAACGCCAGCGCGATGGTGCGTCATGCCGAGGCCTTCGGCATACAGGACATGCACACGGTGGAGACGCTGTGCCGCTTCGACCCCAGTGTCAACATCGTGCGCGGCACCGACAAGTGGGTCGACATCTACCGCCACGAATCCACGGCCGAGGCCCTCGGCTCGCTGCGCGGGGCGGGTTATCGCATCGTGGCCACCACGCCCCACCGCCGCAGCTCCACGCCCGAGACGTTCGACGTGGGGGCCGGTCCCTTCGCCCTGATATTCGGCACCGAACATGCCGGCATCAGCGAGGAGGTGTTCGCCGCGGCCGACGAGTTCCTGTCGATACCCATGTGCGGCATGGTCGAGAGTCTCAACGTCTCGGCATCGGCCGCCATATTGATATACATGCTCTCCGAGCGCGTGCGCCTGACGGTCGACGGCTGGCAGCTCTCCGACGACGAACAGACGAAACTGCTGCTGCGCTGGACGTTGGAGAGCGTGCGCGATGCCGAGGGCATACTCGCCCGCAGCGGCTTCGAGATGCAGTAGACTAAACTTTGCAGAGATGAATGATATACTTCGCAGACAGTTTCTTACGCACGTTGCGCAGACCTCGCCTTCGCCCATGATGATCGAGGTGGCGCGTGCCGAGGGTTCGTTTTTCTATACGCCCGAGGGCAAACGCTATTTCGACCTTGTGGCCGGAGTCTCGGTCAACAACGTCGGTCACGGCAACAAGTCGGTCATCGAGGCCGTGCAGCGGCAGGCGGCCGACTACATGCACATTATGGTCTACGGCGAGATGGTGGAGCGTCCGCAGGTGGAGTATGCGCGCCGCATAGCCGCGCTGCTGCCCGCGCCGCTCGACAGCGTCTACTTCGTCAACTCGGGTGCCGAGGCCGTCGAGGGTGCATTGAAGCTGGCCAAACGCTACACCCACCGCACCGAGATGATCTCCATGCGCCGCGCCTATCACGGTTCGACGCACGGTGCCATGAGCATGATGGGTGCTCCCGAGGGCGAGGAGTGGAAGGGTGCCTTCCGTCCGCTGCTGCCCGACACGCAGGCCATAGAGTTCAACTCGTTCGAGGAGCTTTCGCGCATCACCTCGCGCACGGCGTGTGTGCTGTGCGAGCCTGTGCAGGGCGAGGCCGGTGTGCGTCCGCCCGTCGACGGCTATTTGCAGGCTTTGCGCGAGCGTTGCACCGAGGTGGGTGCACTGCTCATCTTCGACGAGATACAGACCGGCATGGGGCGCACGGGCGAGATGTTCGCCTGCCTGAAATACGGTGTCACGCCCGACATCGTGTGCCTTGCCAAAGCCTTCGGCGGCGGCATGCCGTTAGGCGGCTTCGTGGCCAGCGGCGAGGTGATGTCGACCCTGCAATCGTCGCCGACGCTGGGACATATCACCACATTCGGCGGTCACCCCGTATGCTGTGCGGCCGGTCTTGCCGCACTCGACTATCTCGTCGACAACGACATACTTAGCTCTGTGGAGCATAAGGGCGCGTTGTTCGAGGATCGTCTGCGCTCGCACCCCGCCGTCCGCGAGATACGCCGCTCCGGGCTTCTTTTGGCCGTCGAGCTCGGCTCTTCCGAGCGTCTCTATACCATTATGTCTCTCTTTGCCGAGCGCGGCATCATGAGCGACTGGTTTCTCTATTGCGACACCGCTTTCCGCATCTCTCCCCCTCTGACCATCTCCGACGTAGAGATCGAAGAGTGTTGCGGTATAATCCTCTCCTGCCTCGATACTTTTTCGTGAAAAGGCATCATTTACTTCCGCTCGCTCCATTGCCCGAACGGGCAGTACGGTTAGTACAGCCCGTCCGTCCAATGTTCGTTGCGCGTTGTAACTAATGCCTTTTGACGAAAAAGTAGGTAGTGGTTCTTTGGAGGTTTTCCGTGATTTTTTCCGTGAAAAACGGCATTCTGCTTCCGCTCCTTGTCGTTCGACAATGGGCAGTACACTTAGTACAGCCCATCGCCTCACTCTGTCGTTGCGTTGTATAATAGCATTTTTGACAAAAAAGTGGGTAGTGGGGCTTTGGAGAGATTTTCCTCGTTCTGTCATTCTGAGGAGCGGCCAATGGCCGCGACGTGAGAATCTCTGTTTTGGTCGTCAAGCTCCCGTATGCAGAACCGCACTCCTGCCGGTGAGACTCCCACGGTCGGGCATGCGCCCTCCCTCGGAGTGACAGAGTGGTCATGTCGTCCCCAGATGTCTCGCATTCGCTCGACATGACACGGTGTGTTTTGTCTTCCCCAACCAGATTCTTCACTGCGTTCAGAATGACATGGCCGGGAAAAATAGTTTTCAAAGCACCACTACCCCTTTTTCGTCAAAAGCGGTATTATACAACGCAAACGAAGATCCGCCGGATAGGACATACTGATGTATTTCCTATTCGGCGGAGCAAGTGCGCGGCAGTAGAATGCCGCTTTTCACGGAAAACAACCCAAGTTCCACGACTGCATTTTTCGTCAAAAGTGGTTAGTTGCAACGCAACATCGGAGCGAAGCGATGGAACATACTAACGTATTTTCCATTGCTGAGCGACAAGGCGCGGAAGCAAATGACCGCTTTTCACGAAAAAAGTCACGGAAAATTATAATTTTTCGCCGTAAGCCAGATCTCCGGCATCGCCCAACCCCGGGACGATGTAGGAGCGCGAGGTAAGCTCCTCGTCGACGGCGGCACACCATAAGGTGCACTTCTGCTCTGAGGTGTGGCGCAGGACATAATCCACACCCTGCTCGCTGGCTATGACAGAGGCGAAATGAGTGTGGGCAGGCTCGCCGCCGCGCTCCTTCAAGGCCTCGTATGCCAGAATGAGCGAGCTGCCCGTAGCCAACATGGGATCGACCAACAGCAGCGTCTTACCCTCCAACGATCCGCACGAGATATACTCCACCTTGACGGTAAACGATCCGTCGGCCTTGCTCTTGCGGTAGGCCGAGACAAAGGCGTTCTGCGCATCGTCGAAGTAGTTGAGGAAACCCTGATGGAACGGCAGGCCGGCACGCAGGATTGTGGCTATGACGACCGTGTCGGAGATCGACTCCACGGCCGCCTCGCCCAGCGGGGTCTCCACCACGCGCGTGGCGTAGTTCAGCTGCTTCGATATCTCATAGGCCGAGATCTCGGCTATGCGTTCGAGGTTGCGGCGGAAGCGCATCGAATCGCCCTGCACGTGTTTGTCGCGCAGCTCGGCGATGAATTTGTTGAGAATCGTGTTCTGCTTGTTGAGAATGTGCAACATGATCTATCGGTTTAGTTTAGTGTCGGGGTATAGAGTCAATAGAGGAAGTTGTTGAACGGATAGCGGCCGGCATGTATCTCGCGCACCATGCCGTAGAGGTCGGAGCGCAGCTTGTCGATGCCGCTCTTCTCGCGTGCCGAGATGAAGATGCACGGGGTGTTGGCGCGTGCTATCCAGCTGCGGCGCAGCTCGTCGAGCGAAATGTTCTCGCGCGTGGGCGGCGTCAGGTCGTCCTCCTCCTTGGGCGTATAGCGATAGGCATCTATCTTGTTGAATACCAGAAATACGGGTTTGTCGCCGGCACCTATGTCGCGCAGCGTCTGCTTGACGACGTTGATCTGCTCCTCGAAGCCCGGGTGCGATATGTCGACCACGTGCAGCAGCAGGTCGGCCTCGCGCACCTCGTCGAGCGTCGACTTGAACGACTCGATCAACTCGGTGGGCAGCTT
Organism: Alistipes sp.; assembly: GCA_017936685.1. GTDB lineage: Bacteria > Bacteroidota > Bacteroidia > Bacteroidales > Rikenellaceae > Alistipes. Next base: position 207,574 of record JAGBFA010000004.1, read on the forward strand.
GCGGATAAAACCCACCGTGTCGGACATCAGGAATGGCAAATTGTCGAAGACCACCTTGCGCACCGTCGTGTCGAGCGTGGCGAAGAGCTTGTTCTCGGCAAAGACGTCGCTCTTCGAGAGCAGGTTCATCAGCGTCGACTTGCCCACATTGGTATAGCCGACCAATGCCACGCGCACCATCTGTCCGCGATTGGAGCGTTGCACCGACATCTGGCGGTCGATCTTTTTAAGATCCTCTTTGAGCTTGGATATGCGGTTGCGCACTATACGGCGGTCGGTCTCGATCTCGCGCTCGCCCGCACCGCCGCGCGTGCCCGTGGCACCGCGCTGTCGTTCGAGGTGGGTCCACAGACCTGCCAGGCGCGGCAGCAGGTATTCGTACTGCGCCAGCTCGACCTGTGTCTTGGCATAGGCCGTGCGCGCCCGCGAACGGAATATGTCGAGTATGAGCCGCGTGCGGTCGAGTACACGGCACGGCATGGCCTTTTCGATATTGCGTGTCTGTGCCGGCGACAGCTCGTCGTCGAACACGGCAACGTCGATTTCATTATCCTCGCAGTAGGCGGCTATCTCCTCCAACTTGCCCGGACCCACATAGATCTTCGACGAGGGCTGCGGCAGCCGCTGCGTGAAACGCCTTACGGTGTCGATATCGGCCGTCTCGGCCAGAAACTCCAATTCGTCGAGAAACTCGTCGGTGCGTTCGGCCGCCTCGCCGTCGCGTATGACGGCAACGAGTACGGCGCGTTCGCGACGCTCGGGTTCCGCTGCGCCGCCCTCCGAAGGATTGTTATTTCGTCTCTCTTTTTCTGTCATCTGTCATTCGATGGTGAAGGGTTACAAAGGCTGTTTATGCAAATCTCTCTCCGCATCGTTGCAATCTGGCCGGACACCCGCCGGCCCTCCGGCTGCGCGGAGCAGGGCATCGAGCGGGCAAGACCCTATAAAAAAGGGTATCCGCCAACGGGATACCCTTGTTTTTATATTGCCTTACGATCAATTCTGAATACGGAATATAACGGGCAATGTGTAGGTACAGCGCACAGGTTTGTTACGCTGACGTCCCGGTTCCCATTTGGGCGACTTCTGCAACACGGCGATGGCTGCGTCGGAAAGGCTCTTGTCGGGGGTCTGCAACACCTCGAAGCGCGACAGCTTGCCGTCGGGCTCAACCACGAACTTGATGATGACGTTGCCCTGAATGCCGTTCTCCTGTGCGATCTGCGGATAGCGCACGTTGTTCTGCACCCATGCGCGGAACTTCTCCAAGCCGCCGCCCTGGAACTTGGGCATGACCTCGGCATTGACGAAGATCTCCTCCTCCTCGATCTCCTCCTCTTTCTCCTGGTAGACGATCTCCAATTCGTCAAACGCATCGCCTTCGTCGATGAAAGAGATGGTGTTATCGATCTTCTGGTCGTTAGAGACGATTTTCAGCACGTTGGTGATGACCTGAATCTGAGCCTGCTGCGGTGGGGGCGGCGGGGTGTCGTCCTGACGCGTAACGTCGATCTCCTCGACCTCCAACACTTCCTGTACCACCTGCGTGGTCTTGATCTTGTTATCGGACTTATGATACCAGAATGCGAGTGCCATCACGGCCAGAGCGATCACCAGACCGATCTCCATGAACAGCGACTTCTTATTCTGCAAGTCCGCTTTGGGTGACTTTTTGATCTCCATTTATGAATAAATTTTTAGTTTTAGTTACTCAACCGAAACAGGGTGTATGTGCATACGCGCGCTACACTATGCAAATATAGATATAAAATTTCAAAAAAAGACAGGTGTGCATGAAAAATCTTTAATTTTACATTAATTTTGTAGGTCGATAAAATTATATGACAGTTCGGAAAGTGGTCAAGGAGTCTCTATACGGTCTTAATCCCGAGCAGCTGCGGGCGATTTGCACCGAGGCGGGTCTGCCCCGTTTCGCCGCAGCACAGATGGCGCGCTGGCTCTATCGCCGCTTCACGGGCGAGGTGCAGGCCATGACCGATCTGCCGGCCAAGGCGAGGACGGCATTGGCCGAGCGGTTCGAGTCGGGACTGTCGGCACCGCAGTCGGTGAGCGTCTCCTCGGACGGCACGAAGAAGTATCTCTACCGCACCCTGCGCGGAGCCTTCATCGAGTCGGCATATATCCCCGACGGCGACCGCGCCACACTGTGCGTGTCGTCGCAAGCTGGCTGCCGCATGGGCTGCCGCTTCTGCGCCACGGGACGGCAGGGGCTGATACACTCGCTCACGGCGGCCGACATACTCAACCAGATCATATCGCTGCCCGAGCGCGACCGTCTCACCAATCTCGTATTCATGGGCATGGGTGAGCCGTTGGACAACATCGACGAGGTGCTGCGCGCCATAGACGTGCTCACCTCGGATTGGGGCATGGGCTGGTCGCCCACGCGCATCACCGTCTCCACGTGCGGACTCTGTCCGACGCTGCCGCGACTGCTCGACTCTTCGTCGGTGCATGTGGCCGTATCGCTGCACAACCCCTTTTCGGAAGAGCGCGCGCAGATAATGCCCGTCGAGAAGGCCTTTCCCATACGCGATGTGATAGATATCCTGCGTCGCTACGACTTTACGCGCCAGCGTCGCGTCTCGTTCGAATACATCGTCATGGAGGGCATGAACGACTCGCCGCGGCATGTGCGCGAACTGTGCCGCCTTTTGAACGGCTTGAAGTGCCGCATCAACCTCATACGCTTCCACCGCATACCCGACTCGCCCTACTTCTCCCCCTCGGAGGAGCGCATGTGCCGCTTCCGCGACGCACTCACCTCGCGAGGCATACAGACCACCATACGCCGTTCGCGCGGCGAGGACATACAGGCGGCCTGCGGCCTGCTCTCGACAGCCGAGATGCAGCGCGGCGAACAGGTAGATAAAACAGAATAAACCCATACCATAATGAAAGCAACGATCCTCTTAGTGGCAGCCGCCGCAATCGTCTCGTCGGCCGTAGCGGCCGAGCCTGCAAGACATATCCTCTCGTCGCCCGACGGGCGAACCGTAGTCACCGTATCGTGCGGCGACGATCTGCGTTGGAGCGTCGAGCGCGACTCGCGCCTGCTGCTGGCACCCTCGCGCATAGCTCTCTCGACCGACAAGGGCGAGTGGGGCATCAAGCCGCGGCTGAGAGCCGTGCGCCGCAGCTCGGAAGACCGTACCATAGCGGCTCCTGTTTACCGTCAGGCAGCAGTCGCCGACCGCTACAATGCCCTCACGCTCGAATTCGGCGGCCGCAGCGACGGCTATGCCGTGGAGCTGCGTGCCTATGACGACGGCGTATGCTACCGCTTCGCCGACCGCGGCAGGAGCGATTTCCGCGTGCTGGGCGAGACGGCCGAATTCGGCTTCGACGAGGATTATTCTGCATACGTGCCATACGTCAATGCCAAGAAAGGCTCAACGGCCGACTATGCCACGCAATTCTATACGTCGTTCGAGAATACATACTCGCAGAGTACGCTGACGGCAATCAACCCCGGCCGTCTGATCTTCGCCCCTATTGTGGTGGAGTGCGCAGACGGCGTGAAACTCTGCATCACGGAGGCCGATTTGGAGAGCTATCCGGGTATGTTTCTCTCGAACGGCAATAGCGACCGCACAATAGAAGCCGTATTCGCCCCCGTGCCCGACAAGGTGCGGCAGGGCGGTCACAACATGTTGCAGGGCGAGGTGATCGGCCGCAAACCCTATATCGCCCAGGCGCGCGCCTCGCGCACCTTTCCGTGGCGCGTGGTGGTCATAGCCGACGAGGACCGCCGTCTGGCCGACTGCGACATGGTATGGCGTCTGGCGTCGGAGTGCCGCATCGGCGACACGTCGTGGATACGCCCCGGCAAGGTGGCATGGGACTGGTGGAACGCGTGGGGTCTCTACGGAGTCGATTTCCGCTCGGGCATCAACAACGACACTTATAAATATTATATAGATTTCGCCTCGCAGATGGGCGTGGAGTATGTGATCCTCGACGAGGGTTGGAGCGTGACGGGTGCAGCCGACCTAAGACAGGTGGTCGACGAGATCGATCTGCAAATGCTGGTCGACTACGCCGGCGAGCGCAACGTGGGCATCATACTCTGGGCCGGTTACTGGGCGTTGAACCGCGACATCGAGGGGCTGTGCCGCCACTTCGCCCAGATGGGTGTCAAGGGCTTCAAGGTCGACTTCATGGACCGCGACGACCAGCAGATGGTCGACTTCTACTACGAGGTGGCACGCACGGCGGCCGAGCATCATCTGTTGGTCGACTTCCACGGGGCCTACAAACCTACGGGTCTGTCGCGCACCTATCCCAACGTACTCAACTACGAGGGCGTGCACGGCCTGGAACAGATGAAGTGGAGCAAGCCGTCGGTGGATCAGGTGACCTACGACGTGACGATCCCCTTCATACGTGCCGTGGCCGGTCCGATGGACTACACGCAGGGTGCCATGCGCAACGCCGCCCGCGGCAAATATTTTCCTTCCAACGAAGAGCCTATGAGTCAGGGCACGCGCTGCCACCAGCTGGCCATGTACGGCATCTTCGACTCGCCGCTGAACATGATGTGCGACTCGCCGACGGCATACCTCAAAGAGAGGGAGTGCGCCTCGTTCATCGCGGGCGTGCCCACCGTATGGGACTCGACCGAGTGTCTCGACGGCCGCATAGGCGAATATGCGGTGATGATGCGCCGCCGCGGCAACGAGGTCTACATCGCAGGACTCAACGGCTGGACGCCGCGCGAGGTCGATCTGGCGGCATTGGCGGCCGAGTATGCCGGTGCGCGCTACGAAATGTTTGCCGACGGAGCGAATGCCGACCGCTTCGGTGCCGACTACCGCCGCACGCAGGGCGAACGATGGCAGCCTGCCGTGGTGACGATGGCCCCCGGCGGCGGCTTCATCATAAAACTGACGTTGCAATAGTCTGAAACATATATCTTTTCGCAGTGAATCCGTGCAAGCGACATAACATCTGCTTCGTGGCGGCGATATTCTGCGCCACCGTGCTCTTCTTCGAGGTGCAGCGCGCCCTGTGGCTCGTCTACTACCACGTGCAGAGCGGGGCTTTCGGCGCGGCAGACATAGCACGCGTATTCCTCTACGGTCTGCACTTGGACGCCTCGACGGCGGGTTATGTCGCGGCATTGCCGCTGCTGATGTCGATAGCGGCGATATGGCTGCCCCGGAGCAGTCGCACCGAGAGGATCATGCGGCGTGCGGCCACCGCATATTTCGTGGCGGTGTCGGCTGTCATGTCGTGGATCTTCACCGTCGACATGGGCCTGTTCGAGTATTGGCAGGCGAGGATCGATTCGCAGATACTCATCTACTCACCGCGCGAGATGTTGGCCAGCCTCACACCGTGGCAGTTCATCGTCGGCGCGCTCTATTTCACCGTCTCGACCGCCGCAGCCGTCGTGCTCTACCGGCTGACATACCGCCGTCTGTTCGTCATAGGGCAGCCGCGGCGCACACTCTCGACGGGCATCATGCTGCTTGCGGCAGGAGTGCTGTTCGCCGTTATCCGAGGGGGCTTCTCACCGGCCGTAGCCAATGTGAGCAAGGTATATTTCAGCCGTGATATGTTTCTGAACCAGGCTGCCGTCAACCCCGTCTTCTCGTTTCTGTCGACCGTGGTGGGCGGCGACGACTACGACCGCTACCGCTTCTTCGACGAGACGACTGCCGAGGGGCTGTTCCATAAGGCCATCTTCGACGGAACCGACGGCGAAGTGCTGCCGAGCGCAAATGAGACCGATGCCGCCAGCTGGCTCACCACCGACCGACCCGATATACTGCTCGTCATAGTCGAGGGATTCGGCCGCACCATAACCGACGCCGAGTGGAAAGGCGAGCCTGTGGCACCCAACATCAACACACTGAAAGAGGAGGGCATCTGGTTCGAAAACCTCTACGCTTCGTCGTTCCGCACCGACCGCGGTACGGTGGCCGTGCTGAGCGGCTTTCCGGCGCAGCCGCAGACATCGATAATGAAAGATGTACGCAAGGCGGCCGCACTGCCCGGTATCGCGCAGACGCTCTCACGCGAAGCGGGCTACCGCTCGCGCTTCTTCTACGGCGGCGACGCCAACTTCACCAACACGCGCGCCTATCTCTTCTCGACGGGATTCGACGAGGTCGTCGACGAGAAGGATATGCCCGGCGGCGAGCAGTCGAAATGGGGCTATGCCGACGACAAGGTGATGGATTACGTCGTGCGGAAGATCACCGATGCCGCCGCAGACGATGCGCCGCACTTCGACGTGTGGCTCACGCTCTCGTCGCACGAGCCGTTCGAGGTGCCATATTCGCGGCTCGACAACGACATGCTCAACGCCTTCGCCTTCACAGACGAAGTTATAGGCGATCTGATCGGACGACTGAAAGCCTCACCCGCATGGGACAACCTGCTGCTGATCGTCATTCCCGACCACGGCTATCAATATCCCGCCGAGATAGGCTACAACACGCCGCGCCGCCACCATATACCGATGTTGTGGACCGGCGGAGCCGTAGCACGGCCGATCATCGTCGATGATTATGCCTCGCAGACCGATCTTGCGGCGACGCTGCTCGGGCAGCTGGGCATCTCACACGAGGAGTTCGAGTTCAGCCGCGACCTCGCGCGCCGAGGCACCACACGCTTCGGCTACTATACGTTCAATAACGGATTCGGAGTGGTGGACTCATTGGGTGCCACCATATACGACTGCACGGCCGACATGACGCTGCTCGACGAGGCGGACACCGATGCCGCACGCCTCGACCGCGGCAAAGCCATGCTGCAAACCACCTTCGCCCGTATTCGCGGATTGTAACGAAGAGGAGCTCTCTCGGCCGCACCTTCTATTTATACGTCTTGTCGATATATGCGAGGAACTGCTCCTTGTAGTTCTCACCCAGAGGGACATACTCGTCGTTCTCGAAAAATATGCGCCCCTTGGCGTAGCCGGCTATGCGGCGCAGGTTGACTATGTAGGAGCGGTGCACGCGCATGAAACTGTCGGAAGGCAGCGTGGTCTCCATGTTTTTCAGCCGGAACAGCGTGGTGATGGTGGGACTGCCGTCGATATGCAGCCGCACATACTCGCCGGCACTCTCCAAATATACGATGTCGCTTATGCGCACCAACATGTTCTTGTAATCGGCTCTGACCGACAGATACTCCCTGTCCTCGGGCACAGCCTCGCTCTTGGGCTGCGGATTCTCGGCAGCGCGTTCGATCAGATCGACCAGCGACAGCACCTTGTCGACGGCTGCCGCGAACTCGTCGTAGGCAAAGGGTTTGAGCAGATAGTCTATCGCATTGAGCTTGAAGCCGTCGATGGCGAACTCGGAGTATGCCGTGGTGAAGATGACGAAATGCTGTCCCGACAACGAACGCACGAAATCCAATCCGTTCTGGTCGGGCATGTCGATGTCGACGAACAGAAGATCGATCCTGCCGCCGTTTTGCTCCTCGCTTGCAATCACCTCTCTGGCCTGCGCGGCACTGCTGCATGCCGCTGCCAACAGAAGCGACGGCGTGCGCTCTATGTAACTCTTTATCTGACGCAGAGCCAGCGGCTCGTCGTCGACGGCGATACATCTAACCATGATTCTTTACGGGTATTATCAGATTCACTTCGTATGTCGATTCGCTCGACGAGTCTATGTCGAGCGAAAAATCCTTGCCGAATAGCAGCGTCAGCCGCTTGCGCACGTTGTCAAGCCCCACACCGCCGCGACCGGCCGTCTTGGCGTGGCGGCTGTTGACCACGCGATAGTGCAGCCGGTCGCCCTCGGTCTCTATACTGATGCGGATAAACGACCGTGCGTTGTAGCTCACTCCGTGCTTGAAGGCGTTTTCCACGAATACGATCAACAGCAGCGGCGGCACCACTATGCGGCGGCAGACGGCCGGCGAGGGGTGGTCGAAACGTATATCCACGTCGTCTATATAACGTATTCGCATTAGTTCCATGTAGTTGCCGACGAACTGCACCTCCTTTTCGAGTGTGGTGCCCAAACCTTCCGAGTCGTAGAGCACGTAACGCATCATCTTCGAAAGCTCGATCACGCTCTGCTTGGCCATCTCCGTGTCGATGTCGATCAGAGAGTGTATGTTGTTGAGCGTGTTCATGAAGAAGTGGGGATTGATCTGGTATTTGAGATAATCCATCTGCGCCTGCAACGCATGACGCTGCATCTTGTCCATCTTGCGCTCGGTGTCCAATGCGCGGTAATAGAGCTTTACCATCGTGTTGGTGCCTATCATCAGCACGCCGAGAACGACGTTCCAATACCACTCCAAATCCGAGAACGATGCTTTGTGCTGCAATACCGCACTGTCCTGCCAGTAGCGGAAGTTGAGTGCCTGAATGCCTCCGAATATGACTACTAAAATGGCAACGACCGAAGCGATGTACCATAAATATCTGTTGCGCGACAGCAGCCGCGGCACCAATATATTGTTGTTGATTATGAAAACTATGAAATAGGGCATGATCTTGCCCCACGATATGGCCACATTCTGGAAGTTGACATGCAGCTCCGACATGAGTTTCGCATTCAGTATGGGCACTAAAAATATCGCCGCCCATACGAATGTATAAAACAGATTCTCTCCTACCGATGTCTTTTTCGCGATCTTCATGTGACAAATATACACCTTTTTCGTGACTTTTTCGTGAAAAGGCGTCATTTGCTTCCGCGCCTTGTCACTCGGCAATGGGCAGTACACCAGTACAGCCCATCGCCTTGTTCCTGCGTTGCGTTGCAACTAACGCCTTTTGACGAAAAAGGCGGTTGTGGTGCTTTGGAGGCTATTTCCATCACGCAGTCATTCTGAGTGAAACGAAGAATCTGTGCGAGGCTATTTCCACCGTGTCATTCTGAGGAGCGATTGTAAATCGCGACGTGAGAATCTCTGTTTCGAGGGCGACAAATTCCCGCTCGTCAAACACTCTCCCGATGGCGAGACTCCCACGGTCGGGCATGCGCCCTTCCTCGGAGTGACAGACCACGTGTCAACGCCCCGCCACGGGACGAGTGACGAAGCCTGCTACGCCCCACATGGAGCGCGATATATCGCGCGACAAAAGCCCCTCCCGAGGGAGGGGTTTGGGGTGGGGTCAGAATTATATAACGGCGTAAGCCGTAGCTCTGTGGTCGACGTTTGTTCTGGGATCAGAATTATATAACGGCGCAAGCCGTCGCTCCGTGGTCGACGTTTGTGTGTACGGCAGCACACCGCGTCGGTCAGATTATCGGCGAAAAGTGTGCGCGGCAACGAAATTTTTGTTATCTTTGTTCGATATGCGACCGCGGTCGCGCAATGACGACTGATATGAAATCATCTATCCTGATAATCTACACCGGCGGTACGATCGGCATGAAGACCGACGAGGAGACCGGAGCCTTGGTGCCGTTCGATTTCAGCGGCATATACGACGAGTTTCCCTCGTTGAAACGTCTCAACGTAGACATTGAGGTGCTGACGATGACACCGCCGATCGATTCGTCTAACGTGTCGATCGACAACTGGATCGATCTGGCGCGCATCATACGCGACAACTATCCGCGCTACGACGGCTTCGTGGTGCTGCACGGCACCGACACCATGTCGTACACGGCTTCGGCACTGAGCTTCATGCTCGAAAACCTCGCCAAGCCGGTGATATTCACCGGCAGCCAGATCCCGATCGGAATACTGCGCACCGACGGCCGCGAGAACCTGATAACGGCCATCGAGATCGCCGGCGCGCACGATGATGCAGGCCGGCCGCTCGTGCCCGAGGTGGCACTCTATTTCCAGAACCGTCTGTTCCGCGGCAACCGCACCACCAAACAGAGTGCCGAGGAGCTGAATGCCTTTCGTTCCTACAACTACCCTCCGCTGGCCGAGGTGGGAGTCAATATCCACTATGATTTTTCGAGGATCCGCAAAATTTCCGATGCCGGTTCCGAGCTGCGCATAGCCGAAAAGATGAGCGACGAGGTGGTGGTGGCCAAGCTCTTTCCGGGTATCAGCCGACGTACTCTCAGCTCGATTTTATTGGGCAGCGAGGTGAAGGGCGTGGTGCTCGAAACATTCGGTGCGGGCAATGCTCCCACCGCTCCGTGGTGCACGGAGCTGCTCTCGGAGGTGATTTCGAGGGGTATCGTGGTGGTCAACGTCTCGCAGTGCAAGGACGGTGCCGTGGCCATGCATCTCTATGAAACGGGGTTGCGGCTGCAACGGCTCGGCGTGGTGTCGGGATACGACATGACCACCGAAGCCGCCGTCACTAAGCTGATGTACGTTTTAGGCAAAAATTTGCCTTTAAAAGAAACGATAGAGATGATGCGCGCCCCGCTTCGCGGAGAATTTACGGAGTAAAGCGTTGCACAAATGAAATTTTATTCGTATATTTCGCACTGTAAAATGTCCGCAACCGAGTGGCATCGATGATGATGCGGCGATGTTGCGCGGCATAAAAGGCTGATTGCCCCGTCTTTACGCCGATACTTGCAAAATCGGCTTGCCGGGAGCCGTCACCGAGATACAAATAACAGACCAAAACTATTAACATTAAAACGTCATAGAGAACAACAATTAAAAATTATCAAATTCTAATTTATTAAAAACAACTATGAAAAAATTATTTTTGGTTTTGGCAGCCGCTACGATGACTTTTGCCGCTGCTTACGCTGATGAGGCCGAAGTTGCTCAGGCACAGGAGGCTGCTACCGAGCAGGTCGTAGAAGATGAGGCTGTCGTTGACCAGGTCGCTGTTGCTGCTGCCAACGAGGAGCTGGCCGGTGAGCCCATGCACTTCGCTTTGATGAAGAAGTTCCTCGAAGGTGGTTGGGAGTGGATGCTTCCGGTGCTTTTGTGCTTGGTTCTCGGTCTTGCAATCGCAATCGAGCGTATCCTTTATCTGACTTTCTCGCAGATCAACACCAAGAAGTTCGTTGCCAATGTCGAGAAGCTGCTCAACGAGCAGGGCATCGAGGCAGCCAAGGAGTATTGCCGCAACACCCGCGGTCCGGTGGCTTCGATCTACTATCAGGGTCTGATGCGCTACGATCAGGGCTTGGAGGCTGTCGAGAAGGCTGTCGTATCTTACGGTTCGGTTCAGCAGGGTAACATGGAGTCTGGTCTGACGTGGATCGGTCTGTTCATCGCTCTGTCTCCGTCGTTGGGATTCATGGGTACCGTTGTGGGTATGATCCAGGCCTTCGATACGATCCAGGTTCAGAAGACCATCTCTCCCGATGTCGTTGCCGGTGGTATCAAGGTCGCCCTTTTGACTACCCTTATGGGTCTTATTTCTGCCGTTATCCTGCAGCTGTTCTACAACTACATTCTGTCGAAGATCGACTCTCAGGTCAACACCTTGGAGGATACCTCGATCACGTTGGTAGATATGCTCACCGCATACAGCAAGAAATAATCGCAGACCTATTTAATAAGGAGTTGAATTTATGAAAAACTTACATAAAATAATATTAATCATTTGCAGCGCGGTTACCATTCTGCTGTTGGGTTATGCCATCATGGAGGGTAGCAAGGCTCCCGATGATATGGTAGACCGGATCGCCGAAGAGGGTCTGAATGCCGTACCGGACGGATTGAAGAGTGCTGTAAGCTATAACCTCTACTGGGGTTATTTCCTGCTGATATTCGCTATCGCAGGCGCATTGTTCGGCGCGATATTGAACAAGGTTCAGAACCCTACGGGTCTGGTAAAATCGCTTATCTCGGTGGCAATCATCGTCGTTGTGGTAGGCGGTGCATATTTCGTGGCTACGTCTCACGGCTGGTCTGACGGCAAGTTCCTGCTCGATGCCGGCGGCGAGCAGCTCGGCTACGAGGTCGGCGGCAAGAAGGTTATGTTCGAGGCATGGCAGTATCTGGTTTCGGATACCAGCGTGCTCGTAACGTATGTGGCTATTGCCGGTGCGGCCGTGGCATCAGTATTCTCATGGGCTTGGGGCCTGTTCAAATCGTAGTTTAAGCAATGGAAAAGAAGAAAAGAAAAGTCGACGAGATCAACGCCAGTTCAATGGCCGATATCGCTTTCTTGTTGTTGATATTCTTCTTGGTTGCTACGACTATGGACGTTGATACCGGTATGACTCGCGTACTGCCCCCCTGGGTAGATAATGAAGATATAGACGATAGTACTGACATCAATGAGCGTAATGTGCTTAAAGTCAGCATTTCTAAGGGAGGACGTATCCTCGTGGACGATGCTGAGTACACACAAAACGATTTGATTAGAAACAAGCAGACGAACGAATCGCGACTCTCGCAGGAGACCAAGACCTTCCTGTTGAGCCCCGATCGCTCGGACAAGAAGGATACGGTTGTCAACAACCAGCGTCTTACGCTGAGCGAGGGCGTGGTGTCGTTGAAGGCCGATAAGGAGACACAGTACAAGGTGTATATCGAAGTGCAGAACGAGCTTACGCATGCGTTCAACGAAATCCGCGAGGATTACTCTCAGCGTCTGTATCAAAGCTCTTTCGAGGATCTCGATTCGGAACAACGTACGGTAATATCGAAGCTCGTGCCGCTGAAAATCTCGGAGGCCGAGCCTAACGATCAAACTAAGAAGAAGTAAGTTATGGCAGTAATGGCAAAAAAGGGCAAGAAAGAGGTGCCCAAACTCTCGACATCGTCACTTCCCGATGTCATCTTCATGATCCTGTTCTTCTTCATGGTGTCGACCTCGATGCGTGACAAGGACGTGATCGTGACCAATGTTCTGCCGCAAGCTACCGAGATTACGAAGCTCGACAAGAAGAATCTGATAAGCATCTACGTGGGTATTCCGCTCGACCAGCAGAATGTCGCCGGTTCGGCTCCGCGTATCCAGCTCAACGATTCGTTCCAGTCGACGGCCGCCATTCGCGATTTCATCGCTTCGGAGGTCGAGCGTCGTGACGAGGCAGAGCGTTCGAAACTTACGGTTAACCTTCGTGTCGACGAGAACTCGACTATGGGTATCGTCACGGACGTAAAGCAGGAGCTTCGTAAGGCTCAGGCCAATAAGATCGCTTACGCAGCACGTCAGAAGTAATATTTGTTAACACTCTTATAAATCGATACCGGTATCCGCCAGGGTGCCGGTATCGTTTTTTTACAACTTTTCTTCCTTTACTACTCCCTTTTCTCCTGTGCCGGCTTGCCTGTTTACTTTGCGGCAATGCGTTAATAATGACGACATGGCCAACTACTCTGTCACTCCGATGGGTCGCAGGAGTCTTTCCGGCACGGCGGCCATACACGCACTGTCACTCCGAGGAGCCGCAGGCGACGTGGGAGTCTTTGCATATGAAATATGTCATGCTGAACACAGTGAAGCATCTGGTTGGGGGCGACATAACCTCTCTTCTGTCACTCCGAGGGAGGGCGCATGCCCGACCGTGGGAGTCTCGCCATCGTGAACACCGCATACCGTCCAAAACAGAGATTTTCACGTCGGACGTGCCGCCCTCCTCAGAATGACCAAACGCGGTATGTCGTGCCGAATGACAGAGAGGGGAAAATGTCAACCACGCGGCAGGCAATTACGGCACACGGGCTTCCATATATAAATTTGCAATTTAACCTATTCATTCGTATATTTGTATTCGTAACAAAATTATAAGTCGGCCTATGAAACACCGGCGCAATTAGATTGCGCACACATTACATATTCGAAAAAAGCGTTTAGCTTTGATTCTCGCTGTTGAAACTTAGGAACTTTCATGGCTATCGAGAGTAAAGCGATGACGCTCACGCCGCACGGCGTGGGCTTTACTCGTATATTTGATAGCATGGTATCCTAAGACCTCAACAGCAAATAGAAGAGTTCTGTCCGCGCTTTTTTTATGCACATACGTAAACCTAAAAAATATCGATTATGAAGAGACTATTTATTTTATTATTGGCTTTGTCGGTCATGGGTTGCACGTCGACCGGCAACGAAGAAAAAGTTGTGACCAGAGTATGGCCAAATGGTAGGGAGTGCCGTATATATGGTATTGAGGGACTCTCTTGGAAGACATTTAACGGCCGCATACGTCGAATTACCGAAGAGAGCAGCGTTGCAAAGGATCATTTCGGCGATATAATCAAGACGAGAACGTTTAACACTGATATATATTCATATGACACCGATGGCAATTTAATAGAGCATATTAACAGAAGCGATGATGGTTCATTAAGATATAAAGAAATCTTTAATTATGATGATGCCGGTAGAATGCAAACAGCATACACATACTATCCCGATGGAACAATGAGAAGTAAAGAGGTATATGAGTATGATGAAAAAGGTTATTTATCGCGTATTACAGGCTACGATGGCAATGAACTTAGTTCTCGGCTTATATTGGAATATGATAACAATGGACATGTCGTCTCGATGAACACGCATTACGAAAACGACATCGACCCGATAACATACCGATATGACGATCAGGGGAGAATAATAGAGAAAAAATGGAAATATAGATTATACAACCGAGATATGATAACGCGGTATCAATATGGCAAACAGGGCGATATCACTGCAATAACTGGTGACCGTACTGAGATGTTCACATTCAACGATCACGGAGACATTACCGGTCGGAGGATAAACGGCGACTACTTGATAGAATATATATATGACGAGTACGACTCGCACGACAATCCCGTCAAAATAACGATAAAAAATATCGACGAGGAGGGTGATATTAGTTTAGTCGAACGAAATATCGAATACTACGAATAACCCATAAAACAATTATATCTATGAGAATAAGACTATTAACGGCCATAACTCTATTGACCATGCTGTGCTGCACGGCCGAAGCACAAGTAAACAACGGATTGTTTCGCGCCGTAAAGCAGTTGTCATCTCCGCAAGGCAAGACATCTCTTTCGGCCTTGTTCGACAACAGCGCGGCGGCCGACAATCTCTACTCGGAGTTGAAATATTCACCCGACAAAAATATCGATTGGAGCCGAGTGAACTATGTCGACCAGATCACGACAGAGTACACCTCGGCAGGCAAGAAGCATATCGCCGGAGCACTTATCCTGCAACTGCCGTCAGGCTCTCAATACAGATATATAGTCATTTACAGCAAGAGTCGCAACAACGGGGCGGGCTTCCGCATAGTGAAGAGCCGTGTCAACTGGTCGAACAGCGACTCGATCGACAGCCGGGCATTGGCGGCAATACGCAGATCGGTCGACGATATAGCGCAAAACTGGTAATCGGATAAAATAGAATAGATAATATGTCGGACAGATATAAAGTTACCGTCGAAGAAGACAGCAGTTCCGAGATTGCGACATGGATAACTATTGCCGCATTGGTCGTCTCGTGCTTCATATTCATCGGCATACCGCTTTTGATCGGTTATATCATCTACCGTATAATCAAGCACAACAAGCAGCAAAAAGCCCTCGCCGGACTGAAATGCCCGACGTGCGGTCGTTCGGACGCTCTTCGTACATTCAAAAGCGAGATGATATGCAGTACACCCAAGCAGATATACGCACACTCCAAAGGTTCCGCAAACAAACGTGCGGGCGATGTTATGACCGTCACCGAACAGACATGGCGACACTACGAA
Organism: Alistipes sp.; assembly: GCA_017936685.1. Classification (GTDB taxonomy): domain Bacteria; phylum Bacteroidota; class Bacteroidia; order Bacteroidales; family Rikenellaceae; genus Alistipes. Next base: position 223,152 of record JAGBFA010000004.1, read on the forward strand.
AAGTGCCGTTACTGCGGTGCAATGCAGTATTGGGACGACAAAAAGGAGGTATAATCAAACACAAACATTTTAATATTATGAAGAGACTCTTTATTTTATCAATTATCGTTGCAGCTGCCGTCGCAGTACACGGTTGCAGCATGTTTGGCGACGAAAAGAAAGGAACAACCGATGTCTGGCCACAAGATAATTTTAATTTTCGAAAGTATAAGAATGTATATAATTTTTATGAACCGTGGGAGACATTTAACGGTCGTATCCATCGCATTATCTGTACACGCGGCTTTGGAGAAGATAATTTCGGAGAAATAACTATGCGTCCTGGCAACATAACAGAGATATATTCATACAATACCTATGGAAAATTGATAGAAATAGCTGATCAAAACTCTGACGGCTCAATAGGTAGTAAATTTATAATAGATTATAATGATGCAGGTAAACCGCAAACAACATACGAATACGACGATGACAATGTAATGTACGGCAAAACAATATATGAATACGATGAAAGAGGTTTTCCGTTAAGTGAATCAACATACTGCGACAATGAAATTGCCTATCGAGTAATATATGAATGCGATAACAGCGGACACATAGACAAGACAACTATGTATTATAACCGAAACGGAGGTGAAAAAGATGTTCAAACATATCGATATGATGATAAAGACCGAATTATAGAGGTCGATGATGATGGCCGTATATATAAATATCAATATGATGAGCGTGGAAATCTAACACGCGGAAATATGTCGTATGGTAAGTATATATCTACATATAACGATCATGGCGACTATTCAACTTTAATATCAACTCCCTGTTTATCAGGTGTTAATTGTGTGGAGGTGTGCTATTCCTAACATACAGCCGTACATGAGCCGGTTAATATTAGAATTTGTTCCGAGTACAAAGATATACAGAGTTGTTCAATATAAGACGTTAATTGTCAGATTTTTGTATCGGGTTTCACTTTCCGACAAAAGTGAAAGGAGTATCGAACTCATTACGAGATACATGGACGATAAAAGCCCACGAAAAAACGTTGTTTTCGAGGGCTTTTGATGTTTTATAGACTGGTTCTTTTTTGAAGGGAACCAGTTTTTGGGGTCAATCGGCGTATCGTCGATTGACGGGTTTGACGTGTATCTCGATACGTCTGTCGTCCAAGATTCGGCGGACGGCTTTCCATAGGGGAAGTTTTTCTACTCCGGCCAGTTTCATGGCCTCAACTATCATTGTGTTTTCAACTAATTGGAGGTAGTCTTCTTCCCGAATCTCGACGTATTTGTGAAGGTCTTTTTTGAGTCTTGCCATAAGTCGCGGGGTTGAATTGTTATTTCTCGCCGAAATCAGCGGGCGTCTCGCCCCACAGGGAATTGTTCCAGTGGAGCACTTCGATTTTGTCGATTTCGGAGGCCATCGCTTTGAGAAAGATTTCCGCTTTTTTGAGTGCGGCGTTTCTTTTGCGCGAGGCTGTTCGTTTCTCGTTAAACCACGTCAGGGCGGTAAGACTATCGGTGTAGATGATTGCCGGACTGAAACGATGTTCGATGATGTATTTTGCGGCTTCGACAACGCCTAAAAATTCACCGATATTGATGGTCTGGTTTCCGATATTCTGTTCAAAGAGGAGTTCGCCGGTGCCCAAATCAACGGCTCTGTACCGGGTAACTCCTCTTTTCATAGAATGTGCCCCGTCGGTGGCTATTCCACGTTCCGGGCGCATTACAAACCGGGAATGGCCGGTGTGCTGAATCCGTCGTCGGCCATTCTCCGCAGAAGTCTTGCGGCAGCGGATTTGAAGCTGTTGATTACGCTTTCCAAGTTTTCGATGTCGGTGCGGCGTTGTAACAGGGAGACAACTCCCGATACTGTCTTGCTGGAGTATGAATTACCTCTCAGCGGATCGAAGTAAACGGTTTTGTTTCCGAAGTTGACGGTTACCCGATAAGTTTCACCCGGTATCACCAGTGTGTTAATCGTGGCCTTGAAAAGAAGCGGTGTAGCCGCTACTACGACAAAACCGTTGCGTGAGTGCATTGCTTTGAGTTCGACCGAATACAATATGTTCGGCTGGACTTTGCCTTTCAGGTCTTCAGACAATACACAAATTTTCTTCTTGTAAGGTGAATCCTCACGTACTCCTCGCAGTTGCTTTGTCTTCGAATGGCGCGACACGAATCCGATGATCTCGCCGGTTCTTTCCGAGGTCGCAAATTTTAATTGCGTTCGCTCTGATATCATACTCCGTTCTCATATTATTCCAATCTGGTTGTACGGTCAATTAACAAAATGTAAATCAGTCATTATTATTGAAAATCATATCGCAAATTTATATTTTCATTTCGGAGTAAGCAAATAAATTTACGACTATTTTTTGACCGATAAACGGGCTATTTACAGAGAAAAACGGAGCCTGTTACCATAGTCTTTCGTCTTCGGAAAAATGACTGAAACGTTCGTCAGTAGTGGACGTTGAGTGGTTTCCGTGACATTTCCAATACCGATAGACTCTTTCGCCTTTGCCCACACGGAAATAAATATCATCTGCATTGATATATTGTACCCCTTGTTCGGTGGCAGGATTGATCCATGTAGCGGAATTTTTTATCCGAGGGTTCTCTCCAACGTATAATTTCTGCTTCTCGGGACCGAAAATGAAGATGTTCTGCATTCGCACGTCATCGTCCACATCGAACTGACGGGCGTATGCGGCAAAGTCGTAGATGTCGGTTTGGAGCAGACTTCCGCCGAAGTAAAAAGCCGCGCTGTCTTTCAGTTTGCAGAATGCGCGATTCAACGGCTGGCGAAGTCGGATTTCGTTCAGCCGCTGAACCGTGACAGCATCATTGGTAACGTACACTACACGGAATCCGTTTCGGGTGGTGTCGCATACTTCGAGATGACGGACGACTTCCTGCGAACGGTTGATGCTGTCGTCTATCGGGTCTCGTGAGCGGATACAGTCTTTCAGCAGTCCGATACAGATGATAAGTATCAGGAGCATCCACGGAAGGAGCCGGAAGCCTATCCGCCACCGGATTTCCCGTTCGGTCTGTCGTTTTAACTCTTGTTCTGTCATGGCGCTATTGGATTAAAGATGTTTCGGAAGGATCAGCAATCCCCGTTTGTTGAGTTCTGCACGGAGCAATTTCACTAATTGCTCCAAGGTCTTCACTTCCTGCCTTTCGCCGGCTTTGCGATGAAACAGCGGGGCGAAATAGAGTTTGTGGTCGTCCTTGGTTGGATACGAGAGGCCGCCGAGGCAGATTTTGTCCGTCCGTATCTGAAACAGTCCGTTGACCAGTTTGCACTGTTTTGAGGACGGCACCGTGATTTCGTATTCGGGAAGTGCCACGGCCACCATTTTCAGGATAGGCCGGATAACTTCATCCGCATAGTTCGGTACTGAAATAGTCAATTTCGGCACGGGTTGCATATCGGCCTCGGCACGTTCGATTGTGTCGAGCTGTTCGGAAACTTTCGCATCGCGTTGAAAGTAGCTGTTTAACAGTTCTTCTATTGTCATAACGTTGCTTTTTAATGGTTCGTGTAAATAAAGAATAATGCTCCGGACGAAGGAACCGGTGCAAGCCGCCCTGTTATTTTTATGCGGCAGCTTCATCGATATGCTGTTGAGCCTCCTCGACGGAAGAGATGGCTTCGTCGATTGCCTCGATGGCGTCGGTCATACGGGAGCCGTTGTCCGATGATTGGAGGCTTTCGGGCATGTTGTCGTAGGCATCCTGTTCTTCGTCCTTGATGTCGTTCAATGATGCTATGATTTCGTCGAGGGAATCTTTCACATCTTCGAGTTGTTTTCGTCTGTCTTTGTTCATGATTGATTGGTTTTATTGATATGATATTGAATGAAATTTTGCCGCATCGTAAATCATTCATATCTTTGCATTTAAGTATTAAAGTCTATTTATGTCTAATTTTGAAATAATTATCAATTGTATTACAGCCCTCGGTGCATTGGCAACCGCAGGGACCTTTATTTATGTGATTAAAAGCCAGAGAGGAACACAGAAACAGATTGACAGTCTGTCCCAGATGGCGACTACATTTACACGCCAATATGAAATGGCACGTATTCAAGCGGGAAACACCATATACCCCAAAATCCAAATCACATTGAAACATGATGTGATGTGGGGCATGAAGATTTTGGTCAAGAATTTGTCTTATCCTATTGAGATTTACCGTATAATTGTACATACAGACCAGCATCATTCCGATATAACCATAAAGCCTAAAGGGGATTATATCGCCATAAGGCAAGGTGAAACCAAACCTATATTACCTGGTGAAATGGTGCGACATCCTTTGTACTTATATTCAGCATCTCTTCGGCTCTTTTTGGTAACCCCTTTCGATGAGGCGTATGAAATAAGATATGCGGTTAGCAATGAGCAGGAATCCTATCAATCTGAGGCTATTCCCATTTTGTTCCGTAAAGAAGACCATGAAAACGATACTGAGACCACTATCACGGCCAAAGAATATAGTATTCACGGAAATATCCCTGGAACAGTAGATGATAATTTTCCGGAAATTTCTCGGGATTCGGAATGTATTTAATTCTTATACAAGACATCAAGGCGGGCAATAACCTGATGCCGGGGCGAAACAGACGATGTCCCCTGTCTTGCGGGAGAATATGGTTACGCTTACTCCGATTTGCTTTCGGGCGGCTTTCTTCGCGTCCCGCAAGCGGACGAAAGAGCGCCTGTTTCCGTACCATTTGTCGCAGAACCAATAGTTCATGGTTGTGAGCTTTGAGACTGTGATACGAGTGGCAGTATCTGTTCTGGAAGCAAGTAGCAGTTCTGCCGCGTTCCGGAGAAAGTCCGGCCAGTCGTTGTACGGCATTTTCGACCGCCAAAGGTTGTCTTTGAGTATCAAAGGCTGAATGCTGGCTTCTTTTCCGGTATGATATCCTAAAATGTCTGCATAAGCGGCTTGTGTGATACCGTCCGATAATGCAGGAAAACAGACCCCTCCTTTACGACCGGTTAGCTCGAATTTGCCCCATGCGGATTTCACTTGTCGAACCGCGACTTTCGGCATGCCGTTTTCGTCTGTTCCGTCGTGCAACAATACCGAAGCGGAATGACGGATTTTCTTCGCTAATGATTTCGATATGAACATAGTATTTTCTGTGTTAATCGGTCATTTGTATGAATCGAACATAGTCTTCGGTGTCGTTAAAGCGTTCATCGTTGATGCGCTCGGCTAATTCGTCGAGCGTCAGTCGTTCGACTTCGTATTCGGTTTCGTCATCTTCGTCTGTGGTGCTGCGAGAAGGACTGTTTCGCCAGGCTTCGAGCAGTTGCTCATTGGAAATATTGCGGTCCAGATGGCAGCAATTCCAGATGAAAGCATAATAACGTGGCTTTGATTCATCCTGATGCAGCCAATTCTCAAATGCCTTGCTGTTGTCTTTGTCCAGCAGCAGATTCTGCCAGTGTTCCTCTACAAATTCCCGAATCACGCTTTCGTCGGCGTTGCTATTTTGCAGGAGGACCTCTACCGCATGGTCCTTCCATGTTTTCTGCTCGATGCTTAACTCGACGTACCAGTTCCAGACGGTTATAAGCCAATCTATATTGATCTCACAAAGTTCACGGTCTGTTTCCTGGACCTCCGTATTCGGGCGCTGGAGCGTACAAGTACCGTCCGCGTGATAGTCGATCAAGTTATACCTGACATAGCAGGGATAGCCGTCTTCTCCTTCTTCTTCCACGAATACGATGTGAGGTAACCACCCGTCAGGGCGTTCGGATATGTGGCATAGAGAATCTATGATATTCTGCGATAATTTCCGTTCTTGTTCTTGCGGTGTCATAATTTATTGTGATATGTAAGTAGTTGGAAAATCAATATCCTCTTCGTCGAAGTCGGTTTGATTTTCTTTGTTGTATTCTTCAATCACGGATGACGGGATGTATGTCTCGCCATCAATGTCGAAGCTCTTCTTTCCGAGAAGCCGATTTAAGGCCGTATGGTCTCCTTGAATGATTTTCTCGATGTCGTCTTTGGTCCCGTGTACGGTTATGCCCAATCGCATCCAAAGCGTACTTTCTGGTTGGGGCGTTTCGGCAGTTTTCGGGAGGATGTGATAATCGCCCCACAAGTGGGCATCCGATACGCCTTGCACGTAGGCGTTGTACTCCGCTTTTGTGGGGAATTCAATGTTCTGAACTGCACCGCCGTTATCCATCAACCATTCGGCTGACGGGATTTGGCCGGTTTCGTTATAGTATCTGATGGCATCACCACCGAAGATGATTGTTGCTTTTATCATTGTTCAGGGTGTTTGGATAAGTAATCTTGGATGGATTTGTAGCGATTCGGTATGGTTGCGTTTTCGTTGAATCCGTTCAGGCAATGCAGCAGTGCCTTTTCCATGCTGACATACCGGCGTGAGAAAGATTGGATATTATCCAGACAGTAAGCCTCTATGGCATATTTGAACGGGGCAACTCGTGGTCCGTCTTCTTTGCGGAGTTCTACATACCATCTGAAATCAAGTTGCAGGCGGAAGCCGTCCGACTCTCCGTTTTTCATCAGGCGTTCTTCGTCCAAAAGCCTGCGAACGTAAGCGGCATCAAGCGGGCCGTCATACTCTCTGTAACATTTGATTCGGGCAGTGTACATGGCGGCGTATTGCCGGATGTCGTCTTCGGTAAGTTGATACTCTTTCGGGTAGAAGTCCAACACTTCTTTTGTTGTGACGGGAATGATTCGTCCGTCTATTTCTATTTCGTAAGTCTTATTTTCCATTACATGTCTTTGTTAGTGAATTTGGGTCGTGCTCGCTGAACGACGCGCAGATCGGTATAACCGATGGCTTTCAGTTCATTGAGTAAATCTTTGTATTCGTTTTCTTGTGCGGGAGACGTATCGGCGATTACACCGGCATAGTCTGCGGCTCCGTGTTGACCGATGTGCATGTAGGATGTTACGGTGCCGTCATGTGGATTCACATCATCCGGAAAGAGTGCGATGATGTCGCCGTTCTTCCATTTTCTAAAAACCACCTTCGTCATTGCGGCCGCAGATTTCTGTGTTCACGAGGATGTCGCCCACGGTTTTCGTGTCTCGGTGGAGCTGGTCGAGAATATCGTCGATATCCTCTTCGGATACCTCGTTGCCGTTTCGGTTCTCGATGTCGTAGCGAACCGTGGCGTAAACCGTCTTGACATCGGTTGCCCGAGAATCGTTGTTGTTCCCGGCAATGCCATCGGGAGACGTGATGTCGAATTTCATCAGTTGGGCAAGGCGGTTGTATTCCTCGTCGTAGAACCGGTTGTATTCGTCCTGATACTCTTCCTTGTAACAGGTTCCGCTGTCAGGATCGTCAGGGTCCTCCGGTTCGACAAAGAAATCGAAAGGCATTTGGTGTTTGTCAACCAATCGGGCAACGGCCAAATCGCTGGCAATTTCCATGATAGACGAATTGATTTCGTCTTTGTTCTCTCTGTAATACTGGTGTAAGTCCATATCATTGTTTTTTTAGAATTGCATTTAACGGGGAATCAGTTTTATCCCAAGTGCGAAGGCAAGAAAAGCAAGTATCCCTGTGTAATGCTCGGGGAGAATTTCGAGCTCACGCGTAATGGCACCTTCATGGTCATTGATGCCACCGGCTTTTAATCGCCCTGTTCCGTCGAGATAAACGTTGGTAATGTTGATATTCCGAGCGCCACGTCTTCCATAGAAAATCATTGTTACGGGATAATCACCACCTCCGTATTCGTCGGTGACGGGATATGATGTTATATTCCCGCCATGTCGGGTAAGCAGACGCTCGATAAGTAGTTTCATCTGCTGTTGCAGTTCCTTTTGATACTCTTGCAATTTTCGGTAATCTTGTGCATCCTGCTCATCGTTGTCGGGATAGTCTCGCCGCATATAAGCGGTTATTGCAGCCTCTGCCGATCCGTAATCGTGAATCTCTCCGCCCGGGATGATAAAGCTATTCAGCATCTCGGCTTCCGACGCATCCTTGTGTTGCCGGTACACCCTGCAAAAGATATCGTCCACATGATCGACATGTGTATTGCCTGTCGATGTGTACTCGATAGTATAGTCTTTGTATTTCATAATTTGACGATGTATTTTTCTGTTAACTCTGCACGTAGTTTCCGGTTGCCCTGTGCGATTCGGGCGATGAGTTTCTGAATGTGTTTGTTTGCCAGTTCGGCTACCTTTTGCGGTGTCGGCTGGGGCATTGCGAATTTCCGGCAGGTCTCGGAGCAGTATTTCTGGCGGGCACGAAGCGGTTTTCCGCAGGCCGGACAACGGCGTTTGCCATCCGTTTCGAGAATCCCCAACACACCGGCATGGATACCTTGCCACCATTCCAGACGGTCAATCTCGTAAGCCTGAAGAGTTACGTTGTTGGAGAAATCCCGGGCCTCCAGTTCGACCGAGATTTCGGAGTTCTCCACGATGACTTTGATGGCCGGGTCGTCGTAGGGAGTTCCGTCGTTATCGAACCAAATAATGAAGGTCGGATCCTCCTGTTCTGCATAATCGCCCAACGAGAGTTCCGTCAGACCATTGTTTTTCAGAATGGCCACAATGGCGGCCATGATATTGCTTATGTTATCCATAAAGAAGAGGTTTTATAAAGATTAGTTGATATGTTAAAGAGACCGGCGTTACCCGTCTCTTGATTTTTCAAAAAAGGTGGAGCTGCCGGGACTCACGTCAGGACAGCTCCGGTTATCATTATGGCGAATGATGTATCAATAATTGAGTTGAATGGTTCCGTAAACTCCGGCAATCTCGTCCTGTCGGATTCCCAGATAGACCATTGTCACCTGTGGCGACGAGTGTTTGAGAATCATCGACAGCAGGATCAGGGCCTCGGTTGTGCGCCCCATCGATTCGTAAACGTAGCGACCGAAAGTCTTGCGGAAAGTGTGGCTGGAGAATCGTTTGATCGGCAGCCGATATTTCACCCGCAGATATTTCAGGGTGTCGTTGATGTACTGTGAAGTATAGGGTTTCTTCGTTTTGGGGTTGCAGATGACCGGCAACCGTTTATCCGGTGAGCCGAGCAGTTTATATAGCGACGTGATTCGCCGCTGTACGTTTTCGTTGAACGGAATCTGGCGCGTCTTGCCGGTTTTCTGTTCGATTTTGTAGAGTGCATCTCTTTCGAGTACGTCTTTCCATGTCATGGAAAGAACATCTGACACACGGCAGGCGGTACAGAAAGAGATGCAGCAGTAGAGTTCCCAGAGGTAGTTGCCGTCTTCGTGAAGGCTGGAAAGCAGGCGGATGAAATCCTTGAATTCCAGCGGCTCGGCGGTGGTGATTTGACCTTTGACTGACATAGGCAGATAGGATTTACGTTTATGATACGGCATCATGTGCCTGTTTTGGTGGTCGGGGGTTCCTGAAAGAGGGACATGACTTTCGCCCACGTTTCCCGCGTCCGGAAATAGTCGTCGTAGCCTTCCTGATTGATGAAGAAGACGTAAGGCGGAATGTCGGACTGCTTGAAGAGGTTGTACTCTTTTTGGTCGAGTTTGCGGACCGTGGGAAGCCCCGTTCTGCATAGGGCTTCGTTGACAATCCATGCACCCCGGAAGTTCTCCATCCGGAGTGAGTCGATGCAGACCACTTCGCCCACACAGCCATTTATCAGGAAGTTGCACACGCACATCAGGCAGCAGGTGTAGTCGATGTCCCAGGCGACAAGATAGCTTTGCGGTCGGTCGGCCTTGGCCGCCAACAGCGTTCGGCCACTGCCTGCCGTAGGGTCGCACACAGAAATGATTTTGGACGGTGATTCTTGCTTGCCCATAGTTATCTTCGACATAAGGTCCGTGATGTGCATGGGTGTGAAGAACTGGCCTTTCTGTTGCTGGCCGCTCTGGGAGGTCAGTGCCATGAACAGGTCGCCGAAAGCATCGTACCAGCCGTGCCGTTCGATCTGCTGCGACATGATTTGTATCCATGTGGCGAACATGTCGTAGAATACTTTGGTCTGCTCTTTATTGTACCTCCAATCGGAGAGCGGAGGCGTGTCGGGGAGCGAGAACCCGTGTACGATGTAGCGCAGCAGGTCCTGAAAGACGGTCTTCACGTCCAGTCCGTTCCGATACGTGAAGTCGTTGATTTGCTTTTCCAGTTCTCGGACTTCTGCCGGGGCGTTGTATCCTTTACTCATAACAGTTGAAGAATAAAAAAGGCGGAGAACTTTCGCTCTCCGCCTCGGGTGAATAAATTGTGTTTACTATGTCGTTTCATCGGGTATTTCGTTGCCCGTATAGGGATGATATAACGGTGTGTTGCCGACAGCTTCCGCGTCAATGGCAAAGCTGCCGAGCTCCACATCATAGAAGAGTTCCAGTTTCATCGGTTCGGTGGCGGCAATGTGTGCGGCCTCCGATTGTGACAAACCGGAAATCATCAGGCTTTTTACCCTTTTTCGGAAAGTCTTCGGGTTGGTTTGGGGTGTCGTCCAAACCTCAACGATTTCCTCTTCGTCATCGGTAATGGCGACAGAGTGGTCGAGAGTATGCAATTCTTTCATCATTTTGGATCTTCTTACTCTTCGTCCCAATAGTTCTTCTTGTACAGCTCCCGTTGCTGGTCGAAAGACAAGGAGCTCCACCATGCGTCGAGGTCCTCGGCATCGCCGGACAGCCGTTTGTTTTCTTCCAGATCAAGGTGTTTCCACCACTGGTACATTCGCTCTTTATACTCTTTCAATGAGACGAAATAGTGAGCCTCTTCACACGAGTCGCACCAAAAATCGTCACTGGAATCATCAATGTCCGAGATGTGTTCATTCGTGTTGCCATCGACCCATGCCCGTATCTGAATGTCACGGGAACCGCAACATTCGCATACGTTGATTTGGCTTTCATCTTCCTCCTTCCTTTCGGTAACGAACCTTTGTCCGTCATAGAGTTCGCACGCCCGTTCCACGATTTTGTCGCGGGCGTTGTTGCCCAGTTCAGCATAGAAGCGTTCGGCCGCACCCGACAACGTGGCGCTGCTCAGACCGCACCATTTTGCCCAGAAATGCCCGGCCATGCTCCCGAATACGGTTTCGCATTCCGTTTTGCTCCAGCGGTTCCACATGTAGTAGAAGAAGCTGGAGACGATGTTTTCATTTGTTCGTTTCATATTTTCAGATGTTTTAGAACCAAGAGATGAGAACCCAATCATTGCTCGGGTCGCTTGCTTTGATCAGGAGGTCGAGCACATTTATAAAGTCTTCTTTGCTTGTTCGTGCTCGGTTCAACTCCTCGTGAAATTCCTCGGCATGTGCCTGATATGTTTCATTTTCCTCACCAATGATCGTTCGCAAGCGTTCCAATTCAATGCGTTGAACTTCGTAATCGTCATCGAACTCATCTTCTGCCGAATTGGCGATATCGAACATTGACAGGATGTTGTAAAATGCTTCTTGTCCGTCACCGCCGAACATTCCGTGGTTGCAATTCATGTATTCGATGCGGTAGATTTTTCCGGTGTGTAAACTTCTGCTCATATTGTATTGTTTTTTATTGTCGGTCAGAAAATGAAATCGACGATGACACGCTTGTCGCCGGAGAGTAACCGCTCGTGATTTACATCATCGTATTTGTAGGTGATGTATTTCTTCACTTCACGGATATATTCTCCACGTACCCAGACCGGAGCGGTTTCGCGGTCTGAGAGGCGGAAAAACTCTCCTTTTCTGAGTTTTCGGATTGGTTTCTGCTCCATGCCATCACTCGTTTATTTATGCGGCTATTCCGAGTTGTCGGGCGGCATTCCGCATTTCTTCGTATCTGATGCGATGACAACCGGCCGTCAGAATGTCATTTTTGTATGAATTGATACTCCAATTATGGTTGTTGGCATCATGGACAAGGTCATGACGGAAGTCGGCTTCGTTTTTGTGGAACAGTTCGACCAATTTCCAAAGGCGGACAGCTTCCTTGGCTTTGACCTGAATGCCCATTGAAGTCTCGATGCACCCGTTGCGTACCCGGAGCAACGCATTGAAGTCAAGACCGTAAGGGAGGGTGAACCACCTATTCGAGATTTCTCCCGAATACCACAGTTCTTTTTTCTCCTCGAAAGACATGTTGGCTATACGGTGTCGTTCCTCTTCCTCACGCAACCATCTCTCACGACGTTCGGCATACCGCTGCTCCCGTAGTTCTTCATTACGACGATTGATTGCGTCCTGCCGTTCTTTACGTTCGGCAAAATGCTCCCATAGTAGCGGATCGCCGGTACGGTCAATAAAGAGTTGAGAAAGCAGGGTTTTGTATTCTGTGGCTGATGTGGTCTGAAGCAGACCTCGTGCAAGAATATCGAGGAACAACTCCTGATATTCTGACTTGTTTTCTCTCGGCAGTTCACTGCAATAACGAGGTCGTTCGCCTGTTACGGTCCAGAATTTCGTAATGTCTTTTTTTGCGGTACTGCTCAATTTGGCCAGTATCGGCATGAGCCAGCGACCGGTTGCGGACTTTTGCCGTTTGTCAAGTCCCCAGAATTCAATCCAGCGACCGATGTTGAGCAGGCATTCTTTGACATGTTCCGTATAATTCTGGGTACGGGATTTCTGTTGTGCATTGATGTACTCACTGATTTCTTCCACCTGATCGACAATGTAATATGCCGATTCGTAATAGCTACTTTCCAGCAGTTTATCATTGTGTAGGGAAACCGACCGGGGCGTGTAGAAAATCAGTTCTCCGTAGGGAATCGCTTTCCGCACCATGCCCATGTGTTTGCAGGTGGTGTTGGAATAGGTCCGGGTCGTTACCAGATAGGCTTTTTGCCCTTGTTGATTTGCTTCTACCGAAGCACATCGGAAATGTGACCCGTAGGAATAAATATCTTTGCCCTCGAAGTAGAAGTTGCGCCCATTCCGTGCGCTATCCTGACTTTGATGTGCCCATAGATGGGCGACCATCGGGGCATCTACGACGTATCTCATGATGTTTCTGTTTTATCTGTTGAAGAATAGTTGAAAATGAAAAAGAGAAGGCGATGACCTTCTCTTTCGTGTTAATTTTTATAGTCGTTCGAGAACCTTCCGGAGGAATTTTTTGCTCAGTACCTGTTTGCAGACTGTGACACCGGACCATCCGTTACCGGAGTTCTTGTCGAGCAGTTCCCTTATGAATGTCAGCCAATCTTTGACCGGCTTTTTGTTCAGCACAATCAACAGGCGTTCGGCTTGAATTGTCCAGTCGTGGAATTCCGGAGACCAAGGGGCGTTTATCAGTTCGGACATGGGAATCGTGAACATGTTTTTCCCGATTGGCCTGACAGCCGGATTTTGCCCTACGCTGCGCACGGTATCGGCAATGGCCTGTTCTATACGTTCTTTCTCCCGCTTATACTGTTCTTCCAAACGGTCGAGTGCGTTGATTTGGTCTGCTAAAATACCCATCCGACAAAAGGTCTTTTTATGCCGAGTTCCTCGCTGGCCTCATCGCTTCCGCAATCACATTTGCCGACGGGCTTTCCTGAGCCGCATTTGCAGAGATCGATGCCCCAATGGTTGACGCAATGATTGCAATTACAGAAGACCTGCGGCAGACGTTCTCCCGTGAATCCGATACGGTCGAAAACTTCGCGGCTCATACTGTTACTTGCGCCGTTCTCGAATGTTACGGTCATCGCTCCGCATACGCATTCCTGAATATATTGTACCTGTATCATGTCACGCGGATTCGAGTTGGAATTCGATGCCGGAAGGCAGTTTGGAATAGTCCACTTTTTTCAGGAAGCGGTCAAATTGTTCCTGGGTAACGATGTCGTTCTTGGAAGCATAGTCCCGCCAGTTGAATACGCCCGTGTTTCGATGGTCGTAGTAGATGAAGTTGTCGAGTGGCATCCCACAGCGAAGCACGTGGAGTTTGACAGCGAGTTCCTGATCGATTTTCGCCTTTTCATTTGCCGCATGGGTTTTAAGGTCTTCTATTTTCTTCCGTTTGGCGGCAAGCAGGGCTGCGTGCCTGCGTTTTTTGATGTTGGCGGGCAGATAATACCCTTCGGCAATTCTGGATTCCACAAGCTGGAATTCTTCCTCTGTGAGAGGGGTGAATTGATAGCGAACGGAGGTGTCCTCAAATTGTTCTCCGGTCAGCTCTTCGAGTTGTTTGATTGCGGCGCGGGCTTCCTCCTCCCAACGAGTAGGTATGCCCATCGTCTGAAGCAGGTAGGTAAAGTAAAGTTGGTCTTCCGCCTCACGAAGGAATCGGTCGTACTCTTGTTGGGTAATACGGAGTTCGCTCATTGTAACCTCCTTGGAACTGTTTCGCAGGTGGTAAAATCCGTTGCCTTGCGCATACATCGGTGCTCCTTTGGCATCGCACAAGTGTAAGGCGATGAACGGACGCAGTTCGGGAAAGGCCACTGCAATTTGTTCATGGCAACACCCTGCCATGCACCATTTCCAGACGCCGTATTTGTCCTTTTCGTAGATGGTTGCTGTAATGCCGAAGTCGGCATGTCCGTTGCGGCAGTCATCGTCGAGCCGCACCTTAACGTCTATTTTGTAGCCGTTTATGATTTTTGTTGCGTTATATTTCAGTTTATCAGCCATTGCGGTATGTGTTAGTTTGTTGATAATGCAAATTCCGGGAATGGGAGCTCCAGACCGAATGTGCGGAGATGTTCGGACTGGTTTTGCCGGTTGTCCTCGGCAATTTTATCATCGATGTAAGCCTGGCATTCGCTTTTGAGTTGGTCAAGCCCGTCATCACCGAAGAAGCCCCAGCAACTGTCCAGAATTTCCGTGTCGTCATCTTCCGGCGTAACCTGAAATCCGTACACTTCACCATGCAGGTATTCATTGTACGTGTCGATTTCATTTTGGAGGTATTCCTCGATTTTCTTGCGGCGGGATTGCGTGAGCACTTTCCAGCCGTATTCCTTTTTTACCTGTTCAACACTGACCGCCACAATCCCGAACCATCCGCTGTCCCATCGGCACGAGAAGGGGCCGGATGAAATGCTGAGACCACTATGGTCATAGAGAAAAAGGTTCAAAGCGACATGTTTTTGCAGGAATGATTTCCGAATGTTTCCGGGACGGCCGTCGCATACTTCGTCGAAGTCGAAATGTTCGTCGAACTCCTTTTCAGGACGGTAACGTCGGTGTGCCGTGTAGAACGTGCCGAGGTTGCTCCACTCGCGCGGACTTTCGGGACAGTCATCGTAGTAGATATTGATGTGGTGTCCTTTATAGGTTATTTGTTCGTATCTGTTCATATCAGTATGTATAAGCAGTTTCCAACTCGCTTTCGTAATTCTCGAAAGCTATAAGGTTCTCTTCGTCCGTCACATCCTGATCCCAGAACAGTTCGACAAAACGCTCTATCACATCCCGCATGGCGCGGGTGTATTGTTGGAGGTATTTTACGGCCCTCGTGCGCCAATCTGTCGTTTCGTATTGCATGATGATTTATGTTTTTGATTGTTCATTCAAATGTCGTTTCGATAGTCGAGCAGGTATTGCTCGAAATGGTTCTCACAAATGATTTGGTTACGGTCGGTGTCTGTGGAGAAATCATCCCACTTGTAACCGTAATCTTTCAGTAATTCTTCTTGCTCCGACCGGCTGAAATCCGTCACGTCGATTTCACCTTCTCGCCAAAGCATATTGTCCGTTGCGAATTTTCGGACTTCGGGTACATTGTGCGCATCGTGCAGAAATTCTGTCGGGTATCCGAGATACCGCTGGTAAATCCGATTGGATTCCGTTTCAGCACACGGTAGCAAGTCACGGTGGCAGGTATTAGGCTCGCAATACCAGAATACCGTATCCGATATTTTCAAGCAGAATTGCAGTTGGTCGGGATCGGTGCATTGAATGTCCGGGTTAAGAAGCCGCTTCATGCGATTTCAAATTGTACCGAGAAGTGGAATTCTTTTCGGAGGTGAACAATTTCCGCCATTGTTTCAGGGTCTTTCCCGTATGGGTAGAAGATTGTGAACTGGCGGGTCAGGCACCGGATGCCTTTCTTTCGCAGTTTGTACAGCAGGTACGCCCTGCGTCTGAGTTGTTTCTTATTCATTGTCGTTACATTTTTAGAGGATACATAATAATGTGACTACCGATATGGGGCATGGCTTTATCCGTTCGATGTATGGTCTTCCGGAAGGATCCTGAGGCACGGCGTGTAGCCAGCGCCTCAGGATCCTGTCAAGGAAGACGAACTGAAAGTTTTCGGTCCATCACATCAAGCCTGCCAGGCGATGACGGCTTACTTCCTACGCCACTGGGCCATCTTCTTTTTGATGTCGATGCCGTTGTCGTCGAGCATCTTTTTCAGTGCGGCAAGCAGGCGCCAGCCATTGCCGTTCTTATACTCTTCGGCCTTGGCCGAGAGGAATGCGAGCGACTGGTATTTGTCCAACCGTCGCCCGTTGTCGTCGATGGCCGTACAGTTGTGAAAGCGGATGAGGTTTTGCATCGTGTAGAATGCGCCGGCGCCCTTGTAGGCATCTATCCACGCCTTGCTTTGGGGTGTGGAGTGCTTCATCTTGAACCGCTTGTCGTTGAACTTCTTCACGGCATTGTAGAGCTGGGTGGCATTTTTAGCCGCTCCGATATGGTACGCTGCAAGACGCAGCGGGCTGTAGAGTTTGGAGTGCAGGTCCTGCACGAAGATGTTGTGGCTGCCGAGACGTTTGTAAGGAATGCCCTTGCATTTCTTGACCGGTAGGCCATCGACATGCGCTTTCAGGTGTTCGATGTAATCTTCCGCCATAGCCGTGGCGACCTTGACGTTGAACCAGCGGTTCCTGTCCGCAAAGTTCTCGGGGTCGTTGCGCTCCATCTTCATCTGTGCACGCAGTTCGTCGAGCAGCATTTTCCACTGGTATTCAAAACCAAAACGGTGGATCATCTCGGTCACGCCGACCGGATTCCAAGCACCGTAGTCCTTGTAGGAGAGCATGTGGAACATCTGCGCCATGACGAAGCGGCGGAACAGACGGCGGTTTGGTACGGTTCCCTTTTCGAGGATGTAATCGAAAATCGGGTCGTTGTCGTCCAGAATCGACAGCTTGCCGTTCTTGTTCGAAGCGACATAATCGCCGCCGTTGGCTCCCTGCATAGCGAATAGGCAGCTCACGTCCACGCCGACACTGCGGAGTGCCTCGATGCGTTCGTGCGCCGTCTTGGGCAGCTGTGCCTGTTTGTTTGATGCCGTAGCAGTTTCTGCGATGGTAACTTTTTTGCCTGCGATTGCAAGTTCCGTCCCGCATGTCGGGCACGTAACATTCGTCTCTTGTTTTTTCCTCATGATTAAATAGTTGATTGATTATTATTCGGCTCTACCCATTGTCTGAGTATCACCAGGTCCTTGTCTTCTTGGCTCTGCCAGAACCACCGGCCGAACTTCTCGGGATTCCATTTGAAGCCGCCGAGCAGTTGGCAGAGGATGAATAGTTCCAGCTCGATTTGTGATTTGTCGCGCCGCTCTCCATAGAGCATGTCGTCGTCACTCAATTCTCTTTCCGGCAATGCTCCAAAATAGCGGCGCGATGTACTCTCGCTGCGTTCCGACGGAATCGAGTGCTTGTAACTACGGTATAGTTCTTCCACTTTCGAGAAGAACTCCTCATCGCTGCAATGCGGTACTCCGAGAACGCCTTCATACGAGCCGTCCCGGATGACATACTTGCCGTTTACTTTGAGGCTCCGCGTTTGGAAGTCAACTTTGAAACGCGCCCCGTTTTCTACGGCACGGACTGTTTCTTGATAGATATTGTCCATAGCTCCTACGAATTGGCCATGTCCGTTCTCCTGAAGGCGGGAATGCTCAACTTCAGGTTGTCGTTAATCAGGAATTTCCTGTCGCACTCGCAAATGATGTGGGTGTCCGTTACCCGTTTGATTCTTCGTGTAACTTCGTCATGGGAGGTGTAAGGCTTCCCGTCCTTGGTTCCGTTATCTATATCTCCCGAGATATGATACCAGTTTCCGATTTCAATGTCTTTTACGTTCATTTTTTATCTGGTTAAATTGTTTGTCATTTTATGCACTCGAATCGATGACGCATGGCTTTATAGCTCTGATGAATACAGTAGGTCCTGGATCCAGAACCAGGTAATCGCCTGGTCAGGATCCAGGTAGAATACTGTATGCTAAATTCGATTCCTCGTGCAAAATCGGGCTGCGTTGCCCGTAAGTCTCAATCAGGCCGGCACATTGCTTTATCAGGTCGATATGAGCAGCTATTCAGCTACGGACCTTGTCCATAGGCATCTAATCAGATGCCTTGGACTACGGTCCTTGATGTTATTAGCTGCACCATTAAACTCCTGACCTTGACCTTTTCACTTTGTGCTAAGTTTTGCGGTTCTTAGGATTGTGACACGTTGCTCTAATAGGTCGATGTGTGCCGCGATTTGAAGTCCGGGCAGCGACGTCGTGTTCCTGATAGTGAATAACGACGTCATTGCCGGGACTTCATTGCTTGCGGCATGCTGATTCTTGTCCCCTGAACCGCAGTTTTCCGTGCTGAAAAAAAATCTCATTCGGACGGTACATTCCTTTATTTTCCTGATGTGCGCTGCTCTGTTCTGCTGGCCTGATATGTCCTCATCTCCGAGCGGAGATGAGGAGGTATGCGGCCGCAAGTTCAAGAGCTGCATAACTGAAATTCCGACCTCGACTTTTGTAGCTGTGTACTCAGCTTCTCATGATTCTCAGAATATCGGCACATTGCTTTATTGCTTTGATGTACGCCAGTTTCGGAAGCCGGATGGTCGCCGTCGTATGACGTTAGGGATACGACGGCGCCGGACGGACTGTATCGAAACTCGGCATATTGAATCATATTCCTTGAATCATGCTTTCGTGCTAAAAAAGAAGAAGTTCTCATAATGACGACACATATCTTTACTTGCTTGATGTCACCCGCGAGAGCCCAGCTCTTGAGGAGTCTGAAGGTGATGGTCCGATCACCTTCAAGACTCTCGATAGAGCTGGGTTACACACGCGGGAATCTCAAACTCATTCCTCGAACTTCTGCTGATGTGTTTCAGTTTCTTTCGTGCAGATGTCTGGCTGGATGGCACATTCCTTTATCACTTTGATGGTTACAGGCTATTGCCAGAAGAAATCCTGAATGAAACCGGTCGATAAACCGGATTTCACTCAGGATAATTCTGGTTAAATTACCTGTAATATGAATTCCAGCCCTTCATCAGCTTGCCGTGCACTCGGCATTGTTACAGTGATGCTACCAGCGTGTTGTACACAGCCCGACTTGTTAGCAGTGCATTCCTCATGCAACCAATCGTTAGATAGCCGGGGATGTTGCCTCCGGTTTTGGAACGGTTTGCTTTCACATTACGCCCACGCCCCCGAACAATACATCCGTCAGACTTGTTTCTGACATATCCCAGACCTCCGACTTTGCGTTTACCGGTTGCAACTGCCCGCAGACAATCCATGACAAACATATTCAGTTCGTCAAGATCTTTCCGCACGTTGCATACAGGAAGAATCTGTGTCGCCCAACTGAACTCGCCGTTGCCCTTGTACAGGTAACGGTTCACGGCATGGACGGCTTTCGTCAGCGTCGTATCCCGACAACGAATCGTTCGTTGTTCAATCTCTTTCTGGAAGGTTTTGATACGGCTGGACGAGAGTGAAATCATCTTGCCTTT
Source organism: Alistipes sp. (assembly GCA_017936685.1). GTDB lineage: Bacteria > Bacteroidota > Bacteroidia > Bacteroidales > Rikenellaceae > Alistipes. The sequence continues at coordinate 242,823 of JAGBFA010000004.1, forward strand.
GATGCTGAATCCGAGAAATTTGAACCAGTTGTCCGCTGTTAGGTACTCCACCTTTTTCGGATTTAGCTTCATGGATTTCTCGGCAAGTCGCTGTTGGAGCAGTTCCATTGCCTTTTCATAGTCGGCACCGACGAAGAGCATGTCATCCGAATAGCGGACGTAGTAACCGTTCATTCGGGATAGCTCCTCGTCCAGATCGTAGAGCAGCACGTTGGCCAGCCAGCTCGCTACGGCGCAGCCCTGCTTGAGGGACTGGTAGCGGCTTTGGAGGGTGTTGTGCTCGTCGAAGTAGAGGTCCGAATGATAATATTTCCGCAGCACGTCGATTAAAGCGGAATGACCGTGTTTGGCTTCAACCTTATCGAATGCCTCATCGACGAATTGAATCGGGACGCTGTCGAAATATTTGGAGAGGTCGGATTTCCAGCCCAGAACTCTGTTCTTTGCAGCGTTCACGATCTGATGACTGACCTCGGTAACCACTCGGCCGCAACCTATTCCTGTCTGGTAGGACTTGCATGTTTCGTGGAGCATTTCAGGCATCAGGTCGAACAAGAGGTCGTTGGCGATACTGAGTATCACACGGTCCATCGGCTCGTTTACATACACTGTGCGGAACTCGCCGTTGTCTTTGGGGATTTGAGCCGTATGGGGCGGCGAGATTTCGTACTTCCCCAGCATCATGGCTTCAGCCATTGCCAGCCGGGTATGTTCGTCGGTCAGTCGGATGAGCTGGTCTTTCCGGATGTCTTTGCCCACACCTTTCTCGATTGCTTTCGTCCATCGCTCGATGTCGAAAAACATTTGCAATATCTTATCTGCCATTTACAAGTTAATCATATTGTTAGAACGTTAATCTTTGTCTTTATGCTCGGATTGCCACAGCCGATATGCTCTCTCGTTGCGTTTTTTCGGGCTTAATTTTTTGCAGGTTTTGCAAAACGCATTAAATAATCCCTGACTGATGTATTCCTCACGGGTAATAGGTTCTCCGCAGCATTCACATCTGTATTTTTTATCTGCACCTAACATAGCTATTTGATTTGTTTGTTATCACACACGAGCACATCCCCGACAATGTAGTCCGATACACTCGGGTGGTTTTCTTTGAAAATGCGGGTAGCCGCAGGATTGTATGCGAGGTCATTTATTTTCCCCTCTTCGTTCACGACCATGATTTCCGTTTCGTTCAGAAATACAAGTTCGATGTCTCCGCCGACTATTGCCTGCATTTCTTTCAGCGTAAAGTCGGTCCCATTGGCAGGTTGCACCGATTGGCGCGTCCCATTTGTTTTTATGATTTCTGTCATTTATTTCTTATGTGTAAAAGTTATTATGGTTTGACCGTCATAACCGAATTTTGCTGTTAGACCAAAAGCCTCGGCATCGGAACTGATGCAGCAGATGTCCCAGACATTTAGTTCATGGGCACAAGTTATGACAGTGTTGTTTTCTGAGATAAGCGGTGATTTGCCTTTCAGCGCAGCACCGCCGCATATTCCACGCAGGATTACTCCACGCTGGTGGGTTGTAAGTTCTTTTGTTTCCATCGGCAAATCGGAATTTGTTAAAGAATAGATGCTATCCGAATAATCCGGTCGGAATTCGGGCATATTTTTTTGTCGGCATACGTTCTAAACTGCACGTATCCGGTTCATGCTGTTACCAGTTTCAGAATCCGAAACAAGGAGCACACGGAGCCGTCAGCACGCGGATTCCGACCCAGACAAGCAAGAGCAAGCCTGCGACAAACACCGTGTTCAGAATGGCATCCTGCCGTTTGCGGGCAAAGGCGATTATCTTCTTCATGGCTTTGATTATTACGGTTCGACTACAATCGGGCATAAAAAAGGCACGAGTTCTCCGCCCGTGCCTGCACCGATATATTTCACACTATGCTATGCCGCCGGTGTCGGCGACGGTGGTAGTATCGGCATTTTAATGATACGGCAACCCTCGTTGATGAGCACACGATATACCCGCATGAGGTTGCGCCCGCGAAAACTGCTGACCGTTACACTTTGCACACCAGCTTCACCCAGACGCTCCAGCGTGGGTTTGGCAGCTTTGAGATGCTTGAAGCAGCCGTAACTCTCGGTTCCGGCATTGTTATATACGTCTATCATATTACATTAGTTTTTTGAGAAATTTCCAAGCCTGCGGGCTGTATCTCCGGCACACGAAATTCTCTAACGATTCGGTGCGTTCATATCCGCAATTCTGGCATAAGTACCGCACAAATTTGTGCGTGATGAAGTGCAGCATTCCCGTTTCATGGCTTTTGCAGCGGTCGAAGTACGGGGAGATACCGAGCGCAAAGTGGGCAGAAAAATTTTCTGCCACTTCGTTGAAAGCGATGAGTTTATACATGGCATGAAACAAAAAGGACAGCGCACATTTTCTGCACGCTGTCTTGCTTCGATTGTATAGGGTTCGTTATGCCGTTACGCTGCAACGGCTACGGGTTCCGCTCCGTTTCTCGGTTTTCTGCCACGCCTGCGGGCAGGCTGTTCCGCCACCGTTTCGGCTACGGGCATCGCACTTTCGGCGACAACCTGTTCGGCAGGCTGTTCGGTCTGCACCTCTTCGGGCTGTGCGATGTCTTTGGGCAGTTCTACACGGAAATTCAGTGCCTCCATGAGTGCTTTGGTGGCATTGTGGATGTACTTCTTGCGGTCGCGGGCGGAGCGTTCCAAGTCCTTTTTGGTCGGCATTAACCCGATTCGTGCCCATACGCTTGCATCGAGGTCAAAGATTTTGACCGTAATGCCTGCGGAGGTGCGAATGATGAGCCGGTGCGGAGTTCCTGCACGGAGTTTCGAGCGGATACCGTCATTCGATTCACGGAGCAGCGATTCTTTGGTCTTCACTTCCCAGAATGTCGTTACCACGTTACGCAGTACACGGAACATTTCGTCCTGCGTTTTCACGGTCGCTTCGTAATCGGCACCGAAAAAGTGCATAGCCGTGTTTTTGCCGTCTTTGCCGGCATACTCGAAAACCACACCTGCGGCATTAACTGCCATGTTTGCAAACTGTTCTGCATTTAACTTGCTGATTGCCATAATGATAAAATTTAGTTGGTTTCTATGCGATAGTGCATATTGAGGGCACTGCGGAATCGAACCGCACGTTCTGCGGATGGCAAAACGGCACGACCTGTGCGTGCCCAAAAATCGCACGCTACCTTTCACCCGATAGCGTGCAGATTTCATCTCAATTTGCACCTCACTAAAACGTGCCCTATACTCGCTATTTCGGAAAAAAGCCCTATATTTGCATCGTTCACACGCAAAGACGATTATCCGCTGTCATGGCAAGCCCGACATACTCCAATTTCGACGGGTGCTTCTTTGGCACGTCCCCCGTCTTTTCCAACGGGGCAGCTAACATTAGGGCGGTTGGCGGCTGGTGATTGTGGGCATGACATTGGCAATGCTCTTTTCTCAAGCTCCGTGCGGATTGTTTTTACCGCATAGCGATTTTTATCTCCGGCTGCGCAAGGGCAGACTTATGGCATTATTTTATCGCCTCCCTTTTCCATACGACTCTCGCCCTCCCAAAATCACGGGCTTTGCGTATGCGGACAAAATACACGTATTTCGACCGTTCCGACTTGCGGCATTGGTTTGCCGTTCCGCTCGGTGTGGTTGTTTGACACCCTATTTAAGCGTTCCAAAACGCACGGACGAATTTTTGATTTTCCAAGCCTCAAAAATAGGTTTCCCACAAAAAAGGCTTTTGTTTTCTCGCTGTTGCGGTTTTTGCTGTCTGTTTCTTACTTACTGACTTTTTTTGTTTTTACTATTTACAGACTTGTTGCGGTTGTGTCGCTTTTGAAAGTCTGTATATTTTTTGTTTCTGTTTTCCCCGTCTGTTTGTCGGGGCTGTTTCCCTTTCGGTTCAATTCAACTCTAAAACAAATTTTTCAATCCTCCAAATAATTTTTTTCGTCCGACTGACAAAACGGCTCTAAAATAAGAGTGGACGCCCGCGCGCGAGGGCTATTCCTATTTAATTGAAAATCAATCTATTGTAGAAAAGAAAAATTTTTTTCAAAAAAAATATAGGGTTCAACGCTCAAAAACAGACTGAAAGAAAAACTATATATATTGATAGTCAATTATTTGCGAGTTAAAAACAGACTAAAAACAAGGGAGAAAAAAATTTTTGCTTTCAACCCGAAAGAAACAAAGGTCTATTTATAGGCTTTTAGCTTCACTTTTCTACAAAGTGAAGGTGTTAAAATACTGAATAACAACACGCTAATAATTTTTGAAAAGAACGGGGTGGGTACTGCCCCCGGTGCGGATTCGATACGCGCCCTACGGCCTGATTTTCAAGTCCCGTTTTTGGCTCTGACTTTTTTGTTCAAAGTTTGGCACGGTTTCGGGGGATTATTTGTTCAAAACAGAACAGGATTTGCAGCGGGAGAAGTCGTCAGGTTATAGACAGACTTTGCAAGAATCCATTTACCCGCCAGTTTTGCATTGTCGGATTCTCTTGATAATCGTCATTTCATGTTATGGCAGATATGGTTATGCAGAGAATCCTGTTTACTAAAACATTCCAAAATGGGGCATTAAAGCAGACGGTCGCATATACAGTCTTGCATAGGAATTTGTGCGCTAATGAATTATCGAATTTTTTGTCGAAACTTTTATTAGGTTTCCCTAAAAAGAAAATTGATAATTTAAGCCCGCATTTCCCGGACAATCTTTATCTTTGCCTAAAGTAAACCTGTATATAATTTATAGATGCAAATACCGGATGAGTAAAAGCAAGTCGGCAATCCATGATTTCTTCCGATGTTACAGACCGAAGAATGAGACGCATGAACTGGCCATAGCGCAGTTTTGTGCCCAGCGACGCTTTGTCGTCTCTATCGACGCGACACCCGACAAACGGTTGCCCGTAACATACGAAGAGTTCCGGCAATGGTTCGAGACGGATACGCCCCGGCGCGGTGATGTCGTGAACCTTGTAGGGCAAGGGATTTCAGGGATTGTCGAAACGGTGGGTGTAAACCAATCCGTGTGCCTGTACGTCTCGATCCGAGGCGATGAACTGAACGCCTCTTCCGGATGTTTCGACTACACCTCGTTGGAAATCGCCGACAAGGAGACGGTTCTTCGCCTCCAACGGGCTCTTTACAGGGAAGGGCTGGTCTGGAACCGGTGGCGCAACAGAATCAGACCGCGCGAAATACCCAAAGAGAATGTCCAGTACCAGATCAGCGTATTGGGTCGGAAAATCGGCTATGGTGTGTTTCGGGAAATCGATGCTGAGGGGCAGATTGTCATGTACTGCATGAAACCGGAAGACGGGCCGGTGCGTTATTCGCTGCGGGAGGTTGTCGGTCCGGCAGAAGATTACCAGTTGGAGCCTATCAATGTAGGACAGCGTGAGGAACTGGCAAAAGAGCTGGAAAAGGCCGGTGTCCTTTGGAACGGGTTTTACAAGCGTATCGAGCCGGTCAATTATCTGGCTCCGGCAGGAAAAGGCTACTACTACCTGGACGAGTTCTGGGAGGTATGCAGGACTATCGAGCAAGGCAAGGCCAAAGGTGCGAAGTATTTCAATAACGGGAACTATTCCCGGTATCGGGAACCGATGGAGGAACTCCGAAGGTATCTTTTGAACGAACTGGGTGTCTGTGCTGTTCCCCGTTCTGAAGAGACCGTGTATTACTACCTGAAAGAGTTCTGGAAGGTCTGCAAGACGACGGATAAAGGACGACGAAGAGATATAAAGCGAGCCAAGGCCGGTAATTATTCCACCGATGAAGAGAGCATAAAAAAACTTGCCTTACAGTTACAGAAGAAACGGAAGGAACAACTGTCCCGTTATCCGTTAAAGGGATAGCCGTTTTGCAATCATCCGCTATCCGTCACCTTGTTGCTGGAGAAGTAAATCCCGTTTTGGAATTTCTGTATCGGTATTCTCTATCTTCTTCTAAAGAAGAAGCAAGGTGGAGGGTATAAATAAAGCACTTCCGCTACGCTCCAGTGTTTATTTATACCCTTTAATGCTCACCCCTAAAGGGGTTCGCTCTGTTTTTCTTTTAGTAGATAAAAAAGAAAAGTAAGATAGTAGTATAGTATATATATAATATTACTACATCTTACTTTTCTGTATTTATAGAACCGGAAATAGTTGTCGGTCAGCCTCCATCGGGGCTTTTTTTATGCCCGTAGGTCTGCTCGAACTTCTCCCTGAAAGCCTTCACCTGCTCCTTGGGCAGGTAGCGGCGCACTTCTCCGCAGAGCCGGTCATACTCCTCCAGAGGGAGCGTGTCGAGGTCTGCCATTTCAATCTCCACGTCCGGATGCAGCCTGCGGAAATAGAATCCCGCCGCCTGTGCGTATTCGCCTTTGCAGGCCCGGCTGACCGTTTTGACGGAGGTTCCGGTGATTTCGGCGCACGATTGCATCGACTTGAAGACGGCGACCAGTATGCGTGTGTGGCCGAACAGCAGCACCTGTTTCGGATGCCGGAATGAACTGTTGCTTTTTCCTTTGTGTTTCATACGGTTTTCATTTTGCCATGCGTTGCAGGATTCGGGTAATGAGCGGGATGTTCTCCACGTCGATCCACTCTTTTGCCACGTTCCAACCCAGGGATTTGCCAAAACAGATGTTCTCTTCCGTGAGAATATGATACGACAGGCGTCCTTCCGTCGGTTTGAGGTTCAGGTCATGCAGTTCGCACAGCCCGTTTTTCCAGAATATGCAGCCGCGCTCCGTCTGGAGGGCCTGCACCATTAGTATCGGGAACGGTATGGCTCCGACCAGCATACCGACAGCCCAGAATGTAATCCGTAGCCGTTCTTCATATCCGGCTTCTATCAGTCGCCAGATGTCCTCCGGTGTGCCCAGACAAGGGGTCAGGCATTGTCTCCGACAACGGGGGCAGTCGCAACTCACGGGATAGCGTCCCGTCGCCCTTGAAATCTTTTCGATCAAGCACTTGCTCATACTGTCTCTTCCGGTTGTTGTCCGGCATTCTTTCTGTTCCACAATTCGATGATTTTCTCCCGACCGAGTAATGACCACCGCTTACGGGTGCCGAATGCCCATCGTTTCTGCGTTTTGGGATTCGTCCAGTAGTACGGCACATCGATTTGCCATTCCCGATATTCCGGTAGGACAGCCCATTGCTTTTTCACGAGCCGACAAATACCGCTATCTTCCAGGAACTTACTCATGCGGCTGGCCGAGATGCCGATTTCACGGGCGAGTTGCGTGGGAGTGAAATAATCCACGCCTTCCGTCAGATGGCTGTACGGGTTTTCCACCCTGCGGCGTCCGGACGGCAGCTCGGGACGTTTAGGCGGTTCCCTATTCCAGAGTTCGAGAATCTGGTCACGGCCGATCTTGCTCCACCGCTTCCGTGTTCCTGCCGCATAGCACTTGCCGGTGCGCAGATTGTTCCAGTAATACGGCATATCGATTTGCCAGCTTCGGTATGGCATGAACGCCACCCACTGGTTTTTCGAGAACTTGCAGATGCCTTTCTCGGCAAGGAACTGGTGTAACAGCCGGGGTGTCGTGCCAAGTTCCTGCGCGAGCCATGTTGTCGAATAGAAGTCCCGCCCCTCAATCAGGTTGTCGTAAAACTCCACCTTGTAGGAATCGGCGTCGATGCGTTCCTGTTGCAGGTGTATCTCCCGCCGCTGGGCGACGATTAACTGCTGCGCCTCGTCAAGGCTTTGCGGCACGGGCAGATTCTCGGTAGTGCTCATGCCGCTTTCGGGTCGGGGTTCCAATGTGGCATAGCCCCGTGTCATCAGTTCGTTGATTTTCGTGTTGCACCATTGCGAGAACTCCGGCGACAACTGCCGGGCGAACTCCATCGCCAGCTCTTCATCGATCCATGTCGCCCCGTTGTTACGGCCGCGCGTGGTGAAAATCTGGCTGTCGAGGCTTTCCGAGATGCCCTTCTCGACCAGGTGCTGGCGGTAACGGACGAAATCCGCCTTGCGCAGTATCTCTGCCGGCAACACTCCGAAGCTGCGGGCCATCTGTGTGGCGTTTATCATCATCTTGTTGTTGGCCGCACGGAAAGAGATCGGATGGTCCTGATAACTGAACACCACATCTTCCTGCTGTGCGGGTTGCGTCGCTCTGGCAGACTGTATGGCCGCATCTTCGAGCAGTTCATTCAGCCACGTCTCCACTGCGGCGCACTTCTTTGCCGCAATGGAGTTTTCGCGCCGCATGGGCCGGATCAGCTTATAGACGTCGTAAGGGCTGATGGCCCACATCTCGCGTCCTTTCTTGCGGAACGGAATCTGAATACTGGAGGGTAACTGGCGGATAGCCGCCTTGTCAGTCAGCATCTCCTCGCGCCCCAATACTTTGCAGAGGTCATGCAGGTTTACCCATGCCAAGATTTTGTCATCGTTGAACAGCACCCTGACCGGGTACTCTTCACATAGTATCGCATTGCTTTTCATCTTGTATTATTTTTCATTCTCTTTCTCTTCTAAATCACGTTGTTTACAGAACTTCCGGAACTCCTTGCGCCGTTCCTCATACGCCTGCCGCTTGTGGGCGGTCTCACGCACGGTGAAATAACGGCGCTCCACACCACATAGGCGGTCGTACTCCTGCAATGTCAGGTTGTCGAGGTCCGACAGGTCGATTTGCACATCGGGGTGCGCGTGCCGGAAATAGAAGCCTCCGGTGGCTACATATTTCCCGGTGCAGGAGAACGATATGCTTTGGAGGTTGATACCTGAAAAATCTGCCGCGCTGTGCAGCGAGCGCACCACGGCGATGAGTACATACGCTCCGTTGAAGACCAGCAACTGCTTCGACGGTAAAAATGGACCTTTCGTTTTCATAGCTTATCGGTGTTTGGAGTGGAAAGCAGTTCTTCATGGGTAAACCGCTGCTGCGCCTGCATGAGGATGTAGGAGTCGGAACACGCGATTCCGGTCAGCAGCATCTGCGACATGCTGTCCAGCAGGTACACCCCGAATACGGGATCGGCACAACAGAGGAACGGCAGGGCGAAAGATTCTTCCGCCAGAGAGTGCCCCGTAGCGGCATCGACGGCGAAGCGTTCGTCCGGCGGTATGCCGTACATCTTGCCCAGATGGTCTATCCACAAGGCGAATCCTGCGGTAAATTCAGCAATCTTTTCTTCCGGGTCCAGCTTCATGGATTGCAGGAAGTGTGTCATGTCAAAATAAGTCCGGGTATCAGTGGCGGTGAACAGCAAATCCGGAAACTCGCCGAACCGAAGTCTGAACCCTTGATGATTTTCTATTCTTCTCATTTTCTCAACATATTGAATTTTGCAGGCAAATATATACTTTTCGGCTCGATTTTGACTATAAATTTGCCGATAAATTTTATCGTTAATAATTCATTTATAGGTATTTACAAGCGATTTTAAAACACAAAAACGGGCCGAAAATCTGTAAGTAGCCGTCCGCCTATTTTGTATGGTAAACCGAACATATTGGAGCCGATTTGTTCGTATGGTCCGAGAGGGTCGGATAACCCATTTTTTCGGGTTCGAACTATTCTTTTTGAAACCCGAAAAAATGCAGGAAGAAGGAACATTTAACCACGAATTGCTCGAAAGCATATTCCACACGTCGAAGAAAACGATTCAGGAATACGTGCGGGAAATCGAACGGCACAACCGCTACCGTTCGGTGCGCTCGAACATGCTGCTGGGAACCATCCTCGACGACCGGGCGCGTCTGATCGACCTGTACGATGCGTGCCTGCAACAGGATGCGCACATCCGTGCCGTCATCGAGACACTCGAAAGCCAGATACTCGGAGACCGCTATATGCTCGCCCGTCTGAACGACAAAGGCAAATACGTCAAGGATGTGAAAGAGAGCCAGAAGATACAGGGCTCGCAGTTCGACAAAATTATCCGGGGTGTCATCGAGGCCAAGCTCTACGGTTATACGCTGTTAGAAATCATGCCCGATATCGATCCTGATACGGGACGGCTGAAAGAGGTGAACAGCATCGAACGCCGCAACGTCCTGCCCGAACAGGGCATTGTCGTCAAACGGCAAGGACTGTGGATGCCACACTGGGACATCCGCTCGGCCGCCTACCGGAAACGCTATGTGCTCATCAAGACGGGAGACCTGGGACTCTTCTCGGCCACGACGCCGCTGATTCTCGCTAAAAAGTTCACGGTCGCCAACTACGTCAATTTCAGCCATACCTACGGCCAGCCCATCATCCACGGGAAGACCGTCAGCGAAAACAACATGGACCGCAAGCGTCTGGCGCAGGACATCTCCAATGCCGCCCAGAACAAGGTTATCGTAACGGGATTGGAGGACGAGGTGGACATCAAGACCTTCACCATGTCCAACAGCGAGAAGATATATACCGGACTGATCCAGTTCGCCAACAAGGAGGTCTCGAACCTTATTCTCGGCTCCGAATCGATGGCCGGAGGCATGCAGTCGTATGTCGGCTCCACCAAGGCGCATCAGGACATCTTCCGCGACCGTATCGAGGTGTATCGCCGCTATATCGAGAACGTGATGAACGAGCAGATCATCCCCCGGCTCGTGGCGATGGGTTATATCCCTGCCGGACTGGAGTTCAAGTATTCCAACCGTATCGATATGAACAACGAGGACCGTATAAAGCTCTACTCGCTCATCACGGACAAGTACGAGGTGGCGGCGGATGAAATCGAGAAAGAGTTCGGCATCGTCGTGGGCAAGCAGCTCAACGTGATACCCGGCATGGGCGGCGGAGGCGGTGTAGCAGTCGGCGGAAGCTCGTCCGACCGGGGCATCATGTCAGACGAGGAATACTACAAACGTTACGGCCATCCCCGAGGCGTGAAACAAACCGACACTAACCCGTAAGCCATGAGAATCACCCTTGAACAATTCTGCGAGCAGTGGGCACCGAAAGGCAACGGCCGGTATTTGCCTAATAAGATGGAGTTCAACACCCACGACTTCGTGACAATGGCCGGCGAATACTCCATAAGTCGGTTCCGCACCAGTTTCGCCGAAGGCGGCTTTTACGGCAGCGGCAGGCCGTGGCCGGAACGCAAATCCCGCTGGGGCCGACGCTTCACCCATCCCGTGATGAACGACACCGGAACCTTGTCGCGCTCCATCTCCGGGGAAGCCGACCGTATGGACCATACCAACATTACCCAGCGCGGCTATGGTGAGCGGAAGAAGATCTTCCGCCGTGGAGCCCGTTATGCCATCCGGACCAAGGCGAGCAATTTCAACCAGCCGGGCAAACGCGGCGCTTCCAAGAGCTACGCCGCCGTCCATAATACCGATCCGGCGTTGGGACTCTACACGGTCAACCAATATAGCAGCCGCCGGCCTGAACACCGGCAGTTTATTGGTATCAACCCGAAACTGAACCATACCGTCAACCAACTGTTTATCCCCATTCTGTTCCGGGGATTTCCCTTTCCGAACCCATGATTAGAGACAAGAAGCCATATAATCCACCCGTAAACGGTTCCGCTCCGAGAGCGGAACAACCTACGGTTGCCGTGCCCGAACAGGTGTCGGAGAATCCGTTCGTGAACATGTATCAGGCTGTCCGCCGTGCCATCCTCACACTGCGGGAGCATCCGGAAGAGCCGCAAAGTCCACCGTTTTTCAAGACCATCATGATCGACACGGGACAGTTCTCCCGTATCGTGCGCAGCGAGAATCTGGAAATGGAAATCGCCTTCCCGGCCATCTTCATCCGCTTCGTGAACGTGCGCTACCTCGTACAGCAGCAACGTATCGGCGAGGGCCGCGCCACCATGCGCATCCGCTTCATCCTCAATACGCTCAACCATACCGACCCGGAGCGGGAATGCGACCCGTTCATCGTTTTCCAGAGGTTGAACGTCGCCATTCAGGATGCCAAAAGCCATGAACCGGCACTCACCGAGCGATGCAATCTCCTTTACTTCGACATGCCTATGACGACCAACATGTTGCAGGCGTACTGGGTGGATTACGAGGTCTGGTTCCGGGAATCGTCAGCATGGAAGTACCGGAACTGGGTCGAGCGCTATCTGGTCATGCCGCCCTTCACGCAACATGCGGATGCGCCGGAACACGACACGGCCGGGCACGGGCATCATGCCGAACCTGTTTACGAAAAGGTTACGGGATTCGAGCCGTCGGTCGATGTGCCGGACCTGCCGGAGGAGGATGAAAAAGAACCCGAAGAGGAAAAGCCTGCCGAGGATGTCCCGAACGGCTCCGAAAGCGGATTATAAACCATTTCACGCGGGCGAAGCTATTCTTACCCAAAGGAAAAGATGAACACGGAAACTTTTGAACATATCGTCTGTCAGTCGGGTGCCGGACGTCCGGCTTCCATCCGCTTCTTCGGCCGCATCACAGAAGAGAGTGCCGGACGTTTCAGCGAGGCATTCGATTTTTTGGAGAACATCGTGCGTCCCTCCCTTATCCGGGTGCTCATCAACTCGGAGGGTGGTTCGGTACTGCACGGCATGACGGTCTATGCCGCCATCCAGAATGCCTCGGTACCTACCGAATGCGTCATCGAAGGCATGGCCGCCTCGATGGGCTCCGTCATTTGGGCCGCCGGGGACAAGTCGTTCATGCGGGATTACGGTATTCTGATGATTCACAACCCGTTTTTGCCTGACGAAAACGACGGGGAGCAATCCGATTTGGTCAAAGCCTTCACGACGCAGATCGAGACCATCTACCGCAAGCGGTTCGGGTTGAGTCGTGAAAAGGTCCGGGCCATCATGGACGGGGCTGCCGGGCAGGACGGGACATTCTTCGATGCTGCGGCTGCCGTGAAGGCAGGTATCATCCCCGAAAGCCATGTGCTCAAGACCAACAAGCAGCTTCGGGACAAGGTGCGTGCCGACCTGTCGGGTATCACGGACGCGGCGGCCATACAGGCGGTCATGAACCGTATCACACCACCCGAAGAGGAAAATCACCCGTCGGACGAGAAAACCACTATTCTTAATACGAAACTTAATCACAGATCCATGAACGAAGAGAAAACATTATCCCCGGAATACAGCGCGGTGGTCGCCTCACTCGGTATGCAAGAGAAGAACGAGGTCAAGGACGTGCTCTCCCGCATTTCGGAGCTGACCGGTGTGGAAGCCAAGCTGGCCGAGGCGAACAAGGCATTGAGCGACGCCAAGACCGTGATTGCCGGCAAGGACGCCACCATCGGCAATCTCCAAAAAGACCTCGACAGCGTAACCGCCCGGTTGCAGGTCTATGAGCAGAAAGAGGCCGAAGCCAAAGCGGGTGCCATCCAGAGCTTCTTGCAGAAAGCCGTGGACGAAGGCAAGATCGAGGCGGACGCGGTGCCCGGCTGGAAAGAGATGGCTGCCACGAACTTCCAGTTGGTGCAGGACACCATCGGTTCGATTCCCGCCCGCGAGAAAATCAGCGAGCAGATCGCCACCGACCCCGACAACGCCAAAGCGGCCGCCGATGCCCTGAAGAGCGCCGGTCAGAAAATGGCCGAACAGGTCGAAGCCGTCGTAGGCAAGGACTTCGCCTTCAAGAAGCTGCAATAGCCCCGTCCGGCGGGAGACGTACCATCCCGCCACCTCGATACACATAAACTGATTTGCCGGAAGTGGTTTACCGCTTTGAGTCGATGCTCCCTGTTCGCGGCCGAGATTCTAACCCAGAAAATCACTAACACAATGGCAGATACAGTAACTTTCTTACAGAACGGCTATGCCGGAGAGGTATTGGAAGACCTGCTCACCTACACGGCGCAGGGCAACGACACCTTCCGTGAGGGGCTGATCCACATCAAGTCCGGCATCCAGCACAAGTACACTCTTCCCGCCATCCGGCTGGGAGACATCATTCAGGACAATGTGCCTACGCCCCAGAGTTCGCACGGGGCCAAAGGTGAGAACGGCGAGAACGAATACCAGTTCACGGAACGTCACCTCGAACCCGCCGAGTTCATGGTTTATCTCGAATTCAATCCGCGTGATTTCGAGGCGTACTGGAAATTCGCACAGCCGACGGGCAACCTCGTCTTCCGCGAGCTCGACCCCAAGTTGCAGGCCACGATGCTGCGCCTTCTGATGGACAAGAAAAACGAGTTCATCGGCAATGCCATCTGGACTTCGGCCAAGGGCGGTGCGGCCGCCGCAGGCATCACGGCTCCCGCCGGTGCCGTGCAGATCGGAGCCGGTAAGGAGAAATACTTCGACGGGGTCATCAAGCGTATCATCGACAATGTGAACGCCACCGATGCCCAGACCATCGCAGGCGGCCAGTGCATCGTCTCCGGTACAACCGAACTCAAGGACGGTGCTGCGGTCGAGGCGGCCCTCTACTCGATGTGGCGGAAATGCCCCAAGCAGATCCGCAAGCGCTCTGGCCTGAGCATCGTCATGGGCTGGGAAGCGTGGGACGCCTACGACCAGTATATCACCGACAAGATGGTGAAATACTCCGAGAACAGCGAGGTGAACCGTTACCGCTTCAAGGGCAAGCGTATCATCCCGATTACGGGCGTGCCGGAGCATACCATCGTCATGGGCAACTTCACGTCGGGAATGGACTCCAACCTGTGGATGGGCGTAGATTACGCCAACGACACCGAGGTTCTGAAGGTGGACCGTCTGCAATCCAACTCGGAGCTCTTCTTCTTCCAGATGCGCATGAAGATGGACGTGAACATCGTCAAGCCTGCCGAGATCGTCGTCCATACGGCCTACACCAAAACGGCATAACCCTTTACCGAATCACCGAATATCAACGTGCGGGGGATGGACACCATACTCCATCCCCCTTTTTCATACCGCAATATCTATGGCAAAGACTCAAACGACCATTCCTGAAACAGATACCGCCCAGCCCGATGCGACAGTCGCAGCACCTACGACAACGACTGGAGAGAAAGATACGGCGACCGAGAAATCCCCGAAGAAAGAACAGGCGCCGAAAGCGGCGGCCGAGATTCCTGCCGCCGCGTTGGCCATCCTCGGCAAGTTCCCCGACTACAAGGAACTCTACATCGATGCCGATGGCAGCATGTACACGCCGCAGACCGCTCCGACCATCCGGGGCAAGGCCATCCTCTACAAGAATCCCTATTATAAATCATAACACGCAGGCTATATGGCATTAGGCAATGTAATCATCAAGGATGTGGACGGCAATCTGCCGTATGCCGCATCCGCAAGCAACGAGAAAATCACGGGCCTGCTGTTCGACGTATCGGGACAGCCCGACCTCTTTACCGCCGGCTACGGGAAAAGCAACGAGGCGAACGTGGCACTGGGCGATGTCATCTGCATCACCAGCCGTAAATCCTCCGTGCAGGACTTCGGCATCAAGGAGCGTGTCGCGTGCGACCTTGACGAAGAGACGAACGAAAACTTCCTGTTCGGCATTCCGGCTTATCACATCCGAGAATTCTTCCGCATGAGCGGCAACATCGACGGTCCGGGCCGACTGTACGTCATGTTCGCGGACTGCTCCGAGAACTGGGACGCTCTCGATGTGATGCAGCGTGCCGCAGACGGGCTCATCTCGCAGGTCGGCATCTGGACCGAGCAGCCGCTGTGGAAGCTCAACGGTGAGCAGGAGAAATACAATCTGAACCTCGTCAAAGGCATCAACGACAAGGCGGTGGCTCTGGCCGAGCTGAACCAGCCCCTGTCAGTGGTGCTGTGCGCTAACCCGTCCAACACGGGCGGCGACACGGAAGAGGCGAAGGTCATCGACCTGAACCGCATTCCGTCGGCTATTTGCGAATCATCCCGTACCAGCGTCATCTTCGGACAAGCCCGAAACGACCAGAACGCGACGATTCAGTACCGCAACCCGAACCATACGCCGGTCGGTTTTCTGGGTGCTGTCATGGGCGCCCTTGCCAAGGCGAGCGTTCACGAGTCCATCGCCTGGGTGCGTCAGTTCAACCTCTTTGCCGACGACTTCCAGCAGATCGAGCTCGGGTTCGGAGACCTCACGCTCGATGCCGAGGACGAGTTCGTTTCGACCAACCTGTACGAATCCCTCTCGCCGGTGTTGCTGGACGAGCTGGATGACAAGGGATACATTTTCCCCATCAAGTATTCGGGTCGGGAGAACGGCATTTACATCTCCAAAGACCAGACCTGCTCCAACGGGGACTACCGCACCATCGCCCGCAACCGTACCATCAACAAGAGCCGCCGTGCCGTGCGCGAAGCCTTGCTGCCGTATCTGCACAGCCCTCTGATGGTGAACCCTGCAACGGGCTTTCTCGCACCCTCGAAGATTACGGCCTTCAAGACCCTGATCGGTGACATACTGGCCAAGATGCAGGCAGCGCAGGAAATCAGCGGCTATGCCGTGACCATCGACCCTAACCAGAACGTACTGGTGGACGATACGCTGCGCATCAGCTACGTCATCGTACCCGTCGGCGTGGCCGTGAAAATCTATGTCGAGGAAGGCTTATCACTAACCGCTAAATAGATGTAAACATGGCAATTATAAACAACGTCGCATACTCTTGGTCGATGATTACCTTAGCCAGTACGGCTTTGGGAATCGAGGAAGGCTCCACCGTACTCGAAGGCGTTTCGGGTATCAAATGGAGCAAGAAACGCAAAATCGAGCCCAACTACGGTCTGGGCGGAAAACCGGTCAGCCGAGGATTCGGCAACATCTCTTACACGGCGAGCATCACGATGGACTATGCCACGCAGCAAACCCTGCGCTCGACCTACGGCAGTCTGATGGACATCGGAGAGTTCGACCTGATCATCTCGTTCGCCAACCCGATGGCCAGCGATGACTGGACGACCACCACCGTCACGCTGAAAGGCTGTATCTTCAGCGAGGACGGCATGGAGAGCCAGCAGGACGATACAAATATCGTTCATGAATTCGACCTCAATCCGTTCGATATCCAAATCGGTGACGGGGATACCATTTAGGGTGAGGCTATGGATGTAACCTTTGAAGGAAAATCCTCGACAGGGAAAAACGAATGGCTCACACCGCCACATATTCTGCGACGGTTGGGGCCATTCGATTTAGACCCTTGCGCTCCCGTGAACCGACCGTGGAATACAGCGGCTCACCATTATACCATTGAAGATGACGGGCTCAAACAGCAATGGTTCGGACGTGTGTTTTGCAATCCTCCGTATGATACGGCACTCATCGTACAGTTTATCAGGCGTTGCGTGGAACACCGCAATGCTGTTGCTTTGACTTTTGCGCGAACAGACACAAGGTTATTCCACGAGCTGGTGTTTCCGAATGCGGATTCCATCTTGTTTATTAAAGGACGGCTGAGTTTCTATCATGTGACAGGAGAGCAGGGAGGCACGGCAGGCGCTCCGTCCTGCCTGATTGCTTTCGACAAAGAAAATACCGCAGTGCTGGAACGCTGTGGCATAGATGGAAAGCTGGTGAAAATTTGAGCTTTATCGTTTTTGTGTTCCGGAGATATGCCGACAGGTCGGAGTTTGACCTGAAATTCTAAAAAAAGCCAGTAAAACGTTGCTGTAAATAATGAGGGTATCCAATTTTCATCTGTTGGATACCCTTATTTTTTATGCTCGGGGAGACAGCTTCTCCCAATATTTTTTCAGACGCTCATTTATCAAACCGACCACTTTGTCGAAAGGTAGGTCTTCCGTGTATTTGATTTTCCGTAAGAAACCTTTCCAGAAAGCAATACGTGTCGGACTGTTCACGAACTCTTCCGTAAACAGAATGTGATCCGGCTTGTATCCGGTTTCTCTATTCGAGAAAGTGGCGACAATAGCTTGTTGCAACATCTCTTCATTCACTTTGTTGCTTACCAGAATGCGGTACACGTCAAAAAAGTCTTTCATCCGGCTGTTTTCTTCCGCCAGATCAATCATAGCCTGAAATTTCTCCGCCACGACCGTTTCCAATGAATAGGCCATGATATTGACAGCCGGAGTTTCTTTCAGCAATACCGGATAGTCCAGTTCTTCGGGTTTCGGCGTAATTACATCTCCGAACCCGATATCCA
Organism: Alistipes sp.; assembly: GCA_017936685.1. GTDB lineage: Bacteria > Bacteroidota > Bacteroidia > Bacteroidales > Rikenellaceae > Alistipes. The sequence continues at coordinate 260,819 of JAGBFA010000004.1, forward strand.
TCGAAATGACTTGGCGGATGGTATCCAGCCGAGCCGTGACATGAAGCCGTATGCCATGATATTCCTTGTTTACCGTTATCTCTTCGGCCGAGATGCTTTCCGTGTCGAATGTCACCCCGTCCTCCGGACAAGACACGGCACATATCTCCTCGAATGCCATTTTTACAAACTCCTTGTCCCTGCTGATTTTATCGCCGAGGAAGTCTATGTCCAAGGTCGGACGTGCCCGGAACTGTTCGTGAGCGTATAGCAACGCGCCTCCTTTCAGAAACAGTTTCTCACGGAAACGGCTCTGAGACAGGCGATACAACAGGCGTTCCTGAATGTAACGGATTACTATGAGCTGGTAACCCAGCTTTTCCGCTTTGGATATGTTCAGGAGTTTTGCCCTGACGGATTTTCCGTAATTCTTTTCTACCATATTTTATAACTGTATTTCCAGATATTTTTTTATTGTCGATGCCACACGCATAATTTTGGCGTATTTCATCAGTTTATCGATGTCCCGCGTTTTGCGGCTCAGGTAGTTCTTCAGTATCTCGGAACTGACATCGATACCTATTTTGTTCCGGTGTTTTATGGCGTCACAGACCGATTTTTCGATGTCATAAACGGGAACGGTAATCCCTTCTATGACGGTATGTGTGATTCCAGTTTCATAGGCCACTTCATCCCATCGATATATCGTAATGGGAGGATATTCAGGTGTCCTTACTTTTCTGTTACGCGCTATGGCAATATAATACTCAGTCGGTATTTGGGTGGTCAGTCCATAATGAGACCATGCAGAGTACATACACAGAACGCCTCCCGGAATGACTTTCTCAACATCAATCATGGTTTTAGCCATTTCATCCGGCAACAGATACACACCTGGGCGTATGCGAACCAAATCTCCGTTTCTGACCAGTTCCAGTACCTTGTAATACGTTGTGCGGTTTACGGCCTTCGCCTGATTCGCGGTAATGTAGCCTCCATTATTCCGTATGATGTTCTCAATATACTCCATGTCTTCTTTTATCTTTTGTACAAAGTTACCACAAATTTTCAATACAGTGGTACATTTGTACAAAGATTATTCCTCGACTATCTCGATATATCGAGTTGGATCAAATGAAATATGCTCATTACCACCGACATATCCTAATTGATTCGACAGGCACCTGGTGTTTCTGATTGTTGCGTCGATGTTTCGGTGAGAGTGCCCGTATATCCAATATTCAATCTGGCTCGCTTCGATATAGTCTGTCAGGTCCACCATAAACGCTCCGTTGATCGGACTGTCCTGAAATTCAGGAGCCATCAGCAGTGACGAGGGGACATGATGTGTCATGACCACGATGTGTTTGGCCTTGCTCCGTTTTACGGCCTCATTCAGAAACCGAAAACAGCGAAAATACTCCTCGTTGAAGCGAGTCCACCTCAGTATGTCGTTCTCGCAACGGATATTCCTGAAATCATTCACACGCATAACGGTTTCCGCAGCTTTGTCGAATGGAATTTGTGCCCATAGAGGTGTCACAATCAAGTCGCTTTCTGCCCCCAGCGATATGACCTGATTGTTGTAATAACGTACATTGGGACGAATGGCATAACTCCATCCGTCTTTCATTGTTGCCATATCGAATCCCCGGTAAAACTCATGATTGCCCGGAATAGCGATTACATGTTCGTAATGGTCGGCTGCCCAGTCCCAAAACGGATGTCGTTCACAGTATTTATCACCCAAATATCCGATGTCACCGGCAAGAACAAGAATATCTCCCGTTACGGTCAGGGGATGTTTTTGTAAAAAGCGGCTGTTTTCATCAAATTCCAGATGAAGGTCGCTTGCGTATTGTATCTTCATTTTCTCTATATATCAATATCGTTGTTATCTGACGGAATATGACCGCAAAAGCAGGTTTTATCCTATATATAACAGGCTCCGTATTATATCGAAACCTGTTGCAAGATACGAATAAACAAGCAGATAGGCAATTTTTATCTGTGAAATTACACCCGTTGAAGCGATAAAGCCGCTATTCCTTTTTGTAACCAAATATCACGCAGAAATGGAAGATAAGAATCTTACGCTGGAGCAGGAAGCCCAGATTAAGGAGAAAGCGGCCGCGCTGAAGGCCGAAAAGAAAGTCCGCAAGGTCTATCCGATGGTCGTGTTCGGCGATACGGACTGCGGTGAGAAGGAGTTCTACGTCGCCTACATGGGCGAACCGACCTTCCCGCAGTTCTCGAAGTTCATGGCGGCATCGAAGAAGGATGAGGTGAACGCCATGCGTCAGCTCGCCCGCGACTGCTTCCTCGACGGCGACAAGGAACTGGTGGACAACGAATCGCTGTTCCTCTTCGGTCTGATGTCCCAGCTTTCGGAGATCATCACCACCCGTCAGAGCCTGCTGGTAAACTGATAGACACCTGGGCGGTACGTGACGACCAGCGGATTCGTCAGCGGCTGATCTATATCCGCCACTACTTTCCGGGTGTCCATCTTGACAGCATTACAGACGAGGAGTTCGCCATGCTTTCCGAGGAGGCGTTGTGGCTTCACCAGCAGGTGCTCGTCTCCCGTCTGACCTTGCAACCGCCGTCTCCCTGATCCGCTTCCCGAAGCCTCGCAGCCCTTGTGACTGCGGGGCTTTCCTTTTCAGTCCCCGGCACCTGAAAAGGGCTATTCTTTCAACGGATGTAAACACGCTATTCATGGCTCAAACGCAGAATTACGAAGTCTATTACGATATAAAGGTCAATGCCACGGAAGGAACCGAGCAGGTCATCGCCTTTGCCAATGCCGTCGAGAAGTTGAGCAAGGGCCGGATAAGTTTTGCGCCGGTCGTGACCAACATCAACGAGATGATGCAGGCCGTGGAAAAGACCTTCCGGGGAAAGAACGGCAAGAAGAAGGATTTCAACTTCGATTTGGAAATCCGGACCGGCGAGACGGAGAAGCGGCTGGAAGGTGTCAAGAACCTGCTGACCGAAATCAAAGAACTGACGCAGGGCATCAAACTGACCATCAATCCCGGCGAGAAAATCGACGGTCGTGCGCTCCGTAACCAGACCAATAAACTGGTCGGCAAGAAAAAATTGGACGAGCAGCAAGCCGAGGCGAAACGAAATGCCGCTTCGGCTGTCAAGAGTGTCATGGACACCCAGCGGACGGTCACCCGTTCCATCGGCAAAATCAACTCGGCCCTCGCTCATTTAGAGAAAGGGCGTGAGGTAAACATCAAGACCGACACGGCCCGTGTACGCTTGCAGGAGATTCTTACGCTTTTAGGTAACATTCGGGGTGCTGCCACTATGACGCTGCACCTGAACACGGCGGCTCCCACGACCTCCGTTCCTGCCGGTCCCGTCGTGCGCCCGCCGTATGCCCCGGTCGCAGCGGCCGTACTTTCCGATAAAGAGCAGGCGGGACTGAACAAACGTCTCTATGCGGACGAGGCCATGAACCGCCAGCGTATGCAGCAGGCCCGCGAGAAAGCGGCCTTGCAGGTAGATACCTTCCGCCAGATGTCGGAGATCCGTGCTGCCGAGCGTGCCGCACGCTTACGTGAAAGCGAACGTGCGCGTGCCGACCGGGAGTTGCGCAAAATTGCCGAGCGCACCCGACGTGAGGAACTCAATGCGGAGAAGCGACGCCGTCAGGCCGAGGAGACCCAGCGGCGGCGCAACGCAGCCCGTGCGGTAACCTCCATACGTCGTCAGGCAGCTTTCGAGGATTCCGTATATGGCAGCAAACGCCGTGCGGCCATCAATCGCATCCAATATTCCAAGGCCCCGTCGTGGCGAAACCTCCCGATGGCCGGTATGCTCAACGCCTACATGGCCTATAATTTCCTGCGCACGCAGTTCACGGAGGCCGTCGAGTATTCCAACATCATGCAATCGGCACACTCGATTCTCCGGGTTGCCGATTCCGACCTGGCGACCTTCGAGGGGCGTTTCGACCGGATGGCCCGGTACGTGCGCCGCATCGGCGTCGAGACCAAGTTCACGGCCATCGAGGTGGCGGGTGCGGTGAAATTCCTCAGTATGGCCGGTATGGGTATCGAGACCATCAACGAATCGATCCGCCCGATTACGAACCTTGCGCTCATCGGGGACAACGACATCTCGCAGATCGCCGACCTCGCCACCAACATCCAGACGGGCTACAACATCAAGAACACCAGCATGGGCTCGGTGGCAGACATACTTGCCTCTACCGTCTCGCGTTCCAACGTGAACATCATCGAGATGGCCGAGTCCTTCAAGATGGCGGCCGGTTACCTGCGTCTGTCGGGCGTCGATTTCACGGAGGCATCCGCCGCCATCGGCGTACTCGGCAACATGGGTATCAAGGGAACGATGGCCGGTACGGCTTTGCGAGCTATGGCCACCCGCTTCGCTAAGCCCACCAAAGAGGCACGGGAGGCGTTGGACCGCCTGGGTGTGAAATTCACACGCATGGAGGACATCTACGGCAAGCAGGTGGAGAAGCTGCGTCCGTTGGCCGACATCTTCGAGGACCTGAACAAGAAAGGGGCGACGATGGCCGACATGCAGACCATCTTCGGCAAAATCGGAGGCAATGCCGCCATGATGTTCGTCAGCAACTACGGGCAGCTTCGGACGCTTGCTTCCCAGAACCGGGCGTCACAGGGCATCTCCTCCGAACTGGCACAAGTGAAACAGGACACGACCAAAGGTTTGTGGTACCAGATGACCTCCCAGCTCACGGAATCCTTCATGCAAGGGTACGAACTCGTCGAGCCGGTCATCCGGAGCACACTGAAAGACTTCCTTGCCAAATTCAATTCCCGCGAGTTCGCCCGAGGTCTCGCCTCCATCGGGCAGGGTGTCATGAGCCTGCTCTCCGTGCTGGGCAACTTCGCTTCGTGGATGACCCGTAACTTTTACTGGATCGAGCCGCTTCTGTTCACGGGCTTTGTCGCCACGCGGCTGTTCAAACTTGCCGGAGCCCTGACCAATGTCGGCGTTGCGGTCGGCTTTATCGGCAAACAGGCCGCAGGCAACTCCATTGTCGAGCTGGTTTCCGGTCTGACGGGTCTGACCAGTGCCCGAGGAATCAAAGCACTCTCCTTTGCCAACAAGCGGGCCCTTGTCACGGCCTTGCAGGCAGCCGGAGTCAGCGGCAAGGGTGCGATGGGTCGCGCCTTGCTGCAAGGTGGCGCAGGTTCCTTTGCCGCCCGTGCCGGATTCTCCTCGCTGTTCTCCTCGCAGGTCGCTACGGGCGGCGGTTTGGTCGGTGCCGCCGGTTCTTTGAGTGCCATCGGTACGACCGCCGTAGCTGCAACGGCCGGTATCGCCGCATTGGTGGGAGCGTTGGGCTGGGTCGCCTACAAGACATGGCAAATCAAGAAAGCCAAGGATGCCGTGCTGGAAGACATTACCGCCAACGAGAAATACCGCTATCCGGTTATCGAAGACCTGTATGCCGCCTTGCACAAAACCTACCAGCAGGCCATCGACACCAAAAAGGCGGTGGACGACCTGACTACCGGCAAGACCATCGAGGAGAGCAGCGGACATAAAATTGGAGCCTTTACCAAAAACTGGTGGGCCGGTTGGGCCGGCACTTTCGCCGTGGGTGCCTCTGACGGTATGATTACGATATTAGACGTATATGGTCCGGAGGATGCCCAGCAGGACGACAGTCGGGAGGCCATCACCGCCATTGCCCGCCGCGACAGCCAGTCGCGCCTGAATGCCGCTTATGCCGAGTTCGGCAAGATGTCCGACCCGCTGGAGGTCCGTGCTTTTATCGAGAACATCGCCCTCAAATACGGGCAACAGGCGGTGACGGCGGCCGAAGCCTCAAAGAAACTCGGACTGGACAAACCTTTCTGGTTCGAGCGTGACGGCAAGGTTACTTACAGCAACGCTCTCGGTGATTTGCCGGAGGTGGCTGCGGCCTATACGCCCACCTATGCCGCCTATCAAAACAACACCACCGTGAAACACATCACCACGGCGGCACAAGGTTATCTCGATGCCATCGAGAGCATGGCGGGCGCCCGTGCCCTGATTGAGAAGTCGGGATTCGACTACGGTGAGCTGACCCGTGGCGGCTTTACGCAGAACAAAGACGGGCTGTGGGTGCAAAAGGCTTTGAACGCGCAGGCTACCGACAAGGAGCGTCAGGAGATGCTGGCCGGCCGGCAGCGCGTGCACCACCTATTGGTAAATCTTTCCGGCACCCTGCGCCAGGTATTCGGCGGTTCCTCGGAGGCTGCGGAAAACATTCTCCGCAAGGCAGGCTTCTCGGCTGCGCTCTACGCCAACGAGCCGGACTCGAACGACACCTCCCCGTTCAATGCCAACCGCATCACGGGTGTTTCCGGGGATGACGATGGCGGTGCGGGCGGCAACTACTCCGGTACGGGGCGGCTGTCTTCAGCGGCTCCCAAGCAGGTCATCGTCAACATCACCAACCTAATGAGCGTGGAGACCATCGACCTGCTGAAATCGCCCGAAGGCCAGACCGCAGAAATCCAGCATTTCAAGGAACAGATGGCGCAGGCCCTTATCGACGTGGTGCATGACTTCGATGCCTCGTGGAACGGTTAATTAACGAAAAAACAACAACATGAAGAACCTATTCGGCAGCAGATTGCTCAATATCGGTGCCTCGACGCTTCTGAGCGGGGGTATCCTTTCGCACGGCGGACTGGGCGGCTACATCAGCGATGCCGCCCGTCGCGCCATCGGTCTGGGACTCGCGGAGTTTCAGGACGGTGCCGTGCATTACTTCTCCAAGAACAGCGACATCCTGAAACGTGCCGTCATCCAGTTTGCCTGCCAGACGGCCTACGGTATGCTCCGCTCTTATCCCCGATATATCAAATACTGGGAACAGAAAGAGCGGGACAAATACCTCGAAACCCAGTCGCAGAGTGCCATCGTCAACAAGTCGGGACAATACTACCAACTCATCAAGGAGCAGCAGGCTGTCGCCGAAAAGAAGAACTACACCGACAGCATCGTGGGCCGCACGGTGGCAGACTACATCGAATTGAAAATCAGCGGTGAGGGAACCTACTACGACAAGGAAAGCGGCAAGGTGGAGCCCAACAGCAAATACGGGCTGATCACTTTCGTCGATTTGGGTCCGCAGGTACAGCTCTCCTCGAAAAACAACATCGTGCTGACCACGGTGCAGGGCCGCGACTACACCCGCAAGGAGTTCATTTCGGGCGGCGATTTGGAATTTACCGTAAACGGTCGGATAACCAGCAAATATCCCGACGTGTACCCGGAAGCCGAGCTGTCGAAATTCCTGAAAATCGTCCAGTACAAAGGTGTCATAGACTGTGACAACACCATCCTGCGGCAGTTGAAAATCTCGCAGCTTATCATTCTGGGCTACTCGCTTCCGGCTGCCGAGTACAGGAACGTTCAGCCCTATACCTTACATTGTGTGGCTGTCGAGCCGTCCGAGGCGGTAGAGCTGATTTCCAAAGATGCGGAGGTGGTAGATGAAGCCATCGAACATACGAACAAATGGATCAAGTGGGTACGGTTCGGCACTGATGTCATCGACCCGACCTCCATACTAAAACTGAACAACCTATGGCTGTAGCACCGCTTGACGTACTATGCTGCCGGATTACCATCGGCGATCCTGACCCGGGGAACCCAATGGCGATACAGAACCCTGTCACACTCACAGAGGTGCAGGAGGTCGAAATCGTCGAGACCTACAAGAAACTCATCGGCACGGCGACCATCCGCTTTCCCAAAGGGACCGTTTTCCGTTCCACCATTGTCGGCACGGCTACCCTCGAAGGCAAAGATGCCAGCCGGATAACCACCGAGGTCATGCAGGACGGCGTGGTCATCGAGAAACGTTCCAGTTACTCGGCGATGGACGCCACGACCTTCAAAATCGGGCAACGGGTGCGTATCCGCTTGGGGTATAACGGGATGTTGCGCACGATGTTCGACGGGTACATCACCGGCTATAACACCGAGAGCAGTTTCGAGCTGAAATGCGAAAATATGGCCTACAAGCTCAAGCTGAAACAGGCGCCCAAGTTCGAGACGTCGGCATCGGGTACGAGCGTGAACGATGTGATGGAGGGCAAGTACAACCTTCTGAAAGATACCGGGTTCAAACTGCACTCCGAGACCAAACGGTTCGACATCCAGATCGGGAAAATCAAAATCACCGACAACTTCACCGTGGCCGATATTCTCTCGGCGTGGAGCCGCTATCGCATTTACTGCTTTCTGAAATACGACGAGAACAGTCCCGACCAGATGCCTGCCATCGCCATCGGCCGCCCGTATTCATCGGCCAAGAGCCAGCCCCGGTTTCCGGAAGACACTTCGTCCGGCCCTTTCCGCATACGCTTCGACACGCACGTGGCATCGTCGGATTTGAAAGTGCTCAAAACAGATCCGAAATTCCTTGCCGTGCAGGCCAAGGCATTGGGCTCGGATGAGAAATTCTTCGAGGTGACGGTGCGCCTGAACCCCGATTACGACCCGGATACCCCCGGCAGCAAAGAGTTTCAGACCGTGAACGCCACGCAAATCAGCAAAAAGACGCACAAAGTGACGGGTAACACCACGGCCAGTGGCGCACAGACCCGCACGAAAGCCGACCTCTCAACCTACACCATCGTGCCCTACATGTCGCCGAACATGAAAATCAACTCCGACAAGCTCGTCGAGGAGGCCATCGAATACTTCCGCAGCTACAACCTGAACGGTATCAGTGGTTCGGTGACGCTCTTCGGGGATTTCGGGTTATATCCGGCTTGCCAGGTGGAGCTTACCGATGACCGGAACCCGGCCAAGAACGGCACTTACATCGTCGAGGAGGTCACGACCACCTTCGGGACGGGAGGCTACCGACAGAAAATCACGATACCGCATAAAATCAAAGGAACAAAAACGACGTATGGAAACAACTCTTAAAGATGATTTTACCAATGAACATTTTTCTTATCCAATTCCAGCGGTAAACTTACGACCGTGAATGCACAAGGAGTTCCCAACCACGGGGTATCGAAACATTCGGATTTCGCTATGGGTGATTCACTACACATCATACCATAGAGTGGACAACATCGAAAGGATGAATTACCTAATAAAAATTTATACATTGCCTCCAAAGCGATCAATTCAAGAACATCCATCGAATCATCGCCTTCAACTATATCTTCAGCACGTTTTGTTGCTGTTGCAGGGTTATGATGCCCACAACTATGAGTTTGAATATAAGGGATGCCTAACCAACTAATAATAGCATTTAAGTTTTCTATCGAAATGCAATCTGTTTTTTCTTCATATAGAACTGTCAATAGAGGAAGCATCTTATTGGATAAACGCACTCGCTCCAGAACCGTCTTAATATAATCTAACGGAGCTATCAGGTTCCGGTCCAACATTTCCAAAAAGTCATTGACCTTTTCATCGAAAAAATCGGGAATAGGAATGTTTTTCTTTTGTGGTGTTGTAATTGTAGACTGATTGATATAGTCAGAAAATAGTTGCATACCATCGGTAATCTTTTCTTTTTCAGCTTTTGCCAATAACATAATTAAAGTCTCACCTGGAGTCATACTGAAAAGAGCTGCATGGCAACAACAGATAAGAAGTTTGGTATTGTGGCATAATGAAGGATAGTTGTATTTGCATAATATTTTCACAACATTATACGGTACATCATCATGCGTAGCATCAGGGTCAACTAAACTTTGATACAATGCTGCCATACTTTCCTTGATGATGTGTGCTCCCAGTTCTAAAGTATCCGTAACCTTGTTCTCAAATGTTATAATCAATGATATTACAGGCATGTTTTTCACTTCGACATTTTTCACACCTGTTCTAATCTCGATTCGTTTAGTTTGGTCTATTTTAAATCCATAAAATTGACGGTCATTGAAAAATCCATTTCCAACTCTGAACATACTGTCAAGATGCTTCATTCGGTCTGTCGGAGAAATGGAATACGGTAACTTGACTTCATCCAGAACGGCTATTTCCTCTTTCAGTTTTAACATCATTTCATAGCGTAAAATACTGGAAGATAATCCCCATAAAGTACCTATGTTTTGCCAATAGTGGATGTATTCATGAATGAAAGTCCCTCGATCTTCTTGGCTTATTAGGCTTAAATCGGTGTTGAAATCTCCTGCTGTGTAAATATGGAAGAATGAAGTATTGTAAGCTCCCCGCAAAATAGATGCTATCTCTTTTTCAGATACTCCTAACGATAATAATTTCTCTTGTATATTCATTTTTTATAAAGTTTCATTTATAAGTATTCAAAGATAGTAAAAAGCCTTCATCCAACTGTCTATTGTCGAATTTATCTATTCATTTGAATCAGTAGTTGAAAATAAGGTATAAAAATGCGATGGCTACCTTTCCCATCGTATGAATTAGCAGTCCGCAAGTAGAGCGGCACTTTGAAGCTCTTTGAATATTTGTTTTTTCGTTCAGCCAACTGAATAGCGCTTCAATGGGTTCCCTGACAGATGAAACGGCTTGAGAATAAATGTCATCAGCGGCCTTGCTTCTCTGCTTCTCTTCTTCAGGAGCCCCTTTGATTGACTTGACGGGAGCGTAGAACTCATTGGCCTTATCGCGTCTTTCCTGCTCCCAGTAGTCATTGCTTCGGTATATCTTGTCAGCGAAGATCTTCTTGTTGAAAAGATCCGGCATGCATTCGCTCTGGAAGACCTTCAGGTCATTCTCGGAGGCAGGAGAGAGCGCTATCTGGCACGGATGAGGAAGATGCCCTTTCCTGCGATATCCTACCATGTGAAGCTTTAGTCCATGATAGTACAGGTTCTTGGTGGAACAGTATCCTTTGTCAGCGATATCTCTGGCGACCTTGCCTGTACGGTTTCTTCCGCAGCATGTGATTATCGGCATCGAGTCAACAATCACGGTATCATCCTGACAGTCAGAAGGCCTGAACATCCTTAATAACTGCGAGGACAGTTCCCTAACAGCACCGGCCATCCTGTTGAGACGGTAATTGAATGTCTGATAGGACACCAGGTTCGGGAACCAGTCGCGCAAGTACTCTTTAGCGAAGTTGTGAATATCCTTGATGAGGGTGTACTTCTGCTCATGACCGACAAAGAAATAAATCGTGAGGATTTCCTCGTCGGAGAACAACGGTTTCGAATTATTGCTGTATCTTTGGCAATGGTATTTGAGGCTTTGTTCGTACATATCGCAGATATACATATAGATTTTTATTAGTCTATACTCTTTGTCCTTGGGAATCATAACAAGCAAAAAATAGGGGTACTTTTTTACTTTAAGTTACTGATTTCCAAGGATTTTGCAAGTATTTTCATCCCTTGATTTTCAAATATTTACAACTAATTCCGAGGCTTAAATGACCTCTGTTAAACTTATAAATCACAGCAGTTCAACTGCTGATTGGAATTATTCTTTGAATATGAAGAATTCACAGGACAACAACCGGCGGATGATACAGGAGGCGATCCGCAAAATCGCATTGGGGCGCAGTATCGAGCGTATCGAGATGGCTCCGGGCGGCATGGGCGGTGTGGGTACGGCCCGCATGATTCACGGCTATGTCGCCAAGATACATGACGACCCCGGCGATGAAGAGTTTGCCGACTACGGCGGCACGGTGGACGTGGGCGAATATCCCGACGAAACCGCCTCGGCAGGCGGTATCATCCACAAAGGCGTGTTGCTGGCTGCCGCCCGGAACAACGAGGGTGGTTTTCTCATCGTGCCGACCCTTTTTTCGGAGGTAACCATCGTACTGGACGCCGCCACCCGCCATGCCTATATCGTCAATTACTCCCATGCCGAGACCATCCGCATGGAGGCGCATTCCGAGGTCAGCATCGGCATGACGGAAACCGAGGCTCTCGACCCCGACAACGACTCTTCGCCCGACTACGACGAACTGGAACCGAAATATATTTATCTGAATATAAAATCGAATACTACGAATAATCCATAAAACAATTATACCTATGAAATTCAAACTATTAACGGCCATAACTCTATTGACCATGCTGTGCTGCACAGCCGAAGCACAGACCGTATCGAGCAAGATTCATTCGAGATTTTTAGGTTACGGCATCGATCGCCTGTATGTATATACGTCGTTGCAGCGCGATCGGGTCGACATCGGAAGCACCTATCCTGCGCTATGGACACCGGTCGGCGCAGACGGCAGTTTCACGTTTACCCTGCCGCGCCCCACATCGGGATATACGGTGAGGAATATGTTGCAGCAGGTGTTCGGCATCTATGGCAATGAAATATCGGTCAGTGCAAACGCTACACTATCCATACTCGATGTACGGGCATCGGCCGGCGGCGTGACGAGCGAATATTTCGGACCGAGCAAGGACGGCAAACGTTCGCACGGCGTGGCATTTTACATATACGCCTCAAACGGTGTTAGAATCTCCGGCCGCGGCTCGAACGGCCAGGTAGTAGATATGTCATTGTCGGCCGGCTGGAATACGGTGACTGTGACGTTCAACGGATCGACTCAATACATAACCTCCCAGCGTGTCGCATGGAACTGGGGAACGGATTGATGACCATTGAGATATATTGAATTATGAAAAAGCTCTTTTTATGCTTTGCCGTAGCCGCAATCTGCACGGCGAAAGGCTCGGCGCAGGGATACTCCAATTTCGACAATATCGGACAATACACTTTCGAGATATTGAAGAATCTCGATAGGCTCGACAGAGAGCAGTTTGCGACATATTGGGACAAGACATTGGAGCTGGCATCACAGTTAGGAGAGGAGGTGCCCGAAGATTTTACGGACGATATGTACGACCGTATAACGGATAGCGGCCGGCAGGCGGGAATCAAATGGCGGGAAATCCGATTCGTCAGATTCGAGGACATGGGCTTTCAAGAGGGCGACGATGGGCTTTTGTGCCGCGTGGGAATGCTCTATGTCTCGCACGAAGGAGCCGTGTACAAAATAAAAATCAAGACTCTTTCACACAACGGCAAATACTATCTCGGACAGGTAAAGTTCAGAGGGTTGTAATGTAATGAACTGCCGAACACGATGCCGGCTGTCCTGTTTGAGGACGGCTGGCTTTTGTTTTATTTCCGCTTGATGGTTGTTGCATGCGGTTAGGAGCAGATGTCTTAGACGATGCGACAAATGTCACTCCGAGGGAGGGGGAAACCAATGTCGACCACGGAGCGACGGCTTACGCCGTTATACAATTCTGACCCCACACCATACCCCTCCCTCGGGAGGGGCTTTTGTCGCGCGATTGATCGCGCTCCATGTGGGGCGTGGCAAGGTTAGTTACGCGTCCCGTGGGGGGGGGTCATTCTGAACGCAGTGAAGAATCTGGTTGGAGAAGAGTTGGCCACTCGTGCTGTCACTCCGAGGGAGGGCGTGCCCGACCCGTGGGAGTCTCGCAGGCGGGAGCGCACATGCCGTCAAAGAGAGAGATTCTCACGTCGCAGTCATTCGACTGCTCCTCAGAATGACAGAGTGGGCATATCGACCACGCACATAGTCCACAACCAGATTCTTGACCTGCGGTCTTCCTCCTTCGCGTCTCGGCATAAAAAGCAAGCTCTTTCTGCTCTCGACTTGTCGTCGGTTCGCTTCACGTTGTTACGCTCAGAATGACAGGGTGGAAATAGTCTCCAAAGAATTATGCACACTTTTTCGTCAAAAGCGGTATTATACAACGCAACGACGGAGCGAGACGATGGGCTGTACTGAGTGTACTGCCCATTGGCGAACGACGAGGCGCGGCAGTAGAATGCCGCTTTTCATGGAAAAGACACGGAAAACCTCCAAAGCCCCACCAACCCTCTTTTTCGTCAAAAGGCGTTAGTTACAAGCCGCACGTGAAAAATCCGCAAATGGGCTGTACTGACGTACTGCCCATTTGCGGATTTGAACGAGGCGACGTAAATGATGCCTTTTCACGAAAAAGACAAAAAAAATTGAGGCCATCGGGTGGTATTCGACGAGAGAACGAGCACCGTTCCCCGTCTTAGTAACGATTCCTTACGGAATATTCATCTGTCGTTTGCTCTGTGAGCCGAAACGGAGCACTCTCCGTTTCGCCCGTCAGGCTTAGTCAGTGATTCGTTACAACCAGCCGATATCCTCTCCAACCTAAAACTACTAACCTAAATGAACCTTAAAACTTCGTTGCAAAGATAAGGCCTTTCGGTGAAACGTGCAAATTTTTTATTAAAATTTTTCAGTAAATTTTTCAAATCTTTTTATCTGAGCGCGGTTTGCGGTGATAATATATTGATATATAGTTGTATATGTGGGCATGGCCGTCGGGTGGCATTGGAATATTAAAATGTCTTATAAATCTCCTAAAACATTTTAAATAGGAAATAAAATAGTTGCATCTTACGGATCGTAAGTGCATTATAATGAATACGAATGGCAGTAAACATAGATATCGGCTGCATATATGGGAGTTGATGACGCATATATTTGCTTTTCGTGCGATGGCTCGGCCTCGCAGCTAATGATACTTCCCCTTGCCGGATTCCGTGCGGATTGCCGGTATGTGTTTGTAGAGGCGGGATCCGCCCGATGTCGCATCGAATATGTAGACTGCGTGCGATTTGCTGAAATATGGTTGTAAATTCGCGCCATATTTTTTACCTTTGCAAAGCCGGTGTGCGCCTTGTCGCACGATGACCGGCCGAAGCGATGCAAATCGCTCGTGTTTAGACGTATATAATTTTCTGATCGAGCCTTTTCTGCAAGTTGAAGGCAGAACCGATTTCTGCGGGTTTTGTATCTGGCGGGCGGGAGAAGGCGAATGAAACAAATGCTATTCCGATGAAACGGATCATACTTTCGGGCGGCGGCACCGGCGGACACATCTATCCGGCCGTGGCTGTGGCCGAGGCACTCAAACGCAAATGTGGCGAAGAGGTGGAGCTGCTCTTCGTGGGTGCCGAGGGCAAGATGGAGATGGAGAAAATTCCGGCGTTGGGCTATCGGATCGTCGGGGTGCCTATCCTCGGCCTGCAACGGCGGTTTACGTGGAAGAACTTTACGGTGCCCTTCCGCGTTGTGAGTAGCGTGCGCAGGGCGCGACGCGTCATACGCGACTTCAAGGCCGATGCGGTTGTGGGCTTCGGCGGCTACGCCTCGGCTCCGGTGCTGTGGGCGGCGCAGCGTTTGGGCGTGCCGACCATCATACAGGAGCAGAACTCCTATGCCGGTCTGACCAACAAGATACTGGCCAAGCGGGCGCATCGCATCTGCGTGGCCTACGACGGCATGAACAGGTTTTTCGCCGACGACAAGATCGTGATGACGGGCAATCCGCTGCGCGGCCGTTTCTCGGCGGACGGAGTCGACCGCGCCGAGGCACTCGCGCATTTCGGGTTTACGGCCGACCGTCCCGTAGTATTGGTGGTTGGCGGCTCGCTCGGTACGCGCACGCTGAACGAGATGATGAAACACTGGATCACCTCATTGAACGGTGCCGAGCCGTCGGTGCAGGTGATTTGGCAGACGGGCAAATACTACGAGCGCGAGATGAGAGAGTTCTCTGCCGGGCACCCTGTGCGCGGAATATGGCAGGGCGCGTTCATCGAGCGCATGGATTTTGCGTATGAGGCGGCCGACGTGGTCATCTCGCGCAGCGGTGCCTGCACCGTATCGGAGCTGTGCCTTGTGGCCAAGCCGACCATATTCGTCCCGTCGCCCAATGTGGCCGAGGATCACCAGACCAAGAACGCCATGGCGTTGGTCGACAAGGGTGCGGCGCAAATGGTGCGTGATGCCGAGGCTGTGGAGAAGGCCATGCCGGCGGCATTGGCACTGGCCGGCGATGCAGGACTGCGTGCGCAGCTGTCGGCCAATATCGCCTCGCTGGCTATCGCCGACTCGGCGGAGCGCATCGTGGCGGAGATCGAAAAAATATTGCAGCGATGAGATTCGATAAAGTATATTTTTTAGGTGTCGGTGGCATCGGCATGAGCGCGCTGGCACGTTACTTCCTGCATGAGGGGTATGCCGTGGCGGGCTACGACCGCACGCCGTCGGCACTGACGGCCGAATTGGAGCGCGAGGGCGCGGCCGTGCACTACGACGACGATCCCGCGCTTATCCCGGAGGCGTTCCGCTGCAAGGAGTCGACCATGGTGGTCTATACGCCGGCCATACCGGCCGATCATCGCGAGTGGGCCTTCTTCCGTGAGGGCGGTTTCACCATCGAAAAACGTTCGCAGATGCTGGGACATCTTGCGGAGGGCAAGTTGGTCATGGCCGTGGCCGGCACTCATGGCAAGACCACGACCACCACGCTCACGGCGTGGCTCAATCATTGCGCCGCAGGCGAGGGCAGCGCATTCTTAGGCGGCATATCGCGCAACTTTTCGTCGAATTTAGTGCTGGGCGAAGGCCGCCGTCTGGCCGTCGAGGCCGACGAGTACGACCGTTCGTTCCTGCGCCTGTATCCCGATATTGCCGTGGTGACGGCAGCCGATGCCGACCACCTCGACATATACGGCACGGTGGAGTCCGTGCGCGAGGCCTTCTCGCAGTTCATACGACAGATCCGCAGCGGCGGTTCGCTTATTATAAAACAAGGTGTGGATCTTGCCGTCGATAATGCCGGCATCGCCCTCTATCGCTATTCGCTCGATAGGGAGTGCGATTTCTATGCCCGCAATATCGCGTTGGCCGAGGGCGGACACTATACATACGACATCGTCACGCCCGACGGGGTTGTCGAGGGGTGCCGGTTAGGTGTGCCCGGGCGCATCAACATCGAGAACTCGGTGGCGGCCGTGGCATCGCTGTGGTGCGCGGCTAAGGCCGAGGGCAAGACATTCGACCACGATGCCGTGCGCGAAGCTCTGACCTCGTTCGAGGGTGTCAAACGACGCTTCGAGTTCTATGTCAACACTCCGCGACAGGTCTATATGGACGACTACGCCCACCACCCCGAGGAACTGCACGCGGCCATAACCTCGCTCAAAGCGATGTTCCCCGGCCGTCGGCTTACTGCGGTCTTCCAGCCGCACCTCTACACGCGCAC
The DNA here is from genome assembly GCA_017936685.1 of Alistipes sp. Lineage (GTDB taxonomy): Bacteria > Bacteroidota > Bacteroidia > Bacteroidales > Rikenellaceae > Alistipes. The sequence goes on from JAGBFA010000004.1 coordinate 277,858, forward strand.
ACGCGACCTCTACCGCGATTTCGCCGCGGCGTTGTCCGAGGCCGACCGCGTCGTGCTGCTGCCGATATATCCGGCGCGCGAGGAGCCTATCGAGGGCATACGCTCCCAGATCATCGGCGAGTGCCTTGCCACCGAGTGGACGATGTCGACGCGCGAGGAGCTTGCCGACCTGCTCGGCGAGCTGGATACCGATGTGGTGGCGACGTTCGGTGCAGGCAATATCGATGCCTGCTGCGCAGCTGTGGCCGACCGGCTTAAACTCAAAGCATAGCCATGAAGAGACTCGACACGCGACGATTGGGACGGCATGCCGCATTTGCGGCATTGTGGGTCGTGCTGGCGGCGACATTCCTTGCCGCGCGGCGCGGTGTGGCCCGCTATCGTGCGTCGCAGTGCGTCGAGGAGGTGTCGATCTCGGTCGATGGCAGCAATGCCGCGACCTTTCTCAGCGAGCAGACCGTGCGCGACTGGGTGCTGTCGTATGACTGCAATCCGTTGGGCATGACGCTCGATGAGGTCGATCTGGCGGCTTTGGAGTCGTCTATCGAGTCCAACGATGCCGTGGCCGATGCCAATGTCTACCTCACCTCGGGCGGGCGTGTGGAGATCGACGTGCGTCAGCGGCGGCCGCTGATGCGCCTTATGGTCGACGGCTACGACCTGTATGTGGCCGACGACGGCTATCTCTTCGCCGCGCCTCCGCGTTCGACGATCTATGTGCCGGTGGTGACGGGCGACTATCGGCCTCTGTTCGATGCCGCATACTCGGGCTATGCCCGCGACGTGGTGCGCGACTCGATGGCTCGTATCGACTCCCGCATAGCGGCTTTGGAGAGCGACAAGATACCCCTTTATACGGCCTTGCAGCAGAACTCGCGTGCCATGAAACGCCTCTCGGCCGAGCGTGCTTCGAAAGGGTGGTTCACCTCGGACGAGGAGTACGCGCTTCGCCGCGAACAGTTGGAGCTCTACAAGGCGCAGCGTCGCGGCGAGCTTACCGCCGAAGCGAAAATGCTCAGGGCACGCATCGATGATCTGACGCGTAATCAGGAGAGTGAGGGCAAACGTCAAAAAAAGTTGGAAAAAATAGAGGAAGATTTCTCGAAACTCATTAACTTTGTCAATATTATTCAACACGACGATTTCTGGTCTTCGGAGATTGTTCAGATCGTGGCGCACGGCGGCGGAGAGCGTGAGTTGGAGATCGAACTCATACCCCGTTCGGGGCGTTATACGATACTGTTCGGCCGTGCCGACGACATCGAGCGGAAGCTATCCGATCTCGATGCCTTTTACCGTAGGGTGCTGACTAACGTCGGTTGGGACAGGTATCGTACAGTCAGTGTGAAATATAAGGGACAGGTGGTGTGCCGTTAGCAGGCCGCACCTCCGCAAGCGAAACAATAGGTATATGAATGGCAAATATGTGGTTGTAATCGACGTGGGATCATCTAACGTGGTGATAGCTGTCGGTAAGGTCGACGAGCGCGGCATGGTCGTGGTCAAGGATATCGTCTCGACGAAGGTCGAAGGTGTCGAATCGGGGCGTATCGACAACAGCGATATGGTGAGCAAGGCTATCGTTGCGGCCAAACGCACGATCGAGGAGCGGCTCAACATCACCATCACGGAGGCATACGCCGGCATTGCGGGCGATTTCGTGCGTGCGGCGCAGATCACCGATCATGTCTATGTCGAGGACGACTCGCAGAACAGCAACAACGTGACCCAGCGCGATGTGGAGGCTTTGGACAAGCGCATGCGCAGTGTCAAGGTGTCGGACGATCGGGAGATGGTCATGGCTTCCGACCCGCTGAAATACATGGTCGACCGCCGCGAGGTGAAGGCTCCGGTGGGGTCGTTCGGCAAGGTGCTCTCGGCAGTCTATAACTTCGTGCTGTGCGACAAGATCATGCGCGACCGTCTGGTGAACGTCATACAGCGTTCGGGCATTATCGTCAAGGAGGTGGTGCCCAATATCCGCGTGGCACCGCTGTCGATCGCCAACAGCGACGAGATGCAGGACGGCGTGGCCACGATCGATCTGGGCGGCGGCGTTACCGACGTGACGGTGTGCTACGGCGGCAAGGTGCGTTACATGACCTCGATACCCATCGGCGCACAGGCCATCGATGCCGACATACGATCGTACAGCATGCCCGAGAAGTATGTCGAGGATTTGAAGATAAAGCACGGCTACGCTTTGGTCGAGTCGGCCCCGGGGGAGACGATCACCTTCCAGCGCGGCAGCCGCGTGATAAAGAGCATTCTGAGCAAGAATCTGGCAACGATCATCGAGGCGCGTCTTAGCGAGATCGCCGAGCATGTGCGCCGCGAGCTGCGCGATTCGGGTTACAGCCAGAAGCTCTCGGCCGGTGCCATCATCACGGGCGGAGCGGCCGAGACACGCGACATAGAGAAGCTCTTTGCCGAAATATTGGGCGTAGAGGTGCGTGTGGGTTATCCCGAGTACGGCATCACGCCCGAGTCGATCGAGCTGATATCCACTCCTGCCTACTCGACGGCCGTATCGCTTTTGATCTACGGTGCGCAGCACGGCGAGTGTGCTGTGGTGGAGCGCAATGCCAGCCGCAACATAGCCAAGCCGGAGACGGCGCAGGAGCGCGACGAGCAGACCACCCCGCAGCCCAAGCATGAGGAGCCGACGCGCAGAAGCGGCCGTGTGAATGCCGGCAGCATAGGCGTGTCGGACGATTTCGACGAGGAGGAGCAGCCCGTATCGCGCCGCAATTCCGACAAGAGAGTCAAGAACGATACGCGCAGAGGACGCGACGACGACCGCGACCGCGATTTCGACGACGAAGACGATTTCGGCGATGTCATAAAGTCGCGCAAACGCGGTTTCTTCGGCAAGCTGTCGGATCGTCTGAGCGATCTTACCAAGGCTTTCGAGAATCCGGACGAAGATGAGGAGCAGGGCGAGCAGCGTTCCCGTCGCGGCGAATATGGCAAAAGAGATTTGTAAACAGCAGGAGTATATTATAATATATGGACAATATGCAAAATAGAGAGACGATGGACGAACTTATCAGCGAGGTGGGCGGCGGCGACGTAGCCAACGTATCGTTCGATCCCTCGTCGATCATACTCGTGGCAGGTGTGGGCGGTGCCGGCGGCAATGCCGTCAACCACATGTACGACATGGGCATCACGGGTGTCAACTTCGTGGTGTGCAACACCGACCAGCGGGCTATGGACAACAGTCCGGTGGAGAACAAGATCCGTCTGGGCAAGGACGGTTTGGGTGCGGGCAACGACGCTGCGCGCGGACGCGATGCCGCATTGGAGAGCGAGCAGCTCATACGCAGTCTGTTCGAGACGGCACCCGGGATAAAGATGGTCTTCATTGCGGCCGGTATGGGCGGCGGTACGGGTACGGGTGCTTCGCCCGTGATAGCCAAGATCGCGCACGAGCTGGGCAAGCTGACCGTAGCCGTGGTGACGCTGCCGTTCCGCATGGAGGGCGAGAAACGCTACAATCAGGCGTTGGACGGTATCGCCGAGCTGCACAAGTGGGTCGATTCGCTGCTTATCATCGACAACGAGAAGCTGAGCCAGATGTACGGCAAGCTGCCTATACGCGAGGCTTTCGGCAAGGCCGACGACGTGTTGGGCATGGCCACAAAGGGCATAGCCGAGCTTATCACGGTGGAGTATTCGTTAGTGCGTGTCGACTTCTCGGATTTGGAGAAGGTGATGCGCGGCAGCGGCCGCGCGCACATGGCCGTGGTTTCGGCCTCGGGCGAGGGACGCGCCGAGGAGGTGGCGGCCGGTTCGCTGTCGTCGCCGCTGCTGGACAACAACCTCATCTCGGGAGCCAAAGACATATTGCTGAGCTTCGCCGTCTCGAACATCGACCGCCTGATGCAGGAGGAGGTGACATACATACTCAAATACATACAGCGCAATGCCAGCTATACCGACATCGACGGTGTGGTGCATACGGCCAACATCATCTGGGGTGCCAGCGAGAAACGCTCGCTGAACGACGATACGCTCGAATTGGTGATCGTGGCCACGGGCTTCGACGACGGCTGCGAGGTGAAGGTCGACCCGCGTTTCTCGATCGACCAGCCCGAGATCGAACTGCTGCCCGAGCCGGAGCCTCTGCCTGCGGCCAATCCGGCAGCGGGTGCGGCTGTCAAGGAGCAGGGTATGCCGCCCATCGTTCCCGAGCAGCGTGTGCCTGTGCTCGGCGCACGCACTGACCGTTACGCCGCTCTCGATGTGGAGAAACGCGAACCGGCCTACCGGCGATTGAAGCGACAGTTCATAGCGGAGAGCGAATCGGCGCAGAAGATCGTGTTCAGGGTCGATCATAAGACCGATTCCGGCTCCCCGGAGAACGAATCGCTCTTCGGCAACGACTAAATCCATAAGAGGTGGACGCAATAGCTCTTGTGCAGGATATAGATACGACGCAGGTGATCGTGCGCGGCGTGGTGTGCATGGTGCTGCTGCTGATCTCGGCCATGGTGTCGGGTTCGGAGGTGGCTTTCTTCTCGCTGACGCGCTGCGACGTGGAGCGGTTGTCGTCGTGTCGCGACATGGCCTCGCGCACGGTGGTGACACTGTTGCAGGACGTCGACCGATTGCTGGCTACTATTCTTATAGTCAATAATTTAGTCAATATCTGCATCGTCATACTCACCTCCAATCTGATCGATTCGCTGTTCGTGTTCGGCGGCATCTACGAATTTCTGTTCAAGACGGTGGTGGTGACGTTCCTGCTGTTGCTGTTCGGCGAGATCATGCCCAAGGTCTTCTCGCAGAGCAATCCGGTAGGTGTGGCGCGTGCCTTTTCGCAGCCGCTGCGCCTGTTCCGCTGGGCGGTCTATCCCTTTGCTGTGATACTCATGCGCATGAGCAGCCGCATAAGCCGTCTGGCTTCGAAGAACACCGAGCTTTCGATCGAGGAGCTTGCCGATGCCGTCGATCTGACGCAGACCTCGTCGCAGAAGGAGCGTCAGATGCTCTCGGGCATAGTCAACTTCGGCAATACGGAGGTGGTGGAGATCATGCACCCGAGAGTCGATATCACGGGCGTGGAGTGGACCTCGTCATACGAGGAGGTCAAGCGCACGATCATCGACTCGGGATACTCGCGCATACCCGTCTACGACGAGGATCTGGACAATATCAAGGGCATACTCTATATCAAGGATCTGCTGCCGTATATCAACAACGGCGACGACTTCGGCTGGCAGCAGCTGCTGCGCAAGCCCTATTTCGTGCCCGAGCACAAGAAGATCGACGATCTGTTGAAGGATTTTCAGCAGCAGAAGATACACATCGCCATCATCGTCGACGAGTACGGCGCAACGCAGGGACTCGTCTCGTTGGAGGATATCATGGAGGAGGTCGTGGGCGAGATATCCGACGAGAGCGACGAGGAGGAGCGTCTCTATGTTCGTATCAACGAGAATACCTATATCTTCGACGGCAAGACCCATATAGGCGAGTTCGAGCGTGCGCTGGGCTTCGAGGAGGAGACCTTCGCCGACGTGGAGGGTCACGCCGAGACGCTGGCCGGCCTTATGATGGAGATCAAGAGCGACCTGCTGCGCCGCGGCGACGAGGTGACGGCGCACGGCGTGAAGCTGATCGTCGACAAGATGGAGGGCCGCCGCGCCGACAAAATCAAAGTCATAGTGGGCAATGACCGGTAGGGTGCTCATAGAGCCTGTCGCCGAAGCCGCATCGCTGAGCGCGAGCGTCACGGAGCAGGAGTGGCGGCAAGCCATGACATTCACCTGCCGGCGGCGGCGCGACGAGTATCTGTCGTGGCGCGCCGCAGTACGCCGCGAATTGGGGCGCGATGTCAAGATCGATTACGACGAGGTGGGTGCACCGAGAGTCGATATTCCCGATATATATATAAGTGTCTCGCATGCCCGCGGCATGATTGCCGTGGCCATAGCCGATCGCAGGTGCGGCATCGACATCGAGAGCTTGGACCGTCGTTTCGAACATGTCGCCGACCGCTATATGTCGCCGCGCGAAAGAGAGTTGTCGCCCGATCCCGAGTGGCCTGCCGTGGTGTGGTGTGCCAAAGAGGCCATGTACAAGCTCTGCGGCCGTCGGGGCGTGAGCCTCAGGGACGACCTTGTCGTCGAGAGCTGCGACATCGACCGGCAGAGGCTCTGCTGCCGCATCGTCGGCGGCGGAAGATGCACGATAAATATTAAAAAAATTAAAGATTATATCATCGCCTCTTCCGTATAACCGCTAAAACGACTATCTTTGCAGTCGTAAAACAGGGTTAATGGAGCAGCTTAGGCAACATAACAATACGGTGTCGCTGGGCACCGATCCTATCCGGCGTCTGCTGCCGCGATATGCCATTCCTGCCATCATAGCCATGGCCTCGGCATCGCTGTACAACATCATCGACAGCATATTCATCGGTCACGGCGTGGGCGGAGCCGCCATATCGGGCATGGCCATCACGCTGCCCATCATGAACATAGCCTCGGCTTTCGGTGCCATGGTTGGCGTCGGTGCCGCTTCGCGCATATCGATCCGTCTGGGCGAGGGCAACCTGCGTGCGGCGGAGAAGACATTGGGCAATGCCGTGCTGCTGAACATCACGCTCGGACTTGTGGTCATGGGCATCATACTCGGATTCCTCGATCCGATCCTGCGCTTCTTCTCGGGTGCCAAGGCCAGCGAGGAGACCATCGACTATGCCCGTCAGTTCATGCAGATCATCATGGCCGGCAACGTCATCACGCACCTCTATCTGAGTCTCAACGAGCAGCTGCGCGCCTCGGGCTATCCCGTCAAGTCGATGGCCGTGATGCTGACGGCCGTGGGTGTCTGCATCGTGCTCAACCCGCTGTTCATCTTCGTCTTCGGCTGGGGCATACGCGGCTCGGCTCTGGCCACGGTCATAGCGCAATCGTCGGCGTTGGGCATACTGCTCGTGCACTACAACTCCAAAAAGAGCTTTCTGCGGTTCCACCGACGCTGCTTTCGCTTCGAGCGCAAGATCGTCGTGGCCATCATCTCGATCGGCCTGTCGCCGTTCCTGCTCAATATATGCGCGTCGTTGGTGGTGCGTTTCATCAACACCTCGCTGCTCGAATACGGCGGCACGGGTGCGGGCGATGTCATATCGCAGGCGACATTCGCAGGCGATGTGGGCGATGTCTACGTGGGAGCCTACGGCATCATGAACCGTGTGCTGCTGCTGTTCGTTATGGTGGTGATGGGACTCAATCAGGGTATGCAGCCTATCGTTGGCTACAACTACGGTGCAAAGCAATACGACCGAGTGATTAAAGCTCTGAGATATACGATCATCTGTGCCGTCGGCGTGATGACCGTCGCATTCCTCATCGGCCGACTCTTCCCCGTGCAGGTGGCTTCGGCATTCGTCGATGCTTCGAAGGGCGGTGCCGACGAGGCCATAATCGACGTGGTGGCGCAGGGATTGGGCATCGTCCTGCTGTTGTATCCTGCCGTCGGTTTCCAGATCGTGGCCGGCAACTTCTTCCAGTATATCGGCCGCGCGCCGCTGGCCATCTTCATGTCGATGACGCGCCAGCTGCTGTTCTTAGTGCCGCTGCTCATATTCCTGCCGCCGCGCTACGGTGCGCAGGGCGTGTGGGCATCGATGCCTATCGCCGACGGAGTATCGATCCTTCTTGCCGCCACTCTGCTCCTGCGGCAGATACGCATATTGCGCCGTGCACAGCGCGAACAACGCTTCGGCCGACTCTGACCCAACCGGTGCTTCATTGCCGCAGAGTATTTCACCCGTCCCGCATTTTGAGGAAAAACATCGGCCGAATCGGCAATAATCCGGATAAAAAAACGTATATTTGTTGATGTAAGTACAATAACAAACCCTTATTATGAAAAAACTATTCCTGTTATTAGCTGCCGCGGGCATTACCCTCTCGGCTGCCGCGGACGAGGGCATGTGGCTGCTACCTTATCTTAAAAAGATGAACATCAAGGATATGCGTGCCAAGGGCTGCAAGCTCTCTGCCGACGATATCTACTCGGCCGACAAGGCCTCGTTGAAGGACGCCATCGTCATCTTCGGCGGCGGCTGCACGGGCGAGATCGTATCGCCCGACGGCCTGCTCTTCACGAACCACCATTGCGGCTACTCTTCGATACAGAAGCTCTCGTCGGTCGACCACGACTATCTGGCCGACGGTTTCTGGGCCGAGAACCGCGAGGGCGAGCTGCCTGCTCCGGGACTGGCCGTGAGATTCGTGCGCCATATAATCGACGTTACGCCCGAGATCGTAGGCAATATCCCTTCGATCGCAGGCGAGCGGGAGTATGCCGAGATTGCCGACGCTAACAAGAAGGCCGTGATCGAGCGTCTGGAAGAGCAGTACCCCGGCATGGAGGTCATCATTCCCGGCTTCTTCGGCAACAACCAGTTCTTCGCATTCGTCTACGAGGTCTACACCGACGTGCGTCTGGTGGGTACGCCTCCCTCGTCGATCGGCAAGTTCGGCGGCGACATAGACAACTGGATGTGGCCGCGCCATACGGGCGACTTCTCCATATTCCGCGTCTATGCCGGCAAGGACAACCGTCCGGCCGCATACTCGAAAGAGAACGTCCCCTATAAGGCCGAGAAGTGGCTCGACATATCGCTCAAAGGCATCGACGAGGGCGACTTCGCCATGATCATGGGCTTCCCCGGCTCGACGCAGCGTTACATGACCTCTTACGAGATCGACAACATGCTCGGCGTAAGCAACCCGCAGCGCATCTTCATACGCGGCGAGCGTCAGAAGATACTGCGTTCGTTCATGGACCGCGACCAGGCCATTCGCATACAGTATGCCGCAAAATATGCCCAGTCGTCGAACTACTGGAAGAACTCGATCGGCATGTCGCGCGGCATCGAGAAGCTCGACGTGAAGAGCAAGAAGCAGGAGCAGGAGCAGGCATTCGCCGCATGGGCTGCCGCCAACACCCTGCCCGAAGAGCACTATGTGGAGGCTCTGCCGCTGATCGAGTCCTATTGCGCCGAGACCCGCGAGCCCTCGGGCAAGATGCAGTATGTGTCGGAGGCTCTGTTCGGTGCCATCGAGCTCATTAGCGCAGCTTCGTATGCCGATCAGCTCTCCGAGGTGGAGATGCAAGACCGTCATCGCAACTTTCTTGTCAACTTCTACAAGGACTATAACGCCGATGTCGATCGTGCCGTAGCCAAGCGCATGCTCGCGATCTTCCGCGAGAATGTCGACTGCCTGCCGTCGTTCTACACCGAGATCATCGATGCCGAGTTCGGCGGCGATATCGATGCCTATGTCGATTATGTCTACGACAACTCGCGCGTGACCTCGCTCGACAAGGCACTCGACATGATCGAGAATGACAAGGAGGCCGTGAAGGAGGATCCCGCCTACAAGATGTTCGCTTCGGCCTACGCTCTTTACGATGAGCTGCGCGGCCGTGTGGCTCCTCTGCGAGAGAAGTATTCGGAGGGTCACCGCCTCTATATCGCCGGTCTGATGAAGATGCAGCCCGAGCGCGCATGGGCTTCGGACGCCAACTTCACCATACGTCTGACCTACGGTCAGGTGCTTCCCTACAATCCTGCCGACGGCATCACCTATAAGCACTACACCACGCTCGACGGCGTTATCGCCAAGGAGGATCCCGAGCACCCCGTGGAGTTTACGGTGCCGGCACGTTTGAAAGAGCTGTATGCCGCACGCGACTACGGCCGTTATGCCGACCGCAACGGCAAGCTGCCCGTGGGCTTCTTGGCCAACTGCGACATCACGGGCGGTAACTCTGGCTCACCCGTTCTGAACGCCAAGGGTCAGCTGATAGGCCTTGCGTTCGACGGCAACTGGGAGGCCATGTCGGGCGACGTGGCGTTCGAGCCGGAGTTGCAGCGCACCATAGCTGTTGATATCCGCTACGTGTTGTTCGTCATCGACAAGTTCGCCGGTGCCACATGGCTTCTGGACGAGCTGACTATCAAGTAGGGTCGGTTCGAAACGCGAATGTCAAACAGAGGCTGTCTGCATTTCAGGCAGCCTCTGTCTTTATTATAAAAAACGATTGCGAATTATAATAACCGATCGCTTATTCAAAAAAACCGGCAATAATTTTGAATAAGCGATGTTTTATTATAATTTTGCCATGTGTTTTTTGAATAAGCCGTTTATGAAAAGTTTTATAGCCGGACAATATATCAACGAAGGCTACTATAAGAGTTTCCACCCCAATAAAATAAACAGGGAGTGGAGATTCGAAGATCCCAACCTTATGGTGTTGCTGAGCAAGGCGGACAGAATGCTCGGCAGATTGGATATGTATTCGAATCATATCCCGAATATCGATCTGTTTATTGAGATGCACATATTGAAGGAGGCGACTCAATCTACCAGAATAGAGGGGACTCAAACCAATATGGAGGAGGCTCTGATGCCCGAAGAGCATGTGCCGTTGGATAAACGCGATGACTGGACGGAAGTTCACAACTATATTGAGGCGATGAATGAAGCGATAGAACAATTACAGACATTGCCTCTATCCGCCCGTTTGATCAAGCACACTCACAAAATACTGATGAAAGGGGTCCGGGGTGAGCATAAGCAGCCCGGAGAGTTCCGAACCTCGCAAAACTGGATAGGAGGAAGCAGTATTTCAGATGCCATCTTCATACCGCCTGTGCATACTCTGGTAACGGAACTTATGTCCGACATAGAGATGTTTATACATAAGCCTAAAATTCAGTTGCCGGATCTTATAAAGATTGCCATTATACATTATCAATTCGAGACCATACACCCGTTCAATGATGGAAATGGCAGAGTGGGAAGATTATTCGTTACATTGTATTTGGTAAGTATCGGTTTGTTGAAACGTCCGGTTTTATATTTGTCGGATTATCTCGAAAGGCACCGCAACGCTTATTATACCTCTATTATGAATGTTCGAAACAATAACGATATAGAGGGGTGGATATCTTTCTTTCTGACCGGCATTATCGAAACGGCGGAAAAGAGCGTGCAGACATTCGATCGTATTCTTTGCATGGAAAAACGGTACGAGCAAATCGTTCAACAGATGGGACAGCGTTCGGCCAATGCGATGAAACTGATTACCGAGATGTACAAGCACCCTATAACAGATGCTTACGAAATTTCAAGATTATTAGGCATTACACAGGCTTCGGCATATAATCTGATCTCGGTAATGATAAAAAACGGTATCCTATACGAGATAACGAAAAGCAAGCGCGGAAAGAAATATATTTTGAAAGACTATTTCGAACTGTTCCTGTTGTAATTTGCATTTATAGTAAGCGGCGGTTGCCAAAGGCAGCCGCCGCTTTTGCCGCAAAAGACCAAGAGTCCTCGTCCGGATATTATTGCCGTATTTGATCGGGCGATACTGTTGCAGTGCTGTCGGCCGGTGTCTGCGGAGCATTGTCCTGCGCTGCCTGCTCGGCGGCATCGGCAGGTGTCGTGTCGGCAGGTGTCGCATCGGGTGCGGCGGCCGTCTCGGTTTGGGCAATCGTTTCGTCGCTCGGCTCGAATACGAGCGAGCGGTACTCACCACGGTGCATCACCGTCGTGACGATGACCGCAACGGCGGCCGCGGCGAAGAGTATGCCTGTTATCTTCTTTATCATTTCGCTGCGGGGTTTGATTGGTTCTCTATTATCGGACCCTCCGATCTGCCCAACTCCTCGACGGCACGTATGACGACGTTGTCGATGGGATAGATATTGGCGTAGAAACCGATGTCCTCCAACGGCGTGTTACGTCCTATGTATGCTCTTATCTGAGCCTCTATCAATTTGTGCGATACGGAGATGTCTCTGTAATCTGGCTCCACGCCGCGTGCACGGGCATAGGCTATGAAGTCGCTCATCAGATTGCTGCCCGAGAGCAGTCTGTCAAGCTCGTCTACGGTGCGAACGGAGTTGATGCGTTCGCGGTGACGGTCGCAGAAATCGAGCGTGTAGCGATAGAGGACATTGCGTCCCCACACCTCGGTGTAGTAGCGCGTGATGCCCGTGGTATCCATCGGAATGAATATGTCGGGCATGATGCCGCCGCCGCCGTAGACCGTCCGGCCGCCCGGGGTGGTGAAGCGCAGCGAGTCGGCGAAACGTATCGAGTCGGCCGAGAAGAACTCGTTGTTGTAGTAGCGGTTGACAATATCCATCTGGTACGACTCTTCGTCGCCGTTGACATAGGGCTTCTGTATCGAGCGGCCGGTGGGGGTGTAGTAGCGTGCTACCGTCAGTCGCAACGCCGAGCCGTCGTGGTAGGGTATCTGGTTCTGCACCAATCCTTTGCCGAAGGTGCGGCGGCCTATGATCAGACCGCGGTCGTTGTCTTGCAGCGCGCCTGCCAGGATTTCGCTCGACGATGCGCTGACCTCGTCGACCAGTACGGCAACCGAGATGTCTGTGGCGCGTCCCAGACCGTTGCTGAACTCCTTGCTTTGGCGGCGATAGCGGTCTTCGGTGTAGACGATGAGCTTGCCCTTGGGCAGGAACTCGTTGGCTATGAGTATGGCCTGGTCGAGAAAACCGCCCGTATTGCCTCTCAGATCGAGTATCAGGCGCGTCATGCCCTCGCCGCGCAACTGCGACAGAGCCTTTTTAAGCTCGGCGTGCGATGTGCGCGAGAACTGTTCGAGCCGCACGTAGCCTATATGTTTTTCGGGTGCCAGCATGAATGCCGCATCGACGCTGTGCAGCTCGATTGCCGCGCGCGTCACCTCTATTTCGACCTCCTCGTCGATGCCCTGCCGTTGCAGCGACAGACGTACCTGCGAGCCGCGCGGTCCGCGCAGACGCTTGACTATATCCTCCTGCGGTATGCTGCGGCCGGCCACGAGCGAGTCGTCGATGCGCATGATGCGGTCGCCGGCTCTGATGCCGGCCTTGTCGCTCGGACCCTTGGGTATGACGTTCATGACGATTACCGTGTCGGTGGCGGCATTGAATACTATGCCTATGCCGTCGAACTCGCCGTCCAACGACTCGTTGACCGAGCCGAACTCCTCGGCGGGAATGTAGACGGAGTGGGGATCGAGCTGGTGCAGCAGGTCGGGTATGACCGTCTCGTAGAGCGAGTCGCGCCCGACGGGATCGACGTAATAGTTTTCGATGTAATCGATGGTCTGCATCAGCTTGTCGTCGATCATCTCGGGCGAGTACCACTCATGGACGCTCATGTCGGGTATGGCGGCGTTCATGCCGCGCTGCATGAATGCCGTGCGGCGTATTTGTCTGTCGGTGCCGATCTTGACACCGAAGCCTATGCCTGCCATGGCCGTCAAGGCCAGCAGCACGGGCACCCAAATCAGATATTTCGGAGTTTTTGACATTGTTCGTCTATCGGTTTTATCCTCCTCCCGACCACTGTCGGAGTTGCGAGGATATGCGGCAGTCGCCTGTGTGGCGGCGCAGTGTCGTTACTTGTTCTTGAAAGTGTATGTCAGACCGACGCTCAGCATGGTCTGCATTTGCAGGCGGCTGCGCTCGGCATCGTTGTAGTAGAGCTGGAAATAGATCTGCGTCGAGAAGTATTTCGAGGCTTTTATGTCGATCGTATTCTCCCAGCGTATGGTGGGCAGTACGTGACGATATTTGCTCTGCGCGTCGGTGGGCTGGAAGTTCTTTTTGCTCGATATGTCGGATATCCAGCCGTAGAACGAGAATGCCGTCGAGCGGTAGCGCAGCCAGCCGCTCTTGCCCCATGTGCGGTCGAAGTCGAGTTGCAGCGAGAGACCGCCCTCATACTTCGAGGTCTTGCCCTCGGCGACGCCGTAACGCTTCGATACCGTGTCGTCCTCGACGTAGACGGCACTCAGGGCTATGGGTGCGAGGTTGACTTTGAGCGGAAATTTCTTCGAAGGCAGCGTGTAGGTGAAACCTCCCGAGATGTCGAGATAGCCCGGAGCCATGAAGTTGGATATGGGATCCACGCCGTTGCGCTTGTCGGCGCGGGCTGTATATCCGCGGGCGAACTGCGTGCGGAACTTGATGATGGTACCGTAAGACCAGTTTTTGGTCATCTTCCACTGGGGCGAGGTCGATACCGAGATCTCGTCGACGTTCTTGAACCATACGCCCTCGGTGTATTTCTCACCCGCCTCGTCGACGAACTCGGCCTTCATGCGGTTGTAGCCGAATTTTGCCACGGCCGTGGTGGTGATCGAGAAGTCGCCCTTGGCGAACACGTGCTTGAAGTTGATGTTGGCTATGGCCGCTATGGCGTTGTCGCCGCTCGACTGCCACGAATCGCTGAATGCCGTAAGCGAACCTTGCAGACTGGCTGCAAACTCCAATGTGTTGCGCTCGCGGCGTATGGCGGCGCGCTCGGCGCGATAGCGCGCCAGAGAGAAGTATTCGGCGGCCTCCATCTGCTGGCTCTTCACGTCGTTGGTGAATACCTCCTTGTCGTTGTCGGTCTTGACATCTTCGACCGAGATCTGCGCCGAGGCCTGTTGTGTGAAATACAATACGGTGACGCATGTCGCGAATAAAAATCTTTTCATATCGGCTGCGGTATGATTTTACGATTAATTGTTTATTCCTAACATTTGGCAAAGATACGAAAAATTTTCCATGAAAACACCGCATCTGCTTCCTCTCCTCGTCGCTCAGCAATGGGAAATACGTCAGTATGTCCCATCGCTTCGCTCTGTCGGAGAGTTGCATCTGCGGCATTTTGATGAAAAATTAACGCATAGTGCTTTGTAGGCTATTTCCCAGTCGTCTGTCATTCTGAACGAAGTGAAGAATCTGGTTGGGGAATATAATACCGATTGACCACGCGCGTCGCCTGCGGCTCCTCGGAGTGACAGATAAAAGATTACGTAAAAATAGTTATCTTTGCATATAGAAGTTACGAAAAGAGTGTAATTTATTGGAAATGAGCGTAGGTTAATTGCTCTTGATAGTAATAGGTTACGATTTAGTTAGTTATCTACTGCATTATCCTTCTGCGCGTTGCGTAACCTTCAAAGAACTCTTCGTATGCA
>JAGBFA010000005.1 GCA_017936685.1 Alistipes sp.
GATTATCAAACCCGAGTTTATACTCGCTAACCGCGGTTTCAACGGGTTGGTGTTCGTGCTCTTTCTTGTCAGCCAGCCCTGTATGTTGTATGTGTATTTGGTCTCGATATCGGACCCTGCCTTTACCGTTTTGAGCTGCCCTAACTCGTCGTAAGAGTACGCGATGTCGGTAATCTGCTCGCCGTCGACGGCCGTCGTCTCGGCCGTCACGCGTCCTCGGCTGTCGTAGGCGTATGTGTAGACAACGACTGTCGTCGTGCCGCCTATGGTGTACTGCTCGTGACGTATCAGAGGATTTCCGGTGTAGTCGTACTTGCAGCTCACGCGCACTGTGCGCCCCATGGGCGATGTCTCCACGCTCTGCACGATGCGTCCGCGCATGTCGTAGTAGAACGTTCGCAGAGACGATCGTGCTGCTGCGGTGCTGCTCTTGTCGTATACCTCATACACGCGCTCGTGGGTCTTCATGCCTCGCGGCACGGCCAGGATATCGCTCTGCGCAACTACGCCCTCTACGGGCCGGAAGCCGTGACCGAGCCACTCCGGTGAGCTGGAGTAGCTGTCGTAGAGGTATAGCATGTTATCGCGCAGCGCGCCCGTCGTCGCCGACGTTTGCACGGCCGTCACGCGTCCTAAGCCGTCGTAGAGGTATGTGTCCCGTATGCCGTCGCTGCGCATTGCTGCCGTGGAGGAGGCCTCGGGGCGGCCGGAGCTGTCGTAGGCGGTTATGTCCGGCTCGTCGCGCCCGGGGATATATGCCTTGCAGACATTGCCCATGCCGTCGTAGAGATATCGGAAGCAATACTTCTTAGCCATGTCGCAATTGATGGCGTATGATGCGCCCGCTACAAGACGGTCGCTGCCCTCGGGAGATATGATCCACCTCAGACGACCCATGTTGTCGTATACGCGGTATGTATCGGCGGTATCGCCCTCGGCAATCACGCGGCGCGAGAGTATCTCCCGCCCGTAGCTGTCGGTAAAGGTCTCTGTCACGGCGCCGTCCTCGTCTGTGGCTGTTGTCTTGTATAGCCTTGCCGCGGGGTGATACCCCTTGACCTGAATGCCGCCGGCGTTGTTGAGCTGCGTGCTCATGACTATGCGCAGCACCTCGCCCGAGACGTTTGCGCCGTATGCCTGCTCCGCGGCATGCCCGTCTCCGGCGCGATACTCCGCCCCGGGTTGCATGACCGACAGCGGGCGGTCGAGGGGCGAGGCCTCGTACTCGGTATGGGTGTAGGCATAACGTGTGCTCGTGGCGGAGTATCTCTGCTTGTAATATTTGTCCTGCTTGTATGCGGTGTTGCTCAGATACGTGCCCTCTCCGCTCCATGCAAAGGGCAGATATGCCTCGGCCTCGCGTCCCTTGCCGTCGTATCGATGCAGCGATACGATGTCGCGGCCGTCGGGAGCGGCAGCCACGGCTACGCTCTGCATCTGCCGTCCCAGTCCGTCGTAGTATGTGCGGTCGTCGACGTATGTGCTGCCGGCGGCATCGGTTGCCGTTCGCACGCGAATGGATACGGGTGTGCGCATGTTGTATATGACGGTGTTGGAGGGGTATTCGTCGTTGCCGTCGAGCGATGCGGCCACACGACGGTAGAATGTCATCACGGTGGGCTTGACCACCGTTGCGGTATACGATCCGCGACTTATTACCGTCCATGTCTCGTTGTCGGCAGATCGCTCCCAGCGACACTGCGCAGCGGGCATGGTGGGCGACTGCACGTTGGTAAGACGTATCGTCGTCGCGTCGTCCTCATACTCCATGCCTATGGTGCCTGCGCTTGCAAGGGCTCGTATCTCCACCTCGTTGGAGTATGCCGTGGCGTAGCCGTCGTATGCTGCGCGGCGGTAGTACTCCGACACCTTGCCTATGGGCTGCGGCGTGTATACTTCGCCCGTCGCACCCTCTATCGTCTGCCATGCCGAGCCTGTGCGCCTCTGCCACGAGTATGTTATATCGCGTCCGGGTACGCTCATTGCGGGCATCTGGGACCGTATCTGTCCGATCATCTGCCCCGGCTTGTAAGCCTCGTTGGAAGCGGATATAAGACCTCCTATGACACCGTTCAGGGCGGGATATACGTATGAGAGCTCGCATTGGCAGAACTGCTCCACGTACTGCGACGTGCCGGAGGACGAGGAATCGACCACCTCGGGTCCGGAGAGTCCGGGCAGCCCACCCGCAGGCACGCGCAGGGTGAAGCCGAACGACACCGTGCCTTCGGTTCGTGCGCCGTCGGGACGGTGACGGAATGTTATGACGGCCGTGGCCGAGGTGGGGAACTCGATCTTTTCGATATGTTCGGTGTCGTATGTTACGGCGTTGCGCCGTATGATGTCGGGTACGGTGGATACGCCGCCCGAGGTGTTGTCGTATGTGACGGTCACCGAGCGTCGGCCGCCGTTATTGGGTGCGGTGCATGTCTGGGGCTGGCACTTGATGGCCACCTGCTGCGCTGCGGCACGCGCAAAGCCTGTGATCGACAGCACGATCACCGACAAGATAATGCTTATATGGAGTTTCATAGATTCTCAGATTCGGATACGGGTTTATGTATAAATTCGAAGTTAATGTCAAGGCCGAGATCGTAGTTGTATTCTTGCAGTCGTCCCATGGGATCATCGGTGCGTATGAGCCGTCCTGCGGTGTCGTACAGGTAGGTGTATGTGCGTCCTGCCACGTCGGTGTGGCGCGTCATGCCCACGCACGGCTTGTAGTCGTACGTGTCGACATATATGCCCGTGATTTGACGCACGGCCGCCTCCTGCGCGGCACTCAGGGCCCCGCCGAGCGGGTCGTTGCCCGTGATTGAGAGCGCGGCCTTCAACGCCTCGTATGTGGTGCCTGCGGCACGCAGCACGGGATAGCGTCCGCCGTAGCCCCAGATGTAACATGTCACCACGCCCGCGGCATCTTCGATCTGCGTGGGGTTTCCGTGACTGTCGCGCGCCTGATACTGCACCGCGGTGCGGTATGCCAGCTGCGGCAGTCGGGGGGATATGGCCGGCTCGTCGAGCAACGCCTGCTTCACGCAGCGAGGTCTGAGTACTCCGCCGAAGATGTCATACTCGTATTTTACGGCCGATGTGATATATTGCGATGCGGCCGTGGCCTGTGGGCTGCCGGCATAGAGTGTCCTCACCGAGGCAGGATAGTCGAGCATGTGAGACGTGGAGTCGCTCTGGGGGAGAGTCTCGTGATAGTATGATGTCAGCGTCCGGAGTATCGAGTTGTCGGGCGCGATGACTGTCTGGCTGTTTATCTGCCCCAGGTCGTTATAGGCGTATCTGGTCACGGTAGATATGGAGTCGCCGCCGAAGTAATCCGTCGATCTCTTCTCCACAAGACGGTAGTCGCCCGTGTAGAGCTTGACGGAATAGGCATATATGCCGCTCAGTGTCACGTATGTCGAGTAGTCGACCTCCTCGCCTGCATTGTGCTCGGCATACTTCATGCGTTCGATCCTTACCCGATTGTGCGAGGCATCGTAATAACCCACGCCGCGCAGCTTGCCGCGGCGATAGTGGTGCGAGTTGGGCTGACGCATGATGTTGTTGATGTAATTAAGCGGGAGATGGGTATCCGCCGAGTCGGCTATTTGTGTGCTGTTCTGATCCTCCGGCTCGTCGGGATATTGCAGATAGTCGGTATAGCAGTACTCGGTGTACGATCCGTCCGAGAGTATCTCCCTGACTCTGCTGTAACCTATATGCACGCGGTCGAATGTCGATGACGGGATATTCAGATAGGGATTGCGGAACTGGAATGAGGGGCTGTATTCGAGCTGGTATCGCGGGAACGACGATACGATGCCCGTATCGTACTCGAATTCGCGTATTACCGGCTCGCCGTATGCGTCGCAGTCGGTGATGCGCCGTATGCGCACGCCGCCCGTAAGGTCGCTGCCGTTGAAGAAACTCTTGTAGGAGTGGAGCCGCGCAAGGTAGGGTGTAGTGTTCTCGGCCGAAGATATGCTGTCGAGTTCTATGGGCAGCCTGTCGTCGGACGCATACAATATTCTTTTGCGTCGCAAGATGATGTATTTTGCTTTGTTGGCCTCGTATGCGAACTCGGTGTAGCCTCGTGTGGGATATGTTATCCGTTTCAGACAGCCCGAGAGGGCATACTTCCAGTCGGGGTTGTTGAATGTACTGTCTTGTATGATATTCTCGTTGCGATCACAGTCGACATTCATGGGACAATATGCGTTATAGTGGTTGCCCGTGCCGTTCTGATAACCCCAGAAATCGACATCGGAGGTCGTCAGACCGGCAAATGACTTGTCTTGATAGTATGACATTCGATAGCTGCCCAACTCATGCAGATTGATGCTTGCCAGCAGTGTCCGGTTGTCCTTTATGTTATACGAGAACGTGCATTGGCGTATCTGCTCGTTATCCGAGGTTACGGTTATCGTGTCTATCCGATACAGATTCTGCACGATACGGGCATCTTCCACCATAGTCTCCGGGATATTGTCAGACTGCTCCTTGTCGACATCGTAGCAGCCCTTGCGGCCGTAGTCGAATTCGATCTCCACATTGCAATCCTCGACATCGATCTTGTCGAGATACGAGGTGCGCACCACGCTGACATGGCGCATGTGGTCGCGAGAGCCGTCTTTGGCAATCTTGTTGGGTCCCACGGCGAATGTCATCACGTAGAACGGATTGTTGGTATCTACGGTTATCGGATTCACATTCGACAGCAGTTCAACCGGCTTATACGTAAACGTTACGCGCCGGCCGTTGGGTGCGACGATCTCTTTGAGGTTCCATGTGACGATAGGGTATTGCGATTCGCCGCTGACCAAGGGATCGCGTTCGAAATCGAACTGCCCCTCATATCCGAAATTACCCTTTATATGACGCTCTACGGCATTGTTGTCACCGCCGAAAACGTACTTGTATCCGTCCGCCGTGCGAACAGTAAAGCCGGATATATGACCGTCTTCCCTGTTTGGCGTGATCTCGTATGTACCGTGGCTGCCGTCGGTGCCGTAGACGCATATCTCGCCGCGGCCGTTGAAGTGGAACCTGCCCGAGTGCCCCAGAAAGTTGAAGTAGTAGAGATCCGACTCGGTCTCTATGTAGCATTTCTCTGTGCCGTCAGCTTCTTTGTAGCCTATTAAATACCTGTCCTTGTATTGCGATATGTCGCCGTGCTCCATGTTAAACAGTTCTTGGTCATCGAACTTTGTGAATTCTGTTGCGAGAAATCCCACGCATACGCCATCAGCTCCATTATAGTCGTCCGGCAGTCCGCGTACCTCGCGCGTGATCGAGCCGCCGCAGTTGAGAAACCAGTTCAGACCCAGAATACCCGTCTGACGCTGCGGCTGAAAGCCCGTGGAGGCGTAGCTCGCCGAGATGGGAATGTCGAAGTCGTTGTCGGAGTAGGTGTAGAGGGGCACATCGACCCGTGCCGTGCCCGTATAGTAGTCGACGGGCGTTGCGCCGTAGCGCATGAATGACCATGTCTGAGGCGTGGGGACATACTCCGCCTGCTCCGGCGCGGACTGCCCCCGCGCAGGCGTAGACAGGAAAAGCCCGAGCAGATACGGGCAGCACGATGCAAACAGTAAGATTCGTTTCATAGAGTTTGGGATTTGGTTATACGTATGGGAATACCGCCTTGCGGCATTTCCTCTCGACAAAGATATGTGCCGTGCGGCCGCCTCCTGCGCAGCATCTCGTGAAATCCAGCGTTGCAACCCTACGGCCAACACCCTGATAATCAACGCCTGCAACGAATAAAAACCTTATCCGCAGGTTTTACCGCCATATATCGGTGACAATTAGCGCATTGCACACCGCAAACACTTCTGTAAACGCGCAATAGGCTAATACTCAATATATTGCAATCCTGAAAATCGCAGATAAGATTTTGACCTTGGAGTACCGCTGCAAATCAGACCGTTGCGCCGCTATTTGCAAGATTGCATTTGGCCGTATTCGCTTTTCGATGGCCGGTGCGCATCATACTTTTGTATATACATTCAACAACCCGAACAGATGAAACACAATCACACGACACGACACCTTATCTATCTGCGAGGCTTCTCGCTGCCCGAACTGCTGGTGGTCCTGGTCATTATCGGCATTTTAGTCTTGATTGCCCTGCCCAACCTCATGCCGCTTATCTCGCGTGCCAAATCTTCCGAAGCGCAGCAGCAGCTTACCTACCTGCACACGTTGCAACGTTCGCACTTCTACACCTCGTCGCGCTACTGCTCCTCGCTCGATGAGCTGGGCTTCGAGCAGTCGACGCTGGTTACCGACGGCGGTCAGGCCAACTACCGCATCGAGGTGGTCGAAGCCTCGGAGCAGGGCTTCCGCGCCACGGCCACGGCCGTAGTGGATTTCGACGGCGACGGCATCTACAACGTCTGGGAGATCGACCAGGACAAGACGCTGCGCGAGACGGTCAAGGACTGACCCGGCATCTTTCTCACCGCCATGCTCCTATCTTCGTATCCATATCTGTTTCTGCTGCTGCCCGCTGCCGTGCTCGCGCGTGATGATTTCCGCACGCGGCGCGTAGGTGTCGTGTGGCTGGCCGTGCTCGGCATTACGGCCGTCGTCAGCGCGTGGCTGGCTCAGGGGTGGCACGCTATGGCCGAGCACGCGCTCTGCAATGCACTGCTGTTGCTGCTCTCGGCCGCGCTTCTTACGCTCTGCCTGCGGCTGCGCGGACAGAGGATAGGGCGTGCCGCCGGTGCCGGCGACGGAGTGTTCCTGCTCTGCGTCGCACCTCTGTTTGCGCCGACAGAGTATATGCGCTTTATGATCGCCTGCTGCACGGCGGCACTCGTGTGGTGGGCATGCGGCGGCCGCCGCTACCGCACCATACCCTTTGTCGGCACGGGCGGCATCGTGCTGGCGGTGTGGGTCGCAATACAACTCTTACGCCTATGACAATGACATCGACACATATCCCCACGGAGATAGTACGCCTTCTCACGGCGCAGGAGGCTGCCGAGTACCGTCTGGTGCCATACGCTCGCGAGCAGGAGCATGTGCGCTGCTACGCCGAGGCGGGACGCGACTGCACGGCCGCCGTCGAGGAGCTTGCAGCGATATACGGCTGGCGCATCGAGCTAACGCCCGTTCCGGGCGACGAGCTGCAACGGCTGCTGCTGCAATACTACCGTCCCGGGGCGCAGCGTGCGAGCGTCGCGGCAGGCCGCACCTCCGACATAGGACAGGGGCGTCAGTTCCTCTTCTCGCTCGTGGGCGAGGCTCTGCGCGACAACGCCAGCGACATACACTTGGAGCCTTACGAGGATCGCTGCCGCATACGCATGCGCATCGACGGCAAACTGACCGAGCGTTACGTCGTCGAGCGGTCGCAGTACATGCCGCTCGTGAATCAGATCAAGATCCTCTCCAACCTCGACATCTCGGAGAAGCGGCTGCCGCAGGACGGACGCATCGGCTACGACCGCGACGGGGAGCGGTTCGACGTGCGTGTCTCGACGCTGCCGGCGATCTACGGCGAGAAGGTGGTGCTGCGCCTGCTCACGCGCCGCATAGAGCTGCTGGAACTGTCGAACCTCGGGTTCTTCCCGCGGCAGTACGACGACTATTGCCGCGCCATATCGCAGCCCTTCGGCATGGTGCTGATATGCGGTCCCACAGGCTCGGGCAAGAGCACGACGCTCTATGCCACGCTCCGCCGGCTCAACACGCTCACGGAGAACATACTCACCATCGAGGACCCCGTAGAGTACACGCTGGAAGGGGTCAATCAGGTGCAGTTAAAAGAGGATATAGGACTTACGTTCACGGCGGCCCTGCGCACGTTCCTGCGTCAGGACCCCGACATCATCATGCTGGGCGAGATCCGCGACGGTGCCACGGCGGAGATGGCCGTGCGCTCGTCGCTCACCGGACACCTGCTCTTCTCGACGATACACACCAACACGGCGTGGGGTGCCGTGGCGCGACTGACGGATATGGGCGTGCACCCATACTTGGTTGCCGACACGCTCGTGATGACCGTGGCACAGCGTCTGGTGCGGCTGCTGTGCCCGCACTGCAAGCGTGAGACGGCCGCAACGGACGAGGTGCGACGCCTGCTGGCCGGGGTCGAGATCGGGAGCATGGCGGAGCCTGTGGGCTGCGAACACTGCTTCTACACGGGCTATGCCGGACGACGTGCCGTGTACGAGGTGATACCCATGGACGACGAGCTGGCCGCCGCAGCCCGCGCGGGGCGGACAGATGTAACGCCGCTGCTCGCAGAAAGAGGCATATCCTCGCTCCGCGATGCCGTCATCGATCTCTTCCGCCGCGGCGAAACATCTCTCGAAGAACTGATTTCACTAATTAACTGTCATTGATATGAAACACATTGAAAATTTAATTGCATCTCTGCTTGTCCTCGTTGCCGTGCACGGCTGCACATGCCTCTGCGCAGCAACACCCGAATACGAACAGGCATACGAAGAAATGGCGGCCATGCTCGACGGGCAGCAGCCTCTCTCGATACGGCGTGCCGTATTTCTTGCCGAACAGGCATACTACGACGGACAACTGGATTACGAAAAATACTGCCGCACGATAGACTCCGCGGCCGATTTCCTGCGCCGGTTTATTGCCGTCAACGGATTCGACCAGTACAAAACGGGCAAGAACATGGCTCTTGTCGAGTACTTCTTCAATCCATACTCGGGCAACGGCTACCGTCCGTTCACATACGAATACGACCAAGACCGCAGCAGCTTCGAGCGGCAATTTGTCACACCGCTGATGGAGACTCACCGCGGGCAGTGCCGGTCGCTGCCGATGTACTACCGCATACTGGCCGAGGCGATCGATGCCGAAGCATACATAGTGCGCGCACCTCTGCACACGTTCATACGCTACCGCAACGAGGACGGACGCTATCCCGAGCCGTGGGTCAATGTCGAGCTTACTACACACCAGATAATCCCGACATTCCACATAAAAGAGCATTACGGCATAACCGACAAGGCCATCGAGGGCAAGATATATCTTTACGAGCTTTCGGCGCACGAGACGGTGGCTTTGCAGCTCGCCGATCTGGCATTCGGGTATGCTTCCAAGTACAGGTGGTACGACAGCTTTACGCTGCGATGCACCGAAAAGGCACTCGAATACTATCCGTATAATCCGAATGCGATGATAATAAAAGGTAAGAGCTTGACATTTATCTATTTCCAATATTTATTAACCGAAGGCGGATCTATCGACGATCCGTATGCCGTATCGTTGGCACGATATATAGACCGTACCTCGCAGCAGCTCAATTCTTCCGGCTGGGAGAAGATTAGCGACGAGGTGATGGCCCGGCTCGAAGAGGGATACAAACATGCCGAACAGGTTTTCCGGCAACAGCAACAATCTGAGAATAACCATTAAAATAAACGATTATGAAGACTGAAAATTATCTTTTCGCTTGCATCTTATCGATGCTTTTCGTAAATTTGGCATACGGATATCCGCCATTGTCACCCTATTCGTATTGTGCCGCCAATCCTGTAAATGTCGTCGATCCCGACGGAAGGGATATTTATCGGTTCGACAATAAAACGGGAACAATGGTATTATATGCGAAAACAGAGGATAAGTTCGACCAAATAGGTGTTTTTAAAGAAGTTAAGGACAAAAAAACAGGACAGGTTTCATATGAACCAAAGGAAGGCAAACCAGGAAAAGTTAAAACAATGATCGATAAAATAGAAAAAGGTATTTTAAGCGACGGTATGAATTTAATGACAAGTGCCAATGTTATTGAGACCGGTAATCCCGGTCAGCCTACGATTGACGGGTTCCAAGACTTTATTATACAATTTGCGGATATGATAGGTCGGGAAATGAGTGGATTTTACTTTACCCCGACCGGTTCGGATCAAATAAGATATATACATATTGGCAGTTACGAAAATAATAAGCATAATCATTCTACCCCTAATCCGCCATATCCCACTGTACGTCCCGATTTGTTGGGGCATATAGAACCCCATACGTCATGGCATACCCACCCGTCTATATTGCCGTATTCCGACAGAACACAGCCCTCTGGCCAAGATATGAAATCTAAGAAGCGGCAGGTAACACAGGGAGTTAAACATTTCATTATATTAACCGACGGATATTCGCCTATCGTCTATTGATTATGTAATTATGAAAACCAGATTTTACCTATTATCGATTTTATCGGCACTTATGGTGTCGCTTATGAGCGGTTGCGCTTCATGGAGGCAGAGCCTGCAATCCACCGGCAATATCGATGTCGCCATCGATAACTGCATAACCGATTTCTGTCATACTTCGAGACTGCGCAAGGCGGGCGACATATTCGATATATCATACTATGACGAAAAACCGGATATCTATGAGATTGTCATAATGTTGGCCATCGACAAAGTATATCCTGTCTCGGACAAAGGTTCCGATCCCAAAGACCCGTGTATCCCCAACCGGTACAGGATCTGCGGCGACAAACTGTTCTATTGGAGTATCCCGGGAGATGTGATTCCTGACGAGATGATAGATATTCTGCAACGATACGATCATATTGATCTCGATTGGCGAGCGACATATTACGATATACCACCGTGTACGTTTGATGATGGTGCCGTTGAAGTGCATTACTATGTATGTCGCAGCGATTTGACCAACTATAAGAAATGGAGTTATCGTCATATTGTCAAACATCGCTTCCTACGTCGCAGAAATCCTCCGACAGTCAGATGCAGGATCGAATAGTAATGAGCGGCATGGTCGGCTTGTCTGGTATGCCAATCGATGAGTCATAATAGATCACAAACCATAACGTTTTATTTGTTAGATCGTAAGCATTTTTATGAGAAACAGATTTTACCTATTATCGATTTTATCGGTACTTGTCGTGTCGCTTATGAGCGGTTGCGCTTCATGGAGGCAGAGCCTGCAATCCACCGGCAATATCGATGTCGCCATCGATAACTGCATAACCGATTTCTGTCATACTTCGAGACTGCGCAAGGCAGGCGATATATTCGATATATTATACTTTGAGGAAAGTCCGGATCTTTATAAGATTGTAATAATGGTAGCCCACGACAAAGTATATCCGGTCTCGGACAAAGGTTCCGATCCCAAAGACCCTGGTATCCCCAACCGGTACAGGATCTGCGGCGACAAACTTTTCTATTGGAGTATCCCTGAAGATGTGATCCCGGACGAGATGATAGGTATTCTGCAACGATACGATCATATCGATCTCGATTGGCGAGCGACATATTATGATTTACCTCCGTATACGATTGACGATGGAGCCCTTGTCATAAGGTACTATGTCTGTCGCGACGATCTGACCAACTATAAGAAATGGAATTATCGTCATATTGTCAAACATCGCTTTCTACGTCGCAGAAATCCTCCGACTATTAGATGCAGGACCGAAAGGTAATCGGGACAGAGAAATAATAATAACTAAACACTAAGCTGTCGATTCCTTGATACACAGGGAATTAGGAGACCGTGCGCGTTTTTGTGCGAGTGCTGAATCTGTAAAATACTAACCAACAATATGATACGATTAATATACTTGTCGTTGCTTTCACTATGGCTGCTGTTTCCTCTGCGTGCGGCGGCACAACAGCCCGATTCTGTACGTCTGTCTGGCATCGAGTCACGGCTTGCGATGCTTGTGGGTCGCGACTCGACGTTCTGCCGCGAGGTCGACATCACCTCGGGGCGGCTGTCGCTATCGGAGCTTCTGCGCAATATAGCCCGCGCCAGCGGTGTGAACCTCTCCGTGCGCAGTGTTGACAATATCCCCGTATCGTGCAACTTCCGCCGTGCCCGTGTCGACGATCTTGTGCTGTTCCTGTGCCGCGAGTACCGGTTGGATATCGCCGTTGCGGGCAATATCCTCTCTATCTTTCCTGCGGCCGCAGCCCCCTCTCCGTCGCCCGATCCCGACATCGTGTACCAGGCCTCGGACTCTACGCTGAGCTATGATCTGCGTGGTGATCGTCTGATCGACGTCGTTAAGAAGATCGTGCGTCTGTCTGACCGCAACATCATCGTCCCGGAGCCGCTCTACGATAGCAAGGTCTCGGGCTACGTGCGCCGCATGCCCTTTTCCGAGGCTATGGGCACGCTTGCCGCAGTCAACGGCCTGCAATCGGCGTGCGACGCGGACGATGTCTGGACCGTGTGGCGCGAGGATCCCTCCTCGCAAGAGGGCCGCCGCTCGGCCGCGCCCTACCTGCGGCAGCGGCAGTTCACGCCCGACGAGCTGCATGTGGATTCGCTGGGCCGCATCACGGCACATATCTCGCGCAGCGACGTGCAGGAGGTTATCCTCGATCTGTGCGACGAGCTGAAACTCGACTATCACTTCCTCTCGCCCATCAACCTCACGGCGGGCATCTGGGTCGACGACACGGATTTCGAGACGCTTCTCTCGGTGCTTCTCAAAGGCTCTCCGTACAGCTACTACACCGAGCGCGGCATCTGGATCTTCGGCGCGGCCGCCACGGACCGCCTCACCTCGACCTGCGTGCTGCCGATGGTCTACCGTGCCGTCGATCATGTCGAGCAGATCATACCCGAGGCCCTGAGGCAGAACGTCGCCGTGAAGACCTTTGCCGACCTTAACGCCCTGATCCTCTCGGGCGACCGGCGCGACGTGGCACGCGTGGAGTCCTTCCTGCGCTCGGTGGACAAGCCCGTGCCGATGGTAACGATGGAGATCCTTATAGCCGACATCACCAAGAGCAGGATCCACGAGATAGGTCTCGAAGCGGGCATCGGCGAGTCGGCCGTCCGGACCTCGGGCACGCTGCTTGGCGGTGTCGACATGACCTTCAGTGCCTCCGCCGTCAACAAGCTGCTGCAACGCGTCAGCGGCACGGTCAACCTGGGCCGCGTCACGCCCGAGTTCTACCTCAGCCTGCAAGCCTTGGAGGAGGACGGCACGATACGTCTGCTCTCCACGCCTAAGCTGTCGACCTTGAACGGCCACGAGGCCGTCCTCACCAGCGGCGAGACGCAGTACTACAAGGAGGTGCAGAACAACTACTACGGCACGCAGAACCCCATCTCGTCGGAGTCGTACCAGTGGAAGTCGGTCGATGCCAACCTCTCGGTCAAGGTCACGCCCTACGTCTCGGAGGACAGGCACATCACCCTCGACATAGAGTTCGAGCAGACGGAGTTCACCGACCGCAAGATCGGCGATGCGCCGCCCGGCACGGCCACACGCAGCTTCCGCTCGATCGTCAAGGTGCAGAACGAGGAGATGGTGCTGCTGGGCGGTCTCGACCGCAATACGTTGGAGAACTCCTCGCGCGGTGTGCCTCTGCTGGCGCGCATACCCGTCATCAAGTGGTTCTTCGGCAAGGAGAAGCGCAACAAGGTAGAACGCACGCTCAACATCTTCATCAAACCCACTGTCATCGAATGAAACTGTTGGCCCATATCCTCTCTTCCGTTCAGGTGTTGGAGGTCACGCTTACTGCCGACAGCCACAGCGTCGCGGCATGGCACTGCACGGCCGGCGGCGAGATAACACCCGCGCCGTATGACCCGGCATCGGCAGCCAGGAACTTAGTGGCAGTTACCGTCAGCGGCCACGGCACGATCTTCAAACCGGCCGACTCCGACGTCGCCGCCCGCGTGCGCCGCGACAGCGATACCTTCCTTTGGAGCGAGCACGACGGCGATGTAGGCTTCGTTCGCCGCGAGCGGCTGCAAGATGTCTTGTCGGCACTTGCCGCGGCAGAGATACACCCCCAGCGGATCGCGATAGGCCTTGCCCCGACAACCCTCGCCCGGACACTCTTCGACTCCTTGCGCTGGCGCGATATGCTGCGACCTACGGCCGAGGGCTCGGCATTAGCGCAGCGCGCCGTGCGCCGCACGGGACTGCCCGTGCTGGGGCTGTTCCTCTGCCTGCTGACGGCCAATGTCCTGCTCGCCCCGAAGGTGGGCACACGGCGGCAGATGTTGCATGCCCGGCTCGCTGCCCGCGAGCGCACGGCCTCTGCCGCGGCCGATGTCACCGCACGCCAGCGGACACTGCTTGCACAGTTCGATGCCCGCCCGGAGGTGGCACGCGCCCTGCTGTGCGACCGCATCGCCGCCGCCGTGCCCGAGGGTGTAGTGCTTACGCAGCTTGCCGTCGAGCCGCTCGCCCGGCGTTTCGAGGCGGATAAGCCCTTGCAGCGTCATGAGCGTACGGCCGTGGTCGCGGGCACGGCACCCATCGCGGGCGATGTCTCGGCATTCGTCGAGCGGCTTACTGCCGAGATGTGTTGCCGCACGGTGCGGCTTACCAATGTCGAACGGGAACGCGACGCTGCGCGGCTCGTGTTCCGCATAGAGATAGGGCTATGAAGCTGCCATACGAATATCGCGGCGTGTGTCTTCTCGCGTTGCTCTTCGTGGTGCTGCCGTGGGCCGGGTGGCGTTTCGCGCTTCACGACACCTGCGCGACATGGCGTGAGTGCCGACACCTTGAAAGCAGACTCGACGCGCTCGGCCCGATACCTGCCGCAGATGCTGCCATGCCTCGTGCCGCCGCTATGCCCGAGCTGATCCTCTCGGGCGCGCTGCTCGACTCTGTGCGGCGCATGGCACCCTCGGGCGTGCAGGCCACGGGATACACGCCCGCCACCACGCTGCGGCAGGACGGCATCGAGATCCGCACGGCACAGCTGACACTTGCGGATTCATTCGCCGGTCTGCTGCGCACGGTCGACATGCTCGAACGACGCCTTACGGAGTGCCGACTGCAATCCGTCGAGTGGCGCACGACGACAGAGTCTCGCACCCGCCGCGTGCAGCTCACGGCGACGATATACATACAGCAACTGATAATGAAACCCGAAACACCCTCCGAGCCATGAAATCGCGTTGGACGACACGGCTGCTGCTCGCGGCCGCAGTGACTGTGTGGAGCATTGTGGCATGGCGTATCTTTGCGCCGTCCGAGCCTGCCGCACCACAGATGCGCCCGACGGCCGATACTGCACCGGTGCAACTCTGTACTGCCGACACACTGCGGCTGGACTATCCCGATCCCTTCCTGCGAGATAAGGCTACACCCAAGCCGGCATCACGACCCACGGTGCGCCCGCTGCCGCTGCCGAAAAAGAGTGCGCCGCAGCGCGACCGCACGCCGATAGTACACCTGGCCGCGGTGACGGCCGACGGACAGACGCTCCACGTGCTGATGATCGGCGAGGTGCAGTACGAGCTTCGCCGGGGCGAGGCGGCCGAGGGCTGGCGTCTGACAGGCTCCGACAGCGACTCGCTCTACCTCGAACACGAGGGGCTGATCTACGGTGTAAAACGATGCCAATAGATGAAACACACAGCAACACACCTCTCGGGTGCCGTCCTGCCGACGGTGGTGGCCGTCACGTTAGTCATGCTCACGGCCATGCTGGGGCTTATTGCACTGTGGCAGCAGCACACGCTGCTCTACGCCCGCACCCAGCGGCTGCGACAGGCGCGCGCCGATGTCGCCTCCGCCGTGACGCTCTGCCTGCGACACCCCGACCGGGAGGCCTTGACCGCCGCCGAGGGCTACCTGCTCTACGACTCGCTGCCGCAGTCGTGCATCGTCGCGCGGCGCGAGCGGTGGGGACTCTACGGGCTGCTGCATGTGGCCTCGGCCGACTCCATCGTCTCCACCTGCCGCCTGGTGGGTGTCGAGCCCGATGCCCGGCACACGCTCTTCTATGCCGACCACCGCGCCGCCGTGACCCTTGCGGGCGATACCCGTCTGCACGGCGTGCTGCACCTGCCGCAGAACGGACTCGCATACGGCCGTATGGGCATGACCTTCTTCTGCGGCCGGCAGATACCGCACACGGCCATACGGCGTGCCTCGGCGGCTCTGCCCGCACCCTCGGCCGAGGCCGTAGCACACATCGATTCGCTGTTTGCCGTGGCCGCAGATGTCCCGCTGTCGGAGTCCCTGCCCGACAGCCTCGGCGCAGGCTTTCGCGACCGGACGCTGCTGCTGCGGCTCGGTGCGGCCGAGATCGGCGGCTGCATGCTGCATGGGCGCATCATGCTCGCGGCCGACGAGCTGCGCATAGACTCCACATGCCGCATGGAACATACGATCGTTGCGGCACGCAAGATCACCCTCGGCCGCGGAGCGCGCATCACGGCACAGCTCATAGCACGCGATACGGTCGTCGTCGAGCCGCACGCTGCGCTGGAATACCCGTCGGGCATCTATGCAGGCCGTTATGCCGAGCTGGGCGATCACGCGACGGTGGACGGCTGCGTCATAGTGCGCGATACGGCCGTGAGGACGACCACGACGGCATCATACCGGCAGTGTCGCACGGCACGCGTGCGGGGATTGCTCTATGTCGACGGCGCGGCACAGGTGCAGGGTATCGTCGCGGGCTGCGCCGTGCTCCGGCAGGCCGTCTGCTTCTCGCCGCAGGGGTACTACCCCGACATGCTGTGCGATCTGACACTGCTCGAAAATCCTGCTACGGCACAGCCTCTGTGGCTCGCGGGGTGCGACAGCGTGCCCGGAAAGGAGGTGCTATGCGTCGAGTAACGGCCGGCAGGCTGCGAGCCGCATCGCTCGTGGAGGCCGTCGTAGCGTCGATAGTCCTTCTGGTAGTATTCGCCGCGACGATGGAGCTGCTGCCGCGCCTGAGCGTGCATGACGACGATGCCGAGGCTGTGGCCGAGGCGGAGTACCGCGCGGCAGGTGCTTTTGTCAAATACTCGTCGGGGCTGTGGCCGGAGGGCACATACGTCGAAAGCTGCGATGGCGGCCGGACGACGGTGCGCGTGGAGCCCTACCGCGACTACGGCGACATGCAGCTGATAACCGTTGTCGCGAGCGTCGACGGCAGCACGAAACAGGTTGTACACAAACAGGTGGTGGTATGCGGAGAGTAAAACACGGCCTGCGTGCCTCGACACTCGTGGAGACATTGGTGATGATGATCGTGGCCGGTATTGTCTTTCTGGCCGCTATGGAGGCCTTGACGCTTCTCGGGCGGCTTGCGGCACGGCACATGACCGTGATTGTCGAGACGCGGCGGCAGAGCGAGGGTATACACCTCCTCGGGCAGCTGCTGGCCACGGCCGACAGCATCGGCGGCGGACAGGATACGCACGATGACATGATACTCCTCTACCATGCGGGACGGCAGAGGGAGCTTGTCGTGCGCGACTCGTCGGTGCTGCTCACCGCGGGAGCTTTCTGCGACACGCTGCTGCGCGGCGTAGGAGGCATGCGGCTTATGCAATACGCTGCCGAGGCCGATACGGTAGAGATCGGGACCTGCCGGCATACGCTGAAATTCCATGTGCGGCGACCGGCGCGGGAGCTGTACCAAACGGATATTATGAAGATCGAAAACGGATACGGATATGAAGAAGAACGGCCATAAGCTCTCCGACGCACGCCGCCAGACGCTCTACGCACAGCTGCACGCGCTGCTCACGGCGGGGCTCGACTTCTCGGCGGCATTCCGGCTGCTTATAGACAGCGAGGAGGAACGGCGCACGAAGGCTTTGATAGAGGAGATATACGCTGCCGCCGTGCGCGGTCTGCCTCTGGCCGAGGCCATGCGCGACAGCGGTGCATTCAGTGCCATGGAGTGTGGCGTGATAGGCATCGGCGACAGGACGGGACGACTCACCCAGACGCTCGACTTCCTGCACGACTATTACCGCAAGCGTGCCGCGCAGCGGCGCATGATCTCCTCGGCCGTGAGCTACCCGGCGGTTATCCTCGCCGTGGCAGTAGCTGTGGTGGCCTTCATGCTCGCCGTGGTGGTGCCTATGTTCGAGCAGGTGTACGCGCGTATGGGCGGCGAGCTGCCTGCGCTCACGCGGTGGATCATCACCGTGTCGCGGGCGTTTCCCTCTTGCGCCGCCGTCACGCTCACCGCGGCGGCAGGAGCGTATCTGCTCTACCGCATGAACAGGCAGCGCGAGGAGGTGCAGCGCAGGCGTGCATGGCTCGTGCTGCGAATACCCTTCGCGGGTATGATCGTGCGAAAGAACATGCAGGCGCACTGCTGCAAGCTGCTATGCCTGCTGTGTGCCTCGGGCATACCTCTGCTGGCGGGCATCGACATGCTGCGCGATGTCATGACGTTCTACCCCTACCGGAAGTCGCTGGGAGAGATCGCACGAATGCTCGAACGGGGAGAGACCCTCGCCGCTGCGCTGGCACGCTATCCCGAGCTGTACGACCGCAGACTGGCGGCCATAGTCCGTGTGGCCGAGGAGACCAACCGCCTGCCCGAGATGCTGCGGCAGCAGGGCGATGCGCTCACGGCGGAGATGGAGTATGCCATAAGACGCATGGGAACAATGCTCGAACCGATGCTCATAATGCTTGTCGGGGTGCTCGTGGCGGTGATACTCGTAGCCATGTACATGCCAATGTTCTCGCTCGGAAGTATCATGGGGTAAAGGCTCGGCAGTGCCGATGCCGCGCTGCAAGTGTGCCGAGGGCAGACGGATTATTTCTGTTTTATTTCAGCGGTGATTCGACTGCGGCGGTGCTCGTGTCGTCGGCCAATGAATCTTTGATCCAGAGTCTTATATCTTCCGGCAGACAGGCAATGTCATCTGCATTCAGATAGCCTCTGCTGAATAGAGAAAGAAGCCCTATTGGTAGCATTGAGGTGCGACAATACTCCTCCATCTGCATGGCCTCGTTATAGAATTTCCGCGAACGGGCGGTTATCTCCATCGAGCGGTCGAATTCATTGCCGGTATTATAGTCGATAGGGGTGTCAAGCAGTTTGCGCATATCTGACTGCCACCTGACATGCCGTCTTAATATCCCCCTTTGTATCAACTCCTTTGCCTGTCTCTTCTCGGCTTTCGTCAGTTCTCTCATAGCGATGCAATCGTTTTTATTATGTCCGACGCGGGTGCGATGTCTCGCCGTCACATGTTTTGTAAATATTTCTACGTTCTATTTCAACCCCTTCAATTTCTTTTCCAGGTCGCAATAGGCCGCCGCTTCAAGAAGCATACGAACTTCTTGTTCTCTGATCTGCTGTATCGGTATATGGCTCCAAAGATCTGCCAAGCAATAGCAATCGAACGCATCGCAATAAAAAGTATTGCAGCACACCAAAGCATTATAGCTGTCGTCGTCCGCACGCCCTGCTTTATCCGCGGGGATAGTCCCGGAGATATAGATATCTGGATTTGTTCGCATATTGATATGCTTTTGAATCAAATCCGAGTTGTAGTTCAAAACCGCATGGCAAAACTCGACTTCATTTTCATCGTATCCCAACGCTTTCAGTTCGTTCATGTTTACATCAAACAAATCCTCAATATCCCAACCGTCGAAATGGGCGCAGGCATCTTCATACTCGCCAAAATCCAATGGAATATCAGTAGGATATTTCCAGCGGTTTTTCCAATAATCCAACAGATCCTTACAACCAAGTCTATTTCGATCGACTATCGGTTGAAAATCTTCCCGCCAGTCGTCTGTGCTTAATAAAATATCATTGCATAAAGACAATTTATATAGCGGTAAATCGGATTTGCAAATACCTATATCATTCATCATATTTGCGTCGAATCCGCCGGACTCGATTAAATCAATAGCTTCCTTTGCCCGATTTTGCATCACTAACAAGATCAGATCCTCCAACTCCGGGTGCCAATTGCCATACATAATTAATTTGATTGTTTTATATCACCTATACTCTTAAATTAATATGTTTTGCCGCAACTTATTCTCCGCTTATGGTAATACTTTTCCAGTCCAGCGGTTCGGAGACTACGGTCATACCTTTCGGTCTGTGTAATTCCAACTCGATCTGTAATGTCGGGATTATCTGCCAGATATTTTTTGCATAATTCTCAACCGAGAATGCATATTCTGGCAATAATCCGAATAATAATTGGAATTCAAGCGTTTGTTGTGGCTGGATATTAATCACTTCACCAGGAAGAATGTCATTGGAGAATATCTCCAAAGAGTTTTTTGTATACTTTTTCCCATTAAACTCATATCTCAAATACGAACGTGCATGTTCTGTCAATATAGTCAAAGTATCTGTTGTGTCATTAATTAATGATACATTTAATACGATTCCTGGACCATTGGTTACAAACGTAAAATAATCGACATCTTGCATACCCATAAAATAACCGTATGAAATATTTTGGTCCACGGTATTGCTGCTATCGATGTTCATCGACATTATATCAAACTTTGGGGCATACGAATCATGCGCTGCTGCGACCGACAGAGATAATCCCATAAGGTATTTAATTATTCGCAAATATATTATCAAGTGCATATCTTAAAACAATTAATTTATATTCTTTGGTTGTTTTTGCAAAAGTATCTGTGCTTATAGCAGATCACTTGTAATAATTATGGCGAAACGATATTGCTCAATCGCTCGTTATGCTGTATCAGTCTTTTTTTCATCGTAATTATATGGATCAATCAAAAGTAGTTCTCGCTGACATACAGTAATGCAATCGAAAGAATAATATATAGAATAACTGCCTTGGTGCCTCTTGACGAGGCTTCGTCTGATTCCAATTCATATTTGGTCATGATTTGTTCATCTTTACATAGGTAGTAAAATGCCATAAAGATAGAGACTATTGCACTGATGGTAATCCTTGATTCCTCTGTTATCCTGGTTGTAATATTCAATATACATGATACATTGAATCCCAACAGCAAGGACGGAACCCAAAGACCTCCTGATGATTGGCCGCTAATTGTCAAATATGAAAGCCATGTATTTAACTTGTAATATAAGTAATCTATCGTATTGACCTTGATCATTACTGTATCGTTATTATTACAATCGCAAAACTATATATGTCGGTGCATAGTATGATGGCTTTCTTTGAGCAAAGGACGCATCACTCGCCATTTATAATTAAATCCTTTCAACCCTTCGCCATAGGCATGCCTATATGCGGATCAGTTTGTCGTCATAGGCCTTGTTGTTTTTTTCGACTATTTACTGTTAAATTACCTCTGGTGCTCCTGCCACGCATGAAGGCTGGCGGTTTTCTATCTGCAAGTTAGGATAATTATACGAGATTTGCAAGGATCTGATATGATAAAATATTGTTTATCGGGCTTGCAGGTTGCCCATGGCTATTGAATTTGAAAGATGCGGCAACGGTGTGTCCGGCGATTGGCGACCGGATAACGATGATTATTCACAAAATCGCCACCGTCCCGAAAGACGGTGGCGATATCGGTTGCTGGTCTGCCGCACGATTGCCGCAGACGACCGGACGTTCCTACTTGAAGAAACGGTTGTAGAGACCCTCGAAGCCCTTGCCGTGACGAGCCTCGTCCTTGGCCATCTCGTGAACGGTGTCGTGGATAGCGTCGAAGTTGTTCTGCTTGGCAATGCGTGCCAGACGCATCTTGTCCTCGCAGGCACCGCACTCGGCATTCTTGCGCTTCTCCAAGTTGGTCTTGGTATCCCATACGCAGTCGCCTAACAACTCGGCGAACTTGGCGGCGTGCTCGGCCTCCTCGAAAGCGTAACGCTTGAAAGCCTCGGCGATCTCGGGATAGCCCTCGCGGTCGGCCTGACGGCTCATGGCCAGATACATGCCCACCTCGGTGCACTCGCCGATGAAGTGGTTGTTGAGTCCCTCCATCAGCTCGGCGTTGTCGACCTTGCCGTCGCCGATCTTATGCTCGGTCACGAACTGCAAAGCCTCGTCGCTCTCCTTCATCTCGACGAACTTGTCCTTGCCTACCTTACACATAGGGCACTTCTCGGGTGCCTCGTCACCCTCGTGGATATAACCACAAACGGTGCAAATCCATTTCTTTGCCATAACTAATAGTTTTTATCGTTTTTCTGTTTGTTTGTTAATTTCACTTGCGAAGTTACGCAAAATTTCGAAACGGACGATAAAAAAACGTTAACAATTATTTATAATATCATAAGCGATGCTTATGTCGAAACCCTAATGCCCGAGAATCCGTTATCGTCGCGCCTCGCTTTCGATAATGGCGTATTCGACCTGCTCCACGCTCGTCCCGTCCTTGATCATCACCCGTTTGTCGCTGTCGAGCAGATACATGGCCGGTATCGCTTTCAAGTCGTACAGTCTCTCGGAAGATATGGTCTGCTCACGGTCGTAGGCGTTGATCCATGCCGTCGGCATGTTGGCGGCATAGTCGCGCCATGCGTCGATGTCTTCGTCGGGATATATGGCCAGCACGCGCAGGGTGCCGCGCTCGGAAAGCTCGTTGAGCATGGGCGACGAGGTGATAGCCTCGGTGATCTGGCGGCACATGGGACAGCCGGGGTTGTTGATGAATATCAGCAGGTAGTCGGCCTCGATATCCGACATGCGTGCGCTGCGCCCCGATGCAAGCGTGTAGACGAAGTCGTTGGCTACGTGCCCCGGACGGTTCTGCAAGGCCATGCGCAGATCGTACTCGGGGGCTATGCGGTCGTATTCGTCGTATAACGGCGACGATACGAGCACGCGCAGTACCGGTATGTAGTACTCGTCGTCGCGCACGGGCGAATTGGGATCGTGCAGCACCTTCTCGGTGATCATGGCGAAGTAGTCGAGCACGGGGCGGCTCGCCGATGCCCTGCGCATCAGACGTGTCATAAGCGTATCGGCATTGTCGCGATCGACGCATGTCACCACATATTCGGTCATGGCACGGCAGATGTCCACCGTATCGTATGATGCCACGGCTTCGTTCGCATTGAAGTCGAAGTTGTCCCAATAGTGCTCCGCGAGATAAGCGCGATACCTCTCCATCGTGACGCTCTCTGCCGCCGGCACCACCACACGCGTCATCGGACGCACTCCCACGGCAGCTGTCGGCTGCGATGCCTCATTTGCAGGCATCTCGGCCGCATTTTTCTTCCCCTTGCCGCCGCATGCCGTCAACAGCAGTGCGACGATCGAATATGTCAACAGGCGTTTCATATCGCAAATTATGTTTAATAGCTACAAATATACTCATTTTTCGTGAATTTTTCGTGAAAAGCGGCATTCTACTGCCGCTCCTCGTCGCTCGACAATGGGCAGTACGCCAGTACAGCCCATCGTCTCGCTCTGTCGTCGCGTGGTATAATACCGCTTTTGACGAAAAATTGGGTTGGTGGTTCTTGGGTTGTTTTTCGTGAAAAGCGGCATTCTACTGCCGCTCCTCGTCGCTCGCCAATGGGCAGTACACCAGTACAGCCCATCGTCTCGCTCTGTCGTCGCGTGGTATAATACCGCTTTTGACGAAAAATTATGTAGTGGTTCTTGGGTTGTTTTTCGTGAAAAGCGGCATTCTACTGCCGCTCCTCGTCGCTCGCCAATGGGCAGTACACCAGTACAGCCCATCGTCTCACTCTGTCGTCGCGTGGTATAATACCGCTTTTGACGAAAAATAGGGTAGTGGTGCTTTGGTGACTATTTCCACTGTATTGTCATTCTGAGCGTAACGCAGTGCAGTGAAGAATCTGGTTGGGGAATATAAAACTTCTCGTCGTGTCATTTCGAGCGTCAGCGAGAAATTTGTGCGCGACGATTTTCGTTGTAGCATGTACTGTCGTTCCCAGATTCTTCACTGCACTGCGTTACGTTCAGAATGACATTTGTTGTGTTCTGTCATTCTGAGGAGCGTGCTATGCACGCGACGTGAGAATCTCTCTTTGCCAATTTTTTTCTCCTCCACCGGAAATTAAGATTGATCCGGAATGCATGACTGATACCTTTTTTGACCAATAAGCCAGGGTTCTCGCCACCTGACGGGGCACAAAACAAAAAGCGAGAACCTTTCGATTCTCGCTTTTGTACCCCCTCAG
Source organism: Alistipes sp. (assembly GCA_017936685.1). GTDB lineage: Bacteria > Bacteroidota > Bacteroidia > Bacteroidales > Rikenellaceae > Alistipes. Next base: position 23,811 of record JAGBFA010000005.1, read on the forward strand.
GGGCTCGAACCCTGGACCCCAACATTAAGAGTGTCGTGCTCTACCAACTGAGCTAAAGAGGCATTCAACCTTTCGATTGCGGTGCAAAGGTACGACAAATTTTGTTACATGCAAATTTTTTTCGAAGAAAAATTCACATTTCCCGTTATTTTTTTGAATCGTCGTTCCACTCGCCGCCGCCGTCGGTATAGAATACGGGGCGTTCGCCGGCCAGCATCTTCATCGCAAGATAGCTGTCATACAGGCATATACCGTTTGCCGAATGTTGTGCCGGACTATAAACCACCACCGACGGGTGGCGTTTGGTGGTTTCGATGAGCATCTCTCCACGGTCGACGTATGTCGCACGCCATGCTGGGTCATTGGACGGGTTGCCGCCTACACGGCGCGACTCTCCGGCCGACGACGAATCTATGGCCGCCGTCAGGAACACATACATGCCCAACGAATCGCACAGCGACAGCAGCTCCTCGGCTACATGTCCCGCTTCGAAGCGCACGGCATTATAGCCCTCGGCCTGCAACTCCACGATGCGTCGTGCCGCGACCGAGGCATCGACATCTGCCCGGCGCATCGTCTCAGACCGGCCGTTTATAAGAAACTCCCCGTCGGCATACTCCACCGAGCGGAATCCGACCGGTAGCGAGTAAAACTCGACATCGCGCCCTGCAATGCGGTTGCGCAGTTCCAGTCGGTACATCTCGGGCGAACCGGCGCGCCACAGCTCGGAATCGGGGATATTGGCCGCAAAACGCACGGTATCGATGCCGTACATGCCCAGTTCGACATCTTTATAACCGGTGGCCACGCGCACCGTATCGGGCGAATATAGGTCGTAATAGATGCGCGCGCGCTTGGCATTAAGCGTCTGGTTGTGCACGATGATGCCGATATCGACATTGGCACGGCCGCCCACACCCATGCGCGTGCGGCTGAATACGTCGCGGATACGCACCCTCGGCTGCGATATGATGTATGCGCGCAGCGGCACCCCGACAACCGACGGGAACGACTCGACGGCCGCGAGCGGTGCCCGGTCGAGCAGCCGTATCTCCACGCGGTTCTTGTCTTCGTGCGAGAGTTTGGTGATGTTATACTCCGATGCCGCGAATCCGTTTTGCGCATAGCCTGCCGTGCGGCCGTTTATAATCACCTCGTATGGTACTCCGGCACCCTCCACACGCAGGAATGTCTGACGTTCGATCCATGAGAAGGGTACGGTGAACGACGCCGACATGACCGTCGCGCCGTCGTCGTCAATACTCTGCTGCCACTCCTCCAAGGGCTGCATGTATCGCTGTCGCTGCATCGAAGCTGTGGCAGCCTCCTCGGCCGTGGGATAGGGGATCAGACGGCCGCGCAACGCATCGCGTCCCTCAGCGGTAACCGACAGAGGTCGCTGCGCAGCGATATTGCCGACGGTGACAGTCACGGCCAAAACCGACATTATGATGTTTCTTGTCATAGCGAATCAATTATACGCTGTAAAGGTATAAAAAATATCTCTACACGCACTATTCCGTCACGAACTTCGAGAAGAACTCCCATATCGCTTCGGGCGTATCCATGTCTGCCTCGCCCCACGAGTGTTTGCCGCCCTCGATGCGGTAGAGCCACACCTCGGCACCGTCGGTGCCTCCCACATAACGCTCGCGGACGATAACTCTGCCCGAACGCGACGGCAGTGTGTCGCGCAGCGAGTGGGTGCAGCGGTCGGCCGCAACCCAATATCCCACAGCCACCGGCACGGAGAGATATGCGCCCCAGCCGCCGCTGTTGTCGGGATCGCCCTCCCACAGCGAGGTGCGGTCGTCCGTCCCGTGCACCTCCATAAGCGGCACGGCGCGCGTGGCCGACAGCGTGCGATACATCGATTCGAGCGTCAGTCCGGCAATGGGAGCCACGGCACGGAATACGTCGCCGCACGTATATGCCAGCAGGTAACACATCTCGCCGCCGTTGGAAAGACCGGTGCAAAACGTATTCTCGGGGGAGAGGTCGTATCTTTGGTGCAGATGTCCGGCAAGATCGCACAGAAACGCCACGTCGTCGACGGTCATGTCGTCCTGAAACGGATAACCCACATTCCAGCAGCGTTTGCCGCGACCGTCCCTCTCGCCCTGCGGGTAGCAGACGGCGAAGCCGTAACGGTCGGCCGCACGGTTCATGTCGAAGCGTGCGGGATCGGCCGAGCCGCCGTAGCCGTGCAGCACCACCACGAGCGAGCGGTGAGAGGCCATATCGTCGGGGATATAGATCTTATACGACCGTTCGATGCCGCCCGAGAGCAGCGTCTCTTCGATCAAGCGTCCCTTATCGGCGGCCGATGCCGTCATAAGGCACAATACGGTAACAATGGATAACAGCAATCTTTTCATTTTATCTATTCGTTTTATTCATAATCGGTTATACCGAACACTATTCCGCCCGCGAGACTCCCACGGTCGGACGAGGCCCTCCCTCGGTGTGACAGAGCGGTCTTGTCGTTCACAACCAGATGCTTCACCAAGTTCAATATGACACTGCGTGTCTTGTCTATCCCAACCAGATTCTTCGCTATCGCTCAGAATGACAGGGTGGAAATAGCCTCCAAAGCACCACAACCCTATTTTTCGTCAAAAGCGGTTAGTTGCAACGCGCAACGAAAATTGGGTGGACGGGCTGTACTGGCGTACTGCCCGTTCGCCCAATTGAGCGAGCGGACGCAAATGACCGCTTTTCACGGAAAATAATTATCTTTGTAGTCGTAAAGATAATAAAAATATTCGATCAGCAACATGAACGAACTGCCCCGACTCAATCTGCCGCCCATAACATTGCGCGCGAAGCGTGACAAGCAGGGACGCACCCTGATATTCGACGCGGTGCGCAGGCAGTGGGTCGTGCTGACCCCCGAAGAGTGGGTACGGCGTCATGTGGCGGAATATATGATACGGCACTGCGGGTTCCCGCTGCAATCGTTGGCCGAAGAGTATCCGGTGGCCATCAACGGCACGGCGCAGCGCGCCGACATAGTGGCCATGGGCAGCGACGGCCGGCCTTTGGTGCTCGTCGAGTGCAAGGAGGCCGCGACGGCTATCGACCATGCCGTATTCACGCAGGCGGTGCGCTACAATGCCGTCATAGGCTGCCGCCACATAGTGATGACCAACGGACGCGAGACACACTGCTGGTCGGTGGTCGACGGCGAATACCGGCCGCAAAACGCCTTTCCGCGATTCGAATAATTCTGCAATGCCGTATTGTATCGCATAATAAATTTGGTATTACCCTCGTTTATTATTATATTTGGGGCACATATCGGCCGGCCGGCTGCAATGACAGGTGGCCGGAAGATTGCATGGCATCCAAATGTTAACGGCGAAAAGCCGACAAATGTAAAGTAGTATGTTTTGCAGCGAATGCGGGGCGGCAGTGACCCCCGGGACGAATCATTGCCATAGTTGCGGTGCACGCATATCGGCGGGCGGATACGTCCGGCCGGACATGCCGACGGCACAGACCGGCACAGACTTGATCAACAAGACCTTGATCGGCATGGGCGTGTTCATGATCGTGGCCACGTTCATGGCGTGGTATCGCGTGTCGATCAATATGGGCGACGCTTCGGTCGATGCCCTGGCCAACTTCATAACGCGACTGCTTCCGTCGTACTCGGGCGTGAACACCTACTACGGCATAGCTGGCATGGCAATAGCTTTTGCCGCAATCATCTGCGTCGTATGCCGCAAATACACATTGGCGGCAATAGCCGGTGTGGCAGGCGTGGCACTGGCTCTGCTGGCGATGTTCCTGACACCCGATTTCGTCGCACTCAACTACTCGGTGAGCGGCGGCGGCGACTCCAACGTGATGGATATGATGCAGTCGGGATTGGGATCGAGCCTGCTGCCGTCGGAGGTGCGGCGCGGAGCCTCGATGGCTTCCGACGTATTAGACTTGATTTATGACTATGTGGCCGTAAACAGCTGCTTCGGACTTACGGTATATGCCGTCACCTCGGCCGCTTTTGCCGTGCTGAGTGCCGTGGCCGTAAGACGCCGCACGGCATGATGACAAAACGAAACCGCGAATAATTAAAATCGAATTTATAAGTTATGAACAATCAGGTGATCTCGTCGCAGGCCGACCGGCAGTCGGTCGTGGCGACACTCTTCAAGAGCCTCTACATGCAGATGGCGGCGGCTCTGACCATAACAGGCCTTACGGCCTACTTCATAGCCTCGTCGCCCGAGTTGATGGCAACCATATTCAGCAACCGTGCGAGCGTCTGGATTCTGATCTTTGCCCAGTTGGGCGTTGTGATGTGGCTATCGTCGCGCGCTTTGAGCATGTCGATGACAGCGGCCACGCTGCTCTTCATACTCTATTCGGTGCTCACGGGCGTGACCTTCTCGGTGATATTCCTTGCATTCACGGGTGAGACCATAGCCACGACGTTCTTCATCACGGCCGGAACATTCCTTGCCATGAGTTTGGTGGGATATGTCACACGCATGGATCTGACGCGCATGGGCAGCATACTCTTCATGCTGCTGATAGGCGTGATAATAGCCACTGTGGTCAACATCTTCATGCACTCGGAGACGATATACTGGGTGACGACATACGCCGGTGTGGTGATATTCGTAGGTCTGATAGCATTCGATACGCAGAAGATAAAGCATATCTTCATGAGCGTGGATTCGGTCGACGAGACCACGCAGAAGGTGGCACTGCTCGGCGCGCTGACGCTCTATCTCGACTTCATCAACCTCTTCCTTTTCCTGCTGCGCATATTGGGCGGCAACCGTGATTAGGAGGTTTCGAGCAATAAAAAAGGCAGCGATCCGAGGATTGCTGCCTTTTTTGTGTCATAGAGACGATGTTACAGCGTCAGCTTCACGCCGACGAAGAATGCGCGCGGCATCGAAGGACCGTAGATGTAGGCCGAGTCCTTGGCCGCGCCGAAATCCAGATCGCGCTGATACGAGTCGAATAGGTTTTTCACACCGGCGTTGATCTCCAAGTCGATGATGTCGGAGAGCGGAATGACGTATGCCGCCTTTATGCCGCAGTCCCAGAACGACGGCGTGGTGGTCTGAGTATCGACGGGCAATATGCCGGCATTGTGCTGCACGAGCATCGATCCGGTGTAGGTGCAGAAGAGTGAGGCCGAGAGACGACGCGCAAGGTTGAACGTCGAGGTGAGATAACCGTAGTGGTCGGGTGAGCGGAACATGCGTCGCTGCGGGGCCACGTCGTCGGACCACTGCTCGGGTGCCGTGTAGCGGCTGCGCTGGAAGGTATATCCGGCCTGAATCTCGAATATACCCTTGATACCCAGTTTCACCTCGGCCGTCAGGCCTGCCACGGTGGCACCGTCGGCATTGCGCCGCTCCTTGATGGTGTTGCCCTCGTCGTCGGTGCCGATCTTTTCGAGTGTGAATACATCGTCGAGTATGGTGTAGAAGCCCTCTATCAGAAGATTGGTCTGCAAACGTCCGAACGAATGATAGAGATCGGCCGAGGCACTGATGCTGTGGGAATACTCGGGGCGCAGGTCGTCGGCAATGCGTATGATCGATACGGCATGATTCAGCGCGTCGATATGCAGATCCTCGTTATATGCCTGCGGCGCGCGGTAGCCGCTCGCATAGCTTATGCGCAGTCCGACGTTCTCGGTGGGGCTGTATCGCACATTGACTCGCGGCGAGAATATCGGATTTTTGACCATGTTGTGTTTGTCCAATCGTCCGCCTATGAGCAGACTCACCTTCTCGCTGCGCCATTCGTTCTGAAAGAAGAAGCCGACCGTGCGCGTATCCTGCTCGAATCGACGGCCGGTGGCGATATAGTTGTCGCTGAGATCGTTGTAGTTATACTCAGCACCGAAAGTCAGCTCCGAGGGCATGAACCACAGATGCTCGAAGTTGTATGTGTATTGCGCGCCGGCGACAACGGTCAGATCATCGGTGGTGCCGTAGGCATCGGGATTGCGGTCGGTGCCGAAATAGCTGTTGCGGTCGATGCCCTGTGCCGACGAATAGATGCTCAGGCGGTGACGGCTGTCGGCCGAGAAGTAGTCGAAACGCAATCCGCCGCCGTCGATCTTATGGTCTAACTGCTCGCATATAAGTGCCATGTGCGGAGCCTCGGAGAGGTTGTCGCCGCCGCGGCGGAACTCGTGCGTATGGTGATACTCGGCCGTCAGGCGCGTATGCGGCGAGGTTTTATAATAGCCGCGGAATCCGACGGTCTCCGAGTTGAGCTTAGGTATGTCCGAAAATCCGTCGTCGTTGCGGTCGTAGGCCTCGCGCCCCTTGATCTGGCCGAACAGATATACGCCTAACTTGTTGTCGTCGCTGACGAACGATCCGTTCAGGGCAGTGTTCACATCGGTAGTGCCTCCCGTCAGAATATGCGTTGTGTTGGAGAGCGACAGCGAGTTGCGCAGCGGGTCGCGCGTGATGATGTTCACCACGCCGCCTATGGCGTTGGAGCCGAACAGAGCCGATCCTCCGCCGCGTATGACCTCCACGCGCTCGATCATGGCCACAGGCAGCTGATCCATGCCGTAGACCGAGGCCAGCGACGAGAATATCGGGCGGCTGTCCAAGAGTATCTGCGAATAGTGACCCTCCAAGCCGTTGATGCGCAGCTGCATCGTACCGCAGTTGCCGCAGTTGTTCTCCACACGCAGTCCCGACTGGAAGTTCATCGTCTCCGACAGGTTAGACGAAGCCACCGCATCGAACAGCTTTTGCGAGGCCACGTTGACCACGGTCGCCGTCTGACGGCGGTTGGTCTCGTTGCGTGTGGCCGACACGACCACCTCGTCGACCATCATCGAATCCTCTTCGAGCGTGAAATTGATCTCGATATTTTTATTCTCGACGGCATCTACGACCTGCTCGATAGTCTTGTAACCGAGCGACATGACGACGATCGTATTCTTGCCCGAGGGCAGGTTTTTCAGAAAATAGTGTCCCGTAGCATCGGAGGCGCAGCCTATGGTCGACCCCTTGACCGCTATGTTGACATAAGGGACATGTTCGCCGGTCGATGCGCAGATGACATGACCGTATATGTTTGCATCGGTATTTCGTCTGTTTTTGGTTTGGGTGAGATTCTCTGCCGATACCACGACAGGAACCAGGAGCATGACGATTGCTCCCAACAGTCGTAAATTCATTATAAGTCCGGATTTAATTAACGTGAAACATGTGTGCCGGCTCCTTCCAAAGGAGCCGGTCGCGCGCAGGCGGCCGATCAGCACACAGGGGGTGCACGCAGCGGACAATGAAGCGACAGGACGGAAGCGTCACGATGCTCGTCGCGCTGCAAACGATGCAGGCGCAGAGATGTCAATACGAGGGCTGTTCCCGCAAACGATACGACGGCCAGCAGAGCCGACAGATAGGATATCGTCTGCAACTGGCTGCCGCTGTGAGTATGCGACGATGCCGTACCGGTATAGGGGTGCGAATGGACTATGCGAACGCCGTCGATATAATGCACGTGCATGAACATGGTCGTGCAGCACCAATACCCTATGAAGAGTATTGTGAGCAGCATGGCCTTCGTTATTCTGCATCTGTTCCTCATCACTCGACGTTCTGTTCGGGGGACAAAAATACGAAAAATACGATAGAAAAGCGCGCGCGGACTTGCATTTTTTTCGAGCCGCGAAGGAGAAGTACTGCATGTCAGGTATCTTGACGGGGGAGCCAACCTTATATGTCCCTCCGAGGAGCCGCAGGCGACGTGGGAGTCTCACCGTCGGGAGCGTGTTTGCCACCCCAAAAAGAGATTCTCACGTCGCGGTCATCGCAGCTCCTCAGAATGACAATTCTGGTATGTCATGTCTCACTTTGCGTTGCTCCGCTCAACATGACAGACTGCGGAAATATTATGTTGCGAATCATGGAAACAAGGCCGCTAAGACGAAAAATTATACGCCTGCGGCATTTTTATTTCGAAAAATTTGGAGGACGGGATAGTTTTCATATCTTTGTCATATATAAATAAAACACAAATGATTACTATGAAAAAGACTACGTTGATTGCCACTGTCGTGGGTGTCGTATTGCTCGCCGCGGCATGTTCGTCGAAAAAGGAGGAGACCCAGCAGCAGAAAGCCGAGAAGTGGGCCAAGGAGTTGGTCGAGGCGCAGAACGCCATGGATTTTGCCAAAGCGCGTGAGATTAAGAATACGGTAGAGGAGTATGTTGAGTCTCTGGGCGAAGAGGAGGGTATGAAGTTCGCGACGGAGGTTATGCTGCCTGCATTGAAAAACGCCGCGAAGGATTTGGACGATCCCGAGGCTATCAACTTCGATTGAGCCGACGGCAAGATAGGGTAGGGACTCTCCTTGCCAATGTATCTATTGGTGCGACGACGATAAGGCATGCGGCTAATATGCGGCAGTCTTGTCGGCCGTCGCATTTCTATTTGGTAGATGGGTAATATTTCTGGCCGCCTCGTCCGAAAAAGAGGCGGCCAGAAATCAGATAAACAACTCGTTTGGTTTGCGTCCGGCGAACGCCTTGCCCATAAGCATGGCAAAAGATTTGAGCAGCAGCGGATTGAACCGACGCGCATGTTCGGGACATACCGATACGCAGCGAAAACACCCTATGCAGCGCGACTTGTCGACGCGCCGCGGATCGTCGGTGTCGATGGCCTGTGCAGGGCATGACCGTGCGCAGATGCCGCAGCCCGTGCAGCGGTGCGTTGCCTTGGGGACAAAAGCTCCTCCGTCGACATTTTTGTATGGTCTGTTGCCGGGCAGACAGAGTGCTTTGCTGTCGGCCGTGTGCACAGCCTCCATGATCCTCCGCCCGAACTCCGCCAGCTCTGCCGCATCGTCCTTGTCGGGGCGTCCGGTTGCGAACTGCCGCATTATGGAGTGCTCGGCCACTGCCGTTATGGCGGCAATAACATCGAATCCGCACTTCGCGGCCGTGTCTTGCAACTCGACCAACGCATCTTCGTAGGCGCGGTTGCCATATACGGCAATGATGACGCACTTGCTGCCGTCAGCCTTCATTTGCAGCAGCCTGCGGACGGCGAATGCCGGTATGCGGCCGCTGTATACAGGCATGGCAATCGCCACGAGATCGCTCTTGCCGAATGCGACCTCGTCGAAAGTCTTTGCCGGCTCGCTCAGATCGATGTGCCGGACATCTTGCCATGCGGAGGTCACTGCCTGTACCACCCGCAGCGTTCCTCCTGTCGGGCTGAATGTGATTGCGAAGTTACTCATATCGTAGATGTTATGGAATCGTAATTATAACCCTATCGATCACCCGCCGGCCTTCTTGCAGCGGTAACCGGCGCGCGTGAGCAGATCGACTATGCGGTCGCGGTGGTCGCCCTGTATGATTATTTCGCCATCTTTGGCCGTGCCGCCCACGCCGCACTTCGTCTTCAACTCCTTGCCAAGCTCGGCCAGCTCCTGCTGCGACCCGACGAATCCTCTTACGACGGTCGCCACGCGCCCGCCTTTGAGCCTGTCGAGCCACACCCGCAGGTTCTGCTTCGATGCAGGCAGCGTCTCGACCTCCTGTTCGGCCTCGGTCTCGTATTTGTAATCGGGATTGGTCGAGAACACCACTCCTAATCTCTCTTTCCAGTCGTTGGACATATTCTGTTTTTATAAATGTCGGTAGTTATCTCCTATTGCAGGCCGATTGTGATTGAAATCGGGTGCGGAGCCGGTATATCGCTACAAAGTTAGGAAATAATTTTTAACTTTACAGACATGAAACGATCGACTGCCTCAAAAATGCGCCGCGATACCTTTTCTTATAAAGCGGCCGACCTGCCGCCGGTGCTGCCGCCGCCCGACGACCGCCGTCTTGTGAGGGTTTTTGTCGAGGGCTACGAGGACGTGGCTTTCTGGCGCGGCATATTCGACCATTTCCGCAATCCCTATCTGCGCTTCGAGATCTCGGTGCCTAACCGCGAGGATCTGCCCAAGGGCAAAAAGGTGCTGCTGTCGATGGTCGACAACGGCGAGGAGGATCTGCTGTTGTGCGTCGATTCCGATTTCGACTATCTGTTCAACGCCTCTACCGAGCAGTCCGAACGCGTGCTGTCGGCGCGCAACATGTTCCATACATATACTTATGCCACGGAGAACTGCCTGTGCTACGCGCCGTCGCTGCACAACGTCTGCGTCAAGGCCACCAAGAATGATACGCGCATATTCGACTTCGTGCGTTTCTTCGACGAATACTCCTGCGCGATCTATCCTCTGTTCCTGTGGTATGCCTACTCGGCCAAACAGTCGACCGAGTGCGTGTTCCGTCTGGCTGAGTTCCGTGCCTCGGTGCGCCTGGGGCACTTCGACATTACCGATAACGGTGCGAATACGCTGGCGTGGCTGCGCCGCAATGTCGACCGCCGCCGCCGTCATCTCGAAGAGCGCAATCCCGATATGGTTGAGGCCGTCTGTCGTTTCGGCGAGGAGCTGCGGCAGCGCGGTGTCGAGCCGCAGACGACCTATCTGTTCATGCACGGCCATACGCTGATGGATAATGTCGTTCTGGTAGTGCTCGGAGCCGTGTGCGAGCAGCTGCGCCGATTGTCGTTAGCCAAAATAGAGTCCTCGCAGAAGCAGGGCGTGGCACTGCGTAACGAACTGAGCAACTACACCAACACCTTGCGTTCGATACGCGATGTGCTGCTCGATAATGAAAACTACACGACATGCCCTCTTTACAAACGCCTGCGCGACGATATACAGGAGTATCTGACGGCGATGATCGCCCGCATAAAGGAGGAGCGTCCGGCTCCGGCCATGCTGCGCTGCAATTTCGAGCCTTGACAGGTGCGGCCGTGCATCATATTTCACCGACGACCTTGATGCTGCTTACGAATTTTAATATATACCTATTATTATATATATACAACATGCCCCTGTAATATCATATAATTGATAAATTCCCGATTATAGAGTGTTATTTACACGCATTGTAAAGCTGCATATTATTCCGAATTTACCTGTAAAAATGCATTTATGGCGCATGTTTATCGGGGCGTTTTTAGTGCGCTTTCAAATTATATAATAAATTGTAATTTTAATTATGAATCGTAAGTTTTTAAATCTATTGTCGAAAAAACTATAAATAACTAAAAAATATTAATAAAATAATTTGGCAATTCGAAATCCATTTCATATCTTTGTAAATGAACTTTTATATTAATTTTTGTTAAAACTAATGCTTATGGTTAAAAAAGTTGTACTATCTGTGTTTGCCGCTCTGGCTTTGGGGTGCTCTTTGGCATCGGCACAGGGTCAGCGGATTACCGGTACTGTAACCGACGAGTCGGGTCAGCCGGTGATCGGAGCAGCGGTTGCGGTAGAGGGAACTCAACGAGGTACCATTACCAATGTCGACGGTTCTTACGAGATCGTCGCGCCGTCTGATGCAACTCTGAATTTCTCGTTCCTCGGTCTGGAACCTCAGTCGGTTCCCGTCTCGGGCAGAACGCAGATAGATGTTGTCATGAAGGACGATTCTAAAAATATCGGAGATGTGACGGTCGTGGCTTACGGCAAGAAGCGTAAGGAGGACCTCGTAGGTTCGGTATCGAAGGTGAAGGAGAGTCTCATATCGAACTCTCAGGCCTCGTCTGTAACCAAGTCGCTCGAAGGTGCCGTAGCCGGTGTGCAGATCTTCAGCTCGACGGGTCAGCCCGGTAGCGATGCGTCGATCGTTGTGCGCGGTGTCGGTTCTATCTCAGCGAGCAACGGTGCCCTTATCGTTGTCGACGGTGTGCCGTTCAACGGTTCGCTGTCGGACATCAACCCTGCCGATATCGAGAACATGTCCGTATCGAAGGACGCCGTATCTAACTCTCTGTACGGTTCGCGTGCCGCCAACGGTGTGGTAATGATCACCACCCGTACCGGTAAGCAGGATCGCACGCGCGTATCGTTCAAGGGTACGTGGGGTGTCAACATGCGTGGTGTCGAGGATTACGACATGGCTCGCAACCAGGCCGAGTTCTACGAGTTGACGTGGTACGGTCTGCGTAACAACGCATGGGCCAACAACGGCCACGATCTGGCAGCTGCCAACCTTACGGCCAGCCAGACCCTGCTTCCCGAGTTGGGTAACTACAACTCGTTTATCATTCCTTCGGGCCAGTATCTCGTGGGTACCAACGGTAAGTTGAATCCCCATGCACGCCTCCGCTACGACGATTCGTTCTATGATGCGATGTTCAAGAACTCGTTCCGTCAGGAGTATATGGCTTCGGTTTCGGGCGGTACGGCCAAGACCGACTACTACCTCTCTATGGGTTATCTCGACGATACCTCTTACGTAGTGGGTTCGGACTACGAGCGTCTGACCATGCGCGCCAACGTCAATACCCAGGTGTTCAAGTGGTTGAAGGTGGGTATGAACCTCTCTTACGCCAAGACTACGAGCAACGGCTCGCAGGAGAGTCAGGGTCTTGCCTCGAACCCCTTCGAGGTGGCTCGCGGCTGGGCTCCTATCTATCCCGTTCACGCTTACGATGCCGAGGGTAATATGAAGTACAACGCCGACGGCACGCCCATGTACGATAACGGTATGAAGGTTACCGACGGTACGGACAACCGTCCGACGGCCACCAACCAGAACGTCATCTGCAACCTCTATGAGGATATCCGTCGTTCGACTTATCACAACCTCTCGACCCGTACTTATGCCGAGGTTTCGTTCTTGAAGGACTTCACCTTCACTATAAACTATGCATACGACCTCGTTTCGGGTATCGGTACTACCTATTATACTCCCACCATCGGTGACGGTCAGTCGTTCAACGGTCGTTCGACCAAGTCGTCTGCATTGGCCGAGACCATGACTCTCAACCAGCTGCTCGCTTATCGCAAGGCCATCGGCAATCACCATATCGAGGCTTTGATCGGTCACGAGTACTATAAGCGCAACGGTGAGTCTATGTCGGGTCAGAAGACCAACTTCTACGATCCCAAGAATCCCGAGTTGGACAATGGCGGTGCCATACAGGAGTTGGGTTCTACGACCTATATGCACAATATCGAGGGTTATTTCTTGAAGGCCGACTACGATTTCGCCCACAAGTATTACCTCTCGGGTGCCGTTCGTCGCGACGGTACGTCGCGTTTCCTCGACCGCTGGGGTACCTTCTGGTCGGTAGGTGCTGCATGGCGTATCTCTTCGGAGAACTTCATGTCTAACGCCCGCACATGGCTCCACGATCTGAAGCTCCGCGCATCTTACGGTACGCAAGGTAACGAGAACATCGGTACCGGCTACATGTACACTCCTTATCAGGATCAGTGGACTGTAAGCTGGGACGGTTCGAACCTCTCTACCTCTCAGGCATTCTACGGTAACCCCGATCTTACGTGGGAGAAGCAGAAGACTTTCGACGTAGGTGTCGACTTCAACTTCTGGGGCCGTCTCTACGGTAATATCGACTACTTCTACCGCCGCACCGACGACATGTTGTTCCGTCGTTCTAAGTCTATTTCGGGCGGTCGTCCCTACAACTGGGAGAATGTCGGCGATATGCAGAACCAGGGTATCGAGTTCGAGTTGAACGTCGACGCTATCAAGCGCAAGAACGTCCAGTTGACCGTATCGCTCGTAGGTTCGCACTATGCCAACAAGGTGCTCACTCTGCCCGAAGAGTCGCAGAAAGACGGTATCATCTCAGGCAACCAGCGTCTGATGGAGGGTTTCAGCCGTTATGAGTACTTTACCTATCATTACGTAGGTATCGCCGAGGACGGTAAGCCCCAGTGGAACTACTTCCCGGTTGACGACCAGGGCAACTATATCCTCGATGAGAACGGTAACAAGACTATCGGTGTCACTTCCGATTACAGCTTGGTTTCTTCGTCGAATGCCAAATTCGAGACCGGCAAGTCGGCTCTGCCCGATTTCCAGGGCGGTCTGAACCTCTCGCTGCGTCTCTACGGCTTCGATCTGTCGGTTGCCACGTCATTCCAGATCGGCGGTTATATCTATGATACGAACTATGTCGAAACGCTTTCTTCTACGTTCTACGTAGGTCACAACCGCGACATGTGGAAGACTTGGAATCCCGAGACTCAGAGCGGCAAGTATCCTATCTGGGACGCAGTTTCTCAGTCGAGCTCTATGGGTCAGTCTTCGGATCTGTGGCTGACCTCTGCTTCATACTTCAACATACGTAACATCACTTTGGGTTACACGTTCCCGTCGAAGTGGATGAAGAAGATCGGTATCGAGAGTGTCCGCGTATTCGTTATGGCCGACAATGTGGCTCTGTTCTCTGCCCGCAAGGGTCTCGACCCGCGTATCAGCATGAGCGGTCAGGGCGGCTTCGGCGGTTATGCGCAGATCAGAACCGTCTCGGGTGGTATAAATCTTAACTTCTAAACATCAGGGAGGACATAATATATGAAAAGTACAAAAATATTTTTAGCGGCCTTACTGTCGTCGGCTATCGCGACCTCGTGTATCGAAGAGGCTCATCACGATTCGTATCTCGGTGCTGACCGCAGAGACGAGATCGCTACGGCCGATCCCGACAAGGTATTCGCCTCTACCGAGCAGTCGATATACCTCTACATGCAGCAGCATGTTTATCAGAACTCATCGCACAACTGGTTCGGACAGAAGAGCTTCGATTATCTGACCTCGCTTATGGGCAACGATATGGTGCTGACCGGAAAGTTCGCGATGTCGTACTACCACTATATGCTCGATTACGGTACTTCTGGCACCTATATCTCGACGTACAACCGTTTCAACGAGTATTACGATCATATAGCTATCGCCAACGAGATCCTCGGTTCTTTGGACAAGGAGTCGACCGATCCCAATCTGCTTCGCTATCGTGCCGTAGCACTTACCGAGCGCGGATATGCCTACTGGCAGCTTACCAACCTCTATCAGCGTGCCTACTATGTGGGTGCCGACGATACGAAGTGGGGTAAGGGTAAGGTCTACGACTGGTCACAGTACACCTGCGTGCCCCTGGTTACGGAGGAGCTTACGGGCGATCAGCCTCTGTCGAGCCTCGATCAGATCTACGAGCAGCTGCTCGGCGACTTGGAGGAGGCATACGAGATCTTCGAGAAGATAGGCAAGATCCACACTCCGTCGCCTACCGATTTCGACGGTTGCGTGGCTGCTACCTACCTCTATCGTGCATATATGGTCAAGCATGAGTGGGACAACGCCATCAAGTATGCCCAGGTCGTGATGGACAATATTCCGATTCTTACCTCGGAGAGCGATCTTACCCAGGGCTTCAGCCTTATCACTCTGCCCGACGTAGTCTTGGGCTGCGACATTACCACCGACAACACTACGGTCTACATGTCGTTCTTCTCGCAGATGGACTCTTATGGCGACGGTTATGCCGGTATCGGCGTATGGCGTGCGGGTTTCAAGCCGTTCGTGGATCGTATCGCCGACAACGACGTTCGTTTGCAGTGGTTCAGCAACCATGCCCGTTCGGCCGACAATCTGCTGCGTGATACCGATGTCCCCGCCGACGTTCCTTATCAGGCTGTTAAGTTCATCGGTGCAGGCCGTGATGCCATCAAGGCTCTTCCTTCGGGCGAGCGCAGTGCCGATGGCTGGAACCTGGGCGACTACATCTACTTGCGTTCTGAGGAGGCTTGGTTCACCAAGGCCGAGGCTCTGGCGCACAAGGGTGATCTGTCAGGTGCCCGCGGCGTACTGGCCGACGTGCTCAAAGACCGTATCCCCGGTTACGTATGTCTTGCCAATACCAAGGCCGATGTCATCGAGGAGATCAACTTCCAGAAGCGTGTGGAGTTCTGGGGCGAGGGTATCGAGTATATCGACAACCGCCGTCTGAATATCCCCATCGATCGTCTCGACGCAACTTGGGGCGCAGCTAACAACAACCACTATGTCGACGGTAAGATCCGTGTCGAGCAGGAGGCCAACAGAATGGTTTACTACATTCCTACTGGTGAGGTCGAGGCCAATACCATGATCGAATTCGGCGACCAGCAGGTTGTCGTGGGCGGCGACTCTGGCGAAGGTGGTTCAGAAGAGTAGTCTTCGACCGATATTTTGGTGTAATTTATAAAGATTGATAATATGAAAAACATAAAAAGCTTGCTATATGCGGCAGTCGCAGTCTTGTTGTTACCTCTGGCATCATGTAGCGACGACGACTACGAGCGCGTTCCCGTGCCTGCCGGCCAGGAGGTATATTTCAGTGAGTCGCTGGCAACCACGCACAACATTACCCGCGGCACCTCTTCGCTCGAGATTCCCGTCATGCGTATCAAGACCGAGGAGGCCGAGACCGTACAGCTCATGTCGGAAGACGAGTCTGGTCTGTTCACTATTCCCGGCAGCGTTACTTTCGCCGCCGGTGAGAGCACTTCGAAGGTTACCATCTCTTACCGCTTCGAGGATCTGAGCTATGGCACCGATTACAACGTATCCCTGCTTATTATGGGCAACTCTTCGGAGTGGGGACAGTCGCAGGTGCATCTCACACTCTCTGTTCCCGAGCCTTGGACCAAGTTGGGTACAGGTCTCTATCGCGACGATGTCATCGCATCGGCATTCAACGGCATAGAGCCGATGGAGACCGAGGTGGATATCTATGAGTATGACGGCCGTGAGGGATACTATTATCTCGATTCTCCTTACAGCGCGGTATTCCTCGCACCTCTGTTCGGTGCCGATCCGAGCGAACTTGGCAACAATGTCCGTGCGACGAAGTTCATCATCGATGCCACCGATCCCGATGCAGTTGTCATAGGCTCTGCCGCTGCTCCTCAGGATTGCGGTTGTATCCTCGGCAGCGACGGCTGGATCTCTATATTCTCAGATGCCCCCGGTACTTTGGAGGACGGTATCATCACCTTCCCTGTCGACGGTATCCGAGTATGCTTCTCTGAACATGCAGGTCAGTCTTTTGCTGTGAACTCTAACGGTGCGTTCCGTGTGGTTCTTCCCGGCGTAACGGTGCTCGATTGTTCGATTGGAGCCGCTTACGACGGTATGAAGACGGCAGCCAACGGTTCGACTTCGGCTCTGTTCAACCTTGCGTTCGGTGCCGACGTAGAGTCTTACAAATATGTTATTGCCGAGGGTGACGTTACCGACGATTTGGCTACCGTAGTAGCCGGTATCGTCGACGGTTCGATAGAGAACGTTGCCGAGGGTTCGATCGAGAATACTTCGATCGCCGTGGCTCTCGAAGAGAGCGGCATGCACAGCTTCGTAGCTGTTCCTTACAGCGGCGGCGAGGCTCAGACGGACGATGCGGTTATCGTCGTGTTCTTCTTCCCCGGATCGAATGGCGGAGATATTCCCGATATCGAGATCCTGTTGGAGATGGGATATGCCGAGGAGTACCTCAAACCGGAGGCCGCAGCCCAGTATCCTTCGACCTCTAACCTGGTGTTCTATCTCGAGGCTACCGATGTCAAGAGCATAAAGTATTACATCAATAAGACTTCGGTGCTCGCTAATTTCGGTGAAGAAGAGTATCCGGAAATAGTCGCCGCTTATGGTGTCGACGGTGCAAACATGCTGGACCCTTTGAAGCAGAACGGTTATTATCTCGGTCTGTTCTCGAACCGCGAGGCCGGAACATCGTACACCCTGTTGATGCTTGTGGAGAGTATCTATGGTAAGACCTATCTCGTATCTGCTACGAAGTCTACCACGGCAATCGAATATACGGGCGAGTTGGTTCTGGGTACGTATACGATAACCGATGGAGAAGGTGATAATCAAAGTGCTGCTTCATTCACTTTGTCGCCTACCGAGGATCCCAATACGTTTATCGTAAGGAATTTCCTGCTTAACAACGCGTCTGCATTCTATGCAGCATACGACTCTTCGGCCGCTACGCTTACGCTTAACGGCATAGAGCAGGGATACGAAGATGATGGCAATATTTTCGGGAAGATATACGGCTGGTTTAACAAGGACAAAGATTGGGTTTACGCCTATCTCTCATCTGCCACGGAGGATTACGCAACGAGTAACGTCCCCGTCGTGTTCGGTATCGATGCAGCCACCAAGCAGATCAAGACTCTGAAAACTTATTTGTCATTATCGGTGTTCGTGAAAACTTCTGAGCAATATATCGGTGACGCATTAGCTTTCACTCCGCAGAGCGTTATCGCTCTTGATAACGGAACTGCCGCAGCGTCGGCTAAGACCGCCGTATCTGGTTTTACAAAGAACTTCCGCTATTTGCAGACTCCTGTAATGTTGGTGAGAGGCTTCGAAGCCGCCAGTGGCGACAAGTGCACTAAGCTGGACATGAAGCGTGAGCTGCGCACCGTCAAGGTGCAGGCCGAGCCTTGCGCCCGTCAGACGAAGTCGAATTTTACGACCAAATTCGCAAAGCGTTTCTAATTGCAACCGAGCCTGATGGCTCCTGATATCGAAGATCGGGCACGGCATTACGCCGTGCCCGATCTCTATTTTGCATATTTTATATTTTGCGGGAGAGAAAAAATCATTATCTTTGCGTATAGAGTACCATAATTTATTTATAAACGATTATTATGACAAAGTGTAAATTTTCGTGGATTGCATTGGCTGCCTTGCTGCTGGCAAGTTGTACGACCGATCCGCAGGGCGGAGCGATCGTCGACAGCCCCGAGGCTGCCATTGCGAAAAAACTTATTCATACCTCGGATAATGCTGTCACGGGCGAGTTGATACTCTATGTCAACGACGATGCTGCCAGGAGTTTGGAGGCCGTCTGCGCCGCCGAGCCTATGGCGACCCGTTCGGGTGTGTCTGACATCGACGAGGTGTTGTACGAAATAGGTGCGACATCTATCGAGCGTCTGTTTGTTGTCGATCCCCGTCACGAGGAGCGTCTGCGCGCTCGCGGCATGCACCGCTGGTATGTGGTGCGCTTCGACGAGTCGCAGGACCTCGACCGCGCTGCGATGAGCCTTGCGCGTTTGGGCGCAATCGAGCGCGTGGAGTTCAGCCAGAAGATCGAGAGAACCGATTGGGGCGAGCCGCGTGTGGTCGATCTTGAAGAGCTGCGTGCGGCAACGCGTGCCGACAACCTCCCGTTCAACGATCCGCAGCTCGTCAATCAGTGGCACTACATCAACACGGGCGATCCCTACATCTCGTCGCATGCTCGTGCCGGAGCCGATATCAATGCCGAGGCCGCATGGGCTCTCGAAACGGGTAATCCGGATATCATCGTGGCCGTTCTCGACGAGGGCGTGGACTACACCCACCCCGATCTTGCGGCCAACATGTGGATCAACGAGCGCGAGCTGAACGGTGCGACCGGTGCCGATGACGACGGCAACGGCTACGAAGACGATATTTACGGCTATAATTTCGTCTCTGACGGAGCCATCTCGTGGAACGACCCCGAGGATAAGGGACACGGCACTCACGTGGCCGGAACGGTTTCGGCGGTCAACAACAACGGTGTGGGCGTATGCGGTGTCGCCGGCGGCTCGGGCAAGAGCGACGGCGTGAAGATCATGTCGTGCCAGATATTCGTGGGTAAGGCCAACAATCTGGCCAGCACGGTGCGCGCCATACAGTATGCCGCCAATAACGGTGCCTGCATCTTGCAGTGCTCGTGGGGTATCGAGACTGGTGCATATACCTCCGACAGTGCTTTCGCCAGCGTTTACAGCAGCGAATTGGAGGCATTCGAATATTTCAGAAGCGCGAAGAACTGTGCGGCTCTCGACGGTGGATTGATTGTCTTCTCGGCAGGCAACAATTCCGGTGCCATGTCGGGCTATCCGGGTGCTTACAACAACATCATCAGCGTTACGGCCGTGTCGGCCGACGGTCTGCCCGCATGGTACACCAACTACGGCCCCGGTTGCAATGTAGCAGCCCCCGGCGGCGACGAGTACGAGGATACCAAAACGCGCCGCAGTTCGGTGCTCTCCACTCTGCCGGGCAACCGATACGGATATATGGACGGTACGTCGATGGCTTGCCCCCATGTCTCGGGCATTGCGGCTCTCGGCCTGTCATACGCGCTCAAATTGGGCAAGACATTCACCGTAGACCAGTATAAGGCTCTGTTGCTGACCTCGGTCAACGATATCAACTCCTATCTGACCGGCACGCGTCAGTCGTATAAAGTGATGAATCTGGCCGATTATCGCGGCAAGATGGGTACGGGTACGATCGATGCCTTCCAGGTGCTTATGGGTGTGCGCGGCACGCGCTGCGTTCCCGTGACTACCGGCTCTCAGCAGACGGTCAATCTGCAAAATTATCTTGGCGGAGGCAACCTCGGCATCAAGTTCTCTTCCATAGAGATCGCTCCCGAGGATATGGCTCGTCTGGGCATTGCGGAGAATCCGGTGATATTCGGCAATAACATGCTCATAACATGCACTAAGCCCGGTTCTATAATAATCAAGGTCAACATGATTGCCGGTGGTACGTCGGCCGGAGGCGGAGCATCGATCGGCGGTATGTTCATTACCAAAGAGATGGCTCTCGTAGCACGTCCGAAACATGCCTCTAACGGCGGTTGGTTGTAGTAAACTGTAAATAACGAATTGCGATGAAACATATCAAAATATGGTCGTTGCTGGCGATGGCTGTCGTGGCAATGACATCTTGCGGCGGCGGAAGCGACGATAACGACACCCCCAATCCTCCCGCCGGAGGCGGCGTGACCGTCGAGAAGCTGGCGGGCGAGTGGCACCTTACCCTGTTCGATTCGAACAAGCAGGGTGGCGATGTATATATCTCATTTGCCGCCGACGGCACGTTCGAGCTTTATCAACTGGCCTACAATGCCGGTTACGACCGCTATACCGGCCGTTTCTCTTTGGAGAACGGCAGTGTGCTGACCGGAGTCTACTCCGACAATACGCCCTGGGCAACATCTTATGCTTGCAGCATCGATGCTGCGGGCACTACGCTCATTCTGACAGGTCAGAATTCCGATGGCATAATCAGCTACTACACCAAGTCGGCTATTCCCGACGATGTCAAGAACAGCATCATCACCAAAGCTGCCGCCACCGACCAGACACGCTGGTTGTAGCAGGGACAGTATCCCGTTAAGATTAGATGGGGAGGCGAACATCGCCTCCCCATCTTTTTTATGTTGTCATTTAGTGCCGAGAATCCGGCTATCGCCTTATTGCTTTCAACCTAAGGCTCTGTTGTGCACGGTTCCGTAAAAGAACTCTCAATTACATACAAAATTAATATAAATAATTTAATTATAGATCATTCGATGTAAATATATCTCTTCGTAATTTAATCCTTTACGGCATCGTATCGGCCTGCTTTATAGACAACTATATCGCAGGCCGATATTATATGCCAGTGCCCTCCACTGAAATTAGCAACATATTTTGCCGATTGTAACGAGTCTATACACTTTCGGCAATTTTGCGAATGTATTGCTTCTTGTATGTGTAAATGTTTGCATATATGTGTGTTAAATATCTAGAAGAGTTCTTTTACGGAACCGTGCACAACAGAGCTTCTGATGCCGTTGTGCGTGGTGCCGCCAAAGGGCGTAGCTTCGGTTCGAGTCAAACCTAAACATACATAAAATGAGAAACATCTATCTTTATCTCAACACGCGTGACGAGTTATTGCGCATAGACATCTCTTCGATAGTCTTTTTTGCGGCCGACGGCAACTATACGGATATCGTTCTGGCCAACGGCATCAAAGGCACCGTCTGCATGAATCTCGCCTGCATGCAGCGTCTTCTTAGCGAGCGGCTCAAAGAGCAGGCTTCGATCTTCGTGCGAGTAGGCAAGAAACATATCGTAAATATCAACAGCATATATCGCATCAGCGTCTTGCGCCAGAAGTTGGATCTGAGCGATGGCCGGCATTTCGCCTTTTCGCTCGATGTCTCGAAAGAGGCCTTGAAAGCATTGAAGGATCTGATGGTCTCACTAAAACCGAATACGCACCATGAATGATCGTCTGATACTTCCCGCAGGCACTCTCTTGCAGCAGGGCAAATATAAGATCGTAGGCCGATTGGGTCAAGGCAGCTTCGGCATCACCTATCTCGCTGCCGCCAAAATCAAGATGACAGGTGCGCTCGGCGAGATGGAGACCGAGATACATGTCGCGGTCAAGGAGTTCTTCATGAGCGACATCAACAGCCGCTCGCATGACGGTACGGGTGTCGAGGGCTCGTCGGGTACGGTCTTCACCAACTACCGCCGCAAGTTCCGCAAGGAGGCCGAGAACCTTGCCCGTCTCAGCCACGACAATATCGTGCACGTGATCGATGTCTTCGACGAGAACAACACCACCTATTATGTCATGCAGTATGTCGACGGTGGCAGTCTCGACGACTATATCGCCTCTCAGGGGCGGTTGAGCGAGGGCGAGACATTCGCTATCCTTCGCGACGTTGGTGCCGCGCTTAGCTATATGCACCGCCACAAGATGTTGCATCTCGATCTCAAACCCAAAAACATCATGCGGCGCGGCAGCGACGGCCATATCTTTTTGATCGATTTCGGCCTGTCGAAATACTTTACCGAGGGCGGCGAACCCGAGTCGAGCACGACCATCGGCCACGGCACTCCGGGCTATGCACCGTTGGAGCAGGCCCGTTACCGTCACGACGGGTCGTTCCCCGCCACGATCGATGTCTACGCTCTGGGTGCCACGGCCTTCAAGATGCTTACGGGCAAGCGTCCGCCCGAGGCGAGCGATATTCTCAACGACGGTTTCCCGTCGGACGATCTGCTGTCGCAGGGCATCAGCAGCTCGACGGTGGAATCTATCCGCCGCGCCATGTCGGCCGAACGACGCTCACGCTACCAGACGGTCGATGAATTCCTTTCGGCACTCTGTCCGGCCGATGCCTCGGCAGCGGAGGATACTGTGTTCGATGATGCCGCAACCGTTGTTACGGTTACCGCACAACCTGTGCAAAAAACCGCACAGCCCGCACAACCCGCACAGCCCGCACGTACACCCGCATCGGCACCTCGGCCATCGTTCTTCGTCCGTCACAAGGGTCTGCTTGCCGCGGTTTGCGTAGTTGTTTTTGCTGTCGTAGGCTTTGTGTTGTTCCGCGGAGGCGGCTCGGGCGATATACTCGATATACCCGAATCGATAACTGTATCTCCGGCCACTGGCAGTGTCGACGGACATGATTATGTCGATATGGGACTGAGCGTTATGTGGGCAACGTGCAATTTAGGTGCTTCGTCACTGTCGGACTACGGAGATTATTTCGCATGGGGCGAGACGACTACTAAGTCAGAATACACCTCTGATAATTGCAAAACATGGGAGAAAAATATCGGCGACATTGCGGGTAATCCCAAATACGATGCTGCCCGCGCCAACTGGGGCGGGTCGTGGCGTATGCCGACGGAAGCGGAAATGGCGGAGTTGATTGATAACTGCACCTGGACATGGACTGATAATCTAATAATTAACTGTGGAGATGTCAATATTATTACCTTGACTTGTGGCTATAAGGTCACAAGTAAGATCAATGGCAATTCTATCTTTCTCCCTGCCGCCGGCTGGCGTTACGGGTCGTCGCTCATCTATGCCGGAGAGTTCGGCTACTATTGGAGTGCTACGCCCTACGAGAGCGATACGCAGAACGCGTGCGGCCTCTACTTCGATAGCGGCTATCACTACGTGGATTGGAGCTACCGCTACAACGGGCACGGTGTCCGGCCTGTCTGCAATGTGAATGATTCCGATTCTGAGGTTTCAGTTGCTGCTGAGCAGACACGGCAGACCGAAGAAAAACGTAAGCAGGAGGAGGCAACGCAGAAACAACGTGAGCAAGAGCTTGCGGCACAAAAGCGTAGAGAAGAAGAGGCCGCCAAGCAGGCGCGCTTAGCGGAGGAAAAACGCAGGCAAGAAGAGGTCGCAGAACAAGCGCGGTTGGCGGAGGAACGGAGACGACAGGAGGAATCCGCAAAGCTCCAAACGACGACAGGCACAATTGCGGGTCATGATTATGTTGACTTAGGTCTGAGTGTCAAGTGGGCGACATGCAATGTGGGTGCCTCGTCGCCGTCTGCTTACGGTAACTACTACGCATGGGGTGAAACGACAACGAAATCTACTTACACAGAGTATAACAACAAGACCGACAACAAAAACATAGGTAATATCGCAGGCAATCCCGCTTACGATGCCGCTCGAGCCAACTGGGGCGGATCATGGCGTATGCCGACAGAAGCGGAGATGGAAGAGCTTATTAACAAATGCACCTGGACATGGACAAGCCAAGGCGGCCATAATGGTTACAAAGTAACAAGTAAAACCAACGGCAACTCTATCTTTCTCCCTGCCGCCGGTTGGCGTAAGGAGTCGTCGATCATGAATGCCGGAGATGGCGGTGGTTATTGGAGTTCTGCGCCTTTCGAGGGTGATGCGCAGGTATCATGTCGCCTCTTCTTTTACAATGGGTATCACGATACTGTTTGGTACTATCGTTATAGTGGGCAGAATGTCCGGCCTGTCTCGGAATAGCAGCGCAACACATTCGATCGAAAAAATAAAATATAATTATAAACTACTATGAACCTACCGGTTAATACTCTCCTGCAAGGAGGCAAATACAGAATCGTGCGCTTTATCAATAGCGGCGGTTTCGGCTGCACCTACGAGGCCGTGCATGTGGTGCTCGAACAGCGTGTGGCCATCAAGGAGTTTTTCGTTAAGGATTTTTGCAATCGCGACGAGACCACGGCGCATATTACCGTGGGCACTGTCGGCAAGCGTGCTCTGGTCGACAAGCTGCGCCGCAAGTTTATCGATGAGGCCAAAGCCTTGTTCCGTCTGAGACATCGCGGCATAGTCCGCGTAACCGATGTCTTCGAGGAGAACGGCACGGCCTACTACGTTATGGATTATATCGACGGCCTTTCGCTGGGTGAGATGGTCAATCGCGACGGAGCCATGCCCGAGGCGCGTGCCGTGCGTTATATCCGCCAGGTCGCTGCGGCATTGGGTTATGTACACGACAACAACCGTCTGCACTTGGACATAAAGCCCGGCAACATCATGATCGACGCGGAGGATAACGCCGTGGTGATCGACTTCGGCACCTCGAAGCAGTACGACGAGGAGGCGGGCGAGAACACCTCTACTCTTATGGGCAAGACCCCGGGCTACGCGCCGTTGGAGCAGATGGGCAACAATGTCGTCAAGTTCCTGCCCGCCACGGATATATATGCTCTTGGAGCTACGCTCTATAAGCTGATTACGGGCATCACGCCGCTGGGTGCGAATATGCTTGCCAGCGGCGAGGAGCTCGATCCGCTGCCGCCGACTATCTCGGTTGCAACGCGTCGCACGATTGCGGCTCCGATGCAGCTTAACAAAAACAACCGCCCGCAGACGATTGCGGCCTTTATTGCGCTGCTTAATGCCGATGCCGCATCGGCCGCCGTGTCGGAAGAGACCGTGTTCGACGATGACGAGACTATTACCGTCATGCAGCGGACACCGCGTGTGGAATACTCCGAGCACCACACATACACCGAGTCTCGCCGCAGCGGGAGCGGTGCAGCCTCGGCGGCATCTGCCGGGCGGCCTGTGGCGTCGTCGCCAGCTTCGGCACAGCCCGATTATGTGCCGCCTACCTCCTATTGGGGCTGCTGGCGCAGCGCATGGCGCAACAAATTCAACTTCAAGGGGCGCGCAAGCCGCCGCGAGTTTTGGAGCGTATTTCTGTCGCTTATAGTGATATGTCTGGGCGTTCTGGTTGCATCGGTAATGGCATACGATGAATTTATTTGCTCCGACTATGATTATTATTATTATAGTTATAGTTCGTACGAAGAATACAGGCAGAATCGATGCCTCGATATGTTCTACCCGATTAATTTCACGTTATTCCTCTTTATAATCTCTACGATGGCTTTGGAATGCCGCCGTCTGCGCGATGCGGGACACTCAGTATTGTGGGCATTGCTGTTCAACGCTTTGCCGGTGGTGTTCATCAACATGCTTATATGGTACGATGCCTATAATGAATATTATCTGTTCGATTATGCCATGTATCTTGTTGTGCCATGGGTGCTGCTGGCCTGGACGATGTTCATCTTCTTGGTGCAGCGCAGCGTATTCGAGCCGCGTCGGCCTAAATTAAAAAAATAAACGATTGAAAAATACTGATATACATGTTGGAAAATTCTACTATTCTCATTGGTAAGGAGCCGGGGCGCGGGCGGCTGCTTGTGGCCGTGACGTCCGGAGGAAACACCCGCACGACTACTATCGGCGAGGCTGGCAGCGTGCCGGGCAGCGTGAGCCGCTGCCTGCCTGCCGAGGGTGTCGCGCATTGCAAGATCACGGTCGGTGCCGATGGCGCGATGGTGCTCGCCAATCTTAAACAGCGCAACGTGACCTACGTCAACGGCACGGAGATAGTCTCCAAGCGCATCACGCCCGACTGCCGTGTCGAACTGGGCTGCGACCGCTACAAGGTCGATCTTGTGGGCGTGATAGCCGCTGCCGGACGGCAGACCGCAACGTCGCAAAATGCCGCCTCGCAGGCCGAGTATTCGATCAAAGGCTTGAAGCCGGTGTGGGAGGAGTATAACAATGCCATCAAGCAGATACGTATACGTCAGAAGAATGTCGGTCTGCTGTCGAGCGTGCCCATGGCATTCTCCATGTTCGGCGGCCTTATTGCCGGAGTGATGCCTGAAATACGCGGGTTTGCGCTTGTGTTTACTGGCGTTGCATTGGTTATTATGATCATAGGACTCTATCTGCGCTTTACCGACAAGTCGATCGAGCAGACCGAGCAGCTCACCGAGCGTTTCCAGAACAGATATGTCTGCCCCAATCCCAAGTGCCGCCACTTTATGGGCAACCAGCCCTACAACGTGCTGCGGCAGAATACGGCATGCCCCTATTGCAGATGCAAACTAACCGATAAGTAGCCTATGAATCTGCCAATTGACACTCTCCTGCAAGGAGGGAAATATAGAATTGTGCGCTTTATCAGCAGCGGCGGTTTCGGCTGTACCTACGAAGCTATCCATGTCAATATGGAGGAGCGTGTAGCTATCAAAGAGTTCTTCGTCAAGGACTTCTGCAATCGCGACGAGACCACGTCGCACGTCACCGTCGGCACGGTCTGCAAACGCGCTTTGGTCGACAAGCTGCGCCGTCAGTTTATTGACGAGGCTAAAGTTTTGTTTCGTATGAAACATCGCGGCATAGTTCACGTGTCGGACGTCTTCGAGGAGAACGGCACTGCCTACTACGTTATGGACTACGTCGACGGTCTTTCATTAGACGAGATTGTCAGGCGTTATGGGGCCATGCCCGAGCAGCGCGCTCTGCACTATATACGTCAGGTGGCCGACGCTCTGCGCTATGTGCACGAGCACAATTACTTGCATTTGAATATTAACCCAAGCAATATCATCATCGATGCGGATAACAATGCCATCTTGATCGACTTTGGAGACTCTAATTGGTACGACGAAGCCGATGTAGATCCCGAAGCTATGTATGATACTCCGGATTACACTCCTTTGGAACAGATTGGCAGTAATGTAAAGAATGTCCTGCCCGCCACGGATATATATGCTTTGGGAGCTACGCTCTATAAGTTGCTTACTGGCATCACGCCGCTGAGCGCGAATATGCTTGCCAGCGGCGAGGAGCTCGATCCGCTGCCGGAGACAATTTCCGCGCCTACTCGCCGTGCGATCTCGGCCGCTATGCAAATCAGGAAGAACGACCGTCCGCAGACGATTGCGGCTTTTCTTGCGCTGCTTGACACATCTGCTACATCTGCCGAAGAGTCGGATAAGACTGTTATAAATGACGAGGTGACGGTGTTGGCGGATAGTTTTATGTCGCAAGAAATGTACAATGGCCATGAATATGTCGACTTGGGTTTGAGCGTCAAGTGGGCGACATGCAATGTAGGTGCTTTGTTACCGTCGGACTACGGCGATTATTTCGCATGGGGCGAGGTTAAACCCAAGGAAGAGTACATAGAATCTAATAGGGAAAACTTATGGCAAAATATAGGTGATGTCTCTGGCAATCCCAAATACGATGCTGCTCGCGCCAACTGGGGCGGATCATGGCGCATGCCTACGCAAGCGGAGATGCAGGAGCTTATAGACAAATGCACATGGATATGGACGAGTCAAGAGGGTCGTAATGGTTACAAGGTAACAAGCAAAATCAACAGCAACTCTATCTTTCTCCCTGCCGCCGGTTTGCGCGGGTCGTCGCTCTACGGCATAGGGGAGTTGGGAAACTATTGGAGTTCCACGCCCGACGAGAGCAATATTTATGGCGCGTACTACCTCTATTTTTTAAGAGGCGGCAGTTACTACCCGAGTTTGTACCTCCGCTACTACGGGTTTAGTGTCCGTCCTGTCTCGGAATAGCAGCGCAACGCATTATTAGAAACAAGATTTATTGTAAAACATTATGACCCTACCGGTAGATACTCTCCTTCAAGGAGGGAAATATAGAATAGTCCGCTTTATCAGCAGCGGCGGCTTCGGCTGCACCTACGAAGCTATCCATGTCAATATGGAGGAGCGCGTGGCTATCAAGGAGTTCTTTGTCAAGGACTTCTGCAATCGCGACGAGACCACGGCACATATCACCGTGGGCACTGTCGGCAAGCGCGCTTTGGTCGACAAGCTGCGCCGCAAGTTCGCCGACGAGGCACGTGCTCTCTACAAACTCAAACACCCGGGCATCGTCCGCGTGTCTGACGTCTTCGAGGAGAACGGCACAGCCTACTACGTTATGGACTACGTCGACGGTCTTTCATTAGGCGAGATTGTCAAGCGCGACGGGGCTATGCCCGAGGTGCGTGCCGTGCGCTATATCCGTCAGGTTGCCGAAGCACTGCGCTATGTGCACGACCACAACCGCCTGCACCTTGACATCAAGCCCGGCAACATCATGGTCGATTCGGACGACAATGCCATCTTGATCGACTTCGGAGCCTCGAAACAATACGACGAGGAGGCCGGCGAGAACACCTCTACTCTTATGGGCAAGACCCCGGGCTACGCCCCGTTGGAGCAGATGGGCAATAATGTGATGAAGTTCATGCCTGCTACCGATATTTACGCCCTCGGAGCCACGCTCTACAAACTGCTTACGGGTGTCACGCCCCTTAGCGCAAATGTGCTTGCCAGCGGCGAGGAGCTCGATCCGCTGCCGGAGACAATCTCGGAGCCTACCCGCCGTGCGATCTCGGCCGCTATGCAGATCAGGAAGAACGACCGTCCGCAGACCATCGATGCCTTTCTCTTGCTGCTCGATGCTGCGCCGTCGGGTGCAGCCGCGTCTGCCGCCGCATCTGATGAAACAGTCTTCGACGACGATGCAACCGTTGTCACGGCCTCGCAGCAAGCTCCGCATAAATCGACTCCGCAACCCGCACCGCAGGCTGCTGCCCAGTCCTATAAATCGGTCTTACAGCCCGAACCGAAACGGTCGTTCTTCGGCCGCCACAAGTGGCTGACAGCTACGGCCTGCATTGCTGTCTTTGCCGTCATAGGTTTTGTGATGGTACGCAGTATGAACGGTGACGGCGCAAAAAAACGTGCTTATGACGAGATAGTAGTTGCAGGTAGTGACGAGCAACGCAACGGAGCAAGTATAGAAGAGTCGTCTTGCTGTGAATCTGCTGCCGACGAGGAGTGTTACGGGGCCTGCGAAGAGTCTCCTTGCTGTGAGTCTGTCGTTGAAACACCCCAACCCGAACCGACTGTCGTTTCGTCGCCGGTGGCTGCGTCATCGGAATCGGATCAAGTGTCACGAACTCCGCCTCCACCGTTGGAAACAGCTGCCGAATCGCGTTTGGCTGGAGAAGCTACGGCCGCAGAGTATGCGAAGCGGAGACTACAGGAGGAGGCCGCCAAATCGACAACCGGCACTATCGCCGGTCACGACTGGGTGGATTTAGGCCTGAGTGTCAAGTGGGCGACATGCAATGTCGGAGCGTCGTCCCCGTCGGCTTACGGCAATTATTACGCGTGGGGCGAGACTGCTCCCAAAGCGGAGTATACCGAGGGAAGCAGTGCGGCCTACGATAAGAATCTCGGCGATATATCCGGCAACGCCTCTTACGATGCCGCCCGTGCCAACTGGGGCGGGTCGTGGCGCATGCCGTCGCAAGCCGAAATGCAGGAACTTGTCAATAAATGTACGTGGACATGGACTACACAGGGCGGCCATAACGGCTATATGGTGACAAGCAGAACCAACGGTAACTCTATCTTCCTCCCTGCCGCCGGCTGGCGTACCGGATCGTCGCTCAGCGATGCCGAGGATTACGGTATCTATTGGTGCTCTTCGCCTTACAAGAACAATACGCAGGACGCATACTACATCTACTTCGATAGCGGCAGCCACATCGTGCATGAAAGCTATCGCAGTATTGGACAGAGCGTCCGCCCTGTTTCGAGATAGCTGTGCAGCGCATTCGGCGGGCGTGATTATATGCCGATTTTGCGATTTCGTGTAGTAATCCCGAGGGTTCGTACACTATGAGCGGAAATGCTTGCTGAGCGAGGAGATCGAATATATTTTTGTATTGGTTAATAACAAATTAAAACACTTATAACTATGAAAAAGGAGAACGAAGCAAATGTGAAATCGGGTGTCGTGACGGGCGTAAGCTCGGCTTTGGGTGCGACCGCAGGTATCGTCGCCGGCAGTGCGCTGGCCAACGAAGCGAATGCCGCAGAGACGGAGGAGGATATCGTCGCGGAGGAGCAGGCCGCAGATGAAGAGCGTAATAATGCGCAACAGCCGGCAGCCCATACATCGGCACATACGCAGCCAGCGGCAGGTGCTGAACCTGCCGCCGAGCCTGCTCCCGATCCTATTCCCGAGCCGGAACCGCAGCCCGCTCCTGACACGGAACCCGAACCAGAACCTACGGACGATCCCGAACCGGTCGTCGATCCTGATTCCGAACTCGAGTCGGAAATCATTTTCGAGCCGGAATCCGAATCTGTTGCTGTTACAGAACCCGAAGTTGTGGTGCTCGATCATGATGTCGTGACCGACGAGATGGGCAACATGGCCGATGTGGCCGTGCTGAGCATCGGCGGGCAGGAGACGATCGTTGCCGATGTCGACATGGACGGCATGGCCGATGTGGTGGCGGCCGATCTCAACAACAACGGCATGCTCGACAACGGCGAGGCACTCGATGTCACGGGCGAGGGCATAATGATGGCATCGTTCCAGCCCGACCCTGCTGTTGCCGCCGAACCCGATCCGACGCTTGCGTCCGACGATCCTCTGCTTGCCCAAAACGGCGACTATGTCAACGATGCCGATGTGACGGATTATATGGCTTAATGTGCGATTAAAACAGTATGAAGACTATGAAAAAACTTTTGATATCGGCTCTGCTGCTGGCCGCTGCCGGCTCTGCGCAGGCACACGATTTCGTGGTGACCCTCGACGGGCAGAAGGTCTATTTCAATATCACCGACCCACGCGCATGCACGGCCGAGGTGACCTACAACGGCCGCATAGCCGATCATCGTCCGACCGACTTCGAGGGCGAGCTTAACATTCCGGCCAAGGTGCGCCACGACAACAAGGTGTACACCGTGACGGGCATCGGGGCAAAGGCTTTCAGCGGTGCCGAGCGTCTGACGGGCATCACAATGCCGGCCGGCATAAAGTCGATAGGCGACTTTGCCTTCGAGGGGTGCTCGTCGCTTTCGAAGATCATCTTTCCGGGCAATGTCGTGAAGTTCGGCCAGGGAGTGTTCTTCAAGTGCGACAAGATACGCGACGTGTCGCTGGGCAGCGACTGGCGCGAGGTCGACCTCAAAATATTCCGTTGGAGCGACAGCCTGAGAGTCGTTACCGTGCCGGCCAAGATCGGGCAGATACGCAATATGAAGTCGTTGAAGCATTTGGAGTCGATACACGTCGATGTCAACAACGATCGTTTTTCGACCGCCGACGGTCTGCTCTACAACAAGAGCGGCGAGGTGCTGTACGGCTGTCCGCGAGGCCGCAGCGGCGCGATACGTGTTGCCGAGGGCACGCGCCGCATTACCGCGGGAGCATTGATCGACTGCCGGCAGCTTACGCTCGTCGACCTGCCGCAGACGCTCGAAGCGTTGCCGTTTCGCGAGTTCTGCCGCATGAACGGCCTGCAAACCGTCGTGTTCCGCGGCTCAGTGCCTGTAATGACGGCATCGTGCGACGGCCGGCAGGTGCTGCTGTTGCAGGTGGCTGCCGCCGATGTGAAGATTGTCGTGAATAAAGCTGCCGTCAAGGCCTTTAAAGCAGCCTTGGCACAGCAGACGGGCGACTATACCGAACCGGGCGGCACGCTTCCTTTCCATGTCGAGCGCAGCCAGATGCCCGATGTGAAAAACATCGTCGGAGTGAAGAGTTTTAAAGTATACGAATAAAACGATTGCGATCATGAAAATACGTAACGTGGCCGTTGCCGCAGGCCTTATGGCGGCATTTATCCCTGCCTTGGCGCAGAATCCCGAGGGCGTTGCCAATACGCAGGTGCTCGGACAGGCTACTGTCGATGCCGTGAAGCTCAAAGAACTGAATCTGCGCCGCGAGTCGCTGCAAAAGCGTATCGAGACCGAGGACGCCAAGCGCAACCGCCATATCGACGGCGTGTCGGTGCAGGTGCAGGAGGCTGCCGACGACAGGCAGGACTCGCTGTGCCTGGCTCTGCGCTCGCAGTTGGTCGATGTGGAGCTGGAGCTGCGCGAGCTGTCGGCCGACGATTCGCGTCCGGCCATCGTTGATAGGGTAGGACAGATCGGCCGGCAGTTGTAAATTATTATTCGTACCTGCTAACCCTCACAAGTTATGACCCTACCGGTAGATACTCTCCTTCAAGGAGGGAAATACAGAATAGTCCGATTTATCAGTAGCGGCGGTTTCGGCTGCACCTACGAAGCCGAGCATGTGATGCTTGAAAAACGTGTGGCCATCAAGGAGTTCTTCGTCAAGGACTTTTGCAATCGCGACCAGACCACGTCGCATGTCTCCGTGGGCACCGTCAGCAAACGCGCCTTAGTCGACAAGTTGCGCTGCAAGTTTGCCGACGAGGCCAAAGCCTTGTGCAAACTCAAACACCCGGGCATAGTCCGCGTGTCGGACGTATTCGAGGAGAACGGCACGGCCTACTACGTTATGGACTACGTCGACGGCCTTTCGCTCGGCGAGATGGTCAATCGCGGCGGAGCCATGCCCGAGGCGCGCGCCGTGCGCTATATCCGTCAGGTGGCCGAAGCACTGCGCTATGTGCACGACCACAACCGCCTGCACCTTGACATCAAGCCCGGCAATATCATGATTGATTCGGACGACAATGCCATCTTGATCGACTTCGGGGCCTCGAAGCAGTACGACGAAGAGGCTGGCGAGAACACCTCTACTCTTATGGGCAAGACCCCGGGTTATGCGCCGTTGGAGCAGATGGGCAACGACGTTGTCAAGTTCCTGCCTGCCACGGATATTTATGCTCTCGGTGCTACGCTCTATAAACTGCTTACGGGGATCACGCCGCCAAGTGCCAATCTGCTGGCCAACGGTGAGCAACTCGCACCGCTTCCGGAGACAGTCTCGGCTGCGACACGTAACGCCATAGCCGCTGCGATGGATATCAAGAGTCGCCGTCCTCAGACCATTGATGCTTTTCTTGCGCTGCTTGATGCTGCGCCGCAAGAGGCCGCCGTTGTACCGGCTGTCGATCCGGAAAAGACGGCTTTCGATCATGATCGGATTGCGACAGCCATATCTGCTCAATCCGCTGGCTGGCCGAACAAGCCGCAGAATGCTGGGACGAAGCCTACGCAGCGCAAGTCGTTTCGGAGTCGCCATAGAGGGTTGATCATAGCCGTATGCGTTGCTGTATTTGTTGTCGCCGGTTTTATAATGTTTCGCACTATGGGCGGCGGCAGCGGAAAACGGCCGTCTGTTGCGACAGAGTTTGCCGATAAGGTTTCGAACGATACATTGGCGGTTGCTTATATGCCGGATAGTATGCCGCCGGAACAGCAGCTGCATGAAACGGAGCTTGCCGCTCAGCAGCGGTGTGGGGCTGAGGAGAAGCGCAAACGCGAGGAAACTGCGCAAAAGCAGCGCGAAGAGGAGGCCGCCGCACAGCAAGCTGCCGACTTTAAACCGACAGGTACGCATTACGGGCACGACTATGTCGACTTGGGGTTGAGCGTCAAGTGGGCGACATGCAATGTTGGAGCCTCGTCGCCGTCTGCCTATGGTAATTACTATGCGTGGGGTGAGACTACAACGAAATCCACCTATGTGGATAGCAAAACCGACGGTAAGGACATCGGTGACATTGCGGGTAATCCATCTTACGATGCTGCCCGTGCCAACTGGGGCGGATCATGGCGTATGCCAACAGAAGCGGAGATGCAGGAGCTTGTCAATAAATGCACCTGGACATGGACTACACAGGGCGGTCATAATGGCTACAAGGTGACAAGCAAGACCAATGGCAATTCTATCTTCCTTCCGGCTGCCGGTTTTCGTAACAGGTCGTCGCTCTATTCCGCCGGAATTGAAGCCGAATATTGGAGTTCTACGCCCAACGGGAGTGATATGCGGGACGCGCACGATTTCCGATTCCACAGTGTCGGCTACGGCATAGCTTGGTGCGGCCGCCACGTCGGGCAAAGCGTCCGGCCTGTATTTGGAGTCGATCCGGTGAATAATACTGCTTCGACAGCCGCCCCCGAACCCAAGCCTACGACTGGTACAATCGCGGGTCATGACTATGTCGACTTGGGGTTGAGCGTCAAGTGGGCTACATGCAATGTTGGAGCCTCGTCGCCGTCAGCCTACGGCAATTACTACGCATGGGGTGAGACGACTACTAAGTCGGAGTACACGTCTGCTAATTGCAAAACATGGGAGAAAAGCATCGGTGACATTGCTGGTAATCCCGCTTACGATGCCGCTCGTGCCAACTGGGGCGGATCGTGGCGCATGCCGACAAAAGCAGAGATGAAAGAATTGATCAATAAGTGCACCTGGACATGGACGAGTCAGGGCGGTCATAACGGCTACAAGGTGACCAGTAAAACCAATGGCAACTCTATCTTCCTCCCTGCTGCCGGTTGGCGCGGCAGGTTGTCGCTCTACTACGCCGGAGAGCGCGGGTACTATTGGAGTTCCTCGCCCTACGAGAGCAGTACGCAGCGCGCGTACGGCCCCGACTTCGACAGCGGCTATTGCGGCACGGACTGGTACTACCGCTACGACGGGCAAAGTGTCCGGCCTGTCTCAGAATAGCAGCGCATTCGGCAGTTGGGCATAGGTCGTTTACACGATTTTGTGTAATAATCCCGCCATTTGGTACACTATGGCCGGAAATGCTTGCAAGGGGCGGCGCGCGATTATATTTTTGTGTAGAAAGAAGATTGATAAACAATTAAAATTTATAAGATTATGAAAAACGAAGAGACTATTTACGACAATGAAAACACCGTTTACGACGATACGCGAGTGAA
Source organism: Alistipes sp. (assembly GCA_017936685.1). Taxonomy (GTDB): domain Bacteria; phylum Bacteroidota; class Bacteroidia; order Bacteroidales; family Rikenellaceae; genus Alistipes. The sequence goes on from JAGBFA010000005.1 coordinate 59,290, forward strand.
TGAGAGCGCGGCTGCGGCCGGTGCAACCGAGGAGCGTGCGGCCGAGAATGAGGCTGCGGCACCTGCGCCCAAAAAGGGCTCGGCATGGAAGGCGGCTTCGGTCGGCGCGGGAACGGGCATGCTGCTGGGCACGGTGGCATCGTTTGCCACCAACAAGGCCATAGCCGACGAGAAGGTGCCTTCGGAGCAGGATTCGGTATTCGAGGACGCGAACGACTCGGCACAGCCCGCGTGGGCCGACGACGAGGTGTCGGTGGCCACGAGCGTCAACGACGACATGTCGTTCTCCGAGGCCTTTGCCGCAGCGCGTGCCGAGGTAGGCCCGGGCGGAGCTTTCGAGTGGCACGGCGGAGTCTACGGCACATATACGGCTGACGAGTGGAACGCAATGTCGGCCGAGGAGCGCGCCGAGTATAACGATCATTTCAGTTGGAGCAATCACACGACAACCTCATCGGGTGCGTCGGCCGCGGAGCCGGAGGTTGCGTCGACCGACACGGGCGAAGGAGACGATTATGCGCAGAACGCCGGGGCGGACGATGATGTCGAGGCGGTCAGCGTCGACGAGCTCGACTCTGCCGTCGGGGAGACTGCCGATCTGTCGGGCGGTGATACCGCCGGCACGGACGATGTCGAGGTGGCTGTGGTCGATTCCGATCCCGAGGTGGAGATCTTAGGCGTGACTTATGACGATGATTTGGGAGTCAACATCGGCGGCATGACTGTCGACGGCCAGGACGTGGTGCTGGTCGATGTCACCGACAGCGGTCATTTCGACTACATGATGGTCGATGCCGACGGTAACGGCGAGATTTCGGATAACGAGGTGTTCGACATAGCCGATCAGGGCATTTCGGTCGAGGAGTTCGCCAATGCCGCAGCGGGCGGCGGCGACATGTATGCCTCGAACGACTCGGAGACGGATTATATCAACGACGGCTATGACCTGGCTTAGAGCAGCTCTCGCGGCGGCAGCGATGCTGTTGGTATCGCTGTCGGCCGCGGCTAAGGTATATTTGGTGTCGGTGGGCATCACCGACTATCCCGGCACGGACAGCGATCTGGCATTGCCCGCCAAAGATGCGCGGACGATAACGTGGGTCTACTCCAAGAACTCCGGCCTGCAATATTGCATGCTGCTCGACAGCAATGCCACAGTGGCGCATATCAAGTCGGCCATGAACCGCGTGTTCTCTGCGGCCGGGGCCGACGACATCGTGGTATTCTTTTACAGCGGTCACGGCTACCCGGGCGGCTTTTGTGCCTATGACGGCGATTTGAGCTACACGGATATACGCAAGGCCATGGCGCGCAGCCGCTGCAAGAACAAAATGATCTTCGCCGATGCCTGCTATGCGGGCAAGATGCGCACCGATGTCTCGTCGATGAACTCGCAGTCGGAGCAGTCGGCGGCGCGAAAGGCCAACGTCATGCTGTTCCTCTCGTCGCGCAGCAACGAATGTTCGATCGAGAGTCCCGGCATGGCCAACGGCTTCTTTACGACCTACCTGCAAAAGGGCTTGCGCGGCGGAGCCGACAAAAACAAGGATCGCATAATCACTGCGCGCGAGTTGTTCGATTATGTGCATCGCAATGTGGTCGAACTCTCCGGCGGCGCACAACACCCCGTCATGTGGGGCAAGTTCTCCGACAATATGCCGGTGATGAAGTGGAAAAAATAGATACAGTCGATATGGAACAGACAACAATAAAGATAAAGTGTCCGTGCTGCGGCGCGATTCTCGCGGTTAAGCGGCAGCCGGGTATAGAGAATAAAAACATCACCTGTCCCGTTTGCAAGGAGTCGTCGGCTTTTGCGGCTTATCGGCAGGTGGTCGACGTGGCACACGAACATACGAAATATCCCGACAAGGAAAAGACTCGTCATCATTCAGACGAAGAGACCGATTTGGGCGACCGTCCCAATCTTGTACCGGGCGTGTTGCGTGTGATGTCGGCGAGTGTCCCTGCGTTTCGCCTGAAAACCGGCAGGAATGTCATAGGGCGTGCGTCGTCGGCATCGTCGGCCGATTTCCGCATACCCACGCCCGAGAGCAATCGCATGAGCCGCGAGCATCTGGTGATCGAGGTTAAAAAGGTGCCGGGCAAGGGCATGGTGCACTATGCGTCGCTCTACAAGCCGCGCGTCAACGACACCCGCATCAACGGCGAACGCATGGAATACGGCGATTGTGTGGTGCTGCACGACGGCGACACTCTGCGTCTGCCCGATGCGGTGCTGCGGTTCGAGATCCCCGACGACGGGGAGAGAAAATACGACGAGAGTGAATATACAATGTGATGTAATAAAAATCATGACCTATGAAATATAAGTTGAATGTATATGGCATTTGGGAGCAGGGACCTCGCGAGAAGCAGGAGGACTCGATGTTTCCCGCTTATGGCAAGGCTGCGGCCGAGGACCGTCTCTTTATCCTTTGCGACGGCATGGGCGGACACTCCGCCGGCGAGGTGGCGAGCCGGACGGTGTGCGAGGCTATGGGTGCATCGATATTGTCGCGCTGCACTTCGGTCGAGGGCGGCTTCACCGACGATGACTTCCGCGCAGGGCTTGCCGATGCGTTCGATGCTCTGGACGAGCACGACAACGGCGCGGCCAAGAAGATGGGTACGACGCTGACATTCCTCAAACTGCACGACCGCGGCGCGACGATAGCGCATATCGGCGACAGCCGCGTCTATCATATCCGTCCGGGGCGTGGTGTCGACGATACCGCTATCCTGTTCCAGACCGAGGATCACTCGCTGGTCAACGATCTGGTCAGAGTGGGGGAGCTTACGCGCGAGGAGGCCAAGGTATCCAAGCAGAAAAACATCATCACACGCGCCATGCAGCCCGGTATGGAGCGTCGCCCCAAGGCCGACATATATCATACGCATGATATTCGTCCGGGCGATTACTTCATGCTCTGCTCCGACGGTATATTGGAGCAGATGGAGGACGACAACTTGAAGTATATCTTTTCGGCCAAGGGCGGCGATGCGGCCAACAAGGTCGATATGCTTATCAAGGTCACTCGCGAGAATCACGATAATCACTCGGCCATACTGGTGTATATCACCGATGTCGTCGATCCGCTGCCGGTCGATGTCCCTGCTTCGGCCGGACGACGGGCTGCTGCCGTGGAGCCTCTTATGGCACAGGTAGAGGAGGGTACGGGCAGCGTCCGCAGTGTTCGTGCCGATGACCGTGCGCGCAACATCGGACAACGCCAGTCAGGCTCTGCTGCCGGCGGTTCGGACGATTTGCGGCGCAAGAGCTCTCGTCGTCTGTTGGTGCCGATGCTGGTAGCCGTTGCGGTTGCTGCGATAGTGTCGGTCGGATATTATCTCTACATACGTCCCGGCGAATCAGCTGCGACCGCGAAGACCGAGGCCGGGCAGACTCCTGCCACGCCCCCGTCGCCTAAGACGGATCCCGGCTCTGTACGTCATGGCTCCGCTCCGGCCAGTCCTGCCGCAGGGCAAACACCGCCTGCCGCCGGACAACCTGCCCCTGCACAAGAGACACAGCCTGCGCAGGACAATGAGACGCCGTCAGCAACGACTCAGGAGCACGATTCTGACTCCGAGCCGCAGTCGCAGCCGGAACCGCAGTCGCAGACCGCTCAAACCCCTGCCGTGCAGCAGCCGGCGCAATCGGGCGTAGTGCTTAACGACTCGCAAAGGGCCGCGGCCGAGGAGGTGGTGCAATCACAGCGAAGCTCCGACGATGACGGCAGCGATGTTGTCGACAGCGACAGCCAGAGATTGCATGAAAATATTACGAAAAAATAACTGTAACGCCTGCTAATCCAAACATTATGACCCTACCGGTAGACACCCTTCTTCAAGGAGGGAAATACAGAATAGTCCGCTTTATCAGCAGCGGCGGTTTCGGCTGCACCTACGAAGCTATCCATGTCAATATGGAGGAGCGTGTGGCTATCAAAGAGTTCTTTGTCAAGGACTTCTGCAATCGCGACGAGACCACGGCACATATTACCGTGGGCACTGTCGGCAAACGCGCTTTGGTCGACAAGCTGCGCCGTAAGTTCGCCGACGAGGCACGTGCCCTCTACAAACTCAAACACCCGGGCATCGTCCGCGTGTCGGACGTCTTCGAGGAGAATGGCACGGCCTACTACGTTATGGACTATGTCGACGGCCTTTCATTAGGAGAGATTGTCAAGCGCGACGGGGCTATGCCCGAGGTGCGTGCCGTGCGCTATATCCGTCAGGTTGCCGAAGCACTGCGCTATGTGCACAACCATAACCGTCTGCACCTTGACATCAAGCCCGGCAACATCATGGTCGATGCGGACGACAATGCCGTCTTGATCGATTTCGGAGCTTCGAAACAATACGACGAGGAGGCCGGTGAGAACACCTCTACGCTTATGGGCAAAACCCCGGGCTACGCCCCGTTGGAGCAGATGGGCAATAATGTGATGAAGTTCATGCCTGCTACCGATATTTACGCCCTCGGAGCTACGCTCTACAAGCTGCTTACGGGTGTCACGCCGCCGGAGGCTAATCTGCTTGCCAGCGGCGAGGAGCTTGATCCTCTGCCGGAGACAATCTCGGAGCCTACCCGCCGTGCGATCTCGGCTGCCATGCAAATCAGGAAGAACGACCGTCCGCAGACCATCGATGCTTTCCTTTCGCTTCTCGATACATCAGCTACATCTGCCGTAGAGTTGGATAAGACTGTTATAAATGACGAGGTGACTGTGTTGGCGGATAGTTTTATGTCGCAAAGAATGTACAATGGCCATGATTATGTCGATTTAGGCCTGAGCGTCAAGTGGGCGACATGCAATGTAGGCGCGTCGTCACCGTCGGACTACGGTAATTACTACGCATGGGGCGAGATGGCGGTCAAGTTGAAATATAATGATGAGAACAGTACTGCCTATAATCAAACTATCGGCGATATTGCGGGCAATCCCAAATACGATGCCGCCCGAGCCAACTGGGGCGGGTCATGGCGTATGCCCACAAAAGCGGAAATGCAGGAGCTTATAGACAAATGCACATGGATATGGACGAGTCAAGAGGGTCGTAATGGTTACCGGGTTACAAGTAAAATCAATTGTAACTCTATCTTTATTCCGGCTGCGGGCTATAAATACGGATCCTCGCTCAATGTTTCTGGAAAGTGTGGCTATTATTGGTGTTCTATGCCTTACGAGAAATCTATTCAGAGTTCATGTTACCTTAGTTTCCATAGCGGTATTCACTATGTGAGTTGGAGCTATCGCTACTATGGGCAAAGTGTCCGGCCTGTTTCGGAATAGCAGCGGAGCATATCCGATCGGAAAATTAAAATATAATTATAAATTACTATGACCCTACCGGTAGATACCCTCCTTCAAGGAGGGAAATATAGAATAGTACGTTTTATCAGCAGCGGCGGCTTCGGCTGCACCTACGAAGCTATCCATGTCAATATGGAGGAGCGCGTGGCTATCAAGGAGTTCTTTGTCAAGGACTTCTGCAATCGCGACGAGACCACGGCACAT